>NZ_JH932300.1:0-139457 GCF_000301055.1 Falseniella ignava CCUG 37419
TGTCACTGAAGGATGGTCCCGCGGTGCATTAGCTAGACGGTGGGGTAACGGCCTACCGTGGCTTTGATGCATAGCCGACCTGAGAGGGTGATCGGCCACATTGGGACTGAGACACGGCCCAAACTCCTACGGGAGGCAGCAGTAGGGAATCTTCCGCAATGGACGCAAGTCTGACGGAGCAACGCCGCGTGTGTGAAGAAGGTCTTCGGATCGTAAAGCACTGTTATCAGAGAAGAATAGCCTATAGAGTAACTGTTATAGGTTTGACGGTAACTGATCAGAAAGCCACGGCTAACTACGTGCCAGCAGCCGCGGTAATACGTAGGTGGCAAGCGTTATCCGGATTTATTGGGCGTAAAGGGAGCGCAGGCGGTTGATTAAGTCTGATGTGAAAGCCCACGGCTCAACCGTGGAGTTGCATTGGAAACTGGTCAACTTGAGTACAGAAGAGGAAAGCGGAATTCCATGTGTAGCGGTGAAATGCGTAGATATATGGAGGAACACCAGTGGCGAAGGCGGCTTTCTGGTCTGAAACTGACGCTGAGGCTCGAAAGCGTGGGGAGCAAACAGGATTAGATACCCTGGTAGTCCACGCCGTAAACGATGAGTGTTAAGTGTTGGGGGGTTTCCGCCCCTCAGTGCTGGCGCAAACGCAATAAACACTCCGCCTGGGGAGTACGGCCGCAAGGCTGAAACTCAAAGGAATTGACGGGGACCCGCACAAGCGGTGGAGCATGTGGTTTAATTCGAAGCAACGCGAAGAACCTTACCAGGTCTTGACATCTCTTGCATAGCCTAGAGATAGGTGAAATCCTACGGGACAAGAAGACAGGTGGTGCATGGTTGTCGTCAGCTCGTGTCGTGAGATGTTGGGTTAAGTCCCGCAACGAGCGCAACCCTTATAACTAGTTGCCAGCATTGAGTTGGGGACTCTAGTTAGACTGCCGGTGACAAACCGGAGGAAGGTGGGGATGACGTCAAATCATCATGCCCCTTATGACCTGGGCTACACACGTGCTACAATGGATGGTACAGCGAGAAGCGACGTCGCGAGGCCAAGCAGATCTCTTAAAGCCATTCTCAGTTCGGATTGTTCTCTGCAACTCGAGAGCATGAAGCCGGAATCGCTAGTAATCGTGGATCAGCACGCCACGGTGAATACGTTCCCGGGTCTTGTACACACCGCCCGTCACACCACGAGAGTTTGTAACACCCGAAGCCGGTGGCCTAACCATTATGGAGGGAGCCGTCGAAGGTGGGATGGATGATTGGGGTGAAGTCGTAACAAGGTAGCCGTATCGGAAGGTGCGGCTGGATCACCTCCTTTCTAAGGAGACATGGAGCTGCCAAAATGGCAGACGAAGTTATCGACACACATTGTGTTCGTCTTTGTTTAGTTTTGAGTGAGCTTCAGGTTTACTCAACTTTGTTCATTGAAAACTGAATATCGCTTATTATTTCTTCGATGCGAGGAAATAATAAGAAACAATTTCAAAAGTGAAGATATAATTTCTTAAGAAAGAGATATAATCAAACCGAGAATTGACCGAGTTCATCGAAAGATGAAGAAAAAATAGCGCGACCATCATAGTGGTTAAGTAAGTAAGGGCGCACGGTGAATGCCTTGGCACTAGGAGCCGATGAAGGACGGGACGAACACCGAAATGCTTTGGGGAGCTGTAAGTAAGCTAAGATCCAGAGATATCCGAATGGGGGAACCCGGCAACCGCAGGTTGTCACACGCAAGTGAGGTAGACGCAGGGAACTGAAACATCTTAGTACCTGCAGGAAGAGAAAGCAAACGCGATTCCCATAGTAGCGGCGAGCGAAGTGGGACGAGCCCAAACCAATGTGCATGCACATTGGGGTTGTAGGACTCAGACGTGGTATGAATCAAGTTAGTCGAAACATCTGGGAAGGTGTGCGGCACAGGGTGAGAGCCCCGTAGACGAAAGCGAGATTCAACCTATGAGTATCCTGAGTACAGCGGAACACGAGGAATTCCGTTGGAATCCGCCAGGACCATCTGGCAAGGCTAAATACTCCCTAGTGACCGATAGTGAACCAGTACCGTGAGGGAAAGGTGAAAAGCACCCCGGGAGGGGAGTGAAAGAGTACCTGAAACCGTGTGCCTACAAGTAGTCAGAGCCCGTTAATGGGTGATGGCGTACCTTTTGCAGAATGGACCGGCGAGTGACGATGATTGGCAAGGTTAAGCTGAAGAAGCAGAGCCGTAGCGAAAGCGAGTCTGAATAGGGCGAGGAGTCAATGGTTGTCGACCCGAAACCAAGTGACCTACCCATGTGCAGGTTGAAGGTGCGGTAAGACGCACTGGAGGACCGAACCAGGATACGTTGAAAAGTATTTGGATGACGTGTGGGTAGCGGAGAAATTCCAATCGAACTTGGAGATAGCTGGTTCTCTCCGAAATATATTTAGGTATAGCCTCAAAGTGAGAGCGATGGAGGTAGAGCACTGTTTGAATGCGGGGGCCTTATGGTTTACCAAGTTCAGATAAACTCCGAATGCCATTGTCTTATCTTTGGGAGTCAGACTGCGAGTGATAAGATCCGTAGTCAAAAGGGAAACAGCCCAGACCACCAGCTAAGGTCCCTAAGTATCAGTTAAGTGGAAAAGGATGTGGAGTTGCCCAGACAACTAGGAGGTTGGCTTAGAAGCAGCCACCCTTGAAAGAGTGCGTAATAGCTCACTAGTCGAGTGACTCTGCGCCGAAAATGTACCGGGGCTAAACTGAACACCGAAGCTGTGGATCCGTAAGGATGGTAGGAGAGCGTTCTATAGGCGGTGAAGCCATACCGTGAGGAGTGGTGGAGCGTATAGAAGTGAGAATGCCGGTATGAGTAGCGCAAGACGGGTGAGAATCCCGTCCACCGAAAGACTAAGGTTTCCTGGGGAAGGCTCGTCCGCCCAGGGTTAGTCGGGACCTAAGCTGAAGCCGATAGGTATAGGCGATGGATAACAGGTAGAGATTCCTGTACTTGGATTAAACGATTGAGTGATGGAGGGACACAGGAGGTTGTGTTCATCGCCCTGATGGAATAGGGCGTCCAAGCACCGAGCTTTGTCATGAGTGAAATGCTTATGACTGAAGGGTAAGGTGTGATGGGGAGCGAAGTTTAGTAGCGAAGTGAATAGATCAAACTGTCGAGAAAAGCTTCTAGCGAGTTTAACCAACCCGTACCGAGAACCGACACAGGTAGTCAAGTGGAGAACACTCAGGTGAGCGAGCGAACCCTCGTTAAGGAACTCGGCAAAATGACCCCGTAACTTCGGGAGAAGGGGTGCTGACGTATGTCAGCCGCAGTGAATAGGCCCAAGCGACTGTTTATCAAAAACACAGGTCTCTGCCAAACCGAAAGGTGACGTATAGGGGCTGACGCCTGCCCGGTGCTGGAAGGTTAAAAGGAGTGCTTAGCTTCGGCGAAGGTACGAATTGAAGCCCCAGTAAACGGCGGCCGTAACTATAACGGTCCTAAGGTAGCGAAATTCCTTGTCGGGTAAGTTCCGACCCGCACGAAAGGCGTAACGATTTGGGCACTGTCTCAACGAGGGACTCGGTGAAATTATAGTACCGGTGAAGATGCCGGTTACCCGCGACAGGACGGAAAGACCCCATGGAGCTTCACTGCAACTTGATATTGAGTGATTGTTTGTCATGTACAGGATAGGTAGGAGCCTAGGAACTGTGGTCGTCAGATTACAGGGAGGCGTTGGTGGGATACTACCCTTGACAGATGGTCCCTCTAACTCGCGTGTAGCACACGGAAGACAGTGTCAGGTGGGCAGTTTGACTGGGGCGGTCGCCTCCTAAAGCGTAGCGGAGGCGCCCAAAGGTTCCCTCAGAATGGTTGGAAATCATTCGCAGAGCGCAAAGGCAGAAGGGAGCTTGACTGCGAGACCTACAAGTCGAGCAGGGACGAAAGTCGGGCTTAGTGATCCGGTGGTACCGTATGGAAGGGCCATCGCTCAACGGATAAAAGCTACCCTGGGGATAACAGGCTTATCTCCCCCAAGAGTTCACATCGACGGGGAGGTTTGGCACCTCGATGTCGGCTCATCGCATCCTGGGGCTGAAGTCGGTCCCAAGGGTTGGGCTGTTCGCCCATTAAAGCGGTACGCGAGCTGGGTTCAGAACGTCGTGAGACAGTTCGGTCCCTATCCGTCGCGGGCGTAGGAAATTTGAGAAGAGCCATCCTTAGTACGAGAGGACCGGGATGGACGCACCGCTGGTGTACCAGTTGTTCCGCCAGGAGCATTGCTGGGTAGCTATGTGCGGGATGGATAAGCGCTGAAAGCATCTAAGTGCGAAGCCAGCTTCAAGATGAGATTTCCCATTCGTAAGAAGTAAGACCCCTGAGAGACGATCAGGTAGATAGGCTAGAAGTGGAAGTGCAGTGATGTATGGAGCGGACTAGTACTAATCGGTCGAGGACTTAACCACGAGTCAGTCAATTTAAGGAAACTTTTGGAAGAGATATTCAGTTTTGAGTGGACAAAGGTTCATTCAGATAATTTAGTGTGGTGATGGTTGCAAGAAGGACACACCTGTTCCCATCCCGAACACAGCAGTTAAGCTTCTTAGCGCCGATGGTAGTTGGACCTTGGGTCCTGTGAGAGTAGGTCGTCGCCACGCTGAATTATATTAATTCATTTAAGAGAAGATCTGATCTTCAGTTGGATGATTCCGCCATAGCTCAGTTGGCAGAGCGCATGACTGTTAATCATGATGTCGTTGGTTCGAGCCCAACTGGCGGAGCTTTTTATTCTAAGCCAGTCGAGCTTATTTTTTTTTGCTTAAAATTAAATTATCCTGTTGAAAATTATATTTTTATGAGTTGCGAGATTAAATTATTGTTTTTTGAACTGTTGAATTGGTTAGCTCGTATTTGATTTGACACAACTCCAGTGAAAAAATATAAATTGGTGAAAATGATTAGAAGCTCAACTTGACTAAAATCATCAAAAATACACCTTGCAAACGCATACAAACGGTGGTAAATTATAGTTGGAAAAAGAACCAAACGCTTTTCTATACTTATAAAATCCGAAGACATCTTATTGGGTACTCTCTTTGTAGCGGCGAATGATCACTTTAAGCAGAGACTGTGCTAAGGCGTAAGAGATCTTCGGATTTACTGTTTACTTTACTCGTAAAATCAGGTATAA
Organism: Falseniella ignava CCUG 37419; assembly: GCF_000301055.1. Classification (GTDB taxonomy): domain Bacteria; phylum Bacillota; class Bacilli; order Lactobacillales; family Aerococcaceae; genus Falseniella; species Falseniella ignava. The sequence continues at coordinate 5,188 of NZ_JH932300.1, forward strand.
TTATGTTGTTATGTGTTAATAAGCTACATCTTATTTGCCGCCTTAGCTCAGTCGGTAGAGCGCTTCCATGGTAAGGAAGAGGTCGTCAGTTCGATTCTGACAGGTGGCTTATTTTTATTCCAAAAAGGTTAAATAATATTTTTGAACTGTTATAAGCCCTATAAATAACCCCACTCTATATCTTTTAGATAGGAGTGGGGTTTTTAAAATGTGCAAATTTTCCTCGGCTTATTTTTTATTCAAATATACGTTCGATAGATTACTTACATCAATTTTGTATCCTTCTTCTAGCTTGAGTTCCATTTGATCTACGCCTCTGAACATATTTTCACCAAGAATTTCAGTGGTAACAAGGTATCCATCTTTATCAGTTACAAATACATTGCCAGACTGTTCTTTTTCTGTTGTCGCAATATATGTACCCGGTTCAACGTCAATTCCAACAATCCAAAATCCTGCATGGATTTCTTCGTGCTTCTCCTCAGGACCAACCGGTGTAAAGGTGACTGAATCCAATCCTATAATTTCAATTTTTTCGCCCCCGGTCAGATACACCCTAATTTGTTCGACCCCACCGAAATGATTAAAGCCAAGCACTTCATTAAGAAGAAGAGTGGATTTATCTTTTTGGTATATCATTATATTTCCACTATCTTCTTCGTCTGATGGTTTAATATTATATCTACCTGGCTCAATATCTTCTCCTACGATCCATTCTCCCGAAGAAAGTTCGGTGGGCTTGATATTTTGTGAAGAAGTGATTAATGCTTCATAATCTGTTAATTCTAATCCATATGCAACTGCAGAATGACTGTTAAATAAGCATACAAAAACTAACGTCAGTAACAATTTTTTCATAATAATCCCTCTTTCTATATAATCATCATCCCAATAACTTTTACTTAATCAATAGTTTCACCTCTATTATATTTATTTTGAAAGGTTCTATCAATTTTGATGATTTTTTTAAAGAACATATTATGTATTGGAAATAAGATTTATATTAGCCTGACGGATACGAGGATTTTTTAGTCAGAAAAATTTTACCAATAAATCAAAACCCCGCTTTAATCAATGAGGTTATTTTTATGCAATGAAATAGAATAATTATATAACTTTTCAACTGTAGAGAACTTGGCATTATCAATCGAAGACTTCCCATTTATAAGATCATTTACAGTCATATATGGAACGTTTGCTTCCTTAGAAATGCGATATGTAGATATATCAGAACGAAGTAAATCTTCAACTTCTTTTCTCATGTGATTGCCTCTTTCCTTCTTTTCTTATTATTTTTCCGATCGATGGTTGTTTGGCATCCAATTCTTCTTGAATAGTTTTAAAAATTTTATGATATAGCTCTATGATCTCAATAGAATCTGTATTAATCATCATCATTTTTATTAAAGGTCAACCATGTTACTAGAAAACACAGCATTACGAAAATAATCTCTTTCATTGGAATTCAACCTTTTTATGGTTATGATTAGGAGTATAGGGCAGGGGTGATTATGTGACGTTCTGTCATAGATATATCTGTCCACTTTACCTTATACTGTACTATTGAAATCATAGTTAACAATAATTACTTTATATAATGATAGCATAAGAAATCTTATCAGAATAACAAAATTCATAAATCAAAAATAGGAGTACGTAGATTCCAAACAAAGAAAAGATAGGAAGATAGTTATGGTGGATCCTTTTAAATATAATAAATGGGAGAATCGCTTAAAAACAATAAAAATATTTTTAAAGGATGGAACAATTGATAAAGGAATATTTATTGAAGCTGATCCCGAATGTGACAATGGCGAAGGAGACGGATTTATTCTAGATGTTGATGGCGATACTACTGTTGGGAGATTAATACTTGGCAAAGATGTCGAAAGAGTAGAGTTTGAAGACTAACGCTTAACTGCTCTGATAAGTGTTTTTTGGATTTTTGTCAAATAGGGTTGATAAAACACTTTTTAGGAATTAAGCTAACCTTTTGTAGCTTAATTCCATGAGTGAATGCCTCGCCTTTGCATCCACATTGTCATTGTACGATCGTGCCGAATGTAGATGGAGAACGTACTAAGTTAGATGAAATGTTAAAAGATTAGAAAAAAACTAAGTTGAATCTTAATTTGGACTTGGAGATGTTTACAAAATGGTTCCGGATAAGCATGAGATTCTTCAACTCATATCAGAAGATTATTGAACGGGGATAAGTTTTACTCGTAAAAAGAAGGTTTGATAAAGTTTTAAGGATGGGGATCAAATGCCTATTGAGACAATAAATGACAACCAAGATAGGTATTATCATATAATTCGAGGACACAAACAAGAATTGTTTAGTGAAGATGCTATTGATTCCATTGTCGAAGCCTTAGTTAAAGCTGAAATGATATTTATAACCAAGGACTCTTTAGGACGAGATGCTAATTCCTATATAGGAACTCTTGGCTGATTTCCGTAGCTCGTTGTAACAAGAAGTGATATAATTACAGCATATACACCGAGCGAGAACTATTTGAGAAATAATGTATTGAAAAAGGGGGAGAAAATCTATGATACCAACAATGCGCCTAACTGATTACGAGCTAGATGATTCTATTGATGTTTTAGACGTAATACTCGAATACCCTACAGGCGGATATACGGACGAGATCGAGCTTCCCGACGGAATTCATGCAGTTTGTAGATACCAGGTAGACAAAAACGACATCTTAAATCGGATCGAGATTATTAATCCTACTGCGTTTATCGAATCTCCAGAAACAGATAATGTCGAAATCCAAGGTTGCAATGTAAAACAGTTGATATCTGAATTATCCGCAGAAGAATAAGCACTCACTCATCTGAACTGACCCCCGAAAGTTAGAGTTAGAAACTAACTTTATGGGGGTCACCTCAGGAGTAGGGCTTTTTTTATTCCATATCTAATACCTTTAAGGTTGTGTCAAATAATGACTCTACTGACTTTTTATCAAATGTAAAAGTAGCAGAGAGGTGTTTTTCTGTTTTGTTAGGGAAAAAATTAGCTACAGTTAACAAGAAATCATCTGTTATTACAGATTCCGTCTTGACCTCTTCTGATGGCAGCCATTCTGGTCTAATAGCTTTAACCATATGAGGTGTTAATTGCAATCCTACATGGTGCATAACATTCCTTAAATCTCTCTCATCCAAATGAAGAAATACGATTGACTCAATCTCATCATCGTTCTTGAGAATAACTCTTACTAAATCTTTTAGCATGTAAGAATCTTTTTCATCGAATTTTTCAAAAGTCCAATCTTCACTTTTCATATTATACATTAATCTGATATTTGTTTTTGTTTGTTCAACGTCATGTTTATAAAGTACATACTTGTCATACTTTTTAAAATCAAATCCGACCAATGCAGTAAAAATAATCAGTATTAATGTGCACTTTGATAACTTTCTTTGCATAACTTCACCTAATATTCTTTTGTTTTTTCAAAAACTTTGTCGGGTAGGTGTACTCACTCGCCATAAGCGACTGGTGCAACGCTTCTTTGTATCTTAAAAATAGGAAAATAATTACGCAAGGTACTAACATTGCAACAGCACTAGTGAAGACTAATTCCATATTATAGCAATAATAAATAAACGATGAATGACTAGTTGTGTAAACAATGCACCCAAGAATTGATATAATCAAGAAACGCATATAGAATACGTGATATATCATTGTTTTCTCTTTTATTTGTTCCGGATAATGATACCTCATCATATTTTTTAACATCAATATCTTCTATAAAAAAAATCCCCATAATTCTTACGGAACCACTACCCAAACGATTTCAACATTTGAAATGTCGTTCACAATAATATCGTCATAGCCTTTATTTACTGAATTAAAGTGCAGTCCTTTACACCAATATTCATAGATTTACCGTCTATAGTACCCTCAACTGTAATTTGATCACCTTTATTTAAAGATGATAGAGCGGAGCTATCTTTGAAGAAACATTGGACGGATAGTAGTTCAAATTCATCACCACCGTTAATCGTGACATAAGTTTGTCCGAAGGTTTCCCCTATAGAGTCTACGATACCAGAAATTTTAGCTCGTTTACCTTTATATTGTTCATTTGCACGAACCTCGTTGGCGTCATAGTCTTCTAGAAGCTGAGTAGCAGATACTTCTATGATTGGCTCTTCTTCTAGAATTTCCTCTTTATTGTTTTCTGTTGGTTTCACATCTGCAACGTTATTTTGTGAATTATTAGTTGTAGATGTATTGTCTGATCCTGAAAAATAATTCCCAATAAATCCAACTATTACCAATACCCCAATCATAATGAGGATATTTTTTAAACATCCTCCTCTTTTTTTAATAACAACTTCTCGGCCATTTTCGTCATAGTATTTCTTAGCCATTTATAATCTCCTCTTTCTATAAAATTACTTTCCCGATAACTCTTACACCATCTTCAAAAATCATGTCTTCGAATTTACCGTTAATCGACCGAAGGATGACTTTCTCACCATTAAAGTAGAACTTCTTACAGGTCATTTCACCTCCTTTGATTTCAATAATTGCTACTTCACCATTTTCAACGATAGGCTGCTTTTTATAAAAGATGATTGAGTTCTTCTTAATAAGAGGTTCCATTGAATCTTCTTGAACTAACAATGCACCATCAGCTCCTTCAGGAACATTTGCTGAGACAGTGTCATACCACCTATCAACATATCTTACTGGTATGTCGGCTGCTGTTTGCCCGTAAACGTAAACGGATGATTCTTCGTTAACATTATTCTGTTCATCGAGTTGATGCTCAGCGAAGTTGTATACAGTTCGCTGTCTATCAGGACTTAGTTGTTCATATACTTTTTGGATATCTGTCTTGTCAATGATTGGAGGAAAAAAGTAATCTAAGCTGACATTGAAATAATCAGCTAATTTAAACAACTCATCTTGTCCGACTTTCCTTAGGCCATTCTCGTATCGGCTGATGCTTTGACGAGTGGTGCCTAATGCTTTCGCTAAATCTTCTTGTGTTTTCTTATTGGCTTCTCTTAACTCTTTTATTTTAAATCCGATAAATTTTGAAAGTTCCATTATAAACACCTCATGTCTTGTATGAATCATAGCACAAATTGCTCCAATTTGGAAACGTTATTTGCATAGCAACTCATCGCGTTACCGAAATGGAACTTTAATATAATTTACATATAAGGGGTCAATAATTATGCTAACGAAGTTGTAATATTCAAGAAAGAACGTTTAGGAATGGTACAAGTAGAAAATTTTGAGAGCTATGTAATTTATTTAGCTCATTTTCAACAAACACTCACTCCATTCAGAGTGTTATTTTTATTCTCAAAATTAAATAAAATCCCAATTAAACAAGCTACCGAAGCACTCTGTCTTCAGTAGCTTGAATTATTTTACTGGTAATCGATGTTTTTGAGGTGGAGGGTTTTGATTTGTTCGAATAGATCCGGACTGAGTTCGTGTTTGGTCACTTGGATGTCGCATTCTTTGAACAAATCAATAGCATTGGGGTCATTGCGGTAATCGTAGAGGTAATGAACTTTTTTAATGCCGGCTTGAATAATGACCTTCGAGCAATTATAACAAGGGAAATGCGTAATATAGATTTCTGCACCTTCGGTCGGAGTTCCCATCTTAGCGCATTGAATAACCGCATTCACTTCGGCATGGATGGTACGAATGCAGTGGCCGTCTACTACAAAACATCCATGATCAATGCAGTGTGTTAGGCCGGATACTGAGCCATTATACCCTGTTGCCACAATCCGGTTATTTCTTACAATGACGGCTCCAACCATCAGTCGGTCGCAGGTGCTTCGGGTTGAAATCACTAGACTTTGTGCCATAAAGTAATCTGTCCAACTAATCCGTTCCATTTGCGTCACCTCATTTGATAATCTTTTCGCTTTTAATTCTATCATGAATTCAAGTCAGTTATAAGTCTATTGATTGATATTGCTTCTCGATTCATCCTATGATTAAATAATGACAAGTACGAGCGATGAAGGAGAAATGATATGAAAGAACGGACATTAACGTTGTTGGAAGACATGTTGCGAATTCATTCGCCTAGCCGTCATGAGCATCAAATGACGGAATATTTAGTGAAGTATTTGAATAACATAGGAGCCCGAGTCTACTTGCATGAAAATCAAGTTCAGTATGGTGGGGATTCGCCAGTGATTTTTGCCGAGATATTGGGGACGCTCGATGCGCCACCCGTTACTTTAAATGCACATACCGATGTGATTGAGCCCAATGCGGAACTTAATATTATTAAAGATGGAAATCAATGGCGGACGGATGGCACAACGACACTTGGGGGAGATGATAAAGCGGGACTCGCCGCGATTCTCGGTGCCATAGATTATTTAAAACGCCACGCGATTCCCCATCGGACATTTTATTTAGTGATTACCCCTGGGGAAGAACAAGGAATGCTTGGTGCACGGCATACTAACTGGGAGGAAGTTGATGCTGAAATGACTTTGCCTAAAAATATGATCGTCTTTGATAATGCAGGCCGAGCTGACCGGGTCGCATACCAAGCGCCTTGTTCGTATCATTTCGAAGTGACAATTCATGGGCGAAAAGCCCATGCAGGTATTGAGCCGGAAGCGGGGATCAGTGCGATCCAACTCGCAAGTCAGATTATTAGTGAACTGCCTTTACTTCGGATTGATGCGGACACCACCGCCAATATCTCGACCATTCAATCGGATTTTCCGACAAATGTGGTGCCGGATCGATGTACGTTTACCGGAGAAGTTCGGACGCAAAGTCAAGAACGTGCGGATCAAATCCTAGCTCAATATGAATCAATCATCCAACAACAGGTAGGGGATTCAAAGCATTATGACTTTAAAGCAACGTTAGATTATCCAGCGTTGCGCTCAAAAGACGGAGGGGCGTTCGTTCAAGAGGTGATTGAAGCCTATCAAGCGATAGGTGTTCAGGCAAAGCCACAGATTATTGGTGGCGGATCGGATGCGAATTTCTTTGCGGCGCATGGATTTAATGCGGCGATTGTCGGTGTGGGGATGCAACAAGTTCACACGACAGAAGAATATTTAGAGATTGACCAATTACTCTTAACAACGGAGATGTTAGTTCATTATTTAACTCAATAAGGAAGAGAAAAGATATGAATCCAAAATTATTATTACAACTCGCACAACAAATCTTACCTCAAACCATCCAATGGCGCAGAGCGCTACATCAAATGCCTGAAATCGGGCTGGAACTACCAAAGACGGTCGCTTATGTCTGCGGTGTATTAGATGAATTAGGCATTGAGTATGATTCACATTATGTTGAGGGCAATGGGATTGTTGCCTTAATTCATGGGGAGCGTCCCGCTAATAAAGTACTCGCTTTACGTGCGGATATGGATGGCTTACCAATTCAAGAGGACACGGGGTTGGATTTTGCCTCAACGAATGGCGCAATGCATGCGTGTGGGCATGATGCACATACTGCTGTTCTGTTGTCGGTAGCAGCGATTTTATCGCAACATCGCGATCAATTTGCAGGAACCGTCAAATTAATTTTCCAGCCGGGTGAAGAATATCCTGGTGGCGCTTTGCCGATGATTAAAGAAGGTGCGTTGGAAAATCCTCGGGTGACACGGATTTATGGCATGCATCAAGGGCAACTCGATAGTCAACAACCCGAAGGAACGATCGGCTTGATTGAAGGACCAATGATGGCTTCGATGGATCGATTCTTAATTGAAGTGCAAGGCAAAGGCTACCATGGAGCCTATCCGGAATTAAGTCATGATCCGATTGTCGCAACCGGTCAACTGATCACCGCACTTCAAACGATTAAATCACGCAATATTTCAGCTTTTGATCCGTCAATCTTATCGATTACCCGTGTTCAAGGTGGCTTTAATCAAAATATTATTCCCGATACCGTTGAGTTGGAGGGCACAGTCCGTACTTACAGCAATCAACTGAGAGAGAATATTCACCAACGGATTCAAGGGATTGCGGATGGGATTGCGCAAGCATTCGATGTGCAATGCAAGGTCACGTATGATTACAAATACCCTGCCATTATCAATACGCCTGAAGCTGTTGAAGAAACCCATCAAGTGCTAGAAGAAGTTCTGGGCGAAGATGCATTATATACTTTGCCGCAACCTCTGATGTCTTCCGAGGACTTTGCTTTTTACCTAGAGGAAGTTCCAGGCGCGTTTATTTACTTAAGTAACCCTGGGCACATCGAAGGTCAATTCCACGGGCATCACCATCCAAAGTTCGATATTAACGAAGATTATCTCGAACTTGCCATCCAAACATTTTTAGCTTTGACGTTGGATTATTTGAAGACTCCGTAAAATCAAGTGGATATTTCATTTGAGTTAATAAGGAGATCTCCCACTTCCCTTATCGAACGTTTGTTCGTATAATAAGAAGTGGGAGGTGAAGTTGATGCGTTCGATTCGATACTATGAAGGGCAGCGTTACTTTAATGTGAAGTCCTTTCTCAAGGAGAAAGGCTATAAAATCCAAACGGAATATCATCTTTTTAATGACCATATCCAAATCAAAGAGCGCTGGTGTGAGATATGGTCGCTTCACTTAGACTTGGGGGCGGAGAATTATTTGATCGTACGGCAAAAACAACCGCCTTATGCGGTCTATATTATTGATGTAGCGGGGACGATGATTACTTCGCAAGCGGTGAAGCAGTATATTGAGTCGGGGATTGTTCCAGAAGGTAGAGATTATCTTGAGGGGATTCCTCCAGAAGTGTACAATGGAGACAATCATTAGTATCAAGAGATTAGAAGAGGTGGAGCATGAGAAGACCTATTATTGGTATTACGATGGATGTGGGTGCGATGCAAGCGAGTGGGACTTATACGGGGCTCACGGTGCATTATGCACAAGCAGCCTTTGCGGAAGCCGTTGAAGCAGCGGGCGGGATACCGTACCTTATTCCTTTGAATGCCCAAGCTTATCTGAGTGAAGTGATCGAGTTAATCGACGGATTGATCTTAATCGGTGGCAGTGATGTCGGGCCAATCCATTATCAACAACAGCCGCGCGAGAAGCTAGGGCCAATCAAGCCCGAACGTGATTTGAACGATATTGAATTATTTAAAGCAGCAGTAGCAGCGCAAATACCAGTATTAGGAGTCTGTCGGGGGATGCAACTGCTGAACGCGGTCTTAGGTGGTACGTTGCATCAAGATTTGTCAGAGAATCCGAACATCTCGATACAACATGATCAGAAGTCGGCGCCGAATGTTGTGACACATACGATTGAAGTAGAATCTCAAAGTTATTGGAGTCGTCTCGTGACCGACCAAAGTTATGTGAACTCGTATCATCATCAAGTGATTGATCAATTGGCTCCGGGCTTGAAAGCAACGGTATTTAGTCCAGACCAAGTGATTGAAGCAGTGGAGAGTGAAGAAGAGGTGCCGCTCATTCTAGGCGTACAATGGCATCCTGAGACACTCTATCAAGATGCTTCAGATCAGTTAGCGATATTTCAAGATTTGATTCAACGAGCGAATCATTATCGCCAATAACGAGAGGGGGATGGGTATGCAAGAAGCAGGCAATCAAACGTTCAAAGAAGCGATTCGCGCTTATGCGCACTCGATTGGCATTGATAAGATTGGCTTTACCCATGCAGAACCTTTTCTAGCGTTGGAACCGAAATTGCGTAAACAACAAGCGCTTGGTCATCAATCTGGCTTTGAGCACCCGGTCATTGAGGAGCGTATCTATCCGGAGTTGACCTTACCGAAGGCACAATCGTTCATTTCGATTGCGTTAGCCTATCCGAGTCGGCCGAAGCAACGGGTTGAGACACGAAAAGGGGAACCGCGGGGAAGTTTCGCGCGAGCCTCTTGGGGAATTGACTATCATCATATTTTGCGAGAGAAGTTAGCGTTATTGGTATCCTATATCGAACAATCAGCGGAAGATTATGGCATCGAAGCGGGGCAGATGGTTTCGATGGTTGATACGGGAGAATTCTCGGATGTCTCAGTAGCTGCCCGTGCAGGGCTCGGGTTTATCGGGCGTAATGGCTTATTGATCTCGCGCGAATTCGGCTCGTATATGTATTTGGGGGAGATTCTAACATCAATTACCTTTGAGCCTGATCCACGGGTAGATTATGATTGCGGCGATTGTGACCGTTGCATTCGAGGTTGTCCAACACAAGCGTTGTTGGGGGATGGCAGTATGAATGCCAAGCGTTGTCTGTCGTATCAGACACAGACGAAGACGTTAATGCCTCGAGAATTTCGCAAGCCGATGGGACGGGTGATTTATGGGTGCGATATTTGTCAGGTTATCTGTCCGTACAATCGTGGAATCGACGTTCATCACCATCCAGAGATGGAACCGGAAGGTGAGGTTGTCTTTCCAGAGCTGAAGCCAATGCTTAAGATGAGTAATCGTGAGTTCAAGGCGAAGTTTGGCCATCTGGCAGGGTCTTGGCGCGGTAAAAAACCACTGCAACGCAATGCCATTATTGCGTTGGCGAATTATCAAGAGATGACGGCAGTGCCCATCTTATTGGAATTGATAGAAGAAGACCCACGACCGGAGATTCGTGCCACTGCTGCCTGGGCGATTGGTGAGATGCCAGATCTAAAGGGAAATCAAGAAGTGATTCAACTGCTCAAACGGACTCGAGAACAAGAATCCGATTCGCTGATCCAAGCAGAATATGACGATGCGATTCACCAACTAGATATATATAAATAAAAATAGACCGTTCGAACTGAGAAAGCTCAGGTCGAACGGTCTTTAAATTGTTGTGAATTCGTTGCTGAATGATTCGTGATTATTTATGGTTAAACATCCCGGTAATACCACGGGTAATGGCGCGTCCCATCTCGCGTCCAACCGCGCTCATCATATTCTTCGTAAAGCGATCCATTGGCGAGTCGCTGTTACGTTTGCGCTTCGGTTGGGCGGATTGCGTGACCGCTTCTTTCAATGTATCAAAGATTGAATCTTTTTGCGGTGTATCGAGCGGAACTTCGGAGACTTCGGCCGATTGACCGGCTTGAATTAAGGCTTCCTCTTGTTCCTTTACGAGTGCTTGAAGGACTTCATGGGCACTTTCACGATTAATCATTTCACCGTATTTCTCCATGAAGTCAGATTGATTGATCACTTGTAATAGGCGGCTCGGCTCGATGGTGCCAATCTTACTCATCGGAGGATAAATAATTGCTTTCTCAACGGAAGTAGGTACCCCGTCCGAATCTAAGACAGAGACGACGGCTTCTCCGACTTGTAAGTCTTGGATAACGCGCGGTAAGTCCATTGAGTCGTCCTGACGGAACGTTTCGGCCACACTTTGGATCGTTCGGATTTCTTTTGGCGTATAGGCACGTAGACCGTGTTGGATCCGGTGTCCTAGTTGACTGCTGACCGAATCGGGTAGGTCGGTTGGGTTTTGGGTGACGAAGAAGACGCCAATCCCTTTAGAACGAATTAAACGAACGACTTGCTCAATTTTGTCAACTAATGCTTTCGGGGTATCTTTGAATAAAGAGTGTGCTTCATCAAAGAAGAATACCATTTTAGGTTTGTCTAAGTCGCCAACTTCAGGCAGCTGTTCAAATAATTCCGAGAGTAACGCGAGTAAGACTGTCGAATACAAGATTGGCTGGTTATAGAGCTTGATGGCGTTGAGAATATGGATATACCCACGTCCTTGCTCGTCGGTTGAGAAAAAGTCGTCCAACTCAATGGCAGGTTCGCCAAAGAATTGTTGACCGCCTTGATTTTCAAGCACTAAGATACTGCGTAAGATGACACCGATTGACGCTTTGGAGATATTGCCATAATGTCCGCTAAGCTCTTTGGCATGTTCGCCGACATAATTCAACATAGCGCGCAAGTCCATTAAGTCGATTAATAGAAGCCCTTGCTCATCAGCTACGCTAAAGACAATATTTAATATGCCTGCTTGCGTCTCATTCAGGCCGAGCAGTCTAGCAAGTAAGATTGGACCCATTTCCGATACCGTCATTCGTAATGGAATTCCCGACTCTCCGCTAACATCCCATAGGTGGACTGGGAACCCTTGAGGCTCGTAGTCGTCATAGTGGGTAGCTTTGAGGCGGTCTTCAAGCCCTTCACCTGAATTCGCATCGACAATACTCATAATATCGCCTTTAATATCGGATAGAAATACTGGAATTCCGGCTTGGCTGAGTTGTTCGGCTAACACTTTTAAGGTGATGGTCTTACCCGTCCCGGTCGCACCGGCGATAATGCCGTGACGATTGAGCTTATCGGTATGCAACGCGATAGGGTGGGTACTGTAACCTAGCTTAATTTGTGCCATAAGTCATGACCTCCTTCTAATTAATTTAATGGTCTGATAAATCCGGATTAATAATAAGTAATTCTTTGGTAAAGTGATTTAACACTTCGCAACCATCTTCGGTAACAGCAACTAAGTCTTCAATTCGGACTCCAAAGTTATCTGGTAAATAAACACCGGGTTCAATCGAGAAGACTTGGTTGACTTGGCATGGTTCTTCATTGAATTTAGAGACATCACCCGCTTCATGTGCCTCTTGTCCGATAAAGTGTCCTAAGCGGTGAGTGAAGTATTTGCCGTAACCTGCGCAATCAATGTGGCGACGAGCGGTTTGGTCGATTTCGCAAAGAGGTACACCTGGCTTCACCGCTTCAATGGCTGCTTCATTCGCATGCTTCACCACGCGATAAACTTCTAGAGCTCTTGGGCGGGGCGTGCCAACACAGATGGTCCGTGTCATATCAGACGCGTATCCTTTATAGAGACCGCCGATATCAATAATCACCAGGTCACCTTGCTTTAAGGTTGCATCCCCATTGACGTGGTGCGGGTCTGATCCATTAGCGCCGTAGGCAATAATTGGTTCAAAAGAGACGCTCTCGTGACCTGTTTCAGCGTAGAGTTGCTTCGCATAATCGGCCATTTCGCGTTCACTTAATGGGTCTTCTTCTAATTTCTTAATGACTTGCGCCATGACTTGGTCGTTTAATCGTGAAGCTTCGCGCATAATCGCAAGTTCTTCTTCAGTCTTAATTGCACGTAAGCCGTCGATTAAGTCGGTACGATCTACCGGTTGTAGATTTGGTTTGGCTTGCATTAAGCGTAGTAAGAAATGACTAGGCCAATATTTATCGATACTTGTTACCCCATCAAGTAGATGTTCTGCCATCGCTTCAACCGCTGGTTCGCCGTCGTGATAGGTCACTACGTTGACACCTTCCAGATGTTGATAAGGAGGGAACAAGTCATTCAAAATCAATGTCAGTGGGCCTTCCACCGGCACGATCAGTGCTAAGAGACGTTCGCCGGGGTCCGTATGGTATCCGGTTAAGTAGCGAATACTGTAAGGATCCGACACAATCATGTTCGCAACATTTGCTGCTTGCATCGCTTCGGTCAATCGTTTCAAATTCATTTGATATTCTCCTTCTCAAGTTGGATTCACTTTCTATATCTATCTATAGTATAATGAATAAGCAATCTGATTACTATTTAAATTGTTGATTTTTTACTTTGTCCATCTAAAGGAGCTTCACTATTGAGAAGATTATCGTTAGAGACTCGGCGTCAAATCATCCGTGTTACGACCATTCTAGGAGTGATTTTGACCATCGTAGGGTCTATTTATATTAGCCGCTCTCCAATGTTTAAACCTGGAGGGGAATTTGAGGCACTCTTACGCCGGATGGGTGTTTTTGCACCGGTTTTATTTATCTTAGTTCAAACAAGTCAAATTATTTATCCAATCATTCCGCTCGGATTAACCAATGTGATTGGGGATTTAATTTTCGGGCATTTAGGTGGTTTTGTATTAAATGCGACTGGGATGATTATCGGATCAGGGATTAACTTCCATCTTGGGCGCAAATACGGCGAAGCCTTTGTGCGCGCCTTTGTGTCGGATTCGGATTTCGACCGGTATATTCAGAAGATGAATGAAGGGGAAGGGTATCGCCGATTATTGAAGATTGGTTTTATTGCACCACTGTTCCCGGATGATATTTTTTGTATGATTTCAGGGATGTCTGATATGACGTTTAAAGAATTTATGGGTTACGTGATCAAGTATCGTCCAGCTTCGATGTTCTTGTATACATATATTGTTTCGAATGTGATTCAATTTATTTATCAATACATTCACCGTTAAGGAGTGCTCGGATGGAAAAATTATTTATTAAATTAATTCATGGCTATCAACGCTATATTTCCCCAGGGTTACCGCCAAGTTGCCGTTATCATCCGAGTTGTTCGAACTATATGATTCAAGCAATTCAAAGACATGGCATGTTAAAAGGAGTGGTCATGGGGACGGCTCGAATTATTCGATGCAATCCATTTGTCAAAGGGGGCATCGATTATGTCCCCGATTACTTTACGATCCATCGGAATCCACTCTCACCGGAAGAACAACATGAAGTTGAATTGGCTAGGATGATGAACCAAAAATTGTGATATAATATGGAGAACGAATTGAGAAGAAAGTGGGTGTGATTGTGCAAGAATTTATTTCGCAATATATAACGGACCAACCACTCATCCGTCTATTAGACATTTTAGTGGTTTGGTATTTAATTTATTTGCTCCTGATGAATGCTCGCGGCAGCCAAATTATGAACTTACTTAAAGGGGTTGGTATTATTATTACCGCGAAGTTCATTACGGGACTGATAGGTCTACATACAGTCGACTGGCTTATAGGACAAGTACTGTCATGGGGGGTTGTCGCTTTAATTATTTTATTCCAACCCGAACTGCGTCGCGCGCTTGAAGTGATTGGACGGGACTTATTCCGCAATAAGCGCTATACCAAAAATGCCAGCGTCAAGATGATTGAAGAGCTAGAAAAGTCTCTATATTATATGTCGCGCCGGAAGATTGGGGCGCTGATTTCAATTGAAGGAACGGACTCGCTAGAAGAGTATGTTGCGACAGGCATTCCATTGAAAGCAGAGACGAGCAATCAGTTGTTGATTAATATCTTTATTCCAAATACTCCACTTCATGACGGGGCTGTAATTATTAAAGATTTCAAAATTATGGCAGCGTCTTGTTACTTGCCACTCTCAAATAGCACCCATATTCCGAAAGAATTAGGGACACGTCACCGTGCAGCAATCGGCTTAAGTGAATTAACCGATGCGGTAACCTTAATTGTTTCTGAAGAGACGGGCGATATTAGTATCGCAGTAGGTGATGAATTATATCGAGGGGTTCAAGGGGAAGAATTAACAGACTTATTGGTGAAATATTTATATACTAACGATGAAGAAGCACAGGAAACCTTATGGAATCAAATTATTAGCTTCCTAACTGTTCCGATGAAAGGAGGCAATCGAAATGATTGATAAATTTTTAAAGGACCGACGAGGGGCCGCGGGTGTCTCCTTAATCATTGCGATTTTCCTCTATTTATTTGTAGCTTCGGAGAACAACGCTTTGCGTTTCCAACGAGCAGCGAACCAACAATTTGCGAGTGTCAATGTGACTGAGACACTCTCCAATGTTCCGGTTGCGGTCGGTGAAATCGATGAAGGGCAATTTATTAGTGGCTTACCAGAATCTGTACAAGTCCGACTAACTGGACCACGGAACGTGATTAATCAAGTTATTGATGGCAATCTAATTGTTATGACTGAAGATCTTAAGGGGAAATCCCCGGGGAACCAATATATTCGTCTTGTATTACCGGATTTACCTTCTTCCGTTGATTACCAGATCACACCGTCACAGCGTTATGTAAAAATTTCGACGATTAAATCTCAATCTTTAACGGTAGGTTATGAATTAGATCCAGAGCTGGTAGCAAATGGACTTGAAGTTAAACAAGTGACTCTCGCTCCGAAACAAGTGACTTTAACCGGGGACGAAGATGTTATTAATCAGATCAGCCGAGCGTACATTTATATTACGCGCTCTGAGCGCATGAATGAGTCTTTTACAGATAAGTATCAGATTCGGGTGGTGAATCAGCAAGGCGAAGTGTTAGACGTCAATGCAGACATTACAGAATTAGAAGCCCAAGTGGAGATTGGTCGACCAAGTAAGAAAGTTGATTTAACGGTGGTACCATTTGGTGAGAATCCAAATCGTTATCGGTATACGTATCAACTGCAAGAACCGAGTCAAGTAGAAATTGTCGGTAATCGTGCGACGCTCGATATTATCGATCAACTCGACTTAGTTGTCGATGTCACAGGTATTACGCAAAGTGGTGACGTGGACGCAGAAATCCAATTGCCACGTGGCGTGGAATTAGTTGAGGACCTCAATCCTACGATTCACGTCGAAGTAGAACCAATTAGTGAGTAGCACATTAAGTGATGAATATAAAGGAGAAACAGAATGGGTAAATATTTTGGAACAGATGGCGTCAGAGGAGTAGCTAACACCGAGCTCACACCGGAACTAGCATTCAAGCTTGGGCGCGCAGGAGGGTATGTATTAATCCAACATACGAGTGAAGAAGAGTTGGCTGACCATGCACCACGCGTTGTTGTGGGAAGAGACACACGTATTTCAAGTCAGATGCTTGAAGCGGCGTTGACAGCAGGGTTATTATCCGTTGGAATTGAAGTGATGCATTGTGGTGTTATTCCAACACCAGGAATTGCTTTTTTAACGACAGATTTAGGCGCCTCAGCGGGCGTGATGATTAGTGCATCACACAACCCAGCTCAAGATAATGGCATCAAATTCTTTGGCCGAGATGGCTTTAAATTATCTGATGATCAAGAATTAGAGATTGAAGCTTTGCTCGATACTGAAGAAGATACCTTGCCGCGCCCAACTGCCGCAGGATTAGGGACGATCGATGATTATCCAGAAGGCAGTGGTCGTTACGTAAGACATCTACAATCTACCGTACCGGGTGACCTGGCTGGATTGAAAGTTTGTCTCGATGCTGCCAATGGAGCAACCTCTCCGGTGGTTAATCAATTATTTGCGGATTTGGAGACAGACTTCCTTACAATGGGTGACCGTCCTGATGGCTTAAATATCAATGACAAAGTGGGTTCAACGCATCCTGAAGCCTTACAAGCGATGGTTATCGAGAAGGAAGCAGATGTTGGTTTAGCTTTCGATGGAGACGGAGATCGAGTGATTGCAGTGGACGAACAGGGCCAAATTGTGGACGGCGATGCAATCATGTTCATTTTAGCGAAGTATCTAAAGGAGCACGGTCGATTAAATGAAGATACCGTCGTATCTACCGTGATGAGTAATATCGGTTTCCATAAAGCGTTAGAAGCTGAAGAGATGACAGCTGTAGAAACTCAAGTAGGGGATCGCTATGTAGTGGAAGCAATGCGCGAAGGTGGCTATAACCTCGGGGGTGAGCAATCCGGGCACGTTATTTTAATGGATTACAATACAACTGGAGATGGTCTTTTAACAGGCATTCAATTATTAAGTGTCATGCGTGATACCGGGCGTAAGTTATCAGAATTAGCCGCTGAAGTGACGATTTATCCTCAAAAGCTCGTCAATATTGCGGTGCATGATAAGCGAACTGTAATGGATCAACCGGAAGTGCAAGAAATTATTCGCCAAAAAGAACAACAACTTCAAGGGCAAGGCAGAATCTTAGTCCGCCCAAGCGGTACGGAAGCGATCGTTCGCGTGATGGCTGAAGCGCCAACCGATGAACAAGTCGATGACGTTGTCGATAAAATCGCAGATGTCATTCGTCAGACATGTGGCTTAGAAGAATAAGAAAATAATAAATTTAACAAAAATATTAAGCTGGGAAGGATGCTCGAAAAGAGCTTGCTTTCCAGCTTTTTGAGTGGAAACTCTTCCAAAAAATAGCGATTTTTGGAAATGTTTTTCATGAATTATTATCAAATGTTAGAACTCTAACATTTGATAACGATTACATGTGGCATACTGTAGTCAAGGTTATGGAAGAGAGGTTCGACTTATGAAGGAGCGTCAAGTTGCGATCATTTCTAACAATCGATTAATTCAAGATCGTTTTGAAAACGTTATTAGTATTGATGGCGACTTTCGGGATGTATTACTTAAGGTGAGAGATTATATTCACCTTAATTACCGGCCGGTTACGCATCCCCTTCCTTCTTCGAGTCGAATGTTTCTTTCACCGATACGTACAATTATTTTAACAAAAGGAATGCTTAGCGATTCAATTGAAGTAATTGAAAGTTCAATCCAAAAGTATGACACTACACTTGGAGAGCGTCAGCCGGATTGGGCGCATCGTGAAGATTATGAGTTGATCGATGCCGAACTCTTCCAATCTTCTCTTGCAGAGATAGGCTATCTCTTTAGTTAAGGTGATGTACAAGAAGTAACTGTTGATTACATGTCTTAAAATAATAAAAATACGGAGGTTTGCAACAATGGCTGAAAACAAAGATTACAAATTCGTAGATGAGTATGGTTTTAATGAAGAAGCACTTAAAGAAGCATTTGCTGAAGCGCGTCGTATTTATAAAGAGCGTGGATTCATGCGTGAGATGGGTGTAGGTAAAGCACCTGCAATCACAACAGTTGACATGGCTAAAGCGTGGATGTCTGAAGGACACCCATTCACATGTAACCATGCGGAAGAAGTATGTGCGAATGCACTGAAAGTTCTTAACGCAGCTCGTAAATCAGGAGTGCCAATTTTCCATACAACGACAGGTTATGTAGGAACTGAACAATGGGATCTTCCTCGTTGGGATGAGAAAATTCCTATGCACTCATTAGATATTAACTCTCACTGGATGGAAATTGATCCGAAATTAGAACCAAGACCAGAAGAGCCAGTGATTCACAAAAAGTTTGCATCTAACTTCTTTGGTACTCACTTAGCATCAACCTTAACTTACTTAGGTGTTGATACGGTAATCGTTATGGGTGCTACAGCTTGTGCATGTGTACGCCATACTGCGATGGATTCTACAGGATATGGATTCAAGACATTAATTCCTGAAGGAACAATTGGAGACCGTGTACCAGGTGTTATCGAGTGGAACTTATTCGATATCGAAGCTAAATTCGGTGACGTATGGCCAGTAGACAAAGTGGTTGAATACTTAGAAGGTATCGACCCATCTGTATACCGCCGTCCAGAGCGTCGTGACGAAGAAAAAGTTAAAGCTGTTGACGCATAGTTAAGCCGTATTACCAATCGGTAATCAATGCTAAGGAGTGAAATAATGGGATTATTAATTAAAAATGGCCGAATCGTTACTCCTACGTCAGAATATATTGCAGATATCTTAGTTGAAAATGAAAAAAATTGAGTTAGTCGGTGAAAATATCCCAGAAGATGGTCATGAAGTTGTCGATGCCTCCGGGAAATATGTATTTCCTGGAGGGGTTGATAACCATGTTCATATGGGACCATTTGATACCTATGGCTTTGAGACATCCCATGCTGCACTAGTAGGGGGGACTACGACATTAGTTGACTTTGCCCCTCAAGACAAGGGCAAGGGTGTTATCGAGTCGATGCATCGTCATAAAGACGAAAAAGCAGATGGGATTGCATCAGTAGACTATTCTTTCCATGGAATGGTAATGGATACTTCTGAAGCTGTTTTAGATGAAATACCAAAAATGGTAGAAAATGGCATTGTCAACTTGAAATTTTTCATGGCATACAACGGAACACCTTTCCACGTTGAAGATGACTTAATCTTCAAGGCGATGCAGCTCTGTAGAGATCATGGGATTACTGTGATGACTCACTGTGAAAATGGCGACATGATTGAAGTGTTGGTCGACGAATTACATGCAATGGGGCAAAAAGCACCAATTAACCATTCATACTCTCGTCCACCGCTAGTTGAAGATGAAGCGACACAACGCGCGATTTATTTAGCAGAGATGGCAGATTGTCCTCTGTTCGTCGTTCATGTTACTTCTAAAGGGGCGCTGAAGAACTTAGTCAGGGCAGCTCGCGAAGGTAAAGATGTTTATGGAGAAACGTGTGCGCATTATTTAACATTAGATGAATCATTCTTCTTGAAAGATAATTTTGAAGGAGCCAAATATGTTTGTGCGCCTGCTTTAAGAACGAAAGACCACTTAGAAGCTTTATGGAAAGCGGTGAAAAATGACGAGCTTAAAGCGATTTCGTCAGACCATGCCGCAGTCGTAGGTGGTTTTGAAGCGAAGAAAAAGGGTATCGATGATTTTGCGAAGATTCCTAACGGAGCACCAGGTATGCAAGATCGACTTCATATGATCTGGACTCAAGGTGTTGAAAAAGGCAAAATTACGCCTCAAGACTTTGTGCGCTTATGTATGGAGAACCCAGCTAAAATTTGTGGAATTTATCCTCAAAAAGGAGCGATCTTACCGGGATCTGATGCAGATATCTTAATTTGGGACCCTGAGTATGAAGGCGTTATTACTCACGCGAATAGCTATGAAGGAACCGACTACGCATTGTATGAAGGTTTCGAACAAAAAGGTCGTGCAGATAAAGTATATCTTCGCGGAAACCTTGTTGCTGAAAAAGGTGAGTTCGTAGGTGAAAAAGGTACAGGTAAATATATCGAACCTAAACCATACGCTTTATGTTATCAAAATTATAAACCTAAAGAAGATAAAAGAATTAGAGCATAGTGCTCAATTCAAGCATACAGAAAAGAAGGGGGATTGTTTCGGCAATTCCTCTTTTATAATCAGATAAATTGAAGAGGTGATAAGATGAAGTTAGAGCTACAAGAAATTGTAATTAATGATGTAAAATTTGGTGATCAAACAGCAGTACAAGACCAAACATTAATCATTAATCAAACAGAAATGGCGGAGTATTTAGCAAAAATAGATTATGTTAAAGAAGTCACCATTGATCTGGCTCGTCCAGGCGAACGCGTTCGGATTATTCCGGTAAAAGACTGTATTGAGCCACGCTATCGTGTCGATGGCGAATCGTCATTCCCAGGTGTGACTGGTCCTGCAGAACAAACAGGTGACGGCGTCACGAAAGTGATGAAAAATGTAGCGGTCGTAACTGTAGGGGACATTGTTGGTTTCCAAGAAGGGATTATCGATATGTGGGGCGAAGGGGCCAAATGGACACCATTTTCTAAAACATTGAATGTGGTTGTTGATATCGTACCTGAAGAGGGAATCGAGCCACATGTTCATGAGGAAACGTGTCGAATCGTGGGACTGAAGGCCAGTGAATATTTAGGTCGAGTGCTAAAAGAACATGAACCTGACAATGTTAAAGTTTATGAAGTCGAAGACCTTGTAACAGGATTAGATAAACATAAAGGACTACCACGCGTAGCTTATGTGCAAATGATGATTGCTCAAGGCTTACTTCATGATGGGTACGTCTATGGTGTCGACATTAAGAATTCATTGCCAACCTTACTGAATCCTCTGGAAGAAATTGACGGTGCAGTGATTTCCGGGAACTGTGTGGCAGCCTGTGATAAAATCACAACTTACCAACATCAAAATAATGCGGTAGTCAAAGAATTACTTGAACTTCATGGCAAAGAGCTTAACTTCGTTGGACTCATTGTGGTACCAGAGTTGACTACCCTTGATGGAAAATATCGTACGCGAGATTTTACTGTGAAGTTATGTAAGATGCTTGAAGTAGATGGGGTTATTATCTCTGAAGAAGGATATGGTAATCCAGACTCAGACTTAGTTATGATTTGTGAAGGCGTTGAACAAGCTGGAATTAAGTCCGTATTAATTACCGACGAATGTTCAGGTTGGGATGGTGATTCACAACCATTAACAGATACGAAAGAAGAAGCTGTTGCTGTTATCTCAACAGGTAACGTGTCGCATCTAGTGCATCTAGAAGCCGCTGAGAGAGTCTTAGGAGACGAGAATGCGGTTGCTAACTTAGCTGGTGGTTGGGAAGGTAGCTTAGCTGAAGATGGTACGATGACCGTTGAGCTAAACGCCGTCATCGGAGCCACGTCTGAAATAGGTTATCATAACTTAACCGTAGAAGAAGTGTAAGGAGGTGTCACATGAAAAAAGTATTATACTATGTTAACCAGTTCTTTGGACAAATCGGGGGTGAAGATCAAGCCCATATCGAACCACGACTTGTAGAAGGAACCGTGGGTCCTTCAATGGCCTTTTCGAATATGTTAGAAGGTGCGGAAGTCTCACATACGATTATTTGTGGGGATAACTACTTTAATGAAAATAAAGAAGCCGCTATGAAGTTTGTGCAAGATGCATTTGAGGAGGTTCAACCTGATCTAGTCGTTGCAGGTCCTGCATTCAATGCGGGACGTTACGGTATGGCGGTTGCAGGGGTAGCTGAAGCGCTTAAAGGTAAAGTGCCGATTTTGACTTCCATGTATGAGGAAAACCCTGGGGTTGATGCGTGTCGTTCCATTGCATATATTGTTCCAACTGGAGAGTCCGCAGCAGCGATGCGAAAAACATTGCCTGCTTTAGCCGAATTAGCGAACAAAATTCTAGCAGGTAAAGCGGTCAAAGCCAAGGAAGATGGCTATATGCTTCAAGGACGCCGCTTGACAATTCATGCGGAAGATATTGGGGCTCGACGCGCAGTCAATATGTTGGTAAAACGTTTCAAGGGAGAAGAATTTGAGACAGAACTACCAATGCCAGAATTTGATTATGTGGATCCGGCAGCACCGATCGCTGATCTATCGAAGGCCACGATTGCACTTGTAACGACCGGGGGGATGGTTCCGAATGGAAACCCTGATCACTTACAATCTGCTTCAGCCCAAAAATGGGTAAAATATGATGTTTCAAGCTTAGATGAACTGAAAGGTGTCTATCAAACTGTTCACGGTGGGTTTGACCCTGTCTATGCTAATGAACGTGCTGACCGTGTGGCGCCACTGGATGAATTGAAGCGTCTCGAAAAAGAAGGCAAGATTGGCAAAGTGTTTGAATACTTCTATTCAACAACGGGAACTGGGACATCGGTTGCGAACTCTGAAAAGTTTGGTCAAGAAATTGGGAAGGAATTGAAAGAATCCGGAGTTGATGGCGTGATTCTAACTTCCACTTGAGGGACCTGTACACGTTGCGGAGCAACGATGGTAAAAGAAATCGAGCGGTACGGGTTACCGATCGTCCATATGGCAACGATTACTACGATTTCAGAATCAGTTGGAGCTAACCGAATTGTTCCAACGGTAGCAATACCTTACCCGGTGGGTAATCCTGAATTAGGCACGAATGAAGACCGTCAGGTGCGCGATGAGCTTGTTGAACGAGCAGTAGAATCATTGGCCACTGCAGTTGAAAAACCTACGGTTTTCCAAAAAGCGAGCCATTAATTTATTTGATTTTCGACCTCTTAAATGCGGTGCATTTGAGAGGTTTTTTGTATAGAAAAATTATTTGATTGATGAAAACGTTTTTGATATATTGTAAAGTATAAAATAAATATTATGAAAGGCAGGAGTACTAGAATGTATAAAGAACTACTTGATTTTCATATATTTGAAGGCATCTCTGAACAATCGAAAGAGAGAATCATGAAAATTCCGATTCTTTATAAAGAATATGAAGCGGAAGAAATAGTTTCTTTTTTTGGAGAAGAGCTTAAATATATTCATTTTATTTTAAAAGGTACTTTAAAAACAACAGAGTATTCCATTCAAGGAAGAGAAATCGTCTCGTCATATTATCCTAAACGAAGTATCTTCCCATTTTACTTACTTTATTCTGGTGCTCAAACTCAGCCTTACAATATCACTTGCTTTAAAGATGCTCAGGTCATCCATGTCCCTGCAACATGACTCGACAAAGTGATCCGGGACGATCCACAACTTATGTTGAATATCATAAAATTCATCTCAGAATACTGTTATTATAACAAACGAGTAATTCGAACTACGATATATTCAAAGGTAATTGAACGTCTTGCCTTTTGGTTACTCACTTCTAATGAAATAGCCCCGAACAAGATTCTTATGCCGGGAACGCAGGCCGTGTTTGCGGATATACTTCAAACATCCCGCTCGACATTGAATCAAGAGTTACAAAAATTAAAAGAGGTAGGTGCTATTTCAGTTAAAGGCTCCTATATTTCAATCCATAATCGAGAATATTTAGAAAAGATCATTGGAGACGCTTAGTACAAGCAACAATCAAAAACTGTCAAATATTAAAACCTAGCAACTTGACTATACAAGCTGCTAGGTTTTTGTGTGTCTTCGTATTACTAAGAGGTTAGCTGTTTTTCTTACGGTGACGCTCACCGAAGCCTAATAAGCTATAGCGTTTACGGTATTCCGTAGGGGTACAATGATTGGCTTCTTTAAAGGTCTTAGTAAAGTGAGAAGGTGAGTGGAATCCAACCATATCTGAAATATCTGAAACTTTAGTATCGGTCTGTGATAAGAGGCGTTCGCCTTCTTGAAGTCGTACATGAATTAAATAATCAATGGGTGAAAGACCTGTCTTCTGTTTGAACAATCGGATTAAGTAGTACTTATTAATACCGACTAATTCTGAAAGTTGAGACAGAGTGATTTTGTGCATGTAGTTTTCACTAATAAAATCAAGCAATTTATCGATATCATCGTGCTTTATCTTAATGCTGGCATCTTTAATCGATAAGCTATCATTGCGTAAGATATGAACGAGCATTGATTCAGTTATTTTTCGTAAAATCATATCCGTTCCGCGGAATGGATTGGCTTGTTCGAGTACTGCCAATTCGAGGTAATCACGAATAAGTCCTGACTCATCTATAGAGGTAAAGACGGCTTGTTTTGAGTTAATATCATTGCTAGAAGTAAATAAAATTCCCTGAAGGGTAATCATCGTGCAATCAATATTCCGAATAGCTTTGAGATAAACTTCTGTTTGCGGGTTGACAATTAATATTCCACGTTTAGCTAAATCCCCGCTCAACCCACTATCTTCGTAGCTCGCTGCTCCTTTGTTGATATAGCAGATAATCACATTGTCGTCCGAGTAAATTCGTTCGACATCTCCTACCGAGATAGCGGTATGCTCAACCGACTGTAAATTAATCGATGATGAACTAATGTTAGAGATATACATCGATTCGCTCCTTTCTATATATTATATTCGTTTCATTTAAACTATATATCCATAATATAATGATATTATAAAAATGAACCTCTATCAACAAATTTTTTCAAAAAATATAAAAATTTTTTATCGCAAATTTATTTTGTTTCGCTTGCGATACTCCGTTGGTGTTAAGTGGTAAGTCCGCTTAAAGTAAGTTGCAAAGTAACTTTTTGAATGAAAACCGGATTCGTCTGCAATTTGTTGGACTGTAAGAGAAGAATTTCGAAGTAGGTTGCAAGCATGTTCAAGACGCAATTGAATCCAGTATTCTTGGGGAGAATAGCCTGTCTCGGCCTTAAATTGCGTCGAAAGAAACCAAGAGCTTCGCTGTATATGATTCGCAACTTCTTGAATCGAAAGATCCGTCCGAAAATGATGATGAATATATAGGGTAGCTTGGTGGATTAATGGGGATAATGAGGGAAGATTAGGTTCTGAGTCATGAGTCCAATAACTAAGTAAGTGGTTGAAGACCATCGTTTGAAGTGTTTCAGTATTAGGAATATGTCTCAGATGATTGAGCGACTCGATTGATTTATGTAGAAGCATATCAAGGCCTTGAGAATGTTGAGAAGGGAGTATGGTAACGAAAGAAGTGTCAAAGGCTAGCATCGGTTGCGTCGGTGATTGGAGTTCGAAAGTCCAAATAACGTAGTTTAGTGGAGAATTCAGAGTAGTTTGTATTTTGTATCGCTGGTGCGGATTTATCCAGAAGGCTTGGGGATGGATGACTTGAGTGGATTGATTGATCGTGTTGAGTAATCCAGAACCTCGAAGAATATAAAGTAATTGGTAATCTGTCGATTGAATCCACCGTGTCTGGTAGTCATCCGGAAGATGAAACTCACGATGACTCAATTTAATAACCAACGGATCAGTAGCTGCAGCATGATATGAACTGCAGCCATTGATCTGATGTGTACTAATTAACTCGCTCATAATTTTCTGAGTTGAGTTGGCTGGCGGCGGCTTCATCTAAGAGAATGTAACAATCTGGGTGGTTTTGTAAGATACTGGCGGGAACTGCCTCACTAACAGGTCCTTCAACGGTATCGTAGATGGCTTGTGCTTTATTTTCACCAAATGCCAGTAAAATAATCTTTTTCGCACTCATAATGGATTGGATTCCCATTGAGTAAGCTTGTTTAGGGACATCTTCCATCCGTTCGAAGAAGCGTTGGTTGGCTTGAATGGTTGATTCGGTCAGGTCAACTAAGCTTGTTTTCGAATTAAAGGATGTCCCAGGTTCGTTAAAGCCAATATGCGCATTTTGTCCGATTCCTAAAATTTGCAGATCAATCGGGTTGTCTTCAATTAATTGGTCATAACGCGCCGTTTCTTGAAGCGGGTCGGTATTCGTCCCATCTGGTAAGTAATGATGTGCAAAGGGTTTTGCATGAAAGAGTTGTTCATTCATATAGTAAGCGTAGCTTTGAGGGTGATCGGCGCTCAGCCCGTAATATTCATCCAAGTTGATCGATGTTGCTTGTGTAAAGTCCAAGTCAGACTCACGTAGCAGTTGATACAGTGGCTCAGGTGTCGAACCAGTCGCTAGACCAAAGGTTGTGGCCCCGTCTTTTAAGGCTTGTTCAAACTGATTGTAAGCATATTGCGCAGCAGATTGAGCATTATCGAATACGATGACTTTCATAAAATACCTCCTATAGTAATTCGCTGTAGTTATATCATAACGCGAAAAAAAGCGAGCGACAATTATTTTTTTATGACGGTGTTATCTTTGTGAAGTAACTTTTATTGATATTATATTAGCATCATAAGACAAAACGATTAAATCACTACCCAAACTCGGGAAATATGCTAAAATAAGACTACATATAATCCAATAAATTTAAGGAGGTGGGCTTAAAATGTTCAAGGATAGAAAATTTCACAAAGTCGTTAAACCGTTCGTTCTATTGCTGGCGATCATATGTGGTTTAAATGCGGTCGATATCAATCGTGTGACTGGCGCGAGTGTGTTGACGAAGCGACCGTTGGTTTTGCAGGCATTGACAAGTACCACCCAAGAAACAACGACCAAATCTGATGAAACGACTGAAGAATCAGTAAAAGAAGAGGAGGAAGGGTCAGAAGAGTCAACGTCTTCCGAAGAACCCTCGACGGAACTCCCCCCACCACCCGATCCACCTCAAACACAACCAGATTCTACTACGACGACAACAACTGTAGAAGAGATTGTTACTGAGAGTACGGAAGAAACAAGCGAAACAACAGAAGTTCAAACAACCGAAGAAGAGACGGAGACTACGACGAAGGAAGCCGATAAAGTAAAAAAATCAGCGCCGGTTAATCGAGTACCATCGAGCCGTCCGACCATTTCAATGGTTGCGAAGAAAGTACCATCGAATTTAACGGATTTGCAACGATTTTGTCATTACACTCAATTAGCGCTATTAAGCCAGCAAGAGGTGATGAAGTTAGGTTCACCGGCTTATATTCCACCGATTGTCGGAACGCTGATTAATGAGGGGTTAAATTGGCTTGCCACAAATGAAATTTATTTCTCAACGAACGATTAGGAATTAGCGATTGGATTCGCCTTAAGCGTTCGTTTTTTTGATGCGGTATGATAGAATATGGGTACGAATCAATCAAGGAGGACCTATGACAATACGAGCGATTATCTTCGATAAAGATGGCACACTGATCTCGGCCACACAGGCCTGGTCGATTCCTTCAATCCAAGCGACAGACTATTTGTTAAATCAATCGGACCTTGCGGAAGCGAAGCAGCAAGAGATTGCGAAGTTAGCAGGGATCGAACACGATCAATTGCAACCGAATTCGCTTTTTTTAGCAGGGAGTATTCGCGATCAGGCGCAGTTCTTCGCTGAATATGTCCCACTGGATTGTCAAGAAATCGAGCAAATTCTCGTAGATTACTACTATCAGTTTCAACAACAAGAATTAAGCGATGCATTAATTGAGCCGGGAGTGATAGATTTATTGCAAACACTCGCACCGCATTATCATATTGGTTTAATTACCAATGACCATTATCTACTAACCCATCATATGTTAGAGGAACTGAAGTTACTTGATTATTTCGATTTTATTGGCTGTGCGGATCAATACGGTCCCAAGCCGAATCCTCAGGCATTGCATGAATTTTCCCGGCGTTTTGACATTGGGTTACATGAAATGGTCTATGTCGGGGATTCTCAATTAGATATGGCCTATGGTAAGTGGACGCGCGCTTCGATTGCGTACGATCCCACAGGGCAAGCGGATTATTTAAGTGATGCTGATTACCAATTACGTCATTTTAGTGAATTACCCTTAGTCATTGATGCAATCGATGAAGAAGATCGGAGGAAATAATATGAATAAAACAATCAAAAAATGGCTAATATGCTTGACGGTGCTAGCGCTCCTTCCCGTTACAAGTATTAAAGCCGATAATTTAACGCCAATTAAACGAATTGAGTGGAAAGGGTCGAATTCGGAAGCGTCCACAGAGGAACCGTCAACGGATTCGGAAGAGACGATGGAAGCGGAGGAATCTCCTGAAGGTGAACAAGAAAGAACAGATTCAGCTGAGGAATTATCGACCGACCAAATTAGTCATGAGAGTCCTTTAGAATTTGTTAAAACATTAAGTCGCGTGAAGCAACGTAGTTTGGAGTATGTTTCATTTGCTAAGGGTGAAGAGACGATGAGCCTCTTATCACATACGTTACATAAAGATGGCGACCGTTACTTTATTGCGCAAGTCTATCCGCCATTCTTACCTTATACTCAATATGTTGAAAGTGATCGTCAATCGATTCAACAAGCATACCTGTCAATTGATGAGTTAAAAGCTTATGCAGCCGACGCACTGGAACAACAGCCTCAAATTTATCAAGAGAGTCCGGTCGCGCAACTTCACGACTTCTTCCAGCAGAACGAAGCAGCACCTGACTTAAGTGATAAGTGTTTGGTCATCGATCCACAAAATAGCCGACTCGGTCCAATTGTAATGGATATGTTCACGATTGAGACCTTCCTGATGGATGTGATCGAAGAGTGGTTAGCCTATGACTCCGTCAACGAGGCTTTTATGGAGACGGAATTAGGGATCCAAGTTGATATTCATGGAGCGAACGGTGAATTATTCAACCAAATTGCACAAGAACGTATGAGTAATTACCCAGGCATCGAGTCCTTTATGGAACAATTCAGCCAAGGTATCGCCGGTACATTAATGATTAACTATGATAAAAACCTCCTTGGATTAGGATTGATTGCAGAAGCTACGGATGAATTAGTAACGGGTTCTGAAATATACCTTGAAGCATCTGAAGATGCGCTCCCACCTTTTACAGCGGATCAATTAATGACAACTGACCAATTCAATGAGCTGGTAGGTTTTGATGTATTAAAAGAAGTGAATGAATTCGAAGCGGGCTTAACCGCCGATCAATTTGTGCCAGTAGAGGAGAGTGGTGAATAATGAAATTAGGATCTATGAAAGCGCCTTGGGGGGACCAAGTTAAAGGTAGTTG
Organism: Falseniella ignava CCUG 37419; assembly: GCF_000301055.1. Taxonomy (GTDB): domain Bacteria; phylum Bacillota; class Bacilli; order Lactobacillales; family Aerococcaceae; genus Falseniella; species Falseniella ignava. The sequence continues at coordinate 34,777 of NZ_JH932300.1, forward strand.
GTGGAAAGCTTTATTAATTGTCATCGTCTATTTTGTTTTGCGTGTGATGTTTGAATCTTGGATGTATGCTCAAGGAGCCTTAAAAGTTACTGCAGAACCGACACTCGATATGTTACAAGACCCCGAATTTTTGGGGCAAGTCTTCCAAGTAACTCAAGTGGAAAGTGTTGTTGGGGGCATTCTTTTAACATTATTCGTGATTGGTGTCAGTTATAAAGTTGGCTTCCGTTTCTTCCAATTTAAGACAATGAATTGGAAAAATATCTTGCAAGCTTTAGGGATTTATCTAGGATTTTTTGCACTTCAAATCGCATGGGGTGCACTAGTGACCCAAGTTGCCCCAGAATATACCCAACCTGATAATCAAACGCTTGTCCAAGAGATGGTCGGTAATATGAACTTAATTTATGCCTTTATTACGGTCGTAATTATTGCCCCTATCGTCGAAGAATATTTATTGCGTGGGTTGATTATGAAGTATATCTTCACCTATACACCTGCGCTGGGCTTTATTGTCTCTTCAATTATTTTTGCCCTATTACATTCACCCGCTAATTGGATTGATTTTACAACCTACTTTATTCTTTCTGCTTGTTTAGCTGGAGTGTACTGGTATTCACGTCGATTAGAATATTCTATCTTTTTACATATGGTACAAAACTTGATTGGATTCTTAACGATTATTTCCATGAGTTAGTGAGTCAGTGCTTCAAGTTTTTTAAAATGAAAGGGGGAGTTCGATGTTTAAAGCAGATAAAGCACCGATGATTCGTGCTGGTATCTTAGGTATATTATTTGTGTTACAAATCATCTGGTTTATTATGATTGCAACTTCTGTTATCGAATATTTCTCCTTACTTTCGATGTTATTGCAACTAACTTCGATTTTTGTCACGTTATATTTAATTGTTAAGGATGAAAATCCTGCTTATAAGGTAACTTGGCTTGTCGTATTGTTTATTGTGCCATTGTTTGGGACCGTCTTATATTTGTTAATCGGTAACAAACGTCCCGCCCGATGGATTCGTCGCCGAATCGAATATCAAGAACAACATCACATGCACGGTCTAGCCGAAGTTCCTGATATTAATGGCGTCCTTAAGCATAAAGATCCACTCTTAGCCGGGATCAGTCACTATGTCCGTCAAGTGTCGAATATGCCACTCTACCCGCTCACCGATGTCAAATATTATCCGGTCGGCGAAGCGGTGATGGAGGATTTATTAAGAGATTTAAATGACGCGAAAGAAACGATTTTTATTGAGTTCTTTATTGTTTCCCATGGGAAAATGTTCGATCAAATCTTTGAAATATTGATTCGTAAGGCACAAGAGGGGCTGGACGTGCGTTTCTTATACGATGGTTTTGGGGCGTTAACACGATTACCAGAAAACTTTGTAGAACAATTGGAGCGTTATGGTATTAAGGGGGTAAAATTTAACCCTGTCCGTCCATTCCTCTCGATGGTTTATAATACACGTGATCACCGAAAATTTATCATTGTTGATGGCAAGATTGGTTACACAGGTGGAATGAACTTGGCAGATGAATATATTAACGTTGAAGAGCGCTTTGGCTACTGGAAAGATAATATGATCCGTGTGGAAGGGCCAGTAGTTTGGTCGATGACCAATCTTTTCCTTAATATGTTCAATGCAGATTATCCCATTGACGAATCTTACTTACCTTATCGCGATGAGACTTATTTTGAGCAAATGGAAGCCTTCGCAAATGATGAAAGTGTTTTGGAAAATTATCAAGGTGGATTTGTTCAAACATTTGGAGATACGCCCTTAGATAATGAACAAATTGGTGAGAGTGTCTACCGCGAAATATTAGGACAGGCTACCGATTATGTTTATATTTATACTCCTTATTTAGTGATATCCTATGAGATGCAAACCGCGATGCAGTTAGCAGCGAAACGCGGTGTAGAGGTCATCTTATTAACACCTGGAATTCCAGATAAAAAATTAGTCTTTCGGGTGACCCGCTCGTATTATCGTCCGTTACTGGAAGCGGGGGTCAAAATTTATGAGTATACCCCAGGATTTTTACATGCGAAGACCTTTGTGTCAGACGACGTGATTGCTACAGTAGGAACGATTAATTTAGATTATCGTTCCTTATACTTACATTTTGAATCGAATACGCTGTTGTACCATCATCCAGTTATCCATTCGATTCGGGAAGATTTTGAGCAGACATTGCTTCTCAGTCGTGAAGTAACATTGGATGATATAAAAGTTGGTGTGTTTGGTGGTTTATGGAATGCAATATTAAGATTAGGTGCACCGTTGATATAGTATATAGATGAGAGAGGATGTATTAAATGAAGTGGGAAGATTTACGACGCAGTCAGAACGTTGAAGATCGACGTGGACAAAATAGCTCACCCTTTAACCGTCGGAGGCCAGGTGGTTCATACCGCATGCCAGGAGGGTCTGGCGGACTCGGTGGAGGCGGGTTATTCGGTTTAATTCGATTATTATTGATGCTACCTGGGATGGGACGGATTGTATTATTAATTATTGGCGGGATGTTACTTTTCCAATTTTTTGGTGGGCTCGGCTTGGGTGATTCTTCGCAACATTCTCAACCGAATTCGGATTATCGTACCCAACAAGTCGATCGCAATAATGCTTCCGTCAATCGAGATCAAATCGATTCAGGTGAAATTAGCGACCAAGACTATGAATTTATGACACGTGTGTTAGGAAGTACCGAAGATTTTTGGCACGAAATATTTCAATCAGAAGGCCGTTCGTATCGCGAGCCGCAACTTGTTATTTACGAACGTGGAACCATGACGGGTGGGTGTGGGATTGGTCAAGCCCAAGCGGGACCATTTTACTGTCCAGCCGATGAGACGGTCTATATAGACTTATCATTTTGGGAACAATTGTCCCAACGCTTCGGGGCACCCGGAGATTTCGCACAAGCGTATGTCTTGGCCCATGAAGTAGGACACCATATTCAAAATGAATTAGGTATTATGGATGAATATCAGAGAGCACGTCGTCGTTTGTCAGAACGAGAAGGGAATGCGTTAAACGTCCGACTCGAACTTCAAGCCGATTATTTTGCCGGAGCATGGGCTAAATATGCGGAAGAATTAGGTATTTTAGACGAAGGGGATATCGAAGAAGCTCTTCAAGCTGCATTTGCAGTAGGAGATGATACGATTCAAGAGCAAACCTATGGGCGAGTCGTTCAAGACAGCTTTACTCATGGAACTGCTGAGCAGCGTCAAGCGTGGTTTATGGAAGGGTACCGCTATGGTGATTTAGCTCACAGTGATACTTTTAATCGAAGATTAAGCAATGAATAATTATAACGTATAGGAGATGGAAGGTTTGAAGTCACAGCAACATTGGCACCGCGGATTGATTTTAAGTCTTTTCGGCGCACTCATGGTTATTGTGTATCTTTATGGTATGGTCTGGGTGCCCTCTTATCAAGAGCGTGTTGCAAAAGCGGAGTTAGCATTAGAAGAATTGTGGCAAAATCCTCAAGGGGAATTACCTGTTTTGCGTGAGGATGTGGATGAACAAACCTTGCATCAGATTTATTCGGAGCTAGTTAAGTTAGCACCCGAAGAATATACGCAACTTGTTCCCTCTTATGAGGAGGCTTTCGAGCAGTTAACGTTTCGTCAGTGGTCAGATTCAGTATTACGATTGACTGTACAGGATGGCGCTTTGAAAATTGATGTGCAAGCGGATGTGAACGATCAACAAATTCTTCAGTTACAACAAAAAGCTCAAAATGTTTTAACGCAACATTTGGATCAATGGGAAGCAGTTTTTGAATCAGCACGACACCAATTGCGTGAAATGGAGTCAGGTCTCGCATACTTAGGTGAATATGAATCGAGCGTAACTTATTCACGAGATAACTTGAACGACGCATTGGAGTTATTGAATAGAGCAAGTGATTATCTTGAACCTTGGTTGGATCAAACTTATCTTGCTTCTTACTTGGATCAATATCAGCATCAATTGGGTTTGTTTGCGGATTATCTCGTTAAGGAGTATCAAGTTGATTCTTATACGGAAGCAACAATGTTACAAATCCAAGAGAACCCAGCGCTATTTACGTTATTGGATGGGACACCGCTCCATCAACGTCCGAAGATTGCACTGACTTTTGATGATGGGCCTAATGAAGAATTTACACCGCAAATATTAAATATCTTAAATCAATACGGGGCTAAAGGAGTTTTCTTCGTTTATGGGGCGTATGTTGAACAGTTCCCTGATATGGCGCGGCGCATTATTAACGAGGGGCATTTGATTGGGAATCATTCTTATAGCCACCCGAATTTCGATGACATATCCGACGAGGAGGTCTTACAACAAATCAATTGGACGCAAGAAATTGTTGAGGAAGCGACAGGTTATCTTCCAACAATGTATCGAATGCCTTTTGGAGCGGGTGGATTGAGAGTAGTCCAGTTGTTACCTGAGTTAACGTCAATCACTTGGAATTTAGACTCATTGGATTGGCAGCTCCAAGATGCGCAAGCAATTTTTGATCGGGTCATCCCGATGTTAAGTAATGATACGTTACTTTTAATGCATGATACGAGTCAAACATCGGTCGATGCATTGGCACTCCTAATGCCAGTATTGGTGGAGCGAGGCTATGAATTTGTCTTCCCTGATCAATTAATTTATCAAAATCGTTATTATGAATAAACGAATCCCTCTAAAGGTTCAGGCAAAAAGAGAATCTTTAGAGGGATTTTATCATTATTCGTAAAGTGAACTCATTGAAAAGAGTGAATAAGTCGATGTACCTAAATGGTATGGAATTAAGTAGTCATGTGTTTCATCATAATAGCTGATCATAACTAAACGATTGCCAATCATTGATAGTGCCGTATTCATTAAGTGGACGTCACTCGAATCGACTTTGGCTTCGGCTTCCGGATAAGTGTGCGGAACGACAATTCGAACCACATATTGACTAGTATTATTTAATTGCATGGTCACTTGATCAACGGTAGCTTCAAGTTGCTTTAATTGCTCGTCTTCGGCTAATGTTTTCTGGATTCTTTTTAAGATAGGTTTAGAGACCGGTTCGAGATTATTATCTTGTTCATCTTCTGGCACATCTTCGATAAAGTAAGCATTGACCGCTTCACGTACTTCACCAATCGGAATTTCATCAGGGAGTTGGGTTGGGGGTACAGATAAGTTATTATCAACAATCTCACCAAATACATTCTCATATTCTTTATTAGGAATTTTGTTGCCAGTACCCAGACTATCAATATCAATACCAGATTGAGCGGCTTGGTCGTCTTGAGCAGGATCGTCGTTATTAGACCCAAACCAACTACATCCAGTCATTAAAATCGTTAAGATGAGTAAGGTTATTCGTTTCATATAAATCAGTCCTTTATTTATTCGTAGTTGCATTGTAACAAGGAATGCAGCGAGATACCATAACAACTGTGTATCATTTTGGCGAAATCTTGACATCTTTTAAAGTGATGTTTATTTTTCTAAAATGCTGGTTGCAATTAATATTTATCATGGTATTATGTCATAAGACAATAAGGACTTTTAAGGTAATCCCGTGAGGTTACTAAGGTCACCCGTTGATTTAAAGCCCTTATTCTCAAAAAATAGGGGCTTTTTGTGTGCAATCAGCTCCGTGAGGAGAGAGAAAATGGAAAATATTCAAACGACTAATCAGACGAAGATGTTACTAGATGTAGATGATAAGCCGAAATTATTACCGGGCTTACTACTTAGTTTCCAACATGTCTTTGCGATGTTTGGGGCGACAGTTCTCGTCCCCTTAATTTTAGGGCTATCCGTATCGACTGCATTATTAGCCAGTGGTGTCGGTACGCTAATTTATATGATTTTGACACAATTTAAAGTGCCAATTTATTTAGGGTCAAGCTTTGCTTATATTAGTGGTATGGCGCTCGCGATTGAACAGATGAATGGTGATATTAGTGCCGCCCAAACGGGAATTATGATGGTCGGACTTGTCTATGTCTTAGTCAGTGTTTTAATTAAATTTATTGGCGTCGAGTGGATTAACTACTTATTCCCACCGATTGTGATTGGTCCAATGATTATCGTGATCGGGTTAGGTCTTTCAGCCACCGCCGTTTCCAATGCAGGGTTGGCGCAAGACGGGGATTTACGTAATGTACTTGTAGCGATTGTAACTTTTGCAGTAGCGGCTTTAGTCACTTCAAAAGGTAAAGGTTTTATTCAAGTTATTCCATTCTTAATTGCGATTATCGTCGGTTATATCTTCGCCTTGGCGCTTGGTTTAGTTGACTTGTCACCGGTTGCTGCAGCAAATTGGATTCAATTGCCAGAATTCAGTCTTCCTTGGGGAGAGGGAGCTGGTAGTTACCGCTTCTACTTCGGTCCTGAAGCTTGGGCGCTCGTTCCAATTTCATTTGTAACGATTGCAGAGCATATGGGAGACTCAATGGTTATTAGTGAAATTACCGGCCGCAACTTCTTGGAAAATCCAGGACTTGACCGTACAATCTTGGGGGATGGCGTTGCGACATTTGTGTCAGCGTTTATTGGTGGTCCTGCCAACACTACTTACGGTGAAAACACAGGTGTCATTGGGATGACCCGCGTGGCGAGCGTCTCAGTAATTCGAAATGCAGCGATTATTGCGATTTTATTAAGCTGTCTAGGCAAATTTACCGCCTTAGTCTCTACTATCCCATCAGCAGTGCTAGGAGGAATGTCTATTCTTCTATACGGCGTAATTGCAAGTAACGGTCTGAAAGTGCTTATTACAAATCGCGTTGACTTTGCACATACACGTAACTTAATTATTGCGAGTGCAATGTTAGTTATCGGGCTTGGGGGTGCAGTACTAAATATCGGAGGCGTGTTGATGATTTCAGGGACTGCTCTCAGTGCGATTGTTGGGGTTATCTTAAATATAGTCTTACCTTATGAGACTTTAGCAGACGCGAATAACTAATTTATTCATAATTTTTGTGAAAGCATCTCGTTGAGGTGCTTTTTTTAATGGAAATAATTTCATTAGTAAGGCATTGAACTCCTCAATAAATACAACACTATGATATAATATGATCAAGAAATATTAAGGTAGGAGGAAAATATTATGCCTTACTCTTATTATGGATTTGATGCAACTTATTTATTAGTTTTAATTGCGATGGCGATTGTAGGTTGGGCCCAGTTTAAAGTAAAATCGACATTTAATAAATACGACCAGTTGATGACCGAGCACCAGGTGACAGGCCGACAAGCTGCAGAATTTATATTACAACAATCAGGGATTACAAATGTGCGCGTTGAGCCAGTTGCAGGACATTTAACCGATCATTATGATCCAAGAAATAAAGTTTTACGTCTATCTGAGGCAACCTATCAAAATACTTCAGTGTCCGCGGTAGCCGTTGCTGCGCACGAGTGTGGACACGCCTTGCAAGATGCACAAGATTATAAATTTATGCGTGTAAGAGCTGCATTAGTGCCAGTTGTCAATCTAGGATCCACAATCGCAATGCCATTGATTTTAATTGGTTTTCTGATGCAAATAGTAGGCCTCATTCAATTGGGCATTCTAGCTTTTAGCTTGGTCTTGTTATTCCAACTTGTCACGTTGCCAGTTGAATTTGATGCGAGTCGCCGCGCGATTGAAATTTTAGGTCAAGGACATATCTTTACTGAAGCAGAAGTTCAACCTGCGAGAAAAGTATTGCGTGCAGCAGGCTTTACCTATGTCGCGGCAAGTTTAAGTACATTGTTCCAAATCGTCCGCTTCATCCTATTATCTAACCGTTCAAATCGTAATTAATCGAATTAAAATAAATGAAAAAAGTTTCAGGTGTAGCTTAATTATCGATGGTTGATAAGGTCTAACCCTTGTAATACCAAGGGGTTAGGCCATCACAGAGTGGATTCGAAAAGGAACACATGAATGATTCTTCCTTTGACTATTAAAAGTCTCTGATTAATAATGTGTTATGTTTGAGCGCCGGAACGAGGTAAAAATTCTGCGCTCATCAATCATTAAAATTTGAAATAGGAGGAATCATTAATGATGAAAAAAATTATCAAAATGATGGCAGCATTCAGCTTAATGTTAAGCCATCTTGTATTGCCAACTGCGTCAGCTCAAGAAGGAATGGATATTGTAACAACGATTTATCCAGTCTATTATCTAGCTAAGCGTATTGCGCAACCCGATGCAAATATTACAATGTTAGTGCCAAGTGGTGGCGATGCGCATGGTTATGAACCAAGCACACAAGATGTAGTTAAAATTCAAGAGGCAGATATGTTTATTTATCAAAGCCAAGAAATGGAATTCTTTATGCAAGCAATGGCGCCGGTCTTAGAGGATGGCGAGGTAACCGTGGTGGAATCCGTTGAAGGGTTACAACTTCTGAAAGGTTCAGATGACCACGACCATGATCACGACCATGACCACGACCACGATCACGACCATGACCACGACCACGATCACGACCACGATCATGACCACGATCACGACCATGACCACGACCATGACCACGACCACGATCACGACCACGATCACGACCACGATCATGACCATGACCATGACCATGACCACGACCATGACCACGATCACGACCACGACCACGATCATGACCACGACCACGGACATACGCACGAATGGGATCCTCATAGCTGGTTATCACCTAAGTTTTATGCAGAACAAGCTAAAGTTGTAATGGAAGCATTGATCGCGAAAGATCCTGAAAATGAAGCAGGTTACCGTGAACGTACTGAAGCATTAATTGAAGAATTGAATGAATTAGATCAACACTACCATGAAGCGTTAGAATCATTAGAAGATCGTCGCATTGTTGTACAACACCCAGCATTTGGCTACTTGGCTCATGAATATAATCTAGAGCAAATCGGTATTACTGGCTTATTAACGAATAGCGATCCAAGTGCTGAAACAATGGCAGAAATGATTGAATTCATTAAAGAAAATAATATTAAAGCAATTTATGTAGACCCAGCAATGCCAACAGAGGTTTCAGAAGCGATTGCTAATGAAGCAGGCGTAGAAGTTCGTCCATTGCGTACTTTAGAAACAATTTCACAAGAAGAGAGTGCAGAAGGACTGGACTATTTCGATTTAATGAATGAGAACTTAGCTTCTTTAACAAAATAACTTTTTAATAATTTGACCCTGGAGAGTGATCGAATGGCAATTTTAAAAGTAAATAATCTCGCATTCTCCTATGGGGAAGAGCGAGTCTTACATGATATTAACTTCCAAATCGATTCGGGAGAATTTATTATATTAACCGGTGAGAATGGTGCAGCCAAGTCAACATTAGTTCGCCTAATATTGGGGCTTTTACTGCCTGAATCCGGAACGGTTGAATTGCAACCAACGAATGATCAAGGCGAGCCGCTGCAAATCGGCTATGTCCCACAGGACGTCACAGTCTTTAATAACGGCTTTCCAAGTACGGTTCAAAAATTAGTAGAGTCAGGGCGTTATCCGCAAGGACGTTGGTTCAAACGACTGACAGACGAAGATCATGCGCATGTCGATCGCGCTCTGGAATCGGTCGGGATGGCACACTTAAGAAATCGCAAGGTTGGAGATCTATCCGGTGGGCAAAAACAACGGATTAATATCGCACGGGTCTTCGCGCAAGACCCGGATTTCTTTATCTTAGATGAACCGACAACAGGAATGGATGTAGCTTCACGCAAGTCATTCTATCAATTGTTGAATCATAGTAGTAAGGTTCACCACAAGACTATTTTGATGGTGACGCATAGCGATAGTGAAATGGAAGGATTATATGACCGTGAGATTTATTTAACGCGTGAGAAAGGGGTGGAGTGGCGATGCTTCAATACCAATTCATCCAACGAGCATTAATTGCGGGTGTAGCCTTATCCTTTATTACCCCGATTTTAGGCTTATTATTAATTTTGCGTCGTCAGTCACTCTTGTCCGATACTTTATCGCATGTTTCCTTAGTTGGGGTGGCACTTGGCTTATTACTAAAATTCAATCTAACAGTGTCCACCATTATTGTCGTTGTCATCGCGTCGATGTTACTGGAGTCGATGCGACGGATGTATCGCAACTTTTCAGAAGTCTCAATTGCGGTGATGATGTCAGGTGGAATGGCTTTAGCCTTGGTTCTATTAAGTCTTTCAACGAGTGCTTCATCAGTTCAAATTGATAAGTACCTTTTTGGGACGATCTTACTTATTACGCAACAAGAAGTCTATTTATTGATTGGCCTAGCAGTGATTGTTGTCATTCTTTATGCAATCTATCATCGGATTTTGTATGTGATGAGCTTTAACGAAGATACGGCACATACGAGTGGGTTGCCCGTACAGTTTATTTCGATGGCTATTTCAGTTATCAATGGCATTGTGATTAGTTTGATGATGCCGATTGTCGGAGCTCTGTTAGTATCGGCCTTAGTTGTGATTCCAGCGGCAACGTCGATTAGTATTTCTAAGAGCTTTAATCAAGCGATTGGAATTGGAATTGTGATTAACTTAATCGGTATCATTGGAGGAATTATTTCATCATTTTATTTTGATACTCCTCCAGGAGCGACGATTACACTCTTCTTTATTGTAATCTTTGTGGTGACATCCCTGATCAAAAATCAATTTACCGATTAACAAATTCTTAAAAGCCTCCTTCGGGAGGTTTTTTCTTGTTAATTGGGAGAAGTTCGCTATAATAAGTAAGGTATTTCAGATGAAGAGAGAATAAGTAGGTGATTCAGTGAATAAGAATATCAATTTATTGGAAGGTAACATTAAATCCACCTTATTGCGCTTGTCCATTCCTTTAGCATTAACGGCATTTATCCAAATCGCTTACGGATTTGTTGATATGTTATGGATTGCGAAATTAGGAACCAATGCCGTTGCAGGAGTCGGTATCGCAGGCTTTGTCTTCTGGATTGCGAACTCGTTAGCATTGATACCTAAGATTGGGATGGGGGTTTATGCTTCGCAGGCTTATGGTTCAAATCATAAAGATGAGACGATTCGTGTAATCAACAACGGACTTCTACAGGCACTCATCTTAGGCCTTCTATTTACGCTGTTCTCCTTAGCCGTACGTAATGTATTTATTGAGTTTTATCAATTGGGGATGGAAGCAGAGCAAAGTGCTAAGGAGTATATGACCATTGTCGCTTCGGCTATGTTGTTATTTTTTGTGAATCCCATTTTGACGCAATCTTTTACATCGTTAGGAAATTCTTTTACACCTTTTGTTATTAATACGATTGGTTTAGTTGCGAATATGATATTAGATCCCGTACTTATCTTTGGTTTTGGGACGATTGAACCGCAAGGTGTTGAAGGGGCGGCTTGGGCAACCGTATTGAGTCAATTATTTGTTTTCTTTGCTTTTATTTTAACAATTCTTATTGAAAATGGGCTTTTAAGACGTGCGATTACACGGATTACCTTACGTTGGGATTGGCAAGTTGCAATCTTCAAGTTAGGAATTCCAGCTGCTTTATTAAGTGGTTTTCATGCGAGTATTTCGATGGTCTTAAATCGTTTTATGTCTGGGTTCGGTCCGACACCCGTGGCAGTTACGTCCATTGGTTCTCAAATAGAATCCATTTCGTGGAACACTTCGGAAGGGCTACAAGTTGGGATTCAGGCATTAGTGGCCCAAAACTTTGGAGCTGGAAATGCTAAACGTGTTATCGAAAGTATTCGCGAATCCTTTAAGCTAATCTCAATGATTGGCGTCATCGCCACGATTGTTTTAGTAGTATTTAGCGAAGGCTTGTTTACGATGTTTATGCCACATGATCCGGAAGCAATTCGTCTAGGAAGTATTTATTTAATCATCTTAGGACTATCCCAAGCCTTTATGAGTATTGAGATTGGTTTGGCAGGAGCGTTTAATGGCTTATCGGATACTCGAACGCCGGCTTTAATCGGCGTGATTTTGAACCTATTCCGTATTCCAATTTCGCTAGTGCTAATGCCAATACTTGGTGTTATCGGGGTTTGGATTGCGATGAGTTCGACGTCGATTGCAAAAGGGGTCGTATCGATGTACTTACTGCGTTGTAAAGTCAATCGAATGGAATGGTTAATTGAAAATCGATAAAAGAAATTGAAGTTATAGAGGGACATTTCATTTTTTGAAATGTTCTTTTTATTTTCAGAAAAATCCTGCAATCTTAAGTGGATAGATCTTTTTTCGCTTTTTAAATTTACCTTATTTTTACGCTTAATTTACGCTATATTTACATCTTGAAACTATAATGAAAATGGGTTATGAAACTGGTAACTCAGACAAGAATAAATTTGGAGGAAAAGAATGAAGAAATTTATTAAAAAAGCTATCTCTCTAGCAATGGTTGCAATGACTTCTTTATCAATGATACCTGGCGGTGTAACAGCATCTGCTCAAGAAAAAGTCCAAATTAACTATTGGCATGTTAATGCAGACACCCAAGGTGGTAAAACCGTCGATGAATTGGTCAAAAAATTCAATGAATCACAAGATGAAATTGAAGTTGTGGCAACATTCAATCCAGATATGTATAAAGGCTTAATGCAAAACATGCAAGCAGCAGTTGCGGGCGGTAACACCCCTGACGTTGTACAAATCGGATGGGCTTTTGTGGATTATTTCTCTGAAAACTTTGAATATAACACACCTCAATCTATTATCGATCAATTTGATGCTGAAAACAAAAATTACTTGGAAGATAATTTCTTAGAAAACGTATTGGATCTAGCAGTAAATAAAGACGGTGAGTTAGTCGGGTTACCTTATTCAATCTCGAACCCTGTTTTATACATTAATAAGGATTTATTAAAAGAAGCTGGATTAGATGAAAATGGACCTAAAACATGGGAAGAAGTTCGTGAATTCGCTAAGACAGTGAAAGAGCAAACAGGCAAATATGGTTTCTATCTACAACAACCTGCAGATAATTGGGCAACACAAGCTTTGCTAGAATCTAATGGTGCTAACTTTATTGAAGAAGGTAAAGCAGCTTTTGCTTCACCAGAGGGGATTGAAGCTTATAAGTTATGGGCTGATATGGTAAATGAAGACCAAACAGCCGTTAATCTACCTTGGGACCAAGGGGTCCAAAGTTTTATCCAAGGTGAAGTTGCGATGTTATTTACAACGATTGCTCAAAGAACCAATGTTCAGTCAAATGCACAATTTGATGTCGCAACGATTACTGCACCTTCATGGGGAGACAAAGATATTCGCATCCCTGCCGGAGGCGCGATGCTAGTCTTAACGTCACAAGATGAAGCTAAAAAAGAAGCAACTTTGAAATTTATGAAATTCTTATACGAAAATGAAAATGTATTAGCTTGGACTGAAGGAACGGGATATGTACCATCAACAGCTACTGTTAAAGATTCAGATGAGATGAAAAAATTCTTGGAAGAAAACCCAATGATGGAAGCTGCGATGGTTCAAATGGACAAAGTGAATAAATGGGCTTCATTCCCTGGTCAAGCGGGCTTAGAAGCTGAGCAAATGTTATTAGATATGCGTGATGCAATTTTAACAGGTAAGAAGACTGTCGAAGAAGCATTACCTGAAACGCAAGAGGCCATTAATAACTTACTTAACTAATTTATTTGTTCAAATATTACTTATAAGAAAAGTCCTTGGGTTGCCAATGACTTTTCTTTTTTAGAAAGAGGTATAAAAAGTGAAAATCCTACATTTATCCGATACGCATTATACACGTGACATCGATGATCCTGAATTAAAGCCTGTATTGGACGCGCAAGTTCCCCTAGAGAAGAAATTCAATCAGATTTTAGAGCATGAAAACTTAGATACCTTTGATTTGGTGATGGTAACGGGAGATATTGTTCACGAAGGGACACCGGAAGATTATCGAACGATTAAAAATTTAATCGAAAGAACTTTTTCCCCGCTGCCGATTTATTTTTGCTTAGGAAATCATGACCGCAAGCCGGTATTTTACGAAGGGATGACTGGTGAGTCAAAGGATGCTAATTATGATTATGATTTTGAAATGGATCATTTCCATATTATTGTGCTCGATACGGCAAAGAATTATTCTCACAGTGGCATTTTAGACTCCACACAGATAGAGTGGCTTGAACGAACAATGGCAAAAAATAATCATAAGAAATTAATTTTTCAACACCATCCAATTATTGGGGGAATTTATTTCGATCAGTTTACGATGGAAGAACCGGATGAAGTTTTGCATTTGTTAAATAACCCCAACGTGGTTGGAGTCTTTACGGGACATACCCATTCGCCGGCAATCAATATTTATCAGCATTTAAAGCAATACACAACTTATGCCGTAAGTTTTGGGTTGGAGAAAGTAAAGGATGGGACCCAACATTTTACAGATACTTGTGGCTATTCTGTCATCGAGTATCGCGATGATTCCGGACTGACTGTTGCGCCACGAATTATTCAGCCGGCATATCAAATTTTAAAAACAACCAATCCAAACCAAATGAAAGAACTAAATAGTACCTATGAGTTTGAAGATTAGGAGATAAAATGAAAAATAAATCAATATTTAATTTAAAAGCTTTCGTATTTTTATTCCCTACCTTGCTTGTTTTTGGAATGTTTTTAGTATGGCCATTAATTTACACCGTCTATTTAAGTTTTTTTAAATGGAATATGATTTCTAAAAACAAAGTGTTTGTGGGGTTCGAAAATTATTTAACAATCTTTAAGGATAGCAGTACGAAGCAAATTTTAATGAATTCATTTTGGTATATTTTTTGGATTATTATATTTGCAGTCTGTCTACCCTATATTATGGCATTCGTCTTAAATTATCTTCTTCCAAAATTTATCGATGCCTATAAAGCAATTTTATTTGTACCTGCTGTCATGTCCTTAGTGGTTGCGTCGGTGTTATTTACTTGGATACTTAATCCTATTTCTGGACCGGTCGCTTTAATCTTACGTCAGGTAGGGATTTCGATGCCGTTTTGGTCTAATAGTGAAGGCTGGGTTATTTTCGTCATTGCTTTAATCGTTTCTTGGAAAGTATTTGGCTATAATTTCATTTTGTTATTTGCAGCTATTTCAGGGATTAGCAAAGAACTCATAGAATCAGCTAAAATGGATAATATTTCTAATGGGCGTATCTTTTTTAAGATTATTTTACCCATCTCATCTGCAACGGGGATTTATGTGTTAATTATGGCAATTGTGCAGGCGCTTCAGTATGTCTTTACACCGATTGCTGTATTAACTCAAGGCGGGCCCGATGGGGCAAGTTCCAATATTATTTACGAATCCTACCGCCAAGGATTCGAAATGTTTAATACAGGACGCTCAGCTGCTCTTTCAGTCATCACATTATTAATCTGTGTAATCTTATTATTGATTGAATATGTCTTTGTGGAAAGAAGGGTTTATTATGAAAACTAAAAACAAAAAATATATTTTTTGGCATATTCCCTTTATTTTCTTAATGGTTATTTCGCTGTATCCGATCGTCTTTGGGATTAGTAATTCGTTTAAAACGTTACAAGATGCGTATCATACGATTTTGCAGTTGATTCCAAGGAATCCAACGTTAGAAAATTTTAAGTATCTATCGGAATCATTGCCAATCGTAAAAATAACGATAAATACTTTTTTCATTGCATCTGTCACGACCTTAGTTCGCTTGACTATTTCATTTTTGGCTGCCTATGCCCTCACGTTCTTTAAATTCACGGGAAAAAGATTATTATATTTTGCGTTAATTTCTACGATTTTTATTCCCTTTACGGTAATTATGATTCCTAATTATTTGATGATGTCTGAATACAAATTATTAAATAATAATTGGGGTGTAATTTTGCCACAGTTGGCAGACGCAACAGGTATCTTCTTGCTCGTGCAGACGATGCGCCAAATACCAAAGCCGATTATTGAGGCAGCTAAAATTGATAATATTTCAGACTTGCAAATTATTAAAGGGATTGTCCTTCCGATAACACGGCACGCACTATTCTCAACAGGGATATGGTATTTTATTACGACTTGGAACGAATATGTATGGCCACGTTTAATATTAAACAAAGTAGAGAATTATACCTTGCCGATTGCGATTCAAAACTTCATTTCAGCAGAAGGTGGAACAAACTTTACGGTTGCAATGGCTGTGACGGTCATTACGATTATTTTCCCATTAGGATTGTATTTAATCTTCCAAAAATATATTATCGGAAGCTTTTCCTCATCGGGTATTAAATAGTAGGAGGCAATTATGACAGGAATAAAATTAGAAAATGTATCTAAAAGCTATGGTAATACTGAAGTAATCCATGAGATGGATTTAGAGATTAATGCTGGGGAACGGGTGGTTTTCTTAGGTCCTTCAGGATGTGGTAAATCCACGACGCTTCGAATGATAGCTGGGTTAGAATCTATTACATCTGGTAAGTTATACTTAGATGGGGAAGATGTAACAAATTTGGAGAGCGGAAAGCGAGATATTGCGATGGTTTTCCAAAATTATGCTTTGTATCCTAATATGACAGTTAAAGATAATATTACTTTCGCATTAAAAGCGAATAAAGTCGAAAAAAAGGAAATTGAAAGACGTCTTCAAAAAGCGCTTGAAATGTTAGACTTAACCCAATATCAAGATCGACTCCCAAAAGATTTGTCAGGGGGGCAAAGACAAAGGGTAGCCTTAGCCAGAGCCATCGTCAAACGCTCTAAGTATTTTTTACTGGATGAGCCACTCTCAAATCTTGATGTGACTTTACGACAATCAGCGCGGAATCAATTGATTGATATCCACGATGAATATCATCAGACTTTTATTTATGTTACACACGATCAAGTAGAGGCAATGACCCTAGGACACAGGATCGTCTTAATGAATAAAGGTAAAATACAAATGGTTGGGACGCCGGAAGAAGTCTATAATCAACCTAAGAATGTATTTACAGCTTCTTTTATCGGAACACCTAAGATGAATTTACAACCCGTGAGTTGGCGTGACAATCATCTGCTCATCGGTTCTCAAGAGTTAGAATTAAATAGCGAATGGTTGCAATACCTCAATGACTTCTCGGAGAAAGACTATATTATCGGAATTAGACCGGAACACATTAGCATCTCAAAAGAGCCTTCAGAGAATTCGATTCATGCTGTAGTTAAAATGACAGAAAATCTAGGACCGAATTATGCCGTTTATGTCGAGACAAAGTCGACCGAATGGGTTGTCATTAGCTCAATTCGAGATTGGGAAAAAGGGGATTCAGCGCATATTCACTTTGATGTGAATAAAATCCATCTATTTAACAAAACGACCGAAGAAAATATTGGTTATCCTAACAAATAAGTTAAAATGAGAGAAATTAAAAATCTAGCATCAAAAATACCAAGGTCATTGAATGGAGTTCAATAACCTTGGTATTTATTATATCTTTTATGAAGAAACTATCGACTTAAATAAGCCTTCATCACTTCTTGTGGAACAAGTGCACCGCCCGTTGCCCAACAGAGATGGGTAATCGATTGGGGGCTCGCAATCCCTGCTTGCTGAATATAATGTTGCATGCGTTGACCAACTTTACTGTCAACTTGATGGAGTTGGTCTATCGCAGCAAAAGTCGAACAGGCGGAAGGTTCGATTTGGATGGACTCGGTTTGATTTAATAATTTCATGTCGTCAAAGAGGGTGGCATCTTCAACGGTCATAATGCCTGCTATCAAAGAATCCATCAGCTGACCGATAAAGCTTGAAGGACGTCCTACAGCGAGGCCATCCGCTTCGGTTCGACCATCAATACCGACATCTTGAACACTAATATTTCCGTACTGCTCCGTTATCATGCCGATTAACATACTCGGCGCATGGGTAGGTTCGATAAAGAAAATATGGCAAGCGTCACCGAACAATCGTTTGAGTCCGTAGGCGACACCCCCTGGTGAGCCTCCAACACCGCAAGGTAAGTAAACAAATAAGGGATGTTCTATATCGACGGGCACGGCTTGTGCTTCAAGCTGCTTTTGCAAACGCAAGGCTGCAACAGCATAGCCCATAAATAATTGGAGAGACTGTTCGTCATCGATGAAGTAGCTATATGGATCTGATTCGGCCGCTTTTCGTCCTGTTTCAACAGCAAGGGTAAAGTCGCCTTCGTATTCTTCGACTTGAACGCCTTTGCTGCGGAGTAAATCTTTCTTCCACCCTTGGGCATCGCGTGACATATGAACAATGACCTTAAATCCAAGTGCGGCAGCGCTAATACCAATCGAAAGACCTAAGTTACCGGTTGATCCGACTTGTAGCGTATATCGATGAAAGTATTGACGTACTTCTGGTTTGGTTAAAGCAATATAATTATCTTGAGGTTGGATAAAGCCGGCCTCTAGAGCGAGTTGCTCAGCAAAATATAACACTTCATAAATTCCACCGCGTGCTTTAATCGATCCAGCCACCGCCAGGTGTGAATCCATCTTCAAATAGAGCGGGGCATTGAGTTGAATGGCTCGGGCAAAACGGTCAATTCGACGCAGTTCGGATTCAATTATCCCATCTTGTTGTTTGGTCTCGGGGAAGTAATGAGCAATTAATGGAGCAAATCGCTCTAATCTTGCGTTAGCAGCTTGAATATCTTCAAGTTGATAGGGTAATCTGGTCCACAAATTTTGAGTATCACTTTGTAACTTTGGATTGAGCCACAGCGTAGGCTCGAGATTGATTATCTCCGTCAATTCAGGATGTTGGGCGATAATTGAATTAAGCATGTTGAACCCTCCCATAATAATATTTTGTAATTCGTAACAAAATGGTTACGCTTTGATTCTTCAACTATGATTATAGCTTACTTTTTGATACACTGGAATTACTAAGGAGGAGACAGAAAATGAAAGTTACTTTTTATGAATATCCGAAGTGTTCGACCTGCCGCAATGGCAAAGCTTTTCTTGAAGCGAATGGTGTTGAGGTTGAGGCAATCGATATGATAAAACAACCTCCGTCTGTCAAAACGTTGCAACAAATTATTGAAAAATCAAACCTGCCGATTCAAAAATTCTTTAATTCCCGCGGGATGAAGTACAAAGAGTTGGGCTTAAAAGATAAACTCAATCAATTAACAGATATAGAAAAGATTGAACTTTTAAGTTCCGACGGAATGTTGATTAAGCGTCCACTCGTTGTAAGCCAAGAGGATGTTGTCCTTGGATTTAAAGAAGCAGATTACCAGCAGGCTTTTTTGTCGTAATTCGTGAACGATACGAGACTAAAGTGAAATGATAATGGAGGAAATCAAGTGGTAGCAGGGCATAGATATAAACCGAAGAGAAATGAACGCATTGTCTATATTTCGCAATATTTAGTCGACCGACCGAGTCAATTAGTTAATTATCAAACCTTTATGGACCATCTAAATTGTGCTAAAACATCTGTTAGTGAAGATTTATCTTTAATAAAATTAGTCTTTGAGCAACAACGACTTGGAACGATAAAGACCTTTCCAGGGGCTTCAGGTGGCGTAGTCTATTACCCAATTGTTCATCCGGAAGAACAGCGTCAAATTGGTGAGAAATTAATGGAGATGTTATCCAAAGGACACCGTATTTTACAAGGTAACTATATTTATCTTGGGGATATTTTACAAAACCCTAATATTGTTGATCGAATTGCGAGGTTAATGGCTTCGCGCTATATCTATGAACAAGTTGATGCAGTTATGACTATGGAATCGAACGGGATTGGGTTGGCGACATTAGTAGCCCGTTATTTGGATGCGAAATTTATCTTTGCGCGGACCGGGAAAACCACTTCTCGCGAAGCTACCCGCTCAGTAGAATTTGTCTCAGGTTCTTACCACAAAGTCGGTCGGATGGAGCTTGAAGAAAGTCAACTTGAAGCCAAAGAGCGCGTCTTAATTGTCGACGACTTTATCCGAAATGGTGGGACATGCCAAGGGATGATAGATTTAGTTAAGGCATTTGATGCAAAACTTGTCGGGGTTTGTGTCGTAGGAGAAAATCCCGCACCGGATATCGTGCGCACCTTAGCGTTTGATTCATTAGTGAGCATCAATCTCGCATTCAACGAAGAAAGTCGACAATATGAATTAGAATTGGCCTTAGGCAGTCTTTTTGAAAAAAAGTCAGAACCTACCATAGATTAAAGGATATAAAAGACGTATAATGTGATAGGCCAGTAAAAACACAAGGAGTGTTGGGATGAATAAACGAATGGCGGTAGTGCTAGCTGCAGGCAAAGGCACCCGTATGAAATCAAATCAATTAAAAGTTTTACATAAAATTAACGGTATTACGATGATTGAACATACCGTTCGAGCAGTTCGCAAAGCAGGGGTAGATCAAGTTGTCACAATTATCGGGACCGACGGCGAAGAAATTCAACAAGTTTTAACCGGTCAAAGTGAGTGTGCAATTCAAGAAAAACAACTTGGTACAGCGCATGCGGTCTTACAAGCGAAGTCAATCTTAGAAGGACAGCCCGGAACAACGTTAGTGGTTAACGGCGACGGTCCACTCTTAACCGGCGAGACGTTAGAGCGATTGTATGATTTCCACGAACAATCAGGCGCATCGGGGACGGTCTTAACAGCGATTGCCTCATTACCGAATGATTACGGTCGGATTGTCCGAGATGAAGCAGGTAACGTTCAAAAAATTGTTGAAACTAAAGACTGTGATGAAAAAGAAATACAAATTACGGAAGTTAACTCAGGTGTATTTATTTTCGGCAATCAGAAGCTCTTTGAATTGTTAGATCAGGTTGATAATAATAATGCTCAAGGCGAATATTATTTACCCGACGTGATTGGCTTATTACAAGGACGCGGTGAAATGGTCAAAGCATATGTGACGGAGCAATTTGATGAAATTATTGGGATCAATGACCGTCAACGCTTAGCAGAAGTGACCCGTATTATGAATCAACGCATTATGGATCAGCATATGGATAATGGGGTAACTTTTGTTTTACCAGAGTCTACTTATGTTGAAGTCGACGTTGAAATTGGTAACGACACAGTGATTGAACCAGGCGTTCAGTTAAAAGGGAAGACACGTATCGGCTCAAATTGTACGATTGGAGCACATAGTGTAATTGAAGATAGTCAACTTGGTGATGAAGTCGTTGTTCGCCAATCGGTTATTGAGTTGAGTCAGATCGCCCAACAAGCGACGATCGGTCCTTTTGCGCATTTAAGACCTGAAACGGTATTAGACGAAGGCGTTCATATCGGTAATTTTGTCGAAGTGAAGAAAAGCGAATTAGGTGCCCATACGAAAGCGGGCCACTTAACCTATATTGGAGATGCAACGATTGGTAGAAATGTGAATATTGGTTGTGGTACGGTCATCGCAAACTATGATGGTAAGAAAAAGCATCACAGTACTATCGGTGATGAATGCTTTATCGGATCTGGTTCAGTGATTGTATCACCTGTACAAATCGGTAATCATGCGGTTACTGCAGCGGGATCAACCATCACAGAAGATATGCCAGATGAGAGTCTCGGTATTGGTCGTGTTAGACAGACGACAAAATCTAATTTTTGGCAAAAATTTATGCAAAAATAATTATTGGGAGGAAAAAAATGAGTAATCGTTTTATCGATGATCCAAGATTTAAGTTGTTTTCGCTGAGTTCAAATGAACCGCTCGCAGAGAAAATCGCTGATGCATTAGGCGTTAAGTTAGGTACGATTAATTTAACCCAGTTTGCAGATGGAGAGATCAAGTTAAATGTTGCTGAGAGTATTCGAGGTAGCCATGTCTACATCGTGCAGTCTACATCAAACCCAGTCAATGAACACTTGATGGAATTATTAATTGCCATTGATGCGTGCAAGCGTGCGAGCGCTCGAACCATTAATGTGGTGATGCCATATTATGGATATGCTCGTCAAGAACGTAAGACGCAGTCTCGCGAGCCAATTACCGCAAAATTAGTTGCTAACATGCTAACATCTGCCGGGGCAACGCGCATGGTAACCTTAGATCTTCACGCAGCACAAATTCAAGGATTTTTCGATATACCAATGGATCACTTGCTCGCATCGCCTTTAATTGCGAGCCACTTAATGAATGATGGTTTATATGGTGATGATGTGGTTGTAGTTTCTCCAGACCATGGTGGGGTGACCCGTGCACGTAAGTTAGCGGAATTCTTAAAATCACCGATCGCGATTGTTGACAAACGTCGACCTAAAGCGAACGTCGCTGAAGTGATGCATATTGTTGGGGATGTTAAAGGCAAACGCTGTATCATTATCGATGATATGATCGATACGGCAGGTACGATTACTTTAGCATCACAAGCATTATTAGATCAAGGTGCTACCGAAGTTTATGCTTGCTGTACTCACCCTGTTTTATCAGGGCCCGCAATTGAGCGCCTCGAAGCTTCTCCAATTAAGAAGGTTATGATTACAGACTCAATTCTTCTACCAAAAGAAAAAGAGCTTGATAAGATTGAACAAATTACGGTTGCGAAGTTAGTGGCTGAAGCCTTACTGCGCATTCATGAAGATCGTTCAGTAAGTCCACTCTTTGATGAGAAATTTTAAGGTAAGTTTACGAATACGAATTTCAAATCCACTTAGCTTGCGCTGAGTGGTTTTTTAGTGATTTAAAGAGTTTTTAAGTCCATTTCTTCAGGGTCTAGCATTTTAAAGCTTGAATCAGTATAATAGATGAGAATCCAAAGCTTGGAAGGAGGATACTATGTTTAAGAAAGCCGAATGGAATACGCTGTTGCGTCTGGCAGTTGTCATTGTTAGTTCTCTAATCGCGTTAGGCAGTATGTATCTAAGTTTTTACTTACGTTTTGCTGGGAATATTCCATATCGAAATTACAGTGCATTTCAAGCGAATTATTTGTGGATTGTAGTTGGTTTTATTGTTATTAATTTTCTTTTTGGGACATATGTTTTTTACAATAAAAATTTATTAGATTTGTTTTATTTTACGATGTTGAGCGAATTGGCATTAACGTGCTATATTATGGTATTGATATATGCACGCAGTCGTTTAACGTTTCCACGTTCGGTTTTACTGATTAACTTTGTTTTAGGGACTTTTATTTTATTTATTTATAACGCGATTGTCTATATGATTTACCAGAAAGTTCGCGGTCATAAGCGGGTGATGATTGTCGGGGAAAATGAACGTGTATTAGAGGCTGTACGCAACTTTGATGCGATGAAAAATCAGCGCCACCAAGTTACCCACGTTATTCTTTCCAATTATTTATCGAATATTAAAGCTTACGCTTCGGAAGTGGATATTGTCTATATGACCGGACAGATCGATGAAGCTGTTCGAACGAAAGTATACGAATATTTGATGCAAGAGAGTAAGAAATTATTTTTAAGTTCAGAGTTTGAACACTTAATGATGTTGAATGCCAATGTGATGAACTTTGATGACGAGAGTGTTCTGGAAATATCGAACTTTGAGATTAATCCTGAAGAAGCGGTGTTGAAACGTGCTTTCGATTTGATTGTATCAGTCGCATTGCTAATTGTTACTTCACCAATTATGTTAATTACGGCAATTTTAATTAAGTTGGATTCTCCAGGGCCGATTTTCTATAAGCAGGAGCGCATTACTAAGGGGGGGCGTCACTTTAATATTTTGAAGTTCCGTTCGATGAGTGCAACCGCAGAAAGAGAATCAGGTCCCGTCTTAGCGACAAAGGATGATGCCAGAATTACTCGCGTGGGCCGGTTTATTCGCTCGACGCGGATTGATGAGTTGCCACAGTTAATCAATGTTTTGAAAGGTGATATGTCGCTTGTAGGGCCCCGTCCGGAACGTCCATTCTTCGTAAAACAATACGCAGAGCAAAACCCGTACTATACGCTACGTCACAATGTGCAAGCCGGGATTACAGGCTATGCACAAGTCTACGGCAAGTATAGTTCAGATTTTAATCGTAAATTAAACTTTGATTTGCTATATATTAAGAACTATTCGTTAGCATTTGATTTTAAATTATTATTTAGAACGACAAAAATTTTATTTGATAAAGTCTCTTCGCGAGGGTTTGAAGAAGAAGTCGAACGAGTGGAAGATGAGTGGCAAGATTATGAAGATCAAATGACGATTATTAAATAAAGAATACGAATGATACTATTTGATGATACTAATCATTTTAGTATCATTTTTTTATGAAAAGCGTATACTAAAATTATCAATCAACGAAGGAGAGATTGCTATGATGAAAAAGATGAAAAAATGGCTCGTAGTTGGCTTGTTAGGCTCAAGTATCGGTATGGGTACCTTAGGTCAATCCGTTCATGCTGAAACAGATTGGCAGAGTATTTACGAAGAACTTGTTGAAACAAGCATGGAACTTCAACCTACCTCTGGAACTTATCAATTAACAGCAAACTTAGTTGGAGCGGATGAACTTAGCGTTAATGGCGATGTAGATGGTGCATTCAAATTTACAACCGAACCTTTAACGGCTCAAGGGAACGTAACAATTAAAGGGCTAGTGAACCCACCAGCATCTGAAGAAGACGCAGAACCGCAAAATATTGATTTTACAGGTGAAGCAATTTATGTCGATGACACTGTTTACTATAATACAGGTTTTGAATGGGAAGTCATCAATTTCGATGGATTTGAAGAGCAATTCGCTGAAATTTTCGATCAAATCAAGGACATGCAAGGACAAACTCCTGAAGACTGGGAACTCGTACAACAACTGTATGATTTTGAAGAAACTGATACAGAATACATCATGACATTAAAAGACGATGTAAGTTATGAACAAGTTCTTGAAATGATTGACTTGGAAGAATTAAAAGAACAATCACGTAAAAATACTGAAGAGATGATTGAAGAAATCGAACAAGCCATCGAAGAAGCGCGTCAAGAAGCAGAAGAAGCCGGGGAAGATCCCGAAGAATTTGTTGGACTCACAGAAGAAGAAAAACAAGAAATGCTTAACAGTGCGACTGAAAATATTGAAGAGCAAATTAAGTTAGGTATTCAAGCTTTAAAAGATGCGGAAATTCATTACGATAAAGAAACAAAACGAATGACTTACACACGCATGGAAATTGAGCTTGATGGTCCAGCTATTCGTGAAGTTATGGAAGAGGTTAATGGTATGACCGAAGAAGAGTCAGCGGTCTTGGATGAATTCAAACTTATGTTAACACTTGAAATTCATATTGATCCAGAATTCCAAGGAGGTCCAATTACAGCACCAACGCTTGGATCATCTGTTGAAAATGAAGCAGCTGACGAATCTGAAGAAGTATCTGAAGAAGCATCAGAAGAAGAGCCAAGCGATGAATCTATTGAAGAGACTGAGGCGGAATCATTAGAAGAAACAGAAGCGGCTGAAGAAGAAACAAGTGCAGAATAAGTCACGTAAATTATAAAAAGTTTTATCAAACCCCATGTCGAGGCATGGGGTTTGTTTAATGTCTTACGATACTAATTTAGTCAAACAGTATTAGAATGTGATACAATGACCGTAATATAATATAGATAAGAGGTAGAACTATGACGACATATTATCCATGCGATGACAGCTTTATGCTGCATACAGACTTATATCAAATCAATATGGCGATGACCTACTGGGCGGAAGGGATTCAAGATAAGGAAGCTGTTTTTGAAGGTTATTTTCGTTCTAACCCATTCGAGAGTGGGTATGCTATTTTTGTTGGCTTAGAGAAAATGATTCGATATCTATCTAATCTGAAATTTACCGAAAGTGATTTAGATTATTTAAGAAGCACCGAACTATTCCCAGAAGAATATATTCAATATTTAGGGGAGTTAGAGTTCAAGCTATCCGTCCGAAGTTTTGTTGAAGGCGAGTTGTGCTTTGCCAATGAGCCTCTCATTCAAGTACAAGGTCCGTTACTTCAGTGCCAATTAGTTGAGACGGCGTTGTTGAATATTATTAACTACCAAACATTAATTGCGACGAAAGCTGCCCGAATCCGGTATGTATCTGGACCGAAAGCAGGGATTGCGGAATTCGGAAGTCGTCGAGCACATGAATTTGATGCAGCAATCTGGGGAACGCGTGCTGCTTATATCGGTGGCTTTAACTCTACAAGCAATGTTCGAGCGGGTAAGTTATTTGGTATGCCAATTTCTGGAACACACGCCCACTCTTTAGTTCAAGCTTATCGCGATGAGTACGAAGCGTTTAAAGCCTATGCTGAAACACATAAAAATGTCGTCTTTTTAGTCGATACCTATGACACACTAAGATCTGGCGTGCCAAATGCAATCCGTGTGGCTGATGAAATGGGAGACCGTATCAACTTTATCGGTGTTCGGATTGACTCCGGAGATATTACTTATCAATCAAAACATATTCGCGAGATGTTAGATGAGGCAGGTTATCCAGATGCGCATATCATTGCATCGAATGATTTGGATGAATTGACGATTCTAAACTTAAATATGCAAGGAGCCAGGGTAGATGATTGGGGAATTGGCACCAAGCTAATTACTGCCTATGATCAACCCGCTCTAGGTGCAGTCTATAAATTAGTAAGTATCGAAGACGAAACTGGTCAACTAGTCCCAACCATGAAAATCTCAAGTAATGCCGAAAAAATTACAACCCCAGGTGTTAAACAAGTTTGGCGGATTATTAGTAAAGAAACAGGAAAAGGTGAAGGTGATTATATTACCTTTGAAGATGCGGATCCAAATGAACAAGATTCGCTCTTTATGTTCCATCCAACGTATACATACATTAATAAAACGGTTGAGAATTTTGAAGCGAAGCCGATGCTTCATCAAATATTTGATAATGGGAAGTTGGTATATGACCAACCTGATTTAGATACAATTCGTTCTTATGCGCAAGCTAACTTAGAATGGTTGGATGACGAACATAAGCGTGTTTTAAATCCAACGCCATATCCAGTAGACTTGTCCCAAGAATTATACGATGAAAAAATGAATAGCATTCGAAAAATTCAAGCAGAAGTCAACCAACGTGTCCAAGCGATGCAACAAGCTAAGGAGTAGGAGTAAACATGAGACCATTACAACAAGAAATTATCCAACAACTTCAAGTTCAACCGATAATTGATCCAGCTAACGAAGTTCGTCGGACGATTGATTTCTTAAAACAATACCTCAAACGTCTCCCCGGGCTGAAGACGTATGTCTTAGGTGTCAGTGGTGGCCAAGACTCCACTTTGGTAGCGAAATTAGCACAATTAGCAGTGGAAGAATTGCGCCAAGAGACCCTAGATACGGCATACCGATTTATTGCAGTTCGCTTACCCTACGGCGTACAACTGGATGAGGAAGACGCACAATTAGCGCTTGATTTTATTCAAGCCGATGAAGTATTAACGATTAATATTAAGTCCGCTACGGATCAATTGGTTGAAGAATTAACACAAAATGAAGTCGTGATGACGGACTTTAATAAAGGGAATATTAAAGCGCGTCAACGGATGATTGTACAATATGCGATTGCGGGAGCGCGTCAAGGGGTTGTACTTGGGTGTGATCATGCAGCTGAAAATGTGACCGGATTCTTTACCAAATTTGGCGATGGTGCAGCGGATTTAATGCCATTGTGGCGCTTAACGAAATCGCAAGGTGCCCAGATGTTGCAATATTTAAATGCTAATGAGCGCCTCTATACTAAAGTTCCGACCGCAGATTTAGAAGATCTCCAACCGCTACAATCGGATGAGGAAGCACTTGGAGTAACTTATCGTGAAATTGATGCGTATTTACATGGAGAAGCCATTGCGGAAAAAGCGGCAGAACGGATTGAAAGTTTATATCTAGCGAATCAACATAAGCGACATATGCCGATTACAATTTTTGATGATTTTTGGAAATAATAGCTAAATCGATGCTCTAGTTCATATTGAGTTAATTTAACGGTGATATGATGGGGGTATAATCGAGGAGGCGAATTAAAAATGCCAAAAACGGCTTATATTATTGATAGCACTGCCACCATATCAGATACCTTAAGAGCGCGGCCTGACGTCTATGAAGTGCCGCTCTCACTTATTTGGGATGATGAAGTGATTCAAGATACATCGGATCCTTCAGCGCTTCAATTATTTTACCAACGTTTAGCTGATTCGGATACGTTACCAACGACATCTCAACCAGAGCCCTACCAATGGGCCGCTTGTCTTGATGAGATTGTAGAACAAGGCTATCAGCAAGTCTTAATGATTTCAATGGCCAAAGGATTAAGTGGAACCTATCAAACAATGCAAATGATTGCTTCAGAATACCAGTCGAAGTTGACCATTCGGGTGGTAGATTCAAAGCGCGTATCTTTTGTCATGGAACGGATGTTAATGGATGCGATTGAATTAGAAGCGAAGGGATGGGAACTTGATGCCATCGTCGAACAACTCGAGTGGTTTGCAGCGCAAT
The DNA here is from genome assembly GCF_000301055.1 of Falseniella ignava CCUG 37419. Taxonomy (GTDB): domain Bacteria; phylum Bacillota; class Bacilli; order Lactobacillales; family Aerococcaceae; genus Falseniella; species Falseniella ignava. The sequence goes on from NZ_JH932300.1 coordinate 63,187, forward strand.
CTGAAGTGTATGTCGTGATTCCACATCTTGAAAATTTAGTTAAAGGCGGACGTTTAAGTAAGGCGGGCGCTTTTATTGGTGGCCTATTACAAATTCATCCGATTGTCTACTTTACTTCTGACTCGAAGGTAGATATTTTTGAAAAACAGCGGACACTCAAACGCGTATATCAACGCTATTTACAAATTGTTGATGACGCCGTTGAGAAATACGAATCAGGTATTGAAGTAGGTCTGGCGCATGGGGATAACTTGGCTGATACGGAATGGCTCAGCCAACAAATCAAACAAAAATACCCCCATATTTCGATTCGAACAGGCTATTTATCACCTGTAATCGGAACACATGGAGGTAAAGATTGTATGGGGTTAGGTATTTTGCCTATCTTACCTAAGAATTAATTTCTTCAAGCTGGGCCGCAGGAATACGGACTTGTTGGATATGGATGGGATTAATAATACCTTGTCCATGAGTTAGATTATTAATTTGTTGCGTAAAATCTGCTAAATTATGTGGAAAGAGTGCAAGTTGATAGCGCACTTGTTCAGTATATTCAGTATTGATGATTTGAATGGGTTGAGGAGCATCAACGCTTAAGTAGTGAAAGACCGTATCGTTATGTTCATAAGCAATCGATAATTCGATAATTTGCTGATCAACTTGAGCTACAATCGTAGCATGGTCTAACGCCGAACTAACACTGCTACTATACGCACGAATTAATCCACCAGCCCCTAATTTAACGCCACCAAAATATCGTACACAGACAGCCATAATATGATTTAAATTATTTTTTTGCAAAACTTCAAGCATTGGAACCCCTGCTGTACCAGAAGGTTCACCATCATCACTCATCCGCTGGATAATTTGTTCACCTTCTAAGATATAAGCATAACAGTGGTGGGTGGCTTTGGGGTGTTGTTTTTTAATCTCATCATAAGCTTGATGAAATTCATCTTCATTTTCGATGGGGATCAGGTAAGTGATAAATCTTGATTTACGAATTTCAATTTCATCTTCGATCGGCTGCTGGATCGTGAGTAAATTAATCATCTAATGAACTCCTTTGTTTATTCTTTCTTTACTGTATCATGTGAAATCAGAATAGACAATCTAAACAAAAGGGAACAAACAACATTTATAAGAAAGGATAGAGCATGAAAGTTGCAATTATAACAGATTCTTCGGCTTATTTACCGTCGGAACTTCAAGCACTAGCAAACATTTATATTGTGAATTTGAATGTTCATTTTTCAGACGGTATTGATATGGTTGACTCAGCTGTTGATCAAGCCGATTTTTATCAAAAGTTAGCCAAGAGTGATCCGCTACCCACAACTTCACAACCTCCCGCTGGCGCTTATATTGAAGTGATGGAAAAGATTACTAATGAAGGGTATGACGCGGTCTTTGGTGTATTTATGTCATCGGGTATTAGCGGGACTTTCCAAACTGCTTCGATGATCTTAGAAGATTATGAAGATCAGTTGCCAATATACTTGGTTGACTCTAAAGGAGCTTCCGTTGTTGAAGAGGTTCTTGTTCGCCATATTATGGACCGAGTCGCTTTAGGGATAGACTTTGAACAAGTCTATCAAGAAGCGTTGTGGTTAGCTGAGCAGAGCGAGATTTATTTAACGGTAGAAAATCTCGATAACTTGAGCAAAGGGGGAAGATTATCAAGCGGAAGTGCTTTGATTGGAAATCTTTTAAAGATTAAACCTTTGATGGTCTTTGATGAGGCCGGACAGATTGTTTTATTTGAGAAGTTACGTACTGATAAAAAAGTGATTCAACGGTGGTGTGAACTCGCTGCAGACCGATTAGAACAATATCCAGCAGGCATTGAGATTTGGTTAGCTCATGGAGATATTGAACCAACTATTCAGTCTATTAAAGAGTCTATTCAATCAAAACACCCGAATATCCCGATTCAAATTCGCCCACTTGGATCCGTGATTTCAACTCACTTAGGACATGGGGGACGCGGCATCGCACTGATTCCAAAGATTGATAATCGCTAAAATGATCACTATGAACTTATTCAATTTATTATTTAATCGCTAAACAAATTTGTTTAGCGTTTTTTTATTTTAATCAAAATTTTTAAATTTTATGCGTATCTATTCATAAGGAGGGAATTGATGAATGTTTTCGATTGATTATGAATTACAAGGCTGTGAGTTAACAATGGATGAAATTGTTCGGTTTTTAAATTTACCAAAGCAACAAAAGTCAGAAATACCCGAATTAGAGAGTAGTCAAGTGGTGATAAAGTACCCTGCCGTCGAGGCAACAATGTCCGGAGGCTATCGTTGCTTACGATGTTCGAATATGGATTCTGCCAGGTTTTTCCAACATGAAGTTTATTCAAGGCTAATCTATTGTCTGGAGTGTTTAACTTTAGGTCGGATGTCTTTGTCCACGCAGCTTTATTATTGGCCTTCTCTACCATCGGACCCCAATCCAACGATTCGTTGCGCTTGGCAGGGGCACTATTCTCCCGCACAACACCAAGCTGCACACCAGCTGATTGATCAATTATCCGATGTAACACGCGCTGATTTGGTGCATGCAGTAACAGGATCTGGGAAAACTGAAATTATATATCCTCTGATCGAGCATCAACTACAACAAGGTAAGCGTACTGCGCTAGCGTCGCCCCGTATTGATGTTGTGTTGGAATTGGCACCTCGCTTGGCCCAAGCCTTTCCACAAGTTGAGATTCAATTAATGTATGGTGGTAGCGAGGAAACTTATCGTTACGCTCCTTTGGTGATTAGTACAACGCATCAATTGCTTCGATTTAAACATGCGTTTGATTTAATCATTGTGGACGAAGTCGATGCGTTCCCATACGTTAATAGCGAAATGCTGCATTATGCCGTTCAAAAAGCGAATCGGCCTCAGGGTAAATGCGTCTTTTTAACGGCAACACCGGATGCGAAGTTACAGCAACAAATTGCTAACCATGAGGTGAATTCGATTTTAATTCCTGCACGTTACCATCGTCATCGCTTACCAGAACCACAATTTGTATGGTTGGGTGATTGGCGACGTGCCATTCAACGGCGAGATCGATGGAGTCATTTAGCGAATCATTTGCAATCTTTTTTGCATTTATCGGGGGTAAAATTAATTTTTCTACCAAGTATTCCGATGGCAGAAGCCTTATTTGATTGGCTAAGTGAACTGGATACGTCCGTACGCTTAGCTTGTGTTCATGCACAAGATGTTGATCGAAAAGAGAAAGTATTGCAGTTGAGGGAAGGGGAGTTGGACGGTTTGATAACGACAACGATTTTGGAAAGAGGGGTAACCTTTCCGCAATGTCATGTTTTTGTCGTTGGGGCTGAACATCCTCAATTTAATATGTCTTCTTTGGTTCAAATAAGTGGGCGGGTAGGTAGGCGACCTGATTATCCGACGGGGACACTGATTTTTGGTCATTTCGGTCGTTCCAAATCGATGGTGCAAGCTCGAGAAGAGATTCAGCAGATGAATCAGCTTGCAATAGAAAAGGGGATGTTAGCGAATGAATAATATTTCAGAGTGTTTAATGTGTGAACAACCTTTAAATAATGACTTAACCATCCAACAAATATTATCGTTTCAGCCAGTAATTCAACCGGTAATCTGTCAGAAATGTGAAAAACGTTGGAAACGGTATGGTTCCAAAAATCATGAGTTATCTTGTTCGGGTTGCCAGCGTCCTCTGGATACGAAAGCCTCATCTCCATACACTCAATGTTATCATTCAGAAGGAGAAAGCTGGTGCTATGACTGTTATCGTTGGTTATCAGTCTATCCTCAAGAACAATTGTATCATCAAGCTATTTTCCACTATAATCAAGTATTTCGCGAATGGATCACTCAATATAAGTATGTGGGGGATGTGCGAATGGCTCATGTGATGTGTCTTCCACTCCGTGAGATGTATCGAAAATATCAATCATGTTACTGGACTTACTTACCCAATTCTCCTCAGTCAATTGAAGAGCGTGGTTTCCCAGCCACATTAGAATTACTTCGGGTGGCGCAGATTCCGGTCGAATCTATTTTTAGTTATATTGGCGATGGTACAAAGCAGGCTAAAAAGAATCGAATGCAACGTATGTCGTTGTCACAACCTTTCAGAATTACTACATCTCGGCAACTTCCTTCGGATAAACCGTGGGTAATTTTTGATGATATTTATACAACTGGGGCGACCATGCATTGTTCTAAATCGCTACTGATATTTGCTCTTCCAAAAGGAAGTAAAGTGTTGAGTTTAAGTTTAGCGCGAGATATTTTATCTGATTGATTGCATTCTAAGCAAAAGAGTATATACTACTTGAATAGAATGTGTCAGGAGAGAATGCAACATGGAAAAATATAAAATAAAACAATTAACGATTCCACAATACATTGTGGTAAATTACATGGCAATTATCTTAATCGGAGGTATCTTACTCGCATTACCTTTTGCATCGAATGCCCATCAATGGACAAACTTATTAGATGCGATGTTTACAGCAACTAGTGCTGTGTGTGTGACGGGGCAGACAACGCTAAATACGGCACAACATTGGAGTCCGTTTGGCAAGTTAGTGATTATTACACTGATTGAAATTGGTGGAATTGGTTTTATGACTTTGTGGGTGGTTTTCTTTACTCAAAGTGGTCGGCGAACGAATTTGCGACAACGTCGTGTTTTACTTGAAACGCTAAATATTGAGACGATGAGTGGTTCCATCGATATTGTGAAGTATATCATTAAATTTACACTTGCAGTCCAATCTTTGGGAGCGTTAGTCCTTTCGTTAGTCTTTATTCCTCAATTCGGTTGGGTCAAAGGGACGTTATATTCTGTATTCCACAGTATTTCTGCTTTCAATAATGCAGGATTCGATTTATTTGGTAATAGTTTGATTAATTATCAAGCGAATCCATTAGTAATGTTGACGATTAGTGTGTTGATTATTGCGGGTGGCTTAGGTTTTATTGTTTGGCGCGACTTATTGACAGTGTATCGTAACCGTAAGTTAATGCGCTATACGAAGTTAATTATTATTGGAACTTTAGCGCTCCTGTTGTCCAGTACGTTACTATTTATTTGTTTTGAATGGAATAATCAAACTTGGCAGCATTTATCGCCTGTGAATCGGGTGATTAATTCATTCTTCTTAGCGGTAACTCCTCGTACGGCTGGATATGCTAATGTTGATTATAATTTTCTAATGCCAGGGAGTTTATTTTTAACAATCGCATTAATGTTTATTGGCGGGACTTCAGGGTCAACAGCAGGTGGGGTTAAAGTATCGACTGTAATTGTGGCCGGCTTGTTCCTAGTTAATACGTTCCGAGGGCATCCGATGACGTTGTATCGTCGAGAATTACGTGAAGAAACATTGCGACGTGCCTTTTTCATTTTAACAATGGGCTTTACTTTCATACTGTTTGCAACTTTAATTTTATTAATTACTGAACCTTTTCCCCATGGTACAGGGATTGAAGTAATATTAATGGAAGTTGTATCGTGCTTTAGTACAGTAGGATTAACAATGGGAATAACGCCACAATTATCTGCAGTCGGTAAGCTTGTCTTAATTTGGTTAATGTTTATGGGACGTTGTGGTTTGGTAACATTTTTATGGTCATTGGGTAGTCATGAAAAAAATTGGCAAATTCACTATCCAGAAATGAATATGATGATAGGTTAGGAGAGACAGTATGGAACAAAAAACATTTGGTGTATTAGGATTAGGCCTATTTGGGGCAGCCTTAGCTCGAACATTGACTCAAGAAGGTCATGATGTCATTATTATGGACAAATTAATGGATCACGTTGAGGAAATGATGGATATCGTTGAGCAAGCAGTCCAAGGAGATTTTACAAAAATCGAGAATTTAAAAGAAGCAGGTATCGATACGTGCGATATAGTGATTATTGCGACCTCAAGTCAGCTTGAAGATACAATTGTTGCGTTATTACATTTGAAGAAAATGGGTGTGCCGCATATTATTGTTAAAACAAAGAATATGACTTATCGTGAAGTCTTATTAAAGCTAGGAGCAGATCAAGTTATTTTACCTGAGACGGAAATGGGTGTGAGAATCGGTCGTGAATTAGCTAACCCATCTTTTGGTCAGTTAGCAGAGTTGAACAAAGAGTATGCGATGGGCTTAATTCAAGTTCAGCCAGATTGGATTGGGCATACGCTTAGAGAGTTAGATTTAAGATCAACTTATGGAATTAATATTTTAGCCATTAAGACCGGCAGTGACCAGCGCCATACGATGGAATTCTCACCGGATTATATTTTGAAAGACGGGGATGCGCTAATTGCGATTTCACAAGAAGATGACTTTACAGACCAGTTCATATCTTAAGATTTACTTTTTTGATTGTTTGCGTTTTCTAAAATACCTTTTTATGTTATAATTAATAAAAGTGGTTGATACTACTTTTTCGCTAAATAAGTCTCTTTGTTTGAAAACTTATTTAGAATATTTGGAAAAGAGGGATAGATATGTTTAACTACAACGTACGCGGAGAAAATATTGAAGTCACTGAAGCTATACGTGCATATGCAGAAAAACGCGTCAGTAAATTAGAAAAGTACTTTGATGATGTCGCAGAAGCTACCGCTTATGTGAACTTAAAAGTATATCATGATAAAACAGCGAAAGCTGAAGTGACAATTCCACTCTCATTTTTAGTGTTACGAGCGGAAGAAACAACGGACGATCTATATAAGAGTATCGACTTTGTCGTCGATAAGTTAGAGCGTCAAGTTCGCAAATATAAAACACGTATTAATCGTAAATCACGTGAAAAAGGCTTGGAAGAAGCAGCCATCTTCGTTGAGTCTTCTGAACCAGAGGAACACCCTGAAAATGAATTGAAGATTGTCCGTAGTAAACGTATTAATCTTAAACCGATGGATAGTGAAGAAGCGGTCTTACAAATGAATATGTTAGGGCACGACTTCTTTATCTTTACGGATGCTGAAACGATGGAAATTGCGATTGTTTATCGCCGAAACGATGGCCGCTATGGCTTAATCGAGACAGCAGAATTAGACTAATCTTAACGTAAAATTAAGACACTTCTTATCGAAAGATAAGAGGTGTTTTTTTGCTGAAATTGAAAAACAAATGAAAAAATATTCATATGATAGATTGACATTTTCGAAGCGAGAGACTAGACTATGATACATTGAGTGAAAAGGGAGTGATAAAATCATGATTAAATTAGACAATGTCAGTGTCGTATTCCAAAATAAAAACTCAGCGGTCCAAGCCGTTAAAGATGTGAATATCCATATTCAGCCGGGAGAAATTTTTGGAATTGTAGGTTATAGTGGCGCGGGTAAAAGTACCTTAGTTCGTACGATTAATCTTTTACAACCGCCAACGGAAGGAACAATTTGGGTAAAGGGACAGAACATGATGGCGTTAACTCCTAAAGAATTACGTCAAGCTCGTAAAAAAATCGGGATGATTTTTCAACATTTTAATTTAATGGAATCAAGAACCATCTTTGATAATGTAGCATTCCCGTTGAAAGGGAGCGGGCTTAGCCGAGAAGAAAAAGGTCGACGTGTGGCAGAACTATTGGATTTAGTAGGTCTTGCTGATAAGGTTGATAGCTATCCAACCCAATTATCGGGTGGTCAAAAGCAACGGGTTGCGATTGCCCGTGCTTTAGCTAATGAACCGGATATCTTGCTATGTGATGAGGCGACCAGTGCTTTAGACCCGAAAACAACGAGTTCGATTTTAGAATTATTAGCGAAGTTAAATCAACAGTTAAATCTTACGATTGTGATGATCACACATGAAATGTCTGTGGTCAAAGACTTATGCCATCGCGTTGCGGTGATGGAAGACGGGAGTGTACTCGAACAAGGCTCAATTGTGGAGATCTTTACCGCACCAAAACGTCCTTTAACGCGTGAGTTTATTAATACGGCAACTCACTTCGACCAAGAAATGGAAATTGTTTTGAAGCATCCATCCACACAAGCCTTGAATGAACGTGGCGAAATCATTAGTATTCGCTATATTGGTGACCAAACGTTGGAACCTTTTATTACGCATTTAGTGCAAGAGTATGATTTAACGGCGAATATTTTATACGGGCATATTGAAATTTTAGATAATACGCCTGTAGGTAATTTACTTATTGGATTAGAGGGAAATCGACAACAAGTTGAACATGCTGTGCAAGGCATGACAGACCAAGGCATTATGGTTCAACGCTATAACGAACTATTACGTGAATATGTAAATGTAGAAGGGGGCGATTATTAATGCAACCTGTATTAACTTGGGAAGACACTTCTGTCCAAATGCTCGATTTTATTCAGCAGCACTTCCCATATGCTTGGGATTTACGTGATGAATTTGTAACAGCAACTTGGGAAACAATCTATATGTTACTCGTATCGATGGTTATCGGGGGCTTAATTGGCCTTGTTATGGGAGTTATTATGACCGTTACCGGAAAAGGGGGCATCTTAGAGAATCGGTTTATTTACCGTGTCTTAGATACCTTTGTCAATATTTTCCGATCGATTCCTTTTATTATTTTACTCGCATTATTGGTAGGGGTGACACGTTGGATTGTCGGTAAAACAACCGGACCTACCGCTGCAACTATTCCGACGATTATTAGTACGATTCCATTTTTTGCCCGTCAAGTTGAGATTGCTTTGCTGGAAGTAAACCCTGGCGTTGTTGAGGCGGCTCAAGCGATGGGCTCATCAAACTTTGATATTATTACGCGAGTCTATTTAAGAGAAGGACTGACCTCGCTCTTACGCGTAACAGCTTCAACCGTGATTAATGTAATTGGTTTAACGGCGATGGCTGGCTATGTTGGTGGGGGTGGCTTAGGAACGATTGCGATTGCCCGAGGTTATAACCGTAGTCGCTACGATGTTATTATTGTTTCTACCCTATTGATTTTATTGATTGTTTTTATTTCGCAATTAATTTTCAATTATTTAACACGACGTGCCAGTAAACATCTAGAAAATTAATTTCTGAAAAGTTTTTCAAAAAAGTGTTGACATTTATTTTATGAGAGGGTAAGATAATGTCACAGATTAAGAAACGCAATGATGTGAAAAGTAAATTGAGCAATTCTTCTCAGAGAGCTTACGTGTGGTGAGAGTAAGTAAGAAAAACTTAATTGAAAATGGTCACTGAGCGGTCATTCTGAATGCTTAAGCAATAAGAATGAACGGAAGCACCCGTTATCCATGCCACAGTATCGAAGGTATCGTAGTTTAGTATCCTTCCGCACTGGTAGAGGTTGTTATAGTAATATAACAACAAATAAAGGTGGTAACACGAAGTATAACTCTCGTCCTTTCAATTATGAAGGACGGGAGTTTTTATTTTGGATTGTGGTTAATCTGAGAGAGTCTGTCGCATAGCCAATCTGAAACGATTGGTGAGTCAAGTTGTTGTCGTACTAGATTTTATAAAAAGGAGAATGTAAAATGAAAAAATTTTTAAAAGCTTTATCTGCAGCGGTTGTTTTAGCGGGGTCATTCATTGGTCTAGGTACCGAAGTATCCGCAGAGCCTAAATTTGAAGATGAAAAAGTAACGGTTGGCGTATGTAGTGAGGCTGAAGAAGAAGTTTGGAAAGTTGTAGCGGAGAGAGCGAAGGAGGAAGGCATCGAAATTGAGATTGTCTTATTCACAGACTACGTACAACCAAATATTTCACTGCAAGATGGCTCAGTTGATTTAAATGCATTCCAACATGTCGCATTCTTAAATGATTGGAACGACTCAAACGATGGAGATTTAGTTCCAATTGGTTATACATATGTCACACCAATCGGAGTTTACTCTGATAAAATCGAATCATTAGATGAATTAAAGGATGGCGATACGGTTGCAATTCCTAATGACCCTACTAATGGTGGTCGCGCGTTGCTTGCTTTAGAATTAGCGGGCGTCATTGAAGTTGATGATGCCGCAGGCATCTTACCAGAAGTGAAAGATATTACTTCAAATCCAAAAAATATTCAATTTGAAGAATTAGAAGCGGGTCAATTAGCTCGTGTGTTACCGGACGTTGCAGCCGCAGTAATTAATAATACTTTTGCACTGGATGCAGGTTTAAATCAAGAAAGTGCTATTTTCTTAGATACGGATAATCCAGCAGAATTAAGTGATGACTACAAAAATGTTATTGCAACACGTAAAGACGACAAAGATAACGAAGTATATCGCTTTATCGTTTCTCTATACCAAACAGATGAAGTCAAAGAAAAATTAGCTGAAGTCTCAGACGGTGGCGATGTGCCCGCTTGGTCAGATCAAGATGACCTATAAGAATTTAATTTAATTCTAAATCAAAACACCTCACAAAATGAACTGACCCCCTAAAGTTGGACCAAGAAAAATCCAACTTTAGGGGGTATTTGTATGGCTAAATATCGTTTAGAATTCAAGATGAAAGTGGTCGCAGAGTATCTTTCTGGAACCATCAGCTTAAGATCATTGGCTAAAAAATATCAGTTCAAATCGACTATTCAAATTAGAACATGGATCAACGCTTATCAAACTTTAGGTATAGAAGGTTTAAAACGTTCTCGCAAAAGTAATTCATACAGTGTAGAATTTAAGTTGAAGGCAATTACGTTGTATGAAGCAAGTGAGAAGTCCTATCAAGACGTAGCGAATGAGTTGGGATTAAATAATCCAAGTCTCATTGCTAGATGGCGTCAAGAGTACCATAATCAAGGGGTTGAAGGACTTTCTCGAAAACGAGGGAGGCCACCGATGTCTAGAAATAAACAATCTAAAAACAAAAATCAAATGGATTCTCAGCCACTGAAAATAACGGATTTAGAACGGGCAAACAATCGCATTAAAGAGCTTGAATATGAGCTTAAAATGCAGACCATTAAAAATGAGTACTTGGAAATGCTAAAGAGCTTGCGGCTACAGAAAGCAACGAAGACAAAGCAAGAATCATCCACAAGCTCCGTCAACAAGAAAGATTTACCTTAACTGAGATTCTTGCGGCAATCAACTTCCCTAAATCCACCTATATGTATTGGCAGTCTCAATGGAAAAAACCAGATCCAGATCAAGAAGTAAAAGAAAAAATAATGTCAATCCGTGAGGCACATTCAAATTATGGCTACCGTCGAATTCATGCAAAACTTGTAAAAGATGGCTTGAAAATCAATCGAAAGAAAGTTCAACGCATCTGTCAAGAATTAAAGATTCAAGTCAAAAACTTTGGACGCAAATATCGTCGATATAATAGTTATAAAGGCATTGTCGGACAAATTGCACCCAATCGAATCAATCGTCGATTCGAAAGCTCGATACCGTATCAGAAGATTACGACGGACACAACAGAGTTCAAATACTATGAAGCAGATGATTCGGGCAAGCTTCAAGTAAAGAAATTATATTTAGATCCTTTTATGGACTTGTACAATCTAGAAATCATTAGTTTTAAAGTTTCTCATCAGCCTAATAAAGAAACGATGCTTGAAGCATTAGTGGAAGCGATTGAAGTTTCAAAAGACTGCTCTTATCGACGAACCTTCCATTCAGACCGTGGTTGGGCTTATCAAATGAAAGAATATCAAGCGTTATTGGAAGAACATCAAATATTTCAAAGTATGTCACGTAAAGGCAACTGTTACGATAATGCACCGATAGAGAATTTCTTTGGTGTAATGAAACAAGAGATGTATTATGGAAAAGTTTATCGAAGTTACAAGGAATTGGAACAAGCAATCATTGATTATATTCGTTACTATAACGAAGAGCGAATTAAGGAAAAGTTGAGCTGGTTAAGTCCTGTTGAATATAGACAGGCACAAACTGCTTAAGGATTAAATCCTATACACATAAAAAAGAGACAAGCAAAATATGCTTATCTCTTTGGTCCAACTAATTGGGGTCACTCTAAAAAGCGTTGTGAGGTGTTTATTTATTAAAAGAGTCTTTCTTGAATATTAAAGGTCACGTCATTGATTTCGGCTTGATAAGCCAATAGTACTTTCGTTTGATTTTCTGTCAATAATTCCGGATCTGTTTCTAGCAGTTGATGAATTAGCTCACGTGGATAATAGAGCCGGTGGTCTCCGCGTTGCTCTCCAGCAAATGATTGGACTAGCGGGCTAACTTGGCTGAGCTCAACAATTTGGCCCATTTTGGTAATTAAATCAATTTGAGTTCTTTGACTTGTAGCATTCGGTCGATAGAAGTCATATGGTAAATCAAATGAAGAATTAGAACCGAAATAATACTCAGGGTCTAAATTCATTTGAACTAATTCTTCTTGAATGGCTAAAGTTAATTCCGTAATGGTTGCTTCTGTGGTGAGTAAGGATTTGAAAGGTTTGCGATTGATAAAGCGATAAGCTAAGTCGGATAAGATGGTATCTTCTTCCTCAATCCATGCTGAGATATAGCTTGTTAATACATAATCGTCTAACTTGAGATAGTCCGCGAGTGTCCAATGATTTTCTAGAAATGGTGCCAAATATTCACTGCAGGAGGCGATCCGACTTGGATATTGTTGGAAGTAATCTCGGGCTCGAGCGAGGAGATTTTTTAAGACTTCCTCCATACCTCGTGCAACTGGGTGAAAGTATACTTGCATATACATTTGATAACGGCTAATAACATAATCTTCAACCGCATGCATCCCAGTAAAATCAAAGACAATCTGGCCTTGGTAAGGGCGGATGACGCGTAAGATACGTGTTGTATCGAATTTGCCATAAGTTACTCCAGAGTAATAAGCATCTCGAACTAAATAGTCCATACGGTCAGCATCAATTTGACTTGAAATAATGTGAACGACTTGACGGTTCGGATAACTTTTATTAATCACACTGGCGACTTTATCCGGGAAATCAGTTCCCATTTGAAGCAGCACTTGGTGCACTTCGGTCTCAGGAGAAGTGATAATTTGTTGCGTCACTGCTTCATGATTTGTCTGGAAAATAGACTCAAAAGTATGCGAGAATGGGCCATGCCCTATATCATGCAATAAAGCGGCACAAAGTGTCACTAGGCGCTCGTTGTCATCCCAAAGACCATCCCCAGCTTCTACTGAAGGATAGTTTCGCTGGAAATTATTTATAATACGGCGTGTGATTTCGTAAACGCCTAACGAATGATTGAAGCGACTGTGCTCAGCGCCATGAAAGATATAAGCTGAAGTACCTAGTTGGCGAATTCGGCGCAGACGTTGAAACTCTTTCGTATCAATTAACTGTAAAATTAAGTTATCTCGAATATGTATATAACCATGAACAGGGTCACGAAAAACTTTTTCACGAGGTAAAATTTGTTGCTCGTATCGGGCTTGATAAGTAGTCATCGTCTGCTCCTTTATAGTGTTATAGCTGATACTTAGAACTGCGTTGGTGTTGCTTTAATAGCATCTCTTGATAGATTGAATCAAGGGTAGAATCTTGATAGCTTAGTGGTTGAATTTCGGTGTGCGATTCAAAATATGTCATAATCATTTGCTCGAATTGCTCTACCGTAATGGGTTGGTCGAGCAATTGACTGAGTGTCGTCATACTTGCTGGATTGACAAGCGGATAGGTCGGATCGGCCTCGCTAATCCGGTAGAAAGTTTGAACTAATCGGCTACGTTCTTCTTGATTACCTTCAATACTTAGATAAGCCGCAATGGCTACGCCTGATTTGAAACGTCTTTGGGCAATGCCCCCTAATTTTAAACCATTTACAACAATGTCATAGCTCCCTGGGCAATAGGAATCAACAATCTCGTAGCTTTCTACTTGAAGATGGTATGGGTTGAGTAGTGTTTCTATTAGATCGACCATCAATTGATAGCCTTCATCAATTGATAAGGCGAAATAATCTGAGTCTACAACGAAACTGACATTACAAATTCCAGGATCACTAATGACGCATAATCCACCATGAGGTCGAACCGCAATTCGATAGTCATTATCCTTTAAATAAGCGATTCCTTGATTGAATCTTTCAACGCGGGTATCTTTTGCTCCAAGGTAGATGCTGTCGATTTTTGTTGAATAGAAGTGGAGAACGCCATAGGGTTTGTCATGCTGAGTTTGATTTTGCTGTACGATATAGCGTACTAAAGCGTCCTGATAAGCTAAGGCACTGTTTACATCTTGATCATCTGGGTTGTTCGCTTCATTTAATGTCTGCCATTGGAAAGTTGCTAGAAAATCATTTAATTGTGTCATAAAAACTCCAATCTTAAACTTCATTGTTATCGATTTATAAAGTTATCTGTAACGATAGTTTCATTATAGCAGAAATTTGATTATAATAGGAATGTGTACAGGAGGAGAAATTGAATGAAGCGTCAAAGCGTAGAGGTTAAAGTAAAGCAATTAATTCGATATAGTCACTGCGATGAATGGGAAGTCGAAGAATTGTCTTGTGAAGGAATCTATACGGAATTGAAGTCATACCGAAAAATTGAATATCAAGATGCGATGCAACGTAATGTGAGTTTAAAATGGGCGAACGATGCGCAAATAGATCACTTGGAGATTCGAATGCCAGAATATACCTTACAATTCAAGCATCAATTAACAACGCAAACACCGTATATGACCCCCCAGGGATTATGGTTACTTGATGTACATACCAATCAATTAGCTTATCAAGCATCTTCAGATTATGTCAGCTTGGATATCGCTTATCAGCTCTCTGTACCCCAAGGACCTTTGGGAGAATATCAATTTCAATTGCAATTTAATCACTAAGTCGGTAAGATAATAAAGTCAGGAAGGAAGTGCCCATAATGGAATTAAAAACCTTAGCAGGTCAACAAAAAAATGAATTGTCTTGGATTGAAGTTGCTTATGCTATTCTTGAAGAAAGTGGAGAAATCCATCACTTTAATGACCTTTTAATGAAGTTACAAGAATATTTAGAATTAAATGATGATGAGTTGAATCGTTTTATGGCCCGTTTTTATACCGATTTAAATATTGATGGTCGTTTTATCTCTGTTGGAGATAACCGTTGGGGATTAAGATTATGGTTCGCAATTGATGAGATTGATGAAGAGACAGCCACCTCTGATGAGGAAAGCGCGCCACGCCGCCGTCGTAAATCGAAACGAAGTGTTTACGGAGATGATGTGGTCGACTATGATTCGGATGACCCAGAAGATTCAGATCATTACGACGAAGAATTTGAAGATGATGATCTCGATGAAGATAGCGATGAAGATGAAGATGATGACGATATCGAATATGATCGTGAACTTGATGACTTTGAAGATGATCCCGATGAACTGGACGATGATCTCGAAGATTATGATGATGAGATCGGAGATATCGGTGAAGAGTACGATGAAGATGAAGATAGTTTAGATGAAGACGAAGAATATGATGAGGATCACGAATAGTTGACAGAATAGAGCAGAACTCACTGTTGACTCTCGTGTGAAAATCAATTATTATTTATCTTGGGCACTTCTCATAGCGAGAAGTCGAATCAAAACAAACTGAGCCTCCTTATCCCATGCTGGATGAGGAGTTTTTTTATTTTAAGAAGCAACCAGTCAGCAGATCTTAATCGCCAAATTAATGAGGAGGAGTAATATGACTAAATATATATTTGTAACAGGTGGCGTCGTTTCATCCATCGGAAAAGGAATTATCGCAGCCTCACTTGGAAGACTTTTAAAAAATCGTGGATTAAAAATTAATATCCAAAAATTTGATCCGTATTTAAATATCGACCCAGGGACGATGAGTCCTTATCAACATGGGGAAGTCTATGTGACAGAAGATGGCGCTGAAACCGACTTAGACCTAGGGCACTATGAACGGTTTATTGATATTAACTTAAACCAATACTCTAGCGTGACTGCTGGTAAAGTCTATGACACGATTTTACGCAAAGAGCGTCAAGGTGCCTACGATGGTCGTACCGTTCAAGTAATCCCTCATGTCACGAATGAAATCAAAGAGAAAATCATGCGAGCGGCTGAAACAACGGATGCAGATATTGTGATTACGGAAGTAGGAGGAACCGTAGGGGATATTGAAGGTCTTCCTTTCTTAGAGGCGCTACGTCAAATGCGGGCAAATGTTGGGCCTGAGAATGTTCTCTATATTCATACAACATTAATCCCATACTTGAAAGCATCGAGTGAATTAAAAACAAAACCGACCCAGCATAGTGTAAAAGAACTTCGTTCACTCGGTATTCAGCCTAATATGCTAGTCGTTCGAACCGAAGAGCCAATCCCTTCTTCTACAAAAGAAAAATTGGCGCTATTTTGCGACGTACCCTATAAGGCAGTCTTTGAATCTCGCGATGTTGAAACACTTTACACGATTCCTTTATCCATTCAAGAGCAAGGGATGGACCAATTTGTCGTTGATTATTTTGGTTTTGATGTTCCGCCGGCTGATATGACCGCTTGGGAAGAATTGGAACAACGTGTTTTAAATCTATCTAAGAGCGTTAAAATTGCGATTGTAGGGAAATATATTGAGTTACCGGATGCTTATCTTTCAGTCGTTGAAGCATTGAAACATGCGGGGTACCAATATGATGCAGATATCGATATTAAATGGGTTGCGTCTGACAAAATTAATGAAAAAAATGTTCAAGAAGCATTGCAAGATGTTGATGGAATTGTTGTTCCTGGCGGATTTGGGAAACGTGGTATCGATGGTAAGATTTTAGCAATTAATTATGCACGCACGCATAACGTACCGTTTTTAGGAATTTGTCTAGGGATGCAACTCGCTGCCGTAGAGTTTGCGCGTTATGTTGCGAATTTGACAGATGCGCATTCTGTTGAAATCGACCCGAATACGCCATACCGTATTATCGATTTAATGACCGATCAAACGGACGTCGATCAAGTGGGAGGTACCTTGCGTTTAGGTTTATATCCAGCGGTCTTAGAAGAAAGTTCATTAGCAAAACGCCTTTATGGTAATGCGGACCAAATGAATGAACGACACCGTCACCGTTATGAATTTAACAATGAATATCGTGAAATGTTAAAAAAACACGGCTTACACTTCTCCGGTGTGAGCCCAGATGGCAAATTAGTTGAAGTGATTGAGCTGCCAAATCATCCATTCTTTATTGCAACACAAGCACATCCAGAATTCACTTCACGACCAAACCGACCAAATCCACTCTTTGCGGGATTAATTCAAGCAAGTATTGAACATAGCGAAAATTACGATGTAAATTAAAACAAAAAGTTTTCATAAAAATACTGTTGTCATCGAAAACAATAAGGTATAATAGAATCAGAATATCTGAGAGGAGATTATAAATGAGTCGATTAGTCAGTATGACAGAAATGTTAAATAAAGCAAAAGAGGAACATTATGCGGTTGGTCAATTCAATATTAATAACCTTGAATGGACCCAAGCTGTATTGCAAGCAGCACAAGAAAATAAATCTCCAATTATTTTAGGAGCTTCTGAAGGAGCGACAAAATATATGGGAGGGCCAGAAGTTGTTGTAGCGATGGTCAATGCTTTATTAGAAACAATGGATATTACGGTTCCAGTTGCTTTACACTTAGACCACGGTTCAAGTGTTGAAACATGTAAAGCAATGATTGATGCAGGTTATTCATCTGTTATGTTCGATGGATCTCATCATCCAATTGAAGACAATATTCGTATGACGAAAGAAGTTGTTGACTACGCGCATCCTAAAGGCGTATCGGTCGAAGGAGAAGTAGGTACGGTTGGTGGAGAAGAAGATGGCGTAATTGGTGGTATCCAGTATGCAGACCTTCATGAATGTGAACGTATGGTAAAAGAGGCTGGAGTGGATGCGTTAGCAGCGGCACTCGGTTCTGTTCACGGACCTTACCAAGGAGAACCTGTTTTAGGTTTTGATGAAATGTTAGCTATTTCTGAAGCGACTCAAACACCGCTAGTATTACACGGTGGATCTGGAATTCCAGAACATCAAATTAAAAAAGCAATTGAACGTGGTCATGCTAAAATTAACGTGAACACGGAATTGCAACAACAATGGACGAAAGCGGTTCGTGAAAAATTAGCAACCGATGACAAAGTCTATGACCCACGTAAAATCATTGGGCCTGGTAAAGAAGCGATTATTAAAATTACCAAAGAAACAATGGATATGTTTGGATCAACAGGTAAAGCATAAAATTCAAGAAAGCTGTGACGGATGTCACAGCTTTTTTTGTGGGTTTCATTATCAGCGTTATCTATAAATCATGTTATAATGAGACTTAAAGAGACGAAGGAGAAGCCGATGAATATATTATTTTCTATTGATGAACGATTTGTCGAACCGATGCTGACGACATTATATTCTATTCGCATAAATAATCCACAACCACATTTCGATATTTTTGTTTTACAAAAACAACCTTTAGCGCAAAATCAACGGATCAGCCAATGGTGTGAAGCTTATCAGATGACGTACCACCCTATTTTAATTGATGCGGAAGCCTTTCAACATGCCCCGGTCCTAAAACACTGGAATGAGACAATCTACTATCGACTGTTGGCGCACGATTATTTACCTCATCATTTAGAGCGAGTCTTATATTTAGATGCTGATATATTATGTATTAATGCGCTCGATTCATTGTATGATTTAGAAATGGGAGCTAACTATTACGCGGGAGCGAGCCATGGGCGATTAATTAATGAGACGAGGGAAAAATTTAATCGATTGCGTCTACAAAATCCTCAGCTTGAAGAATATATTAATACAGGCGTATTATTAATTAATTTGGAAGCTTGCCGGCAGAATGTGTCAGATAAGGTGATTTTTGATTATATTGAGGCCAATCGGCGCCTATTACTTTTACCAGACCAAGACGTCTTAAATGGTCTGTACGGAGCCCATATTCATTTAATTCCAGATGAAATTTATAACTATGACGTTCGCTATCCAAAAGTGTATGAACTATTTAGCGAACATCCCATGACTGCTCAGCGCGTGATGCAAGAAACTGTCTTCTTGCACTATTGCGGCAAAGATAAGCCATGGGATGCTAAAACAAATAATGATTTTAATTTATTATACTTACATTACCAAGCAAAACGAGAACAACAACAAAAGTTATGGGTAGATTAAGTAGCGAGCCAAACCTGCTAAAATAATTAAATGAATTGGGTAAAATAAGTAAAATAGTTTTGAGTTGAATTTACCCCGCTGTCCATTATAAAAGTAAATCAAAATAAAGCTTGGTAAAGCGTAAAAATTATAGCCTAAGTAAATGAAGCTTCCAGCTAGCACTTGATAAAGACGTTCGGCTTTAAAAAGATACAATACAACAATCAATAAAACACCAAAAATATCATAATCTGTGTTTAAAAAATAACTGAGTGCGCAAGTGGAAGAAATAATCGCTACTTGAATTAGTGTGTTGGCTTTAAAATGTTTCATACCGGCCAATGTGAGTAATCCTAGAAAGAGCGTAAAGTATACATTTTGGGCAGAAAAATCAAAAATCACTTGCGATCTGGCAAGATCAAAGGGGATCTCAGATAATAAAGCGAATATCCCTAAACGAAGTAGGTAACGTTGGATATTACGAGTATGAATAGCACCTTGAACAATTAGAAAGCAAAAAATAGGGAAGGCCAACCGGCCAATAGCACGCGTAGCATAGTAAATCTGTTGCCAAGTGGCAGCAGATTGAGCGTCCGCAGATGTTATGCCTATCAATTGAAAATTGATCCATGGCAACAATAAAAAAGCCCCCACATGATCAATCAACATTGACAGCATTCCGACAATTTTAAGGGTAGTACCGCTGATTGGAGAGCGATCTGTTAAGTGCGATGAATTCATCTAAGTGATCCTTTCTTTTAAATTACATCGTATTAATAAGTGAGCTTTATTATAGCAATGATTGAATAGGTATATCAACTTTATATTTATAGCCAAATGTGTTAAAATCGATGAGCGATATGAATGAAATGGAGGGGAGCGCAAAATGGAAGTACAATACAAAGAATGTGAGCATCACGTATTTGCTGCATTAACAGAGCATATGATTGAGCATCGTCAGTATTCAATCCTTCAAGAAACCCTTCACCAAGCAGATGCCAAGAAGTGGCAAAAGCAAATCACCTTAACGCAACTTGCGCAAGCATATCTCACCAATGATTTAGAGTCAATCCGTGAATTAGCCGTGGTGTTAGAACGAAATTACTTGCTAGCACCTTCGCAATTAGAATTAAGAATCTACAGCTATATTCACCATATGAATCAACTCTATGAGCGTCAAGCTTGGACAGACTATTTCAGAGCAATCTCACCAGTTATGGTAGATCTCTTTGCATTATTAATTGAACGGCATGCCATTCCGGAATTGAGTCATTATATGGAACCTGTTATTAAACCAACTGATGATGGGCGCCAGATTTATAAAGGTCTTCATTGGATTCAAGAAAAAATTGAGGCGGATGATAATGTAATCCGCAAAACATGGCAAAATTATTATGGTGATTATTTTAACTATGGCCATTATGTGTCTTCGAGCCATTTAATTAAATTGATGCAAGATACAATGGATCCGTCCTTTGTAACCCCTGCACAAACATTGCGTCGAATTGAAAAAGATATACGTAATATCGTTGCGCACGAAGCCATTTACTTGTCGCCAGAGCGGATTTATCACCGGAGCTTAATGACAGCGGAAGAGATTCACCAACTGTTGCATCATTTATGTCAGCAAGCTCAATTGAATGATCCAAGACAGATAGGTATTTTAAGTAATATTGACGAAGAATTGCGCACGTCGATACATCAAGATTTTTAAACTAAGGGAGTAAACTATGAAAAAGTTGATTATACGCGGTGGAAATCCACTGAATGGAGAAATTACAATTAACGGTGCCAAAAATAGTACTGTGGCTTTAATTCCAGCAGCTATTTTGGCTGATTCTGAAGTTGTCTTAGAGGGTGTACCAGATATTCAAGACGTGCACTCATTGATTGAAATATTGAATGATTTTCACGTTAAAACAGAATTCAAAGATAACGTATTACGAATCGACCCGACAGAAATTCAATCCATTCCGATGCCAACAGGTAAAATTCAAAGTTTAAGAGCGTCATATTACTTTATGGGGTCACTTTTATCTAAGTTCGGTGAGGGAGTCATTGGATTACCTGGCGGTTGTGTCATAGGGCCTCGCCCGATTGACCAACATTTGAAAGCTTTTCGCTCTTTAGGCGCACAAGTTGATGATCAGTACGGTGTCATTACCTTGACATCGCCAAATGGACTAAAAGGCAACCGAATTTATATGGACGTCGTGTCTGTTGGAGCAACAATTAATGCTATTTTAGCTGCTGTTAAAGCAGAAGGTAAGACTATTATCGAGAATGCGGCAAGAGAACCTGAAATTATTGATGTTGTCACATTACTGAATAAAATGGGAGCCAACATTCGTGGTGCTGGAACCAACGTAATCCGGATTGAAGGTGTGAAAGAATTAACAGGTACCAATCATACGATTATCCCTGACCGTATCGAAGCCGGGACGTATATTTCTTTAGCAGTAGCTATGGGAGAGAAAGTCCGGATTAATAACGTGATTTATGAACATATTGAAAGTTTTATTGCGAAATTAGATGAGATGGGCGCACGAATGACGATTGGCGAAGATTCGATCGATATCGAGCGCACAGATGAGCTCAATATGGTTAACATTAAGACCTTACCATATCCTGGTTTTGCAACTGATTTACAACAACCTTTAACTGCATTATTGCTGAAGACGCGCGGAGAAGGGACCATTATGGATACAATTTACCCACAACGCGTGAAGCATATTCCAGAACTAAATCGAATGGGAGCAGATATTCGTGTCGATGGCGATATTATTCGCCTAAAAGGCCCTTGCAAGCTGACCGGAGCTCCGGTTGTTGCAAGTGACTTACGAGCAGGAGCTTGTCTTGTCATCGCAGGTCTCATGGCTGAGGGAGAGACGGTGATTACTGGAGTTGACCATATTTTAAGAGGCTATGCGCATATTGTTGATAAATTAAAAGCAATCGGCGCGGATATTGAGATGATTGAAGAGGACGAATAATTGGAATGAACGTATTAGAAAGAGGCAATCAATGAGCGATGAATTCTCCTTAGAAACGTTACTCAATAAAGAAGTGAAAGAACTCTATAATTATGCGAAAGAGTTGGAAATTCCTAATTATAGTGAATTAAATAAAAAAGAATTAGCACTCGCAGTAATGCGTACGCAAGAAGAAAAACAAGGCTTTTTCAATGTTGAAGGAGTCCTAGATATTATCCCTGGTGATAATTTCGGTTTTCTACGTCCGATTAACTATTCACCAAGTCAAGAAGATATTTATATTTCTAACTCTCAAATTCGTCGTTTTGATTTGAGAAATGGTGATAAAGTGGCAGGGCCAGCTCGTCCTGCCAAATCAAACGAACGTTATTATGGCTTAATGCAAGTCTCAACGGTTAATGGGAAAGATCCAGAATTAGCGAAGGAACGAGATCACTTCCCGAGCCTGACACCACTGTATCCTGATGAGCAAATTAAATTAGAGTATCAAGTCAATGTGTTAACCAATCGGATGATTGATATTGTATCACCCGTTGGATTTGGACAACGTGGGTTGATTGTATCGCCACCGAAGGCCGGTAAGACATCGACTTTAAAAGAAATCGCGAATGGAATTGCAACCAATTACCCAGATGTCGAGTTATTAGTGCTTTTAATCGACGAACGTCCCGAGGAAGTGACCGATATTGAACGTTCAGTAAGAGGCGAAGTTATTTCGTCAACCTTTGACCAAAAACCTGAAAATCATATTCGAATTGCGGAACTCGTTTTAGATCGGGCAATGCGACTGGTAGAAGATGGACGAGATGTTGTAATTCTAATGGATAGTATTACTCGCTTAGCTCGAGCATACAACTTAGTAGTCAAACCGAGTGGGCGAACATTAAGTGGTGGTTTAGACCCGGCTTCGTTTTATTTCCCAAAACGCTTCTTTGGAGCGGCTCGCAATATTGAAGACGGTGGCTCACTGACTATTTTAGCGACTGCTTTAGTTGATACGGGAAGCCGGATGGACGATATCATTTATGAAGAATTTAAAGGGACCGGGAATATGGAGTTGCACCTGTCACGTCAGTTAGCGCAGCGACGTATTTTCCCTGCGATTGATATTCAACGTTCAGGTACGCGAAAAGAAGAACTATTAATGATGCCGGAACAGCTAGAATCGATTTGGAATTTCCGTCGAATGATGACCGGTGATTCGCTAGATTATACCGATCAATTTGTTAATATGTTGCGGAATACAGCGAATAATGAAGATTTCTTTGCACAAATGAATCAACTAACTCAAATGAAATAATAAGGCGACGGTACCGTCGTCTTTTTTGATCTATAGAAGTATCATGAAATATTCTTGGAAGCGCTTGGCGATAAAGGGTGTTTCTTCTATAATTAGATATATAGAAAGTGAGGCAGGCGATGAAATATATTGACTTAATTACGGCACTATCGAACGCGAAAGGAGCTCCTGGATTCGAAGAGGAAGTTGTTGAAGTGTTGCAACAATTTAGGGGTTCTTACTCGATGCAGGTAGATTCCATGCATAATACTTACTTTAATCTCCAGTCTATCGATTCAAGTAAACCAACTGTGATGTTAGATGCGCACTTAGATGAAGTAGCCTTAATGGTTAAAGGCATTGATGCGCACGGCTTAATTACGCTCCAGACATTGGGAGGGTGGATGAATGAACATATTGCCGGACAGACGTACTTTGTCCGTAATCGTTGGGGAGAATATATTCGAGGTATTTGTACTTCCAAACCCATTCACTTCTTAACCCCAGCTGAACGTGAACGCAAGATAGAACTTCAAGACTTGAAAATTGATGTGGGCGTAAGATCACGCGAAGAAGCCATTGAAGTCTATGGAATTGAAGTAGGACAGCCAATCGTTCCAGCCACGCAAGCGGAAGTAAAAAGCGAGACCGGCTTTGTTTTAGGCAAAGCTTTTGACGATCGGATTGGCGTTGCATTGTCGGTAGCGATTATGAATGAGCTGGCGGATGAATTAGATCAGCTACCGTATAATCTAGTGGCTGCATTCTCTACTCAGGAAGAAGTTGGACTTCGCGGCGCTAAAGTGACAGCACAACGGGTCAAGCCACAAATGGCTTTTGTATTTGAAGGTTGCCCAAGTGATGACTTTACATCGAGCGATGCACTCGAACAAGGAAAATTAGGTTTTGGACCGCAAATACGTCACCGCGATGTAAGCTATATATCAAATTCACGAATTATTCAATGGCTGCAATCCGCAGCTGAGGCAAAGAACATCTCGCTTCAACATGCTGTAAGGGAAGGTGGCGGTACGAATGCTGGTTCGATTCATTTAGCGCAACAGGGTATTCCATGTGGTGTGATCAGTGTGCCTGCAAGATATGTTCACAGTCATGCAAGCTATATTTGTTATCAAGATTTTGAGGATGCACTTCAACTGATGTTAGCGACATTGAGAGGGTTAACTCAAGAAGATATCGATCAATTTGAGTTGCGTTCGTATTAGGTGATGAATAAAATGGCAAAAAAAGATAAAACAAATGTAATGCGAATATTAGATCAACAACGTCTGGACTATGATGCATATCAATTTGAAGGTGATACTCCTTCTATCCCCGATGCCCCAATCTATAAAACGTTGGTAACCGTTGGGAAGTCAAAGGAACACTATGTCTTTGTAATTCCACTCGATTGTGAGTTGGATCTCAAGAAAGCAGCCCAAGTCGTGGGTGAGAAGAGTATCCATATGATTAAAGAGAAAGAATTATTACCTTTAACTGGCTATGTGCACGGAGGGTGCTCGCCAATCGGGATGAAAAAACACTTCGTGACAATTCTTGATGATTCGGCGAAGACACTTGATAAAATAATTTTTAGTGGTGGAAGAATTAAATTTTCAGTTGGGATGAAACCAGACCAATTACTAGAACTTGTAAACGGACAATATGGCAATGTAGCTTTAGAGCATTGAAAGGATAGAAGAGATGGCAGAATTTAGTTTTGAAATTCAAGAGCACGTCGGTGTATTATCGGAAAAACCGAACGGTTGGTCTAAAGAATTAACCCGCGTTTCTTGGAATGGGCGCGAAGCAAAGTATGATATTCGTGACTGGAGTTCGGACTATTCAAAAATGGGGAAAGGAATTACCTTTACTGAAGAAGAATTACATAGTTTATATAATATATTAGGCGAATTATTTGACTAGAGATTACGAAAGAAGGGGCAGAAGATGTATCAATTTGATGAAGTTGTGGAACGGCGAGGCACTTTAAGTAAAAAGTGGGATCCACAGACCTTAGAAGAGATGTTTGGTAATCAAGAAGCGCTACCACTATGGGTAGCAGACATGGATTTTCGAGTACCACCCGAAGTAATCAACCATTTAAAACAAGCAGTAGAACATGGAATTTATGGATACTCAATGGGGGAACAAGCAAATCAAGCTTTTGCAAGTTGGGTCGAACGCCGTCACCATTGGACAATCAAATCCGAATGGATTGTAAATACACCAGGGGTCGTCGTAGGTTTAAATAATGCGATTCAAGTTTTTACCCAACCCGGGGACCAAGTACTAATCCAACAACCCGTCTATCCACCTTTCTATCACAGTATTATCAATAATGGAAGACAAGTAGCTAATAACCCATTAATTCGTCAGGGAGATCAATATCAAATCGATTTTGAACACTTCGAAACGCTAGCCAAAGATCCACTGACTCGCTTATTTATTTTATGCTCACCGCATAATCCATTAGGTCGAATTTATACACCTGATGAATTGAAACGGATGTTTGATATTTGCTTCAAATATGATGTTCAAGTCATTGTGGATGAAATCCATAACGATATTATTATGCCAGGGTATGAGTTCACAACGATAGGACAATTAGGCGAAGCCTATTATCAAAGGATTATTACTTGTATGGCTCCGAGTAAATCATTTAATATTGCGGGATTACAGTGGTCGGCGATGGTCATTCCAGATGAAGGAATTCGTCAAAAATTCAGTCGTCACTTAGAACAAATGGGAATTCGACTCTGTAATCCTCTCAGCTTTGTTGGAGTGGAAGCGGCTTATCAGTATGGAGATAGCTGGTTAGACACGTTAATTGTCTATCTCAATGATAATTATCATTATATGAAAGAGCGTTTGGCTCAATCACTGCCGTCACTTGAAGTACTAGAATTACAAGCTACCTACCTATCTATTTTAGACTTCTCGAATTATCTGCTCGATGAGGCCACGCTCGAAGATTTAATTTATCGAAAAGCTGGGGTAGCATTGAATGCAGGAATTTGGTTTGGAGAAGCGGGTGAGGGATTGATGCGAATCAATCTCGCTTGTCCGAGAGCAACTTTAGAAGAAGCACTCAATCGTTTGATTGAAGCTTTAACCCCCTTTGAAAACAAGGCTTAACATAAATACCGTGGAAGACCGAAAAATTCGGCTCCACGGTATTATTAGTTTAATTCAATATAGATTGATTGAGCTAAATCAAGACTAATTATCAACTCATCACCTTGCGAATTCATAATACGATAGGCTTGGTCAATGGGCTCTTGTTGAATAAATTGATAGGATCCATTGAGAGAGATGCCTAATCGATCAGCGTAATCTAACACCTCACGCTGGTCATTAAATGCTCGAATCACGAATTTAACAGGTTCTTCAAGGGATGATAATGGCAAATAATTATCGCTCGTCCAACCACTGCCGAGCACCGGAATGGTCCCGCCATGAGGATCCTGCGTTGGCTGTCCTAAAAATTGATAGAGACGTTCAATCAGTCGGTCGCTCGAAGCGTGTTCGAGGCGATCGGCTTCTTCATGTACTTCAGACCAATCATAATGTAATACGTCGACGAGAAAAACTTCCCAAATTCGATGTTTACGAATTAATTCAATGGATAAATCTAATCCAGACTGAGTTAATTTAGCACCTTTATAGGGAATATAGTGGAGTAATCCTTGCTGTTCCAGGCGAATATTCATTTCCGTTGCGGAAGCTCCAGAGATGTTAAGTAATTGGGTAATTTCTTTATTTGACACATGCCGTGTGCCACCACCCATTTCAAAAATCGCCTTCAGGTAGTTTTCTTTACTCGGTGTCATAGGTCGCCTCCTTTAAGGTTAGTATAACATGAAAAATTAACCCCGCACCAATTTTAGGATGACTTAAAAATTATTTTAGGGTAGCCTTAAATTAGAAAATATTAAAGGAGATGTAAAGATGTCAAAATTTAAAAAAATAATTGTTGCATTCGTTTTAGGAATGTTATGTTTAGGTCAAGTTGGTCTTGTAGGTCATGCTGAAGAGAAGAAAACTGTAACCGCCACTACTTCGTTTTTGTATGATATGGTGAATGTTTTAGCTGGGGATGCAGTGAATAATGAGTTAATTATTCCGGCGGGAGAAGATCCGCACGTTTATACGCCGAAGCCACAAGATTTAGTAAAGTTAAAGGAAGCAGATTTGGTATTATATCACGGTTTGCACTTTGAAGGTCGAATGATTGATGTTTTAGAAGAAATAGGATACGCAGTTTCAGAGACTTTTACTGAAGATCAGGTTGGTCGGATGGAACAGGACGGTGAGATAGTCATTGACCCTCACTTCTGGTTTGATATCGATTTGTATAAAGAGGCGGTTAATAATGCTGCGGCAAAATTATCTGAATTAGTTCCTGAAGCGAAAGATAGCATTGAAGCGAATAAAGAAGCTTATTTAGCAGAACTCGATGAACTCGACCAGTACGCGCAAGAACAATTCCAAGCAATCCCAGAAGAAAATCGTTTTTTAGTCACTCCGCATGATGCATTTAATTACTTATCAAGACGCTATGCAATTCCTGTAATTGCACCACAAGGTGTATCAACGGATACAGAGGTGGCGAATGCCGATATTGATGAGACGGTTAATGCGATTGTCGAGAACAAGATTAAAGCAATTTTTGCAGAATCTACGACAGACCCTGCTCGAATGGAAAAACTAAAAGAAGCTTGCAAAGCAAAAGGGTTTGATGTGGAAGTCGTTCACGGTGAAGGTCAAGAATTATTCTCAGACTCTCTGGCACCGGAAGGACAACCTGGAGATACATACTTAACAATGTATCGACATAATATTGATTTAATTACAAGTCACTTAAAATAATTAAATAAAGGAGTGTTGATGATGAGTCAACCATTGATTCAAGTTCGCGATTTGACAATGGCTTATCATGACAAACCGGTCATCTGGGATGTGGACTTAGATATTCCACAAGGATCAAGGACTGCGATAATTGGTCCCAATGGCGCGGGTAAATCCACTCTACTGAAAGGGATTCTAGGCTTAGAGTCCCTTTTAGCAGGTGAAGTCTTGATTCAAGGTAAAAAAGCGAAAGAATTATTGAAAGATATCGCATATATTCCACAAACTTCTTCGGTGAATTGGAATTTTCCGACAACCGTTGAAGATGTGGTTTTAATGGGCCGTTATGTCCACTTAGGATGGCTTAAACGCCCTACGAAGCTCGATCGAGAGATTGCTGATGCGGCATTAGAAGAGATTGGCTTATATGAATTGCGCCATCGTCAAATTTCACAATTATCAGGCGGTCAACGCCAACGTACGTTTATTGCAAGAGCAATCGCTCAACAAGCAGATATTTATATGATGGATGAGCCACTCGCGGGGGTGGATAAGCGAACCGAAGCAATTATTATTGATTTTCTTGAACGTTCTCAATCTGAAGGAAAAACATCGATTGTTGTTCACCATGATTTGAATACTTTATCAAGTTATTTTGATTATTTAGTCATCTTGAATAAAGAATTAATTGCTTCTGGCCCTCTTGATCAGGTCTTTACAAAACAAAATCTCGAGGAAGCTCAAATGCTGTCTGCGCAGGCTATCCTTCTGAAGGAGGAATAATTATGCTTGATTGGCAAATCTTAACGAGTTATTCCTTTATATTAATTGCGGTAGGGACCTTCCTTCTCGCTAGTTCTGCAGGTGTGATTGGGACGATAAGTGTGTTAAAAGGACAATCGCTGATTGGCGACGCGATAGGGCATGCGGCTTATCCAGGGATTATTATTGCTTTTATGCTGACGTTAACAAAAAATCCAACTTATTTATTATTGGGAGCTCTATTTACTGGGACGTTAGCTTTTGGCTTAATTCAGTTAATCAATCATTATTCAAAAGTTGAGTTAGATGCGATTCTAGCCATTGTGTTATCGATGTTCTTTGGGATGGGGATGGTATTAAAAACTTGGATTCAAGGACACCCCATTTATTCACAACAATCGCAAGCAGGATTAAATAATTATATCTTTGGTCAAGCAGCGTATATTATGGAACAAGATGTCCGTTTGATATTGATTGTTTCGATTATTTCATTATCCATTTTCGCTCTGTTTTTTAAAGAATTTAAAATTTTTATTTTTGATGAAGGGTATAGTCAAGCTACAGGATTTCATGCAAAAACAATGTATACCTTACTCGTCTTAATGACAATGTTTATCATTGGGGTAGGTCTTAAATTAGTCGGAACAATCCTTATTGCTTCATTGTTAATCGTTCCAGCGGTTACAGCCTTACAATGGAGTAATCAATATCATAAAGTCTGTTTTATTGCTGCAGGTGTTGGAGGTATCTCGGCAGTGATTGGAACTTATATTTCAACTGTCCATCTCGGATTTAGTACAGGCCCCACCATTATTGTCGTAATGACAACCTTAGCCCTAATCTCTCTAGTCATCGGACGGCGTGGTGTCATCCATCGTTGGCGACAAAGGAGGTCATCAAAGTGTTAGTATGGGATGAAATATTAAAGTTATTTATAACGTCATTTGAATCTTATGTCTTGTTAATTTTAACTGCGGTGACCTGTGCTTTGATTGGCGCCTTTTTGGTACTACGTAAATTATCAATGATTGCCGATGCCATTTCACATTCTGTTTTGCTTGGGATTGTCTTAGGTTTCTTTTTAGCAGGAAATTTAGACTCGCCTTTGCTGATTATTGGTGCAGCAACTTTTGGCATTTTAACGGTTTGGGCGACTGAAGGATTGACTCAAACGGGTCTGGTAGAAAATGATGATGCGGTTGGAATTGTTTACCCATTTTTCTTTGCGCTAGCAGTCATTTTAATTACACGCTTTGCTAGCAATGTTCATTTGGATATGGATGTGGTGTTAACTGGGGAAGTATTATTCGCTCCATTTGCTCGAATCGAATTATTCGGGTGGGATTTACCACGAGCGGTGGTTGAGATGGTTGTTTTATTCGGGGTTAACCTTTTATTTATGACGCTATGCTTTAAAGAATTAAAAGTTACTACCTTTGACCGTGATTTTGGTTACATGGCAGGTTATAATATGACCGTGCTCTTTTACTTATTGATGACATTGGTCTCAATTACGACGGTCGTATCCTTCGATGCTGTAGGGGCGATTTTAGTGGTTGCTTT
The DNA here is from genome assembly GCF_000301055.1 of Falseniella ignava CCUG 37419. Taxonomy (GTDB): domain Bacteria; phylum Bacillota; class Bacilli; order Lactobacillales; family Aerococcaceae; genus Falseniella; species Falseniella ignava. Next base: position 93,721 of record NZ_JH932300.1, read on the forward strand.
TTTAGTGGGGCCTGGAGCAACAGCTTATTTAACGAGCAAAACCTTAAGTGGTATGCTCACGTTATCGGCTTGTTACGCTTTTTGGAATGCCACTTTGGGTTATATTATCGGCATTGTTCTGAATGTATCGATTGGGGGGATGGCTTCCGTCATTACAGGCTTAACATTTATCCTAGTATTTTTATTCCATCGTCAAGGCTTAATTACTTCGCTAATTATTCAAAGACGTCGTAAACATCAATTGAAGCAAGATTTGATTTTATTACATATTCAAAGTCATACTCAGCAAAATCAAGAACAAGAAGAATTGGAAGTCGATACGCTGTCAGAACACTTTAAGTGGAATCAAAATATCATTAACACGACTTTGAAAGAGTTATTTAAAGCGGATTTAATTTATGTTGATGCAGACCGGAAAATTTATCAATTAACTTCCTTAGGACAAGCTCGTTTAGATTATATTCGAGAATATTACGAAATTTAATCGATTTTAAATCGAATTCTGATTGAGTTCTATAATGGTATGTGTTACAATTCGTATGTTACACAATATAGGTACGAATAACTGTGGTCTAGCCTATAGATCACGGCAGAAAGGAAGTAATAGAATGAAGAAAGATATCCATCCAGAATACCATCCAGTCGTATTCCGTGATACTACGACAGGTTATGAATTTCTATCTGGTTCTACAAGAACTTCTAACGAGACAGTTGAATGGGAAGATGGCAATACGTATCCATTAATTCGTGTTGAAATTTCATCAGACTCTCATCCATTCTACACTGGACGTCAGAAATTCACGCAAGCCGATGGTCGTGTGGACCGTTTCAACAAGAAATACGGCTTCAAAGACGAAAACGCAGAATAATCATTTTGATATGCCACTGGAATATTTCCAAGGTGAAAGCTACTCTCTTCGGGGAGTAGCTTTTTTTATGTATCAACGCTACACTTAGAGCAGAGATTCATTGGGGGAATAATATTCGTAAAGGAGAGGTTAAAACGTGGATCATTATCAAAAAGCAGCTCAATTAATTAAGGATGCCAAGCATTTGGTCGCTTTGACAGGCGCAGGGATATCGACCGAATCGGGAATTCCAGATTTTAGAGGGACCGGAGGGTATTATCAAACGATCCTGCCGCAGGAAGCTTTATCTGTGAGTATTTTGTATCAAAATCCTGAACGATATTATCGAGAGGGCTATACCATTATTCAAGATGTGCTCGATAAAGAACCGAACGTGTCACATCAAATATTAGTAGATTGGCAACAAAGAGGTTATTTGCAGGAGATTATTACTCAAAATATCGATGATTTGCATCAAAAAGCAGGAAGCCAATCGGTATTGCAAGTACACGGCGATGCCTCAAAGAATCATTGTGAAGCTTGTGGGTATGCAGAGGATGCGATGACTTTTGATCAACGGATTCAACGTGGAGAGATTCCTCCGCGCTGCCCTGAGTGTGGTGGAATATTACGAACCAATGTCGTTTTATTTGGCGATTCGATGCCGACAGCGTTTGATCAAGCGATGACGGCCGTTGAACGTGCGGATACGATGATTGTTATCGGATCATCCTTAGAAGTCATGCCGGTGGCATATTTGCCTAGCCTGGTCAAACATTTGATTATTATCAATTTAGAACCCACGCCGTTAGACTCTTATGCAGATGTTGTTCTTCATCAAAAAGCCAGTCAGGCACTTCAACAAATTCAACATTATCTATAGATATAAATACGTGCGAGAGATGTATCGATAAAGCATCTTCCGCACGTTTTTTAATAATATTTATAGTTGATTGATCAAGTTTCGGGCCAATTCACGCGCTTTTTGTTGGATCAATAAAATATTATTATTGGCATATTGAATCTTTGAAATCCAATGTCCTAATAGATAAAGATTTGGTTGGCGACCACTTCTCGGCCGGATAACTTCACAATTAGGCCAACTGACATGGATTCCACCTCGGTAGTAAGGGGTAATGATTTCGCGATCATAAAGATTTTTGACGAAAGGATCATGGTGAGCGGCTCGAGTCACATCGAATTCAAATCCTGCAGTATTAATTAATAGATCTACTGCAATTTGTTTATTTTCTTGCGTTGTAACGAGAAAGTTTTTATCATCTTGAATATCAATCGACTGAATATTTGAGACAAGATTAACTTGGCCTTGATGGTATGCTTTAAAAAAGACATCAAAAGATTCAGCTGGAATTTGACTGAGATAGCGATTAAATTTCGGTGCGTAATCTTGTTCATAGCGGTCTCGGTCGCTTGGTGTCAGTGCTTGATAGAGATCAGGGAAAAATTGGTTTAAATAAACAATATAGGATTGTAATTTGTTGATTTCTGGTTCATCATGCTTAAGCGCAGCTTCAACAGATTTAAGAGACCCCATTGACTCGGATATTTTGAGTTGCTCGAGATCAATTTGATTTTCTTTTAAATCACTTTTTAGGGTTTTGATGAATTGATTAAGCGGTAAGTGGCCCCATTTCTTAACTTGTGAATCAATCCAGTTATGATTAATGGCACTATAAATTTCGCCTAAATCTCTTGGTTTTTTTATCGAGTTAAAAGGAATGTCAATGTGGCTGAGTAATTGAACAGGTTCATCGAATTGGGTGTGATGAACGAGAAACTTTAAAGCGTCCATTGCCGAAAGCGACGTACCGATAATTCCAACACGTTGAGTTGAGTGAATATGCTGGAGCTTTTCCTGAATTGGAAATGGATTTTGAATAAAGTTTGGCTGGCCAGCTAATTCATAATAATCGGCATAGGGGGGGTGTCCGATACATAAGAACACAGCGTCATAGGCATCACTCCAGAGCTCATGATGAGACTGAAGATAATATTTGGTGCCATCGATTTTCAAGTCTTTAATGTCATGCTGAATTACGTGGACATGCGGGTGTTTAAAAGCACCCCCCAAGCGATCTATTAAATATTCACCATAAATCGACCGAGGTAAAAAAGTATGGGGATTAGCGTAACTTGGGTAATATTCGTCTAACCACTTGAGCGCATCTGAAGGATCATCGGGTTTAACAGATACGTCTTGGGCATGTAAGTTAAGAATTGCTTCGTCAGTATCAGGTTGATAGGCTTGTCCCACACATAGTAAGTCTCGGGGTTCATAGACGTCAATTTGTAGTTTGTTGATTGTTGGATGGTTGACGAATTCATTGACTAATGTCGCACCGCTTAATCCGGCGCCAACGATGGCCATTTTCATGAGATTTAATCTCCTTTAATATAATTAATTTTCGTAAATAAATTGAATCAAACGATTAACAAACGTTGCGGTGATTCCCCACAGACGTTCATCGGGTAGCGAATAAAATAGGATCGGATAATCACTCAATGCATCAAAAGGATAACGCTGTCCTTCGGGGATAAGGTCGAATGGAAAGCGATCACGTTTGACGTCGTAAGTTCTTGTTAAAGCGTGTATTTCAGGGGGATGGGTTTTAAAGAATTCGATGGGTACGGTAAAGATTCGTTCCACTTCTGAATTTGCTGTAAAATTTTCGATATCAAAATCAGTTAATACACCGACAAAGCAGTGAATCCATCTTCCAAAATCGATAATCGAATCCAATTCCCCAAGAATTTGGATGGCTTCAGGTTCGATTAGCAGCTCTTCGCAAGTCTCGCGAATTGCGGCTTGCCCTGGAGTTTCATCGTTGTCAACGCGTCCGCCAGGGAATGAGGTCTCCCCAGGTTGGGAGATGGTTGCGCTGCGTATTTCAAAAAGAAGGTGCCATTCGTCCTGAATTTGGACGAGCGGCATTAAAATCGCATAGATGCGCTGGACGCCTAGGGGCTGAGGTTGATATGATTTTAATCGTTTCATCCATGAATCCATTAAGAATATCTCCAATCTACTATTCAAATCACAAAATAATCGGTATACTTAGTGTATCAGAGGAGGGAGCATATGGGTAATATAAAACCAGATGTAATTCACAAATTTTTAATGTTTTTGCGAAATCATCGCGGACCGTATGTTGCATTCGATCAAATTATTGAAGGGTTCATACAACAGTTTAGAGTGACAGATCAAGAGTTGGAAAGATTGTTTGAATATTTCGTTCATATGAAACCATGGGATGAAGTAGCCCAATTAATCGATGCGTCGCTAATCCGTGAAGAAAGACAAGGCAATACGGCGAAACAGGAAAAGGCAACGATTGTAGCTTTTCCAAAGAGTAAGACAAAAAACAAATCAAAAGCAAAGCCTAAAATAAAAGCAGTGTCCAAAAAAGCATCGGCAAATACTTCAGTGAAAACTCAAGCGAAAAATAATTCCTCTAAGACAGAGGTTGATTCGCCACTTAAAGGGGTCCGAGGACGAGCTCATTCTAAGCTAACGGAAATGGGACTGACAACCGTTGAGTCCTACCGGAATGTGACCGTAGCGGAATTAGTGAGTCAGCCTGGAATTGCTGAGGGGACGATCAAGTGTCTTCGAACAAATGGCGTTGTCTTTAAAGGAGAATAAAGTGAAGTCGAAGTTATTAACAGCCAATGGCATTAGTCATTATTTGGCAGGTCGAGGCGAAGCGAACTTTAAGGCTGAGACGGCAGGGGACCAGCTTATCCCATCTTATCAATGGATTGAAAAGCAACTTGAATCAACCCCGCAGGCGCTTTATACCGCACGGCAAGTTCACGGAAATCGGGTCATCTATTGCGATGGCAATAATGGGGAGCAAATGCCTTGGGGAAGATTGGCAGGAGATGCCGATGGATTGATCACGGACCGACCTGGCATTGCCTTACTGGTAAAATTTGCCGACTGTACACCGGTAGTTTTATATGATACGCAGCGTAAAGTACTATCCATCGTGCATTCAGGTTGGCGAGGAACGGTACAACGAATAGCCCAGCAAGCATATGACCAGATGGTGAATGAATTTGGATGTCAGTTGAAAGATATGATTGCCTATATTGGACCTTCAATTGATCAAGCGAATTACCAAGTTGGTCGTGAAGTCTATGAAGCATTTGATGTTTTTTCAGAACGTGACACTTTTATCGTTCCGGATGATGAAGGGCGTTATCGGCTCAGTATGATCAATGCGAATCGATCGATTTTGACGGAGTTAGGTTTCTCACAAGAGCAAATTGAAGTTGCGAGCCAATCAACCTATACAACATCGACGCTTCATTCTTGCCGAAGAGATTCACCACAATTTGGCTTGAATGCCTTGGCGGTTATGATGCCGATAGAATAAAAAAGTTTCATAGCGCAAGTATATTGAATTATGCTATAATGTGAACGGATTTGATTCAAAAAGGAGATGAGAAGATGATTTCTGCAGTAGATTTAAAAGCGGGAATGACCATTATTGTTGATGGGAAATTAATTAAAGTATTGGAAGCGAGTCACCACAAACCAGGTAAAGGAAATACCGTAATGCGTATGAAATTACGTGATGTTAGAGCGGGATCAACGGTTGAGACGACTTTCCGCCCAGATGAAAAATTTGAGCGTGCTTATTTAGAAGATAAAGATGTTCAATATCTATATAACGCAGACAATAATGCGGTCTTTATGGATATGGAAACATTTGAACAATATGAAATTCCAATGAATACGATCGAAGATGAGTTAAAATACTTATTGGAAAATGAACAAACTAGCATCCAATTTTACGGCTCAGAAGTGATTGGGGTATCTTTACCACAAACAGTAGTTCTAACGGTAACTGAAACACAACCGTCAATTAAAGGTGCGACGGTAACAGGATCAGGAAAACCTGCGACAATGGAAACGGGATTAGTGGTTAACGTTCCAGACTTTATTGAAGTTGGCGAAAAACTAATTATTAATACAACTGACGGAACGTACCAAAAACGTGCATAATTGTTAATAAAGACTGCCATTATGGAGGGACACCTCATAATGGCAGTCTTTTGTGTTAAAGATTATTATTTATTTTTGTTCGGATTGGTATTTTTCCCAGTCTGCTAAAAATGAATCAATCCCGCGATCGGTTAATGGGTGAGACCATAATTTAGGGAAAATGGATCCAGGTACTGTCGCAATATCAGCACCTGCTAAAGCAGAACCTTCTAAGTGTGGTAAGTGGCGGATACTTGCTGCAATAATTTCGGTTGAGAAGCCATAAATATCCATCACTTCTTTTAAATCTGCAACGAGTTGGAGACCGTCTGCACCAATATCATCAAGGCGACCTAAAAATGGACTAATATAAGTAGCACCAGCTTTTGCTGCCATCAGTCCTTGGGCGACGGTGAAGATTAAGGTTACATTGGTCTTAATACCTTCTTGTGAAAGTGTATGGACGGCTTTTAGACCTGCTTCGGTCATCGGAATTTTAACGACAACATTATCAGCCCAAGCCGCGACTTCGCGAGCTTCACTAACCATCTCTTCGTAAGTTAACCCGACAACTTCTGCGCTGACAGGACCTTTAACTTCACGACAGATGTCAACGATCACTTCTTTGAATGGTAAGTTCTCCTTAGCAATCAACGTAGGGTTAGTGGTTACTCCATCGACTAAGCCGAGTGCGTTGATGCGTTTGATTTCTTCGATATTTGCTGTGTCTAAGAAAAATTTCATCCCAATACTCCTTTGCTTTTTAATGATTTTATTATAACATAATTGTTTCAAGTAATCGCTTTAATCGTCTGTCGATTGAGAAATTAAAGTAAGATGACTTTTACAAATAGAGTCGCTATGATATGATATGACAAGCGAATTAGTGTGTACTGAATGAAGTGTGTACAGTGCATGATGAAAGAGGAAATAAATATGATAAAAGTTCTAGCAACAGCAGAATCCTTAGAGCAAGGACGCGAATTGGTCGACCTTGGCGTTGATCAATTACTGATTGGAGAAGCTGTTTTCGGTTTGCGCATTCCAGGACATTTTTCGGAAGAAGCGATGGCGGAGATGATTGACTATGCGCATCAACATAATGTCGAAGTAATTGTGGCAGCCAATGCCATCTTGCATAATGATAAGATAGAGCAGGCACGTCCTTTTTTAAGACGGATTAAAGCGTTAGGCGCGGATAAATTATTAGTTGGTGATACCGGTCTGATTCAAATCTTAAAAGAGCCGGATTGTTCGATGCCTTATATTTATGATGCGGCAACCTTAGTTGCTAGTGCGGGGCAAGTGAATTTTTGGAGTCGATATGGTGCGGTAGCTTCGTTTGTAGCTAGAGAAGTTCCTTATTATGAATTAGTTGAGATGGCAAAAGAAGCGGTAATTCCATTGTACTATCAAGTATATGGAGCTACGTGTATTCATCATAGCCGTCGTCAATTATTGGAGAATTATTTTAACTATATTCAAGCGGAACCCAGTCGATTTGAAGATCGACACTTAGCGTTATCGACCCCAAATAATCCGGACTCGCATTATGCAATCTTTGAAGATTCGCATGGTACCCATATTTTTGCAGATAATGACTTAGATCTACTACCTTACTTAAATGATTTGGTAGAATGTGGCGTGAATCACTGGTTTTTAGATGGTATTTTATGCCCTAAGGAAAATTATAATCGCATTATCAGTGTATATTTAGAGGCGAAACGACGGATTGAAAGTAATCAGTGGAATGAAGAAGCGATGCAAGCTCTAGATGAACAATTGCATCAATTTCAACCGGCTTATCGAGATTTAGATACTGGATTCTTCTTACATGAACCAGGAACTGTTAAATAATAAGGAGTAAATGATGACAGAAATATTAAAACAACCAAGACCTGCGATGGAGAATGGGTTAAAACGTCCAGAATTATTAGCGCCTGCAGGTAGCTTAGAAAAATTAAAAATCGCGATTCATTATGGAGCCGATGCGGTCTATATTGGTGCTCCTGCGTATGGCTTAAGAAGCCGTGCACGTAACTTTGACTACGATCAGATGCGTGAAGGAGTAGAATTCGCACACGCCCGAGGTGCTAAAGTCTATTGTGCGACTAATATGGTCACCCATATGGGGGACGAAAAAGGAGCGGGAGAATTTTTCCGGACAATTCGAGATATTGGGATTGATGCGGTTATTATATCAGACCCTGCCTTAATGCACATTTGCGCAACAGAAGCACCTGGTTTAGAGATGCACCTATCTACACAACAATCTGCGGTAAACTATGAAACGTTGAACTTCTGGCAAGATGCAGGATTAACTCGCTGTGTATTAGGTCGTGAAGTTTCAATGCAAGAAATTGAAGAAATTCGAGCTAATACCGATGTAGAAATCGAAGTCTTTATTCATGGTGCGATGTGTATTTCTTATTCGGGTCGTTGTACTTTATCAAACCATATGGCACATCGTGATGCGAACCGTGGTGGCTGTTGTCAATCTTGCCGCTGGAAATACGGGTTATCAGATATGATTACGTTAGATGAACGCTTAACCGTTGAGAGTGAGCATGAAGAGTTAGAGTCAGCCTTTGCAATGAGTGCGGTTGACCTATCGATGATTGAGCACATTCCGGATATTGTAAATTCGGGGGTAGACTCATTAAAAATTGAAGGTCGCATGAAGTCGATTCACTATGTCTCTACGGTTTGCAACGTTTATCGTAAAGCAATCGATTCTTACTTAGAAGACCCAGAGAATTACGAGCTCAAGCAAGAGTGGGTGGATGAATTATGGAAGACCGCTCACCGTGAGTTAGCGACAGGTTTCTTCTATGGTCAACCGACAGAGAAGGAGCAAATTTTTGGACAACCCCGTGAAATACGTCAATATCGCTTTGTGGCAGAAGTTCTAGATTATGATGAAACCACACAAATTGCGACCGTCCAACAACGTTATAAGTTTGAAAAAGGGGACGAAGTTGAATTTTACGGACCTGGCTTACGTCATCAATATGATGTGATTGATGAGATATGGGATGAGGAGGGTGTACTCGTTACGGAGGCACCAAACCCAATGGACATCTTTAAAATTCGGGTAAAACACCCACTTAAACCACATGATATGATTCGAAAAGCAGATTTAGATTAGAGTAGAGAAAAGACAGCCATAGCGCTGTCTTTTTTGTGTAGAGATTCTATAAACTTAATTTTGATCGATCCACTGTTGTTGGTGTTGGCGCGAAATGCGCATAAGCTCTGTATAAAAATCAGCCAGTGCATGTTCAAATTCTGAATTGGCAAGGTATCCTTGCACTTTCGTAATAACTTGTTTTTCGCGTTGAGCATCTAAGATCGGTAAATGATGTTTTGATTTTATTTGAGCAACTTCTTGAACGACATGCATGCGCGCTTCAAAAAGTCGGACGAGTTCACGGTCGATTTGATCAATTTGCTGACGTTGTTGTTCTAACATTTGAATCATCCTTTCTATTTCTATGGAAGAGAAATCAGATAATGGCCTAATGGATAGCCTATAAATGTAGCGGTTAAAATGCTAATGACGAGAATCCATCCTCCATATTTAAGACAGTCGCGGGAGGAGGTCCAATTGGAACCGATGGATATGGCGACATATGGCATGGCTGGCGGGGTCATTAATGCGATGGAGGCAATAAAGCCAATTAAGCAAGCGACCACACCGACGTTAAAGTTCTGTGTCATTTGAGTAGCAGCAACCGTTGTTAAAATGGTTGTAACCATTGTTGTGGTGACCAAGTTGGAAGCAAAGTTGGTTTGTATTCCAGCCCAAGTGATAAATAATAAGCACATCATAAGGGGTGTTAAACCAATCAAAAGGGTCCCGAGATAAGACTCGATTAATTGGGTCACGCCAAATTCTGGATTCGTTAGTACGCTCCCTAAACTTAATGTAGCTGCAACTATTAGTAGACTTGGCCAGTAGACACCACGCTGAATGGCTTCAGGCAAATGGATTAAAGGTTTGCCTTGAAGATGGATGCCGGCAAGTAGTAAGCAGCAGAGCATTGGGGGAAAGGCAATGCCCGCGGTTTTGAAAAAGAGTGTCACATTCGGCCAGAGCCCCCCCAGCAGTTCCGGAACAATCCACATTAGAACCATTGCGATAAAAACTGCAATCGTCCACCGCTCCTGAGTGTCTACCGGAGGCAAATCTTTCAGAGAATGGACAGTTTTAATTTGAATGTCTGACAAATCAAAATGCCATAAATATTTGAGTGAAAAGAGTAGTAAAAGATAAATTACCAACCCCGCTGGGACTGCAAAAGACATATATTGCGCATTACTGATAGTAACATCAGAAGCACTCGAATAGATTCCCATTGCAGTAATCGCAAACACATGATTAATGGGTGTCATCGCTGTCCCAATCGCAATCGTTGAAAATAGGGCAATTAACAGTTGAGATGCTCGTCGATCTCCCTTTTTTAAGTCAAATTGATGCATGATTTCTTCGTAAAGTGGAAAGACAATCATAAATAAAATGGTTGGAGAAATAAAGGATGCCAATAGCAAAACAACAGACAAAAACGCGAAGATAAATCGCTCTGCAGATACTTGTGCAAAACGGCTATTCATCGCCCAGGCAATCACTCGTTTTAGGGCATAAGTTTGTTCGAGGGCATAGGTCACAATAAACGTAAAGAATAAGAAAACAAAGGTCGTATTGCCAAAGGATAATGTAAAGACTTCGCTATATGTCAGTCCTGGCAGCAAACCTAGACCGATAAGTGTAATTAAGCTCGGCCAGTCAATGGCTACCTTGAGCCATAAAATAAGACTTGCTAAAAATAATGCGAGCAATTGACTCGTTACAGGGGCAATATTTCCAATATACCAACCTTGCCATCCAATCAGGACTCCGATGGATAGCATCATCAAACTAAGAAATATATAAGGGTTAAATTGACGTGATTTTGTAGGGGGCATAAGTGATCTCCTATCTTAATGTTCTTAACGCATATCTTATGTCATTAATTCAAACGTATTATATCATATACAATGATAAAGTCATTGCACCAATTCGAGGATATTACGTGTGCGCAGACGTTGAATATGTTATACTTTAGTAAGAATTAATTATCATAATCAAGGGAGTTGTTAATATGTTATGGATTATTTTAGGAATCGTGGTTATTATTGGACTCGTGTGGGTTAGTACCTATAATCGTTTAATCAAATTACGTAACTGGGTCAAAGAAGCATTCTCTCAAATTGATGTTCAATTACAAAGACGAAATGATTTAATTCCAAACTTAGTTAATACTGTTAAAGGTTATGCGACGCATGAATCAGATACACTTGAATCCGTCACAAAAGCACGTCAACAATTAATTAATTTGCCAGCGAATGCAACGCCTGAACAAATTAATGCGGCTTCCAATCAATTATCAGGGGCATTATCAAGATTATTAGCAGTGGCAGAACAATATCCAGATTTAAAAGCGAATACGAACTTCTTACAATTGCAATCAACCCTTGAAGAATTGGAAAAACAAATTGCGACAGCACGTCAATTATTTAACTCTAGTGCTACCCAATACAATACAGCCATCCAAAGTTTTCCAACGAATTTAATCGCAGGCATTCATAACTTTGAACCATCCAACTTGTTAGAAACACCTGAAGAAGATCGAAAAGTCCCAGAAGTTCAATTCTAAGAGGACTCACTCTTTAAAAATGCTTAGGTATATCCGAATAGTTGCTTGAACTTTGACTTCAACGAACTATTCGGGTATTTTTGTGACAAAGAATGATTTCAAATCATCTCAAAAAATGTTAAAATAATTCGGTATGAACCATTGTAGAAAGGAGCTCGGTGATGCGTAAAAATTTATATATCCATTATGATTCGGTAACGAACCATGTGATGACTCGCGGTATGGATTTAAAATTAATAGATTTTGATCCGAGCTTTATTCCGAAAGCGATGATTTTATCTGATGCGGCGCTAGATTTTGGGCGTTTCGATGTGCAAACAAACTTTAAAATTTTGCGAACACGCGGTGAAGTGATTAACTATTTCAGAGCGGTTGAAGATTATAAAACACGTCTGTGTGCCTGGATTGACTTTGAGAGTGTCGAGGCGATGCATCAACTAACACCGAATGAAATATCTGAAATGCTATATTTATTTCATGCGAATCGTCCGTTAAAATCCGCTTTTTTCTATAAATTACAAAATAACTATGTGTTTTTGACCTTACCGAACGGATTGATAAAGGTTTATTATCGACATGTAGCACATTTTCTACCGAGATTTCAACGGATGATATGTCAACAGACCCAATTGTTGGTTGAGGAATCCAATCGATTTTCATTGTTCCGCAAAAAAGAAGTGGCAAAAATGCCTTTGGAAATTGCTGAGCAGATGGCCCCGCTCTTTGTAGATGGGTTGAAAATTAATTTTTCCCAAGCAGTCCCGATTGGTGAGAGTTGGCGTATTCCAATTAATATTATTGAAGATGAATTAACTTTATTAACCCAACATCAACTTCCGAAAGAACATGTTGGTTTTATAACTTATGATGATGCGACTAAAACATGGTTGTTCGAATTGAATGAAGAGCAGTTGAGTACAGATACGGAGGATTTATCAAGATGAATATCATTTTACTATATGGTGGACAAAGTGCGGAACATGACATTTCAATATTATCCGCGCACAATATTGCACAAATGATTACTTACGAAGTGTATTCTGTACAACCTGTGATGATTACGCGTGATGGTAGATGGTTGCAAGGGCCAAAACTATCTGCTCCTCCGGCATATGAAGGTCAACTTCATCTGATAAAATCTGAAGAAGCAAGTTGGGGAGAAAATGCCTCAGATACGTCTTACGGCGTCGAAATTTCACCTTGTGAGATTCACCAAGAAGACGCGATTGTATTTCCAGTGTTACATGGCCCCAATGGCGAAGATGGAACGATCCAAGGGTTTCTAGAAACATTAGGTCTGCCGTATGTTGGTGCCGGTGTTTGTGCTAGCGCGTGTGGGATGGATAAAATTATCACCAAACAATTATTCGATCATGTTGGAATTCCTCAAGTTCCATATATTGCATTTGATCGTCGAGAATGGAATGAAGATCCAGATGCACTGATTAATAAAGCTGAGGGTAGTTTGTTGTATCCATTATTTGTCAAACCAGCAAATATGGGTTCATCAGTTGGGATTTCACGTGTTGAAGACAGTGAAGCACTCGTTCAAGCAATTAATTTAGCTTTAGAGTATGACCACCGAATTGTTGTAGAACAAGGAATTAATGCCGATGAAATTGAAGTTGCCGTTCTTGGAAACGATGATGCCCATGTAAGCGTAGTGGGCCGTTTAGTAAAAGGGGCTTCTTTCTACGACTATGAAGAGAAGTACATTAATAATACAGTAGATATGGAAATTCCGGCGAATATTGAGGAGTCTCTTTCAGATACGATTCGTGAGTATGCATTGAAAGCTTATCGAGCGATTGACGGTAGTGGCTTAGCGCGTGTCGATTTCTTCTTAACATCCAATGATGATGTGTATATTAATGAGATTAATACCATGCCAGGATTTACGCAGTTTAGTATGTATCCTGTTTTGTGGGAACGAACAGGCTTATCGCAAGTTGATTTAGTTGAAGAGTTACTTCAGCTAGCTATACGCCGCCACGAGCAATTAGCACAAAAGCGGGTTGAATATTAGAAAAAGATGCTGGGCACGAATCTACTCTGTGGATTGAACAGAGCTTATTCGTGTCTTTGCGCATTATGTAAGGAGAGTACTGTGGAGACAATAAACATCCTTGATATCGTTCAGGCGGTTGGTGCGAGTGAATTTACGGCGCCTGGACCGGATCATGAAATTAATATAACAGGTGTCGAGTTTGACTCACGAAAAATTAAGCCGGGAGATTTATTTGTACCATTAACGGGTGGTGCTTCGGACGGACATGATTATGTAGTAAATGCAATTGAGCAAGGAGCTGTCGCAACTTTTTGGTCGCGTGAAGCGGATAGCGCTCCGATCGATCAACTTGCGGTAATTTATGTGGATGATACATTGCGGGCGATGCAATCTTTAGCTAATTATTACCGTCATTTGATTGATCCGATTGTTATTGGGATTACCGGTAGCAACGGGAAAACAACGACTAAAGATATGATGGCAAATGCCTTAACCGCCAAATATCATATCCACAAGACTGAAGGCAACTATAATAATGAAATCGGCTTGCCTTACACGATTCTTTCGATGCCGAAAGAAACAGAAGTGGCAGTGTTGGAGATGGGCATGAGTGGCTTTGGTGAGATAGCATTATTAAGTCATATTGCGGAGCCCGATATCGCCGTAATTACTTTGATTGGCGAAAGTCATTTGGAGTTTTTAGGAAGCCGGGCTGGAATTGCGCAAGCTAAGTTAGAGATACTATCAGGTTTAAATCCAGAGGGAGTCTTTATTTATCCTGGGGCGGAACCGCTAATTACCGATTTTCTCGAAGACTGGGTTTCTTCTGTTGAGTGTATTAGTTTTGGTTTGGAAGAGGACAACGATGTCTATGCTTATGACATTATTGAGGAAAAAGACCAAACTTATTTTAAAACGAATTTAGATTCAAATGTCATATGTAAAATTCCAGTAATGGGCGCCTATAATGTGAATAATGCGGTCGTTGCATTAAGTGTTGCGAAGCGATTAAATGTTCCAATCGAACAAGCGATTTTCCAGCTCGCACAATTTAAATTGACCGCCAGTCGCTTGGAATGGATTCAAGCTGACAATGGTCTTCAAGTATTGAATGATGCGTATAATGCGAGCCCAACATCGATGAAGGCGGTACTTCAAGCCTTTGCACGACTGCAACGTCCAAAAGGTGGTCGACGGATTGCTGTTTTAGGGGATATTCGCGAACTTGGTGAGAAGAGTGAAGCCTATCATCGTAGTATCGCAGAGGTGATTGATCCGGAAACCATAGATCTAGTCTATCTCTTTGGTGATGAAATGGGTGCGCTATATGAAGAAATCCACCCAAATTATCCTTCCGATCAGATTCATTATATTCGCAAAGATCACGATCGTTTGATTGAACGAATCCAAGCATCGATTCGCCCTGAAGACATCGTGCTCGTAAAATCCAGCTTAGGTGTCGATTTGTTACAAGTCGTTACAGCGTTAACCAATCATGAAACACATAATTTTTTACGAAAAGAATAACCGATAGAGAAAGAGGAATGTACTGAGTGGAATTTAACCAACTTAATATAAAACCAGAATTAATACAAATTTTTGATGAATTAGGCTTTGAGGAATTAACACCGATACAGCGCGATGCGATTCCTATTGCTTTAACGGGTGACGACCTTATCGGTCAAGCGCAGACAGGGACTGGAAAGACCGCAGCTTTTGGCATCCCGATGCTAGAACATCTCGATTTATCGAATCGAACGATCCAAGGACTCATTATCGCACCGACGCGTGAATTAGCAATTCAAGTTCAGGAAGAATTATACCGTTATGGTAAATTATTAAAAGCCAAAGTCTACTCAGTCTATGGCGGAACGCCGATTGGCAAACAAATTGAACGACTTAAACGCTATAATCCGCAAATTATTGTCGGAACACCGGGGCGTATTTTAGATTTGATGAACCGTAATGTGCTCGATTTTAGTCAATTGGAACAATTGGTGCTTGACGAAGCGGACGAAATGTTGAATATGGGATTTATTGAAGATATTCGCGCGATTATTCGAGCTACTCCGGATTCACGCCAGACAATGTTATTTTCAGCTACGATGCCTTCAGAAATTAAGGCATTGGCAGAGGAGTTTTTACGTCATCCTCAACATGTTCAAATTGAAGCCCAACAGATGACAGCGGATTTAATTGATCAATATTTTACCAAGTGTAGTGACGGTGAAAAATTTGATATTTTAACACGTTTTATTGATATTCATAACCCGAAACAAGCGATTATCTTTTGTCGCACGAAAAAAAGGGTGGATGAAGTAGGTCGTGGGCTCGCATTGCGTGGCTATAATGCGGAGATGATTCACGGAGATATTACCCAACAGAAACGAACGAGTGTGATCAAAGAATTAAAAGACGGCGTCTTAGAAATATTAGTGGCTACCGATGTAGCCGCTCGCGGACTGGATATATCGGGTGTAACTCATGTCTATAACTATGATATTCCTCAAGACCCTGAAAGCTATGTTCACCGCATCGGGCGAACGGGTAGAGCGGGCAAAGAGGGGATGTCGATTACCTTTGTGACCCATAACGAGATGGCATATTTAAAGACGATTGAGCAATTAACTCGTATTCAGATGATGCCAATGCGTCCACCAACTTCGAAAGAAGCCCAACACGGTCAAATACAACAGTTGATTGATCGCATGAATTTAACGTTACAATCTGAAGAAGCGGATGCATTACGTAATACAGCGAAGATGTTATTAGAACACTATGAAGTGAATGACTTAGTAACGGCCTTATTGACGGAAGTCATCAGTGATTCGACGCAAATTGATGTTGTGATTTCGCCCCAAAAACCATTACCAAAGCGTAAAAGCAAGCGGCATAACAGTCATTCCCGTCAACGAGATTCAAAGTCGAAACATCATCAACAGCGCCGGAAGCACACTTCATCGAACCGTTCAGAACGGATTAAACCAGAAAATAAGCAGTATGATACTAAAGATATAAGAAAGAAAAAATATTCCAAACGTTCAAAACATGAACGAAAAAATAAGGAAGAACAATCAAGATACTCGGGCAAAAGATCAAGAAATTTTAAGGAAACATCCAAACGCTCTAGCACTAAAAGAAATAGCCAAGTGAGAAAGAATAATAAAGGATTTAAAATACGACAACGTCAACGTTAATAAGGTCTCTAAGAGGTGAGGGAATGCGGCTAGGAACAGATATTATTGAAATCGATCGAATTCAACATGTTTTGGCAAAACACCCACACTTTGTCGAACGTATCTTAAGTGTTGAAGAACAAACACAATTTTTTTCCTACCAACACCCAGGCCGTCGTCTAGCCTATTTAGCTGGAAGATTTGCTGCGAAAGAAGCTTTTATCAAAGCACTTGCTTCCGCTGAAGCGAAGCGAATTCCATTTCATAGTTTATCGGTAATAAATACCGCTGACGGTGAACCTAGGATGATAGCAGGTCCAGTCTTGTACCCGGAAGTGGTTGTATCGATTAGTCATAGTCGAGATTATGCGATGGCTACAGTTATTATTGAAGAATAATTAAAATAAGGTTCTACGAAAGGAGCAATTTTATGCAATTTACGGATCATCGTCCAACAATGGCTATTGTAGATTTAGCAGCGATCCGTCACAATGTTCAGCATGTGCTTGAGACGTTGTCGGCAGATCAGAAGTTATATGCAACGGTTAAAGCCAATGCGTACGGCCATGGCAGTGTGCCAGTATCCAAGGCAGCTCTTGAAGCAGGAGCAACGGGATTGTTGGTAGCAACAGTTGATGAAGCGATTGAACTGAGAGAAGCTAACATCACCTCGGTACCGATTATTGTTCTGGGTCTCACCGACCCAAGAGGGATTGCAGAAATTTTGCATTATCAAATTACCGTTACAGTTGCGCATCCAAGTTGGTTTGATCAAGCATACCGCCAATTAGAACAAACGGATCAATTAGACTTGTTGAAGCATCACCGTTTAATTTGTCATCTCCCGCTTGATACAGGAATGGGACGGATTGGGCTTCGCACGTGTGACGAGATTGAGATGTTCCATCAGGCAGTATCCCAGTTGGATTGGGTAGATTGGCAAGGGGTTTTCACCCATTTTTCAACGGCTGGGGGAGGACCTGCTGATTATATTGAACATCAATTAAATCAGTGGAATACTTTGCTTGAATCGGTCCCTAGCTCCGTCAAAGAACGTCACTTTGCCAATACGGCGATGGGTATTTGGCACAATGATTCAGCTTGGTTAGCAGCGCACCAGACGCAAAAAAGTGACATCATCCGTTTTGGAATTGGAATGTACGGAATTGATCCGAAAGATCAATTAGATAGTGGCGCGCAATACACGTTGCAACCCGCGTTAGAACTAGTATCGGAGTTAGTATACGTCAAACAAGTCCCTGCTGGACAATCTATCAGTTATGGTGCGACTTATACAACCGAGAGTGACGAGTGGATTGGCACCATTCCGATTGGTTATGCTGATGGTTGGTTGAGACACTATCGGGAGGTCACTTTAAGTGTTAAGGGTCAACCATGCCCAGTATTAGGGGTAATCAATATGGATCAATTGATGATTCGACTCCCAGAAAATTATCCCGTCGGCACGTCAGTCATTTTGATTAGTCCGGAGACGCAGTCGAATAATAGTGCGTCGAATATTGCGAAACAAGTTGGAACGATTGGTTACGAAATTGTCACCTCAATCGGGGAACGTGTTCCTAGAGTTTATTTGAATGAGTAAATAAGGAGTTATGTAAAATGTATCAAGTAGAGCAAATGGAAGTAGGTCGTTTGCAAGAAAATACCTACCTCTTAATCAATGAACAAAAAGAAGCGCTTATTATTGATCCTGGTGCTCAAAGTGATCGATTGATTGAGTGGATTGATTCATTGAAAGTACGCCCTATAGCAATCTTAATTACCCACTGTCATTTTGACCATGTAGGGGCAGTCAATGACATTAGAGAACACTATCAAGTTGAAGTATATATTCCTGAAGCAGAAGAAGATTTATTTATTGAATATACTGCAGATCAAATGGGGCATTACCGAGCACCTGAACATTATTGGCAGCATAAGGGAACGTATCAAATTGGGAATTTTGAATTTGAAGTCCGCTTTGTTCCCGGTCACAGCCCTGCGCATGTCGTGTATGTGTTCCATGATCAAGCTCTAATATTCAATGGAGATACGATTTTCAAAGGGACGATTGGTCGTACAGACCTTCCAGGAGGAAGTTACTTTGATCTCATCTATTATATTGGTCAAGAAATTATTCCATTACCAGAAAATTACCGGCTATATCCAGGCCATGGTGGTACTACAACCATTGGTGAAGAATTAAAAACTAATCCTTTCTTTGAAGTATTCCGTCGTAAAGACATGCATAACTTTAGCGATCAATAATTTTTGTTTGGCAGTGATGCGCTCAAAAAAATCCTAGTGCACTGAATGAGACAGTTACACTAGGTTTCTTATTGAGTCTTAGATTGGATAAGAATTGACGCGATAATCTCGTTTTGTTAAATGATGGATAAACTGATTAACTTTAATATCCGAGATATGATTTGGAATTAAGAGGCATAAACAATTTGGTGTATCATATGTTGTTTCCTCAAAAGTTAATTGGCCAGTAACATTGAGATGGCGCCTCATTAACCACCATAATTTGATTTCTTCAAAGGGAGTATGTTGAAGATCAATCTGTATAAAGTAGCTCGCATTTTTTAGATCCCATCCCTGTACGATATAATCACGCATCGTTTTATGGTAAATAATACCAATAAAAGAACGTTGTTCATTTAATACAGCAATATAGGGTAAGTCACGAATAGCGAAAAATAAATGCAAAATAGAATTAGGTTCTTGGATGACATGACTTGAATTTTTTAATAAATGTGTTACTGGAATCGTTTCTAGTTGTGTGTCAGGATGCTCATATGCATACTTATAGATATGATATCGATAAATATTCCCGCGATATAATTGCCCGCTGTTATCAATCACTGGTGCACAGCGGAGTTGGTGTTTTTCCAATACTTCTAAGGCTGATTGAAGATTAAATGATTCTGCAATTGTAATAACTTGTGATGCGGGTACCATTAAGTGCTCTAGCATGCTTAACCTGCCTTTCGTATGTATTAACTACTAGATTATATCATTTACCCATTATAATAGCTATCTTTCTCTCATAGTATTTTAACATTAATCTGATAAAAATCATAAACATTTAATAAAATACCATTGAGTCGCGTGTTAACGTTGCATCGTTTAGGGCAATGATTGATTTTTTAACTGAAATTGCTTATATTATTGTAGAGAAAACATTATGAAAAAATAGAAGAAAACTGAAATATTTTTTATCAAAAAGGAGAGAATAAACATGGATTCCCCGGGTTCCTTGTGGCCGCAGTTGTTGGTACTACTAATATTAATTATGCTAAATGCATTTTATGCGGCAAATGAGACGGCTTATGTGTCATTGAATCAATCCAAAATTCGTGCCATGGCGGATGACGGCTCACGTAATGCACGTCGTGTGCTTCAATTGATTGAATTACCTGAAACTTTCTTAGCTACGATGCAAGTGATTACCACCTTAATCACGTTGGTCATCGGATCACGAATGACATTGTATTATTTATCGTATATGTCTTCCAATGGAACCATGGCGACATGGAATGTTTTGCAGTATGTAGCGATTGGACTAGGATTTTTAGGATTAGCCTTATTAATTATCGTATTAGGTGAAGTTTATCCTAAGCAAGTGGCGTTGCAAGCACCAGAACAAGTAGCACTGTCAACGAGTTTCATTATTATGGGAACTTATCGTTTATTTAAACCCTTCGTTTGGTTAATTCAAGTAGCCTCAAGTGGTTTGCGAAAAATTACGCCAATCGATTTCCATAAGGGAGACGAACGTTTCACACGAGATGAGATGAAAGCCATTCTCTCTGAAAGTCGCGATGAAGGTTCGATTGACCTAGAGGAATTTACCATGTTGCAAGGGGTATTGTCATTAGATGACAAAATGGCACGGGAGATTATGGTGCCTCGAACAGATACATTTATGATCGATATCGAAGACAACTACACTGAAAATATCGCAGAAATTTTGAGTTCACCTTTTTCACGGATCCCAATTTATGAAGATGATAAAGATAATGTGGTAGGGGTCTTGCATATTAAACACGTACTTAAAGCAGCAGCGGAACATGGGTTTGAACATATTCAGTTGCATGAATTGGCGAGTCCGCCATTGTTTGTTCCTTCAACGATTTATATCGATGATTTATTGGTAGAGTTTCGCCGAGCGGAGAATCATATGGCGATTTTACGAGATGAGTATGGTGGTGTTGAAGGAATTGTGACGATGGAAGATGTCTTAGAGGAAATTGTGGGAGATATCGAAGATGAAACGGATGAAATCTCGTTAGGGGATATTGAACAAATCGATGAGACGCACTTTTATATCAATGGAATAGTACCATTAGATAAATTCAATAATTATTTTGAAGAGACGTTAGAATCCGATGAAGTAGATACGATTGCAGGATTAATGATCTACCATCTCGGATATGTTCCTGAAAATGACGAGCAATTGACATTTCGTGCCAATCGATATGTTCTTACTACCGATACCATCGAAAATGGTCGAATTCGCGGCATTCGCGTTGAGCTCGATCCGCTTGCCACGATTGATACAGACTATAATTTATATAGTGATGTGGATCAAGAACGCGTCCATCAAGAGTTGACTCGTGAGATAAATGAATTAGAAACACTCAAGGATTAATGATGAACGAGCCTACAGTATCCTCGAATGAGGGGTAGGTTCGTTATTTATTTTAATAAAGGAGAAATAAAGAATGTTAAATGAAATGATGCATCACCCTGTTGTGATGGAGAAAGTAGTCGAATTTATGCGGACGGCTCAGGGTGGATTTGATAGTGAAGGTGTTAATCAAATTCAAGCTTATGCCAATGAAAGAGGGATTCCAATTATTCCTCATGAAACCGCAAAGTTCATTGATCTATTCATGAGTATTATTCAACCTGAACAAATATTAGAAATTGGCACTGCTATCGGTTTCTCTGCTAGTTTGATGGCGCAACATTTGACCTCTCAAGGCCATTTAACAACTATTGACCGTTATCCCTTAATGTACGAACGAGCGAAAGAAAATTTCAAACACCTAGCCTTGGAGGAGCGGATCACCTTATTAGAAGGAGATGCGGCTGACATATTACCAACACTAAATGGGCCGTATGATGTTATTTTTATGGATAGTGCCAAAGCAAAATATGTCGAATTTTTCCCAGAATGCATGCGACTTCTGAAGGTTGGAGGCGTATTATTAATCGATGATGTGCTTCAAGGAGGAACCGTCTTGGATGATGAATCAACCATTCCAAAACGAGTTCGAAAAATTCATCGAAAATTGAACGAGTTATTTGAAGTAGTCTATGCATCGCCTCACCGCGCTTCTTTGATTCCGTTAGGGGATGGGTTGTTGTTGATTCGTAAAGAAATAATTGAAGAATAGTTTTATAAAACGAAAAGGTCAAGCAAATTTAGCAAAAAATTCACATCTCTTTGCTATACTGTGAAGAGAAATGGACAAAGAAGAGAGGTAGTATGTCGATGAAGAAATTTCTTATAGGGTTATTGTCATTGTTTCTTATTTTGTTGATAGGATACGGCGCAGGTATTGGCTACTACGCTGATCGATTTCAAGTAAATACAACATTCGATTCAGTTGATGTGAGTAATTTAACGTTAGCTCAAGCTCGAGAGAAAGTCCAAAATCACTTAGATCAACAAGTGGTCGACATCAAGGAAAATGGTAAGGAATTGGGTCAATTACAGCTTAAAGATTTAAAGAGTGAGTTTAAGTTTGAAACAGCGTTAAATAATACTTATCAAAATCAAAATCCGAATTATTGGATTATGAACTTTTTTAATTCTAATCATCACGCATACTCTTCAAACCAGGGTGTCACTTTTGATGATGAATCGTTGCGCCAGCGACTTGCTGATATGGGTATTAATAATGAACAACGTTCTGTAGGTCAGCCCGTTAGTATTGCCTATTCAGATCATCAAGGGTACTACTTAACCGAAGCGACGCAAGGCGATATGATTGATTACGATAAGCTAGCGACACTTATTGGGAAGACAATAGCGAACGATGAGCATACAGTAGAATTAAATCAAGCTTATCGTGAAGTAGAAGATGACAGCGAAATTAAGGAAAAAGCTGAAAAGGTGATGGAACGCATCAATCAAGTTATCGCAACAAAAATCACCTTACAAATTGCAGGAGAAGACGTTGTGATTCCAGAGGAGAAAATTCAAAGTTGGATCCAATTTGACCAAAGCAATCAATTAGTCTTTGATGAAGAAGCAATTTACGATTATTTAGGTGAATTAAATGATCAATATGCGACATATAATAAATCACGCCAATTCAAT
Organism: Falseniella ignava CCUG 37419; assembly: GCF_000301055.1. Classification (GTDB taxonomy): domain Bacteria; phylum Bacillota; class Bacilli; order Lactobacillales; family Aerococcaceae; genus Falseniella; species Falseniella ignava. Next base: position 116,797 of record NZ_JH932300.1, read on the forward strand.
TCAACTTATGACGGCCCCGTAACGGTTCAGCCCGGCACGTTAGGTTGGTCTATCGACCGTGAAAGTGAAACGCAGGCTATCGTCAATGATCTACAATCGGGGCAATCCGTTACGCGAGAACCTGTTATTGTTGGGACTGGATATAATCAAGCCGATGATATTGGCAATAGCTATGTTGAAGTATCAATTACCCATCAACATATGTGGATTTATCGCGATGGACAGTTGGTGATAGAAACCCCAATCGTTACAGGACAAGTAGGAACAGATACGATTCCCGGGGCTTACTCTGTTTGGAATAAAGCTGAAAATGAAAATCTGAAAGGCTATAACCCACGAACGGAAAAGGAATATGATGTCCCAGTAAGCTACTGGATTCCATTTGATGATACCGGTCAAGGGATTCATGATGCAGATTGACAAGCGAACTTTGGTGGAACGACTTATTTAGAAAGAGGCTCCCTAGGATGTGTCAATACACCACCATGGATTATGGGCGAGGTATATGCAGCGATTGATATTGGCATGCCAGTGATTGTTTACTAATTATGAATTATAGTAAAGCGTTGGATTGATGATTTACGATCAATTCAACGTTTTTTATTAAGGAAAAGCTACGTATAACCTAACTAATTCGGTGAGGATTGGCAGTTATCCTTGGAATTGGTATAATAAGATGATTAATAAAGAAGGAGTGGTATCCATGGCTGAATCATTGGAATTAGTTGTCATTACAGGAATGAGTGGAGCAGGTAAAACGGTTGCGATGCGAAGCTTTGAAGATCTAGGGTTTTATTGTATTGATAACATGCCACCGTCAATTCTGCCAACTTTTTGGGAATTGATTAAAGAATCAGGTAAAATTAACCGAGTCGCGCTCGTGGTAGACTTAAGAACGCGGGAATTTTTTGATGATTTAGAGCGCGTATTATCCAATATGATTGATACACAACATGTTACCACCCGAATTTTATTTTTAGATGCATCAGATACGACACTGGTCTCAAGATACAAAGAAACCCGTCGCAAGCACCCATTAGCAGAAGATGATCGTATTTTGGTGGGAATTCAACGAGAGCGCGCCTTGCTTGAAACCTTAAAAGCACGGGCTCAAATTATTATTGATACAACTGGATTAAAACCCAAACAATTACGAGCAAAAATTAATGAACATTTTGACACGCTGAATCAAGAAACATTTCATATTGAAGTAATGTCTTTTGGTTTTAAATATGGTGCACCCATTGATCCGGATATTATTATGGATGTAAGATTCTTACCTAATCCTTATTACATTGAAGAGTTACGTCCACTAACGGGGGAAGATAGCCGGGTATATGATTATGTGATGCAACAACCTGAGACTGAACAGTTTTATAAACGTTTTATGGAGTTGATTCGCTATTGTATGCCGGGTTATAAGAAAGAAGGCAAGGCAGTAGTTACGATTGGTATTGGATGTACAGGTGGGAAACACCGCTCGGTTTCTTTAGCGCGACGCATTGCTAAAGATTTGGCAAACGATGATTATCGAGTCAATATAACTCATCGCGATAGCCAGAAGAAATAGAGACGAGGAAAATTATGAGTGAAATAAAACCTAATAAAAAAGTAGCAGTCATCGGAGGAGGAACGGGGCTTCCTGTTATTTTACGAGGACTTAAGGGCATTAACGCTCAAATTACGGCCGTGGTCACGGTAGCGGACGATGGTGGTAGTAGTGGGATTATTCGTGACTATGTGAATGTGGTGCCACCAGGCGATATTCGTAACTGTATTTGTGCGCTATCAGAAAGTCCGGAAGAAGTTATTGAAATGTTTCAATACCGCTTTAATACGGATGATGCCTTTTTAGCTGGACATGCGATTGGAAATTTATTAATTGCTGCCCTTAAAGAAATGAACGGCTCATTGCAACAAGCGATTGATACCTTATCAAAATGGATGAGTGTGAAAGGCCAAATCCTCCCTGCAGCACAAGAAGCCTTAATCTTAAATGCTTACTTTAAAGATGGGACGATGGCGAAAGGTGAATCGAAAATTGCGCTTCATCGTAAGCCGATTGATTATGTCACGGTAACGCGTCACAACGGAGAGCCTGCGGTAGACGCATCGCCACGTGTTGTACAGGCTATTTTAGAAGCTGATATGGTGGTGTTGGGTCCAGGAAGTCTTTATACAAGTATTTTACCGAACTTGATGATTGAGCAAATCCGGCATGCGATGATGGAGACATCTGCGGAGATTGTTTATATTTGCAATATTATGACTCAACTTGGAGAAACGGAGAACTTTACTGATGCAAATCATGTGGAAGTATTAAATCATCATCTAGGAAAACCACTGATTGATACCGTACTTGTAAACACTGCAAAAGTTCCCGAAGACTATATTATGAACCAGCCCAATGAAGAATATTTATTGCAAGTGAAACATGATTTCCAAGCTTTGCGAGATCAAGGATGTCGTGTCATCTCAGCTGAATTCTTGAGTATGAAAGATGGTGGAGCGTACCATGATACGCAAAAAGTTGTCCATGAATTAAGTTATTTATTAAACACACCAGAATTTAAACTTTAATCATGATTATTTAGGGGGTGGATGCTATGACCTTTGCAGCGGATGTCAAAAAAGAATGCACGCTGTTAGAGGTGCATAAAGAGCATGCCAAGGCAGAACTGGCCGCTTTAATTCGAATCAATGGGAATGTGTCAATCTATCAGCAACGATTCATCTTAAATATTCAAAGTGAAAACGCAGCGATTGCTCGACGCATCTACACACTTATCAAAGAGCACTATAATGTGGAAGGCGAACTTCTCGTCCGCCGAAAAATGAAACTTAAGAAAAACAACGTCTATATTGTGCGTGTACGTACTCAGGTCAAAGAAATTTTAGAAGATTTAAGTGTAATGGGACCAGCTGGAATTCAATCAAAAATCCCAGAAGATATTTTACAAAGTGATGCTAAAAAGCGTTCCTATTTGCGGGGCGCATTTTTAGCGAGTGGTTCGGTCAACAGTCCTGAAGGCGCAAATTATCACCTTGAAATCTACACTAACTATGAAGAACATAACGAAGCATTATGCCATATGATGAATGAATTTGGTTTAAATGCCAAAATGGTACAGCGACGCAACGGCTATATTACTTATTTAAAAGAAGCGGAAAAAATCGCAGACTTTTTAATTTTAATTGGGGCTACCAGCGCAGTGCTGCGGTTTGAAGATATACGGATTGTGCGAGATATGCGTAATTCGGTGAATCGACTTGTCAATATGGAAAATGCGAATTTGAATAAGACGATTGATGCGTCGCAAAGGCAACGTGAAGCGATTCAAATTATTGAAGAAACTAAAGGGTTAGATTGGTTGCCGGATAAGTTACGAGAAATGGCAATCTTTCGTCAAGCTAATCCAGATATGAGCTTAAAGCAATTGGGTGAAGAAATTCCTGGAGGTCCGATTAGTAAATCCGGAGTAAATCATCGACTACGAAAACTGGTCCAAATTGCAGAAACTTTAAAATAAAAAAAGTATTTCACTCCTTTTTTGTGTACTTATTACTAGCCCCGATTTTTTGGGTAAAAAAGAAAGGAGTGACTTTAATGAATAAAGTCGTTTTTGTAGGTCGAGTTGTCCGAGATGTTGAAGTGAGACAAGTAGGGAGTAATGGACGAGTGGTTAATAATGTGATTGCGATTCAACGACACCATCGTGATAGTAATGGTAATCGTGCCACAGATTTTATTCCATTTGTTGCTTGGGATCATTTGGCAGAGTTAATGGATCGTTATTGTAAAAAAGGGGATCAAATCTCTTTGGCTGGACGGATGCAAAGTAGAAAATATAAAAATCGAGAAGAACAGGATGTCTATGTCATTGAATGTCTCGTTGAAGAACTGACATTGATTGGATCAAACCCTACTTCTAATACGAATGAATCCGCGCAAGCCGTGCCCCCAGCCCCACGTGAAGAAGAAAAAGTTGGAGTAATAAGTTCAGATACTCCGCTGACGGTCGGGCAACCGAAGTAAGATGAAGTAGATTTAAGAAGCGGCTTTAGGTCGCTTCTTTTTAATGGCTAAGATGAATGTGTGAAAAAATCATGAAAACAAAGAGAGTTTTTATGTTAATCGATGAAACATCAGCGATTTTTCGGTGAATCGTGTATAATAAAGCTGACAGAATACGCTGAACAACAAAAGGAGAAGACCGATGAATATATTGATGATTGAAGATAATGACTCTGTAATTGAAATGATGTCGATGTTTTTTGAAAGTGAACAATTTAACGCAAGCTTTTATCAAGACGGACTTGAAGGGTATCAAGCCTATAAAAATGCATCGAATCAATGGGACATTATCTTGTTAGATTTAAATCTACCTTCAATGGATGGCATTCAAATTTGTCGTGCGATTCGCGAAGAAGATAAAGAAACGCCAATTATTATGTTAACGGCACGTGACTCCGAGAGCGACCAAGTGATTGGTCTAGAGCTCGGCGCAGATGATTACGTCACCAAACCTTTTAGCCCAATGACTTTAATTGCTCGGATGAAAGCTCTGCATCGTCGCTCACAACATCATCATGTAACAAGTGAAGAAACATCACAAAAAACGAGTGAATTCGATGTTGAGACAGACTTAATTCATATTAATACATCAACTCGCGAAGCCTATTATCATGATAAACCAATTGAAAATCTAACGCCGAAAGAATTTGATCTTTTGGTGACATTTGTCCAAAGTCCCAAGCGGGTCTTTAGCCGAGATGATTTATTAACGAGTTTGTGGGAAGATCCATTTTATGGTGATGAGCGGACGGTTGATGCGCATATTAAGAAGCTTCGCCAAAAAATCGAAGCAGTTGGACCGCAAGTGATTCAAACAGTCTGGGGTGTAGGTTATAAATACGAAGCACCAGGTGAGGAAGCATGAAAGTATTTTGGCAACAATTATTAGGATTCTCCTTAATCATTGTCATTGCCATTATGTTGTTTGCTTTTCGAATTGAGCGCCAAATTAGTAATAATTTAATTGATTCGCGAGAACAACAATTGCTTAATTATGGGAATAATATTGTTAACAATAATTTTTCTCGTTATGATCTAGTACGGACATCACAGCTATTGGCTCGCGAAAATATTTCGATCCAAGTTTATTTATCCGACGGGCGAATTATCTATCCAACTTATGACCAACGCTATCAATCAAGCTTAACCCAGGAAGAATTAGCGAAGCTTCAGTCAGGAAATTATTTGGGATTTCGTTCGGTTGAGCGGCAAATATCTGATCATGGAACAGAAACTTACTTAATGGTTTATTTACCGCACCAAGATGTGGGGGAGTTTCCATCGGGATTTATTAGTCTGGCTGCGCCGCTCAATGATTTAGAAGAGCAGTTACACAGCCTGAGGGTGACGATTGCAGTTTCGCTATCCATTTCGTTAATCATCGGTGGTGCATTAAGTGCATTTTATTCAAATTACAGTACGCGCAAAATTCGTCGGTTACAAGAGGCGACCCAGCAAATTGGACAAGGCAACTTTGATGTTGTTCTAGACACTTCTTCGCATGATGAATATGGTGACTTGGCACGCGATTTTGATAGTATGACTCAGTCTTTGATTGCTTCCCAAGAGGAAATTAAACGTCAAGAAGAACTTAGAAGACAATTTATGATGGATGTGGCGCATGAAATGCGTACCCCACTCACAACGATGAGTGGATTACTGGAAGGACTAATCCATAAAGTAATTCCTGAACATCAACAAGATCGAAGTTTGAAGTTAATTGAACAAGAAACACATCGACTAACGCGCTTGGTGAATGAGAATTTAGATTATGAGAAAATTCGCAGTCGACAAATTGTCTTGAAAAAGCAATCGATTAATGGTGTAGCGCTATTTGAACAAATCCAAACGCAGTTGAGTGAGAAAGCCGCACAAAAAAATGACACGATTCTCACTCAAGCAGCGGAAGATTTAGTGATTTGGGGCGATTATGATCGAATTGTACAAGTGCTCATTAATCTAGTCACCAATGCAATCCAATTCAGTCAAGAAAGCGACATTATTTTACATGGCTCAATGCATTCAGATTATAGCGAGATGATTGTAGAAGATTTTGGCATTGGAATTGATCCGGATGAAGTGAATCGGATTTGGGAGCGATTCTATAAAGCCGATGTGTCGCGTAAAAACACCGAGTTTGGTGAATCAGGAATCGGGTTGGCGATTGTCCAATCCATTATTGAAACGCATGATGGGCAAATTTTTGTCGAAAGTAAAAAAGGTGAGGGAACACGGTTTATTATTCATTTGCCCCACCAAGAGACAACGAAAGGAAATCAATGAAATCAACTTTAATTATTGTAGGACACCCTGCAGGGGTGAATTCAACAACGCAACAATTTTTATACCAAACGAGTCAAGCTTATACTTCAGCGGATGTACTAATTCTTGCTGACGAGATCAGCGATATGACCCACCCAATCGATGGTGATCGCTACCGCGATCAACTGGCGCAATATGACCGACTTATTTTTCAATTTCCAATGTATTGGTATCAAGCACCTAGTTTGTTGAAATTTTGGATGGATGAGGTCTTTCAAGATTGGCAGTCCAATCCTGGATGGGCACAAAAAATGCAGGGAAAGGAATTCGGCGTAGTAATTACTGCAGATGTTGCTGCGACACGATTCCATCCTGGAGAAGATGTTGGAGTTACGATGGATCAACTATTGTCACCCTATCAAGCGCTGGCTACTTATTATCGGATGGAGTATCTTGCGCCATTTGCAATCCATCGTTTTAGCATGATGGATGAGCCGACACAAATGCGTCTAATGTTAACTTATGCATGCTATTTATCCACCGGGAAACAAGGAAGCTTGCGAGTTTTCCAACAATTTATTTTGGAACAATTAGCACATCCCACTATATCGAGTTTGCCGCTCGATTCAACTCAAGCATTAACTTTCCAAATGTGGCAAGAAGATATTAGCCATCAAGCGGAAGAACTTGAAGAATTATTTACGATGAATGGATGGTGGTATTAGTGGAATTGAAGGAATATCCAATTGAAGAATGGCAAACGCTCGCTAAGACATATCCAACTAAGGCATTAATTTATGTGGCTGAGCAGTTGCGTCATGAACAGGCTACTTTACTTGAAGGCGCACGAAACCGACAAGTTGGCCAAGCGTGGAGCCCCGAACAATGGGATGAACGATAGAAAATTAAATTATTGCAACATAAAGAGGCTGTAAGATAAGTCAGGCTAAAAACCCACCAAGAATGTTATTATATCAACATTCTTGGTGGGTTTAATGGTATAATAAAGGTAGTAAAAATAAAAAACAGAGGAGCAGACCCTCTGTTTAAAGATAATCCAGAAAGAACTACCTTCAATGTGTAACCATTATAACATAAACCAACTCACTTTAGAACTCTCAACTCAATATTCTCCTGAAGTCAATCATATCGTCTGGACGATTCACGAATTTGTTGAAACTTTAGAAATTCATCACCCCTATATCTTTGGTCGACCTAGAGAGTATGATTTTTCCATGTTGTTAAAACTTCTCCTATATGCTTATTCAAGGGGAATCTTTACCAGTCGACCAATCGCTCGTTTTGCACAAGAGAATTTACCGGCTAGATGGCTCACACAAGAACAGTGCCCCAGTCACGAGACAATCTGCCGTTTCAGACGCTCTGATGAATTAGCGGAGATTTTGACGGATAGCTTTGACTATTTTGTTTCATTTTTGAAAAAGCAGGGATTCATTGATGATAAAGTATTTATTGATGGCACCAAGTTACTCGCTGATGCCAATAAGTATACTTTTGTTTGGAAGAAGAATACGATTCGCTACGAAGAAATGAATCGCCAACAACTCGTGACACTGTTAAATGAATTGTACGATTATTACGGCAGAGCCTCCATCCCTGAAGATACCCCGCTAACCGTGGAGGACTTAGGAGAAATCATTACGGTGTTAGAAGTCAAATTACAGGATCTTGAACAACAAATTGAATCAAATCCCAAGCTGTCCCCCAATCCTGATAAGCGAGAACGACGCTTTCTAAAGCGTCAAATGAAGCAGGTGAAGGAACGCCAATCGAAAGCGATGAATTATCAAAAACAGCACGAAACATTCGGTTCACGCAACTCGTATTCAAAAACTGACAAAGATGCGACTTTTATGCGAATGAAGGAAGATCCCATGCGTAATGGGCAACTCAAGCCAGGTTATAATCTTCAAGTCGCTACCCGTAATCAATTCTTTTTAGCCTATCAACTGTTTCCTGAAATGATAATGGCTCAAAGCATACAATTTAATAGAGTATAAAAGCCTTGATATAACGGTTTTACTGGAGAGTAGAGAGGCTATATCAGGGCTTTTTTGGTTGCTGAAAGGGTGGAAATTGGTGGGTGAGATGGGGAGGTGCACTCTTTAAAAGTTGAGAGCGGGGTTGGTGTTAAATTGTTAGGTGGGGCGTTAAATAGTTAGTAAGCATTATATAAAGAAGCACAATTTATTTGAACAATAGATAATTATGTTCATATGAATGGATTTAATATAATACGACATCAACTCAACTTATAATATGAGTGTTTTACGGATATAAATATCGTATGATGAATTCATAATTCTTATATGTAGTGGGAGCGTCGGTAATTATACTGAAACATGATAGGGTAGATTAGATAAACAATACGAAAACAACCATCGAATTGTGTAACAATTTTTTAAAGATTGCTAATCAAACACGTATGGATAATGCGTGATGATTCTTATTTGTCATTGCCGTTGTATAGATGGAGAAAGTAAATATAACTTCCATTTATATATATACATATAAAACACATGTTGAACTTTCGGTTGAGCTTTGCTATAATCATCGCAAACATTAAAGAGAGGGTGTTGTAAACCTTTTAGAAGTGTATAAATATAAACGCCAATGAAGAGTATAGGTTTTAAGAGATGATATACATATTACCCTGAATTGGCTATAAACGATAGGTTTATATTGATTGTCTTTAGGATTTTTTAAGGAGGTAAGGTTATGTTAATTAATGGAATACAATTTAAACGATGAGTACATCTCACTAAGCGTTGGGACAACGAGTATAAAAATCATTTGTTTCTAAGTTTAGGTGAGTGTTTCATTGTGAAATATTGACCTGAACTTAGAAACAATTGACCCTTATACTGAACGTCACCCCAGAGGTGTACTCACTGACTAAGCACATCATTAAGATGGGCTTATTGAGCGTGCGTTTTAATTGTATTCTGATCATTTAATCAACTCGAAAAATATAATTGTCGTCAAGATGGCGGTAACACGGGTTACCAGGTATATCTAAAAGGAGCAGAAAAAATGACAGAATATTACGAACAAGCAGTTAAGTTTGCAGAAGAACATATTGCGCCAGTCGCGAGAGAATTGGATGAGAAAAAAGAATTCCCGATGGAAATCTTCAATAAACTCCATCAGGAAGGTTATCTCAAACTTCTTATTCCTACTGAAGACGGTGGTTTGGGAGGCGATATTTATGATCACTCTGAAATAATTCGGGCTTTTGCCATACATTCAGCTACAGTCGGCTTGACTTATATGATGCATAATGTGGCCCTGAATATTGTGTTAAATGCAGCCAAACCAGATATACGAGCTAAAATCGTTAAAGAAGTTCTCGAAGAAGGTAAAATCCTTGCTTTAGCTTACTCTGAATCTGGTTCTGGAGTAAACTTCTACTATCCAGATAAGACTCGCGCTGTTAAAGAGGGTGACCAATGGATTATTAATGGAGGTAAGAGTATGGTTACCTCCGCAACGGCAGCATCATACTACATGGTAATTGCTAAGACCGGGGAAGGAAAAGCGGATACCGATAACTTCATTGTACCACTGGCAACAGATGGTGTTACATTCAAGATGGAACGTTGGAATGGGATTGGCCTGAAAGCGAATGTCTCATGCCCAATGTATATGGAAGATGTCAAATTGAGTGAAGAATATCGAACAGGCGAAGAAAATTCAGGTATGGAACAAATCTTAACTCTAGTGGCGCCACTCTTTGTACAAGGATTAGCCGCTGTCTATAGTGGTCTTAATGTAGCGATTTCTAACGAAGCAATCTTCCATGCTAAAGATCGGACTTTCCCTGATGGAAGTACCTTAGCTAATGTGGATTCTATCAAACTTCACTTATCACGTATCTATAACTATGCCAACGCAGGGGTAAGCGCATGTAAGTGTTCTGCGCTAGCAGCCAGAGAAGGTGTTGCCGATGCACTACCTAAGATCCTCTCAGCCCGTGTGATTGCGATTGAGAATGTTGTTGAGTCAGGTCGCTTGGGTATGTTAATCGGTGGGGGACGGGCTTATAGTCAATTCCGTAACTTCTCACGTTATCTAGCCGACGGACTGGCTGGCCAAGTGATGGCACCAAGTGTCGATATCTTACATCAATGGATTGGTAGTGTCCTGACCGATCAACCGATTCCATAATCAGCGGTTGGAAGATAATTAGATGAACAAGGAGGAATATTTAATGACCAAAAAATTAAAAGTCGGTGCTGTTATTTATGACCCCAAAATTACGATTGTTTGGGATATGATTCGCAAATTCATCGAGGATAAGGATCAAGGGATCTTGATTGAACCGGTCTTCTTCGATGAATATCGCAGTCAGATTGATGCTTTGATCAAAAAAGAAATTGACGTGGCATGGAACTCACCACTAGCTAATCGGGAAGCGGAGCTACGTACTAAGGGTGATGTCAAATATGGGTTGATGCGGGATACCGACCGCGACTTGCATACCGTTTTAGTCGCTAAAAAAGATAGCGGCATCAAGTCTGTGGAAGATCTCAAGGGCCAAAAAATTGCCTTTGGTGCAATTGACTCACCTCAAGCGCGCTTAATTCCGATTCAATATCTACGTGAAAATGGTCTGGAATTCGGCAAAGACTATGAAGAAGTGCGCTATGATATTGGTGTGGGTCTGGACGGTGACCATACCGGGGGCGAACTCGATGCGATCAAGTCGGTTGAAGCTGGAGAGAATGTGGCTGGCTTCGCCATTGAAGGGAACTATCAAGCTTGGACCCGGGACGGAACAGTCGATGGTAATCAACTTGAAGTGATCGGCAAGACCAACTCCTTCGACCACTGCATCTTCACCGCTCATAACGAGGTGCCAGATGAAGATCTACAAGCCTTCAACGAAGTATTGATGTTAATGGACTACAACAAAGAAGAGGACAAGGAAATTCTCGACCTTGAAGGCTTGAAAGAATGGTTACCAGGGCGAACCACTAATTTCGAAGAGATCCGTAAAGCAGTCGATTACATGAACTTCTTTGAAAGCTAGAATCGTTCGTGGTCAAAAGACTCATCAAGAACGTGGCTAGTTGTCAAGGATGAAAGAGGTGTGTAGATGTTCGAAGTGTCGTTAATGGGGAGTATGCCCCGAGGACAAGAACTACTGAAAGCAAGGAGAGATTTGGCCAAGGAACGGATCACTCAAGCTGAGTATGACCAGATGATTCATACTGCCACCGAGGCGGTAGTGCGCCTGCAGGAGGCCTATGCGGTGGACTATATCACCAGTGGAGAATTGTCACGTGATAATTATGTCTCCTTCATTGCTGAGGCCTTAGGTGGGGTCAAGATGATGAGCATGAGTGATTTGCTACCTTATATCGAGGATAAGAAAGCTTATGAAGAGATGTTGTCGATTCTGGATGTGCCAGCCAATAGTATTAAGAATGCGATCTGTGTGGGACCGGTCAAGCGGCGGCAGCCCTTGGTAGGCGGCGAACTTGATCTGTTACATGAATTAACCGATCGTCCGAAGAAGATCACGCTGCCAGGCCCTTATCTGGTGACTCGTTCTATGTGGCTTAAGGGCTTATCCGATCAATACTATGATTCCAAAGAAGCCTTGGCGGTAGATGTGATTCAGGCCTTCAAGGAGGAGATTGCAGCCATTCAAGTTCGTGGTGTTGAGATTATCCAGTTTGATGAGCCGGTACTGACGGAAGTGGTCTTCTCACCGGGGAATACCAGGACCTTTATGTGTGCGTCACTATCTGAAAAGAAAGATCCGACAGAGGAACTTGAATTTGCCACCGGCTTGTTGCAAGCTGTCTTCCAGACGGTGGACCGAGCAAAATCTAAAGTCGGCTTACACGTCTGCCGGGGTAACTGGAGTAAGGATGAGACCATTCTTCTCACCGGTCCTTATACACCGCTGTTAGATTTATTTGAAGCAGTGGCGGCCGATATCTATTTTTTGGAGTACTCGACCGATCGTGCGGGTAGTCTGGGCTCGTTGTTTGAGGGGCATCAGCTGTTTGAGCGGGCCTCGCTAGGACTGGGTGTGATGAATCCGCGCCAGGATGAGACTGAATCGGCGGAGGCGATCATTGAGCGAGCGGAAGAGTTGTTGAACTACTTGCCAGCCGAACGTATTCTATTGAATCCTGATTGTGGCTTTGCGACCTTCGCCAAGAAGCCGGTGAATAGCTATCCTTATATCGAGGAAAAACTGGCGGTGCTTCAGAAAGTCAAAGAAGAATTGAGAGCAAGGTATGAAAGCTAAAAAGCCCGACGAGTCACTATATTATAATCTGTTTATGAGGGGAACATGTCCCAACTTGGATACAGTAAATGTATATACGGATCGACAAAATATTGAAGTGAACGAAGTAATATCTTTTGATATTGAATTTGAGCAGATTACGGCTATCTCTTATCTTCTTTCGAGCTTATTATCATCAACAATTATAACTGCTATTAAAGAATTAAAGCAGAATGATATTTTTTTAGATGAGATTGAAGGAACAGTCCAAGCTCAACTGACGAATCCATTGCGAATGATACCTGTAAGAGGTTATTCTGATCCAAGTCTGATTAAAGATATTAGAATAAAGCTATTTTATTATGCGGATACAGATGATTGTGAAAAAGTTAGCGTTTTAATGAGAAATGCTCAATTATTTAATCCTGTTTATCAATTAATTGATAAGGGACAAGAAATAAATTTAAATATCGAGTTTGTGTTGTAGAGTATATAATAATATTAAAAAGGGGAGAGTAATTGGAGAGGCATTCGAACATTAAATGGGAAACGATGCGCGAGGCTTTATTGGATACCACAATTCCTTATGTGATAAGTTTGATCATTTTTATAGTGACCTTTTTTAGAGGAGTTAGAGTGACCTCAAATAGTTGGACCAGAGAGATAGGCATAGTTTTATGCTTGTCTCTCTTTTTGTTTGTTTAAGGCTATTCCTTAAGCAGCCAGTGTTTCTCGATATTCAACTGGACTTAACCAACTTAACTTTTCCTTAATTCGCACCTCGTTATAGTAACGAATATAATCAATGATTGCTTGTTTTAATTCACCGTAACTTCGATAAACTTTTCCAGAATACAGCTCAATATACAGCCTTCGAAAAACGGATGTGGAACCCGCATTCGGAAATTTGAAGGCCAATTAGGGGTTCAACCGATTCCATGTAAGAGGGATTGATAAGGTTCATAATGAGATTGGGTTGGCATTAATGGCCACGAACTTGAGGAAGTTGGCGCTGATAATTGGAGTAAATAAAAAGGTCCAGAATTTTTATTCTTATCGAATAAAAATCTGGACTTTTTTGAGGACTTATCTTACAGCCTCTTATTGTTTTTTATTCAAAAGTTACGACGAAGTAGTTTTTCTTACCACGTCGAACAATAATATATTTTTCTCCAATCGCATCAGCTGGCGAAATTTCATAGTCTACGTCATCAATTACGCGACCATTGATTGAGATGGCACCATTTGATACGAACTCACGAGCTTGACGTCTTGAACTGACAATCCCTGTGTCGACTAACCAAACAGGTAAGTTGGCAGCTTCTTTGGTAGCTGTGAAAGAAGGTAAACTCGCGGCAGCAACCTTGATTTGTTCTGGGCTGAGTGATCCGACATCTCCAGTAAAGAAAGCCTCCGTAATATATTGTGCGTCCCTTAAAGCTTCTTCACTATGAACAAAGCGGGTTACCTCTTCTGCTAAGCGACGTTGAGCGACGCGAAGATGAGGGCGCTCTTTAATTTCTTCTTCAAGTTCTTCGATTTCTTCGTGGCTTAGGAATGTAAAGTATTTTAAGAATTTTACAATATCTTCGTCCTGCTGATTGTACCAGAATTGGTAAAACTCATATGGAGAAGTCATATCAGGGTCAAGCCAGATGGCGTTCCCTGCTGATTTTCCAAATTTAGTTCCGTCAGATTTTGTCATCAAAGGAATGGTCAATCCATACGCTTGTGTCTCAGAACCTTCCTTGCGACGGATAAAGTCAAGCCCAGAGGTAATATTTCCCCATTGGTCGGCCCCACCGATTTGAACTTGGATGTCATGGTGTGTTAATAAATAGTGGAAATCAATTGACTGTAGAATTTGGTAAGTAAATTCAGTATACGAAATACCATGCTCTAACCGACTGGCAACAACATCCTTAGCTAGCATTGTATTAACATTAAAATGCTTACCAAAATCGCGTAAGAAGTCGATAAGGCTAATCTTACCTAGCCAATCGTAGTTGTTCATAATACGAAATCCACTACTATCGACATCACCTTTTAAGAAGAGATGGTCCATTTGTTGGGTCAATCGATGTGCATTCTCCTTGACAACCTCAAAAGATTGTTGTGTACGTTCACTTGTACGGCCACTTGGGTCCCCAATCGATCCGGTAGCTCCTCCAATGACAATCATCGGATGATGTCCTGCAAGTTGGAATCGTTTAAGAATCATAAATGGAATTAAATGCCCAATATGCATCGAAGGCCCTGTCGGATCAACACCACAATAAATACCAATCGATTTTTGATCGATCAGTTCATGTAAGCCTTCTTCATCCGTTTGCTGGTTAATCGCACCACGCCATTTTAAATCATCTAAAATATTTTGTGTCATGTAGATTCTCCTAGTTTGATTTATTTATGTTTTATTATAGAAGTTGCTGTAAAGATAAACAAGCTGAAGTCAACTAATTCTTAAGAAATAGTTAAGAAAACCCTAAGGAAAAATTGCTATTTTACAGTATTATTACAAGTAAAATACGATTTGAATTTCTTGTTAAAATGGATCTGGATCTATGATACGATACATCTATCGTGGCGTGATAACGTTACTTGATAAACAATTTTTAAAATATAAATCAAACTTTTAATTAATAACTAATAATAAGAAAAAGGAGCCCGAAAATAATGACAGTATCATCGAAACGATTCGTTACTAAAGTTTTAGCTTCGGCATTAACGGTGGGGGCATTGAGTGGTCCAGTCGCAACATATGCGCAAGATTTTGATGCGCTCATTAACGATACCATCGTACAAATTGAAGGACTTTCAGCAACTCAAGCTGAATTACACCAAAAATTACAGACTGCATATCAAGAAATTGAAAAGATTCAAGGCGAGTCTGCTGAAATATCTAAGGCTATTGCTGAAGATACTCGTACTTTGAAAGAAATCGAAGAAGAGATTGCAGTACTTGAAGAAACAATTGCGAACCGCGAGCAACTTTTAGAAGAACAAGCACGTGCAGTTCAAGTATCGAATGGTTCAGCAAATTATTTAAATTATGTTGCTTCATCTAAGTCTGTTACAGATTTAGTTGGACGTGTCGATGTGATTAATCGCATGGTTTCAGCGAATAAAGATTTAATCCAATTACAAATTGCAGATAAAGAAGCCGTTGAAACAAAACATGCACAAGCGGTTGAAACTTTAGAAGCAAAAGAAGCAAAACAAAAAGAACTTGAAACAGCAAAAGTTGAGTTAGCGACACAAACTGCTTCACAAGAAGAAGCTTATAACCAATTAACGAATGATATTACCTTAGCAGCAGCACAACGCGATGCGCTAGTTGCTGAAAGAGAACAATATTTAGAACAACAACGTTTAGCTTATGAAGCGCAATTAGCACAAGAAGCAGCAGCAAATCAAGCTTCACTAGAAGCATCCGTTGCAGCGGCAAGTCAAGCGACTTCTGAAGCTGAATTACAAGCGCAATATAACCAAGCCCTTGCTGAAGCACAAGCACAAGATGCAGCGATTGCTCAAGCTCAAGCAGAAGCAGACCAAGCAGCAGCTGAAGCTGAACAAGCTAGAGCTTATGCACAACAAGCTGAAGCAGCTGCTCAAGAAGCAGAAGCAAATGTAGGCGTTGTACAAGAAGCGGCGCCAGAAACATTGACGCAAGAATCCGTTGAAGTAGAACAAGTGGATCCAGAAATGCCATGGGAACCTGTGGAAGAGACAGAAGCACCGGTTGAGGAAACTGAAGCTGTAGTTGAAGAAGTTGAAACAGAACAATCATGGACAGCTGTTACACCTGAAGAAGCTCAAGCTGCTCGTGAAGAAGCAGAACGTGCTAAAGCAGCAGCAGCCCAAGCTGAAGAAGCAAGTCAAGTTGCTCAAGCAAACGTTCAGTCACTGATTTCATTTGCTGAACAATTTATTGGAACACCTTATGTATGGGGTGGTAAAGAACCTGGTGGATTTGACTGTTCAGGCTATGTATACTACGTATTCCAACAAGTTTATGGCATCAACGTAGGTGGCTGGACTGGTGAACAACAAAATTCAGGAAGCCGCATCGGTGTCGGTGAAGCTCAAGCAGGAGACCTATACTTCTGGTCAAATGGCGAAGGAGCTCCATACCACGTAGCATTAGCAACAGGTAATGGTAACTACTTACACGCAGTAGACTTTGGACGTCCATTATCATATGGAACAGTAAGTGATTACTTCATGCCAAGTTTCGCTGTTCGTGTTAACAAATAATTAGAAAATTTACGCTAAAAGCTTTCTGAAAATTCAGAAAGCTTTTTTTGTTGTTAGCCGCTATCTCATCAGCTCAATGAATACTTTCTATGCTATAATGAGAGGGTACATTTATTTAAAAGGAGGACTCCGTGTGACTGAAACACAACCTACATATTATATTACGACACCAATCTATTACCCGAGTGGTCGTTTACATATCGGGAATACGTATTCAACGTTAGTCTGCGATGCAATGGCACGTTATAAACGCTTGATGAATTATGATGTTTATTTCTTAACGGGTATGGATGAACATGGTCAAAAAATCGAAGCGAAAGCCGAACAAGAAGGAATTCACCCGCAACAATATGTTGATGAAATGGCAGCATATATTAAAGACTTATGGGAAAAATTAGAAATTACCTACGATGGATTTATTCGAACAACTGATAAACAACACGTTGCAGCAGTGCAACAAATTTTTGAGAGATTACTTGAGCAAGGCGATATTTACTTAGGTGAATATTCAGGTTGGTACTCGGTTAGTGATGAGGAATTCTTTACAGTATCACAATTGATCGAAGTCTATCGTGATGAAGAGGGGAATGTGATTGGTGGCGTGGCTCCTTCTGGCCATGAAGTCAAACGGGTTCAAGAAGCGTCATATTTCTTTAAATTAAGTAAGTATGCTGATCGACTCGTAGAATACTATGAGGCACATCCAGACTTTTTAGTCCCTGCTTTTCGTAAAAATGAAATGATTAATAACTTTATTAAGCCGGGCCTCGAAGATTTAGCGGTTTCGCGAACAACGTTCTCATGGGGAGTGCCTGTTAAATCAAATCCAGAACACGTAGTCTATGTTTGGATTGACGCCTTATCAAACTATATTTCAGCGTTAGGTTATGGTTCAGAAGATACGCGTCTGTTTGACCATTATTGGCCGGCAGATGTGCATGTAATCGGTAAGGATATTTCACGTTTCCACATGATTTATTGGCCAGCGTTACTGATGGCTTTAGACTTACCATTACCGAAACAAATTTTTGCCCATGGCTGGTTAGTGATGAAAGACGGGAAGATGAGTAAATCAATGGGGAACGTCATCTATCCTGAGATGTTAATAGATCGTTACGGATTAGATGCGACACGTTATTTCTTATTACGTGAAATGAGTGGCGGAAATGATTCCGTCTTCACTCCGGAAGGATTTATTCAAACCTTAAATTCAGAATTATCAAATGATTTAGGAAACTTATTAAACCGTACGATTGCGATGATTAATAAGTATTTCGACGGTGAAATTCCAACCCATTCACTTGAAGAAACTGTGATCGATTCGAGTTACGAAGCCACAGTCCGAGAACTACTGGAAAAATATCATCAAGCGATGGATCAGATTGAAATTAGTGAAGCTTTAGATTGTGTAATGGCGATAGTTTCTCGCACGAATAAATATATCGATGAAACAGAGCCGTGGGTTCTGGCGAAAGATGAAGATCGTAAAGCAGAGTTAGCTTCGGTAATGTATCACCTAGCAGATAGCTTGCGTGTCGTGAGTCATTTATTACGTCCAGTGATACCGCATGCAGCTGAACAAATTTTAGAACAGCTCGGGTTAAGTGATCAGCTTGCTTTAGATTTAACGGAAGTCGAATTCAATCAACTGACCGCTGAACATCAAGTCGTCAAGAAAGGGCAACCACTCTTCCCACGTCTTGAGATGGAAGAAGAAATGGCTTTTATCCAAGAAATGATGCGTCCGAAGTTAGTCAATGCTCAACCTAAAGTTGACGACCCATCTTGGAACCCTGAAGAAGTTCAGTTAGCTTATGACGAAGTGGAACATGTCGAGTTTGATCAATTTATTCAAACTGAATTGAAAGTCGCCGAAGTAATGGATGTTGTCCCCGTCAAAGGTTCAAATAAATTATTACGATTTAGATTAGATGCTGGGGATGAGGGACACCGCCAAATTTTATCTGGCATTGCGAAATATTACCCTCAGCCAGACGAATTAATTGGAGAAAAGGTAGCGATTGTAGCGAACTTAAAACCACGTAAAATGATGGGATATATTAGCCAAGGGATGATTCTATCAACCGAAGCGAATGGCGAATTAAAGGTCGTTACCATCAGTTCAGAGGTTCCGAATGGCACACTACTCGGCTAGAGATTTAGTAGACAGAAAGGAAACTATGCAACGTTTATTTGATACGCATACCCACCTCAATGCGACAGCCTTTAAAGGGCAAGAGGATCAAATTATTCAACAAGCGCATGACCAAGGCGTCGGTTATTTCGCGGTCGTTGGATTTGACCGCGAAACTATTGAAAGAAGTCTAGCGTTAAGCGAGCGATACGATGAAGTGATCAGTGTTATTGGCTGGCATCCAACGGAAGCTTATTGCTACAATGGTGAAGTTGAACGGTGGATAGAGCAACAATTGGAACATCCAAAGGTAAAAATGTACGGTGAGATTGGTTTAGATTATCATTGGGATACCTCAACCAAAGCGGAACAGTGGCGTGTATTTCGACGCCAAATCGCCATCGCAAAAGAACATAATTTACCGATTACGATACATAACCGTGACGCGACAGACGATGTATACCAAATTCTTAAAGAAGAAGGGATTCCGGATGCGGGTGGGATTATGCATTCATTTGGCGAGGGAGTCGATGATGCGAAGCGATTTTTAGATCTTGGAATGCATCTAAGTTTTAGTGGTGTATTGACATTTAAAAAGACGGAGGAAGTCCGTCAGGCTGCCGCGATTGTTCCTGATCATCGACTGTTAATTGAAACCGATGCACCGTATTTAGCGCCTGAGCCAATGCGTGGGAAGCAAAACCAACCTGCATATGTGCGCTATGTTGCAGAGCGGTTAGCTCAAGTACGCCAAATGTCTTACGCTGATTTAGCAGCATTAACGACTCAAAATGCTTTTGAACTATTTCGCTGGAAAGGTGAGCAAAGTTAGTGGCTGAACAGTGGATTCCGCAAGAATTTATTGTGGTTGAAGGCCGGGATGATACGCGCCGATTAGTTGAGGTATTCGGTCCTGAAGTTAAGACGATTGAAACAGGGGGGTCAGCGATTGATGACTCCGTGCTCGATGAAATTGGCCGAGCACTTGAACAATCGGGCGCCATCGTATTGACCGACCCTGATTATCCAGGGGAACGGATTCGAGCAATAATTCGTCAAGCGTATCCAACCGTAAAGCATGCGCATCTTAGTCAACAACAAGCATTAAGCCATCGCAAGCATCAAAGTTTAGGTGTCGAACATGCTTCCGCTGAGAGTATCCGAGAGGCATTGGCGCAAGTTATGACACCCATAGAGATAAACTCACAGCAAGTTGCGTATATCCCGCTGGCTCAATTAATTGCATTTGGGCTCGTTGCGTCCTCAAGTGCGCAACGTCGACGCGATTATATTTCGAATTATTTCAGAATTGGACGTATGAATGGTAAGCAACTGCAAAAGCAACTCGCTCGTTATCAAATTACATTGGAGAAATTACAACAAGCGTTAGAAGAAGGTGAACATCTTGGAAGAATCTAAAGTCTATATTGCCAATCCTCGACGAACGGCAGAAATTATGAAGCAATACCAAATAAAAATGAAAAAAAGTTTAGGTCAAAACTTCTTAATGGATACGAATATTTTACGCAAGATGGTCACGACGGCAGCGTTAACGGATCAAACAACCGTCATTGAAATTGGCCCAGGGATTGGTGCGCTGACCGAATTTTTAGCGCTTCACAGTAAACAAGTTTATGCCTTTGAGATTGATCAACGATTTATTGCGATCTTAGAAGACACGTTGTCAGATTACGATAATGTTCAAATAGTTCATCGAGATATTTTAGAAGTGGATTTTAGCGCGGCAGAGTATCAAGACCTTCGCCAAGCGGAAGATTTAGTTGTAGTCGCTAACTTACCTTATTATATTACGACACCGATTATTATGGGATTAATCACCAGTGGGCTACCGTTCCGCAAGTTGGTCATGATGATGCAGAAGGAAGTCGCACAACGGATGATTGCGCAACCTCAAACGAAAGACTACGGATCTTTATCGATTGCGATTCAAAATACAATGGAAGCAGAATTATCATTTATCGTACCAAGAACGGTGTTTAATCCACCGCCGAATGTTGATTCTGCTGTTCTAACGTTAACCAGACGCATGTCGCCCCTTGTTCCAGTGGAAGATACCGCTGCGTTTGAACAATTTGTTCAAGTGTGCTTTACGCAACGAAGAAAAACACTTTGGAATAATTTGAGAAATTATTATGGTAAGGAACAGAGTGAATTTTTACAGACAGCGTTAGACAAGTCTCAAATTAATCCCAATCAACGTGCAGAAGAACTTACAATCGATGACTTCTATGCACTTTATCAAGCTTTTAATGCGCTCAATTAATGAGCAAGAAAAACACAGCCTGCTTTCGCCTATAAAGTGAAAGTGGCTGTGTTCTTTTTTAGAATAAAGAGTGATTGCACTTATTCTGCTTCTGTCATAAGTTCATATTCTGCTTCTTCAAAAGAATTCACCAATTTTTGGTCAACTTTTTTGAATTGGACTAAATCTTTTGAATAAAGTCGAATATCAAGAGCATCTTCGGTTTCATAATATTTAGGATGTGTAATTTTAACTTGGAGCTGTCCGCGGTCAACGAGTTGAAGATAGATACCACTTGATAAATCTTGAACTTCCTCAATCGCACGATAAACATCTTGTTTGGCATTGATTTGTTGAACAATTTCATAGAAGTTTGCATTCATTGCGTTGAGCTGAATCATCAACTCTTTTTCGTCTGGATCTTCTTCGGAAGGAAGACGTGAATAGAGCTCGTTATTCACATAATTTGCGAAAACAATCATATAATGTTCATAAGCTTCAGCATTTGGATTCATGGTTAATAAAGTATAATCATCCGCAATAACAATTTCACTAAAAGTGGCAGACTCATCTTGACTTTGATAAATTCGTTCTTCTTGAGCTTTAATCGGAATGACAGAGGTTAACAATAACAATACAATCATACACGATGACAACAACTGTTTAATCTTATTCATACCAACAACGCCTCCTTAGTTATTTTTGTGTAATAAAATATAGAACGGTTCAAAGATTATTCGTTTACAGATAAAATAGTCGGTTGAGGCTTAATTCTGCTTGGTCCCGGTGCGCCTCCTGATATGGGATAAACATATCCACTGTAATATGAGACGACTTGAATACCGGCTTTAGTATAATCTAAAGTTAGGTAACCATGATAATAGCCATCATTGTAATAGTATCTCGGTTGTTTGTAATTTATTACTGGATATTGATATTTCCAGATTCTATCACGTTGTTCAGTGATTTCTAGCACTGGACCGTGAGATACATCGTTATTTCCTGAAGTAGCATAAGCATTATTAACGGTATTTAAACAAAACAATATCGAACAACTACATAATACTTTTAAAAGATTTTTTCGCATGTTGAACATCCTTTCACTACTTATTTTATTAACAATTATAACCGTACAACTAAATATTCCATTACACTATATATAATATACATTGTTTTAAAAGCGATTACAAGATATTTTCAAAATAACGAATAGTCATTGACAGTGGCTACTTGCTCTTAGTGTAAAATAACTGTTGGTAAGCTAAAAGCAAAAAAGATAACCCTCTGCTATACTGTTAGTATCCAAAACACACAGAAAGTTAGAGGGTTATCCATGAATATTGTAACACAAGTTATGCAAGAAATTAGTAAAATGATGACAGATTTATATCATCAAGCGATTCAA
>NZ_JH932300.1:139557-143159 GCF_000301055.1 Falseniella ignava CCUG 37419
CACAGAAAGTTAGAGGGTTATCCATGAATATTGTAACACAAGTTATGCAAGAAATTAGTAAAATGATGACAGATTTATATCATCAAGCGATTCAATCTTCTTATGATTTTACCACGATTTTAGCGACTAAACAAATAACCAAAAAAAGAAGCCACTATGTTAAGTGACTTCTAACTATTTATTGATTTAAACCGTTATAAATAACATCTAAATTCGTTTGTAAATACTTCAAATAGGTATCCGCGGGTGAACCTTTTTCACCGATTTCGTCGGAATAAACCGGCTCTTCATAAATCTCAACGCCCGTTTCCTTCGATACGGTTTGCATTGGACGTCTATCAACGTTTGATTCAACGAACAATACCGGTGGGTTATTATCTTTGACCCATTGAATCGCTGATTGAATTTGAGCGGGCGAACCATTTTCATCGGTATCAATTGCCCAAATATAACCATGATTTAAGTTAAAAGATTGAGTCATATATTGGAAAGCATGTTCGCTAGCAATAAAGTTACGCTGGTTACCTTCTAAACTGCCCAATTTTTCTTCATATTCATCGCGAATTGCTTCTAACTCTTTAATATAAGCTTCAGCGTTTTCTTGATAGACCACTGCATTATTTGGATCGTGTTCTTTTAAGACCTCTACAATTCGTTGAGCCATTTTTATACCTACGTTAGGATCTGCAAAGGCATGAGGGTTAATTTCTTGCCTTCCTTCTTCATCTTTTAAATATTGTGGTTCTACGTCTTTAGCAACTTCGATGAGTTGTTCTGGTGACTTCTTCACTGAATTAGCTAATTTCATAAACCAACCATTTTCGGATCCTTCTAAGTTTAATCCGTTATAAAACATTAAATCCGCGTCAGTCGCTTTCATAATGTCTTCTGGTAAAGGTTCATATTCATGAGGATCAGTTCCAACTGGAACTAAGTTATAGACTTCAATATGATCTTGGCCGATACTTTCTAACATATCAGTTAAGAGAGAAAAACTTGAAACCACTTTTAGCGGTTCATCTGCATGAGCTGTGGTTGCGATACTTAATCCCATCATTAAAATTAAGTTGATCGCACATAATACTTTCAATAAACGTTTCATTTAATCATACCTTCCTACTATTTAGATAATTTATGAGCTAAACGCCAGACGTAGCCGTTATTAGGTGCAAATAAAAAGGCTAAAACAAACATTACTGTGGCACATAATACAATCGCTGCTCCTGACGGAACGTTAATAACAAAACTAATATACAATCCGACCACTGAAGAAATAACACCAAAAATAGCCGAAAGAATTAACATATTTCGTAAGTTGTTTGTTAATAGATACGCTGTCGAAGCTGGTGTAATCAGTAAAGCAACAACTAAAATAGCACCAACAGCTTGCAGTGAGGCTACAGTAACTAACGTTAACGTCACCATAATTCCATAATGAATTAATTTAGTTGGGTATCCCCAAGCAGCCGCCATTGTTGGATCAAAGGTGGTAATAAGTAATTCTTTATAAAAAGCAACGACTAGAATGATAACAATCACACCGATTACCATCGTAATATTTCGGTCGCTGTCTTGAACCGTTAAAATATTACCAAACAAAATTTCTGTTAAGTCCGTGGCGCTTTGTGCCATTTGAATTAAAATAACACCGATCGCGAAAAAGGATGAAAAGACAATCCCTATCGCCGCATCGCTTTTAATTCGACTCGACTGTTGAACGAGACCAATCAGTAATGCTGTAATAAAGCCGGTGATCGCCGCTCCGATGAAAAAGTTCGTTCCCATCATATAAGAAATCGCCACACCGGGTAAAATTGCGTGAGAAATCGCATCCCCCATTAAAGCTAATCCTCTTAAAATAATAAAGCAGCCTAATATTCCGGCAATGACTCCAACCATCACTGAAGTTGTTAACGCTTTTTGTAAAAACTCATAGTCTTTTACTTGTTGGATGAACTGTTGGATTTGTTGCATCGAAAATACAGTCAACCAATTACTCATTTGATGCACCTCCTCCAACAAATTGGGTAGAGGTTAAAATGCTTTCGCCAAAGGCTTCGGATAAATACTGCGGAGTAAAGCACTCTTCAACCGTCCCATAAGCAATTAATTGTTGTTTAAGTAAAATCACACTATCAAAGTACTCCGCTACTTTACTTAAATCATGGTGAACAATTAATATTGTTTTACCATC
This sequence comes from Falseniella ignava CCUG 37419, assembly GCF_000301055.1. Lineage (GTDB taxonomy): Bacteria > Bacillota > Bacilli > Lactobacillales > Aerococcaceae > Falseniella > Falseniella ignava. Next base: position 141,752 of record NZ_JH932300.1, read on the forward strand.
TCCTTTCATTTGACGTAAAATTTTAGCGATAATGGCTTCACTTTTAGCGTCAATTCCTACAAATGGTTCATCTAAAAAAATATAACCCGCATCTTGAACTAAAACGCGAGCAAGTAACACTCGTTGAAATTGCCCCCCCGAAAGTTCACTAATTTGACGATGGGAATATTCTTCGAGTCCTACTTGTCTTAAGGCTTCCATCGCTTGGTCTTTTTGCTCTTTGGTGGGAAATTTAAATAACCCTAGTTGACGGTAAAACCCGATAGCCACCATATCTAAAACGTTAATCGGAAAATCATGGTCGATGTTATTCTTTTGTTCGACGTAAGATATTTTCTTTCTTACTTGACTCACATGCTGACCGTCATAGGTCGTTGTTCCGCTATGGGGAAGAATATTTAACATCGCTTTCATTAACGTTGATTTTCCCGCTCCATTTGGCCCAATAATTCCAATTAGTTGCCCTGTCTTCAATTTAAATGAGACATCATCTAAGGCAAGGAATTTATTGTAGGAAACGGATAAATTATTCGCTTCTATCATATTATTCCTTCTTTCTTTTCTGAAACATTGTTTAGAGCAACCTAAATAATGTCCAGTAAAAAACAATAGAATATTCTATTGATTTATTTGTTTGTGTTTTTGTTCTCTTTGTTTAGGCTTACCTAAACTTTAACGCATCCTTTTTTCTTTGTCAAGCATCTTGATCAAATTCATGCCACTTTTTTATACCCTCTTGAAACCGCTTGATATAGCGCTCTTTTTGAAATAATAGTTGGTGTAATCCTTGATATAGTTCGCTGGAAGTATTAATGAAAGATAGCTGGTCTTTTTGTTCAAATAAAGCCTCTTGAACCATTTCATGAGGTACTTGTTGGTAAATATCGTCTAAGTGATCTTTAATGTAATCTTTTAACCGCTCCACTCTTTTAGATTCAAACGCAGTAATTTGATCTAATTCACTTAAAGTTTGTCGGTAGGAACGGTTGCGAACCATTTGACCGTCTTGGACATAACAATACTCTTTTGTAAAAGGAGTCTGAGCACTTGGAAATGTTCCATGAATTTGATACCACCCATCATAAATACGATAATGATCTTCTTCTAAAGGAAGAAACTCACGTTTTACATGGTAAGTTTCATCGGGTCCGGTAATTTCAGCGATCCACTGTTTTTGATCTTGCGGGTGGGGAAGAAGTTCTAATTTTTGATAGAAATTTGTTGTCATCGTTTACCCTTAGTGTAAAATAACTGTTGGTAAGCTAAAAGCAAAAAAGATAACCCTCTGCTATACTGTTAGTAGCCAACACACACAGAAAGTTAGAGGATTATCCATGAATATTGTAACACAAGTTATGCAAGAAATTAGTAAAATGATGACAGATTTATATCATCAAGCGATTCAAGG
>NZ_JH932300.1:144749-170722 GCF_000301055.1 Falseniella ignava CCUG 37419
AAAAGTATGGTAGAGGAAAACCAACAATAATTTGACACTATCTACTTGCTATGTTATATTGTCAAATTATATTATTTGTGGTATAATACACTCGTGAGGTGAGCATACATGCCAAATGAGCTAGGAGAAATCAAGAGTTATCTTGAAGAGCGGGTTGGTGAAGAGATTTGTGTCACTGTCCAATTAGGACGTAAACGCCAAAAAGAACGACGAGGAGTCTTAACTGAAACTTATCGTTCGATTTTTATTGTTTGTTTAGATCAAGACGAAAATGATTTTGAGCGTTCTTGTTTCAGTTATCGCGATGTGTTAACGAAAGCCATTGAATTAGAATTTGTGTAATCATCAGTGGATGATTAAGTAGATAATCCCAAATATTTAGTGCAAACTGATATTTGGGATTTTTACGGTTTTTATGTTTTTTATGAATGGGTGTGAAAGACGATATGAAATTAATAATCGGTCTAGGTAATCCTGGCGAAAGGTATGCAGGAACACGGCATAATATTGGCTTTGAAGTTATTGATGATTTCTTAGCGATGCATGACTTGACGATGACGGACCAGAAGTTCCAATCAGACTATACAATCTACCGCCACGGAGGAGAGCGTGCCATCATTATGAAGCCTTATACTTATATGAATCTGTCAGGTGAGGCATTACTCCCAATGATGAGTTATTTTGGCGTAGGGATGGAAGATATTGTGGTAATCCATGATGACTTAGATTTACCTCTTGGGAAGGTTCGGCTTCGTTACCGTGGTAGTTCAGGTGGACAGCGTGGTGTTCAAAATATTATCGATCTACTGGGATCGAATGAATTTAATCGAATTAAGATGGGAATTGGCCGGCCAGCTCCAGGATGGAAAGTTACCGACCATGTTCTAGCACCGTTTAATTCACAAGAACGAGAATTATTGCAACCTGGAATTCACCGAGCGGCGAATGCGATGACAGATTGGTTGAATGGAACCACCTTCAATCAATTAATGAATCAATACAATTAAATACGAGTCAATGCGAGGGGGTCGTTAAGGCGAGCTCCTTACGTCATTTTACATAAAAGGATGTGATACAGTGCCCCGATTATATACCGAGGTTTTTGAAGAGGTCATAGCGCAATTGATTGATGAACGTTCTAGCGCTTCGAACTTAATTACAGGATTAGATGATAGTGCAAGGGCGATTTTCATTGCGCAACTCTTTCGGAAAGATCCTAAACCTTATCTAATCGTTGAGCCACGTTCGAAGCAACTCAATGAGTTATATGAAGATTTGACGGAGTTGATTGATGAACCGGTTTTACTTTTTCCAGCCGAAGATTCATTAGCGGTAGAGTATTCTATCGCATCACAAGAGCGAATTGCACAGCGCATTGACGTATTAAATCATCTTGCGACAGGACGTCCTGGAATTATCTTAACCAATGTAGCAGGGATTCAGATGCGTTTATCACCTGTTGATACATGGAAGAAGGGGTCTTTAAAGCTTCAATTAGGTGGCGAGTATGCCTTTAACCAATTAGAAGCTTATTTATCGTGTTATGGCTACCAAAGAGAGCCTCTGGTGGAACTTCCGGGTCAATATAGTATTCGTGGGAGTATTGTCGATATCTATCCTTTTGACCAAGCTAATCCGATTCGACTTGATTTCTTTGATGAAGAGTTGGATTCTATTCGAACCTTTGATCCGTTAGAGCAAACGTCGATTGATAATATTGACCAGGTGACGATTACACCTGCGATAGATATTGTATTCCCAATAGAAGCGCAACAAGCGTTAATACCAGAGCTAAGGCAACGCATGGATCATATCGTGAAACATACGTCCAATGAAGAACAGCGCGCCTTAATTTCAGCGCGTTATCAAGAAACTTTAGACCAACTTGAGCAAGGTGAATCACTTAAGTTTGCTTCAGCATACTTATCCTTGTGGGATCGAACTGGGACAAGTCTATTAGACTATTTATCTTCTGACGCGCAGTTAATCGTGATGGAATTAGGCCGAATTCAACAGGTAGAGTTTCAACTACTTGAAGAAAATCAATTTTGGATTGAACAAGAAGTCAGTCGGGGACAATTGTTACCGAATATTGAGATGAAGCATGAAGCTTATCATCGATTGCGAGAAGCTCCATTAAATACACTGCATTTTGCTTCACTGCAACGTGGGATGTCGGGCATTACGTTTCGTTCGATTCATAATTATCAATACCGCGGCATGAATTCATTCTTCCATCAAATGTCTTTGATTGAAAGTGAACTTACGCATTGGTTGCGTCAAGGTTTTATCGTTCAAATTGCGGTAAGTTCTAAGCATGAGGCACAGCGTACGTATGATTTACTGCATGAGTATGATTTGCCAGCGATTATTCAGGCTGATGATCCCCAAAGCGAGAAAATCAATATATTACCCCTTTCATTGTCTAAAGGATTTGAACTCCCCCTTGATAAATGGGTAGTTATTACAGAGCAAGAATTATTCAATCAACAGCGCCGGCCGAAAGTGCGTTCTGGAAAGCAATCGAATGCCGAGCGATTAAAGGATTATAATGAATTAAATATCGGCGATTATGTTGTACATCCGATTCATGGTATCGGACGTTATACCGGCATCGAAACTATTGAAATTAATGGTAACCATACGGATGCGGTCGCAATCGAATACCGTGATCAAGCACGTATTCTTCTTCCAGTAGAGAATATTTCGCAGCTTCAAAAATACGTCGCTTCGGAAAGTACAACGCCAAAGCTGAATAAATTGGGCGGAACAGAGTGGAAAAAGACTAAAGCGCGAGTTCAGTCACAAGTTGAAGATATTGCGGATGAATTGATTCAACTATATGCTCAACGTGAACAAGAGCGTGGATTTGCTTTTGCGCAAGATACGCCAGAACAATATAAATTTGAAGATGATTTTCCTTATCCTGAAACAGAAGACCAACTGCGTAGTATTCAAGAAATTAAGCAGGATATGGAATCGGATCGCCCGATGGACCGCTTATTGGTTGGAGACGTAGGGTACGGTAAGACAGAAGTCGCTTTACGAGCGATTTTTAAAGCGGTGATGGATGGCAAACAAGTCGCATTTCTAGTACCAACGACGGTTCTTGCTCAACAACATTACCATACAATTATTGAGCGTTTTGCGGATTGGCCATTTGAAGTGGGTTTATTGAGTCGTTTTGTATCAAAAGCGAAACAACAGGAAACAATTGATGGACTAAAGACTGGCGCCATTTCAATTGTCGTCGGCACGCATCGAATTTTATCAAAAGATGTCGTATTCAATGACTTGGGATTATTGATTATTGATGAGGAGCAGCGTTTCGGGGTTAAACATAAAGAGCGGTTGAAACAATTGCGCAGTCAAGTGGATGTTTTAACACTCACTGCCACACCGATTCCGCGGACGCTCCATATGTCAATGATTGGGGTTCGGGACCTATCCTTGATTGAAACTCCGCCAAATAATCGATATCCAGTTCAGACCTATGTAATGGAGCGCAATAACGGTGTGATTAAATCGGCCATTGAACGTGAAATGGCTCGGGGTGGGCAAGTGTTTTACTTATATAATCGAGTTGCGAGTATTGACCGCAAAGCACAAGAAATTCAAGATTTAGTACCGGAAGCGCGCGTAGCGATTTCGCACGGTCAAATGAGCGAAGCCCAGTTAGAAAATGTTTTACTAGATTTTATTGAAGGGGTCTATGATGTTTTAGTAACAACCACCATTATTGAGACGGGAATTGATATTCCAAATGCGAACACACTGTTTGTCGATGATGCGGACCGGATGGGCTTATCGACGTTATATCAATTGCGTGGGAGAGTTGGCCGGACTCATCGTCTCGCGTATGCTTATTTATTTTATGAGCCTTTCAAACAATTAAGTGAAATTAGCGAGAAGCGTCTCAATGCGATACGAGAATTTACCGAATTAGGGTCCGGCTTTAAACTGGCGATGCGAGATCTTTCAATTCGGGGAGCTGGAAATTTATTAGGTCAGCAACAATCAGGCTTTATCGATTCTGTTGGTTATGAATTATATACCCAGATGTTGCAACAAGCGATCAAACGTAAACGAGGCGGGAGCAGCCAGTTAGTGGACCGTCCAACATCGACGCTCGACTGGCAATTTGAGATGGATGCTTATATTCCATCTGATTACATTAGCGATGAACGTCAGAAGGTTGGTATTTATAAATTAGTTCAGCGGATTGATTCACAAGAGGCATATGTCCAACTTCAAGATGAACTAATTGACCGTTACGGAGAGTTTCCAGATCCGGTGAGTAACTTAGTAGACTTTGCTTTAATCAAATACTATGCTTTAGAAATCGGGATTACTCAAATTCGTCGTAAGCGTCAAGAATTAATTATTATGTTTAATGAATGGGGTACGCAACATCTTCAAGGAGAGCGTATTTTTAAAGCATTATCAGCGATAGATAATAAAGCTTATATGGGAGTGAAAAATAACCAGCTTGAATTGACCTTAAATATATATAATCAAGCGGTTGACCAAGTTTTGAATGCGTTAATTCGTTTCACTCGTGCTGCATATGAGACATTTGATCAAAAAGAGGAGGAATAATATGCGATTAGATAAATTTTTGAAAGTATCGCGCATTATAAAGCGTAGAACCGTTGCAAAAGAAGTTGCCGACCAAGGGCGCGTTAAAGTCAATGGGCAAGTCGCTAAATCAAGTACGAAATTAAAAGTTGGCGATGAGTTAGAAATCCAGTTCGGCCAACGCATTGTAACTTATCAAATTGTATCCCTATTGGACTCAGCTAAGAAAGAGGACGCTGAGAAAATGTATGAAATCATTCAAGAAGAACGCATCGAAACAGAGAAAGATTTATTTTTTAATTAAAAGAAGATAGAAATTTCAAGAAAAGATTGATATACTTTCATTAACAATAGGGGGTGACTTCATGAATCAGAATCAATCAAATACAAAAAATGTGGTGTTTTTAGATACTGCTCGACGACAGCCGCGTCAGATGGCGACGAAAAGTTCGAGAGTGCCTACGAGTCATTCGGTTGGAAATTTTAAAACGTGGGCAGCGATTGGAATGAGTTGTATTTTAATTCTATTCTTTTCAATTCAGTATTATCAAATAAGACAACAACATGCGCAAACGATGGACCGATTAAATGAAGTCAAACAAATCGAAACCCAATTAGTGAAGGAAAACGCTGAAATTCAACGTGAATATCAATTGATTCAAGACCCAGAATATTTAGCGCAAGTTGCACGCCGTGATTATTATTACAGTAAACCCGGTGAAATTATTTTTAAAATCGATGAAAATTAAAAGTTTAATTCAAGGAGGAACAAAGCAGTAATGGCAGTTGAAGTTGGCCAAGTAGTTCAAGGTGAAGTGACAGGGATTACGAATTTTGGAGCATTCGTTCAATTACCCGAAAATCAATCCGGTCTCGTACATATTAGTGAAATATCCGCAGGTTTTGTGAAAGAAGTCAGTGATTATCTGAGTGTTGGTGATACCGTTCAAGTTAAGGTGTTGAAAGTGACACCAGACGGTAAAATTAACTTATCGATTCGACAAGCGAATCCAGAAGAGGATTCTTCCTCAGCGAATCGTCAGCCACAACAAAAGTTTAACTCGAACGAACGCTCAGGACGCCCACAAAATCGTCGAGGTAATTTTGAAGATAAAGTAGCACATGAGCGAGAGGTAAAAAATACTTTGGCAGCTCCAACAGCTCAGTCAAAATCTCGAACTAATGCGGGAGATTCGTCTTTTGACTCTTTAATGAGCGCTTTTCTAAAGGATAGTGAGGATCGTCTAGCTTCATTACGCCGTAACACTGAAGGGAAGCGCGGGGGTAGAGGCGGACGCCGCAATTAATTTTCTTAAAAGTTTAACTCCTAACAAATTGTTAGGAGTTTTTTTGTGGATAATTTTATAGTATTCACTATCAGTAAATTAAGTTATAATGAGAACAATGAAAAAGGAGGTGACAATATGATTCGATCACTTACAAGCTATATTTCACAGCATCGAACGCGTTTTATTATTGGAGTAATTTTTGCCTTAGTAAATTCATTAGCGTTACTCGTACCGAATTATATCATTCAACGTTTTGTAGATGGATTGGTCCAACAAACCATTTCAGTATCAAAGAGTATTCAACTTGTGGGAGTGCTTTTTGCTGCCGGTGTGATTTCCTATTTATCACAATTAATCTATTTACGGACGATATTCTATCAAGGAATTCAGTATCAAGCAGAGCTCCGTCAATCAATGTTCGATAAATTATTGACGTTACGCCAACCCTTTTATGAAAAATTTCGATCGGGTGATTTAATGACTCGAATGACAACGGATATTGATATGATGGGTAATATGTTAAGTTGGGGAACGATTATCGCTTTGGGTGATGGACTCTACATGATTGCAATCATAGTGGTGATGAGTTGGGTCGTTTCTTGGCAAGCAGCGCTAGTAAGCTCATTACCGCTAGTACTGTTTGGTATCGCGATTTACTATATTGGTCAACAAGTCGATCAGCGCTATGAACGGAGTCGAGAAGAAGTAACCAAACTGAGCAATGAAGTGTTGGAAGTGGTAGAAGGCGTGCGTGTGATTCGATCATACACCACAACCCAAGTCGAACAAGCGAGATTTACTGAGCGGACGCAACAAGCGAGGGATAAAACCAATGACTATATTGTTTATAATGCGAGTTACGGTCCAGTATCCCGGTTTTTTAGTGGGTTAAGTACGGCGGCAGGTCTACTATACGGTGGGTATATGGTTAAGGCAGGGCAAATAACAGTTGGACAATTTGTTGCTTTTCAAATGTACCTCGGAATGTTAAGTGATTTTGTCTGGGGGGCTGCAGATTTAGTAGCTATTTATAAACAAGCGAATATTTCATTTAATAAGATTTCAGAGTTGATTACGTATCCTGATGAAGTCGCTGTGCCGGGGCAAGTTGATATTGATCAGATTGATTCGATTGAATGGCGAGATTATTCTTTTACATATCCTAATGACACGCAACCTACCCTAAAAGATATTTCACTCACCTTAAAACGTGGTCAAACACTTGGAATTGTAGGAAAAACCGGAAGTGGTAAATCCACCTTAGTCCGACAAATGTTAAGACAATTCCCTGTTGAAAATACCGAGCAGTTTTTACTCAACGGTCGTCCGATTACAGATTATGCCATCAATCAAATTGAATCATTAATCAGTTACGTTCCACAAGAACATATAATGTTTTCAAAGACCGTTCGCTACAATATTGAATTTGGTCTAAAAGAAGCTACAGAAAAACAAGTGATGGATGCGGTTGATTGGGCTGATTTATCGAAAGACCTTGCGCGGATGCCAGCGGGACTCGATACAATCGTAGGTGAAAAGGGCGTAACCCTCTCTGGAGGACAAAAACAACGTATTAGTATTGCTCGAGCGTTGATTCGCCAACCCGAACTCTTAATTTTGGATGATTCACTATCTGCAGTCGATGCCCAAACGGAGCGGACGATTATCAATCATATCGAACATGTTCGTAAAGATCGAACAAATATGATTGTGAGTCACCGTCTGTCCGCTGTTCAATCTGCGGATTTAATTATTGTAATGGAACAAGGGCGGGTCGTGGAGTCGGGTACGAGTGAACAATTAATGGCGCAAAAAGGATGGTATTATGAGCAATACCTTCGCCAGCAAGTAGAAGGAGATCATCATGAAGACATTTAAACGATTGATAAGTTATTATCGCTATCATTTCGGGCGGTTTATGATCGGGGTAGTACTTCAAATTGTATTTGTGACGATCAATGTATATACACCTCGAGTCATCCAACGATTAATCGATTATATTACGAATCAAGTTAAACAAAATCAAGTTATTGCGATCTCAGTGATTTGGAAACATCTGGCGCAGATGATGTTATTGATTGTGACCGGAGCAGTGGTCGGATATGTCAGTTACCTTTGCTTAGCGTATGTGGCGAATGCACTCACTAAACGTATCCGTGATGAAGCCTATGCGCATCTACAGCGATTACCGATTTCATACTTCGATGATAAGCCTGCAGGCAAGATATCTTCACGAATTGTCAATGATACTGAAAGTTTACGGGAAGGTTTTTTCCAAAACTTTGGCAATCAAGTAGTTGTCCAAGGTTTATTAGTCATCAGTACTTATATTGCAATTTTTAGAGTCAGTATCTGGGTAGGTGTGATTTTTCTTGGGTTAATTCCTATCTTAGTTTGGTGGCAATTAACTTACGCAAGGTGGGCAAAGCCGATTAATACACAGTGGCGAGAGTCACTCAGTGAGTTGAATAATCAGACGGCGGAGATTGTTCAAGGGGTCTCGATGGTCCAGTTATATCACCAAGAAGATACGATTAACAATGAGTTCAAGAAAATGAATCTCAAATGGAGCGATTCGCGTTATAAAGATATTCAATTGAATTCGATGTTTTCATGGAATTTTTCGGAGTTACTAGGGAATTTATCAATTACTTTGCTAATGGCTTATATTATTTCGGGATATTTCAATCAAACATTGACTTTTTCAGTTGGGACGATTTTTTTATTGATTACGTATATTCGAAGTTTATTTTGGCCGATTAGTATGTTAGTTCGCTTAATGACAACAATTCAACAAGCTTTGGTGTCGGGAGGACGTGTTTTTGAGTTATTGGATGCGCCAGTGGAGCCGGACGTTGAGGATACGTTGCTTATTACAGAAGGGAAAGTAGAATTTCGAGATGTATCTTTTGGGTATCGACCGAATCAATTAGTATTAGACCATATCTCCTTCAAGGTTAAACGAGGTGAAACATTAGGACTCGTAGGTCATACTGGTTCAGGGAAAAGTTCAATTATTAATTTACTCTTGCGTTTTTATGACCCGCAAAGCGGGAATATTTTAATTGACGGTCAAGATATTGGTTGTTTTCGGCGCGAAAGTGTCCGTGAGTCGATGGGAATCGTCTTGCAGGAGCCGTTTCTATTCACTGGTACGATTGCGAGCAATGTGAGTATGAATCACCCATCAATTGACGACACAATGATTGAAGAAGCACTTGAACGCGTAGGTGCGATGGAATTTGTTAAGCGATTGGAGCTTGGGATCCATCACCCGATTAATGAACGTGGACAGACGCTGTCGTCAGGAGAACGCCAATTAATTTCTTTTGCTCGAACGCTCGTATCAAATCCAGCTATCTTAATTCTTGATGAAGCTACTTCGCATATTGATACAGAGACTGAAAATGTCATCCAGCGTGCGATGGAAGTCGTAAAAGAGGGACGCACTACGATTATTGTGGCGCATCGATTGTCGACGATTCAACAAGCAGACCAAATTATATTATTATCAAAAGGTAAAATTTCTGAACAGGGAACCCATGCTCAACTTCTTGATTTAGGAGGGGAATATGCTAAGATGTATCAAATACAAGCTCAAATTAGTAATGAACCTTCAAGTTAATAAATAATGCCGCCTATCTTTAACAGATAAGCGGCATTTTTTAGCTGGAGGATATGTCATCTGTGGGTATGGTCACGATGACTTGTGTTCCCTGATGCAATTGACTTGTAAAATGGATCGAGCCTTGATGAAGTTTTACAATCTTTTGGGTAATTGCGAGCCCTAAGCCATTTCCTTTCGTATGGCGACTCGTATCGGATTGGTAGAAGCGCTCCGTAATATGCCGAAGATCTTTTGGTGCAATCCCAACCCCAGTGTCGCAAATAATGACTTGGATATGTTTAGCATATTGATTAATTTGAACTGATAAAGTCCCCCCTTTCCGATTGTATTGAATCGCGTTTTGGATTAAATTCGTCCAAACTTGATAGAGTAGTAACTCATTGCCGAGAACATACGTCGTAGGTAAATCTAGTTTCAGTTGTATATTTTGTTTTTCCCACTGAGGTTGAAGCGATAGGATACTTTCTCTAATTTGCTCGTCTAGGCGAAAATGCGACTGATTAAAAGCAATGGATTGATTTTCAAGACGAGTCAGTTCTAAAATATGATTAACTAAGGTGGTCAGCTGTTCGGTAGCGTGCTGAATCTTGTGTAAATATTGCGACATCTCATCAGGGGTAATTTGAGGTGACTGGAGCAGCTGAGCGTAACCTTGAATATTACTCAATGGTGTCTTAAATTCATGAGAGATAGTCGAGGTAAAATCGGATTGAAAGCGCTCAATTCCGTTAAGTTCTTTGACCATTAAGTTAAAAGCGTGGTATAGTTCTGCAACTTCTTGAATGGGTTGATTTTCATCCACTTGAATTGAGAAGTCACTTTGAATGACTTGCTGCATTTGTTGTTTCAGTTGTGAGATTGGCTTTAAAATCACTAAACTGACTAAGGACGCGGTAATGACGCCAATGATAAAGCAAATAATAATCGGTAATAACCATCTTAAGAATGGGTAGTGGTTGAAGGTGGCAAGGAGGTTATGATACTCTAACACACCTAAAATCGTAATTGCGATGGTGGCAATGAGCAGACCAATCGCAAAGAAAATGAGTGAAAAATAAATCCATAATTTTGAATGAATCCATTGTTGGATTGATTTCATGCTTTAATCACTCCTTTGTACCCTAGACCGCGGATGGTAATAATTTCAAAGTCGGGATTATCTGAAAAACGATCACGTAATCGTTTAATATGGACGTCGACAGTCCGTTCATCAGTCTCGCTATCGAGCCCCCAAATATCATCCATCAGCTGTTGCCGCGTAAAGATTTGATTGGGGTAAGATAGTAATTTAAAAAGCAAGAGAAATTCTTTTTGAGGTAGCGTCTCCGTCTGTTGGGGGGTCTCAATTAATAAATTTTGTGAATCGAGCTTTGTTTCGTTCAACTGTAGAATATTACTTTGAGCAATCCGAGCTCGCCTCAAAAGTGCTTCGACCCGCAATACTAATTCCTTTAAATCGATCGGTTTTACCATATAATCATCTGCACCAATGTGAAAACCGATGCGCTTGTCGTCAATGGTTTCTTTTGCAGAAACAATTAAAATCGGTGTGAGTTGATGGATGGTGCGGACTTGTTGAATAAATTCAAATCCATCAATCTCAGGGAGCATGATGTCGGTAACAATTAAGTCTATCCGTTCATGATCGAGGGCACGGAGACCTTGCTGAGCATGCGTTACGGTGATTGTCTCGAATCCATGTTGCTCTAAAGTGACTCTTAGTAGATTCAATAAGTTTTTGTCATCTTCGATAATTAAGATGCGATTCATAAAAAAACACCTCCGATTAGTCTAAATGGATTAATTTGTAAAAGGATGACATTATCAGTATAATTTAGCCGAATGAAATATTAGTAAAGGAGTGCGCTATGGACTTATTGCTTGAAGTACAACACCAATTAAATAATTCTTCACAGTGGCATTTTGCCAAGCGAATCGTACTTGCTATTTCAGGTGGTGTTGACTCGATGGTATTATTGTACCTAATGATTGAAGTAAATCAAAGGCTCCCTGAAGATCAGCGTAAAGAGTTTTTTATTGCGCATTTCAATCATCATCTAAGAGAAGACAGTGATTTAGATGCCGATTTAATTCGAAAAGTTGCAAAAGAATATAATTTACCTTACTTTTTTGGGGAGTGGTCTCAGCCGGCTGAGCGTGATGTGGAGTCCCAAGCGCGTAATGCGCGCTATGCATTTTTAGGGGATGTTGTTAAAATGACGGACAGCGATACTGTCATGACAGGCCACCACTCGAATGATTTAGCGGAAACAATGATTATGCGTTTAATTCGTGGGACATCACTCAGAGGATTAGGTGGAATTCGCAGTGAATACCATCGTGTGTTAAATGATAATCTTGAAGGTGGAGTTCGTGTTCAATTAGTTCGTCCACTCATCTTTTGGCCTAAAGATACGTTATATCAATATGCGCATCAACATCAAATTCCTTACCGTGAAGACTATACTAATTTAGACGATCACTTCGTCAGAAATCGAATACGGCAACGCATTGTACCCGAGATGCTTGAAATCAATCCAAAGTTTCTTGATAATATGTCGACACTTTCGGATCAATTATATACAAGTTATCGAGTTCACTTAGAGAATTATTTAAAGATTGAACCAGAATTGCTTCAAGTCTCACCGCAAGGCTACTTTATTCTCAATGTTCCTAGATGGCAAGCGTTGAGTCAAGCAGAGCTTCATGTGTATTTAGGTATCTTATTCGATGAAAGACTGCGTGCCGTTGTAGAGAAGTACAGTAAATCCTTAATTGAACAAATGATTGATTTATTGATGCGACAGCAGGATGCGAATATTCAGGTAGATATTGCTTCGGGTTGGGTAGCTCAACGTAGCTATCAAGAAGTTTATATTTATCAATTACAAATGCGTACAAGCCTTAATGAAATGAATGAGATTAAGCGAGTACCTATTAATGAATGGGTACGCCTTTATAATGATGATTTTGTAGGGGTTTTTGAAATCGCTCAATTGAATAAATTATTAGAAGACGATCGCATTCAATATTATTATGAAATGACCTATCAACAATATCATCAATTAAAAATCCGGCATCGTCATCCAGGAGACCGTTTAAAAGTTGCCAGTAAACAAGGGAAATATTTTCACAAAAAAATTGCACGATTGATGATTGATCGGAAAGTCCCACGCAATGAACGGGAATTGTATTGGATGTTTCTAGATGATGCTGATCAAATTATTGCAACAGTACCACCCTTATCACACCCAATCAAATTGGATACATTAAAACCAGAGACAGAGTTGGTTCTAGCCTATAAGAAAAAGTACCGAACTCTATAAAACTGTGATAATATAAAGGTAACATTATTCATAGAAAGAGGCTTCACATGTTAGAAAAAGATATACTTAAAATTCTCGTGACACCTGAAGAAATCCAACAAGCAGTAGACCGCCTTGGTGAGCAATTAACGAAAGATTATGAAGGAAAAGAAGTCGTTGTAGTCGGCATATTACGTGGAGCGGCTATTTTCATGGCGGATATTATTCGTTCGATGGATACTTATTTAGAAATTGATTTTATGGATGTATCTAGTTATGGCGAGGCCTTTGAATCATCGGGTGAAGTACGTATTATCAAAGATTTGGCATCTTCTATCGAAGGACGTCATGTGCTAATTGTCGAAGATATTATCGACTCAGGTCGCACCTTAAAATATTTGGTAGATCTCTTCCATTATCGTAAAGCAGCATCGGTTCGCATTTGTACCTTGCTTGATAAAAAAGCACGACGTGTCGTCAAAGGAATTGAGCCTGATTATATCGGCATCGATATTCCCGATGAGTTTGTTGTTGGATACGGCTTAGATTACAAGCAAAAATATCGCAATTTGCCTTATATTGGTGTTTTAAAGCCAGAAGTTTATCAGTAAGTTGGAAGAAATGCAATTTAATAGCGATTCTTAATGGAATTATGCTATGATTGTTAAGATATATTATTTAAACGATCGGAGGAGTATGTATTGAATCAGAATCCTAGAAATAATCCGAACCGGAATCCATTTCGTAATTTCTTACCCATGGCAATTATAATCTTTGCGCTGATTGGTGGAATGCAAATGTTTACCGGTGATGGTGGATTTATGGGGCGTTCTACTGAAATTCCAGCCTCTGAATTTATTGAAGCCCTTGAAAAAGGTGATGTTGATAAATTCAAAATTCAGATTGGATCGGGTGTCTATATTGTAAAAGGTGAGTATCGTAAGCAATCTGAAGCGACTACCAAAGAAGAAGAAAACTTTATTCAAGTTATTCAAGGTTCAAATCAAGCCAACAGTTTTGAAACGAAAATTTTAGGCAATGATTCGACCTTAGATTTAGTCACAGAGCTTGCGCGTGAATCACAAACGGAAATTACAACCATAGCGGAGTCGAGTGCGGGATTATGGTTAAGCTTTTTACCATTTCTAATTTTATTAATCCCATCATTCTTCTTAATTTATACAATGACCCAACAAGCCGGAGGCGGCGGTAAAGGGGTTATGAACTTTGGTAAGTCAAAATCCAAAGATGTCTCAAAACAAAAAGTTAAAGTACGTTTTGAAGACGTAGCAGGTGCAGAAGAAGAAAAACAAGAACTTGTTGAAATTGTTGAGTTTCTAAAAGACCCAACGCGTTTTACCAAGTTAGGTGCACGAATTCCTGCCGGAGTCCTATTAGAAGGCCCTCCAGGAACGGGTAAAACACTACTCGCTAAAGCGGTAGCAGGTGAAGCGGGCGTGCCATTCTTTAGCATTTCTGGATCTGAGTTTGTCGAGATGTTTGTCGGGGTTGGTGCAAGTCGCGTACGTGACTTGTTCGAGAATGCCAAAAAGAACGCACCTTCTATTATCTTTATTGATGAAATTGATGCCGTCGGCCGTCAACGCGGAACAGGAATGGGAGGCGGCCATGATGAACGCGAGCAGACATTAAACCAACTTCTAGTTGAGATGGATGGGTTTGAAGGCAACGAAGGTGTTATTGTAATGGCAGCAACCAACCGTTCAGATGTTTTAGACCCAGCGCTACTTCGTCCAGGACGTTTTGACCGTCAAATTTTAGTGGGTAACCCGGATGTCAAAGGTCGTGAAGCAATCTTGCGTGTTCACGCTCGCAATAAAAAATTATCTGATGAGATTGATTTTAAAGTTATCGCTCAGCAAACCCCTGGTTTTTCAGGAGCAGACTTAGAAAACTTATTGAATGAGGCGGCGTTAATCGCGGCACGATTCAATCATAAATTTATTACACCATCGGATTTAGATGAAGCGCATGACCGGGTGATTGCGGGGCCTGCTAAAAACAATCGAGAAGTTTCTGAGAAGCAACGCCGAACGGTTGCGTACCATGAAGCTGGTCATACCGTTGTTGGAATGGTCTTAAGCGACGCTCGTATTGTCCATAAGGTAACCATTGTGCCACGTGGACGCGCTGGCGGGTATGCGATTATGCTACCTAAAGAGGATCAATACATTGTGACTGAAAAAGAATTATATGAGCAAGTAGTGGGTCTTCTCGGTGGACGTGCTGCCGAAGAAATCGTATTTAATTCAAAATCAACGGGTGCGAGCAATGACTTCCAGCAAGCAACACAAATCGTTCGTTCGATGATTACTGAGTACGGTATGTCTGAAAAATTAGGTACGATTCAATTTGAAGGCAGTCATCAACCTTTTGCGGGGCGTCAATATGGACAAACTCCAGCGTATTCAGAGCAAGTTGCCTATGAAATTGATCTTGCGGTTCGAGAAATGATGGCGAAAGCAATGGAAGAAGCACATCAAATTATTAACGCGCATCGTGAGCAGTTGAATTTAATTGCAGAGAAGTTGCTTGAAGTTGAGACATTGGATGCACGTCAGATCAAATCTTTATTTGAAACAGGAAAGATGCCAGAACCGGGTGACGATGATGAATCGGATTCTCATTCAGAAGAACCGGCTGTAGCTGAGACTTATGAAGAAGCTAAAGAAAAGGCGGAAAACGAAGAAGAACAAAAACAACATGATAACGTAGATAAATCTGTAATCGATGATCAGCAAAATAATTCGATCCAATCAAATGGATCAGCGGATCAAGATCACGATGAATTGTAAGCGAGGAACTATCATACGTTATGTGGCAACGAACATTTCAGGCAAGGACACCTTGCTTGTTATGTTCGTTTTGTGCGTTTATGTAATAGTAAAGGAGTTAATAAAATGACAAGTAAAATCATTCGCGCTTTAGCTTATAACGATGAGATACGGGTGTTTGTGATTGACGGTCTTGAGGTAGTAGAAACTGCACGTAAGACCCATGAGACATGGTATACAGCGACTGCAGCAATGGGTCGTATGATAATGGCTACATCTTTATTAGCGGCGAACCTCAAGGGAAGCGATCGACTCGTAACCGTTATTGAAGGTCAAGGACCAATCGGGCGAATTGTGGTGCATGGCAATAGTCATGGTGAAACTCGTGCGGCGATTGACCACCCTCATGTTTCTTTGCCGCTCAATGAACAAGGGAAAATTGATGTGTCGGCCGGGATTGGTCTGCCAGGTTTTTTAACGGTGAGCAAATATATCGAAAATATGGAGCCCTTTAATGGAACCGTTGAGTTGATATCCGGTGAAATTGCGGAAGACTTTACTTATTATTTAGCTGTCTCAGAACAAACACCGTCAGCGATGGGTTTAAGTGTGTTAGTTGATGCGGATGAACATATTTTGAGTGCGGGAGGATTTTTGATCCAAGTCTTACCGGGAGCGAGCGAAGAAACCATCCAACAATTGGAGAAGACCATTCAACAGATTGGGCGGCTCAGTGATAAGCTACAGTCCGGTTTAACTTCTGAAAAACTACTTGACTACTTAGTAGGTGAGGGAAATTCTCGTATTATTGCTACGCAGGACATAACGTATCATTGTCCTTGTGATAAGGCGTTTTACGCGGATAAATTAATGTTACTCGGAGAATCTGAATTACAATTGTTGATCGATGAGCAAAGACAGGCAGAAGTAGTTTGTCATTATTGCTCAAAACACTATGACTTTAGTCAGAGTGAGCTGGAAACATTGATTGAACGGATTCATTCAAAGGAGACGGAATAATATGTTTAAAATTAGAGATATTGAAATCGACAATCCGATTGTAGTGGCACCGATGGCTGGGGTCTCGAATGCTGCCTTTCGTACAATTGTAAAGCAATTTGGTGCAGGCTTAGTCGTTTGTGAGATGATTAGTGACCAAGGAATCCAGTACCGAAATAAGAAAACCCTAAGCATGTTGCATATCGAACCTAACGAGTATCCACTCAGCATCCAAATTATGGGGGGGAATAAAGAGACGCTTGTTCAAGCAGCAAAATATGTTAGCGAAAATACCGATTGTGCAATTATCGATATTAATATGGGTTGCCCTGTGAATAAAGTGATTAAAGCAGAAGCTGGTGCTCGTTGGCTACTTGACCCTGATAAAGTGTATTCAATGGTCGCGGCAGTAGTAGATGCCATCGACAAACCCGTTACGGTTAAAATGCGTACGGGATGGGATGATGAACATCTTTATGCAGTCGAAAATGCGCTGGCGGCTGAACGTGCTGGAGCTTCAATGATTGCGATGCATGGTCGAACACGTGTTCAAATGTATGAAGGTAAAGCAGATTGGGAAATGTTGGACCGAGTCGGCCAAGCTATCGAGACAATTCCCTTTATTGGGAACGGAGATGTGTCAACGCCTCAACAAGCGAAGCATTTGCTTGAAACAACCTCAGTCGATGGGGTGATGGTTGGGCGTGCGGCTCTGGGCAATCCTTGGATTATTAAACAAATGGTTCATTATTTAAAAACAGGGGAAGAGCTACCGCCGATGACACCGCGTGAGAAAATTGATACGGCGATCGATCACCTCCATCGCTTGATTGGACTTAAAGGGGAATTGGTAGCAAATCGTGAGTTCCGGACACAAGCCCATTATTATTTAAAAGGAATTCCACGTTCTTCAAAAATAAAAGTTCAAATTAATGAATATGAAGATCCTTATCAAGTCATCCAAATTTTAGATCAATTTGCTAACGAAGCCATGGAGAAAATTGAAAAAATGGAACAACTTCGTGCCCAACGTGCACAAAATAATCCTCTCAATCGGGATTAGATTGTAATCAACGGTCAAATATGCTTTAATCAAAATGAGAGAAAATTTAAGGAGTGACAAAATGACGGAAGAATTAAATGATCAACTTCAAGTTCGACGCGACAAAATGATGGAAATGTTCGAGTCAGAAACGGTTCATCCTTTTGATGCGGGCTTCTATCGGACGCACTTATCACAAGAAGTCACCGAACAATACGACCATTTATCTAAAGAAGAATTAGCTGAAGAAACCATTGCGGTGAGTGTGGCAGGACGCTTAATGACCAAGCGCGGTAAAGGAAAAGCGGGTTTTGCACATGTGCAAGATATGAGCGGGCAAATTCAAATTTATGTTCGACAAGATGAGGTTGGCGAAGCGGCTTATCATTGGTATGATGCTGCAGACCTTGGTGATATTGTCGGTGTTGCTGGAACACTATTTCGAACCAATACGGGAGAATTAACGGTTCGTGCAAAAGAATTTATTCCACTTACAAAAGCATTGCGTCCATTACCCGATAAATATCACGGTTTAACGAACGTTGAGCAACGTTATCGTCAGCGTTACTTGGATTTAATTAGTAATCAAGAGAGTCGGACTCGATTTATTAATCGTTCTAAAATTATTACGGCAATCCGTCGTTTCTTAGATCAAGAAGGGTATATGGAAGTTGAGACGCCAGTACTACATAACTTGGCTGGAGGGGCCAATGCTCGTCCGTTTATTACGCACCACAATGCGTTAGATATGGAATTATATTTGCGGATTGCGCTTGAACTTCACTTGAAACGCCTAGTGATTGGTGGCTTTGAAAAAGTTTATGAAATCGGTCGTGTCTTCCGAAATGAAGGGATCGATACAACACATAACCCGGAATTTACCATGATTGAAGTCTATACGGCTTACTCCATTTACACCGATGTAATGGACTTAACTGAAAAAATTATTAAAAATGCTGCACATGCGATTCACCCAACAGCCATGGTTGAATATGACGGGGTACAAATTGATTTAGAATCAGATTTTAATCGTGTGCATATGGTGGACATGATTAAAGAAACGGTTGGGGTCGATTTCTGGCCAGAAATGTCTTTTGAAGAAGCGAAAGCTTTAGCGAAGGAGCATCATGTTCCGTTAGAGGATTCTGACACGACAGTTGGTCATGTCATTAATCAGTTCTTTGAAGAAAAGTGTGAAGAACATTTGATTCAACCGACATTCGTTTATGGTCATCCTGTAGAAATTTCTCCATTAGCGCGTAAGAATCAAGAGGATCCTCGCTTTACAGACCGATTTGAATTATTTATCGCCGGTCATGAGTATGCCAATGCCTTTACGGAGCTAACTGACCCAATCGATCAACGTGAGCGATTTGAAGCTCAGATGGCAGAAAAAGATCAAGGTAATGATGAAGCACATCCGGTGGATAATGATTTCTTAGAAGCTTTAGAGTATGGAATGCCTCCAACTGGCGGATTAGGAATCGGCATTGACCGATTAGTTATGTTATTGACGGATTCACAATCGATTCGCGATGTGCTGTTATTCCCAACAATGAAGCCAATAGGCTTAGAAAAGGCAGAAAATGGGGGTTTGTCAAAAGAAACTTACGAAACTTACGACAAACTTACGACAGAAGAAATTGACCTTTCAAAAGTGAAAGTTGAACCATTATTTGAAGATATGGTAGACTTTGAAACTTTCTCAAAATCTGATTTTAGAGTTGTAAAGGTTAAAAACTGCGAAGAAGTTCCTAAGTCAAAAAAACTTTTGAAATTTACATTAGATGATGGTTCTGAAAAAGAAAGAGTTATTTTATCTGGTATTAAGGAATATTACAGCGCAGAGAGCTTAATTGGAAAGACACTACTTGCAATTTGTAATCTTCCTCCTCGTAAGATGATGGGAATCGACTCAGAAGGTATGATTATATCTGCAACTTGTGAGTATGACGGTGAAGAAAAACTTAACTTAATAATGCTGGATGATAATATTCCAGCAGGATCAAAATTATATTAAAGGACACGCTAATTATGAAACTGGGGTTTGTTATGAATCCCAGTTTAATTTTTAGGAGTATGTATGAGATGGATAATTAGAATAATTTTATTACCGATAAGATTAGTGTTGAGTTTGCTCATAGCTTTTTTAACCTTCATATTAAGTTTGAGTACTGCGTTGTTAAGCGTAGTTTCTACTTTGATTTTTATAATTGGAATAGCTAGCATTTTTCAAGGAGACAAGCAAATTGTAATTGAAGCACTAATATTAGCATTTTTATTTAGTCCATTTGGATTACCTAAATTAGGTATATATGTTATTGGATTATTAGAATTATTAAACTATACAATAAAATCAATTTGAAGAAAAATAAATATAAGACAACCGTAGACGATAGAAAGCAATAATTCTGTCGTCTTTTTTTATTTTAAAGAGAGGAGGTAGGAATGAATTTTGATTATTTTTATAATAGGCAATCTGAGATGTATAACTTCATTAGGTTACCTATGGTATTAATGGAAGATGAGATTTTTGAGAGCATTTCTATTGAAGCTAAAGTTTTGTATTCATATATGCTTAATCGAATGGGTCTTTCATATAAAAATGGCTGGATAGATGAAGATGGAAAAGTCTTTATTTACTACACAATGGATGCTATTAAAGAGCAATTTAACTGTGCTAATGATAAAGCCTTAAAGATTATAAATGAGCTTGATATAAAATCAGGAATTGGATTGATAGAAAAGAAAAGACAAGGACTTGGAAAACCAAATAGGATATATGTTAAAGATTTTATGAGTGTTTTCTCCGATTCAAATAATAGAAATCCAGATTTCCGAAAAGCAGAAGTCCAGACTTCCGATAATCGGAATTCAAGAACTCCTAATAACAGACTTCAAGATTTCCGAAAATCGGAAGGTAACTATAACAATATTAGTAATAATGAGTTAAGAAAGAATGATTTTAGTAAGGGACAAAAGCCTTATGGAATATATAAAAACATATTTTTGACTGATGAAGAATACAAGGACTTAACAAATGAGTTAGGAAGTAGAATTAGTGACTACATTGATAGGTTGTCGTCATATATGAAAGCAAATAACAGAGTGTATCAAGATCACAAGGCAACGATAATCAATTGGTATCTTAATGATCAGGCAAAAAACATTAATGATAATACAACAAGGAAAATGAATTACGATATAGGAGAGAGTTTATGAAGAACTTAAAAGATTTTGTATTAAGAGAAAATGATATTGAAAGAAATGGACATATTTATTGTAAGGTATGTGATAAAAGAGTCGATGGAGAATTACTTGACCTTGGCTTTACAAAGTTTATTCCCAGAATTAAATGTGAATGTGAAATAAAAAGAGATAAGGAAAATGAAGAAAGAGAAAGACTAATGAAAATATCATCGCTAAAAAGAGATTGTTTCTCATCGCCACTCCAACACCAATATAATTTTGAGAGATTCTTAAATGAAAAAGGTCAAGCTTACAAGGTTGCTTACAATTATGCTAAAAGTTTTGAACAAATGAAGGAAGACAATGTTGGACTTTTATTTCATGGAGATGTTGGCAGTGGAAAGACTTATCTTGCTTGTTCTATTGCAAATGAATTAATTGAAAGAGAACAAGTTAAAGTTAAGATTATGAATTTATCTCAGGTTATAAATCAAATACAAAAATCAGCATTTAAGCTAGATTCAAATGAAATTATAGATAACCTATCAAACATTCCGTTGTTAATTTTAGATGATCTTGGAATTGAAAGGGATACATCTTATGCAAGAGAACAAGTATATAACATTATAAACTCAAGATACTTAAAAGGTAGGCCGACAATTTTTACTACAAACTTATCATTGGAAATTATTCAAAATCCTAATATTGAACTTGAGTATCAGAGGATATATTCAAGAATACTTGAAATGACAATACCAGTTAAAGTTACGGGAGAAGATTTTAGAAGAAAAATCCATCAAGAGAAGTTAAGAAAATACAAAGAGTTACTTTTATATGGAGGTGGAATAGATGATTAATGAAGAAGTATCTAGGTCGAGTCTTAACCTTGAAGTAAGGCTTGCAAAAGCAACAAGTAAAGCAATTCTTGATGCCTTAAAGAAAGTTCACAAGCAAATAGAAGATCAAGGAGGCTTGAAAAATGTAATAAAAAATAATGGAGAAGAAGTAAAACTAAAAGATATGGTTAAAAAGGGACAGTTAGAAGAAATTAATCTAAAAGATCCTGAGTTAAAAGAATTAAAGAAAATTTTAAACAAACACGGAGTGAAGTTTTCTGTTATGAAAGATAAGGAAACTGGTAACCACTCTGTGTTTTTTCAATCTAAGGATATAAAAGTAATGGAACACGCCTTTAAAAAAGCAGTTAAGGCTTCTGAAAAAAAGGCCGATAGAAAAGATTCAATAACGAAGACTATAAATAAGTTTAAAGATATGGCTAAGGACACCATTAGTAAAGATAAAGTTAAAAATAAACATAAGGAGCAAAGCTTATGATAAGTAATCTAAAAACATTTGAAAATAAGAATTTTGGGAAACTCACTGTTATTGAAAAAGATGGTGAGTTTTTCTTTATAGCAAATGAAGTAGCAACTACGCTAGGATATGTCAATCCCAGAAAAGCTATTTATGACCATGTAGACGAAGAAGATAAGGGTGTAACGAAATGGAACACCCCTGGAGGAATACAGAATATTTCAATAATTAACGAATCAGGATTGTATTCACTTATCCTCTCATCAAAACTACCACAAGCAAAAATATTCAAAGCTTGGGTAACTAGAGAAGTCTTACCAAGTATTAGAAAAAACGGAGGATATATAGTAGGGCAAGAAAAGAAAACTAATGAAGATCTACTTGCAGATGCAATTCTTGTAGCCAATAGAATTATTGCTGAAAGAGAAGAAGAAATTGAAGAATTAAGACCAAAGGCAGATTATTATGACAAATTAGTAGATTATAACCTACTTACAAACTTTAGAAATACTGCCAAAGAGTTAGGAATACCACAAAATCAATTTATAAGTTTTCTAATGGATAAGGGATTAATTTACAGAGATAAGAAAAAGAAACTCTTACCTTATGCAGATAAGAACAAGGGATATTTTGAAGTAAAAGAATGGATTGATCCACTAGGTACACTTGTAGGAATACAAACATTAATAACACCAAAGGGAAGACACTACCTACTAATTTTATTAGATAGTGAAGGTTTCTACGATGAATAAGATATTAGAAGCCATTCTTTCTGATATTAAAAACCTAATTAAAATAGACAACCCAAAGAAATTTATATTATCAAACATTCCCTATCTATCATTCTTCTACATTGGAAATATCTTTTCTAAGCACATCAATTCTTATGTAGGAGGAGATATTATTGATAAAATAATGGTGGGAATTTCTGATATAGGAACTTTATCTTATATACCAAGCCTTAATCCAAGGGACTTGTTAGTAGGTATTTCAGTTGCTGGTCTTGTTAAGTTAATTGTTTACAGCAAAGGTAAAAACAAAAAGAAATATAGGCAAGGCAAGGAATATGGATCTGCAAGATGGGGAGAAAGTAAGGATATTGCTCCATATATTGACCCTAAGTTTGAAAACAATGTTCTCATAACTAATACCGAAAGACTAACAATGAACTCAAGACCTAAAAACCCTAAATATGCCAGAAATAAAAATGTATTAGTAATAGGTGGTTCTGGATCAGGTAAAACGAGATTTTATGTAAAGCCAAATCTAATGCAAATGCATTCTTCCTATGTAGTAACAGACCCTAAAGGCACACTTGTGTTAGAATGTGGAAAAATGCTTTATGAAAATGGTTACGACATAAAGATATTAAACACAATAAACTTTAAAAAATCTATGAAATACAATCCCTTTGCATACTTGAGAAGTGAAAAAGATATTTTAAAGCTTGTCCAAACCATAATTGCTAACACCAAGGGAGATGGAGAAAAGGCAGGAGAAGATTTTTGGGTAAAGGCTGAAAAGTTATATTACACTGCTCTTATTGGGTATATTTATTATGAAGCACCTGAAGAAGAAAAGAATTTTAAAACACTCTTAGATATGATTGACGCAAGTGAGGTTAGAGAAGATGACGAAACCTATATGAACCCAATTGATAGGCTTTTTGAAGCTCTTGAAAAGAAAGATCCAAGTCATTTTGCAGTTAAGCAATACAAGAAATATAAGCTGGCAGCAGGAAAAACTGCCAAGTCAATTCTAATATCTTGTGGAGCAAGACTTGCACCTTTTGATATAAGAGAGCTTAGAGAACTAATGAGCGAAGATGAATTAGAGCTTGATAAAATTGGAGATAGAAAAACTGCTTTATTCGTAATAATATCAGATACAGATGATACCTTTAACTTTGTAGTTTCAATAATGTATTCTCAACTATTTAATCTTCTATGTGATAAGGCAGATGATGTGTATGGTGGAAGACTTCCAGTTCATGTTAGGTGTCTACTTGATGAGTTTGCAAATATAGGATTAATTCCTAAATTTGAAAAATTGATTGCAACAATTCGTTCAAGAGAAATATCGGCAAGCATAATACTGCAAGCACAATCTCAATTAAAAGCAATCTATAAAGACCATGCAGATACAATAGTTGGTAACTGCGACTCTACACTCTTTTTAGGAGGAAAAGAAAAAACAACAGTAAAAGAATTATCTGAAACCTTAGGAAAAGAAACCATAGACCTATATAACACATCAGAAACAAGATCCAATCAAAAATCTTTTGGTCTAAATTACCAAAAAACTGGCAAGGAACTTATGAGTCAAGATGAAATAACTGTAATGGATGGCGGTAAGTGTATTTATCAGTTAAGAGGAGTAAGACCTTTTCTATCTGATAAATTCGATATTACAAAGCATAAGAATTACAAGTTGTTGGAAGATTATGATAAGAAAAACTTGTTTGATGTGGAAGAGTATTTAACAAATAGAGATAAAATAAAAATAAACAGGAACAGTTTGATTACAAGATTATGAATTAAGCCTAGGATAAAAATATTTTTGGTATAATATCTATATAAACCATGGAGGTAGGCATATGAGGTCTTATGAAAGTAAGGAAGAATTAAAAAATGAGATAAAGAAAACTTTTGGAAAATATATTTCAGAGTTTGATAATATCCCAGAAGAATTAAAAGATAAAAGAGTAGATCAAGTTGATAGGACACCAGCTGAAAATCTTGCCTATCAAGTAGGTTGGACAACTTTAGTTTTGAAATGGGAAGAAGATGAAAAAAAGGGAATTGAGGTTAAAACGCCATCTGACAAATTTAAGTGGAATCAACTTGGAGAATTGTATCAATGGTTTACAGATACCTATGCTCATAAATCGTTAAAGGAATTAAAAGAACAACTATCACAGAATATAGAAGATATTTACTCTTTGATAGATAATCTTACAGAGGAAGAATTATTTAAACCACATATGAGAAAATGGGCAGATGAAGCAACAAAAACTGCAACTTGGGAAGTATATAAATTTATCCATGTAAATACAGTAGCACCATTTGGAACATTTAGGACTAAGATTAGAAAATGGAAAAAACTTAATAATTTTGTGAATGTAATTAAATAATAAGGTTGGTGCTTTAATTGAATTATGAAAAATTTAAAAAAATAATAAATAGAAAAACCTCTATAATAGTATTAGATACAAATGTAATACTTGACTTAGCTCGATATTCATTATACAGTAGCAAAAACATATTAGAAATTTTCAAGGAGTGTAAGGATTTAATATGGATTCCGAATCAAGTGTATAAAGAATTTAATAAAAATAAATATAGCGTATTCGGACAATTGAAAAAAAAGTATCAAAATTTTGAAAAAGATTTACTAAGAGTAATTGAAAGGAGTCAAAAAAATTTAGAGAGTGTCTTGATTAAATCATCTAAATATAATTATTTTGGAAGAAAAAATTTGGAGAATGATTTAAATAACAAGTTAGTTGAATTAAAACAAATAATCAAATCTTATAAAAATAGTGTTGGTATTGAATATGATGAAATAACAACAGATTCTCCTGAAATAAGATAAAGTCCATATAATTGTGTAAAAGTTAAAAGGCCATGTAACAGCCCTTTTACGGTACAATGTTTTTAACCACTAAAAACATACCCAGGAGGACGTTACATGACCCAAGTACATTTTACACTGAACAACGAAGAGGTTCAAAGTATTATTGAACATTCCGTTAAAGATGATGTGTCTAAAAATATTTTGACCACTGTTTTCAACCAATTGATGGAAAATCAACGAACAGAATATATTCAAGCC
>NZ_JH932300.1:171642-243965 GCF_000301055.1 Falseniella ignava CCUG 37419
CGTCCGCCAATCGATTAATTGGAGCTGTCCTTATGGACCTTCATGATGAATGGCTCAGTTCTACAAGAAAATATATTAAGTTTGATCAATGAGTGACCGGTAAAACATTGTATAGTATTTTACACAGGATTGTGGACTTGACTGAGGGAAATATGCAAATAAATATAATTAAAGTACATTTACCTTTTTTCTTTGGTTTACGCTATTTACAAGTTAGATAACTCAGTTAAAAAATTAAATACAATTACTATTAGAAAGAGTTTTTTTCATTCTAGAGGACTAACCATGCCCAAGAGCAGGAGTCCTCCTTTTTTTGTCTGAAAACATAAAGACAAAAAAGAAAAGAATGGAGGAAACATAAATGACAAAAGAATATTACCTTTATGTCGGTGGGCAAAAAATCAAAGTAAGCGAGCAGATATACAAAGTCTACTGGCAAGAAAGAGAACATGAAAAATATTTAGAGCAGGTGGACAAGAAAAACCACTTGCTCTTTTTTTCGTCCCTAAATCATGATGGGAATTTTGAAGATAATTTAGAGGATAAAAACGTTGATGTAGAAAAAGTTGTAGCTACACAAATGATGATTGAAGCACTAAAAAGTGCTTTGTCAAAGTTAAATAGGGATGAGCGGGAAATAATTGAAAGATTATATTTCAATGATGAAACACTTCGTGCAGTAGCAAAGACTCAAAATATATCACATCCTGCTTTAATAAAAAGACGAGATAAGATTTTAGAAAAACTAAAGAAATTTATAGAAGAAATATAATTTCTGGTTACCAAAGAGGGCAAATTTTCCTTTATAAAGTGAGGGGAGTTTTGTCCTCTTTCTATTTTAAAAGAAATTTAAACAATATTTGAACCTTAACAATTGAATAGACCAAGACAAGACATTAATCATTTTTGGAGCGTAATAACCTATCCGTCAAGATCTTTCTGCTGAAAAATTCGGCAAAACAAGTACTGCTAAGCTAAAAGCAAGGGAAGAAGAAAGGGAGCGATAAGTAAGAGTTTGAATATAGGGAGGGATACCCTATTCGCTACGAAGAAAATGAGGATAATGATACTTCTAAGGTTGAAGCCGGCTCATCCTGAACAGAGGCGGAGGTGAGATTCCTATGTTGCTAATCCAAGGCACTTGTCAATGTCAAAAAACTTTAAAAATATTAAAATAAATATTTTAAATATATTATTTGGAGGATTTATGATTAACGAAAATATAAAAGGTGTTCGTGTTTCTGAGAAAGCATTTCTAACATTAAAAGAAGCATCTGAATATTTTAATATTGGTCAAGATAAAGTTAGACAATTAACGGATGAAGATGATTGCGATTTTGTATTATTTAATGGTAGTAAGCGTCTTATTAAGAAAAAGTTAATGGAAGAATATTTAAATAGACAGTTCTCTATTTAATCTAAAACTATATATAAAACACGCTTAATGCGCTATAATAATTATAGCGTGTCTTTTATCAAAAAAGGAGAATTTTTATGGTAAAAAGACGCAAAGATAGTAAAGGGGTTGTTTTAAAAGACGGTGAATATCAAAGGTCAAATGGCACTTATGAATTTAAGTGGCAAGACAAAATAGGTCGTAGAAAATCTATCTATGCGAAAACTCTAAAAGAATTAAGAGAAAAAGAATTAGATATTTTACGCAATACTATAGATGGAATCAACAACGAAGGAAGTAGCTTGTCTGTAAATGATACTTTTAAGCTATGGACAAAGGTAAAAAGAGGTTTAAAGGATAATACCTTTAAAAATTACATCTATATGTATCAACAATTTGTAGAACCGACTTTTGGTCGCATTAAACTATCTGATATTAAAAGATCTGATGTTAGAAGTTTTTATAACAGATTAAAGGAAGATCAGGGATTGATGGTTTCTACCATAGATTGTGTTCATACTGTCTTACATCAGGTTTTAGAATTAGCAGTGGATGACGAATATATAAGGTTTAATCCGTCTGACAATGCTTTAAAGGAACTGAAAGTAGCTTATCGAAATGAATCTCCGAAGAAAAAAGCCATGACAATAGAAGAACAGGTGCTATTTGAAGAATATTTATCTAATAGTGATGAATATAAAAAATGGTATCCAATATTCATTGTTATGCTTTGGACAGGCATGAGAGTTGGAGAAGTCACAGGATTGCAATGGGACGATCTAGATTTTGATAATGGTCTTATAAATGTAAATAGGACTTTGGTATATTATAGTAAAGGTAAAGGATTAAACAATAGATATGCTATTAATACACCGAAGACAGAATCAGGTAAGCGAAGTATTCCTATGGTTCAAAAAGTAAAAGATGCTTTTCTTATGGAAAGAGAGTTACAAAAAACTTTTGGAATCGAATGTTGTGATTCAATCGATGGATTTAAAGACTTTGTATTTTTAAATAGATTCGGAAAGGTTCACAATAATGGAACACTTAATAAAGCTTTAAGAAGAATTGTTAGAGATTGCAATTTAAGTATAATGGATAAAAATAAATCGAACTCTAATGATATTCTATTAGTTCCACATTTAAGCAATCACATTTTCAGACACACCTTTACTACAAGGCTTAATGAACAAAATATAAATACAAAAGCAATGCAGTCTATTCTAGGTCATTCTGATATTAGTACAACAATGGATATATATGTAGATGCTACAGAGGACTTTAAGATAGAACAGATGGGAGAATTTGAAAAAGCAATGAAATTTATATTTTAGAATTTACGACAGCTTACGACAAATTTACGACAATTTGCTAGAAATCTATAGGCACTTATAGAGAGTTAGCAAATTGTCGTAAATGGAGAAGTACCATAAAATAGACTTTTATAGAGATTTAGACAATTATCTAAAGTAAAGGGGATTTTCCCAACCATGCGTAATCAATAAGTAATGCAACACGGATAAAATATTTGATAAATAAAACTGTCTTCGATCTAATGCGATACGTCTTAGATTGGAGACAGTTTTTAATTTTATAGAAAGTTGAGGTGTAGGCATAGAAAATTAAATTATGAAAATAGAATGTAAGCAAGAGAGTCATCACGTTTCACCTTATGCATTGGATAGCATTAAAAAGTTCAATAAGAAAAGCAATAAAAGCGCTTGTAAACGAAAACAAAAAGTGGTATATTCTATTTACGGAAACGTTACCGTAAAGTGCTTTCAAAAATTAAGGTGTAAAACTGAAAGGTTTTTTCACTGAGAAAGATTGCATTTGAGGTAATCAAAAAAAGGAGGATTTAAGGATGAAACTTAAAAAGATGTTGCTTACTGGAGCTGTTTCATTAATGGCTTTAGCTGGTTTGTTAGGGAATCTTGGACACAGTCAAGTAGAACGTACAGTATCTGCTGAAGATGAAGGTTCAGTTTATTATTTAAACTTTAAACCGGAAGTAGAAGATGTTTGGAATAAAATCGCAGAGGATTATACAGCTGAAACAGGTGTTCCTGTAAAAGTTGTAACGGCAGCAAGTGGGAACTATGAGTCAACACTGAAAGCAGAAATTACAAAAGCAGATGCGCCAACGTTATTCCAAATTAATGGACCGATTGGTTACTTAAACTGGAAAGATTACACGAAAGACTTAAAAGATACTGAAATTTACGCACACCTTGTTAACAAAGAGTTAGCAGTCACAGAAGGTGAAGGCGTTTATGGTATTCCATATGTTGTTGAAGGTTATGGAATTATCTATAACGATGCGATTCTTCAAAAATATATTGCATTAGATGGTGCAAAAATTGCGAGCATCGATGAAATTAATAACTTTGATAAATTAAAAGAAGTTGCTGAAGATATGCAAGCAAGAAAAGATGAATTAGGAATTGAAGGAGCATTCGCTTCAACGTCATTAGCACCAGGCGAAGACTGGAGATGGCAAACACACTTAGCAAACTTACCAATCTTCTATGAATACCGTGATAAAGATGTAAAAGACTTAGATGAAGTCGAATTTACTTACGCTGAGAACTTCAAAAACATCTTTGATTTATACATTAACAATTCAACGGTTGGTCCAGAAGTTTTAACAGGTAAATCAGTTACAGATTCAATGGCAGAATTTGCCCTTGAAAAAGCAGCATTCGTTCAAAACGGAAACTGGGCTTGGAGCCAAATTGCTGAAGTATCTGGAAACAAAGTTTTAGAAGAAAACATTAAATTCTTACCTATTTATACCGGTGTTGAAGGTGAAGAAAAACAAAGTATCTCTGTCGGTACCGAAAACTTCTTCTCAATTAACTCTCAAGCGAGTGAAGCAGATCAAAAAGCGACAGAAGATTTCTTAGCATGGTTATTCACAAGTGACAAAGGTAAACACTATGTTACTGAAGAATTAGGATTTATCGCACCGTTCGATACTTTCACGGATGAAGATGCACCAAAAGATCCACTTGCTTTAGAAGTAAGCCGCTATATGTCTAATACTGATTTATATAACATTGATTGGAACTTCACGTCATTCCCAAGTCAAGCGTTCAAAGACTTCTTCGGCCAAGCTTTAGGTCAATATGCTTCAGGTTCAATGGAGTGGGAAGATGTCAAAGAAGCATTCATCACTAGCTGGGCTGATGAAAAAGCAATGACTGGAAACTAATAGATAAACTTGACATTGAAGTAAGATATAAGAGGTCTGATGTATCGGGTTGCTTTTGCCGTAAATACATTTAGACCTCTTATCTATCTCATATGTCTAGAAGGAGATTTCTATGGAAAAAATACTAAAAAAACATTTTCCACTCTTTGTTTTACCCACCTTTTTAGTGTTTTGTATTGTCTTTATTCTCCCATTCTTCTTAGGAATAGGACTATCATTTGCTAAATTCACTACCATTTTTAATATGGAATTCGTGGGATTACAAAACTATATCGTCGCTTTCTCAAAAGGGCAAAGGTTTGGAAAAGCTTTTATCTTTACGGTGCTTTTTACCATTGTGTCTGTAATTACAATTAATATTTTTGCGTTTTGTTTGGCTTTAATTTTGACGCGGAAAATACGCGCAACAAACTTGTTTAGAACGGTATTTTTTATGCCAAACTTAATTGGTGGTATTGTATTAGGTTATACATGGCAAGTGATGATTAACGCAGTTCTTTTAAGCTATGGTAAAACATTATTAGCAGATCCAAAATTTGGATTTTGGGGCTTGGTTATTTTAATGAACTGGCAGTTGATAGGTTATATGATGGTAATCTATATTGCAGGATTGCAGAATGTGCCACATTCATTAATCGAAGCTGCCAAAATCGATGGTGCAACACGTTGGCAAATTTTACGTCATATTACCATTCCAATGGTTATGCCATCGATTACGATTTGTACGTTCTTAACGCTCACCAACAGTTTTAAGTTATACGACCAAAACTTAGCGTTAACTGCTGGGGCGCCAATGTACAAGACAGAAATGTTGGCGATGAATATTGTCGATACAATGTTCTCACGGAATGGTTTCGAGGGAGTCGGACAAGCCAAAGCGGTGGTGTTCTTTATTATCGTAGCATTTATTGCCTATCTACAAATTAAGATTACTAGAGAAAAAGAGGTGGAACATTAGATGAAAGAGAAAACAATTGATACGATTTTATTTTTAATTATGCTAGTGTTACTGGCAATTTTCCTATTTCCAATTCTTTTTATCGTAGTGAACTCTTTTAAAGGAAAATTCTATATTAGCGACTCGCCATTCAGTATTCCAACTGGGGAGGCTTTTGCAGGGTTAGAAAACTACACTTCGGGCTTAGCGAGAACAGGTTTCTTGCAAGCGGCAGGCTGGTCTTTCTTAATTACGATTTTATCCGTAGCAGTGGTAGTCTTACTATCTGCGATGACTGCTTACTACCTAACGCGCGTGAAAACTTGGTGGACAAAATTAATCTATTACTTATTTGTATTCTCAATGATTGTACCGTTCCAAATGGTCATGTTCCCTACGATTAAAATTGCGGACTTCTTACATTTAAATAATCCGATTGGGATGGTGGTATTATATCTCGGTTTTGGTTCAGGGCTATCTGTTTTTATGTTCAGTGGCTTTATCAAATCTATTCCAATTGAAATTGAAGAAGCTTCAATGATTGATGGGTGCTCACCACTTATGCATTTCTTCTATATTATTTTGCCAATCTTAAAGCCGACGGCCATTACCGTAGCGATATTGAATGCGATGTGGATTTGGAACGACTATCTCTTGCCTTATCTAGTGATTGGTGTTTCAACGCAATATAAGACCGTGCCGGTCGTTATTCAAATGTTAGTAGGAACAAACGGAAACAAAGACTTAGGAGCAATGATGGCTATGCTCGTTTTAAGTATGCTTCCAGTTATTGTCTTCTACCTATCAATGCAGAAACATATTGTAAAATCTGTTACGGCAGGAGCAGTTAAAGGTTAGTATGAAAAGGACAACGATTAAAGATATTGCAACAATGTGCGGTGTAAGTCCAAGTACCGTCTCGCGAGCAATCAATAATACCGATGAAATTTCTCAGGCTACCCGAGAAAAGATTTTAGCTACCATTGAAGAGACAGGATATATTCCAAGTCAAAATGCTCGGAACTTAAAAGTGCATAAAAACAAAACGATTGCGGTCATTGTTAAAGGGGTAACCAACCCATTTTTTACCCCGATGTTAAATGTGCTTGAGGAAGAAATTACTAAGACCCATTACACTTTCTCGCTACATAAAGTAGAAGAAAATCGATGTGAATTAGAGGTGGCTCAACGCGTGGTTGAAAATGTGAAGCCGGAAGGGATTATCTTCCTTGGGGGTTACCATATTGAAGATTCTCGAAAACTCCATCGATTAGGCGTGCCATTTTCAATGACAACAACCATTAATCGAGATTTAGAGGTTGATCATTCAACGTGTGTCGGTGTGGATGACTATGCTGAAAGTAAAAAGATGATTGAATATTTGATTAATCTGGGTCACCGGAAGATAGCCTTCATTGCAGCCCGTTCGGATGACGAAAGTATTGGTCGATTGCGACTTGAAGGGTATCGAAGTGCCTTGAAAGAACATGGCATAGACTATGATGAACGCTTAGTAATATATCCAACAACGGATTTAAATCCTTATTCGCTACATCATGGTTACCAATCAGCTTGTAAAATTATTAAAGAACAAATTGATTGTACTGCAATTTTTGCCATTTCAGACTTTGTGGCGATTGGTGCAATTAAAGCGATTGATGATCACGGCTACCGTGTTCCTGAAGATTATTCGGTGGCAGGGTTTGATGGGTTAGAAATCAATGAATTCCTACTGAAGCCGATCACGACAATTATCCAACCCTCTGCGAAAATCGCTTATCAATCGGTAGTTGATTTGTTCCATATTATCAATAATGAAGTCTATCCGAAGATGAGTGAATTCGAAGGAGAGCTGTATATTGGAGCTACAACCCAACCGTTAGAAAATGGCTAAGACGGTAGAGTCATATAAGTAAGTGATACACTATTCCCCTCTGTTAATTACACGGAGGGGATTTCTTATATTTTACAGTTTTTTTAAAGTGAAAAATGCATTCGATGGGTTGACGGTTAACATCAATCATGTTAAGATAGCAGAGGTGTTTTAATGACAGATTCCTGTATATCAGTCGTGCTGACTGCATTAAACCCTATATTACCAACGTTTTTCGTTGGATTATTATTTTTCATAAACATGACACACTTGGATGTGTGGACTAAGATTCTTAAGTGGAAGGAGGAACTTTAATGCCTACAATTAATCAATTGATTAACAAGCCTCGTAAGTCTAAAATGACAAAATCTCATTCACCAGCACTTAACGTAGGTTACAACAGCTTCAAACGTTCTCAAACTAAAACAATGTCTCCGCAAAAACGTGGAGTATGTACTCGTGTGGGAACAATGACACCTAAGAAACCGAACTCAGCTTTACGTAAGTATGCTCGTGTTCGTTTATCTAATCTAATGGAAGTAACAGCGTACATTCCAGGTGAAGGCCACAACTTACAAGAGCACAGTGTGGTACTAATCCGTGGAGGACGTGTAAAAGACTTGCCAGGGGTACGTTACCATATCGTTCGTGGTGCGTTAGATACATCAGGTGTTAATGATCGTAAACAAAGCCGTTCTAAATACGGTACAAAACGTCCTAAGGGATAGAAATAAGACTTTTTTAACTATACTTACTAAAATTTGAAAGGAGGAGTATGAATGCCTCGTAAGGGAAATGTTCCAAAGCGTGAAGTGATCGCAGATCCAATTTACAATTCTAAACTTGTAACACGTACAATTAACCGTATTATGGTTGATGGTAAACGTGGGAAAGCTTCTAAAATCTTATATTCGGCATTTGATATCATTCGTGAAGAAACAGGCCAAGAGCCATTAGAAGTCTTCGAACAAGCGATTGAAAATATCATGCCATTACTTGAAGTTAAGGCTCGTCGTGTTGGGGGGTCAAACTACCAAGTGCCAGTGGAGGTTCGTCCAGAACGTCGTTATACTTTAGCGATTCGTTGGTTAATCCAATATTCACGTTTACGTGGTGAAAAAACCATGGAAACACGTTTAGCGCGTGAAATTATGGATGCAGCAAATAACACAGGTGCATCAGTTAAGAAACGTGAAGATATGCACAAAATGGCAGAAGCGAACAAAGCGTTCGCACACTTCCGTTGGTAATAATTTACCAAGCCGTTTTCTAGTTTATATAAAATTTTATTATGAAAGAGGGGTAATATTGTATGGCGAAGAGAGCTTTCTCTCTAGACAAAACTCGTAATATCGGTATCATGGCGCATATCGATGCGGGTAAGACGACGACTACAGAGCGTATCCTCTATTATACAGGCCGTATCCATAAGATTGGTGAAACCCATGACGGTGGAGCACAAATGGACTGGATGGAGCAAGAGCAAGAACGTGGTATTACCATTACATCAGCTGCAACGACTGCGCAATGGAAAGGTCATCGTGTAAATATTATCGATACCCCAGGGCACGTGGACTTTACAGTTGAAGTAGAACGTTCACTACGTGTTCTTGACGGTGCGGTAACAGTACTGGATGCTCAATCGGGCGTTGAGCCACAAACTGAAACAGTTTGGCGACAAGCAACAACTTACCACGTACCACGTGTGGTTTTCGTTAACAAGATGGACAAGTTAGGTGCTAACTTCTTAAACGCTAACGAGACAATTCGTGAGCGTCTACAAGCGAATTCTCATCCGGTTCAATTACCAATCGGAGCAGAAGATAACTTTACAGGAATTATTGACTTAGTTGAAATGAAAGCTTACAACTATGCGGACGATTTAGG
The DNA here is from genome assembly GCF_000301055.1 of Falseniella ignava CCUG 37419. Classification (GTDB taxonomy): domain Bacteria; phylum Bacillota; class Bacilli; order Lactobacillales; family Aerococcaceae; genus Falseniella; species Falseniella ignava. The sequence continues at coordinate 180,950 of NZ_JH932300.1, forward strand.
AACGCAAGTTGATGAGATTGAAATTCCTGAAGATATGGTTGACTTAGCTGAAGAATGGCGCGCTAACTTAATCGAAGCAATTGCAGATTATGATGAAGATATCATGGTAGCTTACCTTGAAGGTGAAGAAATTTCAGTTGACGCGATTAAAGCAGCAATTCGTAAAGCAACTCTATCTGTAGAGTTCTTCCCTGTTTTCGTAGGTTCTGCTTTCAAAAACAAAGGGGTCCAACTTCTATTGGATGGTGTTATTGACTACTTACCATCTCCACTTGAAGTACCGCCAATCGTTGGTACAAACCCAGACACAGGTGAAGAAATCGAACATCACGCGGATGATAGTGAAGCTTTTGCGGCATTAGCGTTCAAGGTGATGACAGACCCATTCGTTGGTCGCTTAACATTCTTCCGTGCTTATTCTGGAACGCTTGAATCCGGATCATATGTACTCAACGCAACGAAAGGTAAACGTGAACGTATCGGACGTATCCTGCAAATGCACGCGAACTCTCGTGAAGAAATCTCAGAAGTATTCTCTGGAGATATCGCTGCTGCAGTAGGTCTGAAAGATACAGGAACTGGAGACACTTTATGTGCTGAAGATACCCCTGTTATTTTAGAGTCAATGACGTTCCCTGAGCCTGTTATTAACGTTGCAATTGAACCTGACTCAAAAGCTGACCAAGATAAGATGTCAACAGCTTTAGCGAAATTAGCTGAAGAAGACCCAACATTCCGTGCATCAACAGATCATGAGACAGGTCAAACTATTATTGCTGGTATGGGTGAGTTACACTTAGACGTTATTGTTGACCGTTTGAAACGTGAATTCAAGGTTAACGCAACGGTAGGTGCACCACAAGTATCTTACCGTGAAACATTCCGTAAAGGTGTTGAAGCGGAAGGTAAATTCGTTCGTCAATCAGGTGGTAAAGGTCAATACGGTCACGTATGGATTGAGTTTACACCTAACGAAGAAGGTAAAGGATATGAGTTCGAAGACGCAATCGTGGGTGGGGTAGTTCCACGTGAATATATCCCGGCTGTCGATGCAGGTCTTAAAGACGCAATGGAAAATGGTGTCCTTGCTGGTTATCCATTAATTGACGTTAAAGCACGTCTATTTGACGGATCATACCACGACGTCGACTCTTCTGAGACTGCCTTCAAGGTTGCTGCTTCACTTGCTTTAAGAGAAGCTGCGAAGAAAGCAGACCCAGTTATTTTAGAACCGATGATGATGGTTGATATTACAGTTCCTGAAGATTACTTAGGAGATGTAATGGGACACGTAAGTGCTCGTCGTGGACGCATTGAAGGAACAACCGCTCGTGGAAACGCACAAATCGTTAAAGGATTTATTCCTTTATCTGAAATGTTCGGTTATGCAACAACATTACGTTCTGCAACACAAGGTCGCGGTACTTTTACAATGCAATTCGACCACTACGAACCAGTTCCAAAATCAATTCAAGAAGAAATTATTGCAGCTCACGGTAAGTAATCCGAGATAACTTTGCAATAAAAATACGTTGGAATGCTAGTAATTGATTGAATTTACTAGCGTTTCACGTTATAATCATTTCGATAGGTTAACATTAGTAATCTATAATACATTCAACATTAGGAGGATTAATCAATGTCAAAAGAAAAATTTGAACGTACGAAACCCCATGTTAACATTGGTACTTTAGGCCACGTTGACCACGGTAAAACAACTTTATCTGCTGCGATTGCAACAGTTTTAGCAAAACACGGTTTTGGTGAAGCAAAAGACTACGCAGCAATCGATAACGCTCCTGAAGAAAAAGAGCGTGGAATTACAATTAACACATCTCATATCGAGTATGAAACAGCAAACCGCCACTATGCGCATATTGACGCGCCAGGACACGCGGACTACGTTAAAAACATGATTACTGGTGCTGCTCAAATGGACGGTGCGATCTTAGTTGTATCTGCAGCTGATGGTCCAATGCCACAAACTCGTGAGCATATCCTACTTTCTCGTCAAGTGGGTGTTCCATACTTCGTAGTATTCTTAAACAAAGCTGATATGGTTGACGATGAAGAGTTAATCGAATTAGTTGAGATGGAAGTTCGCGACTTATTATCTGAGTACGACTACCCAGGTGATGATATTCCAATCGTTGTAGGTTCAGCGCTTAAAGCTTTAGAAGGCGACGAAGCTTACGAACAAAAAATCTTAGACTTAATGGAAGAAGTTGACGCTTATATTCCAGAACCAGAACGTGAAATCGACAAACCATTCATGATGCCAGTTGAGGACGTATTCTCAATCACTGGTCGTGGTACAGTTGCAACTGGTCGTGTTGAGCGTGGACAAGTTCGCGTTGGTGACGAAGTTGAAATCGTTGGTATCAAAGATACAAACAAAACAACTGTTACTGGTGTTGAAATGTTCCGTAAGATGTTAGACTACGCAGAAGCTGGAGATAACATCGGTGCATTATTACGTGGTGTAACTCGTGATGATATCGAACGTGGACAAGTTCTTGCAGCTCCAGGAACAATCACGCCTCATACTAAGTTCAAAGCTGAAGTATACGTATTATCAAAAGAAGAAGGTGGACGTCATACGCCATTCTTCACAAACTACCGCCCACAATTCTACTTCCGTACAACGGACGTAACGGGTGTTGTTGACTTACCAGATGGTGTTGAAATGGTTATGCCTGGCGATAACGTAAGCATGACTGTTGAATTGATTCACCCAATCGCGATCGAAGAAGGAACACGCTTCTCTATCCGTGAAGGTGGGCGTACTGTTGGTGCGGGTACAGTTACAGAAATTTTATCTTAATCTAATTAAGAGATCTATAAGCGCCTCGGTTTCTTGGGGCGCTTTATAAAAAAAGTTATATGTAAACGTTTTTATAAAAGGAGAAAAAATATGAAAACATATATGCAGAAATTAGGTAAATCGTTGATGCTACCTGTCGCGACACTACCACTAGCTGCACTCTTGCTAGGGATTGGTTATGCGATTGACCCTGCTGGTTGGGGTGGCGATAGTGCGATTGCTGCTTTCTTAGTTGGAGCTGGGGGCTCAATCTTAGATAACATTGGGTTAGTTTTTGCAATCGGGGTAGCAGTTGGGATGGCTGAAGATAACGATGGTTCTGCAGCTCTAGCAGGATTGATCGCGATGCTTTCTGTGAATACGTTGCTACAACCTGCATCCGTAGCAAACTTAACCCGAATTCCTTTGGAAGAGGTAAACGTTGCATTTAATGCGATTAACTTTAAAAACGTCTTTATGGGAATGCTCTCAGGGGCTGTAGCGGGTGAACTCTATAATCGATTCCATCGAATTCAAGTTCCAAAAGCTTTTGCTTTCTTTGGAGGGCGCCGCTTTGTTCCGATTATCACTGGACTAGTTATGCTCTTAGTATCGCTATTATTAATCTTTATTTGGCCAGTCGTTTATGGAATTTTATTATCATTCGGTACGTGGATTGCTGGGATGGGTGCATTTGGAGCTGGTTTATACGGCTTCTTCAACCGCTTATTAATTCCAACAGGATTACACCACGCTTTAAACAACGTATTCTGGTTTGACTTAGTAAATATTAACGATATCGGAAAATTCTGGGCGAATGAAGGAGTCAAAGGAATTACTGGAATGTATCAAGGTGGTTTCTTCCCGATCTTTATGTTTGGTTTGCCTGCAGCTTGTTTAGCAATGTATCAACAAGCAGATAGTAAAGCTAAGAAAGTCACTGCGTCGTTATTATTAGCGGGAGCTGTTACGGCATTTGTAACAGGGGTAACTGAGCCAATTGAATTTACCTTTATGTTTGTGGCACCACAATTATACTTTGTCCATGCATTATTAACAGGCGTATCATTATTTATCGCTGCAACGATGCAATGGACTGCAGGGTTTGCATTCTCAGCTGGAGCCATTGACTTTATTCTTTCACTTGGAGTTCCGATGGCAAATCATCCATGGATGCTAATTGTCCAAGGGCTTGTCTTTGCTGTAATTTATTATGTGATCTTCACTTTGATGATCAAAAAATTAGATCTTAATACACCAGGTCGAAATGTTGAAGCTACCGAAATGAATGAAACAGTTTTAAAAACAACAGATAGCTCAGCATATGATGAACGTGCCACTGCGATCTTTGAAGCATTAGGAGGAGCTGAAAATATTATTTCACTAACAAATTGTGCAACACGTCTGCGCTTACGAGTGAATGATATGGATAAAGTGGATATGGATCGCATTAAAGCAACAGGTGTTCCGGGAACGCACGTGCTCGATGATCAAAACTTACATGTTATTGTCGGTACGGATGTTGAGTTCGTGGCAGATAGAATGCGCGATTACTTAAAACACTAAAATTATTTGATAATAATAAATACAAACTTCAGCGATGAACATCATCCTCTGGCATTGATTTTCCTTTCAAAGCCGGGGGATTTTTTGTTACTTCACAGATGTTTCTAAAAGTGATATTTCTGGTCATTTTTAAAAGGTATATATATTGCAAACGCTTCAGATACTGGTATAATAAGCTTATGTATCGTGAAAGGAGGGAAAAGGTGAAAATTATCGAGCAATTATTTTTCATTTTACTATTTTCGTTGATAGGTGAAGTTATAGCGGTTTTATTATCGCCGTACATCGCAGTGCCAGGTCCGGTAATGGGAATGTTGATTCTTTTTGCTGCGCTCCACTTTGGATGGATCAAAAAATCGAGCATAAAAATGGTCGGAACTTGGTTGACGGATAATATGGCGATATTTTTCGTGCCAGCTGGTGTAGGACTGATGACGCATTTTGATACACTGCAATCCATTTGGTGGCAACTATTATTGGTTGTTTTAATTACGGTCATCGTGCTATTAATTTGTATCGGTAAATTCGTCCAAAAATTTATACGACAACATGATCAATTAGAGGAGGTGAACGAATGAAAGAAGCCCTGTTATCTAATCCCTTTATTTGGTTAGTGTTAACCCTCGGCGTATTTCGTTTGCTGACAATGATTCAAGGGAAATTCAACCACGTTATTATAAAATCGTTATTTAATCCGTTATTATTGACGATTGCTGTAATTATTCTTATTTTGAAGTTGAATCAAATCCCTTATCAAGACTATGCTCAGGGAGGGCATTTTATATCGTTTATGATCGCGCCTGCTACGGTTTCTTTAGCCATAAAACTTGAAGAGAACTTTGAATATTTAAGACGTTACTTTAAAGTGATTGTGAGTTCGATTGTAATGGGAGTTATTATTCATACGACATTAATTGTGATACTCGCAATCTTATTCAAATTCGACTATGCGATGGTAGCGACGCTCTATCCTAAATCAATTACAACCGCGATTGCAATTGGAGTGAGTGAATCATTGGGAGGCATTGTATCGTTAACGGTGGCTGTAGTCGTCTTTACAGGTGTCATTGGCGCAATGCTTAGCGAAACTGTTTTTGGAATTTTTAAAATAACCGATCCTGTGGCACAAGGCGTAGCATTAGGCACGTCAGCCCATGCGATGGGAACAGCGAAAGCAATCCAATTGGGGGATGTACAAGGAGCGATGTCGAGCATTTCGATTATTATGACTGGGATTGTCGTTGTCTTACTTGCCCCGCTTGTTGAGCCGATTTTGCAATGGCTAATCAAATAAACAAAGAAAATGAAGGAGAAAAAAATGACAGAATTAAATTATAACGCACCGAAAGAAGTAAAAGAATTACGGATTATTAATACTATTGAACTGGAAGACTTTGCTCAAGAAATCGTTCCGCATGGTGGCTTTAACTATATGGCTGGTGGTTCAGGAGATGAATTTACATTAAGACGTAACGTTGAATGCTTTAATTTTAAAGGGATCCTCCCTCGAATGGCAGCGGATGTTGAATTTCCGGACACAAGCACAAAAATTTTCGAGCATGAGTTGAAAGTGCCATTTATTATGGCGCCAATTGCTGCTCACGGGTTGGCACATGAAAGTAAAGAAGCAGGAACAGCTAGAGGAATTCGCGAGTTTGGTGGTTCCCTCATGTCAATTTCTGCTTACTCTGGAGCGTCATTTGAGGAAATCTCAGAAGGATTAGGCGATACACCACGCTGGTTCCAAATCTATATGTCAAAAGACGATGAGCTAAATAAAAACATTCTTGATGAAGCAAAAGCGGACGGAGCCTCAGCGATTATTTTAACAGCGGATGCCACAGTATCGGGTAACCGACACCGCGACGATCGTAACGAGTTTGTCTATCCATTTGGAATGCCAATTGTATCTCGCTACTTAACGGGAACGGGCGCAAATATGTCACTTAACAATATTTACGGTCAATCAAAACAAAAAATTAATTTAGATGATATTCGTTTTATCAAGGAGCACTCAGAGTTACCTGTTTTTATTAAAGGGGTGCAAACACCTGAGGATGCGTTAGCTGCTATGGGCGCTGGAGCAGATGGAATTTGGGTATCAAATCATGGTGGTCGCCAATTAGATGGTGCGCCAGGTTCATTTGAAGTGTTGGAAGAAATTGCTGTTGCGGTGGCAGGTCGGGTACCCATCGTATTTGACTCAGGTATTCGTCGTGGAGAACATATCTTCAAGGCGCTCGCAAGTGGAGCAGATATCGTAGCAATTGGACGCCCGGTGCTATTCTCGCTTGCCTTAGGTGGATGGAAAGGCGTGAAGTCTGTTTTTGAATACTTTGAAACAGACCTTAAACGTGTAATGCAGCTAGCTGGAACCCAGACAATTGAAGATGTTAAAAATGCACGTCTAAAAGATTTAAAGTAAAATAAAACCAAAGATTAGCAACTTGTTTTTCAGCAAGTTGCTTTTTTAATTCAAAGAAAGAAAAATGGTTAATAAAAACTTAAAAAAGATCGAAAAAGGTGTTGCAAAGAGGGTTTGTCTTAGGTATAATAATCTTTGTGCTTATTATTAGGGGATCGTTGCGCCCTAAATTACGCACCCTCTATTCTTCGGAATGGGGGAGCGATGAAATAAGAGGTTGCGACACGCCAGGTGGAGTTGCCACCGCTGGTGAAGTCGGTAATTCTTATGGAGCAAGTCAAACAATGATTAATGACGAGGAGGAACTATTGTGGCAAATCAAAAAATTCGTATTCGTCTAAAAGCTTACGAACACCGTGCTTTAGACGTATCAGCTAAGAAAATCGTAGAATCAGCGAAAAGAACGGGAGCAGAAACGGTTGGGCCAATCCCATTACCTACAGAGCGCTCGCTTTATACTGTTATTCGTTCACCACATAAATATAAAGATTCACGTGAGCAATTCGAAATGCGTACCCACAAACGTCTAATTGACATCGTTAATCCAACAGCTAAAACAGTTGATGCATTAATGAAATTAGATTTACCAAGTGGTGTTGACGTAGAAATCAAATTATAATAAAAAAGGAAAATGGAGGTGTACTCATGACCAAAGGAATCTTAGGAAAAAAAGTAGGGATGACGCAATATTTTACGGAAAACGGAGAATTAATTCCTGTAACAGTAATCGAAGCGCAACCAAACGTTGTTTTGCAAGTTAAAACAAGCGAAACTGACGGATACGAGGCGGTGCAATTAGGTTACGACGACAAACGTGAAGTATTAGCTAACAAACCCCATAAAGGTCATGTAGCAAAAGCAAATGCTACTCCTAAGCGCTTCATTCGCGAATTTCGTGATGTCGAGCTAGGAGAATACGAAGTTGGACAAGAAATCACAGTTGAAACGTTCGCAGTGGGAGACATCGTTGATGTAACGGGTACATCAAAAGGTAAAGGATTCCAAGGAGCAATCAAACGTCACGGACAAAGCCGCGGACCAATGTCTCACGGATCTCGTTACCACCGTCGCCCAGGTTCAATGGGGGCAGCTTCTACGCCATCACGCGTTATGAAAGGTAAAAAATTACCAGGGCAAATGGGTGGCGAGCGTGTAACAATTCAAAACTTAGAAATTGTTGCAGTGAACGCAGAAGACAATGTAATCCTAATTAAAGGAAACGTACCTGGACCTAAGAAATCATTATTAGAAATCAAACAAGCGATTAAAGCGAACTAATTTCAGGAAGGAGGAACGAGAATATGCCAAAAGTTACATTATATAAACAAGATGGTACTGAAAATGGACAAATTGAATTAAATGATGCAATTTTCGGGATTGAGCCGAACGAAAGCGTAGTTTTCGATGCAGTCATCATGCAACGTGCTTCAATGCGTCAAGGAACGCATGCTGTTAAGAACCGCAGTCAAGTACGCGGTGGAGGCCGTAAACCTTGGAGACAAAAAGGAACGGGCCGCGCACGTCAAGGATCAATCCGTTCACCACAATGGGTTGGTGGGGGCGTAGTATTTGGACCTACACCTCGCTCGTACGCATATAAATTACCGAAGAAAGTTAGAAGACTTGCAATTCGTTCTGCATTATCAATGAAAGCTGCAGAAGATCAAATTAAAGTAATTGAAGGTTTAGCTTTCGAAGCACCAAAAACAAAAGCGTTCAAAGATATCCTGACAAACTTGAACTTAGGAAAAACTTTAGTCGTGCTTGAAGGGGATAACGATAACGCATATCTATCAGCTCGTAACTTACCAAACGTTAAAGTAATTGACGAACGTAATGTCAATGTTCTCGATGTGGTTAATTACGATACAATCTTAATTACTAAACAAGCATTAGAAACTGTAGAGGAGGCATTAGCATAATGGAATTTTCAGAAGTTATTCTACGTCCTGTAATTACAGAACAATCTATGTATGATATCGATGAAGGTAAATATACTTTTGAAGTAGATCGTCGTGCTAACAAAAACTTAATCAAACAAGCTGTTGAAGTGATGTTTGATGGAGTGAAGGTTGCCAAAGTAAATACAGTCAACGTGAAGCCTAAGAAAAAACGCATGGGGCGTTACCAAGGTTTTACTCGTCGTTACAAAAAAGCAATTATCACCTTAGCTGAAGGTTCAGCGAATATTGAATTGTTCGCTTCAGAAACTGACGCTGACAGTGAAGAATAGAAAACTATTATAGGAGGGAATTCACGTGCCAATTAAGACATACAAACCGATCACAAATGGTCGTCGTAATATGACTGGCTATGATTTCTCAGAAATCACAACAAATAAACCTGAAAAATCATTATTAGAGTCAAAGAAACAAAGAGCGGGACGTAATGCCCAAGGTAAAATTACTGTTCGTCACAGAGGTGGAGGACATAAACGTGCTTACCGTGTGATTGATTTCAAACGCAATAAAGATGGCGTTATCGGAACCATCGCTACGATTGAATACGATCCAAACCGAACAGCTAATATCGCTTTAGTGCATTATGAAGATGGGGTTAAGACATATATCTTAGCGCCACGAGGAATTAAAGTTGGAGATAAAATTGAGTCTGGTGAAAATGCAGACATTAAATTAGGTAATGCATTACCACTTGAACATATTCCAGTAGGTACTGTGGTACATAATATTGAAATGAAACCAGGTAAAGGTGGACAACTTGTTCGTTCAGCTGGCGCCAGCGCTCAAGTATTAGGACACGAAGGTAAATACACATTAGTTCGTCTTGCATCTGGTGAAGTTCGTATGATTCTTTCTACATGTCGTGCGACAATCGGTACTGTTGGTAATGAACAACACGAACTCATCAACATTGGTAAAGCAGGACGTAGTCGCTGGTTATCTAAACGTTCACACGTACGTGGTTCTGCAATGAACCCGAACGATCACCCACACGGTGGTGGGGAAGGACGCGCACCAATTGGTCGTCCAAGTCCAATGTCACCTTGGGGCAAGAAAACAATGGGTGTTAAAACACGTAATGCTAAGAAGAAATCTAGCAAGTTAATCATCCGAGGACGTAAAAAATAATTACTAACTAGTTAAGAGAATTTTCGAAGGGAGGCTACACTGTGAGTCGTAGTTTGAAAAAAGGGCCATTTATTGATGACCATTTGATGAAAAAAGTTGAAGAACAAGCCAACGCACAGAAAAAACAAGTAATTAAAACTTGGTCTCGTCGTTCTACTATTTTCCCGAACTTCATCGGGTTAACAATTGCAGTATACGACGGACGTAAACACGTTCCAGTCTACATTCAAGAAGACATGGTTGGCCATAAATTAGGAGAGTTTGTACCTACTCGTACATACAAAGGTCACACAAAAGACGATAGAACGACTAAGAAACGTTAACAGGAGGGAATAAGATGTCAGAACAAATTACATCCGCAAAAGCGACAGCTAAAACAGTTCGAATTGCCCCTCGTAAAGTTCGCCTAGTAGTCGATCTAATAAGAGGTAAGCATATTTCTGAAGCAATTTCGATCTTAAAATTCACACCGCGCGGAGCATCTCCAGTGGTAGAAAAAGTTTTAATGTCAGCAATTGCTAACGCAGAACATAACTTCGATTTAGACGTAGAATCATTGTACGTTACAGAAGCTTATGTCAATGAAGGACCAACAATGAAGCGTTACCGTCCACGTGCTCGTGGTTCAGCTTCACCAATCAACAAGAGAACCAGCCACATCACAATTGTGGTATCTGAGAAAGAGGAGGCATAATATGGGTCAAAAAGTACATCCAATAGGACTACGCGTTGGCGTTATTCGCGACTGGGATGCGAAATGGTACGCAGATAAAAATTATGCTGACTACCTACACGAAGACCTAAAAATTCGTGAGTACATCTATAAGCGATTAGCTGATGCATCCGTATCTACGATTCAAATCGAACGTGCAGCGAACCGTGTTATCGTATCGATTCATACTGCAAAGCCAGGAATGGTAATTGGTAAAGGTGGATCTGAAGTAGATGCTTTACGTAATGAATTAAACAAATTAACAAACAAAAAAGTTCATATTAATATTGTTGAAATTAAAGATGCAAACTTAGATGCAAAATTAGTTGCATTAGATATTGCACATCAATTAGAAAATCGTGTTGCATTCCGTCGTGCACAAAAACAAGCAATCCAACGTGTAATGCGTGCCGGAGCACAAGGGATTAAAACACAAGTTTCAGGTCGATTAAACGGTGCTGATATGGCTCGTACTGAACACTATAGTGAAGGTACAGTTCCATTACATACGCTTCGTTCGGATATCGACTATGCTTGGGAAGAAGCAGATACTACTTATGGTAAGTTAGGAGTTAAAGTCTGGATTTGCCGTGGTGAAATTCTTCCACAATCAAACGATGTTCAGGAAGGAGATAACTAATCATGTTAGTACCTAGACGAGTGAAGTACCGTCGCGAGTTCCGTGGTAAAATGCGCGGAGAAGCAAAAGGCGGTAAAAACGTAGATTTTGGGACATACGGATTAAGAGCAACTGAATCTAGCTGGATCACTAACCGCCAGATTGAAGCTGCACGTATTGCGATGACCCGTTACATGAAACGTGGCGGTAAAGTATGGATTAAGATTTTCCCACATAAATCTTATACCTCTAAACCAATCGGAGTACGTATGGGTTCTGGTAAAGGTGCACCTGAAGGATGGGTAGCTCCAGTCAAACGTGGTAAAATCATGTTTGAAATCGATGGTGTCTCCGAAGAAGTTGCAAGAGAAGCATTACGATTAGCTGCGAACAAACTCCCAGTTAAGACGAAGTTTGTCGTACGTGAAGGATATGGTGGTGAATCGAATGAAAATTAATGAAATTAGAGAATTATCTACTGAAGAGATGGTTGCTAAAGAGAAAGAATTAAAGAAAGAATTATTCAATCTTCGATTCCAATTGGCAACGGGTCAATTAGAAAACACTGCCCAATTAAGTAAAGTTCGCAAGACAATTGCTCGTATTAAGACTGTTCTTCGAGAGCAAGAACTGTCATCTAGTAAATAATTAAAGGAGGCAGAATAGAATGGCTGAAGAACAAACACAACAACGCAAACAACGTAAAGTGTACCGTGGACGTGTTATTTCTGCAAAAAACGACAAGACAATTACAGTTGTTGTAGAAACTCGTAAAGTTCATCCGATCTACGGTAAACGTGTGAAGTATTCTAAGAAATATACCGCACATGATGAAGAAAACCGCGCTAAAGAAGGCGATATCGTGCGTATTATGGAAACACGTCCATTATCTAAAACGAAACGCTTCCGTTTAGTAGATATCATTGAAGAAGCCGTTATTATTTAATGATAATGGGTTAATCGGAAGGAGGACATCAAATGATTCAAACAGAAAGTCGATTAAAAGTTGCTGATAATTCAGGAGCAAGAGAAGTTCTAACAATCAAAGTACTAGGTGGATCTGGACGTAAAGTTGCTAACATTGGAGATGTCATCGTTGCATCAGTTAAACAAGCAACACCAGGTGGAGTTGTTAAGAAAGGCGATATCGTAAAAGCGGTAATTGTACGTTCGAAATCTGGTACACGCCGTAAAGACGGTTCATACATCAAATTTGACGAGAATGCGTGTGTAATTATTCGTGATGATAAATCACCTCGTGGAACACGTATTTTTGGTCCAGTCGCTCGTGAACTTCGTGACAATAACTTTATGCGTATTGTTTCCTTAGCTCCAGAAGTTCTGTAATTTTATAGAGAGAAGGAGGAGACATAAATGCGTATTAAATCAGGAGATAAAGTTAGAGTTATCACAGGAAAAGATAAAGGTAAAGAAGGTACAGTGTTAAGAACTTTACCTAAAGAAGACCGTGTGGTAGTTGAGGGTGTAAATATTCATAAACGCCACCAAAAACCAACACAAATGTCTACAGGTGGTATCGAAGAGTTCGAAGCTCCAATCCACGTATCTAACGTTATGCTTATTGATCCATCTACTGGAGAGCCTACTCGTGTAGGTTATCGCTTTGAAGATGGTAAAAAAGTAAGATATTCTAAAAAGTCAAACGAAGTAATTAACTAATCTCGAGGAAGGAGGATATTCTAAGAATGGCAAATCGTTTAAAAGAAAAATACACTAATGAAGTCATTAATAAATTAGTTGAACAATTCAATTATACATCTGTAATGGAAGTTCCTAAAATTGAAAAAATCGTCATCAATATGGGTGTCGGCGACGCTGTTTCTAACGCAAAAAACTTAGAAAAAGCTGTCGATGAATTGACATTACTTTCAGGTCAAAAACCTGTTATTACTAAAGCGAAGAAATCAATCGCTGGATTCCGTTTACGTGATGGAATGCCAATCGGTTGTAAAGTAACTTTACGTGGTGAAAGAATGTATGATTTCTTAGATAAATTAATTTCAGTATCTTTACCTCGTGTACGTGACTTCCAAGGGATTAGCAACAAAGCTTTTGATGGTCGTGGAAACTACACACTTGGTGTTAAAGAACAATTAATTTTCCCAGAAATTTCTTATGACAATGTTGACAGAGTTCGCGGAATGGACATTGTGATTGTAACCACTGCAAATTCTGACGAAGAATCTCATGCCTTACTAAAAGAATTAGGCATGCCATTTAGAAAATAATAAGGAGGCGAAATATATTGGCTAAAAAATCAATGATTGAAAAGAATCAACGTAAACCAAAGTTTAGAGTTCAAGAGTACACTCGTTGTGAACGTTGTGGACGTCCACACTCTGTATATCGTAAGTTCAAATTATGCCGTATTTGCTTCCGTGAACTAGCTTACAAAGGACAAATACCAGGCGTTAAAAAAGCTAGCTGGTAATCTACAACTCTTAATAAAGGAGGTTATATCACATGACAATGACAGATCCGATAGCAGATTTCCTAACACGAATTCGTAATGCTAACGCACAACATCATGCTTCTGTCTCAGCGCCATCTTCTAAGATGAAAGTTGCGATTGCAGAGATTCTTAAAGAAGAAGGGTTCATTAAAGACTTCGAAGTAAAAGAAGATAATAAACAAAATGAAATTACCATCCAACTTAAGTATGGTCAAAACAACGAAAAAGTAATTACTGGATTAAAACGTATTTCAAAACCAGGTTTACGTGTGTTCGCAAAATCTGAAGATGTTCCAAAAGTATTGAATGGTTTAGGTATTGCGATTATTTCAACATCTGCTGGAGTAATTACTGATAAAGCTGCTCGCAATCAAGGAGTGGGCGGAGAAGTAATTGCCTATATTTGGTAATTTACTTATAACACATTATAATTAAGGAGGTACGGTACTGTGAGTCGTATAGGAAATAGACCTATTGAAATTCCATCAGGAGTAACCGTAGATATTAAGGATCAAACTGTAACAGTTAAAGGTCCTAAAGGTGAATTAACTCGTGAACTTTCACCGGTTATCGAGCTTAAAATTGAAGATAATATCATTACTTTTGCACGTCCAAACGATGAAAAAGAAAACCGTTCTATCCATGGTACCACTCGTTCATTAGTTCATAACATGATCGAAGGTGTCTCTGCTGGCTTCAAGAAAGAACTTGAATTAGTAGGGGTTGGATATCGTGCGCAAAAACAAGGTAATAAATTAGTATTAAACGTTGGTTTATCACATCCAGTTGAATTCGAACCAGCTGATGGTATTAATGTTGAAGTACCTTCAAACACACAAGTTGTTGTTGAAGGATATGACAAAGAAAAAGTTGGCGAATTAGCAGCGAATATTCGCGCCGTTCGTCCACCAGAGCCTTACAAAGGCAAAGGTATTCGCTATGTTGGTGAATATGTACGCCGCAAAGAAGGTAAGACTGGTAAATAATAAATAAATTAAAGAGGTGACAAAATGATTAACAAACCAGAACGTAATAAATTACGTAAGAAAAGACATCAACGTATCCGTAATAAAATTTCTGGTACTGCAGAGTGCCCACGCTTAAGTGTATTTAGATCTAATACAAACACCTACGCTCAATTAATTGATGACGTAGCGGGTGTGACGCTAGTCAGTGCCTCTAGTCAAGATGAAAAAGGAACAAAAACTGAACAAGCACAAGCAGTCGGTAAGGCAATTGCCGTAAAAGCTACTGAAAAAGGCATTAAAGAAGTTGTCTTTGACCGTGGTGGATATGCATATCACGGACGAGTTAAAGCATTAGCTGAAGCTGCTCGTGAGAATGGATTAGAATTTTAGAAGAAAGGGGAATACCGATTCATGAAATATGTTAATCCTAACACTTTAGGTGAAATCGAAGAACGTGTCGTTGCGATCAACCGTGTTACTAAAGTTGTTAAAGGTGGACGTCGTCTACGTTTCTCAGCGTTAGTTGTTGTCGGAGATCGTGATGGTCATGTAGGATTTGGTACAGGTAAAGCGCAAGAAGTTCCTGAAGCCATCCGCAAAGCGATTGAAAATGCAAAAAGAAGAATGATTTCAATTCCTCGTACTGGAACAACGATCCCTCATGAAGTGATCGGCGAATTCTGTGGCGGGCGAGTATTACTTAAACCAGCTACGGCCGGTTCCGGAGTTGCAGCTGGTGGACCAGTTCGTGCGGTAGTAGAGTTAGCTGGTATCGCAGATGTAACAAGTAAATCTCTAGGCTCTAATACGCCGATTAACATGATCACAGCGACTGTTAACGGATTAATGCAGTTAAAAGAAGCTGAAGAAGTTGCCAAATTACGTGGGAAATCAGTAGAAGAAATTCTAGGATAGGAGGACATGTAATGGCAAATTTACAAATTACATTAAAGAAAAGTTTGATTGGTCGTAAAGAAAACCAAATTAAAACAGCTCATGCATTAGGCTTGAGAAAACCAAATAAGACGGTTGTTAAACCTGATAACGAAGCAATTCGCGGTATGGTAAATACAATCAGTCACTTAGTAGAAGTAGAAGAAGTATAACATTATTCTAATAATAAGGAGGTGCCTAGATGAAACTTCATACATTGAAACCTGCAGAAGGTTCGCGTTTCGAACGCAACCGTGTAGGACGTGGATCAGGGTCAGGAAATGGTAAAACTGCTGGACGCGGTCAAAAAGGACAAAAATCCAGATCAGGTGGAAGAGTACGTTTAGGATTTGAAGGTGGACAACAACCATTGTTCCGTCGTTTACCAAAACGTGGATTCCAAAATATCAACCGTAAAGACTATGCCATTGTAAATATTGAAGATTTAAATCGCTTCGAAGATGGAACAACGGTTAATTTTGAACTCTTAAAAGAGGCTGGCCTTGTAAACAAGGAATTATCTGGTGTGAAAATCTTAGGACAAGGTAAATTAGAGAAGAAATTAACAGTCCAAGCTGCTAAATTCTCTAAAGCTGCTGAAGAAGCTATTACATCAGCAGGCGGATCTGTTGAGGTGATGTAATGTTCTCCTTTCTAAAAAATGCACTCGCAGATAAAGATATTCGTAAACGACTTGGTTTTACATTATTTATCTTTGCTATTTTTCGTCTTGGAACACATATTCCTGTTCCAGGTGTTAATGCACAGGCATTATCTAAGTTAGGAAATACAGGTATTTTAGGAATGTTAAATACCTTTGCAGGAGGAGCTCTACAGCGATACTCATTATTCGCCATGGGAGTATCTCCTTACATTACCGCTTCAATCATTATGCAACTATTACAGATGGATCTAGTGCCTAAGTTTACTGAATGGGCTGAACAAGGTGAAGTTGGACGCCGTAAACTCAATCAAGCAACGACTTATCTGGGTATTATACTCGGTTTTATACAATCGCTTGGATTATCATTTGGCTTCAACCGCCTATCGGGCTTAGGATTAATTAAAAATCCGTCGATGAGCACCTATATAACAATCGCACTAATTTTAACCACAGGAACGATGTTCTTAGTTTGGTTAGGAGAACAAATCACGCGTAAAGGTGTGGGAAATGGCCTCTCAATGATTATTTTCGCTGGGATTGTCGCACAAGTACCACAAGACGTTTATCGTTTCTTTAGCGCAATGATTCATGGCGCAACGGGTGAAAAATTACGTAATGGAGTATTAATTCTATTAGGAGTGATTGTTTTACTTGTATTAGCGATTGTTGTTGTCGTTGTGATGGAAAGTGGTCAACGGAGAATCCCAATCCATCATTCTAAGAAGGCATCGGGTGCAAAACATACTGCTCATTTACCTTTAAAAATTAATGCAGCTGGTGTGATTCCCGTGATTTTTGCTTCATCATTTATTACAACGCCACAAACAATTTTCTCATTAATGAATACGCAAGATGCTGGTCCAGTTCAACAATTCTTTATGAATTTATTTAATTTACAACACTGGATGGGTGCAGTATTTTATACCGTATTATTAATTGCATTTACTTATTTCTATGCTTTGGTCCAAGTAAATCCAGAGAAGGTTGCTGAAAACCTACAAAAACAAGGCGGATATATTCCAAGAGTACGTCCAGGTAAAGATACAGAATCGTATATTACTTATTTATTAAATCGACTCAGCTTTGTTGGTGCTTTATATCTTGTTGTCATTGCTGTTGCACCTATTATTGTCGGTTTGATTTGGAAGATTCCAACAAATATGGCTTTAGGTGGAACGAGTTTACTTATTGTCGTAGGTGTTGCAATGGAGACAGCAAAACAAATTGAAGGACGTATGATCAAACGTCGTTACCGAGGATTCCTATATAATTAAGAGTAAGGACTGATAATTAAATGAACATACTATTGATGGGTTTACCTGGAGCAGGTAAAGGGACGCAAAGTGAACAAATCTCACGCGATTATCCAATGATTCATATTGCAACTGGAGACATTTTCCGAGAAGCAATCAAAAATGAAACAGAGCTTGGATTAAAAGCGAAAGAATACACGGATGCAGGCAATCTCGTTCCTGATGAAGTGACAAATAGTCTCGTATCTGAGCGCTTATCGCAACCTGATGTTAAAGAAAATGGATTCATGTTAGATGGCTATCCAAGAACAAGCGATCAGGCTAAAGCTTTAGAAGAAAATTTAAAAGCGTTAAATGAAACTCTAGATGCAGTCATTTATATTGATGTTAATGCTCAAACACTTGAAGATCGTCTAAGTGGGCGTATTATTTGCCGTAACTGTGGCGCTACATACCACAAGTTATATAATCCACCTTCCACTGCGGGAGTATGTGATACATGTGGATCAAATGATTTCTACCAACGTGAAGACGATAAACCAGAAAAAGTGAGACACCGTATTCAATTACAAATGGACTCAATTCGTCCGATTCTTGAATACTATGAAGCTAAAGGATTACTCCATCGAGTAAACGGTGATAATCAGATTGAAAACGTATATCGGGAAGTTCGCGACATTCTAGGAGAAAGTCCGCACGCTTAATTACTTACGTTATTCACTGGTATAAATAAGGAGGGAATTAAGAGTGGCTAAAGAAGATGTCATTGAAATTGAAGGAACAATTTTAGAAACGTTACCTAATGCCATGTTCAGAGTTGAATTAGAGAACGGTCATGAAATTTTGGCTCATGTTTCAGGTAAAATTCGTATGAACTATATCCGTATTTTACCAGGGGATAAAGTTACAGTAGAAATGTCTCCTTATGATTTAACTAAGGGTCGCATCACGTACCGCTTCAAATAGAAGTTCGAACTAAGGAGGAAATATTATGAAAGTTAGAGCATCAGTAAAACCAATTTGCGAAAAATGTAAAGTAATCAAACGCAATGGTAAAGTGATGGTAATTTGTGAAAATCCGAAACACAAACAACGTCAAGGATAATAATACAAAGGAGGAAACAACACTATGGCTCGTATAGTCGGTGTAGATATCCCTCGTGATAAGCGAGTAGTGATTTCATTAACATATATCTACGGTATCGGTAAAACGACTGCTTTGCATATTTGTGAAGAGGCAGGCGTGAATCCAGATACTCGTGTCAAAGACTTAACTAACGACGAATTAGATAAAATTCGTGCAGTAGTAGATGGCATTAAAGTGGAAGGTGACTTACGTCGTGAAGTCAGCTTAAACATTAAACGCCTTCAAGAAATTGGTTCATACCGTGGTATGCGTCACCGTCGTAACTTACCAGTTCGCGGTCAAAACACAAAAAACAACGCTCGTACGCGTAAAGGACCTAAAAAAGCCATTACTGGCAAAAAATAATTAATCTGATAAGGAGGGAATGTATTTCATGGCTAAAAGACAACAAACTCGTAGACGTCGTCGTGATAGAAAAAACATTGAACGCGGTATAGCTCATATTCGTTCAACTTTTAATAACACGATTGTGATGATTACAGACGAGCAAGGTAATGCGGTATCATGGTCTTCTGCAGGATCTTTAGGATTCCGTGGTTCTAAGAAATCAACTCCATTCGCCGCACAAATGGCTTCTGAAGTTGCAGCTAAAGGTGCAATGGAACATGGTATGAAGAGCATTGAAGTTGCAGTTAAAGGACCAGGTTCAGGACGCGAATCTGCAATTCGTTCTTTACAAGCTGCTGGTTTAGATGTAACAGCAATTCGTGACGTGACTCCAATTCCTCATAACGGATGTCGCCCACCGAAGCGCCGCCGTGTATAATTGTAATAAGCCTCAAATAAATTGTTGCTTGAAATTATTATTGGACTAGCGTATTGAAAGGGGACCTTATTGCTAATGATCGAAATTGAAAAACCAGAGATTACAATAGTAGAAGTCAGCGAAGATGAGAAATATGGCAAGATTGTGATTGAGCCGCTAGAGCGTGGCTATGGCACAACCCTTGGAAATTCATTACGTCGTATCTTATTATCCTCATTACCCGGAGCAGCAATTACAAATATTCAAGTAGACGGTGTTCTGCATGAATTTGCCACCGTTGATGGGGTAGTAGAAGATATTCCAGCTATTATCTTAAACTTGAAGCAATTAGCCCTTAAATTATATACAGAAGAAAGCAAAGTCATTGAATTAAATGTAACAGGTCCCAAAAAGGTTACCGCAGTTGACATTATTCATGACAATGAAGTTCAAATTTTAAATCCAGATTTATATATTTGTACACTTGCTGAAGGCGCAACGCTAAGTATGCGTATGAATGTATCTAAAGGGCGTGGCTATGTTCGCAGTGAATATAATAAAACTGAAGATATGCCAATCGGCGTATTGCCAGTGGATTCAATTTATACTCCTGTGGAGAAAGTTAACTATCAAGTTGAGAATACACGCATTGGTCAAAAGAATGTTTATGACCGCTTAACCTTGGATATTTGGACTGATGGATCAATCAGCCCAGAACAATCTTTAAGTTTGGCCGCAAAAATTTTGACCGAACATTTAAATATCTTTGTTAACTTAACTGAAGAAGCTAAAGAAGCAGAAATTATGGTAGAGAAGGAAGAAACTGAAAAAGAAAAAGTTCTTGTAATGACTGTTGAAGAACTTGATCTATCAGTCCGTTCTTATAACTGCTTAAAACGTGCAGGAATTAATACCATTCAAGAATTAACTGATAAGACCGAAGCAGAGATGATGAAAGTTCGTAACTTAGGTCGTAAGTCCTTAGCTGAAGTAAAGAACAAACTAGATCAGTTAGGGTTAAGCCTAAAAGAAGAAGATTAAAGTCCACTTCGTCAATCAGTCAGTGATAAGGAGGAAAATGAATGTCATACCGTAAATTAGGACGTACCAGTTCACAACGTAAAGCAATGTTACGTGATTTAACCACAGACGTATTAATTAACGAACGTATTGAAACAACAGAAGCTCGCGCAAAAGAAGTGAGAAAATTTGTTGATAAAATGATTACGCTTGGTAAAAAGGGAGATTTAGCATCTCGTCGTAAAGCAGCGTCATTCTTACGTCGTGAATTAGCAGATGTGCGTGTTGAAGAAGATGAACTAATTATTCAATCTGTATTAGATCGTCTATTCGATGATTATGCTACACGCTATGCAGAACGTAATGGTGGTTATACACGTATTCTTAAAAAAGGACCTCGTCGTGGTGATGCCGCACAAATGGTTATTTTAGAATTAGTGTAATCGATAAGATAGATTTTTGAAACACTTAATGATGGAGAGTGTTACGATTAGTACTTAAGTAACTAGTCTAGCTCTAAAGCACAGCCTATTCGTGCTGGGGTTGGGGGTTCACCCCAACCCACGCTTCATCGTATAAGTGGTTTTTTTATCGTTAAATTATGATTTAACTCATAATTTGAATGACAATTTAACGATAAAAAATACGGCGTTCGTATTATTAGCTATAGGAGGGAAATACTTGACACTTCCAATCATTGAATTAAAAGATGTTTCGTTTAAATATAATCAAGCTGAGCGTAACGCTTTAAACCAAATTAATTTATCCATCAATGCTGGAGAATGGATCGCTGTGATCGGCCCAAATGGCTCGGGTAAATCAACCTTAGCAAAATTGATGAATGGACTTCAAATACCTAATCAAGGCCAAGTGCTGATTAATCAGGAAGAATTAAATCATGATACAGTTTGGGATGTTCGTCGGTTAATCGGTATGGTTTTTCAAAATCCGGATAACCAATTTGTGGGGGCTACGGTTGAAGATGATGTCGCCTTTGGATTAGAAAATATGGGCATCGAGCGAGAAGAAATGATTCAACGCGTTCATGAATCGCTTGAACAAGTTCGAATGTTACCGCATCTTAAGAAAGAACCCGCACGATTATCGGGAGGTCAAAAGCAACGTGTAGCGATTGCTTCAGTGCTAGCTTTAAAACCTGGAGTAATCATTTTAGATGAGGCAACGTCGATGCTGGATCCACTCGGACGTCAAGAATTGATTGAGGCAATTGCAGAGCTTAAGCAACAATATAATTTAACCGTCATTTCAATCACGCATGATATTAACGAAGCGGCGAAGGCAGATCGAATTTTTGTATTAAAAGCGGGTCACTTAATGTATGAGGGAACACCTGAAGAAATTTTCCATTATGGCGAACAGTTAATTGATTTTGGATTAGATGTTCCATTTGCAGTTCAACTGATGAAAGAACTAGAAAATCGGGGTGTTACCGTTCCTGAGGATTATTTAAGTGAGGAGGAGCTCCTAAGATGGATCAGCACATCGTATTTGACCAAGTAAGCCATATTTACAATGAGAAGACTCCCTTTGAAGTTCGAGCGCTAGATCAAGTCAGTGTTTCAATACCACGTGGTAAAGTCACTGCGATTATTGGGCATACGGGTTCTGGGAAATCAACGCTCATTCAGCATTTAAATGCGCTACTACGACCGACCCATGGACGAATGACCATTGATGGTGAAGTCTTTACAAAAGATTCAAAACACACGAATTTAAAGCAATTACGTAAAAAAGTAAGTATTGTTTTCCAATTTCCTGAATCACAACTTTTTGAAGAAACAGTCTTAAAAGATGTAATGTTTGGCCCGATTAATTTCGGCGCATCGCCAGAAGAGGCACGTCAGGATGCAATAGAAATTTTGCGTCTAGTAGGTATTCCAGATGAACTCTTTGAACGCTCACCGTTTGAGCTTAGTGGTGGTCAAATGCGTCGCGTAGCCATTGCAGGTGTTTTAGCTTGCCGACCTGAAGTTTTGGTTTTAGATGAGCCAACCGCAGGTTTAGACCCCGCTGGTCAAAAACAGATGATGGACTTATTCATGCAACTCCAAAAGGATTACCAACTAACGTTAGTTCTCGTCACCCATAAAATGGAAGATGTCGCTCGTTACGCCGATCATGCGATTGTGATGGAACGAGGGCGCGTTGTCAAAGAGGGGAGTCCAGCAACATTATTTGAGAGTCAGCAATGGCTTGAAAGTAAACAACTAGCACTCCCACATGCTGCTGAATTTTATCACCAGTTATTAGAGTTGTCCGATCGTCCTGCGCCAACAGTGTATCTCCCTTTAACAATTGAAGCCTTAGCAGACCAAATTATTAAGATGAAAGCGATGGGAACAAAGGAGGGGGATGATACCAATGAATACTAAGCTATTAATAGGAAGGTATATTCAAGGAGAATCCTTTGTTCATCGATTGGATCCTCGGACGAAATTATTGGCTAGTTTTTACTTTATATTAATTGTCTTTTTAGCGAATTCATGGTGGGGTTATTTAGCTCTAGTGATCTATGCTTTCTTAGTAATCTATTTCACCGGAATTTCAATGCGTTATTTCCTAAAAGGGATCCGTCCGATGTTATGGATAATTTTGTTTACAGTTGTTTTTCAACTGTTTTTTACCACCGGAGGCACCGTTTATTTTCAGTGGAAAATCATTCGTATCACTTCGGTAGGTGTGACGAATGCGGCTTATATTTTTATGCGCTTAGTCTTGATTATAACAATGTCTACTGTTTTAACACTCACGACGTCACCGATTGAACTAACTAATGGCATCGAACAACTGCTCAGACCTTTATCAAGATTTGGTTTTCCGTCGCATGAAATTGCGTTGATGTTGTCGATTGCCCTACGCTATGTCCCTACTTTAATGGATGAGGCTGAAAAGATTATGAATGCCCAACGTGCAAGAGGGGTTGAGTTTGATGAAGGAAGTTTGATTCAACGTATCAAGTCATTAATTCCAATTTTAGTGCCATTATTTATTAGTGCTTTCAATCGAGCGGATGAGATGGCGATTGCGATGGAAGCAAGAGGGTATCGAGGCGGCGAAGGGCGTACCCAATACCGCCAATTACAGTATACTCGCCGGGATTCCATAGCTTTCCTATCACTCGTATTGCTTACAATCATACTGTTATTGATTCGATACTTTACTTAATTTCTGGAAAGGAATGAGCAAATGCCTCGTTATGCGTTAAAAATCCAATATGATGGCACGAACTATGTTGGGTATCAAGTACAAGACAATGGATTATCAATTCAAGAGGTGTTAGAACGGGCTTTAAGGCGAATTGCAAAAGTTAGTTCGACAACGCGAGTTGCTAATACAGTATCAGGGCGTACGGATGCAGGTGTTCATGCACTAGGACAAGTTGTACACGTTGATTTTCCTTATGAAATTCCATCTGAAGGGCTGCGTAGAGGATTAAATAGTATTCTTGATGATTCGATTCGTGTGGTAGCTGTTGCTTGTGTGAGTAACACTTTTCATGCACGCTACGATGCGATCAGTAAAACTTATCGCTACATTGTGGACTTAAATGATTTTCCAAATCCATTTACGCGATTATATACCCTCCATCATCCTTATCCGATTGAAATCGCGCGTATTGAGGAAGCAATTCAAGCTGTTAAGGGAACGCATGACTTTACCAGTTTTTGCTCAACTAAGACCCAACAAGAAGATAAAGTTCGGACGGTTACTGAAGCAGCCATCGTATATCAAGAAGATGCGAATCATTTAATCTTCACGTTTAGTGGTAATGGTTTTTTATATAATATGGTACGTATTTTAGTGGGGACGCTATTACAAATTGGCGATGGGATTCGTCCGGTATCAGATATGGAACGGTTACTACAAGTTCGAGATCGCAATCTTGCTGGACCTACCGCAAAACCTGAAGGATTATTTCTAGTTGAAGTGGTATATCCAGAAAATATTTTTAAATAAACAAAGAGGCTGGACCTATGGGTTCCAGCCATTTTTTAAAGTTAATTTAACCAAATTTGAATTTAATCAGTCACAATGACTTCTTTATCCGTCAACCATTGATCTAGCTTTTGAATTTCAGGACATAAGTAAGCGTGAACTTTTTCGTTAATTTCATTAAAGCCACTGATCGAGCGAATCGGAGTCTGTTCATTCATAAAGATTGACATAAAGGTCATTAAAGTATGCTCATCAATGTCAATTCGTTGCGTCATAATATCGTTCATGTCACCGATAAAATGGTAGCGAACACCTACTAAATTGATAAAGTCTAATGTTTTATCCCGCTCTTTAATTAAAACTACGCGTCCTAAGTAATAGTCATAATAGAGTAGGTAACATTTACTTGAAAAATAGTAATTTAACATCACTTTACAATCGTCTTTGGTAAAACTTCTTTTTAATTTTAATTGTAGTGTATCGTCTACTCGCGTATTAATGGCCGCCATTATGGCTTCGGTCATGGCATCTTCGTTAGGATCTTCTAAATAAATTTCCTCAACATGGTAGATTGGAATGTTCCAGACCGATTCCCGGCGACTAAAACGAAAATAAAACTTATAAAAATCAACTAAACGATAACTGCGTTCGCGAATATTATAAGTAATATACTTTTGTTCAGGGTTTGCGATGTATTCTTTAGCTAATCTTCTAGCTTGACTTTCAGTAATATATTGCATGATGTTTGCTCCTTCATGTATGATCACTTACTAGATTATACGATTATTTGATTGAAATCAATCTTAAGATATAATGAATGTAATAACAAAAGGAGTTATAAAAATGAAACTATCACTTCGACCGGCTAAGTTATCTGATTTGTGGGATATCATGGAAATTATTGATTATGCCAAGTCGCTGCAACGAGATCAAGGGAATCTCAATCAATGGGGGGAGAATTACCCGCTGAAACAGCATATTGAATCAGATATTGAACGTGGAGAGAGTTATGTGGTTGTTTCAACGGATAAAAATGAGAAACCGTATCTGGTCGGGACATATTGTTTAATGAATCAGCCTGAGCCCTCCTATGCGACAATTGAAGGTTCCTGGTTAAGTACTGCTCCTTATGTAACCGTCCATCGCATGGCATCGCGCCAACGTGGCACCGGACGATTTATTATCGAGTCATTGAAACAAAACTTTTCAAATATCCGTATCGATACACATCGCGATAATACGGCGATGCTTCATCTTTTATCAAGCTCAGGTTTTGAATATTGTGGTACGATTCAATTAATCAACGGTGGTGGAGAACGTTTAGCGTTTCATTATGTCGAGAAAGAATAAAACACAAAACTCCAGGCGTACTTTTTCAGTGTATACCTGGAGTTTTTAAGTTAATCTAATTTATTGAACCATTCTTCTAAGAAAGGCTTGAGTTTTTGATGTGTTATTGAATAAAGATGGCTGTCGACGGTATTAATCGATTCAAGAATCGAATCGGGTAAATCGTACTGCAAAATATTTTCGGTCAATTCTAAAATTTGCCGATCTGTCTTACCATCTACTGGAATATTTAGGGCGTCTAACGTCGCATAAGGGAATTTATAAGGGCTGGAGGTTGCAATAACCATTTGCTTATGTGTCAGCCGTCCTTCACGTCTTAATTTACGCATACCTGCCATCGCAACGGCACTATGAGGATCAAGTAAATAGATATGGTTTTCAAAAGTTTGTCGAATTTGAGCTTTCGTTTCTGCATTGGTAATACACGTTGCAATAAAATCATCAATATTACTGTAATCTTCGGGGTCTAATTTGAATCGCCCAGTTTGTTTAAGTTCATCCATATGATGTTTTGTATGCTCAGCGTCTTCATTGAGCAAGTAGTATAGAATTCGCTCGAAATTACGTGGTAGGCGGACATCGAGAGAAGGGCTGAGTGTATGATAAGTTGGTCGATTGAGTTCAAATTCGCCGGTCGTAAAGAGTTGATAGAGGTCGTTATTTTCATTATTAACGCAAATTAATTCTCCCATCGGTAATCCCATTCTGCGCGAATAGTAGGCGCTAAGTAGGTTGGTCCCGTTCCCCGTTGGAATGCTAAAATCTACTAATTCTCCAATCGTAATTTCATTTTGGCGGATAAGTTGGGCATAAGCATAATAGTAATAGACAATTTGAGGAATCACTCTTCCAATATTAATGGCATTCAATGAGCTGTAGTGCCAATGTTGTTCTTCGAGGCGCTGTGTAAGGGGTTGATCCAGTAAGATATGCTCCAATGTTCCGACAGTTTCTCGGAAGTTATTGATAATCGAGACAACTTTTTTAGGATACGTTTGATGAACTTTAAGCTGTTTCTCTTGTAGGCTCGACATAATATCTTTTGGATAGAAGAGTAAGACACGAAAGTTATCAAACTCTCTAAAAGCCTCGAGAGCAGCTTTTCCAGATTCACCTGTTGAACTCAACATTAAAATTAATTGTTTGTCAGGCATAATATTGGCTCGCGCAGCTTCAAAAAGATAAGGTAAAATCGCCATACTAATATCTTTATAGGCAACCGTTGGCCCATGGAACAACTCTAGAATATAATAATCGCTCACTTTACGAACGGGAGTAATTTGATAATGGTTAAATCGTTCGCGATAGGCAGAGTTGATGGCATCGCTCAATTGTTCAGATGAGAAATCATCAAAGAAAAGTGCTAAAATTTTCTCTGCCATCTCTTGATAAGATAATTGGGAAAATGTCTCCCAATCTACTTCAAAATGCGGAATATGTTCAGGTACATAAAGACCTCCGTCCGGAGCTATGCTATTCAATAAAGCCTCCCCAGCAGTGACACGATGCGCTTGATTTTGTGTACTTACGTAATACAGATTCCTCACCCCCAATCATACTAGAGGTAGTATACCATAAAATATAAATGAAGATAATTGTTTTAGAAGCTATTCGAAATTATACGATATCGAAGAATAAAATAAGGCCACTTTCAATTAAAGAAAGTGACCAGAATAGATCATAATTACAATGCGTGATATCTATGCATCAAGTTGTGCGGTAGTTTGATGGAATTGTTCCTCATCAATGAGATGATTACTTGCTGCCACCATAAATCCAGTTGAAGCTCCTGCATGTACGTTGGTAGAAGTTCGGGCCATATCTGCCATTCCAGCAATTGGACTTAGAACTAGAATCATCTCAACTGGAAGCCCCATTGCTGCAAATAATGCAGTAGCTTGGATAGTACCAGTACCTGGGACACCAACGGTTCCTATTGAAGCCAGTAAAGCGGCGCCAACCATTAGGAAATATTGGTTAACTGAGAAATCAATATTTAGTGCATTGACTGTAAAGATAGCTAGTAATACTGGCCAGATTGAAGCACATCCAGGCATTCCGAAAGTAGTACCGACAGAAGCCGAAATCGAAGCGATATTTTCGGGTACTCCCAATTCTTTCTGACAGCGAATATTAGCAGGAATACTACCAATAGAGCTTTGGGTAGTGAAGCCAATTAACCACGCAGGGAATAATTTACGTTGAACAATTAATGGATTATGACGTCCAAACAACGTAATTAGACCAGATGTTGTGATAAAGGTATGGAAGAAGCAACAAATATAAACCGCCAATAAAAGAATAAGCAGTGAAGTTACGAACGAGAAATCTAATGTAGCTACTTGATTAGCTAAAAGAGAAAGTACTGCATATGGGGTAAATTTAACGATTGAGCCAATTGTTTTATTCATTACTTTATTTCCCGCCACAATGAAATCAATAAATGGCTTGATTTCTTGTTTGTCTTCATAGATTAAAATAATGATACCAATAATCACAGCAAAAATAACTACTGGAATCACTTTGTTATTGGCCATGTTATCGATAATATTACGTGGGAAAAAGCTGACAATAACTTGTGAAAAATGAGGAACTTCTGCAAGTTCATCGGTAGAAACCATATCAATGCCTGCATTGAGTCCTAAGTTCATTAATTGACCCATAATAATTGCAATAACGGAACCTAAAATATTATGGAGTGAAAGAAAACCTAATGTTTTGCCTCCGATAGAACCTAAAGTTTTAAGGTCTCCAATATTGATAATCGTTGCAATAATTGAAAAGAGTAGTAAGGGGATTACAAAGGCCATTAATAGGTTGGCGTATATTTTACCAAAGATTACGACGTAATCGGTGTGACCTTGGAAAAAGTATCCTAAAATGGCACCCATTGCAGTCGCGGTTAATACTCGGACCATTAAAGACATTTTGCGTTGCTGCATTTTGTATAAAATATAAAAAAGTACTAAGGTAATCAGAAAAGCCAAAAGACTATACATTCAAGAATCCTCCTTTAGTTGATCGAGTTCGTCACTTGACCCTGTCTGCTATCTGGAAAAATATTTTGTAAAAAGATGCAAAGGTGCCAAGTAGGGTACGCTATGCTAGCGCAAGAGATATTACATCATTTAGACATGAAAAAGGCACCTCCTTTGTTATTTTCCATTGTTAATATTATCACAAATAAACGATTAATCCAATCTTTTTACAAACAAAAACTACCCGTTAAATCAATATTTAACGGGTAGTACATAAGATTGTCATCAAATGTTACTGAAGATAGATATTACGGAAACCTTCTTGCAGTGCAGCATTTTGTGTAGGTTCAAAGTGGATTTTTTGGTCTGGCATCCCTTGATTTTGTTGTGAGTGCAAAACAATCGGCTCGCCATTATAAATCGTCATCAAATAGAAGTGGGTCTGCATTGACGGACCGTTAATTTGATAATAGGATGCAACAATATTATAGGTGTCTTGAACCAGTGGGCCGTCCGGATTCCAAACGGATTGGACAGGCTGATCTGCTACCGCTAAAAAGTCATCCGTAATTTGTGCAGGGAATTCGACACCATACATATTCGCTGGATTTTCTGGTGAGGCAGGAAGATATTCTTGGTTCATATCTTTTTGCCATTCTGTCATAAAAGTATTCAATTGCTCAGTTTTTTCATTATTCCATGGTATTTGAGCAGAATCATTAGAATCATCATCAGTCGGAGGGGTGGCTTGATAGGTAGCTTCAAATTGTTGTCGCAAGTACTCGGTTTGAGTCGGTTCAAAATGGATTAACCCATCTTCTGCCCCTTGATTTTGTTGTGAATGCAATACTACGGGTTCCCCATTGTAGATTGCTAACAAGTAAAAATGAGGGAAATATTCTAAGTTCTCAGGTGGTGTTTGGCGATAGGCTGCGACGATATTATAGACGTCTGCTTTAAGGGGTTCATCAAAATTAGCCCAGCGCGCTGGAACTTGTTGATCACTCACTGCGAGTCGCTCAATTACCCCTGTAGGGAAATCTACACCATACATCGATTGTTGACTAGCAGGGGTTGCTTGGATATATTGCTCACCTGTTTCAACTTCGTAAGAACCGAAATAGCCTTTCATTTGTTCATCTTTAACAGCGTCCCACACAGGATCTTCTGTATTTGGATATTGTTCGATTTCACTTGGAGAAATCGGTTCAATGCTGGTCTCCTCATTTGGAGTCGTAGGTCGGTAGCCTACAACGTTTGTTGTAGTGAATCGATTGTTGGCGATATCTGTAAAGGCATTCGCTAATGCAATATTTTCAGTTGGGGTAAAGTGAACAAGTCCATCAGGAAGCCCTTGATTTTGTTGTGAGTGCAGTACTACTGATTGTCCGTTATAGATGGTCATTAAGTAGAAATGTCCCGCCATCTCTGGGCCGTTAACTTGGTAGTATGCAGCGACAATGTTGTATGTATCTGGTAATAATTCACCATTTGGATTCCAAGTTGCGGCTACCTTTTGATCATTAACAGCCAATAACCCTTCCGTTAATTGTTCAGGGAAAGTAATACCATACATATTCGCAGGATTATTCGGTGTTGCCGCGATATATTCTTGTCCCATTTCAGCTTGCCAACGAATCATAAATTGTTCGAGGGCTTGTTGTTTTTCAGAAGTCCAGGCCAAATGTTTGAGAATGGAGTTTGAATGGAGGTCATCGTTATAATAAGGATGTCCCATCACATGAGCGTAATTATTCACCTCTGTAATTAAACCATCAGGTTGGACACTAAATAATCCATAATTGGTCGTATCATCTTGGTTATCTTTTGTTTGGTAGACTAACTCGACTAAATACGAACCATCCTCTACAGGTTCAATCCAAGATTGAATGAGATCATTATTTGAACCTACTACAGCTTTTTGCAAATAGTCAAAAGCTGTTTCTTCCGTGAATGAATCGAAACCTTCTTTAGAATCGAGTAAATCAAAATGTTTTTCATGTAAAATCAAATAGCTAACTTTATCGATCGTATACATTGCTGTTACTTTTTCAGGTGATTGCGTGTCAGTATAGGCAGTAATAATTACTTGATGATCACGATAGGTGAATTCATACTTTCCAACCCCTTGAAGGGACAATGTAATCGTTTGGTCATGGTTATCAATTACTGACCATGCTTTACGATCATATTGGTTAGGATCAATTTTTGCGTATTGATTGGTGTGATATAAGAAGACACCTTCGAATAAATCAATGGCTTGTTCAGCCGTCCACTTCGTAGATGAATTTGCATCAATTTGTTTTTCAGTACGAGCATTTTGAGCTGCTTCAGATTGAGCATATTCTCGTGCATACGTTGTTAATAATTGAATTACGGTTTGAGAGAGGGTAAGTTGATGTTCTTTAGCCCAGTTTTCAATGGTTTGTTGAATTAATTGATCCAAAGCCGCTTGACTGGTGTCATTTCCTTCACCTAAATATTGATGTAAGCTGGTTTTTAGTAAAGCTTGAATTTCGTTAATTTGACTTTCGGTTAATTCTTTAGTTTCTTTAACTTGAATGACCGTTTTAATTTCATTTTGCGCTGTTGTAACGTTTTGGGGATTCAATGCTTGTCCTGCAGCTTCATACATTTTATAAACACCTGCCAAAGCACCTTCACCGGTGACAGGGTAGAGTGAGGCGATTCGAATTAAGACATCTTCCGCCCCAGCTGTAATCGCAGCATTGGCATAGGTTTGGGAATTAACATTTAAAATAGTTTGAGGTGTAACAATTTGAACTTGAACCCCATAACCAGGTTCCCTTGGTTCAATTACCGCACTCGAATAAACAGGTGTGATACGCGTTGATCCATCGTTTAGATAATGGTTAATGATCTCTCCATCAATCAAATATTGATTTTTTTGCTCAATTGTTTGACCTGTTAATAACTGTAAGGTGCGTTTAATATCATTTTCAGATAAAGTTGCACCAAGAGAAGCGCTCGGTTGAATCGATTTAGCTTGAACTCGAGAAATTACACTTTCATGCTGAGTAGAGTTGACCAAATTGACCATTGGAGACATTGTGTTTGTGCCAGCCAGTAGAATCGCTGCTAATAAATAGGACTTACGCATGAATATCACTTCTTTCTTTTTTATTGAGTTGCTATCTTTATTATAGAACAAAAAATGACTACAAAAGAGAAATAGACAAAAGTTTATAATTTTTTCAAGCGTTATTCATATAAAAGTCATATTTATCTATAAAAAAACTAACTTCGTCAAAATGAAGTTAGTCGTTTCAACTTTATTAGAGATCTACGTTGTGGTGTACTTTTTGAACATCTTCATCATCTTCAAGCAAATCGATGAGTTTTTCGAATTGCTCAAGTTCCGCACCTTCTAAAGTAATTTCTGTTTTCGGTAACATTTCTAGTTCAGAAACATCGAATTTTTCAATTCCATAAGCTTCAAGAGCGGTATAGATTTTTTGGAAATCCGTTGGATTACCATAAACGACAACATTATCTTCTTGCTGCTCGACATCTCGGACATCGCAGTCTGCTTCTAATAAGACCATCATGATTTCCTCGGCATCCGCATGTTCAAATACAAATACAGCGGTGTTATCAAATAGATAGCTGACAGATCCACTTACGCCCATATTACCGCCGTTTTTACCATAGATGGCACGGACATTTCCGGCGGTTCGATTAACATTGGTTGTTAGCGCATCAACAATAATCATTGATCCGCCTGGACCAAAGCCTTCATAGCGAAGCTCTTGGAAGTTCTCATCGCCGGTTCCTTTTGCTTTATCAATCGCTCGATCAATAATATGTTTTGGAACATCGTATGATTTTGCACGATCAATTGCGAATTTTAATTTTTGGTTGAGGTCTGGGTCAGGCTCACCTGATTTAGCTGCGGCATAAATTTCAATACCGAATTTTGCGTACACTCTGGACGTGTCTTTATCTTTTTGGGCTTTCTTTTCTTTAATATTCATCCATTTACGACCCATATCATCACACTTCTTTCATTAATTTGCATAAATCTATTATAGCAAATTTTTTGGATTGAACAATCTTATCTTTGTTCATCCGTTAAGACCAAAAAAGAGCTGTGTTTTAAACACAACTCTTGATAAGTATTCTGTAATTAACGGTCACCATTGTAGACGGTGTTACGCACTAAAACGTAATTGACGTGGCGTAGTGAATTAATATCTTTTCCACCCGCATATGAAATAGCAGATTGTAAGTCTTGTTGCATTTCAATTAATGTATCTTCGAGTTTTCCTCGAGTCGGGATGAGTTCAATTTTACCTTCGACGTTTTTGCGTTCACCTTTTTGGTACTCAGAAGCGCTACCGAAGTACTCTTTGTAAATAACCCCATCAACTTCACGAGATTTTCCAGGGCTTTCTTCATGCGCTGCAAAGAGTGATCCAATCATAACCATGGATGCGCCGAAACGATATGCTTTGGCAATATCTCCGTTATGACGAATTCCACCATCTGCGATAATCGGTTTTGTAGCAGCTTTTGCACAAAGACGAATCGCAGCAAGTTGCCAACCACCTGTACCAAAACCAGTTTTTAATTTCGTAATACAAACACGCCCAGGTCCGACACCAACTTTTGTTGCATCTGCTCCCGCATTTTCCAATTCACGAACTGCTTCAGGTGTCGCCACATTTCCTGCAATGAGGAACGCAGAAGGGAGATGTTTTTTAATATGGCGAATCATTCGAATAACGTTGTCAGAGTGACCGTGTGCGACGTCAATCGTAACGTATTCAGGAATGACACCGTCGCGTGCAAGTTCTTCTACGAATGCATATTCAGGTTCTTTAATTCCGATACTGATTGATGCGTAGAGTCCTTTGTTATGCATTTTTTCAATAAATGGACGGCGAGATGCTTCATCAAAACGATGCATAATATAGAAATAATCATGTTCAGCAAACCACTGAGCAAGTTCCTCGTTCATTACGGTTTGCATATTTGCTGGAACAACTGGAATTTTGAATGTACGCGGGCCAAATTGAACCTCAGTGTTACATTCTGAACGGCTTTTAACAATACATTTATTAGGAATCAACTGAACATCTTCAAAATCAAAAACTTCCATGATAGATTCTCCTTTAAATTAAATTATTATTTTGTTTCATACAATTTTGCAATACGTTGTTGAGCATCTTGATTATTAACATATTCACCGTAAGTGGTATTGATCAGATCGTAAGCACCATTCGGTGTTAATTCAATCACTCGATTACATGTAGTGTCTAAGACTTCATAGTCGTGAGAAGCCATTAAAATAGCTCCCTTAAACTTGATTAAGCCATCGTTAAGTGCGGTAATAGACTCCAAGTCGAGGTGATTTGTCGGTTGGTCTAATATAAGAACATTGGCTTTCGAAAGCATCATCTTAGACAATAGACAGCGAACTTTTTCACCCCCTGAAAGAACGTTCACAGGCTTCAATACATCATCGCCACGGAACAGCATTCTACCTAAAAAGTTACGTAAGAATGTGTTATCTTGTTCTTCTTTTTCAGCATATTGACGTAACCAATCGACAATCGTCATTTCGTTATGATCGAATTCATCCGAAGAGTTACGGGGTAGGTAGGTTTGAGTCGTTGTAACGCCCCATTCGTAGATTCCACTATCCGGTTCGAGGCGCCCAGTAATCATTTCAAAGAAAGTGGTGACGGCTAGGTCGTTACGGCTAACAAAAGCAACTTTGTCATCACGATTTAAGGTGAAGGTGATGTTATTGAGTAACACTTCACCATCAACCGTTTTGGATAAGCCTTCGACTCGTAGTAGGTCATTACCAATCTCCCGAGCAGGTGAAAATCCGACATAAGGGTAACGTCGAGAGGAAGGTTGGATATCATCTAAGGTGATTTTATCAAGCATTTTCTTACGAGAAGTAGCTTGTCTAGATTTCGAAGCGTTGGCTGAGAATCGTGCGATAAAAGCTTGTAGTTCTTTAATTTGCTCTTCTTTTTTAGCGTTTTGATCTGCTTGTAATTTGGCAGCCAATTGACTCGATTGTAACCAAAAATCATAGTTGCCGACGTAAAGTTTGATTTTCCCAAAGTCCACGTCTGCCATGTGAGTGCAAACTTGATTTAAGAAATGGCGGTCGTGAGAGACGACAATGACAGTGTTCGGGAAATCCATAATAAAATTACTTAACCACTCAATCGCTTGCGCATCGAGTCCGTTTGTCGGCTCGTCGAGTAGTAAGTTATCAGGACGCCCGAAGAGCGCTTGTGCTAATAAAACTTTAATTTTATCGGCTTCAACTAACTCTCGCATATATAAATAATGCATATCGGTAGTAATGCCGAGACCTTGAAGTAGGTCGCTCGCTTCAGCTTCTGCTTCCCAGCCACCCATTTCAGCGAATTTAGCTTCAAGCTCTCCAGCTCGGATTCCATCTTCATCGGAAAAATCTTCTTTTAAATAAATTTGGTCTTTTTCTTTTTTAACATTGTAAAGCTCTTGGTGTCCCATCATCACGGTCTCGAGGACTTGATAATCTTCAAAACCATAATGGTCTTGATTTAATACCGCAAGCCGTTCGTTAGGATCCATCGTAACGTTTCCTGTTGTAGGTGAGATTTCACCGGATAAAATTTTAAGGAAAGTAGACTTTCCAGCTCCATTTGCACCAATAACGCCATAGCAGTTGCCCGGTGTAAAAGTGATATTTACGTCATCAAATAATTTTCGGTCAGGAAAATGAAGACTGACGTTCGATACATTAAGCATTTATGAGCCTCCTCTAATATCATTGGGTCCTAAGAACACCATTGATAATATTAGCACATTCTTCTTGTGAAAGAAAGTTACAGTCTGGTAACTTTGGAGAAATGTTAAAATAATATGAGATTATAAATATTTTTCGATAGACTCGATGAGATCTGCCGAGCTACCGACGATTTCACCTCTTAATTTAACTAACCCAACCGTATACAAATTGATATAACTAAATTGAGATTCTGCAATGGTATGGAGCGCTTCGATTTTTTCTGGATTATCAGCTCCAGCTTGGCGCGTATCGGAATACAATCCGATAATTGGAATACCAGCTTGATATGCGACACCGATTTCAGAAGCGACACCTGGGTCAACGACTAAGCCGTCTAATACTGCGATCAACAACCGACTCGTTAATACCGCATCGGTATCCACCTGGGCAATTAACTTAGAGTCTGCATAGTTAGACTTATCATTTATTTCACTTTGTTCTTGTGGTAAAAATAAATTGATTTCTGGATAGCGTTCTCGAATTCTTTGGGCTAATTGTGCATTGAATTGAAGTTCCATTTCGTTGAAGAGAGGACTCGCAAAATAAACATTTTTTGACATGAAAGCAGCTCCTTTCTGTTGTTAATTTTATTATAATTGAGTCTATCGATTAATAAAAGCACCTTGATAAAATCATTCGTCGTGGTTATTCTTATAGAAAGGAATCAACTAAAATATGTGGTAAGAAATGAGGGCACGATGAAAGCGAAAAAGAAACGACGATTATTATTATTGATTGCTATTTTAGCGATTCTAGCTTATCAATATCCCGTTCAAAAGTTTCTAGCATCCAAGAAATTTGAGGCATATCTTACTGCTCAAGGTGTTTCGCGTGAGCAGATTGAAAGTGAGGAAATGATTAAAGATTGGAAGCAGGGAGGCTACCTTGTTATCGTCATTTTTCAAGATGATCCGAATTATAAATATTATTACCACTATGGCTTGTGGACCCATCACAGGGGAGAAAACTTGAAATTTCATCAAATGAGCCTAGAGATTATTGATATCCAAAAATCAATGGTATTGGATGAACCTTACGAGGGTAAATGCAAATACCCCCCAATATCGGAATAAACACCATAAAAAGCGACGAAGTTTTAATTTGCATCGTCGCTTTGAGCTTGAGAGCTATTTATTTTTATAATAGGCGTTGGTAACGTAGACGGAGTGCATTGGTTAGAACAGAGATTGAACTTAAA
Organism: Falseniella ignava CCUG 37419; assembly: GCF_000301055.1. Taxonomy (GTDB): domain Bacteria; phylum Bacillota; class Bacilli; order Lactobacillales; family Aerococcaceae; genus Falseniella; species Falseniella ignava. Next base: position 217,670 of record NZ_JH932300.1, read on the forward strand.
CTCATCGCTAAAGCAGCCATCATCGGATTGAGAAGAGGACCGTCAAAGAATAATTTTAATACGCCCATTGCAATCGGAATTCCAATGATATTATAGGCAAAGGCCCAAAATAGATTTTGTTTAATATTTTTGAGAGTCAGTTTGCTTAAATGAATCGCTCGTAAGACATCTTTAAGATCGTTATGCATTAAGATCACATCTGCCGAGCTAATTGCTACATCCGTACCTGAACTTACTGCGAGTCCGATATCTGCTTGAGCTAAAGCGGGAGCATCATTAATGCCATCTCCCACCATCATCACACATTCACTATTAGTCTGTAATTGCTTCACAATTTGGGCTTTATCTTGTGGCAAGACTTGACTATAGACTTGTTCAATCCCAACTTGCTTTGCGATGGCCTCAGCAGTCGCTTTGTTGTCACCTGTAAGTAGAACAACTTTCAACCCTTCTGCAATCATCTGTTGGATGGCCTCTTCGGAAGAGTCTTTTACCGGATCGCTAATCGCTATGGTCGCAACCGCTCGTTGGTTGACAGCAGCAAAGATTGGGGTTTTCCCTTCGTTAGCCCATTGTATTGCTTGTTGGATAAGGTGATTAGGAATCGAAGACATCGATTCAATCCACGCTTGATTTCCAACTTGAATGGTTTGATCAGCAATTTGAGCTTCGATTCCTTTTCCGGTGATGCTGTTAAAAGATTCAACTGGTAACGTCTCAAAATTCTGCTCTTGACCATAACGGGTAATAGCTAGGGCGAGAGGGTGTTCAGATTGTTTCTCTGCATTATAAATTAATTGCATGACTTGGGCTTCATCTTGTTCTGAATCAACCAACCAATCAGTGAGAGTAGGACTCCCCATCGTAACGGTACCCGTCTTATCTAAGACAACCGTAGTTGTGTGATGCATTTTTTCAAGGGATTCCCCACTTCGAACGAGAATACCGTGCTTAGCGCCATTGCCTGTACCAACCATAATGGAAGTGGGGGTCGCTAAACCAAGTGCACAAGGGCAGGCAATAACAAGAACACTAATAACAATACGTAAAGTAAAATTAAGGGATTCGCCCATTACTAATCCCCAGAATACCCCCGCCAAAATGGCTAGGATAATAACGGTTGGCACAAAATAGTGTGCAACCCGGTCTGCCAAATTACTAATTGGTGCTTTTGAACCTTGCGCTTCTTGAACCATCCGAATAATTTGAGAAATCATCGTATCCTGTCCTACACGGGTGGCCCGATAAGTGAAAGCGCCTGTGCTATTGACGCTGGCTCCAATGACAGTGTCGCCAATTTCTTTAGCGACTGGCATGCTTTCGCCGGTAATCATCGATTCATCGATAGCTGAGCGGCCTTGGGTAATAATACCATCAACGGGCAAGCTCTCTCCTGGTTGAATTTGGATAAGATCATCAATTTGAACTTCATCAACGGGTTTGAGTGTTACGTTGCCGTTATCGTCAATGACTCGAGCGGTAGGTGGTGTTAAATTCATCAGTTCGCGGATGGCTTGTGCTGTTTGTCCTTTAGCTAATTCCTCTAAATATCTTCCCAGTGTCATCAAAGTAATGATGACTCCAGCGGATTCAAAGTATAGCTCGATAGGGTGATGGCCTGTTGTTGAAGTTGGTGAAATGACCCAATAGATTGTCGCAATGATACCTTGAATAAAGGCTGCGGAGGTCCCTAAGGCAACGAGCGAGTCCATTGAAGGTTGCTTATGTATTAATTGACGGAAACCACGGATAAAAATATCCCTTCCAAAATATAAAATCGGAACCGTAAGGATAAATTGAACCAAGGCATTACCTAAGGGAGACGATACGGGATCAATTATATGAGGCAAAGGAATTCCTAACATCGGGCCCATTGCAATGATAAAGAGTGGGATGGCAAAGAGAAACATCCAATATAATTGTTTCTTTTGCATAATGCGTTTTGCCTCTTTTTGACGTTCATCACGTTCAAATTGTTCTTGCGGGGACAAAATAAGATTTGCTTGGTACCCCGCCTGTTGAACACTTTCAATAATATTCGTTGGGTCTAATTCATTATCTGAGGTAACACGAAGTGTATCAGTCGCTAAGTTAACGGATGCTTCTTTAACAGAAGGGACTTTGAGCGCAGCCTGTTCCACTCGTGAGGCACAACTGGCACAGCTCATTCCATCAATATGATAATTTTGTTTCATTGAATTCCTCCTAAGTGTGAATATTTGTATGAGTACAGTGACATTCGCCAATTGGACAATTGCAAGGAATTTCCGTTGGCGCTAGAGCTCTTTTTTGTTCTAATGTTTGAATTAGTAACGTGCAGTCATCTTGTGATAAGGCGCTAGTTTCAATGAGTTCATTAAGGTAAGTGCCCACCTGACGTTTACAAATTCGATCGATAAAGCCATTTATTTGATCGAGGGACGCTTTTTTCTGATCAATCGTGGTAATGTATTGGTAAGGTCGAGTCTTATCAATCGAATCGATTAATTTTTTTTGCATTAACCGGTTCATTAACGATTTAATCGTGCCCTCTTTCCAACACGTCGTTTGTTGAAGTTGATCAATGATTTCTCGGCTCGTCAATCGAGGCTGGCTCCAAATTAGACGCATCACTTGCCATTCAGCATCGCTAATTGTGTAATCTATAATAACTCCCCTTTCAATCTAAAGTTTACAGGTGTAAACAAAAAATGTCAAGCAGTATGAAATAAAATGAAGAATATTCATTTAAAACCATCGATGAATTGTGTAAAATAAAGATATGAAAATAAAGGAGCGAAAATATGGAATTATTTAAAGCATTATCGTTAAAAATCAAAGATAAAAATTTACGGATCGTCTATCCTGAAGCAGAAGATGTCCGTGTTCTAGGGGCAGCAATTCGTTTGAAAGCTGACAAGTTGATTGAACCAATCTTAATTGGTAATCCTGATAATATTAAACAATTGGCAGCAGAAAACCATTGGAATCTAGGTGATATTGAAATTATTGATCCATCCAACTATCCTCGCTTTGAAGAGATGGTAGCGGCATTTGTTGAACGTCGTAAAGGAAAAAATACCGAGGAACAAGCACGTGAAATGTTACGTGATAATGTGTACTTAGGGACAATGTTGGTTTATACGGATGCAGCAGATGGTTTAGTTTGTGGAGCTACTTACTCAACAGGAGACACGGTTCGACCTGCACTACAAATTATAAAAACTCGTCCGAATGTAAAACTAACGAGTGGTGCTTTCGTCATGATACCGCCAGTTGAAGGTGGTGGTGAGAAGTTAATTATGGCGGATTGCGCGATCAATATTAATCCCGATGCTCAAGAATTAGCGGAAATCGCAGTTGAAAGTGCTAAAACCGCAAGAATTTTTGATATTGAACCTAAAGTCGCAATGTTAAGCTTCTCAACGAAAGGATCTGCTGCTTCACCTGAGGTTGATAAAGTTGTAGAGGCGACGCGAATCGCTCGTGAATTAGACCCATCATTACCTATCGACGGAGAGTTGCAATTTGATGCGGCGCTCGTTGAATCCGTTGCGGATAAAAAAGCACCAGAATCAGATGTAGCTGGGCATGCCAACGTATTCGTCTTCCCAGAGATTCAATCAGGTAATATTGGTTACAAAATAGCGCAACGTATAGGACAATATCAAGCGATTGGCCCGATCCTACAAGGGTTAAATAAACCGGTATCGGATTTATCTAGAGGATGTAATGAAGAGGATGTCTACAAAGTATCAATTATTACAGCAAATCAAGCTTTAATTTAAAAAGAAGAAAACGACCTTGCCCCAAGCAAGGTCGTTTTTTGATTTATTTATTATTCAATAATATTTACTGGAATTTCATCTTGAGTACCATAGTACCAACTAATTTCATCGCCAGCTTCTAAGATTTGCGATTTAACACCAAGTTCAGCATATGCACCATTGAGTAGATATACCCATGTATTGAAATCTTCATAGTCATTTTCGTGACCTTCGATTTCTTCTACGACACCTTCATCTTCGTTGAAGTGGAATTTCAGGTCTGTTTCATGCATCGCTTCGAGTACGCTTTTGCCAGCACCGTCATTGACAAAGGCTGTAGCAATCGGTTCTTCTTCGCCATGAAGGTAAATGTTAATCTTCACAGCATCTTCCGTTGCAACCTCAGTTGTTTCTTCAGTAGTTTCAACTGTTGTTTCGACTGTTGTAACTTCTGTCGTTGTTTCTTCAACGGTGGTTTCAACATTTTCTTTTTTATCTTGCCCGTTCGTACAAGCAACGAGTAAGATGGTTAATAAAGGTAAAAATATAAGTTTCAATGATTTTTTCATAATTTGCCTCCTTATTAGGACTTGTTTATATCTATAAAATAGCATAGAATAGCCATGAAATCAAATTTTTATTCAGAAAGGGGATATTCACGATGCGGATACGAACGACTTCACATGCTGAAACACAACAAGTTGCTAAGTTGCTCGCTCAATATATTCAGCCTGGGATGGTAATTAGATTAGACGGACCGTTAGGTGCGGGTAAAACAACGTTTACTCAAGGTTTTGCACAAGGATTAGGAATTACTCGCCGTGTCAATAGTCCAACGTACACTATTGTAAAGCAATATCCTATTCCGGATAAAAATTTTGAGTTAATTCATATGGATGCGTACCGTTTAGAACAAGGAGGGGCAGAGTCACTTGATATCGATGCTGTTCTTTCTCCGGATGCGATTACTTTTATTGAATGGGCACAATTTATCGAGGGATATTTACCTGAAGATTATTTAATGATTCAATTAAATCCATTGGATTCAACGACGCGAGAAATTACTATTAAGCCTTGTGGGAATTCATTGAAATACGATAACGTGATAGCTATGATAGAAGATGCGGTCGAAGAAAGAGGGTTAATCTAGCGAATGGTTGAATCAACGCACTCTAATATATCTAGCGATTCAGGGAACACCACTGAAAGGGTTGAACTTTTATTCCGCGAAGCAAAAGTTGAAGATGCGTCTCACTATCAGCAACTCATGTGCCAACTTCGACAAGAGACGTCTTATTTAATCTTTGATACAAAAAATGACCTTAATGATTGTTCTGCACTTCGAGAACTTTTAGCTCAGTATGAGCAAGCTTCTTCCAGCATTATTTTAGTTGTTGAATTAGCTGGGGAATTAATTGCGACGGCGAATCTATCTGTACGGAATCTTTTAGAAGATCCTCAACTTGGAGAAGTTGGCATTGCTGTTATTAAGGAATATTGGGGATGTGGAATTGGGAGTGCATTGATTGATTCGCTGATTGACTTTGCAGAACAAACTTCGTTAAACATCTTAACTTTAGAAGTGCTGGCATCCAACCATCGTGCGATCAATCTTTATCGGAAATTCGGCTTTTGCGAAATTGGCCGATCATCTCAATGGATTAATCAAGATGGTAAATATTATGATACGATTGTGATGGAGAAGCCATTAGGACATACTTTACATGATTACAACGCATAAGGAGGAAATGATTGTGCTTTATAATGAATTAATTAGCAAATATCCCGCAATGGATATCAAATTAAATGAACCTTTATCTCAATACAGCTACACTAAAGTAGGTGGGAAAGCCGATGCGTTAGTATTCCCGCAGACTAAGCAAGAAGTACAACAAATGATTGAATGGGTCGAAACGAATCAAGTTCCATTAACGATTTTAGGAAATTTAAGTAACTTAATTGTGATGGACGGAGGAATTCGAGGTGTCGTAATGATTTTAACTCGAATGAACCAGATTCAAGTTGAAGGTGAAACGGTAATTGCCGACGCAGGTGCATCACTAATCGAAACAACGCAAGTTGCCCGCGATCACCATCTAACAGGTTTAGAATTTGCTTGTGGCATTCCGGGTAGTGTTGGAGGCGCCATTTTTATGAATGCGGGAGCGTATGGTGGAGAGATTAAGGACTTGCCCTTAGAGATTGAAACATTGACTCGCACGGGTGAATTCAGAACTTACAGCACTCAAACCGCTCAATTTGGATATCGCCATAGTATTTTTCAAGATAATCACGAAGTCGTCTTACAAGTTAAATTCCAACTTGAACCTGGTGAGATTGATTTGATTCAGTCCGAAATGGATCGTTTAACCGAATTAAGAACGTCCAAACAACCGCTTGAATTACCTTCATGCGGGAGTGTATTTAAACGGCCAGAAGGGCATTTCACCGGTAAATTAATTCAAGATGCTGGCTTGCAAGGTTACCGTATTGGCGGTGCGGAAATCTCAAAAAAACACGCTGGCTTTATCGTCAATGTGGATCATGCGACTGCGACAGATTATATCGAGTTGATTCAATTTATACAGCATCGAATTTGGGAGCTTTATCAAGTTCAGTTAGAGCCTGAAGTTCGCATTATTGGCGAAGCGATACCCGCTGATGCATAAATACATTTTGATATCAAAATAAGGTCACTTTGTGGTGGCCTTTTTGTGTGCCTTAAGCTGTTTGTTTTATTAAATTATGCTATACTTTTTACAGTAAAAGGTGGAGTACCAAAAAGATAAAAAAGATGCTTCACCATACGAAACGATGAATAGGGAGTGATTTGTAATGACAGAAGTGTACAGTGTCGAATTGAAGGGTATTTCAAAGACGTATGGGGATACGATCGTCTTAAAAAATATCGATATGGATTTGGAAAAAGGAAAATTTTATACTTTGTTAGGTCCTTCTGGATGTGGGAAAACAACGTTGTTACGAATCATTGCAGGATTTAATCAACCCAATACTGGGACCGTAGTACTCGATGGTAAAGACGTTACGCAAGTGAGTGCGAATCGTCGTAAGGTGAATACCGTCTTCCAAGATTATGCACTGTTCCCACATATGAATGTATACGATAATATTGCGTTTGGGATGACGTTACGTAAAGAAAAGAAGGCAGTCATTGATCAGAAAGTCAAAGAGATGTTACGGCTTGTCCAGCTCGATGGGTTTGAAAACCGTCAAATTAGTGAATTATCGGGAGGACAAAAACAACGCGTCTCGATCGCACGCGCATTAATTAATGAACCGGAGGTTCTTCTATTAGACGAACCATTATCTGCTTTAGACCTAAAGTTACGAACAGATATGCAATATGAACTTCGTGAGTTACAGCAACGGTTAGGGATTACCTTTGTATTTGTCACCCATGACCAAGAAGAAGCATTAGCGATGTCTGATTGGATTTTTGTAATGAATGAAGGTGTCGTGGTTCAATCAGGAACGCCGAAAGATATTTATGATGAGCCAATCAATCACTACGTTGCTGACTTTATTGGCGATAGTAATATTATTGATGCGACAATGATTGATGACTATGTTGTGGAATTTGTAGGATATCAATTTGAGTGTAATGACGGAGGGATTCCAAGTGGAGAGCGGGTTGAAGTGGTTATTCGACCAGAAGATATCGAGATTACTACGCCAGAAGAAGGCCAATTGGTAGCGGATGTCGATACTCAACTATTCCGAGGAGTCTTTAACGAAGTCATTGCCTACGATAAGCAAGGCAATGAATGGATGATTCATACGACGCAATTTATCGAGGAAGGCTCAGAGATTGGTTTATCATTTGGTCCAACGGACATCCATGTGATGCGTTACAATGAATCAGAAGAAGATTTTGATGCTCGGATTGAACAATATACGGACGACGAGGAAGATGAAGAACACTTTGATTTTCTGCAATCGAACGGTTCAGTGACTTCACAATTATAGGAGGTAGCATATGAATCGGCGATTACAACATATATTAGCTATTCCGTATTATCTATGGATTGTGTTATTTGTGGTTACACCTATTTTATTATTAATTTATCGTTCATTTTTTGGGATTGACGGAAGTTTGACGTTCGGGAACTATATTGAGTATTTTAGTAGCCCGTATTATATGCAAATGACGTTTGCTTCCTTTTTATCGGCGCTACTGGTAACGTTGATTACTTTTTTATTTGCTTATCCAATGGCGTATTTCCTAACAAAGACCAAACGAAAAGATTTATGGCTGATGTTAATTATTTTGCCAACATGGATTAACTTATTATTGAAGATCTATGCTTTTATTGGACTGCTGAGTCAAACTGGGCCTGTCGTTGCTTTAATTCAGCGTTTTGGGTTAGGGTCACCTCAGTTACTTTTTACGAATGCAGCTTTTATTCTTGTGGCAGCGTACGTGGAACTTCCATTTATGATGCTGCCCATCTTTAATTCCATTGATGAGATCCCCAACTCGATTATTGAAGCGAGCTTGGACTTAGGTTCGAGTGAATGGGTGACACTCAGACGGGTTATTTTCCCGTTATCCATGCGGGGCGTAACGAGTGGGGTTCAAGCAGTGTTTATCCCATCGCTCTCACTGTTCATGCTAACCCGACTCATCGGAGGTAACCGGGTCATTACACTCGGAACGGCCGTGGAACAACATTTTCTAGTCACGCAAAACTGGGGCATGGGAGCAACCATCGGTGTTGTTTTACTTCTGCTAATGGTTATCGTGATGCGATTTACTCGACCTAAAGAGATTGGAGGTTCGACCCACGATGCGTAAAAATTTTTCTTGGGCAACGATTTATATCGTCCTAATCTTTATTTTGATGTATTTGCCGATTGCCTATCTAATCTTTTACTCCTTTAATGCCGGAGGAGATATGTCAGGTTTTACAGGGTTTACCTTGGAGCATTATCAGACTTTATTTTCCGATAAACGGTTATTAAGTTATATCGTGAATACCTTTATCGTCGCTTTGAGCTCGGCATTGATTGCTACTATTATCGGGACATTTGGTGCTTTAGCAATTTTCTTTTCACGTAGAAGTAAGTCAAGCCAAGTGACAATGCAATTTAATAACGTATTAATGGTGACCCCTGATGTAATGATGGGAGCGAGTTTCTTAATTTTATTTTCAACAGTGATTCCAGTAACCTTAGGATTCTGGTCTGTCTTAATTGCGCATGTGGCATTCAGTATTCCGATTGTTGTTTTAATGGTATTGCCAAAATGTTATGAAATGAACTTAAATATGATTACTGCCGCACAAGACTTAGGTGCAACACAGTGGCAAACCTTAACTCGAGTGATTCTTCCAAGTATTCTTAAAGGGATTGTGGCAGGCTTCTTTATGGCATTCACTTATTCGTTAGATGATTTTGCGGTTACTTTCTTTGTGACGGGAGCGGGCTTTAGTACGGTTTCGATTGAAGTGTACTCGCGAGCAAGAACTGGTATTAGTCTCGAAATTAATGCGTTGAGTACGTTGATGTTTATTTTAGCTTTATTACTTGTCTTTGGGTATTACCGAATTCAAATCAGCGAACAACAGAAGCGAATACGTCCGTCTCGTCGAATTCCTTTCCAAGGAGGCAGATAAGCATGAAACAATTGAACCGTTTAATACTAGGTGTTCTAGCCTTGATTTTTGTCTTGTACGGTGTTCGTTATTCCTTAGATCGAGGAATGGGCGGTCAAGGTTCGCAGACAGTGGTATTCTATAACTGGGGCGATTATATCGACCCAACAATTTTGAAGGACTTTGAAGCAGAAACTGGATACCGAGTTATCTATGAAACATTTGACTCGAATGAGGCGATGGTTGCCAAAATTCAACAAGGAGGAACGGCTTATGATTTAGCGGTTCCGAGTGAATATATGATTGAACAAATGATTGAAGATCAATTATTAACGCCATTGGATAAGTCGAAAATTCAAGGACTAGAAAATATCGATGAACGTTTTTTAAATCAACCCTTTGACCCTAACAATGAGTATTCAATCCCATATTTTTGGGGGACCTTAGGCATTTTATATAATACTGAATATGTGGATGAAGATGAGTTGAATCATTGGGATGATCTGTGGAATCCAAAATATCGCAATCAAATTATTATTTATGATGGTGCCCGAGAAGTCATGGGTATCGGATTGCAGTCGTTAGGTTATTCCTTGAATGAAACGGATACGAGTCGCTTAATTGAGGCGCGCGATAAGATGAAATTATTAATGCCCAATATTTTAGCGTTGGTTGCTGATGAGTTGAAAATGCATATGCATAATCAAGAAGCGATTATCGGAATTACTTTTTCGGGAGAAGCGGCGATGGCGATGGAAAATGATGATCGTTTAGCATATAAAGTCCCATCCGAAGGGTCCAACTTGTGGTTTGATAACATTGTCATTCCGCATAATGCAGCTAATCCTGACGGAGCTTATGCTTTAATTAATTTCCTTCTTCGGCCAGATATTGCAGCGCGAAATGCAGAATATATTGGATATGCGACCCCAAATCGACGGGCAATGGAGCTGATGGATCCGGAAGTGGTGAATGACCCTGCGTTCTATCCTACCGATGATGTTATTGAACATTTAGAAGTTTATCGTGGTTTAGGCCAAGAGAAATTGATTGAATATAACAATATGTTCCTAGAAGTAAAATTAGAACCTAGAGATTAAGTAAATATATTCAAAAAGAAGCGTTAGCCTTAAAAAGGCAACGCTTCTTAATTTATAGTAAGGATTGAAATTAGTCGAGCTTAAGCTTATCGAGCATATCTCGTGTCATCGCATCAAGGTCATATTTTGGACTGAAGCCCCATTCTTCAACAGCACAAGAGATATCTAAAGAATTAGGCCATGAATCCGCAATACCTTGGCGGACAGGGTCGACGTCATACGTCATTTCAAATTCAGGCATGACTTTACGGATTGAAGCTGCAATTTCTTCAGGTTCAAAACTCATACCGCTAATATTGAAGGCGTTACGATGTTTTAAATTCTCAGCAGGTGCTTCCATTAGTTGAATAATCGCATCAATCGCATCCGGCATATAGAGCATATCCATATAAGTGCCTTTATCGATATATGAGGCATATTTACCATGGCGCAATGCTTCATAGTAGATTTCTACGGCATAATCCGTTGTACCACCACCTGGAGGTGCTTCATAAGAAATTAATCCCGGAAAGCGAACACCACGAGTGTCGACGCCGAATTTTGTATAGTAGTAATCACAAAGCAGTTCGCCACTTACTTTTGTAACACCATACATGGTTGTAGGGCGTTGGATAGTATCTTGAGGTGTTTGATCGCGTGGTGAAGTTGGGCCAAAAGCACCAATGGAACTTGGTGTGAAAAATTGTAAATCGTATTGGCGTGCCAACTCTAATGCGTTCACCAAACCACCCATGTTGATATCCCAAGCTAACTTAGGTTTTGCTTCTGCAACAGCAGAGAGTAAAGCGGCCAGGTGAATTAATGTATCGACTTTATATTCACGAATGATTCGTTCGAAGTTATCAACATCGAGAACATCTAGAATTTCAAAGATACCTTCTTGACATACCACAGAATCATCATTTTGATGGATATCTGTTGCAATAACATTATCAACACCGTATATTTCACGTAATTTAACGACGAGGGGTGTCCCAATTTGGCCAAGAGACCCCGTAATAAGAATTTTTTCCATAGTGGTGAAATCATCCTTTTCTATTTAATCTATGATGTGATGGATTTAAATAACGCCTAATTCTTTACCAACTTTTTCGTAGACTTTTAGCACTTCGTCCAATTGTTCCTTCGTATGAGCCGCTGTTGGCATATTACGAACACGCCCTGTACCACGCGGAACGGTAGGGAAAACAATGGATTTAGCATAAACGCCTTCTTCTTTCAAACGACGAGAGAAGGTTTGTGTTTTATTTTCATCACCAATAATACATGGCGTAATTGGTGTTTCAGATTGTCCGATATCAAAGCCTAAGTTTTTCAGACCTTCTTTAAGGTAGCGGCCATTTTCCCATAATTTATCGTGTGCTTCAGTTGAAGCCATCATTAATTCAATTGCTTTGGTTGCTGCTGCTGCGGCACCTGGTGTTAGTGAAGTAGAGAATAGGAATGGACGAGCTCTTACTTTAAGCCAGTCAATCAATTGTTGAGAACCAGCAACATAGCCGCCTACAACACCTAAAGCTTTAGAGAGGGTTCCCATTTGCATGTCAATATCTTTTTGTGCATTAAAGTGTTTTACCGTACCAGCACCTTTACCCATAACGCCTGAACCATGTGCGTCATCAACATAAGTAATTAAGTTATATTCTTTAGCAATTTCAACGATGCCTGGAATATTTGCAACGTCACCGTCCATTGAGAAGACACCGTCAGTGATGTACATTACTTTATCGTATTCGCCACTTTCAGTAGCTTCTTTAGCTTTAGCACGTAAATCGTCCATATCTTGGTGTTTTACACGGATGATTTTTGCTCCAGAAAGACGACAACCATCAATAATCGATGCATGATTTAACTCATCAGATAGAATCGCATCGCCTTTACCAATAACTGCAGCGATAGCTCCCATATTACAGTTAAAGCCAGATTGGAAAGCAATGGCTGCTTCAGTTCCTTTGAACTCGGCAATTTTTGCTTCGAGTTGATCGTGAATAGTTAAAGTTCCGTTAATTGTACGGACCGCGCCAGCTCCGACACCGTAATGAGTAGTGGCTTCGTTTGCTTTTTGAATCATTTCTTCGTTCGTAGCAAAACCTAAGTAGTTATTTGAAGATAGGTTAATTAATTCTTTACCGTTGACGTTGATGATTGGGCCATTTGGTCCGTCAACCGTATCGATTTCATTATATAACCCATTTTCTTTTAACTCTTGCAAATTTTTTGCTAAAAATTCTTCAAGTTTTTGACTCATAATAATCCTCCTATAATTTATTAATAAAATACTATGTTTTCAGTTTAGCAGATTATTCAAGCGTTTTCTAGCAATCGCTAACATTTGTAACATGAGAATTTAATGAGATGTTTATGCCTCTGAGTTTGTAAATGATAGATTGTAAAATTAATTGCGACAAACAAAAAACTCATAACAAGTTCGTGTAAAATGTTAGTAACCACAAAAACACACACGGAGGACCTGTTATGAGCTACAAACATCTTACCATAGAAGATCGTTCAAAAATAGAAATACTTTATCATGAAGGCTATACAGCGAGTCAAATTGCTGAAGGCATCGGGCGTCACCGTTCGACGATTTATCGAGAACTCAACCGTGTTAAGTCAGCCAGTTACGATGCTCAATTGGCTCAAGCTAACGCTACTGAACATCAATCTCTCAAAGGTCGTCGTCCTAAACATACGCCCGAACTCATTCAAGATATTCAAACAAAGTTAGAATTAACTTGGTCTCCCGAACAAATCGTAGGACGCTGCTATCAAAATAGATTATCATTTAAAACAATTTATAACTAGATCTATCAAGGCGTCATTGAGGTCTCGCTAGACTACGACTACCTGAGACAAAAAGGGAAACGACGCAAAACTCAGGAAACCAGAGGTAAAAGTAAAGAATGTCTCGTTACTTTTGCTGAGCACAAGAGTCGCTTCTATATCGCTTTAAAGATGCCGAATCGATCGAAGGAATCTATGATTTCGACTGTAAATCAGTTGATCCAAATTTTCCCTAAACGCACAGATCTAGTTAAAATTACGGAACGTGAACTTTTCAATGCATTATGGTTGATAAATAATCGACCTAGAAAATGCTTAGATTTTAAAACACCTTTTGAAGTACTCATGTACGAACTCGTTCAGTTAGAATGACTTTTTGTCGCAATAATTATTGCAATTTATCTAATCAAAAAAGTATTTCTTGACTTAAATGAACACCAATACATGATCTAATTATATGAAAAAAATCTGGAAATAATCGACGTTTATTTCTGGAAAATACTTTAAAATAAAGGATTAAAAAGCTAGATAGATCAAGCTTTTATGTTAGATAAAGATTTGATACTCTATAGACAAAATGGTAATATGGTAAAGAGTTATTTATTAATTTACTATGAGGAATCCTGGCATCTGGGGGTTGAGGAGCTCTGTAAACTGATAATATAACGCTTTCATAACGACATGTCGGAGGTGATTTTCTGAATGAAAAACGAAATTATCAATACCTTGAAGGAAGCGGAAAGTACGATTGATGGATTGAAAACTTCGATGCAAGAGCACAAAGAAGAAATTCAAGAAATGGTCCAAAAGGAACTTCAACAATATGGCGAGGTACTGGATCACTCGTTGAAAGATTTAGATCGTGATTTGGATCGTCAATTTCAAGGAGAGTTAAATGCGGCTTATGAGCAAGTGAGTCATGTTGTCTCACAATACCAACAAAAAATGCAGCATGAATATCAATCTGTCAAAGATTTACTCGTCCAGAAAGGTGTAAAGGAGGTTATGGCAGCATATGGCAATTTCAGAAATGAGTAAAGTTCTGATAATCGCTGAACAATCAAGAAAGGATCTACTGCTAGAATCTTTGCAAGAAATGAAAGGGACAGAAATTGTACCCTTCACCGATTTAGCTGAAGAGGATATTGAAATATTCTCGCATCAAGATACGAAAGAGAGCTCAGCGCGCTATCAATATAATGAAGCGGTCAAAGCTCTAGCGATACTTGATCGCTACCGTACTCCGGAATCATTATTCACTCGTTTACGACGAAAACGTGATACGTTCACGTTAGATGAATTAGAACAACACATACATTCGTTAAACTTTGAGGGGTTGACTCAAGCAATCTATTCACTCGATGATCAGTTGCATGAAATTGAAGAAAAAATCAAGCAACTCGAAGACGAAGAAGTGTTGCTACGGCAATGGTCGCAACTGAAAGTTCATCCAGATGAATTGAAAGAGTTGCATTACTTTTCGGGCGTGTTAGGTACGATTGAGACTGAAGATTATAATGACTTAGTTGATCAATTGCATCAAATTACTGAAGATGTGTTTGTTCAAGAAGTATTTTATGGTCAGGATCGTAGCGGTTATCTAATCGTTTTCCCTGAAGAAAGTCAAAAGGTCATCCTAAATAAACTTCAACGTCTTGATTTTGATCCGTTAAATTATCAATATACAGAACTTCCTCAAGTGGAGTTAGAGCGTAACTTAAAGCAGCGTAAAGAATGTTTTGCACAAGCAAAAGACATTAAAGCATCTTTAGGTGATTTTGAAGAAGAATACGTTCAGTTATCGTTAATTAAAGAGCATTACGGTAATCTTGTTGAACGTCAGATGGCGAGTAAGTTAGCGTTAGATAGCGCGCATCTGTTCGTTCTCAAAGGATGGATGGAGTCGGATCGAGTTGATGAGCAAATTCATTATCTAGAACAACAACTGGGTCAAGATGGGTTTGTATCTTATGTCGAACCTGTTAGTGATGAAGACCAACCTGAAGATATTCCAGTTCAATTAAGGAACCATTGGTTTGCCCGTCCGTTTGAAGGGCTTACGAAACAATATGGAATCCCATTGTACGGAAGTCTGGACCCAACACCGTTTTACTCATTTTTCCAAGTGTTATTCTTTGGATTGATGAGTGCAGATTTAGGTTATGGATTACTTTTATTTATCGGAACGCTATTCCCAATCTTGTTCTTTGATTTGAATGATAAGACAAAACAAAGTCTGATGTCATTTAATTTTATGTCTGTTGGAACAATGGCGGTAGGCCTATTTTTTGGTAGTTTCTTTGGCTTTGATCTACCGTTTAAGGTGATGGACATTACCGATCAAGTTATCGATGTCATGTTAATTTGCGTATTAATCGGTATGATCCATATGCTTCTAGCCTATGCACTAAAAGCTTATTTGGAAGCTCGTAAAGGGGACTATGTTAGATGGTACCTTGACTCCATGCAATGGTTCTTAATTTTAGTTGGGATTTTAGTAATGGGAGCTAATAGCATTTTGGGATGGAATAACCCCTCCCTACAAAAAGTCGGTCTCGTATTAATTCTTGGTAATATTGTGGGGATGTTTATTGTTAACATCTTTACTAACGGTAATCCATTTATCGGCTTTAGCTTAGGTTTATTTGGTATGATCGACGTGGCTGGATTAGTAGGGGATATCGTAAGTTATACCCGTCTAACAGCTTTAGGTGTGGCTGGAGCAAATATCGGAATGGCATTCAACTTAATTGTAAGCCTACTACCACCGGTATTGCGCTTTAGTGTAGGGATTCTATTGTTCTTAGCTTTACATGGTTTGAACATCTTTATTTCGTTCCTCGGAGCTTACGTCCACTCAATGCGTCTTGAATTCGTTGAGTTTTTCGGTAAGTTTTTTGAAGGCGGAGGTAAAGAATTCAAACCGTTGAAACCATTGGAAGAAGAAGTTTGGATTGAAAGTAAAAAATAAAATTTATATCATTGGAGGTATTCTTTTATGGAATTTATTACGGCATTTTTCGGAGAAAACATTGGACTTATTCTCGGAGGATTAGGTGTAGCATTCGCTACCTTTATGGCAGGGACAGGTTCTGCAATTGCAGTAGGTATGGCTGGGGAATCTGCTTCAGCATTGGTTAAAGAAAAACCAGAATTATTCGGTCAAGCGCTAGTTCTTCAACTACTTCCTGCAACGCAAGGATTATACGGATTCGTTATGGGGTTATTAATCTTACTTAACCTTGAACCAGGTATGTCTGCTTCAACAGGATGGTACTACTTTATGTGTTCACTTCCAGTAGGAATTGCAGGGTACACTTCTGCTCCATATCAAGCGCGAGCTTCAATTGCGGGTATGCAAATTCTTGCGCAACGTCCTGAAAATGCAACCCAAGGGATTGTTTTCTCAGCGATGGTTGAGACATATGCGATCTTAGGTTTAGTTATCTCGATCTTAATGTTCTTATTCGGTAATTAATAAGACGTAGTTACGTCAAATGATATCGAATTAGAGAGGAGAGTGACGAGAGATTATGGCAGACTTAAAAAGCTTGACTCAAAGTGTCATCGGTCGTGAAGAAGCAAAGTTTGATCAATTGTTCCAAGAATATCGTGAAGAGCAACTTAAAGAACTCGAGCAGAAGAAGGAACAATTAAGAGAAGAAAACCAAATAGAACGTCAAAAAGTCGAAGCGAACCGACTAAAACAGCACGAGATTTCTTTAGGTAGTACGCAACTTAGACAACGTAACGACATGTTGGCAATCAAACAAAATATTATCCAACAATTTATTACAGACGTTAAAGACCAATTAACAGCCCTTTCTCCAGAGTTAATCCAAGAGTTTATTTGGAATGTGATTAAGGAGTTACCTTCTCAAGAAGGAATCAAGTTAATTTTAGGAAGCGAAACTTTTTACAAGTTAGATGATAAGTTTGAAGACTTCAAAAAAGCTGGTTTAGAAGTAGAAAATGAACCTTTAAAAGGAGCTTCAGGATTTATCCTTGAACAAGGAAATACACAATACAATTATTTATTCGATAATTTAGTCAATGATTATCGAGAACAACTACAACATCTTGTCGTGGAGAAACTGTTCAACGACAAATAGAAGGGAGTTCGTATGCAAGATACAGATTATGGCAAAGTGAATATGACTGTTCGTGTTCACGAGAACTACCTCCTCAATCAGAATCATTACGAGCGGATGCTACAAGCAGCAAATTATGAAGAAGCTGTCCGTGTTTTAAGCGATACAATCTATCGTGAAGGCGTGGAAGAGGCGATTCGTACGCGTGATTATGAACCAATGCTGATGCATGTATTGGAAGATACATACCGCTGGTTAATCAATGAGATCCCTAATAAAGCTTTAGCGGAACTAATTACATTGCAGTATGCATATCATAATATCAAGGTGCTCTTTAAGGAGAAAAAGACCGGTCAAGAATATCAAAAAACATTGATTGATCTGACCTACTATCCGATATATGAGTTTCGTAAAGCTGTAGCAACGTTAAACTCTGATATTTTACCACAAGAATATATTGATCATATTCGCCAAATGGATAATTTTTATTCAGATACGCCTTCAGTGAATGATATTGATATATTTGTGGATCGAATTTATCAAGAACATTTAGTTCATCTCGCTGAACAATTAGAAGAATCAGACGTTGAGCATTGGATTCGTCGACAAATCGATTTACAAAACTTATCGGTATACTTCCGAGGATTAGCGATGAATCGTTCGGTAAATCATATGCAAGCTGTCTTATCGGAACATGGAAATATTAAAGTTGAAGAGTATGTTCAAGCGATGGGTCAAGGGTTTGACGCAGCTTATCAGCATTTCAGTCAACACCCAGATTTACGAGAATTATTTATGAATGTCAATATGAACCATAAAAACTCATTGAGTCAGCTCGAACGTGAGATTGACAAGGAATCTAGCAACGTATTATCAGCCGCTAAAATGAAAGTATTTGGACCGCTACCTGTATTAGCCTATATTCACGCCGTTGAAGAAGAAGTTGTGAATATCCGCCTAATTTTAACAGGCAAATTGAACAGTATCGATAACGATATTGTGAAGGAAAGAATGAGGTTGAGCTATGCGATATAAGATTGGATTTATCGGTGAGAAGGATGCCGTCTATGCATTTGGAATGCTTGGGATGGACGTCAACTACGTGAATGATGCGAGTGAGGTTCGCTCGATGATTCAAGAGATGGTTCAACAAGAATATGGGGTTATCTTTATTACAGAAGCGCTTGCGGCTCAAGTCCCCCATGTTATTTCTGAATATGATGAGCAGTTCTTGCCAGCCATTATATTAATACCAAGTGAAGTGGATTCAGAGAGCATTGGAATGCAACGAATCCAAGAGAAAGTTAAAAAGGCCGTTGGCCAAAATATTTTATAGGAGGTATGATTATTGAATTCCGGAATTATTCAATCAGTTTCAGGACCGCTAGTCACTGCAACTGGTTTAGAAGAAGCCAAAATTCGTGACATTTGTTATGTCGGCGAAGCGAAATTAGTTGGCGAAATTATTCAAATCCGTGAAGATGAAGCCTTCATCCAAGTTTACGAAGAAACATCGATGGTCGGACCGGGCGAACCGGTATTTCCTACAGGGCAACCTTTATCAGTTGAACTCGGACCAGGTATGATGTCTTCAATGTTTGATGGAATCCAACGTCCACTGAAAGATATTGCGACACAATCAAATAGTTCATTTATTGCCCGTGGTATCGAGGTGGCTTCATTAGATCGTGACCGTGTATGGCACTTTACGCCAGTTGCTAAAGTTGGTGATAAAGTCCAAGAAGGTGACATCATCGGTGAAGTTCAAGAAACGAAGGTTATTAACCATAAAATTATGGTGCCGATCGGTGTAACGGGTATTGTGAAAGAAATTCACGAAGGAGACTTCAAAGTTGAAGACACCGTGTATGTGTTAGAAACAGCCGAAGGTGACCGTGAATTTAATATGATTCAACGTTGGGCAATTCGTCAACCGCGTAAAATTGCTGAAAAACATGAACCGACAACTCCGCTGATTACCGGTCAACGTGTTATTGATACGCTCTTCCCGGTTGCAAAAGGTGGAGCGGCAGCGGTTCCCGGACCATTCGGAGCGGGTAAAACCGTTGTACAACACCAAATTGCAAAATGGGCTGACGTAGATATTGTCGTATACGTAGGTTGTGGTGAACGTGGTAATGAGATGACGGAAGTTATTAATGAGTTCCCAGAATTAGTAGACCCAAATACTGGAGAATCAATTATGGACCGTACGATTCTGATCGCGAACACATCGGACATGCCGGTAGCGGCGCGTGAAGCGTCAATCTATACGGGTATTACCATTGCTGAGTACTTCCGTGATATGGGATACTCGGTTGCCATCATGGCTGACTCAACTTCACGATGGGCGGAAGCGCTGCGTGAAATTTCAGGTCGTCTTGAAGAAATGCCAGGGGACGAAGGTTACCCTGCATACTTAGGATCTCGTTTAGCAGAATATTATGAACGTGCTGGATTTGTTACAACGATTGGACAACCTGCGCGTGAAGGAAGTATTACAGCGATTAGTGCGGTATCACCTCCAGGTGGGGATACTTCAGAGCCGGTAACGCAAAACACACAACGTGTTGTTAAAGTGTTCTGGGGTCTTGATGCTACGCTAGCACGTCGTCGTCACTTCCCAGCCATTCATTGGTTGAGTTCTTACTCACTTTATTCATCAGATTTGAATAAGAAATTAAACGAGCGTCTTGGAATGGATTGGGATGCTGCCGTAACGCATACACGTTCATTACTACAACAAGAAGCAGAATTAGATGAGATTGTTCGTCTAGTTGGGGTAGATTCACTCTCCGACTCAGACCGCGCTAAATTACTTGTTGCAGCAATGATTCGTACCGACTACTTACAACAAAATGCTTACGATGATGTCGATACGTATACAAGCTTGAAGAAACAATCTGAAATGCTTCAAACGATTCTTCACTTTGAAGATAAAGTGAAACACGCCTTAGAGCTCGGAACGCATATTACCGATGTGATTGAAGGCACAGTAGAATTACGTGAACGAATTGGACGTATGAAATATATCCATGAAGATCAAGTAGAAACAGCTTACGGAGAAATTCGCGAAGTCATTGATGCGGTAATCCGTCAAGTGGTGCAAGATGGAGGTGACGCATAAGATGTTAAAAGAACATAAAGGATTATCTGCTGTTGTAGACCCATTAGTTACCGTTAAAGGTGTGGAAGGCGTAAAATTCGACGAGTTAGTTAACGTTGAATTAGGCGATGGCACTATTCGCCGTGGACAAGTCCTTGAAGCTGAAGGTGACACAGCAATCGTTCAGTTATTTGAAGGTTCATCTGGAATTAATAAGGTTGATGCAAAAGTTCGTTTCTTAGGCAAACCTTTAACATTAGATGTGTCTGAAGATATGATCGGACGCCGTTTCGATGGAATGGGACGCATTAGTGATGGGGGACCAGAACTGATTGCAGAGAAATCACTTGATATTAACGGAGCAGCGATTAACCCTGTAATGCGTAACTATCCAAATGAGTTCGTTCAGACAGGAATTTCAACCATTGACCATTTAAATACTTTAGTTCGTGGACAAAAACTTCCAGTGTTCTCAGGGTCTGGTCTACCTCATAAAGAGTTAGCGGCGCAAATTGCTCGTCAAGCGACAGTATTAAACTCAGATGAAGACTTTGCGGTAGTGTTCGCAGCCATCGGGATTACTTTCGAGGAAGCGCAATACTTCATCAATGACTTTACTGAGACCGGTGCGATTGACCGTTCGGTAGTCTTTATTAACTTAGCGAATGACCCAGCGATTGAACGTCTAGCGACACCAAAAATGGCGTTAACTGCTGCGGAATACTTAGCATTTGAAAAGAATATGCACGTCTTAGTTATTATGACAGACATGACGAACTATGCGAACTCATTACGTGAAGTTTCTGCAGCGCGTCGTGAAGTACCAGGTCGTCGTGGTTACCCAGGTTACCTATATACGAACTTAGCAACGCTTTATGAGCGTGCAGGACGTATCGAAGGTTCAACGGGGTCAGTGACACAAATTCCAATCGTTACGATGCCAGAAGATGATATTACGCATCCGATCCCTGACTTAACGGGTTATATTACAGAAGGACAAATTATCTTGTCTCGTGATTTATATAACCAAGGGTTACAACCACCGATTAACGTGTTGCCGTCACTTTCGCGTCTGAAAGATAACGGAATTGGGGAAGGTAAGACGCGTGAAGACCATGCGTCAACGATGAACCAAATCTTCTCTGCTTACGCACAAGGTAAAGAAGCGAAGAGCTTAGCTTCGGTTTTAGGGGATTCAGCTCTGACTGAAACGGACTTGAAGTACTTAGAATTCTCAGACGCTTTTGAAGAGAAGTACGTTAACCAAGGTTACTATACAAACCGCAGTATTGAAGATAGTTTAGAGATTGGTTGGGAATTACTACGTATTCTCCCAAGAACGGAATTAACCCGTATTAGCGAGGAATTGATTGAGAAATATATGCCTGAAGGGAAGTGATGAACGATGGCTCGATTAAATGTGAATCCCACTCGGATGGAGCTCACAGTATTGAAAGAGAGACTCGCCGTCGCCACCAAAGGTCATAAAATCTTAAAAGACAAACAAGATGGGTTGATGCAAAGCTTCATTAATATGATTCGTGAGAATGCACAACTTCGCGAAGAAGTTGAAACCATCTTAAAACGTGGTATGCAAAATTTCGCTTTATCAAAAGCATTACTCCATGAAGAATATTTAGAGCAAATCGCACTCGTTCCGACATTCGATGTCCGTTTGGACGTTGACCGAAAGAATATGTTGAGTGTCAAAGTTCCTGAAATGCATTTTTCCGGTGAAGAAGACAACGAATTGAAGTATGGTTACTTGAATTCGAATGCAGATTTAGATGATACGTTAACAAGTTTCAACGAAGCGCTCCCTAAAATGTTAGAGTTAGCTGAATTGGAAAAAGCGTGTCAACTTTTAGCCGGTGAAATTGAACGCACACGCCGTCGTGTAAACGCGCTAGAAGAGCGTACAATTCCTGATCTGAAAGAAACGATCAAGTATATTCAATTAAAACTCGACGAAAATGAGCGGGCAGAAATTACCCGTCTGATGAAAATTAAAGATTTTGATCAATAAGAGGCTACAGTTTAACTCAACAGTGAATAAACACTGTTGAGTTTTTTGTTAGAGAAAATCAAAATAACCTCCACCTTGAAAGAACCGGTGATAGAGTGACCCCAATTAGTTGGACCAAAGAGATAAGCATATTTTGCTTGTCTCTTTTTTATGTGTATAGGATTTAATCCTTAAGCAGTTTGTGCCTGTCTATATTCAACAGGACTTAACCAGCTCAACTTTTCCTTAATTCGCTCTTCGTTATAGTAACGAATATAATCAATGATTGCTTGTTCCAATTCCTTGTAACTTCGATAAACTTTTCCATAATACATCTCTTGTTTCATTACACCAAAGAAATTCTCTATCGGTGCATTATCGTAACAGTTGCCTTTACGTGACATACTTTGAAATATTTGATGTTCTTCCAATAACGCTTGATATTCTTTCATTTGATAAGCCCAACCACGGTCTGAATGGAAGGTTCGTCGATAAGAGCAATCTTTTGAAACTTCAATCGCTTCCACTAATGCTTCAAGCATCGTTTCTTTATTAGGCTGATGAGAAACTTTAAAACTAATGATTTCTAGATTGTACAAGTCCATAAAAGGATCTAAATATAATTTCTTTACTTGAAGCTTGCCCGAATCATCTGCTTCATAGTATTTGAACTCTGTTGTGTCCGTCGTAATCTTCTGATACGGTATCGAGCTTTCGAATCGACGATTGATTCGATTGGGTGCAATTTGTCCGACAATGCCTTTATAACTATTATATCGACGATATTTGCGTCCAAAGTTTTTGACTTGAATCTTTAATTCTTGACAGATGCGTTGAACTTTCTTTCGATTGATTTTCAAGCCATCTTTTACAAGTTTTGCATGAATTCGACGGTAGCCATAATTTGAATGTGCCTCACGGATTGACATTATTTTTTCTTTTACTTCTTGATCTGGATCTGGTTTTTTCCATTGAGACTGCCAATACATATAGGTGGATTTAGGGAAGTTGATTGCCGCAAGAATCTCAGTTAAGGTAAATCTTTCTTGTTGACGGAGCTTGTGGATGATTCTTGCTTTGTCTTCGTTGCTTTCTGTAGCCGCAAGCTCCTTAGCATTTCCAAGTACTCATTTTTAATGGTCTGCATTTTAAGCTCATATTCAAGCTCTTTAATGCGATTGTTTGCCCGTTCTAAATCCGTTATTTTCAGTGGCTGAGAATCCATTTGATTTTTGTTTTTAGATTGTTTATTTCTAGACATCGGTGGCCTCCCTCGTTTTCGAGAAAGTCCTTCAACCCCTTGATTATGGTACTCTTGACGCCATCTAGCAATGAGACTTGGATTATTTAATCCCAACTCATTCGCTACGTCTTGATAGGACTTCTCACTTGCTTCATACAACGTAATTGCCTTCAACTTAAATTCTACACTGTATGAATTACTTTTGCGAGAACGTTTTAAACCTTCTATACCTAAAGTTTGATAAGCGTTGATCCATGTTCTAATTTGAATAGTCGATTTGAACTGATATTTTTTAGCCAATGATCTTAAGCTGATGGTTCCAGAAAGATACTCTGCGACCACTTTCATCTTGAATTCTAAACGATATTTAGCCATACAAATACCCCCTAAAGTTGGATTTTTCTTGGTCCAACTTTAGGGGGTCAGTTCATGAAGGTTATTTATCATGGGTTGATTTTTAAGGTTGTTTCGTTCGGGTTAGGCGATTTCGTGTGAGATAGTGGGTGAATTTACTTTCAACCATATTTCCAACCATAAACCCGACCGCGATTGCACCTGAAACATAAATGACAATTAATATTTGCTCGAAGCTTTCGATATAGCGGCTTTCTACAGCATAGCGCACAGCAGTGTAGGCGGGACCTCCGGGTACAAGGGGCACAATGCCAGGAATACTTAATATAATGGCTGGAACTCTTTGCCGACGTGAAAAATAGACACATAAGAAGTTAATCATTAAGGTTCCAAGAAAAGTTGCAATCGCAACATTCATCCCAGCCTGCATCGTCGCGTAGGTTACAATCCAAGCACAACCGCCAATTAAACCACAAGGGATTAAGATACGTCGCGGAGCATTGAGTATAATTCCGAAGCATAAACTTGGAATAAAGGACATAATAAATTGTTCAATATAAACCATCGCTTGCTCCTTACATACTACTTAACATTAAGGCAATACCAATACCGAGCACTGAGGCGGTAATAATGGCTTCGACACTTCGAACAATCCCTGTTAGCAAATGCCCTGCGAATAAATCGCGAAAAGCCGCAGTAATGGCGAGCCCTGGGACGAGTGGAATCAACGTCCCAACAATTAACATATCTCGGTCAGTGACAAGCCCCATATTTTCTAATAATAAAACTAAGAATGTAATCACAATCGAAGCGAAAAGATCATTAATAAATAATAGGCCAGTGTATTTTGAGACCAAGACTGAAACAACATAGCCAGCTGCTCCGATTGGAATAGCGGCAAGAAAGTCGTAATATGAACCGCCCATAATAATCATTAAGGTCGTTGAAGCAATCCCTGCGCAAATAATTTTCCACCAGAAAGGGAAATTGGGGGTATTAATGTCAACTTCTTGTAGACGATGATTTAATTCTTCTAATGTAATCGCATTGCTAGTGTATAGACGTGAAAGTTGATTGGTATTGGCAATGCGTTCGAAATTCGTAGAGCGTCGGCGCGCTTGTTGTAGCTGTGAACCAGTCAGGTCATTAAGACTTAGGAAAATACCGGTAGCAGTAACGTAACTTTCTGCATTTAAAAATCCAGCATGTCGACAGATTCTTAACATCGTATCTTCAACACGATAGGCTTCCGATCCGGATTCCATCATAATACGTCCTGCTAACAGAGCGGTGGTCAGGACTGTTTGTTTATATTCTTCGTTCATAATACCCTCCTGTCTGTTATCTATTATTCAAGATAATGTCTAATAAATCAATATCATAATGCAAAAGTTTACTTGAAAAAAGACCAGTAAGTCGTCCCACTTACTGGTCATTATTTTATTGATAAAAATTAATGCGTGGATCAATCAAGAAGTACATTGCGAGACCTCCCAAGGTCATTACAATGAATTCTGATAGTGCAAGCACACCGTAGGTTTGCCAGAAATAATTTTCATAGCCTAAGTGGATTAGCATCCAAGCGATAATAAACATGGTCGCCGTAAACACGAGGGTCATTACGATGTAACGAACGAGAAGGGGATGTTTAGCCTTTTCGTCCAGCCACTGAACGACTTTTTCACCTAACCAACGTGCAATGAGTAATGATATTAAAGTGTGGAACCCACCCACAACCACGTCCAACAGATTGGACTGTAGGAAATTGACAATCATTACACCAAGTGTAATCGAGTAAATATAGCGGCGATTATACAGGCCGATAAAATTCAGAGCTTCAGAAATACGAAACTGAATTGGACCATATGCGACGGGGGCAACGACCATTGTTAAAGCGATATACAATGCGGTAACTAAAGCGCCACGTACTAAACCTTGTGTCTGGTTAGCACCGTATGATTTTTGTTGATTTGACATATCCATTCTCCTTTATAGCAATGCTAGTAATAACTGCACCCAAAGGACGATGAGCAGTACTCTGCTGAAGTGGTGCAGTGTTGTAAGACAACATTCCTATTCTAACACGTTCACTATAAAAAGCAATCCTGATATTTTGATCACTATTTTTGTCGAATTATCCTGGATGTTGAAATCCAGATAGGTTTGTCGCTTGAATCCATTTAGAATCAAAAATCCAAATAGATTTGCCGCCTGAACCTATTTAGAATCAGAAATCCAAATAGGTTTGTCGC
>NZ_JH932300.1:244065-258607 GCF_000301055.1 Falseniella ignava CCUG 37419
GAAATCCAAATAGGTTTGTCGCTTGAATCTATTTAGAATCTGAAATCCAAATAGATTTCCCGCCTGAACTTATTTAGAATCGAAAATCTAAATAGGTTCGCTAATCGAACTCTTTTAAGACAATGTAACGTCAAATTAATATGTTCAGCTGAAAAATAATGTTATAATAAGCGGGAATCAAGACTAAGGAGTGAAATTATGAAGAAATCGCTAGTTCGTATGATGGTCGGACTGCTAAGTGTAAATATGGTGTTAGCGCAAGCTAGCTCACTTGTATTAGCAACAGATGATGATAATGCTGTATCTGAGGTAGTTGATGGAGATGTACCAGCGGACCCTCCAGCAACGAATAATCCGGATGGAGGACAGGGTACTACCCCAGATAATTCAAACTCAGGTTCTGAAAATGATGGGACAAATCCAGACCCTGGTAATACTGATTCAAAAGATCAAGATTCAGAAAACCCAGATAATAAAGATTCGGAAAACAATACCCCAAATCCACCAGAGGAATCATCGAATGATAATTCAGACGGTGATAAAGACAAAGATAAAGACAAAGATAAAGACAAAGACAAAGACAAAGATAAAGACAAAGATAAAGATAAAGACAAAGACAAAGACAAAGACAAAGATAAAGACAAAGACAAAGATAAGGACAAAGACAAAGACGAAGATAAAGATAAGGATAAGGAAGACGACAAAGAAAAGGATACAACTCCTGCGCCGGAAACGACCCCGCGTCCACCGAGACCCCAACCTCCTGTGTATCAAGTGCCAAATCCTAGCTACCAACAGCGGGTTGATGTACCGACTGCACCGGTAGAAGAGCCTGTACAGGAAGTTTCTTCGAATGAAGAATTATTGACGTATTTACTCGAAGAATCTCTTGGCAACCCTAACTTTGATAAAGTATGGGAAGTATACCGCGCCCTACACACTGAGTTTGAATTGGGAGACCTAGCTGATGCAAACAAAGGGTCCATCTATGAAGATATGTACGCATACCTTGAAGAGTTAGGTGAGCCTGAGGCGATAGAATCTGGTGAAGATGCGTTCCGGTTTATTTATACCGTGGACAATGAAATCGATCCAGCAGCTTATTTAGTATTAGATTTTAATGCGCAAGGTCACTGGGTTGGTGCAGGATTAAGCCAAGGCGAGTCAACAGAAACGGAAGGACAAGTTCATCCAGCATTCTTGTCACGCTTAGCGGATCGCCCAGTATCCGATTTGTTACGACAAGATATTATGGTTGAAAGCTTCTATCAAATAAAAGTAGAAGACACTATTTACACATCCGTATTGATGCCATCAGAAATGGAAGATCACCCGCATGAACTGATTGTGTTAGATCAAGATGTTATTCGCTCTCATGAAAGTATCTCTGAAGAAACAGTGACCCGCTATAGTTTCAATCAAGTAGCGGTCGAGCGATTGCGCGTTTATCTTTCTTCGATTACGGACTTCGTTGAAACAACTTTTGCTGAAGAGACAACGAATGCAGAAGTTGAGAGCGATCCTGAAGCGCAGGAATTTTTAGCGAAATATGCTTTAGAAGGTGATTACGATCCGGAAAAATTAGTGGATGTTGAAGACGTAATGAATAATTACGCTAAACTGACTGCGCTTGTTGAAGAAGGCGAAAAAGTAACAGGAGCCCAAGTTGAAGAAATAATAGGTGAACCGACGGAATTTCAAGAGGCAGGTGAATACAAGTGGTATCAATACTACGGCTATTCAAACAAAAAAGTAATTTTACTAGAAATTACGGTAAGCCAAAACGATGATCAACTTGTATCGATTCGTCTGGAAAATCGGACCCCAGAACTCGATGGAGAGTTTGGCATTCAAGTTGATGAAATTGGTGAGTTAGCCAACCGCGGACTGACAGCGTTGAACTTAATTAACTCATTAAAAGAACCATCAATTATTGAACACCAATATCAAGGGGATATATTGCAAGTCCGTTACTTATGGACACGCTTAGGAGATCCAGCTATCCGAAATATTGAGTTTCTAGATTATTTAGGGGAACAACAACCAGAGTTATTCTATTACGAAGCGAATCAGGCACAAGCGGATGAAACAACTCAAGAAGGTGAGTAAGTCTTAACAAACAATCGTTTACTAAGAGCATGACAACATGAATCGTCGTGCTCTTTTTCACATATTATATCAATAGAAGGAGAAAGAGATGTCGATTGAAATCAATAATTTGTCAAGCGGTTATCGGCGAATTCCGGTAATCAAACACATTAATGCCCAGTTAGACCCGGGTGAAGTAGTCTCGTTAATCGGCTTGAATGGAGCAGGGAAATCTACTTTACTCAAAACGATTTTAGGCTTAATTCAACCTCTTGAAGGAGAAGTTTTATTAAATGGGATATCTTTATTAGATGATCAAATGAGCTATGCAGGCTCAATTGGGTATATTCCTGAAACCCCAATTTTGTATGAAGAGTTAACGTTGCGTGAACATCTAGAGATGGTTGCACTCGGATATCAATTACCATTAGGCCTTATTATGGAGCGAGCGCAACCGATGCTCGAAAAGTTTCGTCTTGCTGATAAATTGGATTGGTTCCCGACTCATTTTTCAAAGGGAATGAAACAAAAAGTTATGATTATTTGTGCGTTTGTAACGGATGCGACGATTTTTATCATTGACGAACCATTTTTAGGTTTGGACCCGGTAGGAATTCAAGATTTAATGAACTTGATGCGCCAGCGAGCAAAAGCTGGGGCAACGATTTTATTTACAACACACGTGTTGAGCATGGCCGATCAACTAGCGGATCGCTACTTATTGATGCGATCAGGTGAAATCGTTGCGGATGGAAATCTAACGCAACTTCAAGAACAATTCAAGTTACCTGGTGCAACGATGGATGAAATCTACTTAAAACTGGCCGAGGTGAATTAAGATGAACAACCTATGGTCGAAACGTTTAAAGAATTGGCTAAACGAAGTAGGGAAATATGCCAGATTAATTTTAAATGATCATTTTTCAATATTCGTCGTCATAATTTTATCTTTCTTAGGGTTATACTACCGTGAACTGATTCTCTTTCTTCAATTAAATTATTCGGAACCTACTCCCGGGTGGTTATACTTAGTGATGGGAATTTTAATGCTATTAATATTGAAGGTAGGTTCCCCGTTATGGTTGACGCTTGCTCCAGACGCAAGTTATTTGTATCCGCAAGGAGCCCATTGGCGGCATTATTGGACAAAAGGAATTTTATTTGGGATGATTCTGCCAATTGTAGTAAATTGTGTTGTACTCGTTGTGATGTATCCAATTATCGCCACCGTTAGCCCATATACCGTCTCACAATGGCCCCTTTTACTCATACTTGTTATCAGTTTCCGATTTATTCAAGCCATGACGAATTATTTGACAACTTATCGACTGGGGTTAGCAAGATGGACGACCTCGCCTTCACGTTGGATTCAAGTGATGTTGAGTATTATTTTTACCTGGGGTATTATTCACCCTACGAATGGGATGCTAGCAATCGTGCTATGTTTAGTTATTCTAATATTGTTAGCGGTGGATTGCCGTAATGTTTCTAGTTCGTGGCCGCAATTCGATACCGTGGTGGGCTTAGAAAAACACAGACAGGCACAATTTTACCGTTGGGTAAGTATTTTTGCGGATGTCCCACAATTGGTACCGCCGATTCGATATAATTACTGTCTAGAGCGATTGATGCGCCCAATTCAGAGACTGAAAACGAGTCCGTACCATCTGATTTTTAGTCGTGCACTAACACGTAACGGGGCGTATAGCGGTGTATGGTTAAGAGTTATGATTTTTTTCGCCATCTTAATACTTTGCACGCAATCGTTCTTAATGCAACTTGCATTAGGGCTCGCGGGTCATTTACTTACGAGCATTCAATTAGTCAATCTATTAACGCGTTATGAATCCCATCCAATGATGCTGTTATATCCTAAAGATGGTCTAACAATGAACCCTTTATCCTCATTTCAGACGTGCTTGGTATATATTCTATTGGGCCAATCCCTTGTTTATCAATTGTCAGCTTACCTGACCCGTTCGAGTCAGTCTTGGTTGTTACTACCAATTTGGCTCCTAGTCGGATGGGTGTGGAATCGATGGTATGCTAGTTGGTGGTACCAGCGTCATCTTCGTCGTAGCCGAGTTAAGTAGGATTACAAAAGAGAAGCTACGAAAGGGTTAACAAAATAGTGAAACGGGTGTATACTGAAGAGAGTATGAAAGAAAGGGTGTTCAAATGGAAATCAATGAAAAATTGTTAGTCAAACTAACTGAAGCCAATGCGATTGCAGGAAACGAAGGCCAAGTGCGTAAACTATTCAAAGAAGAAGCGCAGCCTTACGCTGAAGAATTTCTAGAAGATGGTCTAGGAGGAATCTTTGCTCGTCATACAGGGGATAAAGAAGGGCCAAGAATTTTAATGGCCGCCCATATGGATGAGGTTGGGTTCATGGTCAACCGCATTACAGATAAAGGCTTCCTACATTTTATCACGATTGGTGGATGGTGGAGTCAAGTTGTTCTAGCACACCAAGTAACGGTTACAACAAGTGACGGTAAAGAATATATTGGCGTGACCGGATCAAAACCACCGCATGTTTTGACACCAGAAGTGCGTAATAAACCGATCGATATTAAAGATGTCTTTATCGATGTGGGCGCTTCTTCTAAAGAAGAAGTCGAAGAAATGGGCATCCGTCCAGGAGATATGGTAACTCCTTATATTAAGACACGTCGTATGAACGATACGCCATTCTGGCTTGGTAAAGCTTGGGATAACCGGATTGGTTGTGCGGTAGCTATCGATGTATTACAGCATGCCCACGAAAATAAACATCCAAACATTCTGTTTTCAGGAGCCAACGTCCAAGAAGAAATTGGTCTGCGTGGTGCGAAAGTATCACCTAACTTAGTGAGACCAGATATCGCGATTGCTTTAGATACAGGGACTGCAGGGGACACGCCAGGTATGACGGCTCAAGAAGCAGATAGTGAATTAGGAAAAGGGCCTCAAGTCATTGTTTATGATGCGTCAATGGTAGGACATAAAGGGTTACGTGATTTTGTGATTGAAGTGGCAGAAAAACATGATATTCCATTCCAATATACCTTCATTCCAGGCGGTGGAACGGACGCAGGATCATTCCATACTTTACAAACAGGTATTCCATCTATTGCAATCACAGTTCCTGTTCGTTACTTACACTCAGAAACTTCAGTGATTCATGAAGACGACTACAAGAATACTGTTCGACTTGTAAATGCAATTTTAGATGAATTAGATGCGGATGCCCTCCAACGTATCCGTGATAACGCATAGGGGGTCAAATTATGATTTTTGTCGATAATGGGCAGAATTACGATGCAGATTTAAATATTGCCTTAGAGACATATTTAGTAGAAAACAAATTAGTCGATGAACCGATTTTGTTATTCTATATCAATAAACCTTCGATCATTGTCGGCCGTAACCAAAATACGGCTGAGGAAATCAACCAGACTTATGTTGATGAACATGGTATCAATGTTGTACGTAGAATGTCTGGTGGGGGAGCAGTTTATCATGATCTTGGGAACGTAAGTTTTTGTTTCATTAAAGATGATGATGGATCTTTCCGAGATTTTGCAAGTTTCACTAAACCGGTGATTCAAGCACTTCACAAAATGGGAGCAACTGGCGCTGTTTTAGAAGGGCGAAACGATTTACTTATCGATGGTAAGAAATTCTCTGGGAATGCGATGTATGCAAAAGATGGCCGAATGACAGCTCACGGAACAATTTTGTTTGATTCGGATTTAGACGAAGTAACGAATGCGCTTAAACCCCGCAAGGCGAAAATAGAGTCTAAAGGGGTCAAATCTATCCGGTCACGTGTTACGAATCTTAAACCTTATGTTTCAGAAGAGTACAAGGATTTAACGATTGAAGAATTTCGCGATCGCTTACTGTTAGAGATTTTTGGCGTTGACCGCCGTGAAGATGTTCCGGAATTAAAATTAACGGACAAAGATTGGGAAGGCGTTATGAAGATACGCGAAGAACGGATGGGTAATTGGGATTGGAACTATGGTCAGTCACCTGATTTCCAATACGAACAAAGCCATAAATTCCCATTTGGTTTTGTGGATGTTCGTTTTAATGTTCGCCAAGGTAAAATGCAAGATGTGCGTATTTATGGCGATTTCTTCGGATTAGGCAATATTTCAGATGTGGAAGCAAAGCTTGAGGGCGTAAAATACGAACGTCAAGCGGTGATTGAAGCACTGAAAGATGTCGATGTTGTCCATTATTTCGGCAAAACAACCGTAGAAGAAATTGTTGAATTAATCTTTGCCTAATTTAACTTTAAAATAAAAAGCGTGTCGCTCAAAAAAATGAGCGATACGCTTTTTGTGTTATGAATTACGAGAAAGCCTCAGGGAATAACTCTTCCAAGACCGCTTTACCAAGCAGGCGTGGTTCACCTTCGCCGGGATGGCGGTGAATAGTAATATTTGGATTATAATTCGCTTCGATAATAGCATAATTATGATTGTCTGCCGGTACGGAATAGTCCTCGATAATCATATCAACACCACAGAAGTGAGCATCGAGTGCTCGAGCTGCATTTTGTGCTAGGTGAATATAGGAAGGGTGAACGTCGTGGGTTCGGTCAATCGAGATCCCTCCGGTTGACACATTACTATTTTCGCGTAAGTGAACAATTTGTCCTGCTTCGGGTACCGAATCTACTGTTAAGCCTTGATGTTTTAATTGTAATATCTCGACAGAACCTAGCTCCAATGTGGTCATCGGCGCCATATGCTTGACACCTCTGAGAGGATTTTGATTTTCTTTTTCAATCAACTGTTGAATAGAAGATGTTCCATCCCCAATCACTTGCGCAGGTTGTCGTTCAACGATGCCCAGCACTTCATGATTCTGTAAGTAAAATCGGAGTTCAGTTCCTTTGACATACTCTTCAATAATCACAGTATCATCTTCGGCCAAAGCCAAAAGAATACTTTCTTGGTATTCTTTTTCGTTCGGTTTATCAACAAAGATTGAAATACCAATACCGTAATTAGTATTCTTTGGTTTAATGACAAGTCCCGTATTCTGTATGAGACTATAATATGCATTCGCAGCTTCAAAAGTGTTAAAGTTCTGTCCTTTAGGAACTCGAATATTATTTTGCGATAGAATAAATTTGGTAGCGACTTTATTCTCCATTGAGAAGTATGTAATCAATGAGTCTAAGCGTGTCATATTCGCATTGCGTACGAGTTCTTGTTGGTCTTTATAGGATAACTGTAAGAAATTATCTTGTTTATCAATAATATCAACTCGAATTCCTCGGCGAATCGCTTCCTTAAGGACATCTTGAGTAGATAACTCAAAATCCTCAAATCCATGAAGTAAGAAGGGTTGCTCTAACATTGTCTGTTGATGTTGTTGTGCTAAGGTAAGACCCATTTCTAAGTAGTCAGTTGAATCTGGTGTTTCAGTGACAATTTGCCCGGCCAAAGTGAGCTCCGGTTGGTCTAATGCTTGAATTAAATATTCACGTTTCGATGGCCAATAAGGTAATGATAGTTCTTGATTTACACGGTCCATTACTTGAATAATATGAAGTGCTTCTTCCTTGAAAGGACACGCATCTAATGGATGAGCTTCGGCGATTCGGTAGTTCATTTGATGACCTTCTACAACTTGGTTATCTTGGCGATCATCTTCTAAGAACAAGATAGAAATTAAGAAGTGACGAATAAAATTAATCGTTTCTTTATCAATTCCATATGGTAAATAAGGATTAATATCAATATTTCGAAATTCTAAATAACTAATTCCTTTTTTAAGAAGGTCGCGAGTCGGAGATGCGCCTCTTAAGCGAACATCTCGATAAAGTTCTTTCTCCAAGTGTAGGTCGCCACGTTGCAAAGCAGCTTCAATCGTCTGTACAAAAGAGTATAAGTCTGTATAGTCCATTACAACAGTTTCTTTATTTTGATAACCATAACGACTTTGTCGAATAGAGCGCATTGGAATTTGATGCGGTTTACCATAAAAGTTAGTTGAATAATTTTCAGCGACATAAGGGCTAGCACCCAAGAAATAAGTTAAAAACCAACGGTATCGGAAATAATTACGAACCAAATGCATATAAGTCTCATTGTGATAGTCAATGAAAGATTCTTGTCCGCCATGTTGTTGATAATTAGCTTCGATAACATCGGGATTTAGCTGAAAGTTGTAATGAATTCCGGATATTAGTTGCACATGTTTTCCATAAAGTCGCGCAAGTCCTTCGCGGTAAGCATATTCTTTTTGGTTCGTTAATTGCGCAATCTTTATTTTAGTTGTATCAGTTGGAATACAAGCGGGCATACTAAAAGGCCACAACAAATCTTGTTCTTCAACAATATCTTCGGACACAATTTGATGAGCTGCTTTTAGCCAGCTCATTAAATGATCTGCTGTATATTCAGGGGGTGTAATAATTTCAACTTGGCTTTCTGCGAAGTCGGTTTGGATATAAGGTTGATGATTACGAGTTCCCCAATCTTTACGGTGTGGATAAGAAGAAATTGTTCCGTCGGGTTGTACTCTTAAAGTTTCGCGCTCAATACCTAGAGTGCTATGCCAAAGTGGGGCGACTTGTTGAATCGAGAAAAAAGATTCGTTAAGTGTCATCGTGATACCTCCTATTAAAATGTTCATTGCTTCTATTATAACGATAGAAGAGAAAAAATAGGTAATAAAATGCAAATAATAATAAAATTAAAATAAAGGTATTGACTCCTTGAATAAGAGGTGGTAATATAGTTTTTGCATTCGTCGTTCAGGAAACGAACGAAGAAAAATAATAATAAAATAATTTGAAAAAAGTGTTGACTTCTCAAATTAACCTTGTTATTATATAGAAGTTGCTTCTTGGAGGCGACAAAAGCTCATTGAAAACTGAACAAAGACAAACACACCAAATGTGAAAGGGTCCAACGCAAGTTGGAACAACGATAAATTCGAAACATAGTTGGAGGCAACCAATTAAAAAAACAAAAGCTAGTAAAAATTTTAGAGTCAATCGAGACTCATGATCTTTCATGAGAGTTTGATCCTGGCTCAGGATGAACGCTGGCGGCGTGCCTAATACATGCAAGTCGAACGCGCCGAGAAGGGAACTTGTTCCTTTCAACGCGAGTGGCGAACGGGTGAGTAACACGTGGGAAACCTACCCTTCAGCGGGGGATAACCATCGGAAACGATGACTAATACCGCATAGTTGTTCTAGTCGCATGACTGGAATGGGAAAGACGGCTTCGGCTGTCACTGAAGGATGGTCCCGCGGTGCATTAGCTAGACGGTGGGGTAACGGCCTACCGTGGCTTTGATGCATAGCCGACCTGAGAGGGTGATCGGCCACATTGGGACTGAGACACGGCCCAAACTCCTACGGGAGGCAGCAGTAGGGAATCTTCCGCAATGGACGCAAGTCTGACGGAGCAACGCCGCGTGTGTGAAGAAGGTCTTCGGATCGTAAAGCACTGTTATCAGAGAAGAATAGCCTATAGAGTAACTGTTATAGGTTTGACGGTAACTGATCAGAAAGCCACGGCTAACTACGTGCCAGCAGCCGCGGTAATACGTAGGTGGCAAGCGTTATCCGGATTTATTGGGCGTAAAGGGAGCGCAGGCGGTTGATTAAGTCTGATGTGAAAGCCCACGGCTCAACCGTGGAGTTGCATTGGAAACTGGTCAACTTGAGTACAGAAGAGGAAAGCGGAATTCCATGTGTAGCGGTGAAATGCGTAGATATATGGAGGAACACCAGTGGCGAAGGCGGCTTTCTGGTCTGAAACTGACGCTGAGGCTCGAAAGCGTGGGGAGCAAACAGGATTAGATACCCTGGTAGTCCACGCCGTAAACGATGAGTGTTAAGTGTTGGGGGGTTTCCGCCCCTCAGTGCTGGCGCAAACGCAATAAACACTCCGCCTGGGGAGTACGGCCGCAAGGCTGAAACTCAAAGGAATTGACGGGGACCCGCACAAGCGGTGGAGCATGTGGTTTAATTCGAAGCAACGCGAAGAACCTTACCAGGTCTTGACATCTCTTGCATAGCCTAGAGATAGGTGAAATCCTACGGGACAAGAAGACAGGTGGTGCATGGTTGTCGTCAGCTCGTGTCGTGAGATGTTGGGTTAAGTCCCGCAACGAGCGCAACCCTTATAACTAGTTGCCAGCATTGAGTTGGGGACTCTAGTTAGACTGCCGGTGACAAACCGGAGGAAGGTGGGGATGACGTCAAATCATCATGCCCCTTATGACCTGGGCTACACACGTGCTACAATGGATGGTACAGCGAGAAGCGACGTCGCGAGGCCAAGCAGATCTCTTAAAGCCATTCTCAGTTCGGATTGTTCTCTGCAACTCGAGAGCATGAAGCCGGAATCGCTAGTAATCGTGGATCAGCACGCCACGGTGAATACGTTCCCGGGTCTTGTACACACCGCCCGTCACACCACGAGAGTTTGTAACACCCGAAGCCGGTGGCCTAACCATTATGGAGGGAGCCGTCGAAGGTGGGATGGATGATTGGGGTGAAGTCGTAACAAGGTAGCCGTATCGGAAGGTGCGGCTGGATCACCTCCTTTCTAAGGAGACATGGAGCTGCCAAGATGGCAGACGAAGTTATCGACGCACATTGTGTCCGTCTTTGTTTAGTTTTGAGTGAGCTTTATCTCATTCTAATAAATGGTCTGCAAAGATTTGGGCCTGTAGCTCAGCTGGTTAGAGCGCACCCCTGATAAGGGTGAGGTCGGTGGTTCGAGTCCACTCAGGCCCATTAGCAAGCTATTACTAATTTATCTTGCGAACGTACCAAAAAAATGGTATATTAACTATAATTATGGGGAATTAGCTCAGCTGGGAGAGCGCCTGCTTTGCACGCAGGAGGTCAGCGGTTCGATCCCGCTATTCTCCATCGCTAATTATATTAATTAGCACTTTGTTCATTGAAAACTGAATATCGCTTATTATTTCTTCGATGCGAGGAAATAATAAGAAACAATTTCAAAAGTGAAGATATAATTTCTTAAGAAAGAGATATAATCAAACCGAGAATTGACCGAGTTCATCGAAAGATGAAGAAAAAATAGCGCGACCATCATAGTGGTTAAGTAAGTAAGGGCGCACGGTGAATGCCTTGGCACTAGGAGCCGATGAAGGACGGGACGAACACCGAAATGCTTTGGGGAGCTGTAAGTAAGCTAAGATCCAGAGATATCCGAATGGGGGAACCCGGCAACCGCAGGTTGTCACACGCAAGTGAGGTAGACGCAGGGAACTGAAACATCTTAGTACCTGCAGGAAGAGAAAGCAAACGCGATTCCCATAGTAGCGGCGAGCGAAGTGGGACGAGCCCAAACCAATGTGCATGCACATTGGGGTTGTAGGACTCAGACGTGGTATGAATTAAGTTAGTCGAAACATCTGGGAAGGTGTGCGGCACAGGGTGAGAGCCCCGTAGACGAAAGCGAGATTCAACCTATGAGTATCCTGAGTACAGCGGAACACGAGGAATTCCGTTGGAATCCGCCAGGACCATCTGGCAAGGCTAAATACTCCCTAGTGACCGATAGTGAACCAGTACCGTGAGGGAAAGGTGAAAAGCACCCCGGGAGGGGAGTGAAAGAGTACCTGAAACCGTGTGCCTACAAGTAGTCAGAGCCCGTTAATGGGTGATGGCGTACCTTTTGCAGAATGGACCGGCGAGTGACGATGATTGGCAAGGTTAAGCTGAAGAAGCGGAGCCGTAGCGAAAGCGAGTCTGAATAGGGCGAGGAGTCAATGGTTGTCGACCCGAAACCAAGTGACCTACCCATGTGCAGGTTGAAGGTGCGGTAAGACGCACTGGAGGACCGAACCAGGATACGTTGAAAAGTATTTGGATGACGTGTGGGTAGCGGAGAAATTCCAATCGAACTTGGAGATAGCTGGTTCTCTCCGAAATATATTTAGGTATAGCCTCAAAGTGAGAGCGATGGAGGTAGAGCACTGTTTGAATGCGGGGGCCTTATGGTTTACCAAGTTCAGATAAACTCCGAATGCCATTGTCTTATCTTTGGGAGTCAGACTGCGAGTGATAAGATCCGTAGTCAAAAGGGAAACAGCCCAGACCACCAGCTAAGGTCCCTAAGTATCAGTTAAGTGGAAAAGGATGTGGAGTTGCCCAGACAACTAGGAGGTTGGCTTAGAAGCAGCCACCCTTGAAAGAGTGCGTAATAGCTCACTAGTCGAGTGACTCTGCGCCGAAAATGTACCGGGGCTAAACTGAACACCGAAGCTGTGGATCCGTAAGGATGGTAGGAGAGCGTTCTATAGGCGGTGAAGCCATACCGTGAGGAGTGGTGGAGCGTATAGAAGTGAGAATGCCGGTATGAGTAGCGCAAGACGGGTGAGAATCCCGTCCACCGAAAGACTAAGGTTTCCTGGGGAAGGCTCGTCCGCCCAGGGTTAGTCGGGACCTAAGCTGAAGCCGATAGGTATAGGCGATGGATAACAGGTAGAGATTCCTGTACTTGGATTAAACGATTGAGTGATGGAGGGACACAGGAGGTTGTGTTCATCGCCCTGATGGAATAGGGCATCCAAGCACCGAGCTTTGTCATGAGTGAAATGCTTATGACTGAAGGGTAAGGTGTGATGGGGAGCGAAGTATAGTAGCGAAGTGAATAGATCAAACTGTCGAGAAAAGCTTCTAGCGAGTTTAACCAACCCGTACCGAGAACCGACACAGGTAGTCAAGTGGAGAACACTCAGGTGAGCGAGCGAACCCTCGTTAAGGAACTCGGCAAAATGACCCCGTAACTTCGGGAGAAGGGGTGCTGACGTATGTCAGCCGCAGTGAATAGGCCCAAGCGACTGTTTATCAAAAACACAGGTCTCTGCCAAACCGAAAGGTGACGTATAGGGGCTGACGCCTGCCCGGTGCTGGAAGGTTAAAAGGAGTGCTTAGCTTCGGCGAAGGTACGAATTGAAGCCCCAGTAAACGGCGGCCGTAACTATAACGGTCCTAAGGTAGCGAAATTCCTTGTCGGGTAAGTTCCGACCCGCACGAAAGGCGTAACGATTTGGGCACTGTCTCAACGAGGGACTCGGTGAAATTATAGTACCGGTGAAGATGCCGGTTACCCGCGACAGGACGGAAAGACCCCATGGAGCTTCACTGCAACTTGATATTGAGTGATTGTTTGTCATGTACAGGATAGGTAGGAGCCTAGGAACTGTGGTCGTCAGATTACAGGGAGGCGTTGGTGGGATACTACCCTTGACAGATGGTCCCTCTAACTCGCGTGTAGCACACGGAAGACAGTGTCAGGTGGGCAGTTTGACTGGGGCGGTCGCCTCCTAAAGCGTAGCGGAGGCGCCCAAAGGTTCCCTCAGAATGGTTGGAAATCATTCGCAGAGCGCAAAGGCAGAAGGGAGCTTGACTGCGAGACCTACAAGTCGAGCAGGGACGAAAGTCGGGCTTAGTGATCCGGTGGTACCGTATGGAAGGGCCATCGCTCAACGGATAAAAGCTACCCTGGGGATAACAGGCTTATCTCCCCCAAGAGTTCACATCGACGGGGAGGTTTGGCACCTCGATGTCGGCTCATCGCATCCTGGGGCTGAAGTCGGTCCCAAGGGTTGGGCTGTTCGCCCATTAAAGCGGTACGCGAGCTGGGTTCAGAACGTCGTGAGACAGTTCGGTCCCTATCCGTCGCGGGCGTAGGAAATTTGAGAAGAGCCATCCTTAGTACGAGAGGACCGGGATGGACGCACCGCTGGTGTACCAGTTGTTCCGCCAGGAGCATTGCTGGGTAGCTATGTGCGGGATGGATAAGCGCTGAAAGCATCTAAGTGCGAAGCCAGCTTCAAGATGAGATTTCCCATTCGTAAGAAGTAAGACCCCTGAGAGACGATCAGGTAGATAGGCTAGAAGTGGAAGTGCAGTGATGTATGGAGCGGACTAGTACTAATCGGTCGAGGACTTAACCACGAGTCAGTCAATTTAAGGAAACTTTTGGAAGAGATATTCAGTTTTGAGTGGACAAAGGTTCATTCAGATAATTTAGTGTGGTGATGGTTGCAAGAAGGACACACCTGTTCCCATCCCGAACACAGCAGTTAAGCTTCTTAGCGCCGATGGTAGTTGGACCTTGGGTCCTGTGAGAGTAGGTCGTCGCCACGCTGAATTATTGTTAATTCATTTAAGAGAAGATCTGATCTTCAGTTGGATGATTCCGCCATAGCTCAGTTGGCAGAGCGCATGACTGTTAATCATGATGTCGTTGGTTCGAGCCCAACTGGCGGAGTAGCGGTTAATTCGGAGAGTTGTCCGAGCTGGCCGAAGGAGCACGATTGGAAATCGTGTAGGCGACTTATACTCGTCTCAAGGGTTCGAATCCCTTACTCTCCGTTATTTATTTAGCGGTATATTTTAAAGGTCCGTTGGTCAAGTGGTTAGCTGTTAACTGCAGAGCATAACCAA
>NZ_JH932300.1:258842-270775 GCF_000301055.1 Falseniella ignava CCUG 37419
CTGGAACTAAACGTAGTGCAGTTAACGATAAGCACTTCCTTATAAAAACATTTTTTTAAAGGTCCGTTGGTCAAGTGGTTAAGACACCGCCCTTTCACGGCGGTAACACGGGTTCGAATCCCGTACGGATCATACTGAACAATTCCTCGGAGAATTAGCTCAGCTGGGAGAGCATCTGCCTTACAAGCAGAGGGTCGGCGGTTCGATCCCGTCATTCTCCATTATAATTGAATATTGGTCCGGTGGTGTAGTGGTTAACATGCTTGCCTGTCACGCAGGAGATCGCGGGTTCGAGTCCCGTCCGGACCGTTAATATTAAGGCTTGGTAGCTCAGTTGGTAGAGCACTTGATTGAAGCTCAAGGTGTCGGCGGTTCGATTCCGTCCCAAGCCACCATGGAGGGGTAGCGAAGTGGCTAAACGCGGCGGACTGTAAATCCGCTCCTTCGGGTTCGGCAGTTCGAATCTGCCCCCCTCCATTAATATTTATTTTGTAGGAGATTCACCACATTGGTTTCAATGACCACCACATAGGGGTATAGTTCAACGGTAGAACAGCGGTCTCCAAAACCGTCGATGTGGGTTCGATTCCTGCTACCCCTGTTAGTTACTTATGATGGCGATCGTGGCGAAGTGGTTAACGCATCGGTTTGTGGCACCGACACTCGTGGGTTCGATTCCCATCGGTCGCCCTATATTTAGTCAATATAGGTTATATATTATTTATTATTGGGGTATAGCCAAGCGGTAAGGCACCGGACTTTGACTCCGTTATTCGTTGGTTCGAATCCAGCTACCCCAGTACTGACCATGTATATTACTATATATGGTCTTTTTTTAAATCGAGGCGGTATAGCCAAGTGGTAAGGCACGGGTCTGCAAAACCTTGACCGCCGGTTCAAATCCGGCTACCGCCTTTTGCTTCTATAGAATGTTGAAGCTAGTGCACCCTTAGCTCAACTGGATAGAGCGTCTGACTTCGGATCAGAAGGTTGTGGGTTCGACCCCTACAGGGTGTGTCTATAATATGCCGGCGTGGCGGAATTGGCAGACGCGCTGGACTCAAAATCCAGTGCCCTTTGCGGGGCGTGTCGGTTCGATCCCGACCGCCGGTATTAGTAAGGCAAGATAACTATGATAAACATTGTTTTAACGTGTTTATGATAGTTTTTTCATATTTTTGATACTTTTTACACAACTTTTAAAACAAGTATGACTATGTTATACTAGCCCTAGCAAATGAGGGGTTATTAGCCGAGTATTTTCTATACCACTCAAATCTGAAAAGACAGGCGCGTGATTTCTGCGTTTTCTATTTTCAGCTCTGAGTGGTTTTTCTTTTTTTATAGATTTTATATTACCCTCGATTTTATATAGTGTAGGTGAATGATGTTGAATTTGGACCGTCTTTTTCCGTCTTTTTTAAAATATTTATTAGAAGGCTACTTATTATATATTTTACTATCATTAATTTTTTCTAGTTCATCTCAGTTGATTACGCAATTAAATGCTC
This sequence comes from Falseniella ignava CCUG 37419, assembly GCF_000301055.1. Taxonomy (GTDB): domain Bacteria; phylum Bacillota; class Bacilli; order Lactobacillales; family Aerococcaceae; genus Falseniella; species Falseniella ignava. The sequence goes on from NZ_JH932300.1 coordinate 260,354, forward strand.
CTCTTTCAATGACTGTACTAGTATTGATTACAGCAATCGGCGCTTTAATTACTTATCATGTTGAACGAGTATGGCCTTCAGGATCATTTTCTTTGTTTAGTTTTCTGATGTTTGTTATTTTTAATGTGTTGATTGTATTTATTTTTGAGCCAGCAATTTTAATCGGCTACCTTATTTTTTTACTTCCATTCTTAATTCACTTTTATTTATCACGTAGCTCAAATTATAAATATGATTATTTATTATATGGTTGTTTAATCGTCGAAACCATCATTAAACTAGTTATCATTGGATGGCACTCAGAACATTCAGTATTTACTTTTAATTTGTCAGAGCAGTTATATTTTTCATTTTCACTTTGGTTGATTATTTTTGTGAGCGTAATGCTAACTTTGTTAATTGCTCAACGAGTTTCATTAAAAGGTTTTAAATACATTATCGTTTTATTATTAACGTTTATTGTATGTTTTGTAAGTGGTATTTTATTATTACGTATTTTTATGGTGTCTTCGTTTAATTATGATATGGGTATTTTTACCCAAATGTTTCATAACATAGTCCGAGGCGCCGGTCCAGTTACGACATTAGAACGTGATGGGTTGCTAAGTCACTTTAAAGTGCATGTCTCACCCACATTATATTTATTAGCACCGATATTTGCGATGTTTCCAAGACCGGAAACCTTAAACTTAATGCAAGTAGTGCTAACGTTGTTGGGGTTAATTCCTTTATATTTAATTTTAAAACAATTTGAATTCAAACAAAACACTCGTTTTTTATTGCTTGCGTTGTATATCGTATTACCCGGAATGTTAACAGGGCATCTCTATGACTTTCATGAAAATGCATTACTTCCGCCTTTAATACTCTCGTTAATTTATTGTGTAATCTCACAAAAAAGATGGGGAGTTTTGCTCTTTACCTTACTTACTTTAGGTGTTAAAGAAGATGCGATGATTTATGTGATAAGCCTGGGGCTCTATTTTATATTGCAAGGTAAATTTGAGTTTTCACGAAGTTTTCGACGGATTTTAATTTATGTTATGATTTTATGGCCGATTATTTATTTTTCAGGATGCATACTTTGGTTGAATCAGTATGGGGACGGTGCGATGACGTCACGCTTCAAAAACTTTATGTTACCGGAACAATCAGGACTTGGAGCGGTCGTAAAAAATGCATTGATGAATCCTTCGTTTACCCTGCATAATTTAATGAAGCCGACGAAAATTATTTTTCTGATAATCGTTGTGATTTCAACGGTAGGAATGATTTTTATACAAATGAATTGGACAACTTATTTATTATTACTACCTTTGCTCGTTATCAACTTATTAAGTGATTATCCGTATCAAATTGATTTAGGTAAACAATATGCATATGGAAGCTTTACGTTAATACTTTGGATGCTTATTTTAGGAGTTGATGTATTATCACAACAATTTCAAAGGAAGCATCATGTTATTCGATGGTTATTAACACTCGCTTTTGGAGCATCTTATGCCTTTACGATGACGAATTACTGGCCTCAATCTTATCGTTTTACTGATTATGCTCAAAATAAACTACATTTTCAGAAGATACGTCAAGAGCTACGTTCATTGGATAAAGAGGCAGTTATTTTAACAAATTCAAATTCAACAGTTGAATTAGCAGACCATCCTTACGTTTATGATTTATTCTATCATCATCAGCAAGAATATGATCCAGCGGTTGATTATATTGTAATTCCTCGTCACTGGTATCAAGGTGAGATGGCGGAATGGGAAGTGGTTGAGTTATATTTAGAACAAGGATTTAAAATGATTAGCCCCATTAATCGGGAGATGCTGATTTTTGGAAGAGAATAGTTAGGAGAGATAAAATGTCGCAAAAGACAAAACAATCCATGTTATGGACGTTATTTACCTCAACTTTTTATATTAGTATGTTCACTTTTGGGGGAGGGTATGTTATCGTTCCATTAATGAAAGAACGTTTTAGTAAAGAGCTAGGTTGGATCGATCAAGATGAAATATTAAGGCTGATTTCAATCGGACAGTCGGCGCCTGGTCCTGTAGCTGTTAATACATCGATTATTTTAGGCTACCGGATGTGTGGATTGTTAGGGGCTTTGGTTGCGACTGCGGGGACCGTTATACCCCCGCTAATGATTATGACGATCGCAACATATATTTATTTGTTTATCCGTGATAATTTCTATGTTGCGAATGTGATGAAAGGGATGCAAGCGGGGATTGCAGCCATTATCTTTAGTGTTGTGTATGATATGGCACAACGTATTATAAAAACCGGTGATAAAGTACATATCACCGTAATGATTATCGCTTTAGTAGCTGCGATTGGTTTTCGTATTAATGTGATCTGGCTATTGGCCTTTTCAGTCGTCGTAGGTATTGTGTATTCTTTATACCAATTAAAGCGTCAGGAGCGTGAATAAAGCATGTTATATTTAAAATTAATTTGGGTCTTCTTTCAAATTGGCTTACTTAGCTTTGGTGGAGGGTATGCAGTTTTACCAATGATTGATCGGTTGATCGTACAAGAATTGGGTTGGATGACGCCACAACAATTTATTGATGTATTAACTATTTCTGAGATGACACCGGGTCCGATTGCGATTAATGCGGCAACTTTTGTCGGTAATCAACTTTTAGGGGTACCTGGAGGGATTGTAGCAACTCTAGGGATTGTTTTACCTTCCATGATCATTGTAATATTACTTGCTTATTTTTTCTTTAAATTTCAAGAAGTCAATCTAGTTCAAGATGTTGTGGCAAGCATGAGCCCCGCTGTAGTAGCCTTAATTGCCTCAGCTGGATTAACAATTATCTTAACCGCCTTTTTTGGCACGACGTCTTTCCCAGTGGTACTAGCGGATTTTAATGTAATTTCATTTATTATCTTTGTAATATCTTTAGGATTACTCCGTAAGTACGAGATAAATCCAATCCGGATTATTATTGGCTCTGGTATCGCGGGTTTCATTATATTTTCATTTATTGTATAATTATAATGAAATATACTTGCGCCAATAGCTCAACAGGAGAGAGCAATCGCCTCCTAAGCGATCGATGAAGGTTCAAGTCCTTCTTGGCGTGTATCATCAAATGCAATTTTTCTGAGAGAGCCGATAGGCTTTCTCTTTTTACATTTACTATGTAAGCGTATTTCTTGAAGCAACCTTTTAATCATGCTATAGTTTTTGTGTAACAAAATATTATAATTAGGAGGTTGTATGATGGCAGATTTTAAACAAGATGCAAAAGAGCTACTTCGTTTGGTCGGTGGTGATGAGAATATCAATGCTGTGACGCACTGTGCGACACGCTTGCGATTCGCCTTAGCTGATAACAACAAGGCAAATGTAGAAGCAATTGAAGCACTCCCATCTGTAAAAGGAACGTTCACTCAAGCAGGACAGTTCCAAGTTATTATTGGGAATGAGGTTTCGAAGTTCTACGAGGAGTTCGCAAAATTCTCGAACGTGACGACAACAAGTACTAAAGAAGACGTCAAAGCAGCTGCTGAGGTAAATCAAGCTTGGTGGCAACGTATTATGACGTTCTTAGCTGAAGTTTTCGCACCGATTATCCCGGCAATTATTGTGGGTGGACTTATTTTAGGTTTTCGTAATATTCTTGAAGGGGTAGAATTCTCAAGGTTAGGTAATCAAACGATTGTGGCTGTATCACCATTTTGGAATGGGGTGAACCACTTCTTATGGTTACCTGGTGAAGCAATTTTCCACTTCTTACCAGTAGGCATTACTTGGTCAGTAACGCGTAAACTCGGAACGACTCAAATTTTAGGGATTGTATTAGGGATAACGCTAGTTTCACCTCAATTATTGAATGCGTATGGTGCAGCAGGTGCCTTAGCTAGCGGTGAGGTTCCACAATGGAATTTTGGTTCATTCAGTATTGATATGATTGGTTATCAAGCTCAAGTATTACCTGCTATGTTTGCAGGAGTTGCTTTAAGTTATTTAGAGCGATTCTGGCGTAAAGTGGTTCCAGAATATTTATCAATGATCTTAGTACCATTCTTATCACTTTTACCAGCCGTTATTTTAGCGCATACGATTTTAGGTCCAATTGGTTGGTGGTTAGGTGATTTAATTTCGAAAGTCGTCTTAGCAGGATTAAGCGGGCCACTTTCTTGGTTATTTGGTGCAATTTTTGGTGGATTCTACTCACCATTAGTGATTACTGGATTACACCATATGACCAATGCGATCGACAGTCAATTGATTGCCGATACAGGGACTACTGGTTTATGGCCGATGATTGCTTTATCAAATATTGCGCAAGGTTCAGCGGTATTAGCGGTATGGTGGATGACACGTCACGATGCGGAGGAAAATCAAATCACTTTACCGTCAGCGATTTCAGCTTACCTAGGTGTTACCGAGCCAGCGATGTTCGGGGTGACTTTAAAATACGTATACCCATTTGTTGCGGCCATGATTGGTAGTGCAACGGCTGGTTTAATTTCTACAACGTTTAATATTCAATCGAATTCGATTGGAGTTGGGGGGTTACCAGGTTTCTTAGTAATCCACATTGATTCAATGGGAATGTTCTTTGTAGCAATGGCTGTTGCGATTGTAGTTCCATTCGTTCTTACTTTAACGTTCAAACGAATTAATTTCTTGACAGATAAAGGAATTGATTTAAATATTCCATTCTTCAATAAATAATTCATGAATTAACGTTTGTCACTGCTAACTTCGTTACGTTCGTTGTAATGATGTTAGCAGTTTTTCAATTGTTTTATTACAAAGGAGTAATTATGTTTAATAAAGAAACAATGACGATCTATCAAATCTATCCTAAATCTTTTAATGACACGACGGGGTCAGGTACTGGAGATATACCCGGTATTACTGAGAAACTCGATTATCTGAAAGAATTAGGCGTGGATATGGTTTGGTTAAGTCCGATATATCCTTCACCACAGTATGATAACGGCTACGATGTAAGTGATTATACGGCTGTGAATCCTCTCTACGGGACAATGGCGGATGTCGATCAATTAATTGAAGCAGCTAAAGAGCGTGACATGGGGATTATGCTCGATATGGTGCTAAATCATTGCTCGACTGAACATGAGTGGTTTCAGAAAGCATTAGCGGGTGATCCATACTATCAAGATTTCTTTTATTTAAAACCGGCGAAAGCGGACGGATCACTACCAACCAATTGGGAGTCTAAATTTGGTGGCCCTGCTTGGGAGAAATTTGGCGATACCGACCTTTACTATTTACACCTTTATGCCAAGCAACAAGCTGATTTGAACTGGCATAATCCGAACGTTCGACGTGAATTATTTAGCGTAGTGAATTTTTGGTTAGAGCGAGGTGTCACAGGTTTTCGTTTTGATGTGTTAAATGTCATTGGGAAGATGGATTTTGTGGATAGTGAGGAACCGGGGTCAAGCCAAGAAAAAGCACTCTACACGGATACGCCGATTGTCCATGAATGGGTGAAGGAGTTAGCTCGTGAGACATTTGGTCGCTATGATAACATTATTACAGTAGGTGAGATGTCTTCAACAACCGTTGAAAATGGCCTTCAATATACTCAGCCAGAACGGGATGAATTATCGATGATCTTTAGTTTCCATCATCTGAAGGTCGATTATGCCCACGGTGATAAATGGTCGAAAGCACCGGTTGATTTTGCTGCATTCAAGCAAATTATGGACCATTGGCAAGTAGGAATGTCTGAAGGTCGAGGTTGGAATGCATTATTCCTAAATAACCATGACCAACCGCGTTCGAACTGCCGCTTTGGTGATGTTGAAAAATATCCGTACGAGACAGCGACGATGTTGGCTCAGACGATTCAATTGATGCGCGGCACACCATACATCTATCAAGGGGAAGAAATTGGGATGACAAACCCTAATTACACGACCATTGATCAATATCGAGATGTGGAGACACTCAATTATTATCACATCTTATTAGAGCGCGGCATCAGTGAAAAGGAAGCGATGGAAATTATTCAGTCGAAATCACGGGATAATTCACGAACGCCATTCCAATGGAATGATCAACCACATGGTGGATTTACCACAGGGACTCCATGGTTAGCGGTGGCGGATAATTACCCATCCGTTAACGCTGAAAAGGAATTGGCAGCGAACGGAATTTATCGCTACTACCAACAATTAGCTGCACTTCGCAAAGAAGTTCCAGTGATTGCTAAAGGCGATTATCAAAGTGTGCTATTGGATCACCCACAAATTATGGGTTACTGGCGTGAATATGAAGGGAAAAAATTATTGGTACTGTCTAACTTCTACGCTGAAACAGTTGCGCTAGACGTACCGACGGAATGGTTAGAATTTGAATGGCAACGATTAATCGGCAACGGAGCCATAGAAACCATTAAAGCTACGGTAGAATTTGGTCCGTACGAGACAGTAGCATTGATAACTAAAAATTAAGCTTAATTAAACCACTAGGGCAGATGCTCTAGTGGTTTTTTGAATGGTTTTCATTTTCTGAACGAAACTGGATGATTATGATTGAAATCGGTCAAAAAATAAGGTATATTGAAGAAAAGGAGCAAAAATATGTTAACAGAAGAACGTCAATCATTCATAATCAATCAACTTAATCGCACTTCTGTCATAGAAGTGAAGGATTTAGTTCAACAACTTAATGTATCAGAATCGACCATCCGACGTGATTTATCTCAACTGGAACAAGCAGGACAATTGATTCGAATTCATGGTGGAGCGAAAAGAATTTATCAATTAGACCAAGATATGCCATTAGCAGAACGCACGACGAGTTATCATGAAGTTAAAGAGCTTATTGCTCAAGAAGCTGCAAGTAGGGTTGAGTCGGGCGATACGATTTTTTTGGATGCGGGGACAACGACTTACGAGATGATTCCGTATTTAGCCGAGGTCGAAGGGGTGAAAGTCATCACGAATGGATTGGCTCAAGCGCAACGACTCGCTGAATATCAGATGGAGTCAATCTTGCTAGGGGGCAGATTAAAAGTAAGAACGCAGGCTATCGTTGGCGCCATTACCATTCGTCAATTAAGCTCGTACCGTTTCAACAAAGCTTTTATAGGAATCAACAGTATCGACTTGACCTACGGTCTTACTACGCCAGATGAAGAAGAAGGAACCATCAAGCGTTTGGCACACCAAGCAGCGAATGAAGCTTATTTTCTAGCGGATCATAGCAAGTTTGATAAAGTTTCATTTTACCAGGTAAGGCAGTTGGAGAATGCTCGGGTGATTACAGATCAATTGACCCCCAATCAGCGGACAGGGTATCAAGCGGTCGCCCATATTAAGGAGGTTACACAATAATGAATTACACGATAACGTTTAATCCAGCGATTGATTTAGTGGTTCAAGCTCAATCTATTGCGCTAGGGGAATTGAATCGCGTTGATCAGACTGCCTATGTGATGGGTGGGAAGGGAATTAATATGTCAAACATACTGAATGAGCTGGGATTAAAAACTCAAGCAACTGGCTTTGTCGGTGGATTTACTGGAGACTATATTAAGCAACAACTGAATCAAGCGAATATTGATCATCATTTTATCAACGTTCAAGAACCTACTCGAATTAATGTAAAAATCAAAGCGGAAGAAGAGACAGAGATTAATGCACCAGGACCAAATATTACGAGCAAAGATTTTGATTCGCTGTATCAATATTTAGACTCTGTCGTGACAGAAGAAGACGCAATCTTTTTAGCAGGAAATGCTGCACCTGGTTTGGATGAGAGTCATTATCAAGCCATCGCGAAGCTGGCGCAAGATAAAGGAGCCAAATTCGTTCTCGATTCGAATAAAGATTTGTTAACGGCGTGTTTAGCTTACAGACCTTTCTTAATTAAGCCAAATCAACATGAATTATCAGAAATATTTGGAATTGAAATCAATACCACAAAAGACATTATTAATTATGCGAATCAGTTGCAATTACGTGGTGCGCAAAATGTACTCGTTTCATTAGGGGGAGCAGGCTCAATTTTATTGACCCCTACAGGAGATATTTATCAAGCCAATGTCCCTCAAGGAACGGTAATTAATTCAGTCGGAGCAGGGGATTCAATGGTTGCTGGCTTTATGGCAAAATACACTGAGTCAGAGGACCCAGCTTTAAGCTTACAACAAGCAGCTGCATGCGGTAGTGCTACTGCCTTTTCAGTAGGTATTGCAAAGCGTGATCATATTGAAGACTTAAAGCAACAAATTAAAGTTGTTAAATTATAAAAACAAAGGGGATAGAAAAGGAGTCAAAAGATGAAACTAGTTGATTTATTTGTGCCGGAGGCGATGGACTTATCGCTTAAGACCACTACTAAGAGCGAGACAATGCGCCATTTAGCTGAGCGTTTTGCTCAAGTCGGAGGAATTCAAGATGTCGATGCCTATGTCGAAAAGTTAGAAGCTCGCGAAGCGCAATCCACGACCGGTGTGGGAGATGAGATTGCCATCCCGCATGCGCAAGATGCATCGGTTAAGCGTCCAGCCATTATTTTTGGACGCAGTGAAGCCGGAATAGAGTGGGAGTCATTTGACCAACAACCTGCCAAGCTGATCTTTATGATTAGTGCGCCTGAAGAGGGCGGAGAGCACTTAGCAGCCCTTGCTCAATTATCGAAAGTATTAATGAACCCGGCTGCAAAAAATGCACTCTTAAAAGCACAAACACCTCAAGACGCACTTGCAGCACTTGATAAATATGATGAGTCTGAAGCATCCCAAGAAGAACAAGTGGTTACAGAAACTGTTGATACTTCATCTACTGAACAACCATACTTACTAGCGGTAACAGCATGTCCAACAGGAATTGCCCATACCTACATGGCCGAAGAAAAGCTGAATCAAGCTGCCGCGAATGCTGGCTACAAAATTAAAGTTGAGACAAACGGTCAGACCGGTGTCGGAAACCGATTAACAGCCCAAGATATTGCACAAGCAACAGCGATTATTGTCGCAGCAGACAAACAAGTGGAGATGGGCCGCTTTGATGGCAAACCCGTTATTATTACGAAAGTTGCGGATGGTATCAATAAGGCGCAAGAATTAGTTGAGCGTGCGGCGAAAGGGAATGCGCCGTTTTATCACGCTTCTTCGGATGAATTGAACGATGAATCACTCTCTGATGAGCATGAGTCGATTGGACGTAGAATTTATAAGCATTTGATGAATGGGGTATCACATATGTTACCTTTCGTGGTAGCAGGTGGAATCTTAACGGCGATTTCCTTCTTCTGGGGAATTAATGCAGCCAATCCAGCGGATCCTTCTTACAGCCCAATTGCACAAGTATTCGCCACATTAGGTAATTTATCATCTGCGATGATGCTACCAATTCTTGCTGGATTTATCGGTCACTCAATGGCAGATCGTCCAGGGTTAGTGATTGGATTAATGGGTGGAATTTTTGCGAACCCAGCATCATTATCTGCCTTCGGAGGCGGAGTTGGCGTCTTTGACGGAACCGTTCCATCCGGATTCTTAGGTGCTTTGATTGCAGGATTCCTTGCCGGCGGGATTGTTTGGGTTCTACGCAAAGCATTTAGCTGGCTACCAAAATCATTAGAGGGAATGAAACCAATCTTCCTATACCCAGTCTTTGGCGTTTTAATAATGGGACTGTTAATGTTCTTTGTAATTAACGCTCCAATGGGTGCAGTAATGGATGGTTTGGTGAACTTCTTATCAAGCATTCCAACGGAATGGAACCTAGTCTTAGGATTTGTCGTGGCAGCAATGATGTCAATCGACATGGGTGGACCGATTAATAAAGCGGCTTATGTTACTGGTACAGCCTTAGTTACCGCAGCAAACGGTGCTGGCTCAAACGTCATGGCAGCTGTTATGATAGGTGGGATGGTACCTCCATTAGCCATCGCACTTTCAGCCACAATCAACCGTCACCTATGGACGAAAGAACAAACCAATACGGCACTCGTTAACTACGTAATGGGCGCAGCCTTTATTACAGAAGGAGCGATTCCTTTTGCCGCATCGAACCCACTCAAAGTAATCCCATCGCTCGCAGTAGGAGCCGGAGTTGCAGGGGCGTTAAGTATGATTTTCAATTGTGTAAGTTATGTACCACACGGTGGAATCTTCGCAGTTTTAGCTGGAGGCGTCACCCAACCACTACTTTACCTCGTTTCATGGTTAATCGGCGGTATCGTTGGTGCAGCTCTATTAATATTCTTCCTGCGAGAAGAGAGATAGTCTAAATTAAAAACACGCTTGATACTGGATCATTGGATTGAGTATCGAGCGTGTCTTTTTATTTGAGTTGAATCTATTTGGATTTGTAAATCCAAATAGGTTTGTCGCTTGAATCATCTTGGATATGTAAATCCAAGTAGGTTTATCGCTTGAATCATCTTGGATATGTAAATCCAAATAG
>NZ_JH932300.1:270875-303927 GCF_000301055.1 Falseniella ignava CCUG 37419
CTTGAATCATCTTGGATATGTAAATCCAAGTAGGTTTATCGCTTGAATCATCTTGGATATGTAAATCCAAATAGATTCGTCGTTTGAATCATCTAGGATTTAAAAATCCAAATAGGTTTATCGTTTGAATCATCTTGGATTTGTAAATCCAAATAGGTTTGCCGCTTGAATCATCTTGGATTCGTAAATCCAAGTAGGTTTGTCACTTGAATCATCTTGGATTTGTAAATCTAAGTAGGTTTGTCGCTTGAATCTATCTAGATACTGAAATCCAGATAGGTTCCCTTCCTACACTATCCATCCGAACAAAAAAGAGCACACATTCGAAAATGTGTGCTCGTTAGTTATTAGAAATTAGTTTTTACGATTCTTTGGCAACACTAAAGTTGCTTCAGGATAAGTAAATTGACTATCACGACGATATAATTGGCGCCAGTTGTTTTTAATAACTGTTCCGGAATCTTTTTGAGCTTGAATATGAGTTGATAAAATTTGCATTGCAACCATAGTAATTCCCCTTTCAAAAATTCATTTATTTTGTAACCTCATTACATATATTATTATAGTATAGGTAGTTCTTCTTGTCTTTAAAGTGGGATATTAATACAATTAGAATTTTCTTTTCAACAAATCGCTTTCATAGAGCCAAAATGTGGAAAACGTTTTATTCTCTCATAATACATCTCAATAAGACAATGGAGAAAATTATAATTCAATGGATAGCTATAGCCAGTGCGCTAAGGTCTTGTTATTTCTAACTATTTTGATAAAATTTGAGTTATGGAGGATGATGATGAAAAGTACAGTTAAATTAACGATAAACGATCCATCAATACCGATTTCACCCGAACTTTTACAACTTGAAATGCCATCGCGAGATACGATTGCTCAACCATTATTATTAAAAGCTAAAAAAGAATACGAAGCGAATACGGGGGAATTTACGACGCATTTAACCGATGAAATGATTCAACAGCTCAATCTACCTCAAATAACATCAGTTGAACAATTAGAACAATTGGGTGTAGAGCTTTATACTAATCGATTATACGAACAACATTTTTATCGAGTGATTTTACCGGAAGTCATCAAATTTTATCGAGTACACAGTGAGTTTGTGATTGACCCTGATGAATTAGATACTTATAGTGAAGCCTATATTGAGAAAGTGGATGAACAAGCAGAAGCTGAGGGGCTCTCACTGGATGAGTATGTTCAACAAACGTGGGGAATATCCAATGGTATAGACATAATAGCGTTTTTAGAACAAAAAGCGCACGACCAATTTTACACACATTTAATAGCAGATCAATGGTACCAAGAACAAGGCGGAGAATTAAACCGCACCGCTTATGATGCCTTTATTCAGCATCAAGTGATTCATCAACATCAAGATGAAATTGAGCTACGCGAACAATTTTCCTATCAACGATTTATCGAACATTATCCTGAAATCACGTGGACACAACACCTGGAAGAACATTACCGTCAGGAAGTCGAATTAATTATCAATCCAAATCTTGAATTATAACGATTAGAGGAGGTTTAAGCATTGAATAAACCCTATACAAAGCGTCAATGGGGGATTTTTATCCTATTACTAGGTTTACTGACTGGTGGTGTGCTTTATGCCTCAATCCATACTTTTGTTCAAGAGGATGTGACCTACCAAGTCTCACAATGGTTGCAGACCTTTGTGAAAAATCCTTTTGACACAAGTGATTTACATTATTCAAAAATGGAGCTTGACTTAACCCCTGAAGGTGGATTTTTAGTCAAGCGAATGAAAGATGACTATCTTGAGGTAGGCGTTAGTAACCGTGAGAAAGAATCACTCATCGCTCAAGTTGTTTCAAGCGATCAAATGCGTTCACTGCCGGCAGGGTTAACCGAAGATGAGCTCCCATGGTTCTATAATAGTCCTCAAGTTGCAAAAGATTCTCCGTATTCTTATGCGAATCAATATCGATTAGTAGAGGATGAGGGAATTAATGAATTAAGATGGTATGAATATCAAGGTAAGAGATATTTATTCCAGGATGATAGACTTTATACAGGTTGGCACCAAGATACAGATGGAGAATACCTTTATTATAATCAAGGTGTGATCCAACCAACTTCTTTAAGTCAAGATGATTTGGATAACTTTATTGAGCAAAGCAGAATTATCAAGCAACTTTCCCCGTCAATCGGCAAGTCATTATTTTTTGAGCGAAACCAAGATGACTATAAGCAAATGTATTCACTAAAATCGAATCATTATAGCATATTATATAAAGCAACCGATCAATTGATTCTCTCATCGCCTCCGGGTACTCGAGGATCTGTATTAGTCGCTTCAACGAAGAATTTCTACGATATGCCACTTGAAGTCGTTGAAGAATATCGAAGTGAAAACCAAGTTTGGTTGCATGTTATGGTGGGCTATGATGAATTAGGCTGGATACAACAAGACCTATCGAGAACACACTATGTCCCAACGTATTACAGTGAACGAACACTGCTTGATACGATTGAAGCTGTGTTACAAGAAGAAGTGGATAGTATTGCGGCAGACGTAGGAGCATCATTTATTAATAATGAAACGATGGCTCAAGTGAGCGTCAATGATCATCCGTTTTTCCCGGCCAGTACTCAGAAGATTTATGTGCTTGGGGAGTTATATCATCAATATCGAACGGGTGAATTAGACCCTTATCAAGTGGTCACGCTCTATGATTCCGATCGTGTCCCTGGAGCTGGTATCATTCAAGGATATCCGACCGGCAGCCAATTTTATATTGATGAATTAGTGGATTTAGTGGCAATTTACTCGGATAATACTGCAGCCAATATGTTAATTGATACGGTCGGAGGCGGCGAGAAAATAAACCCAAGACTTCAACAAATCGGACTCTTCGATACCTATGTTTATGGCAAGTATTATGGAGAAGATACTTACTTAACGACCACCCCTTCTGATGCTGCACGATTTTTTGCTTTACTATACAATAATCGTCTAAATGGCGAGCCCTACGACGATATGCTAGTTAATAAATTATTTATGAACACACATACTTTTCTGAGAAGTTATCTTTATGGTGGAGCGACAACTTCATATAATAAGTCTGGACTCGGTTCAAGCGAACAAAATGATGTGGCAACTTTTATTACGCCTTATGGTTCTTATTCGCTCGCAGTTTATACGGCATACCCTGCCAACTATGACACTATTGCGGACAGCTTAGCAATGTTATCACTGCGTGTTCACGACGCGTTCAATGAAGTACGTTCTGACTTATGGATTAAAGTGGAAGAATAATCTTTTAATATTTAGCGATCCGGAAGGATCGTTTTTTTTGCATAAAAAAGGCTGAACCCCCCAAAGGTTCAGCCTAAAGTTAATTCTTATTGATAAAGTTATTTAACGGTGCTTTTGATCACATTAATCGCAATTGGATTAACGATATCATAGAAAATCTTAGTACCTTCACGATTATTGTTAACGACACCTAATTGTCGCATTTTGCTGATATGTTGAGAAACTGTTGATTGTGGTAAATCTAAATTTTCTTGGATAGATTTAACGTTCATCGAACCATTTTCTAGTAATGTCTTAGCAATTGAATAGCGAATTGGATGCGCTAGTACTTTTAAGATTTCCACAATTTCATCGATTTCATGACTATTAACATCAATTTTTTGCATTTTTTGGCCCCCTTTATGCTGAATCGATATCTATATTTTAACACACAACGGCGATTGAATAAATGAATAAAATAATAAATTATTGTAATATTATCCTTCATATTAAAACTTCTATATTTGTCCTTGCCAGGAGCGCGAGGATAATTTATGATAATGATAATCATTAAATGGAGGTAAAAATATGACCCAATTACCAACACGAGACCAAGTTCCAACCCAGGAAACATGGGATTTATCACTACTATTTAGCGATCAAGCTGAGTTTGAAGCAGCGGTTGAATCACTCAAGCAAAAGGTGGAACAATTCCATCAACAATACAAAAACCAACTGAAAGATATTAAAATGATTGTTCAATCACTTATTGAATATGAGGAAATTGAACGGTCAATAAACCACATCCGAATGTATGCTTCACTCGGTTATGAAGTCGATAAAACAAATTCGCAATATGAAGAAAATGCGGTGCGGTTAGGATTTTTACTTGGTAAGCTGAGTCAAGGCTTATCGTTCTATCATTCTGAGTTAAGCGCCATAAGTACCGAGTTGCTCGAGCAAGTAAAATCGACGCCAGAAGGCGCGCCTTACCAATACTTTATCGATGAAATTATTCGTTATAAAGATATTCGACTAGACCCGGCAGTAGAGGATGCTTTGAGTTATTTAAGTGGAAATCTTTATCATTCTTACGCATTGTATGGTGCTACTAAATTCCAAGATATGGCGTTTGACAACTTTGAAATTGACGGCAAAGTTTATATGAATAGCTTCAATGCATTCGAAGGTGATTATGAAGGGCATCCGGACTTCAAAATACGCCACGCAAGTTGGGATGCATTCCATCAAAGTCTTGCACGTTATCAGCATACACTTGCAAGTAATTATATTAATCGCGTGCAAACTGAGAAGAAAATGGCAACATTACGTGGCTTTGATTCAGTTATCGACTATTTATTATTTGACCAGAAAGTCACACGTGATAGCTACAATCAAATTATCGATACGTTAACCAATGATTTTGCACCCGTCATGCAACGCTATGCAACATTACTTGCCAAAGAACATGGATTAGAAAAAGTCTCATTAGCTGATATTAAGATGCCTTTCACTAAAGGAGAATCGAGCCATATTACGATTGAGCAAAGTGAACAGATGTTGCTTGATGCTTTCCAAGTGATGGGGGATGAATATTTAGCTATTTTCCGCCAAGCCTTTGCTGAGCGGTGGATCGACTACCCAATGAATCAGACGAAGTCGACTGGAGGATTTTGTTCGACAAGTTACCAAGGACCTGCTTATATCTTATTAAACTGGACGGGGTTATTAAGTGAAGTTTTAGTACTAGCACACGAATTAGGCCATGCTGGACATTTTGTACTTCAGTATCGTGATCAACTTGCAATCACTCCAGAACCAAGTATGTACTTTGTCGAAGCGCCATCAACGTGTAATGAGGTTATTATGTGCCAATACTTATTAGCGCAAGATATCGATGATCAAGCTAAGCGCAGTTTAATTACTGAATTCATCTCACGGACATATTACCATAATATGGTAACGCATTTATTGGAAGCGGACTTCCAACGCAAAGTTTATCAAGCAGTAGACCGAGAAGATGTCTTGAATGCAGCAGTACTTAACCAATTCTTCAAAGAAACTTTAGAGAATTTCTGGCAAGGCGCTGTCGAAATTAATCCGGGCGCAGAATTAACGTGGATGCGTCAACCACATTATCATATGGGACTCTATCCATACACTTATTCAGCAGGATTAACTATCGGAACTCAAATGGGACAACGGATTGCTAAAGGCGAAACTGAGGCGATCAAGCAATGGCTTGACGTCTTAAAAGCAGGTGGAACACTGAGCCCACTTGAACTAGCACAAGCAGCAGATGTTGATATGAGCACGCCAGAAGCGCTACATCAAACGATTGCCTATGTTGATAGCTTATTGGATCAAGTTGAAAGCTTGGCATAGTATTACAATTTGTTAACAAAAATTTCATGCCGTGTAAGAAGCGTTAAGCTCGATTTACAAATCGCGTTTAACGCTTTTCCTTTTTATCGGCTTATTGTAAGATAACATCTATACTACGAATGCAGTCCCGACACAATTTGTTTATTTCGAAGGATTGCCGAAGGAGATTATATGAAGAAATCATTTAAAGTCATCATGATGACACTTACAAGTAGCTTAATCTTATCAGTGGGACAGCCGGTCTCAGCACAATCAACATCTCACCAATCATTAACGTTAGTTAACGATTGGATCCAACGTACTTACAATGAAGTTGCTTACTCGATTCAAAATGATTTGCAATACAATAATGTTTACACCATCCGTTGGGGAGACACGCTTTCAACAATCGCTAAAGCAATGCGGATCTCTGTCGCAGAAGTTATGGCATTAAACAATATTGATAACCCAAATCATATTGTAGCTGGACGTTCGCTTTACTTAACGCAACAAGTTGATGCGCCACAAACGGAAATTTCTGAAACGGAGTCGAATGAGCGTTCATTGTTAGTTGATACAGCTTCATTTAACCAAAATCCAACAGAAACTGAAGAAGCTACTGTGATAGAACAACCAACCTATGTTGAAGAAACAACTGCGGAAGAAGCAACTGTGGAAGAAACTTATGTGGAAGAAACTGCAGAAGTGACGACACAAATTACTGAAACGATCCCAGAAGTAGTGACAGAGCTAACGCAAGAACCTGTTACAACCGTTGAAGTGGTTGAAACAGAATCACTATGGCAAGAAGAAACAACAGAAGTAACGACGGTTGATACGAGTGCGCCTCAAAATCTTAGCGCACGTGAAGCATTTGATCAACTGGCTATCCAGAAAGGGTTATCCGCAAGTGAGATTGAAGGTTGGGCATATATTATCCAACGCGAATCGGGTTGGAATCATACTATTTCGAACCCAACAAGTGGTGCTTATGGATTACCACAAGCATTACCAGGTAATAAGATGGCAAGTCATGGCGTAGACTGGGCAACCAACCCTTATACGCAACTTGCTTGGATGTATGATTACATGGTAAACCGTTACGGTAGTGTTCAAGGAGCCATTGACTTCTGGCACGCAAACCACTGGTATTAATCTTAAATTAAACAATCATAAAGACCGAATCCAGTCACTTAAAGTGTGAGGATTCGGTTTTTTGGTTTCATAATATCGTCTATTTTTCAACATTGTTCGTAAAATAATTTTATCGAAATATTTATGGACATGAATATAAAACTGTTTATGGTATACTAGTATAATAATGTGAAGACGATATAACAATATTATAGGAGGAAGTAAGAATGCTAAGGCTTCTTTCAACCAAAGATCGCCGACAATTATCGCTGCTCAATCTTTATCAGCAAAATGAAAATTTAAATTTGACCTATAAAGAACTTTCTGAGCGCTTAGATTGCACTCGGTCAACGATTATCCGAGATTTGAATGAAATTCAGGAAATTTTCCCGAATGAATTAGTCGTCACTGAGTCTGGAAGTCTAATTAATATTGGCTTAAACCGTACGACGACAGATAAATATTATTTCCGAAAATATAGCGAAAAAGCAACAACATTTCGTTTATTATGTGCTTTGATTCGGGAAAAATATCGTTCGATTGAAGAGTTTAGTGAACGGATTTTTGTCAGTCGAAGTTCTACGTATCGAGCAATTAAACAAATCAATCAGTTTTTTGAGGAATCAAAGATTCCACTACAGATTACAACCTCTCCCCTTGAACTACGAGGGGATGAATTAATGATTCGCTTAATCTATCCATATATTTTACACCATTATGATGATATTTCTGTGTGGCCTTTCAAAGATATTAGCCAACAGGAAGCAATTGAACTTTTTGAAATAATGTCAGCAAATTCACCTTATCTCAAAAACTTTACTTCGAATCCGCTACTGTATTTACAAGTTGGCTTAAACTATGAGCGTTTTGTGAACGGTTATCCCTTAATGAAGGAAGATTGGGCGATTGGAAATAAAGACTTATCCGTTATCTTATCTGGCCAAGACCCTTTTGATGAAGTAGAAATTCATGGACGAGTCTTTTCGTTATTCGAATTAATTCCACAACTGGCGCCGGGAATTATATATGAGGGAACATTGCTAAACCGTTCGATGCTCGAAAAAAATAAAATGATTCCGGATCACGTCAAAAATGCAATCGTAGAATTTGAGCAACATATGTTCAAACTCAAGGATAAGTATGAATTACAAGCCGCTACACAGAAAGATATTGAAATGATTTCTTTAACCATCTATAACTTATGTGTCTCAGAAAATGAAAATATGAAGTTTATTATTGATGATCCGATTGGGCATCAAAGTAATTTGGTTCATGAAGTTGCGGTTATCAATCCACAATATATTCTTGATGTACGAGCAATTATTCAAGATTTTTGCGAAAAATTGAATGTAAATCCCGAAATCTATACTGAAAGAATGGAGTTTTTATTGTTCTATTATATTATTATCTGGCCAGATACGATTCTAGAACTAAATAAAATTGTAAAAATTGATCTATTACTTTATACAGGTAACTACCAATATGACCTGGAATATAAAGCGATCTTGGATCCAATTGTCTATAGCTATGTGACAGTACATGTACAAAACCGCCCCATCGATTGGGAGCAAGTTTTAAAGAGTCGTGAGTACGAAATTATTATGACAAGCTACGATATCCCTGAAACTCAGGGCATTCATACCTTTAACATTCAATCGATGCCAAATGTTGAAACGTTTCTTTGGATTTATCAAACAGTCAGACTCATTAATGACTCAGACACATCGATGCTATCCAACATGGTCTTAACAAAATAAAACGTTAAATTAGATGATTTATCGTCTCACGATTGTGAGGCGATTTTTTTGATTGGAGTAAGTGGGTGTTCTTAAATAGTAGTTATGTGATAAAACTTGGAATATAAATTTCTGTAATTTAACAAACTGATAAGAGTGTGATGGAGTTGTTCGGAATAAAAACAAAATAGGTGAATAAAAGCCAGTAAAGCAATGAATAATGGAGTATACTCTTTAAGTATTTTACAAAAAGGTGTGATTGCAATGCACCGTTAGTGAAGGAAAGGTGGTAAAAAAATAAGACCGAGTTAATACTGGGCAAGTATGACAGTGACAGTAATAAAAAAAGTCAGAGAATTATTATTTAACAAATATTAGGAAACTAAGACCGAACAAAACAAAGGCAATCTACCTGAGACAGGTGAGAATTCTGCCAGAATAGCACTGGTTATTACGAGCTTGATGGCTGTGGTTTTAGGAGGAGTAATTCTATCTTCTTCAAAAGAAGGAAAGCATATTTAATCGAAGATAGGTTTGGCGATCTCGCCAAACCTTTTTTGAATAAGGAAATCCTGGTGCAAAAATATTTCTGTTTATGGAACACCATAACACGAAAACTCGATCTACTTTCTGTTTATGACACTCCACAAACAGAAAACTCGACCCACTTTCTGTTTATGAGCACCTGTATCTCCTAAATCACCCACAGTCTCAGTCAAACCAAGAAAACTTAGCGGTCAACCTTCAAAGCGCTCATCTTCTCTGTTGTAAAACGCTTCAATTATATTTATAATTGATTAAACGATAAATTAAGGAGTGAGCCAATGGCTTTTAAAAAAATAGAAACACGTGAGCTACCCGATATTCAGTCGACGGCGACCGTCTATCAACACGAAAAGACGGGCGCAAGAGTTTTAAGGTTAGCGAATGAGGATCCAAACAAAGCATTTATGATTGGGTTCCGCACACCACCATACAGTGACAACGGGATTACGCATATTATTGAGCATGCGGTGTTGAATGGGTCCGAGAAGTACCCGTCAAAAGAACCGTTTGTAGAAATCATCAAAGGATCATTGAATACCTTTGTTAACGCAATTACCTACCCAGATAAGACCGTGTACCCGATTGCGTCGACAAATCAAAAAGATTTTATGAACTTAATGAGCGTTTATATGGATGCGGTATTCCGTCCGAACTTGCGCCATGATTCACAAATTTTAGCGCAAGAAGGCTGGCATTATCATTTAGAGAATTTGGAAGATGATTTAATCTATACCGGTGTCGTTTATAACGAAATGAAGGGAGCAACGGCTTCACCAGAAGTTCAGCTCTACAATATTCTTTCTGCGGCACTTTATCCGGATTCAGCCTACCGCCATGAATCAGGCGGGCATCCTCGAGCGATTCCAGATTTGACCTACCAAGAGTTTGTAGATTATCACGCGACACACTACCATCCGTCTAATTCTTTCACGATTTTATACGGTGATATGGAAGAAGCGCCAGCATTTGATCTATTAGAAGAATACTTTGACACTTATGAAAAAAGTGATGAAGTTATCAATTTAGCTTTTACCCTAACCGCACCAGTCAAAGAACATATTGATGCGACGTATTCAATTACGGACGGAGAAGATCCAACAGGTAAAACATTCTTAACGCTCGCTTGGGACGTATTAACTGCAGAAGATCAACTCGATCTCTATGGAATGGAAGTTCTCTGCGAAATTTTAATGGGAAATAATGAATCTCCATTGAAGAAAGCCTTGCTGGAAGCGCAAGTTGGAGGTAGCATCGAAGGTTCCATGGACCCACTAGGCTATGTTGATATGTTCAATATTACCGCCAAATATTCTGATGCTTCGAAGTTAGAGACATTCAAGCAAGTTGTCCATGAAACCTTAACACAATTAGTTAAAGAAGGTATTCCAACGCAATTAATTGATTCTGCTTTAAATAAAATTGGTTTTAAATTTAAAGAAGCCGCAATTTCAGAGAGTAACCCACGTGGTGTCATCTTCGCGATTCAATCCTTAGCAGGTTGGTTATATGACGAAGCGCCTTATTTAATGTTTGAATTCTCACATTATTTAGAAGAAGTCGCGAAGCGTGCGAAGTCAGGATACTTAGAAACATTAATCCAAGAGAAATTATTGGATAACCCACATCGTGTTGAAGTTGTTCTTGAAGCAGAACCGGGTAAAAATGACCGAGCTGAAGCAGCGGTGCTTGAAAAACTCCAAGAATATAAGGCTAGCTTAAGTCAAGAAGAGCTTGAGGCTATTGTAGAAAGCACTCACCAACTCATGGAGCGTCAATCTACACCGGATAAACCGGAAGACTTGGATAAGATTCCGTCACTTCAACGCTCAGACTTAACGATTGAGCAAGAAGATTATAACTTAACGAAAAAAGACTGGGCAGACTTTGGTACGTTCTATGTGAGCGAACAATTTACTTCAGGCATCGACTATATTAATCTATACTTTGACTTGTCGGATTTTGAAGCCAAAGATTATATTGCGCTCGGCCTATTATCGAATCTTTTAACTAACGTCTCTACTGAAAATCACTCGCTGAGCGAGTTGAAAATTGCGATTGACTCTCATACGGGGGGTATCGATAGTGAAGTAGTGGTCTTAGAAAATCGTGCGGGTCTGGTGAAGCCTTACTTCGTCATCAAAGGGAAAGCCCTACATGATCAACTTGAAACTCTCGTTGACTTGCTGCATGACGTCGCAACAGCCTCAACCTTTAACAACAAGACAGAAGTGCAAAATGTGGTCGCAGCTTCGATTTCTGATTTTGAGCAATTAGTTGATTTTAGAGCGAATATGTTAGCGGCAGCGCGAGCGGCAAGTCAGTTACGTCCAGGCTCTAAATTAGCTGATAATGCAAAAGGGATTGAATTCTTTAGCTATCTAAACACATTCCGTAAAGAGTTTGAATCCGACCAAGCGGAAGCAAAATTAGATCAACTACGTCAAGTATTTGCGAAGTTGCTTCACCGTGACCGCTTCAATGCACATTACATTGGAGATGCAGCCGTAGCGGAAGAAGTTCAAGCCATTCTAACCGATAAATTTGCTTCATTAAGCTCAGAACCGATGGGTGAAGCAGTGCATTACCAACCAGGATCAAAGCGCAACGAAGCCTTCATTACTTCACAAGACGTGAACTATGTCGTCTTAGGTGCAGATTCGCGTGAAGCGATAGAATTTCGTGGGTCGAGCTTAGTTATGGCGAATATTGCGAACTATGATTTCTTATGGAATGTGGTACGCGTTCAAGGCGGTGCCTACGGTGCAGGATATCGCAATGACCGTTCAGGTCGTCTGTGTTTTACTTCCTACCGCGATCCGCATATTGCACGTACCTTGGAAGTTTATCATCAATTACCAGATTACTTAGCGGAAATCGATATCTCTGAAGAAGCTCTCTTGAAGAAAATAATTGGAACATATAGTAGTTTAATTCAACCGAAATCAGCCTATGACAAAGGAGCGGCGGCATTCTTTATGGATCAGCAAGGCGTCACAACAGAAGATTTATTAAAACTGAAGCAAGAAGTCCTCGATACGACCTTGGAAGAGGTTCATGCGTATCAAGAGCCATTGCATCAAGCGTTACAAGATAGTACCGTTGTTGTAATTGGTAACAAAGTCCAAATTGAAAAGAATGCCGATTTATTTGACCAAATTGAAACCTTATAGTACAAAAGCCTAACATAAAAGAAGGTGCGCAATGCACCTTCTTTTTATATGGACTAAATTATGAATGCTTATAGCACACCTAAAACAATATAGTTCAGTATAAAGAGTCCCATTGAAATCCATAAAATAGGATGGACTTCTTTAGCTTCTCCTTTAATAATTTTGATCACACCGTATGTGATAAAAGCAGCCGCAATCCCATTAGAAATGGAGTAGCAAAGCCCCATAAAGACGGAACCGAAGAATGCTGGAACAGCAATTTCAAAGTCAGACCAATTAATTTCAGCAAAACTAGCTAACATTAAAACACCGACAACGATCAGTGCTGGAGCGGTTGCTTGAGGTGGGACGACACCGATAATTGGAGATAGAAACATGGCTAAGATAAAGCACACAGCGGTTGAGACAGAAGTTAAACCTGTTCTACCGCCCGCGCCAATCCCTGCAGCGGATTCAACAAAGGTCGTCGTATTACTTGTCCCTAATAGTGCACCAAAGACTGTTCCAAAAGAATCCCCGAAGAGCGCGCGGTCCATTTTAGACGTAATCCCTGAAGAGTGTTCGAGTTCAGCAATATCTTGGTCTGAGAAGATGCCGCTGCGACGGCCCGTTCCGATAAAAGTTCCGATTGTATCGAAGACATCCGATAAACTAAAGGCAAAAATTGTCATAATGACGACAGGAATCCGTGTCGGGTCTCGGAAGAGTGACGGTAAACCTTCCGGCTTGAAAATAACGAAAAAGGTTTCGCCTAAAGCTTTGAATGAATTTGCTAAGTTGCTCGCACCAAAATCAATCGATGATAAATCAACCGTCCCAGTTGCGATGGCTAGTGCCGTAGTGGCGATGATTCCAATTAAGATTGCCCCTCGAACATTGAGAATCATTAAGGCGACGGTAATGAAAAGTCCTACAATCACGAGTAAGATTTCGATATCTAGCACATTGGCTAGCTCAGGTAAGACGCCACCATTCATCAGAATTGTTTCAACACCTTGGCCCGCGCTGACTTGGTTACCTGCCGTTCCGTTAACGGAGATAATTTGAGTAGCGTCTGCTAAGAAAGTTAGTAGCCCCGCATTTTTAATTCCTAAATACGCAATAAAAACACCAATACCAGCAGAAATTGCATGTTGGATAAAATCAGGAATAGCTAGAATTAGCATTTTACGTACGTTTGTAATTGTAATTAATACGTTAATAATTCCGCAAATAAAGACCATAGACAAAGCTTCTTGCCAAGTGAAACCTAACCCAAAAACAACGGTATAGGTAAAGAAAGCGTTCAATCCCATACCTGGACCTAGAGCATAAGGTACATTTGCGAATAGTCCAATAAATACCGTTGAAATCGCTGAAGCAAAAATTGTCGCTAAAAAGACTGCTTGGCTTGGCATTCCCGACAGGGCAAGAATCGCCGGATTCACAAAGATAATGTACGACATGGCGAAGAAAGTGGTAATCCCAGCCAAAATTTCTGTGCTGACATTGGTTCCATTTTCCTCTAACTTGAAGAAACGCTCAAGACTTAACATAACATCCTCCTATAAAATTAAGATAAGTACATCACTATCATACAAACGCAAAGATTAGAATGCTATCAAATCAGGCAAAAGATTCATAGCTAACGGAGGAATGTTCGTGTTTCGATCCATAAACTGTGATATAATGAGAGCGTTATGATGGGAGGGAATCGTTTGGAGAAAGCTTTTGTAATCGGAGATATCCATGGGATGTACGACGACTTAATGATGATGTTAACCCATTGGAATCCTACAAGTGAATTATTAATTATGGTGGGGGACTATATCGATCGCGGACCCGCTTCGGACCAAGTACTGTATTGGGTCAAGGAAATGACTGAAAAATATCCAGAACAGTTTATTCCGCTACGGGGGAACCACGAAAAGATGTTGATGGACTTTTTACATAATCCACTCGAGAAGCGTAAACTCTATGAACGCAATGGAGGGAATTATACGCTCTCCCAATTATTAAAGGTACCGATGGAATCGGTCATCGAGATGGATGCCATCGAATTATCTGAGCGAGTTAAAGAAGAATTTTCTTGGCTTTTACCACTGCTTGAGTCAACGCGTTTTTATTACCGTTTTGGCGATCATTTGATTGTTCATGCGGGCGTTGATTTAGAGCAAGAAGATTGGCGCCAGACTGCACTCGATGAATTCGTCTGGATTCGTGAACCGTTCCATCAAGGTAAAAATCACACAGGATTGAATATTATTTTCGGTCACACGCCGATTCATTATTTGCATGATAAGGATGAACCATGGGTTGAAGACCACAAGTGGGGTATTGATGGCGGCCGGGTCTATGGTGGACCGTTATTTGGCATTCGGATTAACTCACAGGAAGTTGAGGAAGTTTTCTCTGAGAAAAGTGACCTGCCATCTTATGACGAGGCCAATGATCAGTAGGTAGAGTTTTGTAGTATTTGGAATAGTAGAGGAGTTTGGAATAATTACGTATGGCAGCAGAAAAAAACGAAGTAATCAACGAATTAGAAATTATTAAAAGTATCGGTCAAGAAACAAAGATTCAACCGAAGCAAATTCAAGTTGTACTAAACTTACTAAGTGAAGGAAGTACGATTCCTTTTATTGCCCGGTACCGAAAAGATCAGACAGGTTCGTTAGACGAAGTGCAAATTCGTGAAATCGAGCAACGCTACCGTTATCAAATGAATTTAGCAGAGCGTCGTGAAGAAGTACAACGTCTTATTGCTGAACAAGACAAGCTGACCGATGCATTAGCGCAAGAGATTTCGCAAGCGACCACGCTGCAACAATTAGAGGACTTATATCGTCCATATAAGCAGACACGTCGGACAAAAGCGACGATTGCCCGCGAACAAGGATTAGAGCCGTTAGCAGAGTGGCTTAAGACCGGTGGGGAAGGTGAAGTAGATGCGGTCGCTGAGCAGTGCTTATCCGAAAAAGTAGAAACCATCGAAGATGCCTTACAAGGGGCGCATGAGATTCTAGCTGAAGAGGTCGGTAACCACCCACAATTTCGTGATTTTATCCGCAAGTATATGGCTTATAATGCAATCTTAATGACCTCGGTTAAAGATGAAGAAAGTGATCCGCAAGGTGTTTACAGCCAATATTATGATTATCAAGAACCAGTACAACAGATTGTTGAACATCGAATTCTTGCCATTAACCGTGCTGAGAAAGAAGACGTCATTACAGTTAAAATCGAACTGGATGAAGTGCCAGCGATCAATTATATGATTAAGCGCTATATCATGGATGAATTAACCGACTCACAACGCGAACGCGTTGAAGAAGCCATCCGTGATGCTTATAAACGCTTTATCTTCCCGGCACTTGAGCGCGAATTACGCAATAGCTTATCCGAACGCGCAGGGGAGCAAGCGATTAAAGTATTCGGTGATAATGTGCAAAACCTGCTGCTCCAACCCCCGATGAAAGGCCAAGTTGTAATGGGCTTTGACCCTGCTTACCGAACCGGATGTAAATTAGCGATTGTTGATCCAACTGGTAAAGTGTTAGATAAAGCAATCATCTATCCGCATCTTAAAGGAAGTTCCAGTCGCAAGGAAAAAGCAGCCGATGAACTATTAAAATTAATTCAAGATTACAATGTAGATATTATTGCGATTGGTAATGGGACGGCTAGTCGTGAGAGTGAGCAATTTGTAGCCGAAGTGATTCAAAACCACCAACTGGATACGAAGTATATCGTGATCTCTGAAGCGGGAGCATCAGTCTATAGTGCGAGTGCGATTGCGCGCGAGGAATTCCCTGATTATGAAGTCGAAGAGCGTAGTGCTGTTTCGATTGCACGTCGTCTACAAGATCCATTGGCTGAATTAATTAAGATCGACCCTAAATCCATGGGTGTTGGGCAATATCAGCACGACGTGAACCAGAAAGACTTAAATGAGCAGTTGAATTTCGTTGTCAATATTACGGTGAATAAGGTCGGGGTAGACATTAATACTGCCAGTGCGCAACTCTTAGAGCATGTCTCGGGGATGACGTCAGCAACTGCTAAAAATACCATTGCTTTACGTAATGAGATTGGACACTTCAATAACCGTCGTCAAATCAAAGAAATCAAACGTTTAGGGCCAAAAACCTATGAACAAGCAGTTGGATTCTTGCGAATTATTGGCGGCGACAACCCATTGGACAGTACGGGGATTCACCCGGAATCTTACGATACAGCGGTTGCGATTTTAGCGGACTTAGGATTGACCCTCGATACCATCGGATCCGAGTCAACGACTGAACGCATCTTAGCGTTAAAAGCGAGCGAAGTTGCTGAAAAACACCAAATTGGTGAAGCGACGGCCGAAGATATTTTACAAGGTTTGGCGCATCCTTTAGCAGATATTCGGGAAGGACAAGCAGCTCCAACCTTGCGCTCAGATGTCCTCACGATGGAAGACTTAGAAGTCGGGATGGAGTTAGAAGGCATCGTTCGAAATGTTGTCGACTTCGGAGCATTTGTTGATATTGGGGTGAAGCAAGATGGACTCATCCACATCTCACAACTTTCGAATCGCTACATCAAACATCCATCTGAAGCGGTCGCCGTTGGTGATATTGTCCAAGTTGAAGTTATTAGCTTAGATCTTGATAAGGAACGGATTGGCTTGAAGCGATTGAAATAATATAAAAAAATCGGGTTGATGATTTTTATCAACCCGATTTATTATGAACTCAATATTATTAATATAACATGCGGCCGAGAAGACTCGAACTTCCACAGGAGTAAATCCCACTAGCCCCTCAAGCTAGCGCGTCTGCCATTCCGCCACGACCGCTTAATCACTTGTCTATCATACCGATTTTTTCTCAAGCTGTCAATTAGAAGATAAGTAAGAGACACTGTGAGAGAAGACCAATTGTGAACGCGAGTATACCAGCGCTTCGAGCAGGGGTAAAGTAAGCAATTAAGCCAAATAATATACTGAGCGGCGCGAGGATTTGTGGTTGCCAAGCGAAACTGATGATGCCAACAATCATTCCAAGCCATGCAATCCAATTGCCAAATTGCAGCATCATACGTTTACGTTGCATTTTCGATGTTTTAGCCAACTGACTTCACTTCCTTTCACAATCCATTATATCAAAGAATCGAAAATTATAGTACAATAAGCATGCAAGGAGGGAGTTCAATGGTCTATTTATTTACGGTTGTTATTATCGGAGGGTTAGCCTTTTTCTATCTTAACTCTCGTAATGCGATGATGAAGTTCCAACAAGAACAAGAACGTCGGGCCATGCACCGCATGGGATCAGATACGAACGATACAAGAAGACAGATGTTCAACCAATCTCAAATGGGTGAGGACACGGATAACGATGTCGAAATTATTCGTAAAAAATAATAAAATACCCAAAAAGCTGACTGAGACAGGAAGATCCTATCCAGTCAGCTTTTGTATGGTCTAAATTAATTTTTATTCAAAGGCAGTTAATTTCCACTCAACATGGTCGCCATCACTTAAGACAAATTCATTGGCGCCTACTTCTGCCATCTTGCCGTTCACATCGTATAACCACCAAATATTTTCTTTTTCATCTTGGGCATGGTCATTAATTTTAGAGATAAAACCATCTTTTTCAACAATCTCAAAGTGTTCTTTCATAACATCCAGCAAGTTTGCGCCTTCTGCAACCTTGAAGATTTGCTCTCCTTTGTTGACAATCTCATCTTCTACGATAATATCAATCGTTACTTCAATTTCAGCTTCTTCCGCCACAGTGGTTGATTCAACGGTGGTTGCTTCAGTCGGAGCTGCGTTGTTTTGTGGTTGACACGCCGTAAGAATAGTGGCACCCATTAACAATAAGACAATTTTTTTCATCCAAAGAGACATGATAATCCTCCTCAATCATTATTTTCTTACAATAGTTTAAAAGAAAAATATCGAATAAGCAAGCAGATTCGAAATACTTTACATTAGACTCGTGTGGTGACAAACCAACGCTCAGCTAAATGCGCATGGCCGAATGAAGTTGGATGAACACCGTCTTGTCCAGCAACCGTAGCGCAACCTAAGCCTTTCGCCAGTCGATTCATAATCGTATGTGTCTTGACGAGAAGGACGCCTTCATCTTCAGCGAGTTGGCTAATCGCTTGATTCATTGCGAGTAAGTCTGTTAACATTGCTTGGTTGAATTCAGGTTCTGGCAGTAAGAAAGGCTCGACTAAAATGATGTGGGTAGCAGCGTTCTGTACTTTGATAGATTGGATTAAGTAACGATAATGATCAATAAACTGAGCCAATCCATCTGGTGTCAAGTGCGTTCCCGCTGAGTGACGATGCCAAATATCATTAATGCCAATCTGAATGGTCACAATATTAGGTTGGTAATCTAAGCAATCACTTTGCCATCGTTCGACAAGATCTGCAATCGTATTACCAGAAACTCCACGATTGATGATATTTAAATGATAATGGAAGAATTTACGGTATAAATCACCTGCGATCATATTGACATAACCTTGGCCGAGATTCGCCTGGAAAAAGTCACGGCGCCCACAATCTGTAATACTATCCCCAATAAATAAAAGTGTGTCTTTCGGTTGAATATTTAACATAATGAGCCCTCTTTCAGTCGATAATTCTAACTGAATGATAATACAGACACTGATTTCATGCAAGAAATGTAGTTTTCTGTTTATGGTGACTCATAACACGAAACCTGGGTCGGTTTTCTGTTTATGGCAACTCATAAACAGAAACTTCGTTGGTTTTTCTGTTTATTGCGATTGATAAACAGAAACTTTGGTTGGCTTTCTGTTTATTGCGATTGATAAACAGAAACTTTGGTTGGCTTTCTGTTTATTGCGATTCATAAACAGAAACTTCGTCGGTTTTTCTGTTTATGGCAACTCATAAACAGAAACCACGCCTGTTTTTCAGTTTGTGGCGTTTCACAACACGACAACTCAGATTGTTTCTATTTATGGTATAATTCAACTATCAAAGAAAGGGGTGGACCGATGGCAAAAAGACGTAAATCGAGTAAGAAGAAGTCCACGGCAAGGCGCAAAAATCAGCGCACCCGACAATTGACGACCGGGAAAGTCGTTTTAAGTTTGATAGTTATCATTTGTATCATCGGCGGACTCGTTGGTTTGTGGTTGCGTTTCTTTGGCGGTTCACCCGTCGATTACGCTTATTATCAATCCGTTGCGTCACAATATGCGCCCGACTACTTAGAACATCAACAAGAGATCGAGCAACTCATTGAAGAACGCGGAGACCGCGCAGCCGATGTCGGACACCTTTTTATCCCCCGTCATCCAGCACAACTGCCTTCGCTTGAATCAATCGATCAAATCGATATTCCATATTTTAACCAAAATGATCCTCGCTGGGCTAACGTATCGTATGGAACCGATGATTCCCGTAAATTATGGGAAAACGGCTGCGCGATTATATCGCTCGCGATGGTAGACGCCCACTATGGCGGCAACACTTCACCTCAATCGATTGCGCGTTGGGCAGGGGACACGTATTACATACATCATCAAGGGACGGCGTGGAGTATCTACCATGATTTCGGGGAGCATTTTGGCTATCAAGTGACCAATCTGGGTAATGATTTTACCCAAGCAATGCATCATATCCAATCGGGCCACCCGATCATTGTCGCTGTTGGACCAGGTGCGTTTACGCGAGGTGGACATGTCATGGTTGTTAGAGGCTATGACGGCTACAATGTATACCTCAATGATCCCAATGATTCACCAGATTTTTTCTGGTCGATTCAACCCGTCGCAGCGCAAACCTTGATTGATAGTAGCTTAAACTACTGGGCTTTCCAACCGCAATAAAATATTCCATCAGAAAAGCAGGCTGAATTCAGCCTGCTTTGATTGTTATATAGGATTTGTGTAAAGCTTAAAAGAGTAATTTATCTGCACCACTGAATGGCCAGTCGAGCGCTGCCATTGCTAGTACATTGAGGTAATGCCATGGACGGTCAAAGTTAGGTTGGAAATGAATATCCGCTAACGCTAACTGTTCTAAGGTCCACTCGCTTGAAATCGCAATCGATAGGGCAACAATTCCATCAGAGATATCGTGCTTACTCATCAATTGTCCACCTAAAATACGGTGAGACTCCGCATCATAGAAGATTTTCATCATAATTTCATTGTCCTCTTGACGCATAAAGTCTGGATAGCGTTTCTCTACAACATAAGTACTTGCGACTTCACCATCATATTGATCGACATTGGATGAAGATAGGCCGGTTGTTACAAAGTTATAATCGAAGTAACGTAAGGCAGAAGTTCCATTCATAGATGGCATCTTCATTGGATGGCCTAATGCGTTCATGGCTGCGACAACCCCTTGGCGACGCGCCATCGTTGCCAGAGCAATTGGGAATGGCTTACCAGTTGGACCGTATGGAATATAGGTTGAGTCCCCGCCTGCGTAGACATCGTCGGCAGAAGTTTGTAAGTATTCGTCCACTTCAATGTAGCCATGATCATCCATCTTCAAGGTATCTTTCAACCAGCCTGCGTCTGGTTTCACACCCATTGATAGAACGACTAGGTCCGCAGTGTATTCACCTTTATCAGTTACAACCGATTGAACGTGTCCTGCTTCATTGCCGGTGAATTGCTCAACGCGCTCGCCACCGACAAATTTAACACCTTTTTGACGTGCATGTTCTGTTAAAATATCGGTAAACTCAGTATCTAAGTAAGTGTTTAAAATGCGGTCTGCTAAGTCAACAATCGTTGTTTCGATGCCTTCGAGTGCTAAAGCTTCCGCAACTTCTAGCCCGATGTAGCCACCGCCGACAACGACTGCTGTTTTTGCAGTCTTCATCGCGTCTTTCACAGCTTGCGTATCTTCTGGGCCACGGAACGTTGTAATGCCATCAAGGTCTACACCTTCAAGAGGTGGTTTCACAGCCACTCCACCAGGGCTAAGTAATAATTTGTCGTATGATTCCTGATGTTCGCCTTCGTGGTCTTTCACCGTAACGGTCTTCGCTCCTGGATTTACGCCGATAACATCGCTGCCACAGTGAATATGGATGCCTTGTGCTGCATAAGATGCTTTATTGGCAAAGTGTAATTCGTCTAAGCTCTTAGAGGTCCCCTCTATATAAGACTGGCTACCTCAACCCATAAATGACGCATCATCACCACGTTCGTATAAATGGATTTCAGCTTGAGGTTCTTGCTTTAATAGGGTCTGCACTACTTCGTAACCGAAGTGAGAGGTCCCAACTACTATGTATTTCATAGATACTCCTCCTTATTTATAATAGATTAAATTAAGTATACCTTTCTCCGAAATTTTCGCAACTATTTGGCTTGATATGAAAAATATTTAAAATATGAATTGATGTGTAGGTAAGGTCGTTCTAGTCTCAGCTGAGCACGGCAGCAACGCCGCGTCTTAATTGATAAATACGTTGTTTCCATCTATACTATATAAGGTATATTAAGCTGTGCTAAAAAGACTCGAAGGAGGGGACGATACGAATGAACCAACATTACAATATTCAATTTCACGACCAGGCGATTGGGCGTGAGAAAGAGATTCTTGACCTATTGACCAAGGTGATTGACCCTGAGCTTGGAATCGATATCGTCAATATGGGACTGATCTATGAAGTTACCTTAGATGAAGCCGGCAAATGCTCAGTCATTATGACACTGACTACGATGGGGTGCCCGTTGGTCGATTATATTGTCGGAGATATTAAATTTGCTTTAGAGCACCTACCAGGAGTTGAGACGGTGGAGTGCCAGATTACGTTTGACCCACCATGGGACTTGACTAAAATGTCACGCTACGCACGGATTGCGCTCGGCATTCCAATGAACGGCTAACACAAACTGAATTTAGATAAGAAGGAGTATGACGATGTCTACATTAGAAATTATTGATTTACATGTTGAAGTTGAAGGCAAAGCAATTTTAAAAGGCGTTAATTTAAAGATGTCTAGCGGAGAAATTCATGCCATTATGGGACCGAACGGAACTGGGAAGTCTACCTTGGCTCAAGCCATTATGGGGCATCCTGCTTATAAAGTTACGCAAGGCCAAGTCCTTTTAGACGGTCAAAATATTTTAGAACTAGAAGTGAACGAACGCGCTAAAGCAGGACTGTTTTTAGCGGTACAATACCCAAGTGAAATAACTGGCGTCACCAATGCGGAATTTATCCGCGCAGCGATCAATGCGCAGCGTGAAGAAGGCGACAGCATCGGTGTGATGGAATTTATTCAAAAATTAGATGAGAAGATGGCGCTGCTCGATATGAAGGAAGAAATGGCAGAACGCTACTTGAATGAAGGTTTCTCAGGCGGAGAGAAAAAGCGTAATGAGATTTTGCAAATGCTAATGATTGAACCGAAATTTGCGATTTTAGATGAGATTGACTCAGGTCTTGATATTGATGCGTTGCGTCTAGTGGCCAATGGGATTCATAGTATGGAACGCGATGACTTTGGCGCGTTAATTATTACGCACTACCAACGTTTATTGGATTATATCGAGCCAGACTTTGTCCATATTATGATGGACGGTCGAGTGGTTGTGACCGGTGACAAAGCGTTAGCCGTTCAATTGGAAGCCGACGGTTACCGTGGTTTAGCAGAAGAATTGAATCTCGATCTGTCCCAAGAGGAGGGGTTGTAAGATGTTAGCATCATTTCAACAAGCCTGTCAAATTGCCCAAGTCGCAAGCCAAGCGAACGAGCCGCAATGGTTGCTCGACCGCCGTCAAGAATCGGCAGATTTATATGAAAGCTTACCTTATCCCAAAGTCGAACGGGGTAAAATTTCTCGGACGTTCGACTTAACATCAGGCTATGAACGCGGAGAGCATGAAGTGCCGGCGAATCTATTAGACCAAGTTAAATCTACTTCAGAAGAAGTGGCAGCAAACATCACCTTATTCCATAATCAATTGATCCATCGCGAACTCGCTCCGGAACTGGCTGAAGCGGGTGTTCTGCTTCTAACGCTCGAAGAAGCGATGCAACAACCTAAATTAATCGAACAATGGCTGATGACGCAAGCCTTGCCGTACCAACATGATAAATATGCTGCTTTGCATCAAGCGTTAATGAGCAGTGGCGTCGTTGTTTATTTACCAAAAGGCGTGCAAATTGAACGGGCGGTACAAGTTCACTTAATCCAAGATGCCCGAACGCCGTCGTCTTATCACCCACACATTTTAATCGTGGCGGAAGAACAAAGTGCGATGCAATATATGGAACGTTTATCAAGCGTTGGCGAAGCACCAAGTAATGCGACTATTGTAACAGAAATCATTACGCAACCAGCGAGCCGTATTCAATATGCAGCGATTGACTCGATGGGCGAATCCATCACGACTTACTTGCGTCGTAACGCCTACCAATTGCGCGATAGCCAAATTGATTGGGCGGTCGGTGCTTTAAATAATGGAACGACGATTTCAGATTATAATGTTGACTTACACGGTGAAGCAAGCCAATCCGAAGTCAAAATTGTCTCAATTACTCACGGTGAACAAAAGCATGTCATTGATACGAAAGTAACGAATTATGCCAACCATAGTGACGGGGAAATTTTCCAACATGGAGTCGTATTGGACCAATCAACCTTAACGATGAACGGAATTGGTCATATTATTAAGGGATCCAAAGATGCGAACTCCCAACAAGAATCTCGTATTTTGATGTTATCGGATGAATCGCGTGGCGATGCGAACCCAATCTTATTGATTGATGAATTTGAAGTCCAAGCAGGACACGCTGCTTCGGTAGGTCAGCTAGATCCTGTCCAACTGTTTTACTTAATGAGTCGCGGACTTACACGTAAACAAGCTGAACGATTAGTGATCCGTGGCTTCTTAGGTCAAGTTATCCAAGCAATTCCGCTAGCGGAAGACCGTGAAGCTTTAATCGAATCGATCGAACAGAAGTTGGCGACGTTAGCATGATGAATAGTTTAAAGATTCGCCAAGATTTCCCGATTTTAGCGACGAAAGTAAATGATGAGCCGTTGATTTATTTGGATAATGCGGCGACAACCCAAAAACCGCAGCAAGTGATTGATGTGATTGAGCATTACTATGAGACGATGAATGCCAATGTCTACCGCAGTCCCCATACGTTGTCTTATATGGCAACAGAAGCTTACGAAGGGGTACGTCAACGCGCGGCTGACTATCTAGGTGCTCAATCCGTCGAAGAGATTGTTTTTACGAAAGGGACGACTCACAGTCTGAATTTGGTCGCCCAAGGCTATGCCCAATCCATACTGCAACCAGGTGACCAAATTGGTCTAACTATTACCGAACACCATGCGAACTTAGTGCCTTGGCAACAAGTTGCGAAGCGAACTGGCGCCGAGCTGGTCTTCTTGCCAGTGGATCCAGTGACTGGGCAAATTGAACTTGAACAAGCAATGGAACGAATTACCGATAAAATGCGAATTTTAACTGTGAGTCATGTTTCAAATGTCTTGGGTGTCACGCAGCCAATCCAACAGTTAGCGGAGCGAATTCACCAGGTCGGTGGCGTCATCGTCGTTGATGGCGCACAAGCAGCTGCCTACCATCCGCTCGATGTAACGGAACTCGATGTCGACTTTTATGCGTTGAGCGGACATAAGATGTGTGGTCCAACTGGCATTGGGATTCTTTATGGTAAAAAATCATTACTACATCAAACGCAACCGATTGAATTCGGTGGTGAGATGATCAACCAAGTAGGACTATATGAAGCGAACTGGAAGCCAGCCCCTTATTGTTTTGAGGCGGGGACGCCAAATATTGCAGGAGTGATCGGACTTGGCGCCGCCATGGACTATCTTGATTCGATGGGACGCCCGCAAATTTACCAACATGTTCAATCCTTAACGGATTGGACGATTCAAGCGCTAAGCAAGATTGAAGGTGTTACAATCTACGGACCTCACACACCAGGAGAGCATGCTGGCGTGATTAGTTTTAACATCGATCAGATTCACCCACATGATGTTGCGACAGCGATGGATCAACTCGGCATCGCAATTCGTGCCGGACATCACTGTTGTCAGCCATTGATGCGACACTTGGAAGTCCCAGCCACAGCACGTGCTAGCTTTTTTGCCTATAATACGCAATCAGAGGCTGAGCAATTCGTGAAAGCAGTGCAATTAACGAAGGAGTACTTTAACCATGAGCTTAAATAAACTCAATCGGATGGACCAACTGTATAAAGCAGTGATTGTTGAACGATCAACACATCCCAAACACCGAGGACAACTCGCTGAAGCGACGCATGAATTTACCTTGTTGAACCCAAGTTGTGGGGATACCGTCTATGTTCAAATTCAAGTGGTAGACCAACGGGTTGAAGCAGTCTGCTTCAATGGAGAAGGATGTGCCATCTCAATGGCGTCAGCCGATATTATGGCAGAGGTTCTGCAAGGCAAGACGTTGGAAGAAGCAGAACAATTGATTGAAGACTTTAATGCGCTCGTGCAAGGTCAGCCTGTTGCGCACCTTAACCAACTCGGTGAAGCGCAAGCGATTGAAGGCGTCCGACAATTTCCAGCCCGAATTCGCTGTGCCCAGCTTGCCTGGAAGGCTTTCCAACAAGCGGTGGATGAAGATGAAGTTGAATAATCAGCGACCTTAGCATATAAAACATTTATTAAACTTTAGAACAACGAAAGGAGTTAGTCGATGACAACACCAGAACGTGAACACGAAGTCCCGCAGAAGGGACAATACGAGTACGGCTTCTACGATGAGAATATCCAAGCTGTCTATGATACTGGGACTGGATTAACTGAAGAAATCGTCCGTGAGATCTCAGCGGCTAAGAACGAACCGCAGTGGATGCTCGATATTCGACTCGAAGCGTATCATCACTTTATCCAACGGCCAATGCCACGTTGGGGCAAAGATGATTTGACCGCACTCGATATTAATGACTACAAATATTACCGCAAAGTGACCGATGGACCGGTCCGGACTTGGGATGATGTTCCTGATAAGATTAAGGAAACATTCGAGCGACTCGGCGTACCGGAAGCAGAGCGAGCTTATTTAGCTGGAACGGTCGTACAATATGAGTCGGAAGCCGTCTACCAAGGGATGAAAGAAGAATACGAGAAGCTAGGGGTTGTTTTTACCGATACCGATACGGCGGTTCAAAAATATCCTGAGCTCGTTAAAGAATATTTCGGCACGTTAGTCCCATATGACGACAATAAATTTGCCGCCTTAAATACGGCAGTTTGGTCGGGGGGAAGCTTTATCTACGTCCCGAAAAATGTCAAAATTGATATTCCACTGCAACTATATCTACGCATCAACGAAGAAACTATCGGACAATTCGAGCGGACCTTAATTATTATTGATGAAGGTGCCGATATCAATTACGTGGAAGGCTGTACAGCGCCAATGTATTCACGCAGTGCGCTTCACGCCGCTGTCGTTGAAGTCTTTGTTAAAAAAGATGCGAAGTTCCGTTATACAACCATCCAGAATTGGTCCGATAATGTCTACAACTTAGTAACCAAGCGAGCGACCGCTGGTGCGGGAGCGCAAGTTGAATGGGTAGATGGCAACTTAGGCGCCAAAACGACGATGAAATATCCAAGTATTAATTTGGACGGTGAAGGTGCCGTAGGGAATGTGATTAGCGTTGCGATGGCCAATGAAGGGCAAATCCAAGATACGGGAACCAAGATTTTCCACAATGCACCGAATACGCGCAGCTCGATTATTTCAAAATCAATCGCGAAAGGCGGCGGCTCGGTGAACTATCTCGGCCAATTACGGGTTGATGCGAATGCACCGGGTTCGTTCTCTCACATTGAATGTGACACGATTATTTTAGATGAGGAATCGAGCTCAGATACGATTCCATTTAACGAGATTCATACTTCCAATGTGAGCTTGGAGCACGAAGCCAAAGTTTCACGAATTTCGGAAGAGCAGCTCTATTACTTAATGTCACGCGGATTGGATGAAGCGAAAGCGACCGAGATGATTGTCCAAGGCTTTATCGAACCATTTTCACGCGAATTGCCGATGGAATACGCGGTGGAACTGAACCGTCTCATTGCCTATGAAATGGAAGGCAGTGTGGGGTAGAAGCTTTGTGAGCTGCTGATTTCACAGAAAATTCATGAATACAGATGGGTTCTTCTCGTTAAATGATGTATAATAAGGATAGCAACAAGTAATTTAATAGACTTTAAGGAGGAGGATTACGATGCGTAAATCATTATTAAAGTTTGCAACGATTTGTAGTTTATTTATCTTAGGTAGTACGAATGTTGTGCCAAGTATATTGTCATTTGGAGAAATAACCGTGGCACAAGCGCAAGATTTGAGCGCAACAATTGAATTAGTGCGTCAACTTCGCGAGAAAGCATGGGATGAAAATTTACCATTTGATGGCGAACCGTTACAAGATTTATATACCGACCGTGATGCGTATACGTCCGCTGTCTACTGGGAACCTGGCTTAGCAGAAGCAGCCCAAATTCGTGCGAAAGAACAAGCGAAAGCTTTTGGTCATACAAGACCTGATGGCACTAATTGGGACACTGTATTCAGCCAAGCACCTGGAATCAAAGGTGAAATTTTAGCGAAAGATTTAACATCGCTGAATGATGCGATTACAAAAGCATGGGGCGAAGATGAATTTCAAGCTTTAATAGATGCAAATGGTAATTTAACTGACGCAAACAGTCATTTATATCAACTGTTAAGTGGTCAGTTAAGCCACATTGGGTTTGCAGAGTTCAAGGATGAGCAAGGGGACACTTACTATGTAGGGATTCTAGCGGATGAGGATATTGCCTCAGGTACTGCTTTACCACTACCTGAAGAAAGTGAAAGTACAACGGTTGAAGAGACAGAGGAAGACTCAACGACGACAACAACCGTTGAAGTAACGGAAGAAAGTTCGTCAACCACAACAACTGAAGAACCAGAAACAAGCTCAAGCACAACAACGACGGTTGAGCCAGAAACAAGCTCAAGCACTACAATGACTACCACGGTTGAATCAACAACTGCTGCTCCTGTAACGACAACAACAACTGTTGAACATACGACGGCAGCGCCCGTTCATAGCGTATCAATTTATCCAGTAGCTGCCGGTTCTCAAGTGGTATCAGGTATTACAACAGCAGATGCTAATGTTACAGTGACAATCAAAGGAAAAGCTCAATCTTATACGGCAAAAGCTGATAAACAAGGTGCCTATAGTGTCAAATTATCTGATGCATTAAAAGCTGGGGATATCGTTGAAGTCAGCTCAACAGTTAATGGGCAAACAGCGGTAGCCACAAAACATGTTGTTGCAGCCTCAAGCTCAACAACTCAAACAGCAACGACGACAACGGCTGAAACAACAACGAAAGAAGGCCTACCAAAAACAGGTGAAACCAATAACTGGATCATCATGTTAGCAGCGGCATTAGCTGTAATTGCTGGTATCTTCTTAATTGTTCCAGGTCGACGTAACAAAAAATAATAATTGAAGTTAGATACAGTAAGCGCAAGGTTCACGCCTTGCGCTATTTTTATTTATTAATGATAAATAGTGCGAATCATCTTGGATTTGGGAATCCAAGTAGGTTTGCTGCTTAAACCTATTTAGAATCGAAAATCCAGATAGGTTCGGTGCTTAAACCTATTTAGAATCGTAAATCCAGATAGGTTTGCTGCTTAAACCTATTTAGAATCGAAAATCCAGATAGGTTCGGTGCTTAAACCTATTTAGAATCGTAAATCCAGATAGGTTTGCTGCTTAAACCTATTTAGAATCGAAAATCCAGATAGGTTTGGTGCTTTAACCTATTTAGAATCGTAAATCCAGATAGGTTTGCTGCTTAAACCTATTTAGAATCGTAAATCCAGATAGGTTTGGTGCTTGAACCTATTTAGAATCGTAAATCCAGATAGGTTTGCCGTGTGAACCTATCTAGAATCAAAGTTCCAGATAGGTTCACTGTATCCAATCTCTCAGGAACACATTTTACATTGCCTGAAGTAGCAAATTGAAAACGCATAATATTATGATATACTATGCTCAGAAAATTCAATCAGGAGGTGACATAATGGAATCATTGAAGCAACTTAATCTTTTAAAGTTACTACGTGAGCACCAAGACCTTTTATTTTTGGGGCCGCTAATTTGGTTTATTGCCTGGAACTTATTATTAATTACTACATTCCCTATTCCAGCTATCTTCGCTCCAATATCGAAAGTGCCGTTAATATTTGTTTTAATCAAAATTGCGCTTGACCTGTACAACAGTGAGTACACGCAAAAACAACTACTTTATATACTACCGTTGATTGTAGTTTCAATCTTGGTGGGCCTCATTGGTGGGCAAAATTATATTTTGTATTATTTAATTTTGACGTTAGGTGCGCTTAATATTCCAATTGATCGAATGGTTCGAGTGACTATGAAGACGGTTGGGATTATTTTCCTAATCACACTGTTATCGGCTGCAGTTGGTTTAATTGAAAATCGAATCTTTTATCGTGAAGATGGGTATACAGCACGCTTAGCCTTAGGAATACAGTATCCGACCGATGCCGCATCGTTAATTTTCTACTTATATGGTATGTACTTAATGATTCGGCACCAACGACTTCAGCGTGTGGATACGCTTATCGGCTTTGTCCTCGCTTTCGTAACGTATCTACTGACTGGTACTCGATTAGATGCGATCTTACTCGTCGTATTAGCCTTGATTGCGGTCGCATCACGGAGACAGTGGGGTTATCGCTTGGGGACGTGGCTCGCTTGGTCTGTTCCTATAACGGCACTGATCTCACTCGCGCTCGCGTCCTATTATAGTGACACCGATAATTTATGGCAGTTCGTTGACCATCTATTATCGGGTCGACTTCATTTAGTACAACAAGCTTTAGAAAGTTATCCACTGACATTCTTCGGACAAGTAATCGAGATGAATGGGTTTGGCCAATTTGATCCATCGAAGCCTTATAACTTTATCGATAGCTCTTATTTACAGATGTTATTACACTTTGGAATCGCCTATACGTTACTCGCATTGTATTATTTTAGTGATCTAATTCGTCGATTATTCCGTCAAGGGTTGACGACGTATGGGTTTGTCGCAGTGGTTTTTGCAATCCACGGTGTGATTGCGCATCATTTGTTCAACCCAATCTATAATCCACTCTGGTTATGCTTCCTAGCCAGCTTAACCGTTCAAGAGAAGACCATTCCTTTAGCTATTGTCAGGCAACTATCGCGTCGTGAGATGGGGCTCGGCCAAGTACTCGATGATTTTACCCAACATGCAAAACTCATGCTAGGCGAGCAGCGTGTTGTGACGTTGGATATTACAGATAATCGACAATTTATCAAAAATTGTTGGTGCATCATAAATATGCCAGCGCTAACGTATTACTTTACCCCGTCCGCAACCGTATGGGGCAACTTGAGAGATCTAGTCTATCTCAAATTAATGCTCTACCGGGGCGCCAGTGTGGTTACCCATTTCCATACTCGCTACTACGGTCAATTGATGCAACAACATCGGTTACTACGTTGGATGAATCGTCGTGTCTATCGCCACGTAAGCTTGATTATTTTACTCGGTCACAGTCAGCGACAAATGTTTGATGGCTTTAAGCTTCCAGTCGAGAAGTTCCGCACCATTCCGAATGGCGTTGCTCCTGAACTGTTCATTAGCGAGGGGGACTATGCACAAAAAACTGGCAAGCGTGCAATCTATTTTAGTAACTTTATCGAAGAGAAAGGTTATTTAACGGTGCTTGAGGCAGCCAGACAGCTCGCAGATAGTGGTTATCAATTTTTCTTTGCGGGGCAATTCTTTAATCCCGCCGTTAAAGCGCAATTCTTACGCTTAATTGAACCACTCGATCAGGTCTATTATGTTGAAGCGGTAAAGGGCCCAGATAAAACTTGGTTGTTGAAGCAGATGGATTACTTTGTCTTACCGACGACCTATCAGCATGAGACGTTACCAATCAGCCTATTAGAAGCGATGGCAAGTGGCTTGCAGCTCTTAGTAACTCGGGTCGGTGTCATTCCAGAATATGCCAATCCCAAAGTGACAACTTGGATTGAACCCGATGCGAAGCAAATTAGCTCAGTTCTTCGAGCAAAATTAACTGAGCCGAGACCATCGTATTCAGAACTGAACTTAGCTAACTATCAAGCTGCCTTTAACCGCACCACTGTGAATCAGCAGATTTTAGATGCGGTGATGTTTGCCGTTAGATCAGATAATTACCGTGAATTGCGCCAGTTAGGAACGTACTTTTAAATAAATCTCTTCGAAATGACAGATTTATTTGGAATAAGTCATGGAAGTAAGGATTGTTTCGTTAATGTGACAAAAAAATTTAAAATGTAATATAAAAGTCTTAAGAAATCCTTTACTTTTTCTTAAGAATTGCGTATAGTTATAAGTGAGGAAAGGGAAAACCCTATCCAAAATAAATTTAGAGTACCATATGGAGGTATTTATTATGAAAAAATCACTCGTTAAATTAATGGCAACAACAACCGTTGCATTAACATTAGCAGGATCAGCTGCTGCATTAGCAGGACAAATTGTATCCCCTGCATTCAGCGATGCTGAATCAGCACAATACTGGGCTGACCAAAACGTAGGACCAGGTGAAACACTTACAGTCGTTGAAAAAGACGGTCAATTCTTTGTAGAATCATCAAAAGTTGGTGAAACAACAGAAACTCCAGCTCCAGCTGAAACTACAGTAGACCCAACTGACCCTTACGGAGCAGACGCTAAAGTTGACAAAGATGCGCCAGTTAACGCATTCGAAAATGTTGGACGTCACTTCAAAACTTTAGGTGAAGCAGTAGACGCTTATCCAGATGCATTCGTAATGTACGATCCAGCAACTGAAGATTATGTAGTATTCACAAACCGTGGCGGACGTAAAACATACGTATTCGAAAACGTACAAGATGCATTAAATGCATTCCCTAACTTAGACCCAATGTACGAAAACGGTAAATACTATGTATTTGCATTCCAAGCACCACGCTTACAATACTCATTTGATACAGTTCAAGAAGCATACGAAGCATTTGGTGAAGATGCTAACCCAATGTACGATTCAGAAACAGGTAAATATGTAGTTTACACAAACAAAGCACCTCGTTTTGTTCATGAATTCGATACATTCGAAGATGCAATGGCTGCATTCCCAGGATCATTCCCAATGTTTGAAAACGGTAAATACTACGTATTCACTACTTACGAAAAAGTAGCAGGTACTAAAGGTACAATCAAAAACTACGTAGAAGGTAAATTACAAGATACAGATAAAAGTATCGAAGTAGAAGGCGAAGACAAAAAAGAAGTAACACCTGAAAAAGCTCCTGAAAAAGAAGCTGGTAAAGAATCAGGAAAAGCTGCTTCAAAAGGTGAGCAATTACCAGAAACTGGTGAAGCTACTTCATACGCAATCTTCGGTGCAGCTGCATTAGCAGTATTATCTGGTGTAGGTTTAGTTGCTCCTAAATTCAAAGAAGAAAAATAATTCTTCGATTAATTATTAATAGAAAATAATATTTTTTAAATACGAAAGGAAGTATTATCAATGAAAAAATCATTAGTTAAATTAGCAGCATTATCTTCTGCAGCATTTGTATTAGCTGGCACAGTAGCTCCAGTTGTATTAGCTGAAAACGCACCAACAGCAGGACAACAAGAAGAAAATAAAGATTCAGAAACTGGAAAAGATGAAAATAAAGATTCAGAAACTGGAAAAGATGAAAATAAAGATTCAGAAACTGGAAAA
>NZ_JH932300.1:304027-304669 GCF_000301055.1 Falseniella ignava CCUG 37419
ATGAAAATAAAGATTCAGAAACTGGAAAAAATGACAAAAATCCAGGCGTGAAAATTGATGACTATAATAAGCAAAAAGAAGCAGAAGAGAACACTCCGCTTGCTAAAGCAAAAAAAGCGTTTATTGAAAAAGTAAATGCTTCATCATTATCAGATGATCAAAAAGCTGCTTTAAAAGAGGAAGCAGAGGAACCTAAATATGATAATCTTTATGATCAAGAAGTTACACTTCCAAAAAAATTAGCTCAAATGGAACAAGCTTTAAAAGCTCAGGGAAAATCAGAATTAGAAGCTAAAAAAGAAAAATTCAGAAAACCTCTTTACGAAGCAAAAATTGAAGAAGGTAAGAAAGAAGAACTTTTTACTAAAGTAAGAGAAGCTAAAACTAATGAAGAATTAGATAAAATTATTCTTGAAGCAGTTGAAGCTGGTCTAACTGAAAAAGAATTAAAAGATGCAGGATTAGAATTGCCAAAAGTTGAAGATTCAACACCAGAAGATAAAAAACCAGAAGATAAAAAACCAGAAGATAAAAAACCAGAAACACCAGAAACACCAGAAAAACCAGAAACACCAGAAAAACCAGAAACACCAGAAAAACCAGAAACACCAGAAAAACCAGAAACACCAGAAAAACCAGAAA
>NZ_JH932300.1:305214-313534 GCF_000301055.1 Falseniella ignava CCUG 37419
AGAAACACCAGAAAAACCAGAAACACCAGAAAAACCAGAAACACCAGAAAAACCAGAAACACCAGAAAAACCAGAAACACCAGAAAAACCAGAAAAAGACTTAGATACAGTTAAGAAAGAAGCACTTGCTCGCTTAGATCAATTACAAGC
Source organism: Falseniella ignava CCUG 37419 (assembly GCF_000301055.1). Taxonomy (GTDB): domain Bacteria; phylum Bacillota; class Bacilli; order Lactobacillales; family Aerococcaceae; genus Falseniella; species Falseniella ignava. Next base: position 305,365 of record NZ_JH932300.1, read on the forward strand.
TTTAACTCAAGCAGAACGTGAAAACTTCACTAAAGCTATTTTAGATGCAGATTCTGCTGACAAAGTAGCAGCAGTCGTTAAAGCAGCTGAAGATGTAAACTTCTCAGTTAACTTAGAAGCTGAAACTCCAGCTAAAGAAGTTAAACCTGAAGAAAGTAAAAAAGCAGAAGCTAAGAAAGAAGCTAAGAAACAAGAATTACCTGAAACAGGTGAAGTTTCTTCATTCGCAATCTTCGGTGGAGCAGCATTATCTGTATTAGCAGGATTAGGCTTAGTAGCTTCTAAAAAAGAAGAAAACTAATTAACCTAACCATTTAGTCTAGTAGATCTTTCAACCAGATCCCTTAATTGGGGTCTGGTTTTTTGTGTTTGATAATCTATTTAGAATGTCGAATCCAGATAGGTGTTGTGCTTGAATCTATCTAGAATCGAGAATCCAGATAGGTTGGTAGAAGAGATTTCTTCTATCAATCTTTTTTATATTTGACAAACAATTTAGAATACATTAAGATAGCATCATCTGGTTTCGAAAACTAGATGAACAACTTTAGAAAGGACAAATTATGAATCTTTTAGGAAAATTGATTCAATTTAAGAAGGTGAAGTGGGAAGAGATACCGGAACAAGGGTTGTATTCTACTCAACTCATTGATTTTATCGAAGCGCATTTAATCACTTATTTTCCGGATATGGTAACACTGACACCGAATATGATTAATAATTATGTAAAAAAAGATATTATCCCTAAACCCATCAATAAGAAATATTACCGGGAGCACATTGCGGTATTAATGGTGGTAGTAATTTTAAAAGAACTGATCCCACTTGAGAGCATCAAAGAAGGGATTACGCTTCAATTGGATATTATCGAAATTGAACAAGCCTATAATGAATTTATGGATTTATTAGAGAGTTCATTAAAAGAAGTAAATGCGTTAGTCAGTGATAGTGTAGGAACGGAATCAACGAAAATCCGTAAAGAGACGTTGTCATTATCGATTGCTGTCAAAGCTTTTGCTCTCCAAACTGTTACACGAGAGATTTTAAAAGCTAAAGGGATTTATAAAGAATTATCATAAGGAGAGAAACAATGAATAAAATTGCGATTTTAACAGATTCAGCAAGTAATATTACTGAAAATACGACGGAAGGCATCTTTGTTGTGCCGCTGTATGTGAATTATGGCAACGAGTCGAAAAAAGATTTAGTTGAGATTACGCCGGATGAGTTATTTGATAAGATTGATGATGCAAATCCATCAACATCAGCGCCTTCAATTGATGACTTTGGCGAAAAGATTCAGCTGATTAAAGATTTAGGGTATCAAGAAATTATTGCGGTCGCTGTTTCGCAAACATTATCAGGCACGTATAACGCCATGCGTCTCGCTTTAGAAGATCAGGATTTACCATTTAAGTTAATCGATAGTAAGACGGTTACGATGCCTCAAGGGCTACTGGTGATGTATGCTCGTCACTTAATCAATGAAGGTCATACTAGCGAAGAGATCGAAACGATTCTTAATAATAAATTGCATGATGCCAAAGTATACGCCACGGTGAGTGATTTGCAGTATCTCATTCGAGGAGGTAGATTAAGTAAGATCAAAGGACTAGTTGGGGGCGCGCTGAAGATTAACCCGATTTTGACGATTGATGAAAATGGTGAGATTGGGAAGTACCGTTCGATTATAGGGAAGAAACGCGCATTAAATTTCTTAGTGGATCAAGTCAAAGCAGACCTTGCTAATTGTAACAACTACTATTTGGCGATTGCTTACGGTAGACTACAAGAAGATATTGCCGAAATAAAGGAACAATTGAGTGAGTTGGTAGAGCGAGCTGATTTGTATCTTGAAGGGCCGGTGACGGCTGTTTTAGGAAGCCACTCTGGGCCGAGTGCGTATGTGGTATCTTATTTGAAGAAATGAGCTGATTTTATTAGAGGGTGAGTTATGAACTTCTTGAAGAAAATATCCAAAAAACTATTTTTATGTTTGCTTTTTATACCGATGGTTTCGACTTATTTTGTCGGATCATACTTTGTCAATTATGCGCTCGTCGAGAATTCAGGGGGAGAAAATCGCCCTTCTTCAGAGATGCCCTCCCAAGAAGACGAGATCATCGAACAACGACAAACATTACTTGAAGAGAAGAGGGATCAATGGTTACAAGCAATTGAAGATTTGACCGAGCCCGTTACTTTGAAGACGCGTGACGAACTTAATTTAGAAGGGCATATTTATCGTCAAAAAGAACCGTCCCATCAATGGATGATTATCGTTCATGGCTATCAATCTTCCGAGAAAAGAAGTCAGACGTTGGCCGCTTCCTTCTATGATCTGGGATATAATGTAGTGACGTATTCTTTAAGAGGACATACGCCAAGCGAAGGCAAGTACATCACAATGGGATCGAAGGATGCAGATGATTTAACGCAGTGGATTAATCATGTTATTACAATTGATCCAGCATCAAAGATCACTTTGCACGGGACGTCGATGGGTGGAGCAACGGTGTTGAATGTATCGGGTCAGGACTTGCCACCTCAAGTTAAAACCATCATCGATGATTGCGGCTATGCGAATTTGTGGGAGATCTTTTCCGATGAACTAAAATTAAGATTTAACTTGCCATCTTTCCCAGTTCTCCACATGGCAGATATTATGGGGAATATAAAAGCAGGTATCGATATTTCATCGATTAATCCGATCGAGAATGTTGAGAAATCAACCTTGCCAATGATGTTTATTCATACAACTGGGGATGACTTTATCCCTTATGAGATGACCGAAGCGATGTATCAAGCTAAGCAGACCGGGAATAAAGAACAATATATAATTGAAGGCTTTGGCCACGGAGACGCAGTCTTTGCAGATGAAGCTTACTTTGAAAAAATTGATGATTTTATCAAATCAAATCAGTAAATAAAAGAATGACAAAGGAGCTTAGTAGGAATTGGTGCTACTAGGCTCCTTTTTGAGTGAAATCATTTTGTATTACTAAGATAGAATTAAGTCGGCAAGTTGCTTACTGCTAACATTATCAAAGTATTCCGATAAAACTAAATCTTGGTGATTAAGCTTTCATCCAATCAGTTCCTGCTCAATCGCGGTAATATTTTCGAGTTTTTTGTAGAGTTTGCCGCTTGAATCATCTTGGATTTGGGAATCCAAATAGGTTTGCCACTTGAATCATCTTGGATTTGGAAATCCAAGTAGGTTTGGCGTATGAATTTATCTAGAATTGACAATCCAGATAGGTTTGTTGTTTGAACCTATTTAGAATCAAAAATCCAGATAGGTTTTTCGGCTGAACCTATCTAGAATCGACAATCCAGATAGGTTTTCCGCTTGAACCTATCTGGAATCGAAAATCCAGATAGGTTTGCCGCCTGAATCTATCTGGAATCGAAAATCCAGATAGGTTTTCCGCTTGAACCTATCTAGAATCGACAATTCAGATAGGTTTGTCATTTTGCTCTTTTATAATACAATTCCAATAGTTTATTTAAGAACTCTGGTTCCAACTTCGGCTTCACGTAAGTCCCGTAAGTGACACGCTCTAATTTTTGATTCAATATTCGATAAACCCAATTAGAGCTCAACGATCGATTAATCAAGTATAATAGATCCTTAGTTTTGATCACTTCACCGGGTGTCAGTGCAGCACATTCCTGGATTAAATAATCTAACGCAGCCTTTTTTGAAATACTAGTGTGACAGTGTTGGCATTTGAAATAATAAGCTGTCTTCTCCATTTTAAAACTCCCACAATTCGTGCAATACACACCCGCTCTTAAATCGGATAGGTTGAAAGGGTGCTGATCAAAGTAATTGTGCCAATCATTAATTCGATAATAATTGAGTATATCTCGAATCATCGTTGGATCATATCGAGAATGTGAGCGCATAGATGAGTCAATCATTTGAAAATGATGACGAAGTTGATTGCGCAATAAGATGGGTATCTGGACTGAGTCATCCTGCTCTAACGTAGCGAAAGGATGGATTAAAACTAGGTGCGGCTGAAGTGAAATATTTAATTTATTTTGAATTAAAATATTTCGAAAATAATCTGTTGCACGCTCAATTTGTTGAATAGGATTGTGATTAATATGCCGATGATTGTAGTATAATTTGCCTTCAGTAATCGAACAATGAGCATCATAATTTTTGACTTCGTATAAATAAATCCGATCTGACATCAATAAGATGCCATCAATTTGAGCGTAGCTTGGTTGTTCAAAAATAAAATTTGTCAAGAAAAGGCTCCGGTGTGGTAAATATTGTCGGACAATGCGCGCAAAGTCCTCCTCACCTTCGTATCCCGTCACCAAGCTGTCCAATTTGTTAATGTAGTTTCCTCTGGATTTTCTAACAAGCAAATGGATCATTTCGTTGTTCATAAACTCACCTCCAATAATAGATACACTGTTTATTTAAAATTTCTGACTTTGAATTGATTTTTTTATAAAAAAGTGAATTTAATGTGTTATTGGATGTTGAATCATCTTGGATTTAGGAATCTAAATAGGTTCGACGCCTGAATCTATCTAGAATCGAAAATCCAGATAGGTTTGCTGTCTGAATCTATCTGGAATCAAAAATCCAGATAGGTTTACCGTCTGAATCTATCTAGAATCTAAAATCCAGATAGGTTCTCCACGCGAAACCTTCAATTTTTCATAAATCAACTTGAAAAGTAAAGCGTTTTAGTCCAACATAGAAGTGTATAGGATAGCGTTTTATTCGCGAATCATGTATTAACTATTTTGGAGGGATGAGGATGAGAATTTCATCAGAGAGAATTGAAGAGGTTGTTGTGCGTGCTGTCTTTCAAGATGGGCTTGACGAGTTAGCATCAAAGTTAAACGAACGCGAGCTTTTTACTGGGAAGGCGCAAGCGAGTTATGCGATGCTGGACCAGGAAGGGCATGGAACCATCTATTATGGGCTAGGAAAGGAATCAGATTTAACCCCTTATCAAATTTTGAAACTTTTTGTTCAATTAGCAAAATTATTAGATAAATTAGCAATTCACCGTGTACATCTCGAGTTACCGGAAGTGATTGGAAAAGACGAAGCGCAGTTAAGCCAAGCAATTCTTGGCTTGCAGTTAGCAGCGTATCGATTTGACACTTATAAATCAAAACCGAAAAATAAGCAGACCGAATTGGAAATTTCGTTAGAAGTAGAAGCGCCAATCGAGGAGACGGCTAACTTAGCAGCGGGCGTCTTTACAGCGCGCGATTTAGTCAATCGCCGCCCGAATGATCTATACCCAGCGAGCTTAGCAGCACATGTGCGTCAATTATTTGCTAATAGCCAAGTTGAAGTAGAGATTTTAGAGAAACCTGAAATTGAAGCACTCGGGATGGAAGCTTTCTTAGCGGTGAATCAAGGGTCAGACCACGAACCGCGTTTCATCGTGATGAAGCATTTGCCGAAAGCAGATGAACAGCCGATCGCGCTCGTTGGGAAAGGTGTGACGTACGATTCCGGCGGATATGCGATTAAGCCAGCCTCTTCAATGAAAGCCATGCATTCAGATATGGCAGGAGCGGCTGCCGTGGTGGGTGCTATGGAAGCCATCTCAAGCAATCAGTTACCATGCAATGTGATTGGTGTCATTGCTGCAACAGAGAATTTGATTGACGGAAAAGCGTTCAAGAACGGAGACATTGTGGGCTCTATGAAGGGTTCGACCATCGAGGTTAATAATACCGATGCGGAAGGACGACTGACTTTGGCAGATGCGCTCTATTATGCTGCGACGAAGTTGGAACCGAGAGCAATTGTTGACTTAGCGACACTCACTGGTGCAGCGATTGCGGCAGTGAGTGGTAAGTGTACGGCGATGATAGCGAGCGATGATTCATTAGCGCAAGCCGTCTTACAGGCGAGTGAAGCTGCAGCCGAACCAACCCAACGCTTATTGGCATTCCCAAGTCATTACGAACAAATTAAAGGGACGTATGCTGACTTAGATAACTCACCAGCAGGCGGTGGTGGTTGCATTACTGCAGGTGTCTTCTTAGAACACTTTACTGAAGAATTACCTTGGGTTCATTTAGATATTGCTGGACCGTCATACAATGGTGCAGGTTATGACTATTTACCGAAAGGTGCGAGCGGTACTGGTGTGATGACGCTCTACCAATGGATTAAGAGCCAAAAATAATTTATTGATTAACCGAGCCAGCCCGAAATAAGGGTTGGCTTTTTTGTTGTATTCGCTTGCAGACATCACGTAGTAGGTGTATAATGAATTCAACAATACACGTAAAGGGTGATATCAAATGAATCAAACATTAGTTCAGTTGGTGCTACACGCGATTCAAGAAAAGTATGTTTCTGAGAAAGCATTTTACAGTGACAAATTAGGGATCAGCCCGCAAAGTTGGGACCGTTGGAAGAAAGGCGAGCAAGGATTTAAGTACGATAATATGATTATTTTGTCGACATTATTCACTGACTATGAGTGGATGCTCGTTCAAAAAGTAGTGCGCAACCGGGATTTAATGCCAGATATTATTAACGATCCGGTTAAGGAATTTGAATTTTTGAAATATCAAATTGCCCGGCGCTGGATTCATGCTGGACTTGCGCAAATTAATTGGTATCATAGTGAAGAGAATGAATTGGACAGCACGCGTCGCTCGAATATGATGATTTTACAAATACAAATTGACTATGGTCTGTGGGGCTATAATGATGTGATTGAGATTCGCCTGCCTGGAGTGATTCGTCAACAAATCGGTCACGACCAAGTTAAGTTGTTGCAATGGTTTGATGATGAAAGTGAGCGGCTGCAAGAATAATAATGAGAGGTCGCGCAATGCATGGCTAAAACACCGATTAATTTAACAACGAAGAAAAATAAAACAAAACGCGCGAAGACAGGCGCTACAAAAGTCAGCCGGTCAAAAGTAAAGAAGCGACCACGCAAGAATAAAAGCAAGCAGCAAAAGGGCTGGTTAGGGAGAGCGTGGCGTGGATTTCGAGAAGAGCTAACACGGGTCAACGGGATATTTTTCAAACGGGTTGGCTGCGCTACGATTTTGTTGATTGGGCTCGGAGTCATTGGGTTGGTATTGTTGTATCAATGGTCCATGCATATGAGCGAGCAACGCGAGGCATGGCTGATTGAGCAAGAGCGCTATGAGGCACGACTGAGTTTTATCAATGAGTTGGTTCCGACTGCACAAGAAATTCAGCGTGAGACTGGGATTTTTGCGAGCGTTTCGTTAGCGCAAGCATCTCTGGAAAGTAATTTTGGAACGAGCGAACTGGCTTCGCAATACCATAATTTGTACGGCGTCAAGACTTCGGCAGATGATCCCGAAGCGGTGGCACTGCCAACGTTGGAATACTTGGATGACGAATGGGTTGAGATTACCGACCGTTTCAAGGTATACCAGAGCTGGCAACATTCGATGCGCAGTCACGCTCAGCTGATCACTGACGGGACGAGTTGGGACCCGGATTACTACAAGGCGGTGCTGGACGGAACTACTTATCAAGAGCAAGCGCGCGGTTTGCAAAAGTCCGGCTACGCAACTGACCCGACTTATGCGGATAAGCTTATTAATCTAATTGCCGAGTGGCAACTGGATGAATACGACCACTTGACAGAATTAAGCACCGAAGCACCATCTTAAATTGAAACTACTCAAGCTACCTGTTTTGGACAGGTAGCTTTTTGTATTGTAGGTGGGTTGATTGAAAAGCGTGGTGATTGGTCTGGCTTGGGATTCGCTGGACCAAAGTAAGAGTTTGATTGGTCTGGCGCGGTGTTCGCCAAACCAAATAATGAGTTCGATTGGTCTGGCACAGTGTTCGCCAAACCAATCAGAGTGTTTGTTTGGTCTGGCTCGGAGGTTACCAAACCAAATAATGAGTTTGATTGGTCTGGCGCGGTGTTCGCCAAACCAAATAATGAGTTCGATTGGTCTGGCACAGTGTTCGCCAAACCAATCAGAGTGTTTGATTGGTCTGGCACGGGGTTCGTCAAACCAAAGTAAGAGGCTGATTGGTCTGGCACAGGGTTCGCCAAACCAAAGTAAGAGTTTGATTGGTTTGGCTCGGGGTCCGCCAAACCAAAGTAAGTGTTCGATTAGTCTGGCTCGGGGGTCACCAAACCAAAGTAAGAGTTTGATTGGTTTGGCT
>NZ_JH932300.1:313974-316947 GCF_000301055.1 Falseniella ignava CCUG 37419
GTTCGCCAAACCAAAGTAAGTGTTTGATTGGTCTGGCACGGGGTTTGCCAAACCAAAGTAAGAGTTTGATTAGTCTGGTACGGGGTTCGCCAAACCAAAGTAAGAGTTTGATTGGTCTGGCACGGGGGTTCGCCAAACCAAAGTAAGTGTTTGATTGGTCTGGCACGGGGTTCGCCAAACCAAAGTAAGTGTTTGATTAGTCTAGCCCAGCTCTCACCAAACTAAAGTAAGTGTTCGCTTGGTCTAGCTCGGGGGCCCCAAACTGTAAATTTTGGTTTTATTTCACACTAACTTCAAGCGCTATGTTGCACTAATAGAACAAAAAACTATTTCGCTAAATGAAATAGTCCTTTTTGTGACTTATTTTACTCGAATGACTAAACTATCTCGTGCAGCTTCCACTACTTCTGTCGTGATAGTTTCAAGATTATTGATTTCTAGTATTCTTTCGATTATGTATGGGGATTTTATGTTCCTTTTTAAATTAAAATAATTTATCGATAACAATATAAGAAGGAATTATTATAATTCACTTGTTCATTTATATAACTTTTATAAGATATTTTAAGAATCTCGAAGACTTATAAGAGTAAGATCACGAAAAAACCTATTTTAAAAATACTATTGACAACTATCGTTTACTAATGTAAACTATACTTAACATTAGCGTTTACGTATGTAAACGAAAGAGGGGAGAGAATATGAGTACTAGAGCTGTAAACCTCCATATAACCGATGCTGAATGGGAAGTCATGCGTGTAGTCTGGGCGAATACCCAAGTGACTAGTAAAGAAGTCATTTCTACATTGGAAGAGAAATTGGACTGGAAACAAGCGACAACCAAGACGCTCTTAGGTCGACTCGTGGAAAAAGGCGCACTGAATACAGAGCAAGAAGGTAGAAAATATATTTATTCGGCAAATATCGAAGAGAAAGAAGCGATAAGAAGTTTTACAAACCATATTTTCGATCGTATTTGTCGGAAGAAGGTCGGGAATGTAATAGAGAGTATCATTAAAGATCATACTTTAAGTTTCGATGATATCCAACGGCTAGAAGAAATATTAGAGATGAAAAAAGCTTTCGCAGTAGAAGAAGTTGATTGTCAGTGTGCAGAAGGGCAATGCGATTGCCATTTACATTATCATGAAGAATAAGGAGCGAGAAAATTGGAGAATAAATCATTTGCCATAGAAGGTATGACATGTGCATCTTGTGCGCAGACAATTGAAAAAGCTGTCGGAAAGTTGTAAGGCGTAGATAAAGCTTCAGTCAATTTAGCGACAGAAAAAATGCAAGTTTCTTATAACCCGTCAGTAATTTCTGTAGTAGATGTGACTGGTGCTGTATCCAATAGTGGCTATACAGCAGTATTATAAACAACTGAGACTCAAGATAATTCACGAGCAGAGAAGCGTGAGAAAAAAGAATGAAGCAACTTTCAAATCGTTTTGGGATATCCATACATTAAACAAAACTCGTTCTGGGCTTTTGCTTACAACTTTGTAGGTATTCCAGTTGCGATGGGTCTCTTGTATATTTTTAGCGGACCATTGATGAGTTCAATGTTTGCGGCAGTCGCCATGAGTTTCAGTTCCGTATCGGTCTTGCTCAATGCTTTACGGTTAAGACGATTCAAACCACCAGTTGTTTAGAAAACACGGAGTTTATCTGGGATTTAAACTTCTTCCTATTCTATATAAATGAAGAAGATAAAAAAAGGGGGAATAAAATAATGAAAAAAGAAGTCTTATTAGATGGCGTAAAATGTGCAGGTTGTGCGAACACGGTGCAAGAAAGATTTTCAGCTATTGAAGGGGTTGAATCTGTAGAGGTTGATTTAGCGACTAAAAAAGCAGTGCTTGAAAGTCAAATAGAGATTGATACCGAAACGCTCAATGCTGCTTTAGCAGAAACTAACTATTCAGTATTAAGTGTATAAAGTACGAATACCATTTATTCACAGATAGTAGATAAAGATAAAGTATAGAACCCTTTTCATGAGAATTATATATAGTGTTAGATGAGGGGTTCTAAAACTTTAAAATCAGTCTTTAATCTAATAAGCCAGCTATAAAAATGTCAACATAATTTAGAGTATATTTTATGTTGAGCTTCGACCTTTGAAAGTGGTGATACTAATAAATTTATGCATGACAAATAAGCCTAACTTTTTAAATTTTTAAATTAGACTTATTCTTGTTCTTTATTTGAGTGATGCCTTACTTCGTAAGGTTTATCATTAGTCCAAACCGCAAAGATTATATTAACAAGTTTTCGACAAACTGCGCCTATCGCAGTTCCATGATGCTTACCTCTAGCTCTTAGAGATTGATAATACTCAGATAAAGCAGGATCTTTGTTTGAGGCGACAAATGCAGCTTGCCAAATGGCTCGTCTTAAATATGGACTTCCACGTTTAGATATACGATTATTAGTACCTGTAAAATCACCTGACTGATGTATAGATGCGTCTAATCCCGCAAAAGCTAACAACTGATTTGGTCTTTCGAAACGTTTAATGTCGCCTATCTCACCAATTATTGTGGCAGCGGTAATAGAGCCAATACCTGAAATGGTAGTTAAGTGATGATCATCTTTTTCTAAGAGTTCATTGATTTTACTTTCAACATCTTTTATTTGAGATTCGAGTAACTCAATTTGTTGGATTAACAGTTGAATCTGCATTTTAAAGACATCAGAAGCTATTTGGATCCCAAAGGAATCAGATGCCAAATTTTTGATTTCATCAACCTTAAGCATTGATTTCTCTTCGGTGAAACGCCCCTTACTAGCTTCCTTTAGAAGTTTAGTAAGATGAGTTGATTCAATGTTCAACAGGTCTTCAGGTAACGGTGATTCTAACAATAGTTTTCTAGAAGTCTTACCAAACATATCTGAGAATAATCTTTCGTATTCTGGGAATACTTGATCAAGACAAGAAATTATTTGTCTCTTTATGTCTGAAGTTTG
>NZ_JH932300.1:317317-321746 GCF_000301055.1 Falseniella ignava CCUG 37419
AGTAGTTTTTCAGCACCTTTATGACTATTTGAAAAACGCACAGTTTTTCCGAGATGATTTCCATCCTGATCAAGTAAAGCTGCTTCATGAGCACGCTTACCGATGTCTATACCTAGGTATTGCATATTCATCAACCTTTCTTTAATTAGAAAGAGGTTTTCCCCATACTCTATGGACGATATAGCCTCGTAAGAGATACAGAAACAATGTTCTATCCAGCTGATTCATATACTGTCTATAGAGATGAGGTGCCAGTCTTAAAAGGGAAAAATAATTTTCAAGGAGGAATTGGGCAACCTCAATCTTTACAAACAATTATACCCCGAAAGGGGTAACAAGTTTAAAGTCTTAAAAATCATTCATTTAAGACTACATTTATTATACGAGGAGGAATTAAAAATGAGAAATAACAAAAAACATTCGTCACATAGTCATCATAATCACGGCGACATGGATCACTCAAAACACGACCATAATGAAATGGAACATCACGGGGGGCACCACGATCATCATGCTGGTCATGACCACAGTGGCCACGCCGGGCACGAGCATCACCACCATGGAGATTTCAAGGGACTATTTTTAAAATCATTACCTATAGGAATTATCATTATGATTTTATCGCCTATGATGGGGATTTCGTTACCATTTCAGTTAACATTTCAGTACTCTGATATATTGGTGGTTCTTCTCTCTACGATTTTGTTCATTTATGGAGGTAAACCTTTCTATATGGGGGCAATAGATGAGTTTAAAGAAAAGGCTCCTGGAATGATGGCTCTTGTCACTCTTGGTATCTCTGTATCCTACTTTTACAGTGTTTATGCAGTCATTGCTAGATATGTGACTGGTGAACATGTGATGGACTTTTTCTTTGAATTTTCTTCATTAATATTAATTATGTTGTTAGGTCACTGGATTGAGATGAAAGCTATTGGAGAAGCAGGAGATGCACAAAAAGCATTGGCTGAGTTGGTGCCGAAAGATGCTCATGTTGTATTGGAAGACGATTCAATTGAAACACGTCCAGTTGCTGATTTGCGAGTAGGTGATTTGATTCGTGTTCAAGCCGGAGAAAATGTTCCAGCAGATGGAACAATCCAGCGTGGCGAATCACGTGTAAACGAAGCGCTTTTGACTGGGGAATCAAAACCAATTGAAAAAAACCCCGGAGTGATGTGAACCCCAAAAGTTGGAGTTTTATTTAAGCGGCTAATTGAGCGGTATGTTTTCGGTATTCAACTGGAGACATACCGTTCAATTTTTCTTTTATTCGCTGGTTATTATAATAGTTAATATATTTATTTATCTTTTGTTTTAATTGTTCATAAGTCATTAAAGGTTCACCATAATACATTTCTTGTTTTAAAATTCCAAAAAAGTTTTCCATCGGTGAGTTATCCAGACAATTTCCCTTTCGAGACATACTTTGAAAAATTTTGTTTTCCTTCAAAGTGTTAACCCACTGTCTGTGTTGATACTGCCAACCTTGATCGCTATGAATGGTGGTTCGATATACAGCGTCTCTTTCAATTATACGTATCGTTTCCTTTAAAGGTTTTATCACAAAATCTAAGGTCGGGTGAGCGCTGATATTCCAAGTAATGATCTCTGAATTAAACAAATCCATCATCGGGCTTAAATAAAGTTTCTTCCCATCGATTGTATTAAATTCTGTCACATCAGTAACAATTTTTTGAAGCGGATATTTCGCATTAAAACGACGTTTTAAACGATTTGGTGCGGTCTTACCAATCTTTCCTTTATAAGAATTATACCTACGTGATTTTCTCCAGAACTTCGTGCATTTTAAGCCTAATTTTTTCATTAATCGTTGAACTTTCTTATGATTAATTTTTTCATCCAATCGCTTCTTTAATTCAACAGTTATTCGTCGATAACCGTAAGTTTCCTGTGAATCGTTAAAAATAGTTAGAATTTCTTTTTCTAACACTTCATCCGGATTCGGCTGCTCTAAACGATTTTTGTGATAATGATAGCTACTTTCTGGTAACTCCAGAACAGTTAAGATGTCCTTTAGCTGAAATCCCTTTTCAAAAATTTCTATAGCGAATTGGGTTTGTTGGGATCTCGATGGTCTCTCAGACCCAATTCCTTTAGCTTTTTTAGGTATAAGTTTTCTATTTTTAAATAGTTTACTTCCTGACGTAAATGTTCAAGTTCCTCTTTTTCGCTAAGATTCATTTTTTGTGATTTTTTACTTAGTTTTGGCTTCTTATGCATGTTGGAAGGCCTCCCGATTGGATTATTTAACTGATTAGCCCCTCCTTCAAGATAAGCCCGCCGCCAGTTGGCGATAAGAGATGGATTGTTTAAACCAAATTTTTTGGCGGTTTCTCTGTAGGAAGCCCCAGTTTCTTGCTTATAGTGTAATACATTAAGTTTAAAATCTAAAGGATACTTTGTTTTTCCTTTGCGAGGTTTCAGGCTATTCTTCCCATAATTCTTATAGTTATTAACCCATTGTTTTGCCAGACTTTTATCAGAAATTTGATATTTATTCGCTAATGCTCTATAACCTAGTTTTCCTTCAAAATATTCTTCAACAACACGCATTTTAAATTCGTAACTATATTTTTTAGACATAAAATGACCCCCATAAAGTTAGTTTTTAACTCTAACTTTCGGGGGTCACCTCAGAGATGAGGTCTTCGGTGGATCAACCAATGGTGACGGAGTCCTCTATGTGGAAATAAAGCAGACGGGCGATAAGTCCTTCATTTCTCAGGTTCAGACATTAATCAGTCAAGCTCAAAACCAACCATCTCGAGCAGAAAATCTTGCACAAAAAGTTGCTGGATGGCTCTTTTATATTGCGCTTATTGTAGCTCTTATTGCCCTTGTTATATGGATGGTTATAGCTGATGTACAAATGGCAGTTATTTTTACAGTCACCACGTTAGTTATTGCTTGTCCGCATGCCCTGGGTCTGGCTATTCCATTGGTGACTGCTCGTAGTACCAGCTTAGGGGCCAGTCGGGGATTATTAGTGAAAGACCGGGAAGCTCTGGAGTTGACTACAAACGCAGATGTTATGGTTTTAGATAAAACTGGAACTTTAACAACTGGTGAGTTTAAAGTATTAGATGTTGAGCTCTTTAATGATAAATATACGAAAGATGAAATCATTGCCTTATTGTCAGGTATCGAAGGTGGATCTAGTCACCCTATCGCTCAGTCAATTATTAGTTACGCAGAACAGCAAGGGATACGTCCAGTAAGTTTTGATTCGGTTGATGTTATTTCGGGCGCTGGAGTAGAAGGGCAAGCTAACGGACATCGTTATCAATTAATCAGTCAAAAAGCATATGGACGTAATCTGGATATGGATATTCCAAAAGGAGCAACCCTCAGTGTCTTAGTAGAAAATGACGAAGCAATCGGTGCTGTAGCTTTAGGGGATGAATTAAAACCAACAAGTAAAGACTTAATACAAGCCCTTAAAAAGAACAAGATTCAACCGATTATGGCAACAGGTGACAATGAAAAAGCGGCTCAAGGAGTTGCAGAAATTTTAGGTATTGATTATCTAGCTAATCAATCTCCTCAAGACAAATATGAATTAGTTGAAAAACTTAAAGAAGAAGGAAAGAAAGTTATCATGGTCGGTGACGGGGTCAACGATGCACCTTCTCTTGCATTAGCAGACGTTGGTATAGCTGTTGGTGCTGGAACTCAAGTAGCATTGGATTCAGCCGATGTCATCTTGACACAGTCAGACCCTGGCGACATTGAATCCTTTATCGAGTTGGCTCAGAAGACCACACGTAAGATGAAAGAAAATCTTGTTTGGGGAGCAGGATATAACTTTATCGCGATTCCAATAGCTGCAGGAATACTAGCACCAATTGGCATAACATTAAGTCCAGCAGTCGGTGCCGTCTTGATGTCACTTTCGACTGTAATTGTTGCCATCAATGCTATGATATTGAAATTAGAGCCAAAATAAGCCGTTATTTGGCACATGAAATAATTGAATGACCCTATTGTGTAAAAATACAATAGTTTTACAGGAAAGGAAGAGATGGAATAATTTTAAAAATCATCTCTTCTTTTTTTAGTTTATAGTGATAGCTTGAAAAAATGCATTAAAAAAAGAAGTCGGAAACAAATTGAGAGAGCCCTCTAATTTGCTTCCGATTTTTTATATCTCTATCCGTTGTTCCTGGAGTAATATTCACAAATCCTGGAGTGGGTACTGTTGGCTTAACAGAAGAATAAGCAAATGATAAGGTAATAATAGTCTTTTTATTTTATTAGTGCATAGCACCTCTTAAATTTAATGCAAAATAAAATTACAATTTACACTCCAAACCAAAGTAAGTGTTTGATTAGTCCGGCCCGTGGTTCACGAAACCAAAGTAAGTGGTTGATTGGTCTGGCACGGTATTCGCCAAACCAAAGTAAG
>NZ_JH932300.1:322117-498446 GCF_000301055.1 Falseniella ignava CCUG 37419
GTTCGCTAAACCAAAGTAAGAGTTTGATTGGTCTGGCACGGGGTTCGCCAAACCAAAGTAAGTGCTTGATTGGTCTGGCACGGTGTTCGCCAAACCAAAGTAAGTGTTTGATTAGTCTGGCTTTAGGGTTACCAAACCAAATTAAGTGTTCGATTAGTCTGGCACGGTATTTGCCAAACCAAAGTCTGGGTTTTATTAGTCTAACCCCGCTCTCGCCAAGCCAAACCTGCTGTTGATTAATATCTCTTCTTTCTCCCCACCCCAATCCCGCTTACTCAGCCCCTCCACACCGGCACTTTGTCTAATCAAGCGTGATGCACCCACAATATTCAAGCGGCATTGGTAGAACTCTCTAGCGTAAATGAGGACAAAATGGTAAGATATCAGATATACGATATGAATGAAAGGAGCGATAGGATGGCTCAGCGACATCTACCTGGCTCAACGATTGGTATTATCGGCTCTAGTCTGTCGGCGGCCGTCTTAGCGCAAACAGCAGGGCGGCTCGGTTACCGAGTGGCGAGTCTCGTTACTGAGGAGCAGAACCCAGTGCGGCAGCATGCCTTGTGGCAGACTGTGGTTGAAGATTATGAAGATGAGGCGTTAAAATACTTTGGCGCGCGTGTTGATTTGGCAATTCCTGAAAAGGGAATCCTATCTAACCAAGCACTACGCGTGTTGAATCAGCACACTGATTTGCCGATGTCTGACGACTTGATGGCGATTACAACAGATCGTCTGATTGAAAAAGTTTACCTAGATACCCATCATGTCTTAGTGGCGCCGTTCTCGATGGTCACCAATATGACCGACTTGAAAGAGGCGGTCGAATATATCGGCTATCCTTGCGTCTTAAAAGCTACGCAGCGTCATATTGCGAAAGCAGACGACCACGTAATTCTGTATAGCGAGAATGATTTCAATTTAGCAGAAGCTAAATTGGCTCAAACAACTTGTTTACTTGAAGCTTGGATTCCGGCTGAAAAACAAGTGTCGCTCATTGTCATACGCAATGAGCGTGGTGAAATTTTGATCTATCCACCATTTGATATTCGTCATGAAGGGATGCCAGTTGCCCGTCAAGTAGCCTACCCAGCGCAATTGATGCGTCCGGTGGAAGAAGAAATGCGACGTATCGCTTATCATCTTGCCAACCAGCTGAATTTACGTGGATCGCTCACTTTGAAATTCTTAGTGACGTCTGCGGGGGTTATGTACGTTAACCAAGCTAGTATTGGAATGAATGAAGAATCGATGTTCACGATTGGGACGATGAGTGTGTCGCATTATGAAGCGACCTTGCGGGCGATGTTTGACATGGCGCTACCCAGCTTGACGCTCAATCATCCGGCTGGTATCGCGTTACCACTTACCGCAATCGATACGGATAAGTTGATGATTCAGTACTTAACACGAACGGATTGGGGATTTGCGATTTTCCCATCAAATTCATTACATCAGCCGATTCAAGGATACGTCAATGTGACGGGAGACTCGCTTGAATCGTGTCGCCGTCAAATTGAAGCAACAGAATTATTATTAAACTAATTAAATGAACAGATGGAGAGTAAAGCGAATCACTTCACGAAGTGAAAATTTTATTCTCCATTTCGTTGTCAAGAGGAATGTTACGGCGTGACAATTCACGTCAGCCAGTATTAGTAAAGGAGAATAAGATGTCACGATTAATGGACAGCATCAATCGATTAAATGATCTACAACGACAAGCTGTGATGACGACCGAAGGGCCGCTACTCATTGCGGCAGGTGCTGGGAGCGGTAAGACGCGTGTCTTAACGCACCGAATTGCGTATTTAATCGCTTATCAAGATGTGAACCCTTGGAATATTTTAGCAATTACGTTTACCAATAAGGCCGCGAGCGAAATGGGCACACGGGTGGAGCAACTCGTTGGAGAAGGTGCCGAATCCATCTGGGTTGCGACCTTCCATGCGATGTGTGCGCGAATTTTACGGCGAGAATATCACCATATTGGTTATGACCGTAACTTTACAATTATTGATGCTGGGGAGCAGCAGACCGTGATGAAGCAGGTTCTAAAAGATCTCAATCTAGATTCCAAACGCTATCACCCCAAAGAAATGCTCAGCCTGATTGATCAAGCAAAAAACAAAGGGCAAACACCGGAACAATACGCCGAGGAGGCAGTCGGTTATTTAGCGGATATTTATTCACAAGTCTACCGGGGCTATCAGAAGCGCTTGAAGCAGAGTAATGCGATGGATTTTAACGATTTAATTATGCTGACCAACCAACTTTTTGCGGAACAACCTGAGGTGTTGGCTTTCTATCAACGGAAGTTCCAATATATCCATGTCGACGAGTACCAAGATACGAACGAGAGTCAGTACCAATTGATTCGTTATTTAGCCGGAGGTATCTTGCAAAATATTTGTGTGGTCGGGGATGCGGACCAAAGTATTTACGGTTGGCGTGGTGCTAATATGGAAAATATTCTAAACTTTGAACGTGACTTCAAAGACGCACAAGTCATCCTGCTTGAACAAAATTATCGTTCGACCCAGCCGATTCTCAAAGCAGCCAACTCGGTTATCCAAAACAACCCACATCGTCAACCGAAGCAACTGTGGAGTGAGCGTGAATCTGACGAAAAAATCCGCTACTACCAAGCGGAGACGGATGTCGAGGAATCTCGCTATGTGATTCAACAAATTATGGAAGCCAAAGAGGATCAAGGGTTGGAATACCGTGACTTTGCGATTCTATATCGGACTCAAGCGCAGTCGCGTGCGCTCGAAGAAGCATTGATGCGAGTGAACCTGCCTTATAAAGTTGTCGGCGGGACCAAGTTCTACGCCCGTAAAGAAATTCAAGATACGTTAGCGTATTTACGCCTCATTGATAATCCAGCTGATAATTTAAGTTTCTTAAGGATTGTTAATGTCCCTAAACGAGGTATTGGCGCGACCACAGTTGAGCGACTGACAGAATTTGCAGCGTCAATTGACATGAGCTTATTCGAATCGATTTCGCGTTTGAGCTATTCGAACTTATCGAAAGCGACCCAGGAGAAATTAGTCGACTTTGCGAATATGGTAGAGCAGTGGCACCGTCAGGCGGAGTTTTTAACGCTAAGTGAGCTGATTGAGGCGGTCTGGCAAGCGGCTGGCTACCAAGAAAGTCTTAAGCTAGAAGGTACCATTGAAGCGGAAGCCAGATTGGATAACTTAAATGAATTTCTATCGGTCGCTCATGAATACGATGAACTCGAGAATGCCGATTTTTTAGAACGCGACCCTGATTATTTGGCGCAATCGGAACGAGAAGGAGAAGCCAATGCGACTTCAACCGAAGCAACGCCGAAGCAACGTCTGCGATTCTTTTTAACGGATTTATCCTTAATGACCGATGCAGCTGAAAATGAGACGGAAAACCAAGTCACTTTGATGACACTCCATGCTGCCAAAGGATTGGAGTTCCCTTATGTCTTTATGGTAGGGATGGAAGAGGGGTTGTTTCCAATCCGTCGTGCGTTGGAAGACCCAAGTGAGGTTGAAGAAGAACGTCGTCTCGCTTATGTTGGGATGACTCGAGCAGAAGATCGGTTATTTTTAACTTCGACACGCCGTCGTCTGTTGTATGGTAATTATCAATATAATGAACCAAGTCGCTTTATCGATGAGATTGACAGCCAATATCTACAACACGTTGGCAGTAGCTTCCAATCAACAGTATTAGGGCAAAACACTTCAAGACGCAGATCGATTGGTCCACGCCGGAAAACACCGACTCGCGCAGAAATTCGTCAACGTGTCCAACAAAATCAAAGTCAAACTTGGACTGTCGGTGACAAAGTCAGTCATAAAGCATGGGGGCAAGGTACGATTGTGGCAATTAAAGATGAGGGCAGTGACCAACAACTGAGTATTGCCTTTGAATCTCAAGGTATCAAACAACTACTAGGTTCGTTAGCACCGATTGAGCCCCTTGATGAATAGTATCATCAGATAATAGTTAAGTATTCACGCTAAAAGTGTTATAATTGCTTAGAAACAATTTGTTGGTAGAACTTGAATAAAGGAGGAGCATCGGATGGTCGAAACACATACGAATGATGTTAAGCAGCGCATGCATCAGCTGACCGATCTATTAAATCATTATGCGTATCAATATTACGTCTTAGACCAATCTGAAATTACAGATTACGAATACGATCAGCTGTATCACGAGTTACTCAAGTTAGAAGCAGCGCATCCTTCTTGGATTCGATCCGATTCCCCAACGCAACGCGTGGGAGACCAATTGTTAGAAGGCTTTTCTAAAGTAAGTCATGCCGAGCCAATGTATAGTTTAAGTAACGCATTTAATCGAGCAGATTTAGCCGCTTTTATCGAGCGTTGCGAAGCTTTAGCTGGCCGGTCATTGACCTATATGTGTGAGTGTAAAATTGACGGTTTAGCGGTAGCTTTAACCTATCAAGATGGGAAGTTTATTCGTGGAGCAACCCGTGGTGATGGGACAGTTGGCGAAGATATCACGTCGAATTTGAAGACCATCAAATCGTTACCTTTGCGACTCAATGAATCCGTCAGTGGGGAGTTTCGTGGCGAAGCTTATATGCCTAAGGCGGTCTTTCAACAATTAAATGAAACCCGAGAACAACAAGGGCAAGCTCCTTTTGCGAATCCGCGCAATGCTGCAGCAGGAGGACTTAGACAAGTAGATCCTCGAGCTGCTAGTGAGCGTCAGTTAAATATTTTTATGTATGGTGTCGCGCAGGCGGGGAGCGATACTCCAACATCGCAAGCTCAATTATTTGATTGGCTGAAGACAATTGGGTTGCGCTCAAATCCAGAGCGTCAATTATGCCAAACACTTGATGAGATATGGCACTATATTGAACATATTGATGAGTTGCGTCACTCCTTACCTTACGAGATTGATGGTGTCGTCATTAAAGTCAATGACGTCGCAGTCCAGAGCGAACTTGGCTATACCGTCAAATCCCCTCGCTGGGCGATTGCTTATAAATTCAAGGCCGAAGTAGCTGAGACAACAGTGCGGGAGGTCGAATGGACGGTCGGCCGGACGGGGGTTGTTACGCCGACCGCGGTGATGGATCCCGTTCCTCTAGCTGGCACAACGGTCAGCCGGGCCTCGCTCCATAATGTTGACCTAATCCAAGCGCTCGACTTACGTTTAGAAGATATCGTCACCATCCATAAGGCGGGAGATATTATTCCAGAAGTATTGTCTGTTGATACAGCGCGCCGTTCAGCGGAGAGTGAACCTCTGGCAATTCCAACGGAGTGTCCAGAGTGTGGCGAACCGTTAACGCGTCACGCAGACGAAGTAGCTTTACGCTGTGACAATTCACTTTGCCCGGCACAACGTCTGGCCAACTTAAGTCATTTTACCTCACGTGGTGCGATGAATATTGTCGGAGTCGGCGAGAAAGTGATTGAAAAATTGATTGATGCGGATTTAGTTGAGACGGTCGCTGATTTTTATCATTTAACCAAAGAACAATTGTTAACCTTACCGAATGTTCGTGAGAAAAGTGCAATGAATTACCTAAAGGCGATTGAAGCTTCGAAAGAAAATTCGTTAGAGCGTCTACTATTTGGGTTTGGCATACGCCATGTCGGTGCAAAAGCAGCTCGGATGATTGCTGAGCAATTTGAAGATATGGATGCCTTAAAGGAAGTAACGGCCACTCAATTAGAGACCATTGAAGGGATTGGGCAGATTATTAGCGAGTCCATCGTTCATTTTATGCAAATGCCTGAAAGCCAGCAATTAATTGAGGAGCTAAAAGACGCGGGTGTTAATATGCAATACTTAGGTCCACAACGCTCGGAGCAAGATTTAAGCGAGTCACCATGGGCTGGCAAGACGATTGTATTAACCGGGACCTTAAGCCAAATGACGCGTCAAGAAGCGAAAGAATGGCTGACGCTGCAAGGAGCTAAAGTGACTGGTAGTGTCTCTAAAAATACGGACTACTTGATTACCGGAGCAGATCCCGGCAGCAAATATACTAAGGCACAATCGCTGAATATTCCAATTATTGATGAAAGTCAATTTATTCAAATGAAGCAAGAAAGTGAGTAAACTATGAAGCAAACAATGAAACCATTTCTCTTGAGTGCAGTCATCCTTTTACTAGCCGGCTGCTTAGGAGATATTTCCAACGAAGTGGATGAAGGTCGTACCGAATATCAACCGAATCAGGTCGATGTTCAGACAACCACAAATCAATTAGCGAATAACTATTATCGCGCAGCCATTGTGGATGGTAAGTATCAACCTTCAAGCTCTGCGAGTACTTATTACGCAGTAAATTCTGCGCGCAATATTCGAGCCCTTGAAGACGGACTTCTTCGAATGAGTCAAAGTATTTTTCCAACGGATCAATACTTTATGCGAGAAGGGCAAGTCATTGGTCGAGAAACCTTAACAAGCTGGGTTGGGCGTGAATCTGAGACTAATCCAGAAGGATTAAACCCTGCTTTACCAGAAATTGAGTCGATTGCTGAAGAAACGAGTGAACTCAATATGGAAGAAGCGACATTAGAAGATGGTTCACCGGCAAATGAATTAAACGAAGCAGCCAACTTAGAGACGACAACAACTGAAGTAGACTCTCAAGTAACGGACGTAGCGCCAACGCCAGTTTATTTATCACAAATAATGGAAAAGAATTTATTGGTAGAGACGGAAGAAGGTTATAGCCTGAGCGGCATTGTTATCGGACTGGCAATGAACAGTGTCTATGAATATCAAGATTCGGAAGGGGTTATTCATACTCAAGAAATCTCCGTTGGTGAGATGCGTGAGCGTGGACGTCAATTGGCCAATATTATTGTCGGTCGTTTGCGTAATAGTCAAGACTTGCGTTCAGTTCCGATTGCGGTTGGTATCTTCCGGAATGCGCCAAATGAAGAAATCGTCGGAGGTACATTCTTACTGGATGGTATCTCACGCGAAGGCAACTCGGTGACAGACTGGACAGAAATTAATGAATATCGAATCGCTTTACCGATTTTAAATCCGCAAGATGGAGATGAACAATTCAGTTACTTTGATAATTTCCGTCAACAAATTGTTAATTTCTTCCCGAATTTAAACGGTATTGTTGGCGAAGCGCTCTATATTAATGATGGTCTTGCTGCGCTACACATTGAAATTGTGACGCAGTTCTACCAAAAATCAGAAATTATTGCACTCGAGCAACATATTACTGATGTTGCCCAATCAACCCTACCTGGTGGTATTGAAATAGAAATAAAAATTACCTCGGATGTCGGCGTTGAAGGGTATGTCGGTCGACCTGCTGGGGCAACTCAGTTCGAAAGTCATGTATTTAATTAGGAGGAATTGCGATGGTACAAGAACAAGAAGTATTGAAGGTAGCCGAGTTATCGAAGTTGGCTTTTGATGCGAACGAAGTCGCTGGATTTATCGAAGATTTCAAAGAAATTCTCGATATGTTGGACTCGCTAGAAGAAGTGGATACGAGCAACGTTAAACCAACGTATCACGGCAATCATCTGATGAATGTATACCGTGAAGATAAAGCGATCAAGAATGAGCACTACCAACAATTATTAAATAATGCGCCGATGGTACAAGATGGCTACATTAAAGTGCCGGCCATTCTAGAGAGTCAGGAGGCATAAGCGATGACACAATTTCCTAAGACAATCGAAGCAATTCAAGCAGCGTTTAAAACAGGTGAATTGTCCAGTGTGGAGTTAGTCAACCATTACTTTGACCGCATTGAACAAGTAGATGACACGATTAACGCATTTATTACGGTCGCTAAAGAGCAGGCTTTAGCGCAAGCTCAAGCAGCTGATGAGCGTGGCTACAGTGAAGATAGTCCTGTCTTAAATGGGGTACCTATTGGTATTAAAGACAATATCCTCACAGAAGGTATCGAGACGACCGCAGCGAGCCGCATGCTTGAAGGCTTTATCCCAACATACGATGCAACGGTCGTTAAAAAATTAAAAGATGCTGGGGCAGTTATTATCGGTAAGTTGAACCTAGATGAATTTGCCATGGGGGGATCGAATGAAACGTCTTATTATGGGCCGGTTCATAATCCATGGGACACGAAACGTATACCAGGAGGCTCATCTGGAGGTTCAGCCGCAGCCGTTGCTGCCGGTATGGTTCCTGCGAGCTTAGGAACTGATACAGGTGGTAGTATTCGCCAACCAGCCGCATTAAATGGTCTCGTTGGGGTTAAGCCAACTTACGGTGCAGTATCGCGGTATGGAGCGATTGCCTTTGGTTCAAGTTTCGACCAAGTGGGGCCATTAGCTTTAACGGTGAAAGACGCAGCACTAGTAACAAGTGTGATTGCAGGCCATGACGAACATGATATGACATCTTTTGAACAAAATGATACAGATTATAGCACCAAGATTGGCCAATCGATTCAAGGGATGAAGATTGCGGTACCGAAAGAATTTCGTTCCGATGCGATTAACGAGGAAATTCGTAAACAAGTGGATGCAGCAATTGACTTCTACCGATCAGAAGGAGCGATTATTGAGGAAGTTTCAATGCCGAGCTTAGCCCATGGCGTGAACGTGTACTATATCTTAGCATCCGCGGAAGCAAGTTCGAACTTGCAACGTTATGATGGTGTTCGTTACGGTTACCGTTCACCAGATGCTCATACGAACGAAGAAGTTTATGTGCGCTCGCGTTCGGAAGGTTTTGGTAAAGAAGTGAAGCGCCGTATTATGATTGGAACATATAGTTTGGGTGTAAATAACTATGAACGTTTCTTTGAGAAGGCAGCGCGTATCCGAACATTAATTATTGAAGATTTCAAACGTGTCTTTGAATCTTATGATGTAGTGATAGGTCCTGTGACGACGAATACCGCTTATGAGTTAGGCAGCCAATTTGAAGATCCGATTGAGATGTATATGGCAGATTTACTGACCGTTCCTGCTAACTTAGCGGGTCTGCCTGCAATGTCGATTCCTGTAGGTTTAGATCACTTGAATTTACCAATTGGAATGCAATTAATTGGCAAGCCACAAGATGAAGCAACTTTATTCCAGTTAGCTTATCATTTTGAACAAGCCCATGACTTTGCCGGTCAGCAAGCACCTTTGTAGGAGGTAAGAGGAATGAATTTTGAAACGATTATCGGACTGGAAGTCCATGTTGAATTAAAGACAGAAGCCAAAATTTTTAGTACTTCACCTGCACACTTTGGAGCAGAGCCCAATAGTAATGCCAATGAGAAAGATTGGGCTTATCCAGGCGTCCTCCCTGTATTAAATAAAGGCGCTTTGGAATACGGAATGCGAGCGGCACTTGCGTTGCATTGTGAGATAGCTCGTGAAACGAGCTTTGACCGGAAGAATTACTTCTATCCGGACAACCCTTCTGCTTACCAAATTACGCAAAACTTTGAACCGATCGGCCAACACGGTTATTTGGATATTGAAGTTGAAGGTGAGACGAAGCGAATTCGTATTAACCGAATTCATTTAGAAGAAGACGCCGGTAAAAATACTCATGCGGACGATGGTTATTCCTATGTCGATTTAAACCGTCAAGGAACACCATTGGTTGAGATTGTAACCGAGGCTGATTTGCGTAGTCCTGATGAAGCGTATGCTTTCTTAGAAGCTTTGCGTGAAACCTTGCTCTTTACGGGTGTCTCAGATGTTCGGATGGAAGAAGGATCCTTGCGTTGTGATGCCAATATCTCACTGCGTCCTTATGGAGCAGAGAAATTTGGAACGAAAGCCGAATTGAAAAACTTAAATAGTTTTAACTTTGTCCGTAAAGGATTAATTTATGAACAACAACGTCAAGCCAACTTAATTCGTAGTGGTGGCCAAGTAGCGCAAGAGACACGCCGTTATGACGAATCGAATAATACTACCATTGCGATGCGTACGAAAGAAGGGGCAGCAGATTATCGCTACTTCCCAGAAGCGGATGTTCCACCGATTAAAATCTCACAAGAATGGATCGACCGAGTTCAGTCTGAAATTCCGGAAATGCCAGGAGAACGTCGTCGACGTTATGTTACAGAATACGGTCTTCCAGAATATGACGCACATGTCTTAACCTTAACGAAAGTAATGTCGGACTTCTTTGAGGAAACGATTCAAGCCGGAGCAGATCCTAAGCAAGCTTCGAACTGGTTAATGGGAGAAGTCTCAGCATACTTAAATAAAGCGCAAGTTGAGTTAGGAGATACTCAGTTAACACCACAAAACTTAGCGCAAATGATAGGTTTAATTGAAGATGGTACCATCTCAAGCAAGATTGCAAAACAACTCTTCCAAGAACTAGTGACCAACGGTGGAGATGCCAATGAAGTCGTTGAAGCGAAAGGGATGGCTCAAATAAGTGACCCTGCGAAGTTAGAGCCGATTGTCGATGCGGTCTTAGCGGATAATCAAGAGTCCATCGATGATTTCCATGCAGGTAAAGGACGTGCGATGGGCTACCTCGTTGGGCAAATTATGAAGCAAACCCAAGGGAAGGCCAACCCACAAACTGTTAACCAACTCTTAAGTCAGAAACTTAAAAAATAATTTTTTAGACTCCAATCGCTTTCAAAGTTCGATTGGAGTTTTTAGTTGAAATTATGCAGAATAGTTTAAATTTTAACTAAATTTATGTTAGTATGAATAAGTAAAATTTAAAATGTTAAAAAAGAATTATGAAAATTTTATGAATTTTTACAAAATAAGTTAAATCTTTGGTATGCTAGGTAAGAGATTATGAAGAAAGAAGGGGTTGTGTGCGAAAAACTTTGGGAACGATTGTCGCATCGTTCATCATCGTCTTAGTAATTTATATGGCCGGGATTGGTTTTTATGCGGACCGTTTCGTTCCAATGACACAATTCTATCATATTGATATCAGCAATTTGACGATGG
The DNA here is from genome assembly GCF_000301055.1 of Falseniella ignava CCUG 37419. Taxonomy (GTDB): domain Bacteria; phylum Bacillota; class Bacilli; order Lactobacillales; family Aerococcaceae; genus Falseniella; species Falseniella ignava. Next base: position 333,031 of record NZ_JH932300.1, read on the forward strand.
CTCAAGCTGAACAAAAAATTGAAAAAGAATTAGGGCAACGTCAATTTACTTTGACTGAAGCAGAAAAAACATTAGGTCAACTCGATTTGTCATCGATGGCGCCAACATTTAAAGTTGATAAAGAATTAAAAGAATTATTCTATCAACAAAATCCGAATGTATGGCTTTCAAAGCTTTTAGAACCTGATCAAGCTGGAACGGAGCTTGAAGAGGTTGAACTCGATCAAGAAGCGCTCGTTGAACAATTGAAGAAGATAGGTATTGATAATACAAAGCGTGAACCAGTTCAAGAAGCTCAAATCAAATATGACAAGAAATCAGGCTATTATTCGGTTCCGGGGAAACGTGGGACAAAAGTCGATCCGCTGTTAATGAAAGAAGCGATTGCCCAAGCCATTATTGAAAATAAAGATTCAATCTCGTTAGAGTCAACGTATGAACGTCCCCTTAACGAAGGTAATTCCGAGGTGATTGACGAAGTGCTCGATACAATCGATCGGATTGCTTCTGTTTCGATTACGTATGAGTTAGCTGGAGAAGAAATTACGATTCCGAAACAAGAAATTGAGAGCTGGCTATATTTTGGCGAAGGTAATGATTTAATTGTTGATGAAGAAGCCGTTCGAGCTTATTTAGTAGAACTTGATGATAAATATGCTACTTTTAATAAATATCGTGAATTTGAGTCTACTTGGCGCGGCGTGGTGACGGTTGAACCGGGCATTCTTGGCTGGGGCATCGATATTGAGACTGAAACGCGCAATCTTGTTAATGATGTGCAAAGTGGTCATGATGTAACTCGTACACCGGCTTTGGTTAGCGTCGGTAATTATGCAGGCCAAGCTGATGAAATTGGTCCAACTTATATTGAAATTGACTTAGCGAATCAATATATGTTCTTATATGTGGACCACCAACTGGTCGTAGAAACGCCAATTGTATCAGGACAACCTGGTGCTGAAACGGTCCCAGGAGCGGGTGCGGTCATCGAAATGTTGACGGACACGAAGTTACGTGGAACCAATCCTTTCTTAAATGTTGATTATGCAACACCGGTTAAATATTGGATTCGCTTCGATGATAAAGACCAAGGAATCCACGATGCAAGCTGGCAGGGCGCATACGGTGGAGATGTCTGGACTTATGCCGGATCACTTGGCTGTATCAATACGCCACTCGATGCAGTCATCACTATTTACAACTATGTAACTTACGGTACACCTGTAATTGTCTTTTAATATATAATAGGTTGGACGATGTTCCAACCTGTTTTTTTTGAAAGATGGGGAGATTATTTTGAAATAGGATTGATTTACGAGAATCGGTATTGTAATCTCCAAACATTCGGATAAGATTGGTAGAACCGTGTTTCCATTCTTTAAACTTTTAGATAAGATTGGTACAACCGTGGTCCCATTCTCCAAACTTTCTGATAAGATTGGTAGAACTGTGGTCCCATTCTCCAAACTTTCAGATAAGATTTGTACAACAATGGTCTTAATCTCCAAATTCTTGTTCCACAAGGCCACTCCACAGTCAAAATTACCACATAACGACTTGGCATCAAGCTGTTCACCATCGCAACAAAAAATCGCTCAAAGACTTCATGTCTTTGAGCGTATTTTTTATGAAGTAAGTTGCTCACGGAGTGTTTCTTGAACGCGCTCGGCGGTTTTTCGAGGCACACCAATCAATTTGAATTCATCGAGGTCTGCATCGCGCATAGCAGGTAAATCTTTAAAGTGTTTTAACAATTTATTGCGAGTCTTCGGACCGACACCAGGGACTTGATCTAAGATAGAGCCGAATTGTGACTTAGACCGGACCGAACGGTGATAAGTAATCGCGTAGCGGTGAACTTCCTCTTGAATTCGCTGCAACAATAGGAATGCTTGACTGTCATGTGGTAAGTCAATGATTTCCTCGCTGTAGCCATCTAACAAGTTTGCTGTTCGGTGTCGGTCATCTTTGACCATTCCTGCAACTGGGATGGATAGGCCGAGCTCATTTTCTAAGACATCTCGCGCAGCTCGAACTTGAATGAGTCCTCCATCCATTAAAATCAAATCCGGCAGCGGTTGATCTTCTTTAATGAGTCGCGTATAACGGCGGCGGATAATCTCTTGGGTCGAAGCGTACTCGTTAGCGCCTTCGACCGTTTTAATTCTAAATTTCCGGTATTGGCTCTTATCAGGTTGACCGTTGAAGTAGCTGACCATCCCAGAAACCGCATGAATTCCTTGAATATTAGAATGGTCAAACGACTCGATCCGTTCCGCGGAAACAATATTTAAGGCTTCGGCGAGTTGAGTCGTCGCGATCGTCGTCCGCTGTTCATTTTGAGCAAATAAACGGAAACGCTCATCCAAAGCAATTCGACTATTCTTCTCGCAAAGTTCTAACATCGCCCGTTTCTTACCACGAAGCGGGGTAGTCACAGGAATTTCAAAGTAATCTTCGAGCAGGGCATGGTCAACTTGACTCGGTACTAGGATGGATTTCGGTAAAAGTTGCTCTTGCTCAGTATAGAAGCGAGCGATAAAGGTTGTGACTTCTTGTTCAGGGTCTCCAACACACGGGAAAATCGCTGCTTTACGCTTTATTATGGAACCTTGACGCAACATAAAGACTTGGATCGACAGCCACCCTAAATCATAAGTATAGCCAAAGACATCCATATTGTCATAACCTTGGCTCATAATCACTTGGCGCTCGACGGTTTTCTCAATATATTGAATTTGGTCGCGGTAATCTGCTGCTTGTTCAAATTCCAAATTTTCAGCAGCTCGCTCCATTTTATGAACGAGTTCACTTTTTATCTCGTTAACATCGCCATTAAAGAATCGTTTAATTTTTTGGATTTGGGTTTGGTATTCCTCAGGGCTGACTTCGTGGTCACATGGACCAATACATTGTCCGAGGTGATAATAGAAGCAGGCTCGTTTTTCGGTCTTGCTGCAGCGTCTGAGCGGGTAGGCACGGTTCAATAAATCCATCGTACTTGTTGCAGCATATACATTTGGGAAAGGACCAAAGTAAGTGGCGCCGTCCTTTTCCACTTGATTAACGATGATTAATTGTGGATCACGTTCACTCGTAATTTTTAAGTACGGGTACATTGTCGAATCTTTGAGTCGAATATTGTAAATCGGCTTATATTCTTGAATCAGATTAATTTCCAGAATCAACGCTTCCTTGTCACTGTTAGTGACAATCGTTTCGAAATTATGGATATCGGCCACTAATTTTGTAGTTTTCGTATCGTGCGCTCCACGAAAATACGACCGAACTCGATTACGTAAGTTTTTAGCTTTTCCTACATAAATAATTTGGTCGTGTTGATCTTTCATCATATAAATTCCCGGGAGGTCGGGTAGAAGTTGTAATTTTTGTTCAATCCGTTGACGAACTTCAGGATTGGTGCTATAACCTGCCATTATTCATCCTCCTTTCGATGAGGGTAGCGTAAATGGGGTGGATGGTCCACTGCTGAGCGATTTGCTTGAATTTGGTTTGAAGTGTATCGTTCAATAACAAATTGTTGGCGGTTGTTGTAATGTCCATAGATTTGGATTAAATCACCGACAGCCACATCCATTAAGAAAGTGAGTGCTTGACGAGCAATAATGCAACGCACGATTTCCTCAGCTTCTGTGGATATTTCGACGTACACGAGCGTTGGATCCATTGGTTTAATAATCTTGTAACGGGTGACGACCCCTGATAGTTGTTGTTTATTCGATTTAGAATGTGGCATCATCATCCCTCCTTATACATTTATCTGCATTATTAATTATACCATAGGTTGTCAATTTGCTTTGATTTTCTGATTACGAGAACATTCTCTCATGTATCCTCTTTCATGGATGTGTTATAATAAACTAAACAATAAAAATGGAGGTTATGAGATGAAATTTAAAGATTTTGAATATCAACGTCCGAACTTAGAACAACTTAAAGAGCAATATGGAAGCTTAATCCAATCGCTTCGTGAAGCGGATAGTGCATCAGCAGGATTGGATGTGATTAAGCAAATTCAATCACTCCAACGTGATATTGATACACAGTACACGCTAGTTTCAATTCGTCATTCGATTGATACGCGCGATGAATTTTATGAGAAAGAAAATGAATTTTGGGATGAAAATTTACCTTATATTAGTGAATATAATACTGAATATTATAAGGCAATCCTAGATTCACCTTACCTTGAAGACTTCAAAAAAGAACTTCCTGAAACGTTCTTTAAAATGATGGAAAATGATTTGAAAGTTTTCAGTCCGGAAATTATTCCATTACTTCAACAAGAGAATAAATTATCTTCTGAATATTCTAAGCTTTTAGCTTCAGCAGAAATTGAATTCCAAGGCGAAACATATAACTTAACGGGATTAAGTAAATTCTTTGAATCGCCAGACCGTGCAGTTCGTCAAGAAGTGAACCAATTATCGTGGAATTTCTTCCAAGAAAACTTGGAACAGCTCGACCGAATCTATGATGAATTAGTGAAATTACGTCACAAAATGGCAGTTCAATTAGGCTTTAAAGACTATGTTGAGATGGGTTACGCACGAATGAATCGTTTAGACTATACCCGTGAAGATGTAGAAGTATACCGCAAAGAAGTCTTAAAACATGTTGTTCCACTAGTCGAATATATTTACGAACGTCAAAGCAAACGTCTCGGTATCGACTCAATGAAAAACTACGACTTAGGCTTAAGTTTCTTATCAGGAAACCCAACACCGAAAGGGGATTCGGAAGAAATTATTGCGAATGCAAAACGTATGTATAGCGAAATGTCACCTGAAACGAAAGAATATTTTGATTTCATGCTCGAGCATGATGTGATGGATTTAGAAACAAAACCTGGTAAACAAGGTGGCGCATACTGTACCTATATTCCGAATTACAAAGCCCCATTCTTATTTGCTAACTTTAATGGCACATCGAATGATGTGGACGTCCTAACACATGAAGCAGGGCATGGTTTCCAAGTGTTTGAATCTCGTTGGATTGAAACACCTGAAGTAGTATGGCCAACATTTGAAACGTGTGAGATTCATTCAATGAGTATGGAATTTATGGCATGGCCATGGTTAGAGTTGTTCTTTAAAGAACAAACAACGAAGCAAAAATATGCTCACTTAGCGGGAACGGCTATTTTCCTACCATATGGTGTGCTAGTCGACCACTTCCAACATGAAGTTTACGAGCATCCTGAGATGACTCCAGAAGAGCGTCGTCTAAAATGGCGTGAACTTGAAAAACTATACAATCCATGGAAAGATTATGATGGAAACGAAGTTCTAGAAGGCGGTGCGTTCTGGATGCGTCAACACCATATTTACAACTCACCATTCTACTATATTGACTATACTTTAGCGCAAGTTTGTGCATTACAATTCTGGCAACGTGGTCAAATTATTCAAGATGATACGTTCTGGGAAGACTACTTAGCCATTTGTAAAGTAGGGGGAACGAAGTCCTTTACCCAAGTTGTTGAGTTAGCTAACTTGAAAGTACCTTTCCAAGAAGGTAGCTTAGAATCTGTCAGCCATGCGATTCGTGACTACTTAGAGCAAATTCCTGAGTCTGAACTTGAATAGAGGCCAACCATGATAAGAGTTGGAACAATCGGAACGTCTTGGATTACGGAACGCTTTATTGAAGCATGTCAACTGACCAATCAATACGAACTTCGAGCTGTCTATTCGCGCAACGCTTATCGTGCTAAAGACATTGCAACAGTTTATAAAGCAACATACTACTCGGATGAGTTGAATAATTTACTCTTTGATCCGGAAATCGATTTAATCTATGTTGCTAGTCCAAACTCGCTGCATTATGAACATGCGATGCGTGCGATTAAAGCAGGCAAGCATGTAATTATCGAAAAACCGATGTTTACTTCAACCAAAGAATGGCACCAAGCCCATGCAGAAGCAGAACGCCTCGGAGTGAAAATTTTCGAAGCCGCTTTGCATATTCATAACCGTAATTACCAACGGATGAAGCAATGGGTACAAAAGAAATTGATGGATGCGGAACAACCGTTCTTGGGAGCAAACTTTAATATCGGTCAATATTCGAGCCGATATTTTGCTTATAATCATGCCTTAGAACAGCACCGTGAGCTCCCGAATGTCTTTACCTTGGAGTATGCTGGGGGTAGCTTGATGGATCTCGGTGTCTATCCAATCTATGTTGCAATGGACCTCTTTGGGTCGCCAGACTCATTGCGCTATAACGCACAAAAAGGGCCTAATGGCGTTGATTTATTCGGCCATATTTTACTTACTTATTCTGATTTTCAAGTGAATATTTTTGTGTCGAAAGCAGCCCATTCGACGTTGTCAAGCGAAATTTATATCGACGATGAGACCGTGGTTATTCATGATATTTCTCGCATATCTCAAGTCGACTTGGTGAATAAAGAGGGGCAAGTTGCCAATGTGATTAAATATCAGCCAGAGAATGTCATGTATGATGAAGTGTTAAATTTTTCAGAAATCATTCGAAATCCGGACGATTTGCACCATCAACTTCAATATGAAGGTTGGAAGCAATTGAGTCTCCAAGTGGCACAAACAATGGAGTTATTACGAAAGTCTGCCAATATCGTGTTTGATGTTTAACAATTAAAAAATATGTCCGATGTGTATCTTTTGCATAAAGTATAACTAATTGATATAATTATAGTTGTAACATATCTTTATTTTGTAAAGGAGTGTATTTATATGTTAAGTACAATTTGGTATCTAATCGTCGGAGGACTTATTGGGTGGATCGCAGGCTTAATTCTTGGCCGTGATATTCCTGGTGGCGTAATTGGAAACATTGTTGCAGGCTTAATTGGTTCATCTGTAGGTGGATATTTATTTAAAGATTTCGGCCCACAATTAGCTGGAATTGCGATTATACCTGCAATTTTAGGTGCGATTATTCTCGTATTGATCGTGTCATGGATTTTCAAATCCTCAAATAGACGTGCATAATTTATCTTAAATTGTTCAAAATCAAACCCTTCAAGGATCTAGAAGTCCTTGAAGGGTTTTCTTATGTTTTATGAGTCTAAAGCTGGGAATGTATGTTTGGTTCTCGTGACTTCTGTTTAAGAATACTAGAATGAGAGTGGTGTTCTCTATAACTTCGAACAAGTTTAGTAGAATGGGAGTGCTGTTCTCCAAAACTTTGAACAAGTTTAGTAGAATAGTAGTGTTGTTCTACAAAACTTCAGACAAATTTAGTAGAATACAGGTGCTGTTCTCCAAATTTCCACTCATGATTAGTAGAATTTGTGTACTGTTCTGCAAATCCTAGTTCAAGATTACGAGAATGATCGATTGCTTGTCGCATTCCGTCATCTAGCCCGCCACATCCCATCTATTTGTTTTTCAGTCTATGGTACAGACGCAACATATCTTCGAGGTATTCGCTTTCTGATACTTTGGCGTAATGTCCGTGATCAACTCTTATTAAAAGCTCTGACATCTGTTTTGATATCCAGTATTTATCGAGCTGTTTGTCGCACAGATTATAAACTTCTATTGGGCTGATAGTCTCTCGATCATATAATGAGCAACATTCTGCAATAATATACTTCAGTGCTTCATGCTTCGTAATCTTGGCTGAACATTCTTGGCACTGGAAACTTTTGTATAGCTTGGTCATCTGAAAACTACCACATTGATGACAATAAATGCCACGCCATAAATCTTTGACATTGAACGGATTAATCTTAAAGTGATTGTGCCAATCGTCAATTTGATATTTTCTTAAAACCTGATAAATCGAATGAGGGTCATAGTTGGCATGATTACAGTGATACTGCAGGCTTTGGAAATGCCTGCGTAGTTCATACCGCAATAAGATGGAAAGTTCTGAAGAGTTGTCCGATTTAAATGTTCCATAAGGATGGATCAGCACTAAGTGAGGAATAACTGGAATTCTTATGTTTTCTTTAATCAAAATATTTTTAAAAGAATCACATGCCCGGTCGATTTGTTGCAGGGGATTATAATTTATATGGCGATCATTATAATAAATTTTCCCATCAATGAGCGAACAATCTGCATCATAATTTTTCACTTCATACAAATGAATCTGGTCAGGCATGATTAAGACCCCATCAACTTGAACAAAACCAGGTGTTTCAAAAATAAAGTCTTTTATAAAAAGTCCTTGATTAGGGATAAACTGTTTAACAATCTGCAGAAAATCTTGCTCGCCTTCATACCCCATCACAAAATTATCAAGCCGATTCGTCTCATCACCACGAAAATATCTTACCAAAAGTGTTTTAAGTTCTTTCATAATTTTACCTCCTTACTAATAGATACACACAAAAATTATTTTTTTAAAAATTCCATATAAAAAATAATTCAACGCTTCCAATTCACTTTCAATTTGTTTATCCAACTAAAAGAGGGTATCATGGTAATTGAGAAAATAAGGTAGGTGTAACTATGTTAACTTTAAAATCAAATCGTGAAATTGAACAAATGACAGAATCAGGGCGTATTTTAGCGTCGATTCATGAACAACTGCGTGAACGTATAAAGCCGGGTGTAAGAACAAGAGACATCGATAAATTTGTTCAACAGCAAATTGAATCCCATGGGGCGGTTGCTGCTCAAATCGGCTATCAAGGCTATGAATATGCAACTTGTATTAGTGTCAATGATGAGATATGTCATGGTTTTCCATCAAATTATCGTCTGAAAGAAGGGGATGTTGTGAAGGTCGATTTCTGTGTCGACTTAAATGGAGCCATATCTGATAGTTGCTGGTGCTATGCAGTTGGAGAAGTGTCTCCTGAACATCAAGAATTGATGGAAGTGACCAAAGAGTGCCTCTATCGCGGTATTGAACAAGCTGTAGTAGGCAATCGTATTGGTGATATTGGGCATGCGATTCAAGAGTACGCAGAATCGAAAGGATTCGGTGTAGTCCGTGACTTTATCGGGCATGGCATCGGGCCAACGATTCATGAAGAACCGCAAGTTCCGCACTATGGACTGGCTGGAAAAGGGCTTAGACTAAAAGAAGGTATGACGATTACGATTGAGCCGATGATTACTACTGGAACATGGAAGATGAAGATGGATTCGAATGGATGGACGGCTCGAACCCGTGATGGAGGTTATTGTGCACAGTACGAGCATTCGATTGCGATTACTGCTGACGGACCAATCATTATGACGGAACAAGCTGACTAACTTGTCAAGTAAAAAACATACAAAAACAGCTGTGGTAAGACAATTCTTAACCACAGCCTGTTTAATTATGCGTTTATTTTTTCAACGGTTTGTTGAATATATTCTTTAAGTTCATGAGAAATTTCTGGATGTGCCAGACCTTTCTCAACACTCATTTCTAAGAAACCAAACTTACTTCCAATATCGTAACGTTTGCCACGATATTGATGCGCAAAGACGCGTTGGGTTTGATTCAAAATATCAATCGCATCGGTAAGTTGAATCTCACCGCCAGCTCCGGCAGGCAACGTTTCTAAAATCGGAAAAATTTCAGGAGTTAATAAATAACGTCCAATAATCGCTAAGTTGCTCGGTGCGTCTTCTGGAGTAGGTTTTTCCACAAATTGACGGACATTGTACAACCCTGGAAGAAATTCTTGTTCGGGGTCAATAATGCCAAATTTCTGGGTATCTTCGTGCGGTACCTCCATTACTGCAATACTCGAACTTTGTGTATCTTGATAAATATCGATAAGTTGACGAGTTAATGGTACATCGCTTTCCATAATATCATCGCCGAGTAGGACAACAAAGGGTTCATCTCCAGCAAAGGCTTTTGCAAGTAGTACCGCATGTCCTAAGCCTTTCGGATAAGGTTGGCGGACAAAGAGTAAGCTGACTTTTAAATGATCTTGAACAATGGGGAGGAGTTCCTCTTGACCATGCTCCATTAAGTAGTGCTCTAACTCCATATTGGTGTCGAAGTGGTCTTCGATGGTCCGTTTACTTTTTCCAGTAATAATCAAGATTTCTTCAATGCCCGATGCTGCTGCTTCTTCGACAATATACTGAATCGCTGGCTTATCGACAATCGGAAGCATTTCTTTCGGCATGGCTTTTGTAGCGGGGAGGAAACGCGTTCCCAGCCCTGCAGCTGGAATAACAGCTTTTTTAACTTTTTTCATAAACTAATTCACCTCTTGCTTCACTTGTTGATATAGCGCTTGGTATTGTTGGGTAATATCGTCCCAATTAAACACCGATATTGCTTCTTGAGCACGTTTGGATAGTGTTGAATAATGGTCCGGATGGCAAATATAATCAACTGCTTGGTTAAAAGCAGCTTGATTTTTAGGTTGTACTGAAACGCCAATCGAATAATTTGGGAAGAAATTATCGAATCCTTCACCTTGCGTATAGATTACCGGGAGGCCTTGACTCATCGCTTCAGCATACACCAAACCAAAGGTTTCTGGATAACTTAACATCGCATAAATATCCATCGATCGATAGATTTCAGCCATTTCAGTTTGGTTTTTAGGACCTAAATAGGTCACGCATGAGTAACGTTGAAGTTTTTCTAATTCCTTATTATCCCATGGTGGCCCGATGACAAAGAGTTGAGCCGGTCTCACCGTCTGAGAGTAGGTCTTAACTAATTCAGCTAACTCGCAAAGTCGTTTAGTACGGATAATTTTACTTGTAACTACCAGCTTAATTGGATCATGCCAACTCGAGTGAGGTTCTTCGGGTTGATTTTCATGCCAAAAGGTGTCAATTCCATTTGCAATGACGAGCGACTTGTCCCAAAGTTGTTGCTTCAAATGGTCCGGAATGTAACGCTCGAAAACTTCTTTTTGCGTGTTCTTTGAGATAAAAATAATTCGAGCGGCATGTTGCATTATCTTAATTCCGGTCGATCGCATCCACGGCATCCGTTGGAAAAAGGTTCGCAAATCCGCATTGCGGACAGCCACTATATAAGGCACTTGTTCGCGACGATGCAGTTGATAGGCGAGCCATCCGTTTGAAAATAGCGAGTGAGCATGAATTAAATCAAAGGACTGAATATTTGAAAAAGTCTGATTTAAATCACGTAAGATTAGCTGATGTTTCCAAGGGAATACCCAACGTGAAAGCTTCGGGTGATTGCGCCGGACCGTTGCATAATCTCCACGAACGGCGATGCGTTCTTCAGGGTATTCTTTTGCAATCGGAACATAGACATTGACTTCATTACCGAGTTCAAGTTGGCGTTGATATAAATTATGGAATAGGGGAGAGGTCGAATAATATGAATTAATATGTAAAATACGCATAGCAAGACCTATTCTCCAATAAGGTTCGTTAATTTATCGATTTGACCTTCTAACTCTTCAACGCGCAATTCAAGCTGTTCCACCTGACTTTGAAGTTCAGGGAAAGTTTCTTGCGAATCGTGGTTGGCAATTCCGAAAAAGTACATCACTAAATAGATGCAGATAAATAAGACAATAAAAGATAAGGTGATGACTAGCCAGCCACTTTTATCCATACGGCGATCCATTTTTTTCGATGTGTTGCTTAATTTCTTCTGTTTGAGATTGCAGTAAGTTCGGCTCAGACATCTTGCTACCTCCTAACTATGATGCCGTTGACTGATATGTTTCTACCAGTTGACGGGCAAAATGAACGAGACGTTCTGCATCTTCCTCTTCAGGATAAAGATTGACTTTGACACCTTCAGCGCCACGGGAGGCTTGAGTTTGATCGAATCTCGCTTGGAAATCATCCACTTGCCCGCAGAAAGTAGGATAGAAAGTATCGCCTGAACCAAAGACACCATAGATTTTGCCGCTGAGGTTCAATTGAGCCATTTCTTCGTAAAACTCTTCAAACTCATCGGGAACAACGCCGTGGTCTCCGTAGGCATAACTTCCTAACACACAAATATCAAAAGATAAATAATCTTCAGGCATTGCATCGTATGCATGGAAAGTCGTCACTTCTACTCCTTGATTTTCTAATTCTTCAGCAACAATATCACAACAAGCTTCTGTATTCCCTGTTAAACTTGAATAAACTATTAAAGCACGTACCATGATGCTTCACTCCTCTCTATACATTCATCGTTATTATAGCAAAAAAAATTAAAAGCTAACAGTCGCGACGCTTTTTCGACATGAATTAGTAGAAGTCAGCATATTCATCAATAGCTAAATATGGTATAATACATAGGATAATTACATGGATAAGGAAGATCATAAGGTGACGATATTAGTAACAGGTGGAACAGGATATATCGGGAGTCATACGGTTGTTGAGTTAATCGAAAATGATTACGATGTCGTGATTATTGATAACTTATCAAATAGTGACCCAGAAGTATTAGAACGGCTATATCAAATAACGAGGCAGCACGTTCCTTTTTATTATGGAGATATTCGTGATGCGAAAATATTAGATCAAATATTTAATGAACATACAATTGATGGGGTTATTCATTTTGCAGGATTAAAATCGGTCGGGGAGTCCGTTGAACAACCCATTGATTATTACCAAAATAATGTGGCAGGTTCCCTGACACTACTTGAAGTTATGCAAGCGCATGAGGTGGAGCGTATCGTTTATAGTTCATCAGCAACGGTATACGGTGCCCATAATCAATCTCCTCTCGATGAATCGATGCCCATCGGGGAAGCAACCAATCCCTATGGCTACAGTAAAATTGTGGTCGAGCAAATGATTCATGATTTAGTCAAATCGAATCCAGTATGGAGTGCTGTGATGTTACGCTACTTTAATCCGATTGGTGCTCATCAGAGTGGGTTAATTGGTGAAGAACCAAGTGGTATTCCCGCAAATATTATGCCTTATTTGACTCAAGTTGCGATTGGGAAGTTACCGGTACTTCGAGTTTACGGCAATGATTATTCAACACAAGATGGAACCGGCGTTCGGGACTATATTCATGTGGTCGATTTAGCAAAAGCTCATGTCAAAGCACTACAATATACGCAAGCCCAATCAGGCTATCAAATTTATAATTTAGGAACGGGTAAAGGCTACTCGGTCTTAGAGCTTGTCCATACCTTTGAAGCGGTAACGGGGCAATCGATTCCTTTAGAATATGTTGACCGTCGGGCCGGAGATTTAGCAGAAGTTTATGCCAATCCTGCTTTAGCAGCAAAAGAGCTCCATTGGCAAGCGCAATATAACTTAGAAGATATGTGCCGTGATAGTTGGCGCTGGCAGTCGCAAAATGTGACAGGCTATAAGGGGGATTAAGATGGCCAAATCATCTCATCCGATTCCGAAGGTGACGGTAACTTATGGGCAACGTCCCAAGCGAAGTCGCCGTTGGCCAATTGGCTTATTAATCTTCATTGTTTTAATCTTTGTAGGTTTATCTTATGTCTTGTATTATCAACACCAAGTTGACAGGACTTATCGAGAGACCATCTATCAAGCGCATTCAGAAACGGAATCGGATAGGTTACAAGGACCAATTGCCTTGATTGCTTTAAATAATCAAATTCAACAAGGCGTAACGCAAGAGAATGTTGCGTGGTTGAATATTATCACGCTAGACGCCACTGAACCGCAGGTCAATCAACTTGTGATGCCGTTAGATTTATATCATCTACCATCGCAAAGTTGGTTATTTGATTATGGACGCCAGGGCGTTGGACGAGGTATTGATCAGTTGATTGATGCGCAAGTAGCAATACAACATCAGATTACCGTGCGGTTAAATCGGTTGCGTCCGTTGTTAGATTTGGTAGGGCCGATTGATATTATTTTGCCAAATGAAATAACAATTGCAGAGCGAACATTTCCTGCTCAACAGACAATCACATTAACACCATTAGAAATGGATCAGTTGTTGAGCCGTTCAACGGGTCAGGATTATCAGCACCTCTATCAAATTCAGCAAACTATCATCCAAGAATTATTTACGACAATCCAATCTAGAGCGTATCGTTTGAAGTGGGTTGAAATTTTAAACTGCTTAAAAGAAGCGGTTGTTACCGATATTCCATTTAATAACCGATACTTATGGTCGATTCAACACTATCATTGGGAGACTGAATTTCTAAGTGATCGAGTGAATATTCGCTATAATGCAGAAGAAAATCGGTATGAATGGGAAGAATCATTACAGGAAGTCATACAATAGATACAGCAATAGTCATTAAGAAGGGAATAAAAATGAAAGTTACAGTGGTAGGCGTTGGGTATGTAGGATTAGCCAATGCGTTATTATTAGCACAACACCATTCAGTCACTGCGTTAGATATCAATCCAGACATTGTCAAAATGCTTAATCAAAAGCAAAGTCATCTGCAAGATAAAGAAATTGAATCCTTTATTCAGCAGGACCAGCTAGATTTCAAAGCAACGACTGATCGCCAAGCAGCGTATAAAGATGCTGAAATGGTCGTCATTGCGACACCAACCAATTACGATGAAACGAATAACTTCTTCGATACATCTTCTGTGGACGCGGTGATCGATGAGGTAGTTCAATTAGGTAGAAATATCCCAATTGTCATCAAGTCCACCGTGCCTGTAGGTTACACGCAATCGAAGCATCGACAATATCCAGCTGAAACCATTATATTTTCACCAGAATTTCTACGAGAAGGTAAAGCACTTTATGATAATCTCTATCCTTCACGGATTATTGTGAGTGATGAAGGAGAGGCAGCGAATCAATTTGCCCAAATGTTAGTCGAAGGTGCGGAGAAATCTCCAATAGAGGTCTTGCAGATGCCTGCGACCGAAGCCGAAGCTGTAAAATTATTTGCTAATACATATTTAGCGATGCGCGTGGCGTTCTTTAATGAATTAGATACTTACGCGCAAGTTAGAGGGTTGGACACCCAATCGATTATCGAAGGTGTAGGACTTGATCCGCGTATCGGCCAACATTATAATAATCCATCTTTCGGTTACGGAGGGTATTGTCTTCCAAAAGATACGAAACAACTTTTAGCGAACTTTAAAGATGTACCGAATGAATTAGTTCGAGCGATTGTTCAATCGAATGATACACGGAAGCAATTTATAACGCAGTCTATTCTTGAACTGAACCCTACAACGGTGGGAGTCTATCGGCTGACGATGAAGCAAGGGTCAGATAACTTTAGAGAATCAGCTGTTCAAAGTGTGATGAAGCAACTGAAGCAAGCAGAGGTTCAAGTGATTATTTATGAACCTACAATTGATGAAGACTATTATTTAGACTACCAATGTATGGCAGACTTAGAGCAATTTAAACAACAATCGGATGTAATTATTACGAATCGATACCATCAAGATTTACAAGATGTGTTGGCAAAGGTGTATACCCGTGATATTTATAACGAGAATTAGTCAGAGACAATACTCACTATTGGCTAATAGTGGGTATTGTTTTGTGTAAGGGGAATAGGAAGATGAAGCGAGTGAACCAAGTCAGAATACTGCATATTATGAGCTCTTATGGTGGAGGCATCTCGACGTTTATTCATAATTTAGCAACTGAGATGTCGAAGTATCATATTGTCTTTGATGTAGTTACTTACAGTGACTGTCCAGAACATTTTGTCAAAGCAATTCGTCAGACAGGTGGCGATGTTTATCAGCTGAAAAACCCAAAGAAATCGGGTTGGTCAGCGTTCAAACATTCGATAAGTCGGGTATTAAAGCTTTATGACTATCAGGTTGTTCATTGCCATATTACAGGTTATCGAGCGGGAATCTATTGGAGTATGGTCCGACGTTTTAGTCCTCAGAGTAAATTTGTGATTCATGCGCATTATATCGCGACAATGCCTGAACATCCGGTGAAACGGATTGGATACTTTATGACACAACAACTGAATCGGTCGTTAAGTGACCTCTATGTCGGTTGTAGTTATCAAGCGATTGAGTCGATTTTTGGCTATCAAGTGTCTAAATCACAAGGTATTATTATTCCAAATAGTATTGATGAGTCGAAATTTCTTTACTCAAAAGAACAATATCAAACATTGCGAGAACAATGGCGTGGTTATTTTGACATTGAATCAGATCAGTATGTGACCGGTCAAATTGGTCGATTAGCTAAAATAAAAAATCACAAACTGACATTGCAAATTGCACAACTTGCTAAAGAAAAGCATCTGCCATATCGCTTTATTTTCTTTGGTCAAGGTCCAATGGAGTCAGAGTTAAAGATGATGATTGAAGAATATCAGCTCGAAAAAATCGTAATTTTAGCAGGTCGATATGAGCAAATGGATCAAATCTTCCCGATGCTTGATGCGACGATTCTCCCTTCCTTTAATGAAGGACTGGGTACCGTGGCCATTGAGAGTCAAGCAGGAGGGATACCGGTTGTTTTATCAGAAAATGTGCCAGCTGAAGCGGATTTAGGGATGGGGCTAGTTTATCGTCAAAATTTAACTGCCCCGATTGAATTCTGGCTTGAAAGCTTACAAACTGCCATGACACATCAACCCGTTCCAGTTGAAGAACGAAGTTATGCTCTGACTCGTAGTAAATATACAAATCACCAAGCTGCTCGTGTATATGCGAGTTCCATTGCGGGTGTTATTAAGATATAGGTGAGATTATGAAACACTTTATTAAACGATTGGCTGGGTTTAGTTTAGGCCCAATTTTAGGTGCAGCGATTTCTTTTATCTTATTTCCAATTTTTATAAATTTATTACCTGTCGGAGAATATGGTCGTGCGGGTGGTTTTCAAAGCTTGCTCGTTCAATTACCTACGTTTATTTATTTAGGATTAGACCAGGCTTATACGCGGGAATTTAACCATCACGAAGATAAGAAATATTTGATTCAGCAAGCAATGTTACCATCCTTAGCGATGGGGGCACTTGTAACTTTGGTCATGTCATTTTTTGCTCGACCGATTGCTCAGTGGAGCTTAGGGAATGGGGATTATTACTATATCGTGATTGCATCCATGGGCTGGGTTATTATTACTATTATTGAACGTTTTGTTCAATTACATATTCGAATGGAAGAGCGTGCCCTTGAATATTCTTTATTTACTTTAAGTATTAAAATAGGAATCTTTATTGCGACGCTAGGATTGATTTTCCTAGGTATTCGTGACTTCCGTGTCGTTATTTATGGTCTATTACTAGGGACGATATTAGCGGATAGTATTTTGTTTTATCGCTACCGCCATTTACTTGATTTTAGAGGATATAATTTTGATTCCTCTCTGATTCGTCAATTATTTTCTTTTGGCTTGCCAATTATGATGGCTGTTTCGCTCAGTGCATTATTGAATTTGATGGATATTATCTTTTTACAAAGCTATTCTGATTTTCGTAACTTAGGGATTTATAAAGCGGGGAGTCAGCTCGCGGCAATTTTAGGTATTATGAAGACCGCGTTTACGAGTTTCTGGATACCAACAGCCTACCGCTGGTATCACGAAGAGCGCGATATTAAGCACTATGCTTATATTAGTGACTTGATTTTGATGTTTATGTCACTGATATATTTTGGGTTACTGTTATTAAAGTATCCAATTACGTTTGTGCTTAATCCGAGTCGAGAATATCTTGAGTTAATGTATATTGTGGGGTTATTGGCTTTTCCGCACTTAATGTATACACTTTCTGAAACAACAACGCTAGGTATTGTGTTCTCGAAACGTACCGGATATAACGTTGTGGTGAGTTTGCTTTCGTTAATCGTCAGTGCAACTTTAAACGGTCTTTTAACGCCAACATTCGGTTATCGTGGAGCTGCAGTGGCTTCGTCGGTCGCTTACTTTGTTTTCTACTTAGCTCGAACTTACTTCTCATGGCGAACAGGATTTTACTTTAGCCAAGTGAAGCAATTATCCGTTGCGACACTGATGCTCATCGCTGGGATCATGAATTTATATGAACGTCCGTCAATATTATTGTGGACGGCACTTTTTGCAGTAGTTGCACTCGTTATTCAGATTCCTACATTTAAGACAACCTATCAAATATATCAAGCACCTGATGAGTGGGATTTTACATAAAAGGAGGGATTGAATGCGTCGTTATGTTCTAATGATGGCCATGATGGTATTTTTAGGGACTGAAATTTTAGCGTTATCCACGCCTGTGGGACAATTGACACTATATCGACTCATGGCATTAGGCTGCTGGCCGATCTTACTGTATAGTACGATCATCGATTCTCGGCAAATTAAGATTGACGTTAACAATCCCGCTTGGCTCCATCCACTAGTTTATTTAATTTGGTTAATTTGGGGTCTTTTTTCTGGGCTTTGGGCGGGCTCGTTCAAACACTGGGTTCAAGCCTCTTTTCTACTTTTAGTAGGCGTCTCAAGTGTGTGGGCACTTGTTTTATGGATTGAGAATCGATTCGACTGGAACAAATTGGCGCGAAGTATTTGGTGGATGATGACAGGACTCTTATTATGGGGGCTATTCGAAGTCTTTACAAATACATACTTACTAGCAGATTTGAGTAAGTTAGACCCTTATAATCAGTTTGCGCTAGGATGGACACGACGAATCCCGGTCACTATTTTCACCAATCAAAATGATTATGCCACAATGTTAATTGCGTACATATCCTTAACAGTTGTCCGATGCATTCAAACCAAACAGCCCTGGTGGAAAGTTCTATATCTCGTCTACCTATTATTAACGGGCTTATTAATTTTTCTCACGGATTCCCGTATGATTTTACTCAGTACGCTGCTTTACTTTATTATTTTATGGCTACTTGAATATCGGATTGATTATAGTGCCAAGCAAATTATCAAGCTGGCTGTACTTGCAGGCTTTATATTGGCAGGAGTCATTATTATTACACCTAGCTTTAGAGAGAAAGTCATGCATTTGATTCATATTGTGGGACCGAGTATGAATACGGGGGATTCTCGCCGTATGAATCTTTGGCGGAACGGCTTAGTCTTATTTTCCCAGAGCTTAGGCCTTGGAGTTGGTGCTGGTAATATTGAATATCAGATGCAAATGCAACCTTTTCTCCCAGTGGATGGATTTACCAATATTCATAATTGGTGGTTAGAAATTTTAGTCTCATATGGAGCTATTACTTTTGTATTTTATGTATTTAGTTACGGGATGATGCTTCGTCAATTATTTGAATTGCGTAATTGGCAGCCTGTTAGGAGGCGGCAGATAACCAATGTTTTTATTGCATTTTTAATTGTTTATATTTTTGCTAGTATTACCAGTGCAAATAATATAAAGATTGAATGGCATTGGGTGTATTTTGGTCTTATCATCAGTTATCTTCGCATTGAATATCAACATTATCGAAATGAAAAAGAGGGATATTATGAACTTATCAACCATATTGCGTGAATTTTGGCGAATGCTACGAGATCATATATTAATAGTTGTCCTTAGCTCACTACTAATTGGTGGTCTCAGTGTATTTTTTCGTTATCAAATTACCAATTATCGCTTAAGTGAAATTAAAGAACCTATCAATCATTTAACACAAGTTTATCAGCAACAACCCGCTACGTTCAAAGCAATTGTGCTAGTAGAAGACGGACAACTGTTTAATAACGCATATGCCTATGACGAGCTATTTAGTACGCCAACAGTCGTTTCACAAATTGAATCGTTGACACAAGTTGATATTGCTCGTACATTAGATAGCGAACGACAAGTAGAGTTGTATAAAAATTATGCCTTCCGAGGAGGCGTTGCAGCATTGCGCGACTCAGCTTCGGGTGTTTTTACGTTTCGTTTCTTAGTTGGTAAAACAGCAGAAGAAAATTTAGCGGTCGCGAATGCTTATTACGATTTACTTCAAAATCAACCAGATATTCTTGATGCAGGGCAGCGAGTAACACTCCTAAGTGAGCCGGAAATTTTAGAATTAGATAATATCGATGAATTATCGATTGTACCTACTATCGAAACATTGAATATCTATCGTTCGACCCGCGCTAAACCTTTAATCTTGTACGGAGTATTAGGAATTTTATTAGGAGCAATCTTAGCTTTTGGCGTCATGTTATTAAAACGATTATTTAGTGAAAAAATTCAATACGCATTTGAATATTCATGGGAATTATCGGATCGACATGAACTTCTTTCATGGCGTGATTTTGATCATGCGCGCCAAGTGGAGTCTTTTCAATATCCAAGGGTTACTCAACGTTGGATTTTCGATCAAATTGGCAACTTGTTTGAAACGGATTCGTTCTCCTCAGAAAGTCATTATCTTACAGATTTCGGTCAATTAATCCAATTAGCGGATGCGCC
The DNA here is from genome assembly GCF_000301055.1 of Falseniella ignava CCUG 37419. Taxonomy (GTDB): domain Bacteria; phylum Bacillota; class Bacilli; order Lactobacillales; family Aerococcaceae; genus Falseniella; species Falseniella ignava. The sequence goes on from NZ_JH932300.1 coordinate 353,246, forward strand.
AGATGAAATAATGATCATAATCCAAGCAGGACAGACGGATAAAGCATGGTATCGTCGGGTACGTGAATTAACCGAACGTTACCACTGTCCCATTCGAATTCTACAACTAAATCCTTAGGAGGTATTACAGATGGATTATAAGAGTGGTTTGATTTCAATTATTACACCTGTCTATAATAGTGCAGACTTAATTCAATCCACCATTGATTCAATTCAGCTACAGACTTACCCTCAATGGGAATTATTTTTAGTCAATGATGCGAGTCAAGATGATTCACTTGCAATTTGTCAAGCTTACGCTGAAGCGGATGAAAGAATTAAAGTGATTGATTTATCGGTTAATCAAGGTGCGGCTGTAGCACGTAATACGGGTCTAGAGCAGGCGCAGGGAGAATATATTGCATTTGTAGATAGTGACGACGTATGGTCACCTGAAAAGTTAGAACGCCAGCTTAAATTTATGCAAGAGCATCACTATGGTTTTACTTATACAGGGCTGGCTCGGATGAATTTATCAGGTGAAATCATACAAGATTCAGTTCCGATACCACTCAAGACGAGTTACCGCCAACTTTTAAAGAACACTGCGATTGCATGTTCAACTGTCATGATCAATCGACAAATAGTGGGAGATTTCCGAATGCCAAATTTACGCCGTGGGCAAGACACGGCGACGTGGTTAATGTTAATGCGCGAACGGAATATTGAAGCTTATGGTCTTGATAAAGTATTAAATTATTATCGTCAAGTGCCGGGGTCGATTTCTAGCAATCGATGGACCGCTTTAAAACGGACATGGCATTTATATCGTAATGTCGAAAAACTTCCTCTCTTTCAAGCCATCTATTACTTTATCTGGTACGGATTCAATGCAGTTCGTCGCCGGTTATAGTAGACTATAGATAAGATACTGGAATTGATAGAAAGGATGAACAGAATGTTAGTAAGTTTAATCGAACCTTTGAGTGTTCCTAAAGAGCTGATTGAAGCGTTAGCGCAGCCAATCAAAGAATCGGGGCACCAGTTTACTTGTTATGATTCTAAGTGGGCAGATGAGGAAGAGTTATTAAGCCGTACGGATGGCGCAGATATTATTATGTTAGCTAATACACCCATTAGCGAGGAAGTGATTGCGCGCAATCCAAATTTAAAATTAATTAATGTGGCCTTTACAGGGGTGGACCATGTGCCTGTTAAACAGGCTGATGAAAAGGGGATTAAAGTTTGTAATGCAGCAGGGTATGCGAATACAGCCGTCGCAGAGCTAGCAATTGCCATGACACTTAGTTTGTACCGAGAGATTGGACCGAGTGAACGCGATTTAAGAATGGCTGAGAATTACCCTGGAGCGATTATCGGACAGGAAATTCGTGGCAAGACTGTGGGTATTATTGGTACGGGATTAATTGGTATGGAGACAGCACGACTTTTCAAAGCGTTTGGCGCAAACCTACTTGGTTATGATCAAGTTGAAAATGCTGAAGCCAAAGAAATCGGTATGACATATGGGACGCTCGGTGAAGTCCTACAACAAAGTGATATCGTCTCACTTCATCTACCACTTAATGACTCGACACGCCATATTATTAATGCCGAAAAGCTTCGTCAGATGAAGTCATCGGCAATATTAATTAATATTGCAAGAGGTCCGATTATTAAAATGGATGATTTAGTTGAAGCGTTAAAGAATGGTCAGATTGTTGGAGCAGGATTGGATGTCTATGATACTGAGCCACCTTTATCAGCTGATGCGCCAATATTTGAAGCACCAAATGTCGTCTTAACTCCCCATATCGGTTATTATACGAAAGAAGCCATGGCACATCGTGCACGCATTGCTTTCGATAATACAATGAATTTTATAAATGAAGAGCCAAGTAATTTAGTTCAACCATAAAAAATAACATACTCAATTTCTACAGCTTTATATGCCGTTGAAGTTGGGTATGTTATTCTTTATCTTACTATTTGTTTGCAATGATTCGATGGCGGTGGTTGATAATTTTAACGATAATTTCGACCATTGAGTCGACGAAGAAGACACCTACCGCAATAATACCAGCGATTGATAAAGTATCGATGAGGTAGTGTTGCGACTGGACGTAATCTAATTGAATAAAGGAAAGGGCCATCCGATACATTGAAGTTCCAGGTACATAAAGGAAGAAAGATGGAATTAAAAAAATTGTGACCGGTGCTTTATATTTTCTCGCAAAAATATGAGCTGCGACCGTGAAAAATATACAGGCAATTAAATATGCGGGATAACTTCCATAACGTCCTTGTGCATATAAAAATACCATATAACTTAAGGCTCCGATGATGCTCGCCCGGAAGATAAAAAATCTAGGAATTTCGAAAGTAACCCCGGCCGCCATTGAAGCACATAGGGCACCTATCAATTGAGTAAAGACTGCAATCATCGTAACACCCCTCTAAAGATAAAAATTCCCAGTACAACACCAATTGCAAGACTGATGGCCGTAACTAAAGCGGCTGAAATAAAAGCGACCCCCGATAAATAATCCCCTTTTAGCATATCGCGAATTCCATTGGTCACAAGCGTTCCAGGATAAAGAGGCATCAATCCAGCAATAATTACTAAGTCCGGCGAATACCACCCCGGTGCTAATCGGTCTATACCGTGGGCAACAAGCGCAATACTTAAAGTGGTGACGGAACCCCGTATAAATTCATTAAGCCCTAATTTTTTATGAAGCATACGAGAGAACATAACAATCGTACCGACTAAAGAGGATGCTAAAATATCAACCAGTCCACCGCCCAATAACATTGTAAAACTCATTACGAGAAAAATATTGGCAATATCTTTGTTGAATTCACTATATTCAGCTCGATCGATTTCGACTAATTTATCATAAGCTTGATAAATATCGATTTGTCCACTTGTTAATTGACGGGAGACATTGTTCACTTTATAAATTCGTCCTAAACGATTGCTAAAGTTGTGAACTCTCGTTACCATAGTAATAGGAATCATGTTATTATCGTGGTCTGCCAAAGTAAGATACAGCCCCGTGTTATTAGTACTGACCTCAGCCACCGGCAACCCACTTGCCAACAAGAAGTGGCGTGCCGTTTCTTCCACTCGGTAACTTTCTGCTCGAGATTCAAGTAGGATCTTACCAGCGAGCTCAGCGGTTCGTGCGTAAATCATATATTGTTGTGTCAAATTCGCCACCTCCAGTCCATTAATAATAGTATCATATCAGAAAATGATGCGGGTTTGAAGTGGCTCCTTAAGCTATCGAGATGTTTAATATATATAGAAGGAGTAAGCATGAAAATAACGAAGATTGAACCTCAAAAAAATAATCATGAGCGTTATTCAATTTATGTTGATGAGGAATTTTATGTTGGAATCCATGAAGAAGTCTTAATTCAAATGGGACTGTACCAAGGACAGACAGTGACCCAAGCACAACTCGATCAATTAACGCATCATGAAAAAGAACATAAAGTAATTGATAAGGCATTGAATTATTTAAGTTACGGCTTACGTTCGATTTCTGAGATGCGCAAGTATTTAATGCAACAGTCCTTTGAATTAGAACATATCGAAGCGACTATTGAACGGACGATTGAAAAATTAATTCAAATGAATTATTTAAATGATGAAGAATACGCTAAAAGCTATGTGCGTACTGCTGCAAACCTTAATCGAAAAGGACCGCGAAAAATTCATCAAGAATTAAAGCAGCGGGGTGTCAGTGAGTCCCATATTATGACCGGGCTTGATGAATATCCAATGACGCAACAATTGGAAAATGCATTCGACTTAGCTGAAAAATATTGTCGCAGTAAAACAAAATATCCTCCAGCAATGTTAAAAAATAAGTTGTATCAATATTTATTACAAAAAGGCTTCGCTAGAGAAGTTATTCAAGAATCCATTGATCAAGTTGAATTTTCGAGCAATCCCGAAGAACAATATGATCGTCTAAATCGAGAAGGAGAACGCTTATTGCGTCGTCATCAACGTAAATATACTGGATATGAGCTCCAACACCGTGTATCCAGCGGGCTTTACAGCAAAGGATATGATTATGATTTAATCCAACAATGGCTATTAGATAAGGAGGAGGCTTTTGAAGAGCAACGCTAAACAACAATTGATTGAACAGTACCCACTGAATTGGTCTGAAGCCAAAATCCAATCTTTTCGTGAACAATTATTAGGGTGGTATGACCAACATCAACGTGACTTGCCGTGGCGTCGAACGGATAATCCTTATTATATTTGGGTTAGCGAGATTATGTTGCAGCAAACACAAGTTGATACGGTGAAACCATATTATGAACGTTTTATTGAGACGTTGCCGACGATTGAAGCATTGGCTACTGCCAGTGAAGCGGAGTTGTTGTCGCTATGGCAAGGACTGGGATATTATTCACGTGTCCGTAATATGCAAGTCGCTGCACAACAAGTAATGTCGGATTATGATGGACAGATGCCTAAGACAATAGAAGGACTTTTATCCTTGAAAGGAATAGGGCCCTACACTGCTGGGGCCGTCGGCAGCATCGCTTTTGGGCTAGTAGAACCCGCTATCGATGGCAACGTGATGCGTATTATGAGTCGTTTATTTGAGATAGATCAAGATATAACATTAACGAGTACGCGAAAACTAATGGCTGCATACTTATACCAATTGATTGATCCAGAGCGGCCTGGAGATTTTAACCAAGCCTTAATGGATATTGGCGCAACCATTATGACGCCGACGAATTATGAGCCACTTGAAAGTCCATTGTTAGATTTTGATCAATCGTATCACAATGGAACGGCACATTTATTTCCGATTAAAGCGAAAAAAGTTAAAGTGATCCCACAAATGAAATTTGCCTATGCGATTCGAAATGTTGAAGGAGAATACTTAGTGCGGCAACATACAGAAGATGAGTTACTTCATGGATTGTGGCATTTTCCCATGGCTGATGTTGAGATGGTCATGGAAGGTGTGACTCAGCATGAGTTATTGGAACCACTGTTGGACCAATATCCTGAAATTACTGAATCACTCTTGCGACAAGCACAATTGATTCAATTTAATGGTGATCAGTTACAAGCACCTACCATTATCCATCAATTTAGTCATCGCAAGTGGACGGTTACCCTTGTAGAAGTCGCATTAAACAATTCAGCAATATCCAATTTTGAATCATTAAAATGGGCAAGTATGGCTCAAATGACTGAATTACCTTTGTCCACCTTACAGCAAAAATTAATGCAACAAATAAAATCATAATAAAAGCTTTATCACCTTTCAAAATAATTAGGGTATGATATAATGTTTGACGAAGTGAATTTGGCGGATAAAATATCTCGCCTTTAACGAAAGTAGGTTAGGTGATGAAGCAACCTCGTGAAGGAGAATTCATCACTATTAAAAGTTATAAACACGATGGTTCGCTGCACCGTACTTGGAGAGACAATATGGTGTTGAAGACAAGTGAAAATTCATTGATCGCATGCAATGATCACACACTTGTAATTGAATCGGATGGACGACGCTGGGTTACTCGAGAAGTCGCTTTAGTATACTACCATAAGCATTTCTGGTTTAACATCATTGCTATGCTGCGTAAACGCGGCGTGACCTATTATTGCAACTTGGCCTCACCTTATGTGATGGATAGAGAAGCATTAAAGTATATAGACTATGATTTGGATATTAAGGTATTTCCGGATGGAGAAAAACGCTTATTAGATTTGGATGAATATGAACTACATGGTAGAAAATACCATTACTCGAATGAAATTGATACAATCATTAAAGATCAAATCCAAGAGTTAGTACGTTGGATAGAAGAGGAACGTGGTCCTTTTTCACCAAGTTTTATCGATATATGGTATAAGCGTTATTGCCAGCTGACCCATGAGCGAGCGAATCGTCTAACTAAATAGTGTGAATTCACAGTATTGAAGCTAATACGTTAGTATTGGCTTTTTTGTTTTTTAAAAAAGCGTTATAATAAGATTGAGGTGAGAAGGATGAATTTAAATGAATTAGAAAATACTTGGCGTGAAATCGTTCAAGATGTCCTTAATCAACTGAATCCACAGCCAGGGCAAGGGTTTGTGTTAGGGTGTAGTACAAGTGAAGTGATGGGCGAACGAATTGGAAAAGGATCTAATGCCGATGTGGGAGAAATGATTATTCGTGTTCTTTTAGCAGCCTTGAAGGAACGCGAAATGTTTTTATGTGTTCAAGGATGTGAACATATTAATCGAAGTCTGGTGGTAGAGAGAGCCGATGCGATTCAACATGGCTGGGAAATTGTCAATGTAGTGCCAGCAATGCATGCCGGAGGCGCTGCCTCGGTCGCTGCTTATAATCAATTTGATGATCCAGTTAATGTTGAACATGTCTGTGTATCGGGTGGGATTGATGTTGGTGACACATTTATCGGGATGCACGTTCAGCATGTTCAAGTCCCTGTTCGTCCAACCATTAAAGAGCTAGGTGGCGCTCATGTAACAGCATTACGCAATCGTCCTAAATATATTGGGGGTCCTCGTGCGCAGTACGAGAAATAATTTCTGAAAGAATTACTCGTTATTGGGTAATTCTTTTTTGCTTGAATTCATATAAGGACTACCATAAAATGAAATGAAAGTGAGGTGAAAGCGTTGCAAAAACAATTTATTATGGCGATTGATCAAGGAACGACGAGCAGTCGAGCCGTCATCGTCAATCATCAAGGGGAGATTGTTGCCGTTGCGCAAGAAGAATTCTCTCAATACTACCCAGAAAATGGCTGGGTAGAACACGATCCATTAGAAATTTGGCAAAGTGTGCAAAATGTTATTTCAAGGGTGCTGATTACAAGTAATCTTCAACCCCATCAAATTGCAGCGATTGGGATTACTAATCAACGCGAGACAACGGTTGTATGGGACCGTCAGAGTGGTAAACCCATCTATCCAGCGATTGTGTGGCAATCCCGTCAGACAGAAGCCATCTCGAATCAACTGATTGAAGCAGGTTACGAAGCACTCATTCAATCGAAAACGGGATTGAAGGTGGATCCATACTTTTCTGCAACAAAGATTCGATGGATTTTGGATAAAGTGCCTGATGCTCAAGCTAAAGCCGAGGCAGGAGAGTTATGTTTTGGTACAATTGATACATGGCTAATTTATCAATTAACCGAAGGTAAAGTCTTTGCAACGGATGTTACGAATGCCGCTCGGACGATGTTATATAATATTAAAACGCTCGAGTGGGATGAAGAGTTGTTGGAGATATTTAATATTCCTAAGGTCATGTTACCGGAAGTTAAGTCTAATTCAGAAATCTTTGGTTATACGCAGACCTATCATTTTTATGGGGAACAAATCCCTATCGCAGGCGTAGCCGGGGATCAACAAGCTGCATTGTTCGGACAACAGGCCTTTGAGCCTGGCACAGTAAAGAATACATACGGTACGGGGTCATTTGTTATGATGAATATCGGTCAGCAAATGCAATTATCTGAACATAATCTCGTTACGACGATTGCTTATCAATTACAGGATAATACCTATTATGCACTTGAAGGTTCGATATTTATTACGGGCGCAGGGATTCAATGGCTACGTGATGGATTGGAATTATTTGAAAAAGCGAGTGACTCAGAAGCATTAGCAATGCAATCGCATGAACGTGATGACTTATATATCGTGCCTGCTTTTACTGGGATGGGTGCCCCATACTGGAATACACAGGTTCGTGGGGCAATCTATGGCATTGATCGTGGGACGAATCGAGCTGATTTTGCTAAAGCGATGCTTCAAGCGATCGCTTATCAGTCACGCGATGTAGTGGATACGATGATGAAAGATACTAATCTCGATGTCACAGTCTTAAAAGCCGACGGTGGCGCGGCTAAAAACAATTATTTGATGCAATTTCAAGCAGATATATTAGGAATTCCGGTTCGAAGAAGTGTCCAGTTGGAAACAACCGCTTTAGGTGTTGCTTATATGGCAGGATTGACGGTAGGCTATTGGGATTCATTGGATCAATTACCAAGCGGGATTGAGCAGTCGGCTTTATTGCAACCGAAGATGGCTGAAGAGACCCGTCAACGCTTATTCGCTGGCTGGCAAAGAGCTGTCCAAAGTACCATTCAATATAGTGAGTAACCCTCTAGAAAGGAAAAATCATGAAGCAAATACAAATTGGAAAAAGTAACTTAAAGGCAAGTACGGTAGCGTTAGGCTGCTGGCGTATGCAACATAAAACCGTTGAAGAAGCGACAGAACTCATTGAAACGGCGCACCAAGTCGGTATTAATTATTTTGACCATGCAGATATTTATGGTGACGGAAAATCGGAGGAAATTTTTGGTCAAGCACTCAAAAAGAGTTCGATTCACCGGGATCAAATTTTAATTCAATCGAAGGTGGGAATTTGTAGCGGCTATTATGATCATTCCAAAGAGCATATTCTCTCTTCAGTCGATCAAATATTATCGCGGCTCCAAGTTGATTTTCTCGATGTTTTATTATTACATCGTCCAGATACGTTGATGGAGGCTGAAGAAGTTGCTGCGGCATTTGATCATTTATATCAAACAGGAAAAGTTAGACATTTTGGTGTATCCAATTATAGTGCAGGGCAAATTGAATATTTAAAAACTGCGGTTGAGCGACCGTTAGAAATTAATCAAGTTGAGTTTGGGCCGGCCTATACTTCTTTAATTGATCAACAATTTAATGTCAATCTAGTGAATGAAGCATCGGTTGATCGCGGTGGTGATTTGCTAAACTATAGTCGAATTCACCAAATGACGTTGCAGCCTTGGTCACCGTTCCACGTCAATTTACAAGAGGGACTCTTTATGAAGCATCCGGACTACCAACAATTAACGGAGACGTTAACGCGTTGTGCTGATCAGTACGGTGTATCCTTTGAAGCGATGGTTATTGCTTGGATATTGCGTCATCCTGCTCAGATGCAACCGCTGGTAGGATCGATGAATCCAGCGCGTGTTGAAGCCATTGCTAAAGTAAGCGAAGTTCAATTAACCCGTCCAGAATGGTACGAAATTTATCGAAGTACCGGTAAGAAATTACCTTAATAAAGTGATATAAATTTGGTGAAAGAAAAGGAGAATAAATCATGGCAAAAGTTGAAAGTTTTAGTCTAGATCATAACGCAGTAAAAGCTCCCTATATTCGGTTAGCAGGTGTTGAAGTTTCTGAAGAGGGATCGCGCATTGAAAAGTACGATATTCGCTTCATCCAACCGAATCAAGATGCACTCCCAACGGCAGCGGTTCACACTTTGGAACATTTTTTAGCAATTCATCTACGTGATGAATTGAAAGGTGTGATTGATATTTCGCCAATGGGGTGTCGCACCGGTTTTTACTTAGTGATTTGGGACGAACATTCGGTTCAGGAAATTCAACAAGCTGTTCAAAATGTGTTGAAAATTGTGACTGAAGCGGATCACGTTGAAGCAACTACCGCAAAAGAATGTGGTAATTATCGCGATCATTCACTTTTTAGTGCAAAAATCTATGCTCAGCAAGTGTTAGATCAACAAATTAGTTTAGACCCATTTGAGCGAATTTTTAAATAAGCGGAGGAAACGATGAAATTAGTTGATATACAAGCACTCGAACAACTAAAAAGTGTGAGCAACCCGATTCAAGTTGGTAAATTAATATTCTTTATTGAAACAGAACTTCAAATGGATTCCAATCATTATGTTCAAACGATTAAAAGTTACCATACAGAGACGGAAGAAGTAAAAGTGTGGAGCCCTGGTGGAACTGTCAATCAACATTTAACTTTAAGTACTGATCAACGATATTTATTCTTTATCTCAAATCACACTGAAGATAAAAAAGCACAATTATTCCGCATGTCTCTCGAAGGAGGTGCTGCAGAGCAGTTAACGAAAGTACCGAAAGGCATTAGTCATTACTTACAGGCAAATGACCACTCCATTTATTACCAATGGAGTGAAGCAACTCAAGATAAAGAGGGTGCTGAACAGGCTGAAAAATCAGAAAAACCGGAAGCAGTCATCGTTGAAGACCTAACATATAAAGCCGATGGCGCAGGTTATCTTGAATATGATAAAGCGTACTACTTATCGAATTTAGACCTAAATTCACTAAAATCCGAGCAAATAATGGAACGGTCTAAACCGTTTAAAGTTAATTTTGTAGCTCGAGATGAGAACTATCTTCTATGGTTTGAAAGCCGTAGCTACCACGATGAATGGCAGCTTGGAGAGAATTTATATCGGCACAATCTTTCAAATGGAGAAGATACATTAATTGCGATTCCACCAAAGAAAGGCTCAATATCATTTGTAAGTGCGAATCCGAGTCAAACAGATTTACTCATGATTGCAAATACGTTTGACTATGCTTTTGTGACGCTTCCAGTATTGTATCGCTATGAAGTTGCTACGGGTCAGTTAACTGCTATTAACCCTGAATTTGATCATTATATTGGGGACATTATTGTGGCAGATTTCCAACAAAATAAAGAAGAGTTTCCCATTGAATGGCTCGATGATGAAGCATTTTTATTTATTGTCACAGCGCAAGGGCGAACCGATCTCTATCGAGGAGATATTGCGGGGAATTACCATTGTCTACTAGACCAGCCGTTACATCTCACAGGTGGTAATATTTGTCCTGGTAGCAAGGAAATATCAGTGACGTATTCATCAGTATCTTTGCCGAGTGCCTTAGGAAAGTTTGATATTGAAGAACGAACACTGACATTAGTTTATGATCCGAACGCTACGACAGAATATCATTATCAAGCAGCTGAAGAAATTAATTATACTGATTCAACCGGACAGCCGATATATGGTTGGTATTTACCTCCAGTAGAGGAGAGTAGCGCTAACGAGAAGTCACATCCAGCGATCTTATATATTCATGGTGGACCACAAGTTTGTTATGGAGAAACATTCTTCCATGAAATGCAATATTTTGCTGCTCAAGGGTATGGTGTGATGATGCTCAATCCACGCGGATCGAATGGTTATGGACAAGCGCATGTCGCTTCAATTTTAGGTGATTATGGTAATGTGGATTATCAAGATTTGATGACAGGATTAGATTACGTGCTTGAACAACATCCTGAAATTGATCAATCCCATTTGTATGTAGCAGGAGGCAGTTATGGTGGTTTTATGACCAACTGGATTGTAGGCCATACCGATCGTTTCCGTGCGGCATGTACGCAACGTTGCATCAGTAATTGGATTAGCTTCTATGGAACGAGTGATATTGGCGCTTTCTTTGTAGAGTGCCAACTTGAGCGTGATCTATCGGATAGTGAAGGATTGTGGAATTTATCGCCATTGAAGTACGCTCACCAATCAAAAACGCCACTATTAATTCTCCATGGTCGAGAGGATTATCGCTGTCCACTTGAACAAGCCCAGCAAATGTATATTGCTATGAAGAAAAAGGGAATTGATACGAAGATGATTGAATTTCCATCTTCTAGCCATGGACTTTCGCGCAATGGACTACCTAATTTGCGAGTGGCTCGCATTCAAGCTATCAAAGATTGGTTCAAAAAACATTCATAATATGTTTTAATTAAAATCTATTTTTAACTGCCATTTCTTTCGTTGTCCTATTTCGACACTTCTAAAATAATATTAAAAACGAAAAAATATTTTAATCAAAATATAATAAAGTGTTGAAAAAAATTAAAACTTTTGTACAATGGAGATAGTATCGAGCTAAGTACTGTGATTTTGCAAATGTTTTTAATAAAAGGAGGATAAAATGAAAAAAATATTTTTAACCATCGTGTCTATCGTGTGGCTGTTACCTTCACAAAATATATTTGCTGAGGAAAATTATAAAGTCTATACAACTTCAGACGAAAATGCGGTTATTGAACAAATTTTAATTTCAGAAGATTCATTAATCTTATCTTTTGCTGGAGGTGCTATAGGCGAAAAATTTATTGAGGTCATACCATACTTACAAATAGAAGACGAAGCGGCAATTAAAAATGCAAATCTAACAATGCCGCCAAGTCAACCGAATGGGTCTTTAGTTTCAAAGGCTAAGGAACTCGAAGAACAAGGTCTTGCGGATGGAGTAATTTATGATGAATTGTCTAAAATTTATGACCCAGTTCAATATGTTGTTAATAAAGATGGGGCGTTTATTATAGAATTTAATGGAATTGATATCTATAATAAAGATAACGTTCTAAGAGTTAGATATAACAAAGTTGTTGTCATCGACGCACAAGTTGAAGATGATAAATTAGTATTCGATAATATTGAATATACACTTGAAACCGAGTAATAACTTAAAAAAACTCGCTTACCTTTCAAAAGAGGTAGACGAGTTTTTGTTTACTTATATTTTGCTTCCAGTTGCGTCATCCAGTGTCCCAGCGCAGTACCTAAGACTAACATTCCAACGCAAAAAGTATATTGTACCCAACCGAATGAGGCCGGATAATGAGTAGGGATAATCATCAATGTTGAGGCAACGACGACTCCAAAAATAAAATGGAAGAAGAGCGTGTAATAATGGTTAAAGATCCATTCAATCAGCTTTGCTAAAGCGAGTAGAATAACAATGCCACCCAAACCGATCGGAATAATGACCGATAGATCAAAGTGTTTAAAACCATCGGACATCTTTTCGTAAAGTCCCATATAGAGAATAAAATTAGACGGACTCAATCCCGGAATTAAAATACCTAAAGCAATTAATCCACCGCACACCATCCATGATATGAAATGAGCGGGAACTTCTTCAGTAAATAATTGATTCCCATAAAATAAAAGGGCCAGAGCAGCGATAAAAGCGATGATCGCTGTTAGATAACTTTGAGGTGTTCGGCCTTGACTGCCAGCTTCTTGCCAGAGTGCTGGAAGTGTACCAACGACCGCCCCAACAAAGAACCAGCTAACAATCGTTTGATAATTTTGCAGTAAGTAACTTACACCCCATGCTAAAATTCCGATGCCAAATAATGCACCCAGTCCAATCGGTATAAAGAATAAGATGTTTTCTTTTAAATTTTTAAAGGGGTTCGCTAAAAACGTAATAATTTGTTGGTAGACCCCAAAGATGGCTGCTAAAGCACCCCCACTTACTCCTGGGATAATAAAACCAGACCCGATAAACATTCCTTTGACAAAACGGAATAACCAATTTTGTCCAGGGTGTTTCAGTTTTTGCTCCATGATAGAAACTCCTTTATTCAAATTTTAATAACATCCGTATTATATCTTTTCTGAAAATTAAATCAATTTATTATTGTCTGGCGCAAATATTTGATACAATAAAATTAATATTTAGAGGATGGAAAGGGTTGAGTGATTAGTGAATCGATTATTTTATAGTGATAAGTGTCCTCAGACAGAACCTTTTATGGCCCAATTGGACCAACATCAAATTCCATATGAAGCCATTAATATTAATGAATCGATTGCGAATTTAAAGCAGTTTCTCCAATATCGTGATCAACGAAATGAGTTTGATGCGATCCGCCAAACCGCCGTCGGTGTTCCATTATTAATAGACTCATCGGACCACCTATATTTTGATGTTCAACAAGCTGTTGAGCAGTTAGCATAGACATTAGGAGGGCTTATGGAACAACACATAGTTGAATTGATGAATCAAGCTCGTGAAGCGATGACGCATTCTTATAGTCCTTATTCTAATTTCCCTGTGGGCTGTGCCATTCGAATGAAGGATGGAAAGATCTATACGGGAGTGAATATTGAGAATGTGTCATTTGGAGCGACGAACTGTGCGGAACGCAGTGCAATTTTTTCAGCGGTTAGTCAAGGATACCGACCTAAAAGCATTGAAAGTATTGCTGTAGCGGGACAAACAGAGGATTTTTTATCGCCTTGTAGTATTTGTCGTCAAGTGATGGTTGAATTTTGTGATGCAGATACTCCGGTGTATTTGACGAGGCAGGATGGAACAATTTTAACAACGACCGTTAGCGAATTAGTACCATTCGCATTTGATTCGATGGATATTTAATAAAAGAAAGGGAGTAAGAAGATGGCAGTAAAAATGTTACATGCATGTTATCGCGTATTAGATTTAGAGGCGTCAAAGAAATTTTATATGGAGTTATTTGATTTAAAGGTTAATCGTGAAAAAGATTATCCAGAAGATAAATTTACTTTATGTTATTTAATTGCCCCAGAGGGAGATTTTGAACTCGAGTTAACTTATAATTACGAGAGCGACCCTTATGTAATTGGGAATGGTTTTAGTCATCTAGCCATCGGTGTGGATGACCTTGAAGCAACCTATGAGAAAGCTAAAGCCGCAGGTTATGAGATGACCGAATTCAAGAGTTTATCCGGTAGTGATAATAAATATTTCTTCGTAACGGATCCAGATGGGTACCGTGTGGAAGTTATGTCAAATAAGAAATAAACTTAAATCGAACTGATCTTCATACGCTTGACAATCACTTCGATTCGTCTATAATGATTGTCATGCGATGAGTCGAATGACAATAGCTTATATTGTCCAATGCAAGCATCTGAGTTTAATCTCAAGTCAGGAAGACGATGCGTATCAGCTTGCTGTGAACAATGCTGATCGATAATACCTTTTGGTATTGTTTTGCGATTCGAAAGGTTATGATTAACCTAAGAAGCCAGCGATTTACTCTGAGAAGAGTGATCGGCTGGTTTTTTTCTGTCTTATCTTCTAAAATAATTCACAACTCAATGCTATAATACAATTACAATGATTAAAGGAGGGAAGCAGTTGAGACGACATAATCGACCCTATCGTTTTAAGTACATGTGGACTTATTATCGAGGATGGAAATGGCTTATTTTTATCGGATTATTAGTTAGCTTAATGACATCCAGTTACTTAGTTTTTATTGCGAAGACTACCAGTGTATCGACACTACAAGATGCTTTGCGTTCTCAAACAACCCTCTACGCCTATGATGATACACAGGTAGGAAGTTATTCGTCACAAAAAGGATCTTATGTTGAATTGAGTGAGATTTCTCCACAAATGCGCCAATCTGTAGTGAGCGTAGAAGATAAACGATTTTATGAACATAATGGGTTTGATACGCTCGGAATGGGACGTGCTTTTGTCCGGCTGTTGATTAACCGAAATGCCAGTGGTGGTGGAGGAAGTACGATTACTCAACAAATTGTAAAAAATGCTTTCCTTAGCCTAGACCAAACCTTACAACGAAAGTTAAAGGAGTTCTTCCTTGCATTAGAAGTTGAGAAGCACTATTCAAAAGATCAAATACTTGAAATGTATTTGAATCATGCCTATTTTGGCAATGGAGTCTGGGGGGTAGAAGATGCCTCAATGAAGTATTTTGGGCATTCTGCGGCTACTTTAGATTGGAATGAAAGTGCCGTATTAACAGGGATTCTTAAAGGACCGTCCATCTATAATCCAATTGATGATTATGACGCAGCGATTGAGCGACGTAATGTAGTACTAAGTGTTCTGGCTAAAAATGGGACGATTACACCTGAAGATGAAGCATATCTAGATCAATCAGGTATCTACTTAGCAGATGCGTATAATTCTTATCAGCACCATCAATTTCCACAATATTTTGATGCGGTGATCGATGAGGCGATTGAGCGTGCTGATATTCCTGAACAAGAATTATTACGAAATGGCTATCGAATTTATACATATTTGAACCCAGCTTATCAACAAGTGATTGATCAAGCCTATGCGAATACTTGGGTTTTTCCTGATGATGGAAGCGGAGAACCGCTCGTTCAAAGTGCTAGTGTCGTAATTGATCCGAAAACAGGAGGTGTTGCCGCGCTTTATGGAGGACGAGGAGATTATGTGTTCCGAGGTTTTAACCGAGCGATCGATATGCGCCGCTCTCCAGGATCGACCATTAAGCCATTAGCTGTCTATGTACCAGCTATTGAAGCGGGGTATCAAGTAGATACATTAGTTCCTGACGTAGTTCAAGGCTACGGTCCAGATCATTACGCACCCGAAAACTATAATCATTATACGGAACCGAGTGGCGAAACACCGTTGTATTATGCTTTAGCCCAAAGTAAAAATACCTCCGCTGTTTATTTGATGGATAAACTTGGTATTGGTACATCGGTTAATAAATTGAAGCAATTTGGAATTACGATTGATCCAAAAGATGAAGCACTGACATTAGCTCTAGGAGCAATGCAAAAAGGAATTAGTCCATTGGAATTAGCAAATGCTTATAGTGCCTTTGCAAATCGAGGGATTCGCCTAGAAAGTGCCTTGATTCGCCGTATTGAAGATACATCTGGGAAAGTTATTTATTCCAATGAGCGGCCTACGAAGCATATGGTAATGACGTCGAAAGTTGCCCTTGAGATGACCCGAATGATGCTTGATACTTATGGTGGGTATGGTACGGGTTACGGTGCGGGACCTGATTACGGTCAACTCGCTGGTAAAACTGGGAGTACAGAAGTAAGTGAGGGGAATATGTCTACACGTGACCGCTGGATGGTAGGTTACACGCCAGACTTTGTGATTGCGACATGGGTCGGATTAGATGAAGAAGGCGGTGTCTCGCTTGATGAATTAATGCCAAGTGGTCTAGGGAGTCTATTCAATGTCCAAACGACCGGCTTAATGAGTTATTCTAACCAAACACCGTTTCAAGTAACTGCTGCTTCGCAAGGTGGGGAAATACCTGAAGAAGTTGAATCGTCTGAAGGACACTGGGAAGATCAAGCGGATCAATTTCTTTCCCAAATGGGCGAGTGGTTTAGTGAGAATATTACAAAATTAATGGAACAACTTCAGTATGCGAGTGAAAATATCTCTGAAACCATTAAAAGTTTACTGAATTAACCTATTATCTCCTAGGATGAATAGATAATTTATTAAAAAAATGATAAAATGAATAAAATGATAAAGGAGTGAGAGCATGTCAGATACAAATATTTATGACACAGCCAATCAACTTGAAAGAGAGATTCGCGAATCGAGTCAATATAATGCGTTAAAAGAAGCATTTGAACGTATTCAAGCAAATGAGACTAGCAAGAAATTATTTGAAGAATTTAGCGAGTTGAATGTTAAGTTACAAAGCCAACAAGTGTCGGGTCAAGAGATGGAAGAGGCAGATTTAGAGAAAATCCAAGCTTTAACAGAGCAAGTAGGACTGGATGAATTAATTAGTGATTTAATTCTTAAAGAACAACAAATGAGTTACTTAATTAATGATCTGAATCGCGTTATTACCCAACCATTAAGTGATTTATATCATAAATAATTACCGATCTAACCAGAAAGCCAGCTGTCAGTGTCATTTATTCGACGAGCAGTTGGCTTTTATTATAATGAAAGGAGCGATAGCAAGGTGAAAATAATCCATATTAGTGATTTACATTTGGACACCCCTTTTCAAGGGATGAGCCATACATCAAAATCAATTCATCGAGCGTTAATTCAAGCCCCTTATCAAGCCTTTGAATCATGCGTTAATTATGCGATTACGAATCAGATTGATGTTATGTTGATTACCGGAGATATTTATAATAGTCAGCGTCAAACAATTCAAGCTCAACGCTTCTTTAATCAACAGTTAGAGCGATTATTGCAAGAAGAAATTCAAGTTGTCTTCTGTCATGGTAACCACGATTTTATCCGTGAAGGGTATTCTCAGTTGCACTACCCTGAGGGCATCCATCTCTTAAAAGATGAGAGCGTATCGAAAGTCCAATTAACTACTCGAAATGAAGAAACGTTGACGGTCTACGGCTTTAGTTATTGTCATCAAGCATTAACGGAGCGGATGATCGATCAATTTCCAGTAAATCAAGACAATCGTTCGAATGTGATTGGACTCTTGCATGGGGCCTTGCAAACGAGTCATCCTCAACAAAACCGGTATGCTCCTTTCACACTGCAAGATTTAAAAGATAAACAATATAGCTATTTTGCTCTAGGTCACATTCATAAACCACAGATACTATCTGAATTTCCACTCATTCAATATGCTGGAACGCCACAGGGACGTCACCGGAATGAAGTCGGAGCTCATGGATGTTATCTAATCGAGTTAGTCGAAGGCAGCGTTATTAAAAATGAATTTATCCCTCTGGCAGAAATTATTTGGGAAAATTGTGAAATTGAGTGTCCAGTTGATGCGTCTGCTAATGACTTGGTTGAATTGATTCGTGCTCAGTTGAATCAATATGAGCAACGTGCAATCGAAGAATCTGTCTCCTTTATTTTGACAGTCCATTTATTACAGTCACAACGGTTGAATGCAGATCTCTGGCAACAAATTCAGCAAGGGGAGCTTTTCGAAGTGATTACAACTCGGATGAAAGGTGACCAGTTTGTACTTGTGAATCAATTTGAACTTGCTAATCTTCGGAATTTTAATGTGTTTGAATTTGATCAAGCATTGAAGGATCAATTTACAGAAGTAGAGCAGGCAATGTCTGAGGTATCAAATCGGAAGGAAGTTCTAGACGACTTCTTGGCGCATCCAATCGTTCGCCGTTATTTTAATCAAGAAGAATTATTGGAACTATCCGAAGATTATATTAATCATGCTAAAGAATTAATTGTTCAATCCGTTGGGATAGATCGATAAGGAGAGGAGGAGTTCGATGATCATCGATAAAATTGATATCTATGGTTATGGAAAGTGGGTTAATCAACAATTTGAATTGAGTGAAGGGCTCCAACTCTTTGTGGGTGAGAATGAAGCGGGCAAATCCACCTTACAATCCTTTATTCGTTCTATTTTGTTTGGTTTTCCGACCCGCCATCGTCGAGTGAATCAACTCAATACTTATGAACCCAAAACAAGCGAAAAATATGGCGGTCGTCTTTTATTGAAAGAAACTACGGTGGGTGACGTATGGGTTGAAAGAACGCAATCGGGTGTGACTATTACTACCCCTGATGGACAAATTTTACCTGAGAGTCAACTTGATCAAATCTTGGCTGGACTCGATGTTAACTTGTATGATAGCTTTTATTCATTTACATTAGCGAATTTACAAGAACTAGCGAATATTGGCTCGGACCAACTGAACGATTACTTTTTGGGGATTGGTACATTAGGTAGTGATAAATTTATTGAGCTGGCAAATCATTTGGAGAAACAATCGACTCAGCTATATAAAAAAGGAGGGTCAGTTCCACCACTCAATGTTCTGTTGAATGAATATGAAGAATTACAACAGCGTACGGCTCAATATGAAAGTCAAAACGATACTTATCAACAATTTATCGCCCAAAAACAACACGTTGAATTGCAAATCGAACAAAATATTGCAGCCATAAAAGAAGCAGAAATTGCCTTGCACCAATCGGAACAACTTCTGGCGATGTATCAAATTTATCAACGGTTAGTTAAAGTTCGAAAAGAATTGAGTGAATTGACTTATATCCCAATTACAAACACACTCAATACTGAATTGACTAATACGGAAGCGATGGTTGAACGGCTTCAAAATGAAAATGTAAGTCTTGCATCGCGACTCGAAGAACTACAGTCGCAATTAAAACAAGAAACTCGAATCGAATGGGCCAATAATCGGACGACAGAGCGAGAACAGTGGCTACAACTGACGATTCAAGCTAAAGAGGATTACAATAATTTAGAGAAGTTAGAAAGACAGTTGGTTGAGATTGAGCATCGCCTCAATCAGCTAGCTCAAAGAGGTCAATTCTATCCAGATAAGATTAATCAACAAAAAGCGATACCTTATGAAGAAGCAGAATCATTACTAAACCAGACTGCTGAGATAGAGCGACAAATTGACCGTATCGGCATTGAACGAAAACATTTTATTGATCAACGAAAAGATGTCCAAAATCAAATTGCTCAGCGCCAGCAACAGATTACATATTTTGAACATCAAGCCATAAATTTAAAAGAGCAATTGAAAGAAGTGACACGACCATCCGATTATTTAGTCGGATTGCTGATGCTATTGATAGGTGGTTTGATTTGGCTATATCATCAATTCCAACCACTCAACCAATTATTAAAGCGATCTGGGATCGGGTTAGTGGTTGCGGGCATTTTGATGATTTTCTATATTGCATTTTCACACGCACGAAAACGCCAAGAGTATGATTTACAAGGAATTGACCAGTCGATAGTAACACTCGAACATGAGATCGAACATTTTGCACAACAGATGCAGCAATTATCGCTAACGATTAATGCGCGTGAAGATGAACAAAATCATAGCAAGCAACAATTGACAGAATTTAATCAACAAAAACGACATTGGTTAACGCAGCATGGTTTTTATCCTACAGCGGATTTAGAATTAATTGTTAAAACTAATCCCGTACAACAATATATTGATGAGAAGGAAAAGCAGTCTCAATTTCAAAAGGAAGCCGGTGGGTTACAAGCAAGATTAGCGAACTGGCTAGAAAAAATAACACCAATGCTTGAGCGCTTCCCTGCATCAAGTGCGCAATTGCGTGATTTGATTCGACATGTTGAGACGATTGAGTCGAATTTACAACTTGTATTAAATAATTCACGGATTAATCTCGAACGTCAAACAGCAACACAAGAGTCAATCGATATAAATATGCAAGAAATTGAACGTTTAAATCAATTTATCCAAGACGAATACCAAAAGTTGAATGTTGAAAACCGCAAAGAGTTTGATCAATTAATAGAACGTAATGAATATATTCGTTCATTAGAAGAGAAAGAACGACTTTATCTTGAACAAATTGGCGATAAGGAAGCACAACTCGAGCAAATTGGGGATCAAGCTTCATTGGAAGAAATTATTGAACGCCATCAACGGAAATTACACAGCCTAAGAGATAGTATTGAACCACTGCAACATCAACGCGCTAATTGTGCAGTGGAAATTAATAATTTAGAACAAGATGGGACGTATTCGGATTTATTACAACAGCTTGAAGATCAACGCGCAGCAATCATCGAATTGTATCAAGACTGGGCTACACGAAAACTCAGTTCATCAATGATTGTTCAGACACTTAGACAAGGGTTAGATAATCCGATTGAAGAGATGAATGATTTAGCAAATCAAATCTTTAAGATTTTAAGCAACCATCGATATGAACATATTCGTATTAATAAGCGCAATCTAAAAGTAGTAATGGCTACGGGAGATGTATTTGAGCCGCATGAACTTTCACAAGGAACATTAGAGCAACTTTATGTTTCGTTACGACTGGCCTTTATTCAAAGCGCAGTGACGATGATTCGGATGCCGATTATTATCGATGATGCCTTTGTTAATTTTGATGAGACACGCCGATCCTATGCTTATGATGTCTTAAAACAAGTCGGGAAAAAACATCAAATCTTGTATTTTACTTTTGATAAAGCAGTTTGTGATCAATTTGAATCCGAACAAATAATCGATTTAGAGAAAATGAACTAGGAGGAAATTATGCAACAATTAATGGACTATTCACATGGCGATGATATGGCTCTGTATGTTTTAATTAAGTCGGCGGATATTCGGACAGCCCGAAATGGCAATCCATTTATCGCTTTTCGTTTTCAAGATCGAAGTGGCTCGATGGACGGCATGTATTGGTCGGCAAGTGAACAAGAGATTAATCAATTCCAAGCTGGACATGTTGTCTATTTGAAAGGAAAACGGGATACTTATAATGGGTCTCCTCAAGTGAAGATTGAAGGGCTCCGACTGGCGGAGGTGGGGGAGCCGAACGATCCTACGATGTACGTAGAACGAGTCGCAATGAAGCGAGAGGAAGTTGAAGAGCAATTAGATCAAGCACTTCTATTAATCCGTGACTCGAGTATTGCGCGCGTCGTTCGCCATATTGTTTCACGTGTGGGAGAAGATTTCTTTGCGTTTCCTGCCGCAAAGCGAAACCACCATGCGATTGCAGGAGGTTTAAGTTTCCATACTTTAACTATGGTTCAAATCGGGAAGCAATTGTGTGAAATCTACCCTCAACTCAATCAAAGTTTATTGATTGGGGGGATTATCTTACACGATCTAGGAAAAACCATTGAGCTAAGTGGGCCGATTTCAACGGAGTATACGTTGAAAGGACAATTAATCGGTCATATTGTGATTATTAATGATTTAATCAATCAAGCGTGTTTAGATTTAGACATCGATGCAGACAGTGAATCAATTTTATTGTTGAAGCATTTGGTACTCGCTCACCATGGTCAGCTAGATTATGGTAGTCCGGTAATGCCGCATATTCTTGAAGCAGAAGTGATTCACTATATTGATGATATGGATGCGAAAATTAATATGATTACATCTGCTTTAGAGCATACCGAAAAAGGGGAGTTTTCAGCACAAATCTTCCCATTAGATCGCCGTTCTTTTTATCGGCCTAATTTGAATAAATAATAAAAACTCTGGTTCCAATTTATTTCGGAACCAGAGTCTTTGTTATTATTCGCTTGCTTCGTTTTCTTCAGATTCAGCTTCTTCTTGTTCTTCTTCAGCGGCTTCAGTTTCAGTTTCTTCTTTGCTTTCGTCGCTGTTTTCAACTTTCTCTTCAGGCTCTTTTGTAAGTTCGATTAAGTCTGAGACCGCATCTTTGAGATCTTCATCTTTAATTTCATACCCAGTATCGACTAACAATTGTCCAATAATTTTATAAGAGAATTGTGTGTCAGAGAATTTAGAAACAATGTATTGTTCTTTAACTTCTTCTTTAACTTCTTCAAATGGTTTTTTCTCACCATTATTGATTGCTTTAATGACGTGGTAACCGAATTGAGATTTAACAGGTGTTTCGGTCATTTTGCCATTTTCAAGACCTTTTACAGCTTCTTCAAATTCAGAAACCATTTGTCCTGTTTTGAAAGGTTGTAGAAGTCCACCGTTAGAAGCAGTACCGTCTTTAGAAATCTCACGAGCGACTGCATCAAATTCTTCGCCATCGTTGATACGTTGAATGGCTTCAAGAGCTTCTTCTTCTGTTTCGACCAAGATATGTTGAGCTTCCATCATAGGAGCATATCCTTCATCATAATAAGCTTTAATTGCTTCGTCTGAGAGGTCGATATTTTTCTCAACTACATTTTGGAAGAGATTACGAACATAAACTTGGTATCGATATTCTTCAATCGTTCCTAATTTTTGACTCACTAATAATTGTTTGAAGACATCTTCGCCACCAGCTTGTTCAATTTGTTCATTAACTTCTTCTTCGGCTGATTTTTTCAATTCTTCAGGATTGTCTGCATTTGCTTCTAAAATGGTTTCAAGAATTAAGGTACGCAAGGTAACTGGACCTGCTACTTTTTTCATTGCTTCGTAGAACTCATCTTTTGTAATCTGATGCTCGCCAACCGTTGCAATTGGATCTTCATTAGCTTGCACATAAGTTGGAATGCTAGCAGCGCCAATTAATAAGCTTGCTGATAAGGCGACAATTGATTGTTTAAGTAAAGATTTAGACATAAAATTCCTCCATAATTTTTTAGTACTTGTTCACTATAACATAATCGCAGTTAAAAAAGACAGAGTTCATGTTAAAGTCATATTTAATTCGCTGAATCATCAAAATTGATTGAATTAATTGAATTTTGTAATGTTTGAACGCGATCTTGGACACGATTAATACGTGGTTGCGCCTCGCGTTGGAAGCGAGTAATTGAAGTTTGAATATCCTCAGTGGCTTCTTGAACACTGGCAATACCTTCATGGGTTAATTTTTGAATGGCTATGCGCAAATGGTCCACTTTATATCGTAAGTCATTGACGTCTTCTGTCGTATTATCAATAAAGTACTTTAATTGTTGACGTGTTTCTTTTCCAGAGGCAGGAGCATTAAGTAGCGTCACAATTCCACCAATGAGCCCTCCCCAAAAGATACCTGAACGAAATCTTTTCATAATAATCCTTCTTTCTATGACTACAGCTTGATTTGTTGGTTAATACGTTGTGCTCTTTCTTGGAATTCTTCTTGTGAATAGTCTTTTGAATGGTCTGTAAAGACAATTCCTAAACCATCTTCCGCATGGTAACGCGGAATAATATGCCAATGTGTGTGGAAGACACTTTGATAGGCAGTAGGTTCATTATTATTTAAAATATTAATACCTTTACAATCAGGAAATGTTTCTTTAATTGCACGTGCAATGACCGGTAATTTTTTAGCAACCAAACTAGCGATTTCATCATCGTATGCATAAATATCTTGTACGTGTTTTTTTGGAATGACAAGCGTATGGCCAGGTGTGACTTGTGTAATATCTAAAAATGCTAAGATATTTTCATCTTCATAGACTTTAGCGCTTGGAATCTCACCTTGAATAATTTTACAAAAAATACAATCAGACATCTTGATACCTCCATCTTATTGTTCCATCTTAGCTTAACATATTTTCTACAAGATGAATACGATTTTGCGGTTAGCAATCTTCACAGAATCTCCATATTTGTATAATAAATTCACAAATTATTCCGTATTTTGCTACAATTATTGGATGCATAGTATGTTATACTATGAACGTACAATGAAGAAAGCGAGGGATTCCATGTTATTGCTTAAATCCAAAAAAATAATACGTTGTATCGTGAGTGTCATCTTTTTTATATGTGTTAGTTTCCTAATTATTAACAGCACAACAGGCACTACTATTAACGCGCAATCTGAGAATGATATCGATGCACCGACAGAATACCATGGGCCCGTCAATCCATATACCCCATACGGACAGTATGTGAGCTATCAATATCAGATCAACGGATCTCAACCGATGATTCAAGACGTCATCCGTGAGTATCAACCTGATAGTAACGGTATATTTCAAGTGGCAATGTTTACGGTAGAAAATAATAGCGCGATTTGTCAAGTTTATCAAATAAGAGATCAAGGTATCTATTTGTTAGCGTCATACGATAATTATTATAATGTGGAAGATTTGCGTAATGCTCCAACGACTCTGAGTCAGACACCTGTGTTGGTTCTCCCTTCAAATATTCAAGAAGGAATGTCTTATGCCTCGAGTGCCGATGGAACAAAAATTCGAACAGTAGTTGAGACATCGATGAACTACGAAATTAACGATGTAGCCTATCAAGATGTTGTGAAAATCGAAGAGGAAGACTTAACTCACTCAGATTATGTTACAAATTACTATTATGCTCCTGCATACGGGCTGATTGTTGTAGAACGAGTTAATCAAGCGGGCGAGAGTCAAATATTGCTTCAAATTATGTCGGCTCAGTAACTGGAAATAAAAGAAAGAAAAACGGTGAAGATGCTATTAAATTAGCTTCTTCACCGTTTTTGAATTTTAAATAATACAACACACGAAATTTGAATTCACTTTGCACTCAACCTCGATATACGTTGATATATCATCATAATAAACACCGCTGGAGGGAATCGAACCCCCATTTTAAGAACCGGAATCTTACGTGATATCCATTACACTACAGCGGCATAACGATTTTATTATACCTAAATATATCTAAAAAATAAAGCGATTATAACGAGAAGCTTTGAAGTAAAGTGAAATATACATAGAATCAAAAGTGTAACAAGAGACGTACCCTATGAATAATTATACTATTAGGGAAAATTAAATTTTAATTGCCAATGATTTCGATCCGACATCTTATGCTCAAACAAGACCTGTTCGAAAGGTTTATTTAAACTTACCTGTTATCAAAATATTTATCAAACATGGTTGAATGAGTAAAAAGGTATCGATAAATTTATTTAAATTAATGATTTGAATTAATTCTTTTTTTAAATAAGTAATGTTATAATGTAAGTGTTATCAAAATAAAAGGAGCTGACTTTTGTGAAGAAACATTTATTAAGAGGAACGTTGTTATTGTCAAGTGCTTTTGTTTTAGTCGCATGTAGTAGCCAGCCAGATAGTGAACAAACCGTTGAAGAAGTCACTACAGTGATTGAAGAAACAACGGAAGAGCAAGAAGAATCGAGCGAGCCAGAAGCAACTACTGAAGAAGCTGAGGCATCAGAGGATCAAGAGTCAACAGAAGAATCTGAAAAAGAATCTAAAGATGAATCTGAAGAATCAAAAGAATCTGAAAAATCAAAAGAATCTGAAGCAACCGAAGAAGAATCTAAAGAAGAAACTAAAGAAGAATCAAAAGAATCTGAAGAAACCGAAGAAGAATCTAAAGAAGAAACTAAAGAAGAATCTAAAGATGAATCTGAAGAATCAAAAGAATCTGAAGAAACCGAAGAAGCATCAGAAGAATCTAAAGAGTCTAGCGAAGATTCGGATGAAACATCTTCGGAAGAAACCCTTGTACTAAATC
This sequence comes from Falseniella ignava CCUG 37419, assembly GCF_000301055.1. Classification (GTDB taxonomy): domain Bacteria; phylum Bacillota; class Bacilli; order Lactobacillales; family Aerococcaceae; genus Falseniella; species Falseniella ignava. Next base: position 379,516 of record NZ_JH932300.1, read on the forward strand.
AACATGAACTTGCTGAATTTGATGGTCAGGGAGACAATAAGGCGTACATCGCTGTTAATGATGTAATTTATGATGTTACAGACCAAGAATTAAAAGACGGTCATTATGGTGATTATAAAGTTGGGGTAAATACACTTTATAATGTTCTACTATTAGGCGAAGATGAAGCATTGAAAGATCTTCCAATTGTCGGCGTTTTAGAAATGGTGGAAGAAACTGAGGAACCAGCTGAAGAAGTTGCTGAAGAAGATAGTCAAGATGAGAACGAGGATCTGCCAGCAATTAACCAAGAAGAGTTAGCTAAATATGATGGGCAAGATGGACGTAAAGCTTATATTGGTGTCAATGATGTTATCTATGACGTTACGGATCAAGAATTAAAAGATGGTTATTATGGTGATTATAAAGTTGGCGTTAATACTTTATATAATTCGTTATTACTAGGTGAAGATGAATCACTGAAAGATTTACCAGTGGTTGGCTCATTTGAGAAATTAGTAGCGTCAGAGGAAGAGGAAGCTGTCGATGAAAGTGATGAAGCCGAAGCACAACCGCTTCAAGATGGAACTTATATTGTAACGAGCTCACCAAATTCTAAAGATGAAGTCATTGAACAGATGATTACAGTTGAAGAAGGTAAGATTACAGAAGCTGCTTTTAAAGTACTTCATGGTGAAGAAGAAGTTGCCCTCGATGAAGCAGAAGCTCAAATCGTTGAAACATTGACAAAACAATTCGTCGATCAAGGGGAATTGTTGCTGCCAAGCGAAGAAGGAACGCCATTTATTGCGTACCAATTGATTGCAAATAGTGAAATTTTACGTACATTGGCACAACAAGGAATGAGTGAAATAATCAACCTTGATGAGGTAGAAATGAAAGATTCAGAATATGTCGTTAAAGATTCTTTCTATGAAGTGACCTTGAAAGTTGAAAATAATGAAGTGAAAGCATTGGAAATCTCATCAGTCTCAAATGAGGAGGATGCTGAAATCGTTGAGAAATTCATCGAAGAATTTATGGGTGTAAAAACATTAGACGAATTGACATATGTTGCGGCAGAAGATGAAGATGAAGAAACAGCACAACGCAATCAAGCAATATATGAACACCTGAAAGGGTTAGTAAATTATGCAATCAATTTATCTAAGGTTCAAACGATTATCAATCTTGACGGACCAGTTGAGGAAGTAGAGGAATCATCAGAAGAAGCAGAAGAAACAGAAGAATTAGAAGAAACATCAGCTGAAGAATCTTCAGAATCAGAAGAAGAAACATCTGAAGAATAATAAATTAATTTTCAATTAATCTAAGAAACTTAGTAAAGTATTTCCTTTTCTAAGTTTCTTTTTGAATAAAAAGTAGCTTTTTTGTTGGTTTCTGCTAGATTTCTCTGTGAAACTTTGGTAATATGGAGTATGTGCGAAAATACTTGGCATTGAAATGCAAAATATGAAGTAAGGAGTAAAGATATGAGTTTAAAAGCAGAATTAAGAACTCAAACAGGTACAGGCGCAGCACGTAAAGCGCGTCGCGAAGGAATGATCCCTGTTTCGTTATATGGAAAAGATACTGAAGCTGTATCACTATTAATTAATCGTCGTGAATTTGAAGCGTTACTTAAAGCTGAAGGGACGAACGCGGTATTCGATGTTGAATACGATGGTAAGACCCAAAAAGTAATTTTACATGATTATGAACGCGCTGCTTTAAAAGATGAAGTATACAGTGTTGACTTGAACGCTATTTCAGCAGATCAAAAATTACAAGTTGAAGTACCACTTCACGCAGTGAATGTCGATAGCGTTAAAGTTGGTATTGTAGAAGTTGTTATTAACGACATCTTAGTTGAAACGAAACCAGATTCAATTCCATCTCATTTTGAAATCGATGTAGAAGGAATGGAAATTGGTGATACGAAGACGGTTGCGGACCTTGATAAACATGCAGGCGTTGAAGTATTATTAGATCCAGAAGAAGTGGTTATTACTGTATCTGCTCCAACTGAAGAAGCAGAACCAGTTGAAGATGACGAAGAAGCTCCAGAACCAGAAGTTATTGGTGAAGAAGCTGAAGAATCTGAAGAAGAATAATCATTATTACAACGTTTTTAACCAACAAGTTTTTACTTGTTGGTTTTGTTATTTAGGAGGTTACTAAGCTTGATTAAGAACCATATTGTCTTATTTGAACCGGTGATGCCAGCTAATACAGGAAATATTGCTAGAACATGTGCTGCAACAAATAGCGCCTTGCATTTAATTCATCCGTTAGGATTTTCTACCGAGGACCGGATGTTAAAGCGAGCGGGATTGGATTACTGGGATAAAGTTGAAATCTATGAACACGATAATTTAGCAACTTTTATGAAAGATATTCAACCGGAACAACTTTTCTTAATTACTAAATTTGCCCACCATATCTATAGTGAAGCTAATTTAGCTGATGAAACTTATCCCGACCAATATTTTATTTTTGGGAAAGAAACTACCGGATTACCGATTGAGTTTATGGAGGCGCATGAAGAAAAAACATTGCGTATTCCGATGAATGACGAACATGTTCGCTCGTTAAATCTTTCAAATACGGCAAATATTATCTTATTCGAAGCCTTAAGACAACAAAATTGGGCGAATCTTGAAACATATCATCAATATCGAGATACTGAAAAGGCTCAACAGCTAAAATGGTAAATTAAGCTTGACTCACTTAAAAGATTAAATTATAATGAGAAACAAAGAGAGATGACTAGTAATTATAGTGCAAACTTCAGCGAGATGATGGTAGGTGTGAATCATCGTTAGCCTGTAATGAATCCACATCTTATTCTGCCTATGAAAAACATCAAGTAGTGCCGGTCCCAGCCGTTATTGGTTAAGCGCAAGATTTATGATGAATCTTGAATTAGGGTGGTACCGCGACTGAACCTTTCGTCCCTTTCCAGGATGGAAGGTTCTTTTTATTATACAAAAGGAGGAAGTATTATGCTGGATCGTAAATTTTTGAGAAATAATTATGAAGTAGCAAGTCAATTATTAAAAACGAGAGGTGTTGCTGGCGAAACGTTGGAAGAATATCGTCAATTAGATGTAGAACGTCGTGAATTACTAGTTCAAGTGGAAGAACTAAAACAATCACGAAATACCGCAAGTCAAGAAATTGCAGCTCTAAAACGTGAAAAACAAGATGCTACAGATAGAATTGAACAAATGCAAGCTTTAGGTCAACAAATCGGCCAACTTGAACATCAATTATCCGAAGTAGAAGGTAAATTAGAACATATTGAACATCGCTTTCCAAATGTACCGCATGAATCAACTCCTGTTGGAGAAGATGAAGACGATAATGTTGAGATTCGTCGTTGGGGTGAATTGCCACAATTTGACTTTGAACCGCTCAATCATTGGGATATTGCTGAGAAATTAGGGATATTAGACTTCGAACGTGGTGGTAAGGTGGCAGGATCTCGTTTTGTTTATTATGTCGGTTTAGGGGCTCGTTTAGAGCGTGCCATCTACAACTTTATGCTCGATAAACACACAACTCAAAATGGTTACCAAGAAGTAATTCCACCTTATATCGTCAATGAGCAGGCGATGTTTGGAACGGGCCAATTCCCTAAATTTACTGAAGATGTCTTTCAATTAAATGACCACCGTGGTTTTACTTTAATCCCAACTGCGGAAGTGCCCCTAACCAATTACTATTCAAATGAAATTATTCCTGAGGATGCTTTACCGATTAGATTAACGGCGCTATCTCCTTCATTCCGTTCAGAAGCAGGAAGTGCGGGGCGCGATACACGAGGACTTATCCGTATGCATCAATTCAACAAAGTGGAATTAGTGAAGTTGACCCATCCAAGTCAATCTTACCAAGAGTTGGAACTGATGACGCAAAATGCAGAGGAAATTCTACAAGACTTAGGTATTCCTTATCGTACGATTGTGTTATGTACTGGGGATATGGGCTTCTCTGCTGCGAAGACTTATGATATTGAAGCTTGGATTCCAGGACAAGATCGATATCGCGAGATTAGTTCATGTTCTAACTGTGAAGACTTCCAAGCTCGCCGAGCTAAAATTCGTTTCCGTAATGAGGACAAAAAGGTGGACTACGTGCATACACTCAATGGTTCTGGACTCGCAGTAGGGCGAACAGTTGTGGCCGTTTTAGAAAATTACCAACAAGCAGATGGCTCAGTGAAAATTCCAGACGTTTTAGTACCATATATGGGTGGAATTACTGAAATTACGGTAGACAACGCACGTTCAATTTATCGTTAAGAAGATTGGAAACGCTATTGAAATAGCCCTATCTATTTGACTTTATGCCAGTATAGATAGGGCTTTTGTAATGAAAAAATTTATTTGAAGAATATTTGGTAGGCAAGCAAAATAATTCTAAAACGATCCGATAGATACCGAAAGATAAAATTCAAAATTAAAAATTTATCCAGATCTATTGACAATAAAACTTGGCAGAAGTATAATTTAAATACCAAGTATACTTGTCAAAAGAAAGAAGGAGAATGAATATGAGACGAGAGGAAGTTCTAGCAAGAAGTCGAGAAGAGTATAAAAATCAAGATGAAATGATGGTTGATACCTTAAAAAAAGCTGGTGAAACATCCAGTCAAATTGGATTGGTTGTAGTTGCTATTCTATTTGGAATTGAAGCTTTTTTCTTTAATTCATTTAATTATGGTATATTGAGCATTTATTTTAGCATCGAAGCAACGAGAGAACTGGTAAAGTATGTAAACTTAAAAGAAAGAAAACAACTGATGATGGGGATAATAATGTCAATTATAGGGTTAGCTTTATTTGTGGCTCACCTCATAACTTTAAAGTAGTGATAATTTATGGATGATAAATTAGTTCTCAAAAATAATTTGAAAGATGTCAGAAAAGAAAAAGGTTATTCGCAACAACAGCTTGCTGATGAAGTGGGTGTTTCAAGAAACACAATTAGTTCAATTGAAACTGGACAATTTAGTCCAACTGCTAAGTTAGCTTTGATACTTTGCATCGCTTTAGAAATGAAATTTGAAGATCTTTTCTATTTTTAGGTGAATATAGTTAGACTGAAAATCTCCCTTCATCAGAGACTATTATTTCTGGAAGGGAGATTTAATATTTAAGTGACAGTAGATGTTAATATCACATCGATTTTCCAAAAGGCTTATTTGCTCATTAATAGTTAGAAAAATTTTACACTCATATGTTTTCGCCTTTATAAAACAAAACGCTCCTAAGTGTGCTTGCAGAAGCAGAGGCCTAGGGGAGAAGTTATATATTTTATAGTATATTGGGAACTAAAAATTCAACCAACATAGATAGGGCCTTTGTAATGGAAAAGTTTATTTGAAGAACATTTGGTAGGCAATCAAAATTATTCCTAAAACAATCCGATAGATACCGAAAGATTTGAAGTCATTGTGTTTAATATAGTTGAGTAAAAATTTAATGGAAATAATTGAAATTACAAATGCGACAAGCAACCCTACTGCTAAATAAATGACTTCAGAAAGGGTGAGAGCAATACTCAATTTCAAGAATTTATAGGCAGTTGCCCCAAACATAGCAGGAATACTCAGAAAGAATGAGAATTCTGTAGCTAAGCTGCGTGAAGTTCCTTCTAATAGTCCTCCGATAATGGTGGAACCGGAGCGGGAAGTTCCAGGAATAATGGATAAAGCTTGATAGATTCCAATTTTGAAAGCTCTTGAGAAACTTAGTTCATTAAAATATCGGATTTGACGTTGATGTCGGCCCGTTTGGCGGTTCTCAATAAGAATAAAGATAATTCCATAGGCAATTAGCGCAATCGCAACAACGAAAATATTATAGAAATATTCATCCATATAGTCATTCAACGCGACACCTAAAATCGCTACCGGGATACTTGCAAAAGCAACCTTGAACCATAGCATCCAAGTATTTTTTTGTTGGGCAGGCGTTTTCCTTAAGCTAAAGGGATTTAATTTGCTAAAGTATAAAATAACGACCGCTAGGATAGACCCGAGCTGTACAGCAACAAAAAAGAATTCAACAAATTCTGGACGAAGATTAAGTGTTAAGAAATCTTCCAATATAATCATGTGCCCTGTACTACTAATCGGCAGCCATTCAGTAATGCCTTGAACGACGCTTAAAATAATTATTTTTAATAATTCAACGAGATCAATTAATTGTTCCATTGGGTGAGCCTCATTTCACAAATAAGTTGGTATTATCTTATCATTTTTTTTTGCATTAATGAAGTATTCAAAGCAGATACTGAATGGTTAAGGTACTCTCATTAAAATGTAACCGTATTCTTATTGGTTATTGGCGCAAGTCACTGTATTCTTAATATAAGTGAATATGTTACACTGGAGATAGATAGGAGGGGTAGAGTGAAAAATACAGACTCAACGCCAGAACGTAAAAAGTCGGAACGAGAACGTCTCGGAATGCCGGTAAGCTTTATTAATTCAAGAGCTTTAACGACGTTAACTACGATCTTATTAATTTTATTAATTATCCTCGTATTTACTCAGGTAGCATATGTGTTTCAACCGATTTGGCTATTTATTCGGTTCGTTTCTTTTCCGATTATTGGTTCAGGTATTTTATATTATTTATTCTCGCCAATTGTTGAACGAGTTTCAGAGATGGGCGTTTCACGTCATATTCCAATTATTGGGATTTTTATTTTGTTAATCTTGTTAATTGTGTGGGGAATTTTCTCGCTCTATCCTGTCTTAGCCAAGCAGGCAGAAGCATTTCTAGCGAATATGCCAGAATATAATTCTCGACTCAATGAAATGTTAGGTGATTTACCATTTAACGTTGAAAAGGCACTCAGTCAAGAGCCTTTGAGTCGTTTTGTCAGTCGCATTAATTGGAATAATATTACCAACAATTTGCAAAATTTAGTTACATCGACTTTTGGTGGATTATCGACCTTTATCGGTTCGGTCACCCAAATCGCGGTCGGTCTGGTGACCATTCCGGTGATATTGTATTATTTATTGTTGGAAGGCGAGAAGTTGCCTTACAACATTTTAAGACTTGTTCCGCCAAGAATTGAACCTTATGTCGAACGAGTATTGCTTCAAGCAAACTATTATATATCTCAATTTGTTCGAAGTATTATTACTTTAGCAGTCTTAGTTGGAATTTTCTTTTGGATTAGCTACAAAATCATTGGTTTGGATTATGCATTGTCGCTGGCATTTTTATCGGGTCTATTAAATTTAGTCCCCTACATTGGGTCGATTGTTTCAGTCATCCCAGCTTTGATTATTGCGCTCTTAACGTCACCGATGATGTTTGTCAAAGTGATCATTGTCTTAATGATTGAGCAGTTAGTTGAAAGCCGCTTATTGCAACCATTTATCATTGGCGGCAGTTTAAGTATTCATCCTTTAACAATATTGTTCCTTATTTTAGGAGCGGGACGTGTGTTTGGTGTAACAGGGGTTCTTTTAGTTGTACCAATTTATGCGGTCGTTAAAGTCATAGTAAAAGAAATTTATTACGCTTTTCGTCGGTATTCTAAGCTATATCCAGATAATTAGTAAAGGTAGAGGTGGAATATGGGAGTATTAGTAAACTTTATATTGATTGTTGTTCCAGGTACGCTTGGCCTATTGATTCATTCGGGTATTCCAGTCAATCTGAATGAACGATTGATGGAAGCGATTGGGATTGCTGTTTTTGGTATTGCCATTGCTGGAATCATTCAAAATGAAAATCAATTGGTGATGATTTTATCTTTAGTGATTGGGACGTTCATCGGAGAAATGATTGATATCGATAAACATATTCGAAAAGGTGTTAATGTCGTCAGTCGTAAATTTGTTCGTGGTGGAGGAGAAGGAGCGGATAAATTTTCAACGGGCTTTGTGAGCGCCACAATGATTTTCTGTATAGGTTCTTTAGCCATCCTTGGACCGTTAGAAAGTGGTTTAACAGGAAGTAATACGACTCTATACTTAAAGAGTATTTTCGATTCGGTCACCTCGATTCTATTAGCATCTTCACTTGGCATTGGGGTCGTCTTTGCGGCCATCCCTGTTGTAGTAATTGAAAGTGCGATTATTCTATTATCCCGTGTAGTAGCTCCATATTTGCCACCTGTTGTGATTACTGAAATTGTGGCCGTCGGCTCGATCTTATTATTTGGAATGGGATTAAACTTACTTAATATTACAAAGTTAAAGGTGATGAATTTTACACCCGCAATGATTATGCCGGTTATTTTAGTGCCACTATTAGGTTAATCATGGAAATTAAAGCTGTTTACATTTTTCACAAAGTAAGCAGCTTTTTTTGTCTCATTAATGGGTCTGTGGATTGACTAAAATGAGGGAATCTTCTATTATTATAGATTGAGAACTTATCTAAGGAGCGATGAAATGGCCAAGCTATACTTTAAATATGGTGCGATGAATAGTGGGAAATCGATCGAGATTATTAAAGTAGCCCATAATTATGAAGAACAGAAAAAACCTGTTCGCTTGTATACAAGTGCTGTAGATCACCGCTCTGGAGTAGGTTATATCGCAAGTCGGACGGGATTTGAACGGCAAGCTGAGATTATTTATGATAATACTGATTTATTTGAGGATATTGTGTCTGTTAAGGAGAAATTGTACTGCATCTTAATTGATGAAGCGCAGTTTTTAAATAAAGTGCATATCTTGCAATTGGCTCGTGTGGTAGATGAACTAGATATTCCAGTCATGGCATTCGGTTTGAAAAACGATTTTTCGAATCAATTATTTGAAGGTTCAAAGTATTTGTTACTCTATGCAGATAAAATTGAAGAGATAAAAACTATTTGTTGGTTCTGTCATAAAAAAGCGATTATGAATTTACGTTTTGCGGATGGAAAACCCGTTTATCATGGAGAGCAAATTCAAATTGGGGGGAATGAATCCTATATTCCTGTCTGTCGAAAATGCTATAAGAATCCTGGTACGATAGAGAATTAAGAGAGGTACATAAATGATTGAACAATTAGATTCATTAATTATACGCTATGAAGAAATTACAGAGTTACTAAGTGACCCAGATGTGATTTCAAATACGGAACGACTCCGTGAATTGACGATTGAAGAGAGTGAGCTCCGTCCAAAAGTTGAAAAAATCAAACGTTTTAAGACCGTTATTCAAGAAATTGAAGAAGCGGAAGAGATATTGAATGATTCATCCGATGCCGAGATGATTGAACTAGCGAAAGAAGAATTAAATGAACTCAAAGATGAACGTGAATCTTTAGAACAAACCATTAAGTTAATGATGATTCCTGAAGATCCAAACGATAACAAAAATATTATTATGGAAATCCGCGGTGCAGCAGGTGGTGACGAAGCACAATTATTTGCAAAAGATTTATTAGATATGTACACCAAGTATGCAAATAATCAAGGTTGGAAAGTCGAATTGTTGGATGCCAATATTACAGGAATTGGTGGCTATAAAGAAGTGTCGCTCATGATTACTGGCTCTAAAGTGTATTCAAAATTAAAATTTGAAAATGGGGCCCATCGTGTTCAACGTGTTCCTGAGACAGAATCGCAAGGCCGAGTTCATACGTCGACAGCGACGGTTGTTGTAATGCCTGAAGCTGAAGAAATTGATTTTGATTTGGATGAAAATGATATTCGCGTTGATATTTACCATGCGAGTGGAGCTGGTGGGCAACATGTTAACAAGACTGCCTCTGCAGTTCGTTTAACGCATATTCCTACGAATACGGTAGTCGCCATGCAAGATGAACGGTCACAGCTTAAAAACCGTGAAAAAGCGATGAAAGTTCTTAGAGCGCGTGTTTATGACTTACTACAATCGCAAGCACAATCTGAGTACGATTCAGAACGGAAATTAAAAGTCGGTACGGGGGATCGCTCTGAGCGAATTCGTACTTATAATTATCCACAAAATCGCGTAACCGATCACCGAATTGGTTTAACGATTCAACAGTTAGATGCGATTATGGACGGGCAAATCGATGAGATCATAGATGCTTTGATTTTATACGATCAAACACAACAATTGGAGGAACTAAATGGTCAATAATACCATTTTGATTTATGAAGCTTTGCATAAAGCTTCTATTTTTTTAAGTCAGCATAAGAAAGACCCTCAATTAGCTCAAGCTATTTTTCTTCAGTGGAAAGATTGGACGTTAACAGATCTCGTTTCTCGAATGAACAGCCCTCTTACTTCGGATGAATCTGAAGCCTTTCAACAGATTTTAAGCCGATTTGTGGCCGATGAACCGTTAGCTTATATTTTGGGACGAAGTTATTTCAAAGATCAATGCTTTAAGGTGAATCCCCACACTTTAATTCCGAGAGAAGAGACTGAAGGAATCTTAGATTTATTAATTGAGCATCGTTCTAAAGAGCAAGTTCAGCGATTGATTGATATTGGAACGGGTACGGGTATTCTAGCGATATGCGCTGCACAATATTATCCAGCTGCAGAGGTGATAGGCACGGATATTTCGGAAGGTGCACTCGAAGTTGCTAGAGAAAATGCTGCAGAACACCAAGTCGCTATTCGTTGGATAGAAAGTGATGTCTGGAATCAAGTACCATCCAAACGTTATGATGTTATACTTTCGAATCCACCTTATATTAGCGAGGATGAACAGTCGGTCATGGATGCCAGTGTCTTAAAATATGAACCCACTAAAGCATTATTTGCGAAATCGAATGGGCTTGCCATCTATCAACGCATTGCGTCAGGACTCCATTCTTATATTGCGTCGGAGGGGATTGCGATTCTTGAAATAGGCTATCGTCAAGGGGAGTCGGTGAGGGCAATCTTCCAAGAAGCTTGCCCAACAGCTGAAGTATCGGTTCACCAAGATTTTAATCAACTCGACCGTTATGTAGTAGTAGATTTTGGAACACCCGGAGAGGAGGGAAAAGATGAGTAAATTATTTTATCGTTCGGATATACCTGAGGCAGCACAGTTATTGCGCGCGGGCGAATTGGTTGCATTTCCAACCGAGACCGTCTTTGGGCTAGGTGCTCTGGCAAATGATGATCAAGCGATTCAGCGCGTCTTCCAAGTGAAGGGACGTCCAGGTGACAATCCATTGATTGTGCATGTGGATTCGATTCAACGTGTGGAACAGTTAGCCAGTGAGATTAGTCCGATTGCAAAGCAATTGATGCAAACATTCTGGCCAGGGCCATTGACAATTATTTTTCCAGTCAAGCCAGGGATTGTATCGAATTTAGTAAGTGGTCTCCCAACGGTAGGAATTCGGATGCCTGATCAACCCTTGACTCTTGAACTTATTCGACAAGTTGATTTTCCATTAGTCGGTCCGAGTGCAAATCTATCGGGTAAACCGAGCCCTACACAATATACACATGTACTAGATGATTTTGGAGATCAAATTGCGGGAGTAATTGTACCAAGGACGCCGCTAACATCCATTGGAGTTGAGTCTACAGTTGTCGCGCTCGATACAGAAATCATTTATATTCTTCGACCGGGTGCAATTACTGCAGAGATGCTTCACCAATCAACGGGTGCAAAGGTCATTGAAAAAACAGCAAAAGAACAATTATCAGAGGAGCGGATTGCAAGCCCGGGTGTGAAATATAAGCACTACAGTCCTAAACAGCCTGTCTACATTATTCCACCCGATGCGACGCTTGAGCAGTGGGAAGAATGGATTTCGTCAACGAGTCACGTCGGTGTGTTAGCAACACAGAAAACAATTGAAGCGTTGAAACTTCGTATGGCTAAACTTTCGATTATATATGAAACGCTCGGGACCATGGATACGGTATCGCAGTATTTATATCGAGGATTGAGAGCGTTGGATCAAAGTGATGCAAAAATTATTTTTGTGGAATCATTTGAAGATGACGAGCGGACACATGCTTACTTAAATCGACTAAATCGAGCAGGGCAACCTGCCGAAACATTAAAATAAAATTAAATTAAAATGATTATTGTCTAAAAAATACGCAACAAAATGTGATATAGTTGTAAACGGTTTATTAAGTGGTATACTATGAGTATCAAAAAATTGTAGGAGGCACATTAATGAGCTTTAAAAAAGATGAATTTGTTTTTGATTTAATTGATAAGGAATACGACCGTCAACTTCACGGGATCGAACTGATTGCATCAGAAAACTTCGTATCTCCAGAAGTGATGAAGGCTCAAGGTAGTATTTTAACAAATAAATACGCTGAAGGTTATCCGCGTCGTCGCTATTATGGTGGTTGCGAATTTGTTGACGAGATTGAACAAGCAGCAATCGACCGAGCGAAAGAATTATTTGGAGCTGAATATGCGAACGTCCAACCTCACTCTGGATCAAGTGCAAACATGGCAGTTTACCGTACGTTCTTAGAGCCTGGTGACAAAGTATTGGGAATGGACTTATCTCAAGGAGGTCACTTAACACACGGTTCTCCAGTTAACTTCTCAGGGCAATCATATGATATGTACGCATATGGATTGGATCCAGAAACAGAACAAATTGATTATGATAAGTTAGAAGAAATTGCTCGCGAAGTTAAACCTAAAATGATTATCGCTGGAGCAAGTGCTTATTCTCGTGTAATTGACTTCGAACGTATTGGTAAGGTTGCTAAAGAAGTCGGCGCAATCTACATGGTAGACATGGCGCATATTGCAGGACTTGTTGCAACGGGTGAACATCCAAACCCAGTTCCATTTGCAGACGTCGTCACTTCTACAACACACAAAACATTGCGCGGACCACGTGGTGGTTTAATCTTAGCGAAAAAAGAACATGCGAAAGCTTTAAATAAAACAGTATTCCCTGGTATTCAAGGTGGACCTTTAGAGCATGTAATTGCAGCTAAAGCAGTTGCGTTTAACGAAGCATTACAACCTGCATTTAAAGAATATGCAAAACAAGTTAAAGCGAATGCGAAAGCAATGGCTGAAGTCTTTGAAGATAGCCCACTACATATTATCTCAAATGGTACTGATAACCACTTAATGTTAATCGATGTAACTGGTATGGGTATCACTGGTAAATGGGCTCAAGAACGTCTTGATAAAGTAGCCATTACAGTCAATAAAAACTCAATCCCTAACGATACTCAATCATTTGTGGAAACAAGTGGTATTCGTGTGGGTACCCCAGCTATTACAACACGTGGTATTAAAGAAGATGAAGCACGTGTTATTGCAAAATTAATTATTGAGGCTTTACAAGCAGAAGAATCTGAATTAGAATCAATTAAGCAGCGCGTTCACGATATGATGGATGGACGCCCACTGTTCAATCAATAATTTAATACTATAGGGGGATTTAAAATGGCAAAGTTTCAAGTAGTAGATCATCCACTGGTTCAACATAAATTGACAATTATCCGTGATAAGGACACATCAACTAAAGATTTCCGAGAAGTGACAAATGAGATTGCGATGCTAATGGCATACGAGATCACACGTGACTTAGAATTGGAAGAAGTTGAAATCGAAACCCCGCTGGTAAAATGTATACAAAAACAAATTGCCGGTAAAAAAATGGCGGTTGTGCCAATATTAAGAGCAGGTCTTGGAATGGTAGACGGTATTTTAAAATTAGTTCCTGCGGCTCGAGTAGGGCACATTGGAATGTACCGTGATCCAGAGACATTGCAAGCCGTGGAGTATTTTGCCAAATTCCCTCAAGATATTGAAGAGCGTCGAGTATTCGTCGTTGATCCGATGTTAGCAACAGGTGTGTCTGCTATTGCTGCATTAAATCAATTAGTGAATAAGTACCAAGTTCCAGAATCACATATTACATTTTGTTGCTTAGTCGCGGCTCCTGAAGGTGTAAAAGCATTGCAGGAAGCTCATCCAGATGTTGATATCTATACCGCAGCATTGGATGAAAAATTAAACGAACATGGATATATTTTACCTGGGCTAGGTGATGCGGGTGACCGTATCTTTGGTACAAAATAATATAAAACGAATCATTGATACAACGAGCCATAATTTATTTGTGGCTCGTTTTTTTATTCGGAACGATGATAAGGAGGGCTAGCGTGAGTGAATTATTATCAAAATTCTATAAAAAGACGACCGCAGAGCGAAACAAGATTATCAAAGAACTTACCCACCAGGATTTTCAAAGCACTACGTTAAGTGAGGAGCAAGGGAGTCAACTGATTGAAAATTACTTGACCAATTATGCAGTTCCTCTGGGAGTGGGATTAAATGTGCAGGTCAATCATCAAGCCTATCTTGTCCCACTTGCTACGGAGGAACCTTCTGTAGTAGCGGCTCTCAGCAATGGGGGTAAAATTTTAGGGAATATTGATGCGACCACAAAGGAACGACGAATTATTGGTCAAATTATTATGAAGTGTCACCCTGAAAATAATCTAGAACAAATGACACAGCAAATAGAAAAAAATAAAGACCATTTACTTGAAGTAGCTAATCAATACTGTGAATCGATTCGCTCATATGGAGGAGGGCCAGTTGATATTTGGCTCAAAGGATATCCGGAAGATTTACCAGAATTCGCGACGATTTATTTATCATTTGACCCGGTAGATGCGATGGGAGCGAATCAATTAAATACGGTACTTGAAGCATTGGCACCGGACGTTAGTCGGATAATTGATACAGAGGTTGTTATGGCAATTTTGTCGAATTACCAAGACTTAGCATTGACGCAAGCGATGGTTGAAGTTCCCATCGATCGGTTAAAATCAAACCAATATTCACCTGAACAATTAGCGCAGCGAATCGAATGGGCAAGTCATTATGCGCAATTGGATCCGTACCGAGCAGTAACCCATAATAAAGGGATTATGAATGGTATCACGGCACTCGCTTTAGCAACGGGGAACGATACACGAGCAATCGAGGCAGCAGTTCATGCCCATGCGAGTCGGGACGGGCAATATCGTGGATTAAGTCAATGGAACTATGATGCGGAAGATGGAGTACTAAAAGGGGAGTTAACAATCCCGATGCCTGTTGCGACGGTTGGGGGGACTTTATCGAGTCACCCACAAAGTCAACAAGTGCTTAAAACACTCAATGTTACTTCGGCGAAAGAACTAGCGAATGTTATGGTTAGCGTCGGTCTGATTCAAAACTTTGCAGCATTAAGAGCGCTCGTGAGTGAAGGGATACAAGCAGGTCATATGCAACTACAAGCACGTTCGACAGCTCAACAAGTAGGTACGCTACCCGAAGAGCTACCAGATATGGTACACTTATTAATGCAACAGTCTGAAATCAATCAACGTGTTGCAGCACAACTTTTAGATAAAATAAGAAAAAATAAGTAGGTGATAGAATGCGAGTAGGAATTGATAAAATAAATTTAGCAGTCCCACATCATTATATCGATATGGTTGAATTAGCCAAGACACGCGGTGTTGACCCAGATAAATTTACGATTGGGATAGGGCAAGATCGCATGAGTTATGCATTGCCGAATGAAGATGCGATTGCGATGGCTGCGAATGCCGCTGAGCCAATACTTACTTCGGCAGATAAAGAACAAATTGATCAAGTTATTTTTGCGACAGAGTCTGGAGTGGATTATTCCAAGTCTGGAGCTACTTTCTTAATGGAGTTATTGGGAATCCAACCCTTTGCTCGTGCGTTTGAAATTAAACAAGCTTGTTATGGTGCCACAGCAGGTCTGTTGAATGCTTGTGACTATGTGGCATTAAGACCCGATCGCAAAGTATTAATTATTGCAAGTGATATTGCTAAATACGGACTGAATACAGGGGGAGAAGTGACTCAAGGGGCCGGTGCCGTCGCCATGCTCGTTTCTGCGAATCCGCAGTTATTAAATATTGAACGTGAAACGGTGGCAAAATCATACAATGAACATGATTTTTGGCGACCTAACGACCAGCCTTATCCACTCGTAGATGGCAAATACTCTACAGAACTCTATATACAAATGTTCCATGAAGTCTTAGCAGAGATGATTCAACGCTATCCAGATACGGTAAGTCAATATCAGACGCTTATCTGCCATACGCCATTTACTAAAATGGGACGCAAAGCGATGGTAGCTGCGCAATCGCAACTTTCTGAGCCGTGGACATCTCGAATTGATCAGTGGTTGGAACGTTACGATGCATCTGTAAGGTTAAATCGACAAGTAGGTAATATTTACACTGGGTCATTATTTTTAAGTTTAATTTCGCTTTTGATTCATGGAGATTTGCACGTTCATGACAAAATTGGCTTGTTCAGTTATGGGTCGGGTGCCGTTGCTGAAATGTTTACAGCAGAAGTAGTAAATCCACCACTTGACATGATAGCGGATTTAACAATTGAACAAAAATTAAACCAAAGAGAAAAATTATCGATTGATGACTATGAAGCGGTCTACGATGCATCATTAGAAGATGCTTCATGGCAGTCTTTACCAACTTCTTCTGGTTTTTATTTAGCGGAAATTAAAGAAGGACGCCGGATCTATCAGTCAAGATAATTAGAAAATAACTTTAAGAAACTTTGTATTTTGTATGCACTCCTTTAATTTGTATGCTATAATTATTTATAACAATTACAAATAAGGAGTGCGTTTTATGTTTCGCTATATCATAAAAAATAAGGAAGGCCGATTTTTATTAATTGGAACGGTGCTGATGATAATTGGATTTATCTTAACGGGGATGAACTCTAGTCTCAGTCGACCCGTATTTATTGTTTCGATGTTTTTCTTAGGTTACTATGCCGCAAAGAATGCATTAGTGGAGACGATTGAACAAAAATCACCCAATGTAGACTTACTAATGATATTAGCGGCCGTTGGTGCGATGGCGATTCAGTATGAATCAGAAGGTGCGATGCTACTTTTTATTTTTGCAACGGCAGAAATGTTGGAAGAATACGCAATGAACAAAACTTCCAGTGCGATTGAAGGATTGATGTCACATGTTCCTTCAGTGGCCCAGAAACTCCTCGACAACGGTGAGGTGGTAGAAGTTCCAACATATTCGCTTGAAATTGGAGATGTAGTTGTTGTCTCGAAGGGTGATCAAATTCCAATTGATGGTGAAATTGACCGAAGTGCGATGCTAAACGAAGCGGCTCTGACCGGAGAATCGATTCCGATTGAGAAAGAAAAAGGAGATGCAGCTTTTGCTGGGACTATCAATGAAGGGAACGCATTTTATCTTAAAGTGACGACCGCGTATGATGAGACCGTCTTCTCAAATATTGTTCGGATGGTTGAGGAAGCCCAAGGACGTCCTTCTAAAATTTCAAGTTTTATTGATCGTTTTGAGTCAAAATACGTTATTACAACATTGACCGTCGTTCCGCTTTTTATAGCCTTACTTTATTTCTGGCGAGGATATTCTTTCCAAGATGCATTTTATCGGGGAATGGTATTATTAACGGTAGCGAGCCCATGTGCTTTGGTTGCTTCGGCGACACCTGCTACACTATCAGCTATTTCGAATGGTGCGCGTAATGGTGTGCTCTTCAAAGGTGGGGCAGCCATGGAAGCATTCAGTACGATGGATATTCTCTACTCTGATAAAACCGGAACAATCACGGAAGGTGTTTTTAAAGTTGTTGAATACCAGTTGGCGGATTCAATCTTAGCGGAAGTAGTCTATATGGAACAGCAATCTAACCATCCGATTGCAGAAGCAATTGTAAATTCGTTCTCAGATATTTCATTGAGCCAAGTTAATACGACACAAGAAGTTGAAGAGGTGGCAGGATCTGGCTTAAAAAAAGGTGATATTCTTATTGGTAAGCCAAGCAGCTTCTTAAATTATAAAGATTATGATCATTTTGCTGAACATTTAGAATCAAGTTTTACGACAGTATTTGTAGCAAAAGGAAAGCAAGTAGTAGGGTTCTTAACCTTGCAAGACCAAGTCCGTGAAGAATCAGCAGAAGCAATTCGTCTATTTACGGATAGCGGTGTCCATGTCCAAATGGTGACAGGGGATAATGAATCGGTTGCTAAAGAAGTTTCGCAACACGTTGCAATCGAACATTATTATGCTAACTGCTTACCAGAAGACAAAATAGAGTTTGTTCAACGAGATCAACAAGCAGGACACGTTGTAGGAATGATTGGTGATGGTATCAATGATGCGCCAGCGTTAGCTAATGCAGATATTGGTATCGCTATGGGAAGTGGTTCATCGGTTGCGATGGAATCCTCTGATGTTGTGATTGTGCAAAATGATTTACTTAAACTTTTCTATAGTTACGACTTGAGTCATCGTTTAAATCGGATTATTCGTCAAAATATTATTTTCGCAGTCGGCGTGATTATCGCTCTGATTGTCTTGAACTTAATTGGCTGGTTAGATCTTCCAACCGGTGTTGTATTCCATGAGGGATCAACAATCTTAGTAATTCTCAACGGATTGAGAATTTTAAAAACAAAAAAATAGAGGGTATTGATCAACCGTATTGATTTTAATGAATCAATACGGTTTTTTGAATGATTAGGAATCAATGAGAGTCTAGTTATTTGTTTGCATGATGGGTAAATTATGCTATGATGAAAATATATTAGAAAGGGGCGCAACGATGACAACACTATATGGTATGGCAGTACTTTTAGTTTATCTCGTATGTATCCTGTTAAGTTATAGTGTGTTTAAAGACTTTAACTTAAAGCACTTCTATCCAATGGAGAAAGAAGAATTCGCCCAATATGCGATCTGGCTGATTAGTATTTCGATTGGATCAGGGCTCGCAACTTTCTTATTATCGATCATTGAGACGGTTCAAAATATTACGTTAACCTATCTCAATTAACTACTATACATTTTACTCTCTCGTCCGCTCCAAAACGACAGGGGATTAAAAGGGGATTTTTTGTAATGCAAGAGATTATTGTTCAAGGTGGGCAACGCCTGGAAGGATCTGTCAAAGTTGAAGGTGCGAAGAACGCCGTATTACCGATTTTAGCTGCATCGCTCTTGGCAGAGGAAGGTGTAACTGAATTATCGAATGTTCCAGTACTTTCAGATGTAACCTTGATGAATGAATTATTAAGTAATTTAAATGCTGGAGTAAACTTTAATGAAACGGAAAACACCGTTACTATCGACGCAACTGAGACATTGAGAACGGTTGCGGATTATGATTTTGTTAGCAAGATGCGCGCGTCAATTGTTGTAATGGGACCATTATTAGCGCGTTATGGACATGCAAAAGTAGCAATGCCAGGTGGATGCGCAATTGGCACACGTCCGATTGACCTCCACTTAAAAGGATTTGAAGCACTCGGTGCAACAATCAATAATCAAGCTGGGTATGTCGAAGCGACAGCGACCCGGCTAAAAGGTGCGCGCATTTATTTAGACTTCCCAAGTGTAGGTGCCACTCAAAACATTATGATGGCAGCTGTTTTAGCAGAAGGTGTGACGATTCTTGAGAACGTAGCCCGTGAACCAGAAATCGTAGACCTAGCCAACTTCTTAAATAAAATGGGCGCGGAAATTACAGGTGCCGGAACTGAAACACTAAAAATTACAGGTGTAGAACGTCTCCATGGTACGGATCATGCGATTATTGCAGATCGTATTGAAGCCGGAACCTTTATGATTGCAGCAGCTGTTACACAAGGAGATGTATTTGTAGAAGGCGCATTACGTGAACATAATAAACCACTCATAAGTAAATTAATCGAAATGGGCGTTGAAATCGAAGAATACGCTGAAGGCATTCGTGTAATGGGTCCTAAAACTTTAAAAGCGACAGATGTTAAGACACTGCCTTATCCAGGCTTCCCAACGGATTTACAATCACCAATGTCGATTGCTCAACTTCTTGCAGATGGAACGAGTGTGCTTACTGAAACAGTTTTTGAAAATCGTTTTATGCATTTTGAAGAATTGCGTCGCATGGGTGCACGTTTTACGATTGATCGTCAAACATGCGTTATGTACGGTCCGGCTGATTTTAGCGGATCTAGTGTTAAAGCGTCCGATTTAAGATCTGCTGCAGCCTTAATTATTGCAGGATTAACTGCAAAAGGTTTGACGCGTGTTTCAGAATTGAAATATTTAGATCGTGGATATTATAAGTTTCATGAAAAATTAGCAGCTTTAGGAGCCGATATCGAGCGTGTTGAAATCAATCCAATTGGAAGTCGTCATGCTGAACGCACGCTAGCTGAGGCTAAATAGGAGATTACCATGGCAAAAGAAATCGGAATAGACTTAGGGACCACAAATGTTGTGATACATTTGAAAGGTCGTGGCGTCGTTTTAAACGAGCCTTCCGTAATAGCGGTAGATCGCTATACTCAAGAGATTGTTGCTGTTGGGCGCGATGCATATGATTTGATTGGCCGAACAGGAAATGCCTATGAAATTGTCTATCCGCTGGAACGCGGGGTTATTGCTGATTATGAGCGGACGGAAGCTTTACTCGTCATGTTCTTTCAACGTATTTATCGTCCAAGTTTCTTTAGCAAGCCAAACGTCTTAGTTTCTCGTCCTTCTGTTATTAGTGAAGTCGAAGAACGCGCACTGATTGAAGCGGTAGAACGTGCTGGAGCAGGGCGCGTCTTTATGGATATTGAACCGAAGGTCGCTGGGATAGGAGCAGGCATTTCGCATGATAGCCCAGAGGGACATATGGTGATTGATATTGGCGGTGGTACGACTGATATCGCCATTATTTCAAAAGGCTCGGTTGTTGTGAGTGAAACATTGCCCCTGGCAGGTCGAGATATGGACGAAGCGGTATGCGATTATTTTCGTAAACAGCGAAAATTATTGCTTGGTGAACGCTCTGCAGAACAATTGAAGATTCAAATTGCTTCTGCAATCGAAGTGCCGGAAAGTGAGGTCGTTACGGCGACGGTAAAAGGGCGCAACCTATTAACGGGATTACCAATGTCAATTAATGCAACGTCAAATGATTTATACAATGCTATTTTACCGATTATTGATAAAATTGCTTGCAATGCAAAAATGCTAATTGAAGAAGTCGATCCCGAGTTAGCGGGGGATATTATGGAACGAGGTATTATCTTAACGGGTGGTGGAGCATTGATTCGGTCACTCGATGACTATTTGTCAAATGAATTAGAAGTTTCAGTGATTGCTTCAGACCAGCCGATGCAATGCGTGGCTATCGGCACGGGTGTGATGTTAGATACAATTGGAACTAATAAATTGATGCGACGGAATCCTTCTCCAATCCAACGTCTGAAGCAAACAATCCAATCTAGCTTTAGACGAATTGTAAAATAATTAAAAATGAGGTGATACCAATGGAACAGACTACGTTGAAAGATTCTGTTTGGAAAAATATATCGAAAGTAACGTTCTTTGTAATATTAATTTTGTTGCTGGTAATTATTTTTTTCATTGTAGGATTGTTTATTGGGTATGCTGGCATCGGGGATGGACATTTCTGGGAAGTTGTTAATACGGATACTTGGCGTCATATTATTGACTTTGTCCAGTAATATTAGTCTCTCTAAGAGGAAATGAGGGAATAACGTGACCAGTCCATTTAAGCTTTCTGAGCTACTAATTTATCTGTTGCCCCCTATTATTATTTATATCGTTCATTCCTATTTTCGCCGAGAATTAGCGACAGGACTTCCGTTTAAAGTGACTTTAGCCATGTTACTGATTCCAATTTGGATCGTGAATATTGTACTGTTATCAAAATTGATTTATGGCTTTAGTATTATCCATTATGTTTTGTTGATGGTATCTTTTGCTTTGGCGATTCACTTGTATGATTATGTTCGATTTATTGACTATTTTTCATTGCAAAAATATAGTATTAAAGCGAGTAAACTAGCCTTCTTTCTACTCTCGATATTTTTAATATCCTTAATTATCTTGAGGGTAATCACTTATTTTATAGTATAAAAATTCGAAAAGCACTTTGCGAAATGCAAAGTGTTTTTTTGTGGAGAAAAATGGATTTAAAGTGGTAGATTGTGGGGGGATGTGGTATACTTTATGTATCTTAAACTGGAGGAGGTATAATTAGCGATGTTAATCGGGGAATATCAGCATAATATTGACGCGAAAGGTCGCTTAATTATGCCAGCCAAATTCAGACAAGATTTAGGTTATAGTTTTATTGTAACGAGAGGATTGGATGGCTGCTTGTTCGGTTATCCTTTAGAAAATTGGGCGAAAGTTGAAGCGAAACTTGAACAATTACCTCTCTCTAAAAAAGATGCACGAAAATTTACTCGATTTTTCTATTCAGCTGCCACTGAGGTAGAAGTCGATAAACAAGGAAGAATTAATTTACCGCAAACGCTCATAGATTTCGCTAAAATCGATAAGTCCTGTCGCGTGATCGGCGTATCAGATCGAATCGAGATTTGGAGCAGTGAAGTTTGGGAAGCTTTTGCGGCAGATATGGAAGATGATTTTGAATCATTAGCTGAAGATATGATTGATTTTGGATTGTAATGGAGGAGTTTTAATGACTTTTAATCATGAGACAGTCCTATTACACGAGACGATTGATTCATTAAATGTTGTACCTAATGGGATTTATGTGGATTGCACCTTGGGCGGGTGTGGTCATGCTCAATATTTATTGAGTCTACTGGATGAAGAGGGACATCTTTATGCGTTTGATCAAGACTTGACAGCATTAGAAAATGCAAAGCAAGTCTTAGCTGACGACATTCAAAGAGGGCGTGTTACGCTAATTCATAGTAATTTTTCAAATTTAAAAGATGAACTAGAAAAATATAATGTCAATCAAGTCGACGGCATTTACTACGATTTAGGTGTTTCTTCTCCACAATTTGATATTGCAGAACGTGGTTTTAGTTACCAACACGAAGGCCAATTGGATATGCGAATGAATCAATCGCAAGCACTGGATGCCCATCAAATTGTTAATGAATGGTCAGAGTCGGAATTAAGTCGGATTATTCGTCGATATGGAGAAGAACGATTTTCAGGGCGGATTGCACGTCAAATTGTCGAATCACGTAAAAATGCATCAATTGATACAACGTTAGAGTTAAGTGAACTTGTTAAACAAGCGATTCCTGCTGCGACGCGACGTAAAGGCGGGCATCCTGCGAAACGAACATTTCAAGCGATTCGCATTGCGGTAAATAATGAATTGGGTGTCTTAGAAGCATCACTAGAAGCTGCTGTTCAATTACTCAAAGAGGGCGGACGTATATCGGTTATTTCATTCCATTCGTTAGAAGATCGCATTGTAAAAGGTTATTTCAGAGAATTGAGTGCGATGCCTGAGACACCGCCAAATATGCCAATGATTCCAGAAGAATTGTTGCCAAAATATCGAATGGTATCAAGAAAACCCATTGAAGCGACACAAGATGAATTAGAGCAAAATCGACGGGCAAGAAGTGCACGTCTACGGGTACTCGAGCGTATTCGAGCATAAAAGAGTTATGAAGGAAGGTAGGTGAAAGTCATGACTGCTGTAAAAAAATATTCGCATTATGAAACGCCAGAATATACGAATTCTGGGAGTTTAGCGAGAAAACCGATCCCAGCCAATGACGATTACACGATACCTTCATCAAGCGACGTCCTATCTTTGCAACGGCGCTGGTTGTATCTTATTTATACTTTAACAACTTTAATTTGTGGGGTGTTATTAGTCCTTGCGATGACCACCCAATTCGAAGTTCGTAAAATAAATCATGCGATTGAGCAAATTGAAGCTCGAAATGAAAAACAGATTTCTCAAATTAAACATTATCAAAGTTTAATGGTGGATCAATACAATTACGAAGCGATTAAAGCATCTGCCGAAAGCGAAGGAATGTCAATTAGTAGCGAACGAGTTAAGGAATTAGATTATGAGAATAGATAACAATACTTCAAATAAGTTTTTATTAAACCATATTTTTATCGTTGTTGTAATGGCACTTATCGTGATGGGACGCTTTGTGCAACTCGGGATATTTAAAAGTACAAATGGAATCGATTTAACGGAACTATCGATGTCATCTATAGTAGGAAGTAGTATCAATGATATACCTAGAGGAACGATTTATGATCAAAATGGGGTTCCTTTAGCCATTGATGCTACTTCCTATTCGCTTTTTGCAATTGTTGATAATGAGGGGTTATCAACCGTTAGTCGTCCGATAGAAACGGCAAACATGTTGAGTGAACATTTAAATATGAGTGCACAAGAGATTTATGATATTTTACAAACCGAAGATGTTGTTCAAGTAGAGTTTGGTCCTGCTGGAAAAAACATTTCACGAGAGTTGAAGGAATCAATCGAATCCGAAGGGTTTTCGGGACTAGGCTTTTATGAGAATCAGCAACGGAAATATATTAATAATTATTTTGCCTCACATCTTATTGGTTATTTATCCGAAGACGAGCAATATTTGTATAATGGTGAGGCTGTCCGAACTCGAGTCGGTAAAAGTGGTGTAGAAGCTGCTTTTAATGATCAATTGAGCGGTATTGATGATTTTTATTTGATGCAGACTCATGAAAAGCTATTGCGCGGACGCGATGTCTATTTAACAATTAATAGTCAGTTACAAAATCACCTTGAGCAACTGTTAACGACGGCTTACGAAAAATATGAACCCGAACTGATAAGTGGTTATCTTGTCGAGTTGGGAACAGGCAAATTACTTTCTGCTGGACAGCGCCCTTCTTACAATTTAAATACGTTAGAAGGCATTGACCAAGACTGGGAAGGACAATTTGTGAGTGAAGCTTATGAGCCAGGTTCTACTTTGAAAATTTTGACACAAAGTATCGCCTATGACCGAAATATTTATCAACCTAACGAGCTTGTTATGACTGGATCAATCGAGATTGAAGATACCGTCGTCAAAGACTATAATTTATATGGTTGGGGAGAAATTCCATTCGATGAGGCGCTCGCGCGCTCAAGTAACGTATCTATGGTGGAATTGGTCCGCCGAATGGGATTGGAAAGCTGGGAGCAAACTTTAGAAGAATTAGGCTTTGGACAATCAACACATTCAGATTTGCCAGGTGAAAATACTGGCTTTATCGATTTTGATAATCCAGTTTCTGTCTATATGTCAGGCTTTGGACAAGCAATATCTGCCACTCCGATTCAATTGATGCAAGCTTATTCAATGATCGGTAACCAAGGAGATATTATAAAAATTCAATATGCCTATGGCAGCGACACGTCGGATTATGAAACGCAGAAAATAAAAACAATGATCCGCCCAGAATCCGCGCAGCATATCTTGGATATTTTAATGGACGCTGTAGAACAACCGTATGGTACGGCACAAGATTTTAAAATGCCGAATGTACGTATCGCGGCTAAAACTGGGACCGCTCAAATTGCTAATCCTACGGGAGCAGGCTATTTGGCGGGGCCTAATGATTACTATTTTTCGGTCGTATCATTTTTCCCGGCAGAACAACCAGAATATATGCTTTATTTGACCTTGAAGCGTCCCGAGAATAATCAAGGACGTATGGGAAGTCAGATTTTAGCCGAGGTCTTTAAACCGTTCGTAGATTATGTGTTATTAAATAACTAAGACAGATAAGGAGACTTGATAGTGAATCAAACGGAATTATTAAAGCCACTTTATAACTATACTATATTAAAAGATATTGCTTTAGATGAATCGGTGACATCATTAACGAATGATTCCCGAAAAATAACACCAGGGTGTGGTTTTATTGCGATTCAAGGAGAACAATTTGATGGTCATCGAGTTCTAGCAGAAGTGATTGAAGCAGGCGCACGGTTGATAATTGTTGAAAAGAAACCTAAAAATATTGAGAGCTTAAATGCGACCATCGTTCATGTTCCATCAACGGTAAAGGCTCAGGCAATTTTGGGGAATCAATTTTATCAAGAACCTTCAAAGAAAATGGATGTGGTGGCAGTTACCGGAACCAACGGTAAAACGACCATTACGCATATGATTAATTTTATGCTTGAGCGAATAGGACATCGGACGGGATTAATTGGGACGGTGCAATATAAGATTGATCAGCAAATTTTACCAGCGATTAATACGACACCCGACTCATTAAGTTTACAACAGATGTATCATCAAATGGTTGAAGCATCATGTCAAGATGTTTTACTCGAAGCTTCTTCTCACGCATTAATGTTAGGACGTTTATGGTATACATCGGTTAATTGTGCTATTTTTACGAATTTAACACGTGAGCATTTAGATTTCCATAAAACAATGGATGGCTATGCTCAAGCGAAAAGTCTTCTATTTAGTCAATTAGGTCAACAATTTAATGTTGGTAGAGCGCCTCTGGCAATTATTAATCAAGATGATGGTGCGGGTGAACTGATGAGCGCTGTAACTTCAGCGGATATTGTAACGTATAGCTTGCAAGATAAGGGTGCAACAGCTTATGCGCACTCGATTACTTCTTCATCGGGACGCACAGATTTTGTGATGGAATTCCAAGGAGAAAGTTACGAAGTGATGATTCCAGTGCGAGGGAGCTATAATGTTTCAAACTTTTTAGCGAGTTGTTTATGCTTAGTGTATTATTATGATTATGATGTCACTAAAGTGATTGAAATGATGCAACACTTTGAAGGGGTCTCTGGTCGAATGCAATCCATTCAAGAGGGCCAACCTTATGAGGTGATTGTTGATTTTGCCCATACGACCGATGCTTTGGAACGTGTGCTTAGTGAATTAGTAGCACATAAATCGGATAATCAACGTCTTATTACGTTGATGGGTCACAGTGGAGGGAATCGTGACAGTGAAGCTCGGCCTGAATTGGGTAATATACTATTTAAGTATAGTGATCTTGTTATTTTAACAGCTGATAACCCGCGTTATGAAGATGTGACGAAAATTTGTCAGGAGATGATTGGCTCTCACAATGATAAAGCCTATCATATTGTAGTTGATAGAAAAGAAGCCATTCAATTCGCTGTGGATCAAGCCCAAACGAATGATATCTTAGTATTTCTAGGTAAGGGTGGAGAACCATATCAAGTAATTGAAAACCAGTATTTACCATATGATGAAGCGAGTGTAGTCCGGCAAACTATTCAAGATAAATTATCGAAAAGTGAGGGGTAGACATAACGATGAAAGATTTAATACCAGTAATTTCAAGTGCCTTTTTAAGCCTTATTTTTGTTCCATTTTTTATTAAGTTATTTATGAATAAAAAAATTGGCCAAGTGACTCGAGAAGAGGGGCCAAGTTGGCATGAAGTAAAAACAGGAACACCTACAATGGGAGGGACCGTTTTTATTCTAGTTTCTCTAGTTTTATCACTCATCTTTGCTGTACTATCACGATATTTTGACGGTTCTTTTTGGATGGTATGGTTAGCACTCTTGTTATTTGGTGGTATCGGTTTTATCGATGATTTTATTGCTGTTTTCCATCAAAAAAATGAAGGCCTGACCGCACGTCAGAAATTTTTAGCTCAAATTGCCTTCTCGGGGATTATTGCTTTAATCGGTTGGCTAACACAGCAATTAATAACGATTCCTCTATTTGCTTTTAATATCCAAAATTACTTTTTAATTACAATTTTTATGTTTGTTTGGATTACAGGTTTTTCAAATGCGGTTAATTTAACAGATGGCTTAGATGGTTTAGCTACCGGATTGAATATTATTGCCTATCTCACCTATTATTTCATTGCGAAATCGCATGGCTATTTTGATATTGCTTTAATTTGCTTGATTGTGGTAGGGGCTTTAAGTGGATTTTTAATTTACAATGTTAAACCAGCGAAGATTTTTATGGGGGATGTGGGATCTCTGGCGCTAGGCGCGGGACTCGCAGTTATCTCGATTGTTTTAAATAAACCTTGGAGCCTATTATTAATCGGTCTTGTCTTTGTACTTGAGACGTTAAGTGTGATTATTCAAGTAATTTCATTTAAAACTACCGGTAAACGGGTCTTTAAAATGAGCCCAATCCACCATCATTTTGAAATGTCAGGGTGGAGCGAATTGAAAGTGGTATACGTATTTTGGAGTGTTGGTGCGATTTGTGCGATTATCTCATTGATTCTTTTTACATAAAAAAGGGAGTAGACGGAATGAACCAGGAATTGTTTGATCAAAAAAACATATTAATTATCGGTTATGCGATGACAGGGCAATCTGTGGCAGAATTTCTTGTTCGAAAAGGGGCCAATGTCACGGTCAATGACCGAGGAAATTTAAATGAAGACGAATCGGTCGATGCTTTAATTCGACAAGGTGCTAAGTTCGTGACTGGCGGTCACCCGCTGTCGTTATTGGAACAACCGTGGGACTATATTATAAAGAATCCTGGCATTCCTTATTCAATTGATATTATACAAGCCGCTAAGCAACAAAATATTCCAATCTATACTGATGTAGAAATTGCGAGTTGGATCGCATCAGGCGATATTATTGGTATTACCGGGAGTAATGGTAAGACGACAACGACCCAATTGATTTACAATTTGTTGAAAGCAAGTGACCAATTTGAAACCTACTTATCAGGTAACATTGGCATTCCGGTGCTATCACAAGTTGATAATCTTAACCCAAAAAATCAATTGGTAATGGAGTTATCGAGTTTTCAATTAGAGGGAACGCAAAAATTCCACCCACACATTGCGATTATTTGTAATATTTATGAAGCACATCTAGATTACCATCAAACGCATGATAATTATATTCAAGCAAAATTAAAAATTACCCAAAACCAAACGGAGAATGACTATTTAATTTATCGTTATGACCAAGGTGAATTAACTCAGTTAATTAAAGAAAGTGGAACTCAAGCAATCCTTATTCCTTTTAGTGTCCAATGTATTGATGATGTCGTTCGAAAAACGGGAGTTTATTTTGAGAATGAGGCGATTTATTATCAAGGTGAATTTGTGATGTCTACTCAACATATCCAATTACCTGGACAACATAACTTGGAAAATATTTTAGCTGCTATTGCGGTTGCAAAATTAAAAAAACTTGATTCAAAAATCATTGCAGATGTTATCAATCAGTATACAGGGGTTGCACATCGAATTCAGGTCATCGAGCGAGTAAAAGGCCGCACATTTGTGAATGATTCTAAAGCAACAAATATTATAGCAACAATTACGGCATTAAAGAGCTTTAAAGAACCCATTCGCTATATAGGTGGCGGATTAGATCGCGGTAATGGATTTGATGAATTAATACCATATATTGGGCAAATTCAAGGTGCATATCTCTATGGAGAGACGAAGCATAAGATGAAAGAGACCTTTGATAAACTTCCAGGGGTTAAAGTGCACTTGTTTGACAACCTTGAACAAGCAACAGAACAAGCCTACTATGATGCGCAAGCGGGAGAGGTTATTTTACTGTCACCGTGCTGTGCGAGTTGGGATCAATTCGATCATTTTGAACAAAGAGGGGATTGCTTTGTAAAAACAGTCAAGGCTTTACTAAAGCAACAGCCTTATAAAAAGGAGAATTAATTTATGACAATAAAACGCATTGTACTAAGTGGCGGTGGAACAGGAGGACACGTCTATCCAGGTCTATCTGTTTATCAAGAACTTAAACGACGTTACCCAGATTTAGAATGCCTTTTTATAGGAACAGCAAAAGGACTTGAGGCTGAAATTTTAAAACAACATCCAGATATTCAATTTAAAACGATTGAGATTTCTGGGTTTAAACGTAAATTAACATTGAGCAACTTTAAGGTTATTTTCCAAATGCTCAACAGTACGCATAAAGCTAAAAAAATGATTCGCGACTTTAATCCCGACGTTGTGATTGGAACTGGAGGATTTGTTTGTGGACCTGTACTCTGGGCAGCCACTCAGCTGAAGGTCCCAACCTTAATTCATGAACAAAATAGTGTTGCGGGTGTGACAAATAAATTTTTAGCGAGTAAAGTTGATAAAATCGCGACTTCTTTTAAAGAAGTACACCGAGATTTTGCTCAGCATCCACAAAAATTAGTCTATACTGGAAATCCACGAGGACAAGAGGTATTGGATAAAGTTAGTGAAATAGATCGTTTAACCTCACAATTTGGGTTGAACCCGGATTTGGGCACGGTCTTAATCTTTGGTGGAAGTCGGGGTGCACCCGCAATTAATCAAGCAGCAATCGAATCAGTAGAAGCTTTTGCTTCTGCACCATATCAAGTCATTATTGGGACTGGGAAAGTCCATTATGATGAATGGATCCAATATTTAGCTGAGCGTAAGGTGACGGTGCCAGCGAATGTTAAAATTATAAACTATATCGACCAAATGCCGAGCTTGATGAATCAAATTGACTTGATTGTATCACGAAGTGGCGCAACAACTTTAGCGGAGATTACTGCTTTGGGTCTACCGAGTATCTTAATTCCAAGTCCTTATGTAACAAATAATCATCAAGTAAAAAATGCTTTAGCATTAGTCAATCAGCAAGCCGCCGTAATGATTGAGGAAAAAGATTTAACGGCTCAAACACTTAAGGAGCAAATTGATGAATTAATGGCTTCACCAAGTCAGCTCAAACAAATGTCTGAAAAAGCCAAAAACTTGGGGAAACCAGATGCGATTGATGCACTAGTAGTTGAAATTGAAAAATTAGTTAAGTAGAATGATGCGAAAGTATGAGAGGAGGTATAGAGATGAGGTACGATTCAAAAGAACGATTTAATTTTAATACGTCCAATAATCAAGGGAATCACTCTATTTATGGCCATCGTACCTCATTGAATACCTCTGGCCCTTCGCAAAACAAGGTAATTTCAATGCGACACCCTGCACGCAGACAAGAATGGGATATGCGTGTTCAACAGCCTCGAGAACGAAATTTTAATCCTTATGAGCGCACGCATTATCATTTCGATGATTTTCAACCTTGGCGCAATGAAGCATCATTGCAAGGTTTTAGGTCAACATCGTTTAACTCTCGAAAAAAGACCCCACATTCACACGTACAACGTATTTCTAAAGTTGAAAAGTTAAAGCGTTGGTTCGACTCAGAATTAGAACGAGGACGACATGACCCCTATCCAAAAGGAATCGTAAAAGCAGGTGCAGTCTACTTATTTTTATTAATCATGGTTATGGTAAATGGTATTAAAATAAACCCTTATCAATTTGTTAACCAAGTCACGGTTTCGGGTAATGAATTAGTTGTTGATGCATTAATTCAACAATCGTCACGAATTGAACCTTTTGATCGGGTGAAAGAAGTATTCCGTCAACGTGAAGCGATTGAACGGGTAATTGTTTCGGAAAATCCAATGGTTGAATCCGTCACGTTTGGACGTCCTAATGGATCGGCATTAAATATAAAAGTAAGTGAACATCGTTTCGTAGGGTTAACAGAGATTAATTCTAATTTCTATCCAGTGAGTTCGAGTGGCGAGGTAATCAGCACAGAAAGACCGGAACTGGATTTAGCCGTTGCTGCTGATAAGTTACCGATACTTGAGGGATTTAATAATACTGGTGAATTACGAACAATTGCTGAGAGTTTAGAACAAATACCGCCAGAAATTTTAGCGCAAATGCAAAATATTCGTGCATCCACGGATATTAATAAACCTCAGGGGATTGAAGTTCAAATGAAAGATGGCAATATCATTATGGCTATTGCTTCAACGTTTGCTCAAAAAGTACAACATTACCCCAAAATTTTAAATCAATTGGAAGGTCGTACGGGAATTATTAATTTAGAAGTGGGCGCTTATTTTACACCGTTCGAATAAAACCAATTAACACTAAAGTTCCATTAATAAAGATAACTATTATTAGATTTCTATGTCGATAATGGTTTCTTCTTCTAATGGAATGTTGATTATGCTAAGATATATAAGAATATGAACTAGATTAAGGAGGCTCCCTCGATGCGACAACATGAGACTTTTGTGAGCTTAGATATCGGGACAACTTCAATTAAAGTAGTTGTAGCGGAATATATTAATGGATCTGTTAACATCATTGGTGTCGGCAATGAAAAATCTCGCGGGTTAAGCCGAGGTGTTATTGTTGATATAGATGAAACTGTCTATTCCATTCAAAGGGCAGTAGATCAAGCATCACGCAAAGCGAATTATCAAATTCGTTCAGTGATTGTAGGTGTACCAAGTAACCAAATTATGATTGAAGAATGTCATGGAATGGTTGCAGTGGCTAGCGAAAACCGTGAAATCACCAATCGTGATGTGGATAATGTTATTTCAGCAGCAAAGGTACGTTCAGTACCGCCTGAGCGCGATATTATTTCAATTATTCCAGAAGAATTTATTGTGGATGGCTTTAATGGAATTAAAGACCCAAGAGGTATGCTCGGTGTCCGATTAGAATTATATGCTCGACTTGTAACAGGACCCCGCACAATTATTCATAATATTAAACGCTGTGTGCAAAAAGCAGGACTTGAGATTGCAGAATTAGTAGTTCAACCCCAAGCCATTGCATCCGTTGCCTTATCACGCGATGAACGTGAGTTTGGTACGGTAATTATTGATATGGGTGGTGGACAGACCACTGCATCGATTATTCATGATAACCAATTGAAGTACACAATGGTAGATCAAGAGGGTGGGGATTTCGTTACCAAAGATATCTCAATTATTTTAAACACCTCAATTGAAAGTGCTGAACGCATTAAACGTGAATATGGCTATGCGGTCAGTGCTGACACCTCAGATCAAGAGTATTTTCCTGTTGAAACGGTTGGAAAGAAAGAGCCGGTACGTGTCGATGAACATTTCTTAGCTGAAATTATTGAAGCACGTATGGTTCAAATTTTCGAAACGCTACATGACGAACTTCAACGCGTAGATGGCTTAGATTTGCCAGGAGGGTTTGTAATGACCGGTGGTGGTGTAAGTCTACCTGGTGTCGTTGAATTAGCGAAACGCTACTTCGGCAATCAAATTCGCGTCTTTATTCCTGATGAGATGGGAATGCGTAATCCAATTTATGCAACGAGCCTAGGGTTGATTAATTACGTAGCTCAACTTGATGATATTCATCGAATCGCTCAAGGAACTTATTCAAATCTTGCATACTCAAACCAAGAGATGCACCCACCTTATGCGCAAAGTAGACAAATGGAAGGGCCTGTAGGGCGTTCGACACCAGCGGCATCTTCCCAACAGTCTCACGCTCAAACATGGCGTGATGATGATTATTTCTCTGCGGAATCTGAATATGAACAACGAAACTCAGCTGAGGATAACCGTTCGCAATTGACAAATCGTTTCCCTAATTTATTTGGTCAACGAGAAAAGAATCAAGTTAGAGATGAGCAGTACCCATATCAAGATTATAATGCTTATCCGTCATCTTCAGTAAGAGGTCCGGTGGAAGAATCAAATGATTATCGAGATAACTACTACCGAGAAGAATCCTACCCGAAAGATGAAAATAATTTTATGGCACGAATTCGTAATTATTTCAATACATTTTTTGATTAATAAGTTAAGTAACTACATAGGAGGTTATTGAGATGGAATTATCGTTCGATACAACATTAAATCACGATGGCGCAAATATTAAAGTAATTGGTGTCGGTGGAGCAGGCGGCAATGCGGTTAACCGTATGATTGAAGAACACGTCCAAGGTGTCGAGTTTATTGTAGCGAATACCGATACACAAGCATTAAATTTATCCAATGCGGATACTAAAATTCAATTAGGTCAAAAAATTACAAAAGGACTGGGTGCAGGTGCGCTACCAGAAATCGGTCTGAAAGCGGCTGAAGAAAGTGAAGAGCAAATTCGCAAATCACTTGAAGGCGCAGACTTAGTCTTTGTTACAGCAGGAATGGGTGGTGGTACTGGGACAGGTGCCGCACCCGTTGTAGCGAAAATTGCTAAAGAATTAGGCGCATTGACGGTCGGAGTTGTTACACGTCCATTCACATTTGAAGGACCAAAACGTGGTCGTGCAGCTGCAGAAGGTCTTAAGAACTTAAAAGAGAATGTTGATACACTGGTGACTATCTCCAATAATCGTTTGTTAGAGATTGTTGATCGCAAGACCCCAATGCTTGAAGCATTCCGTGAAGCAGATAACGTGCTGCGTCAAGGTGTACAAGGAATCTCTGATTTAATTACTTCACCAGGTTACGTTAACTTAGACTTCGCTGACGTCAAAACTGTTATGAAAGATCAAGGCACCGCATTAATGGGAATTGGTCAAGCTTCTGGTGAAAATCGTACAGCTGAAGCAACAAAGAAAGCTATTTCTTCTCCATTATTAGAAGTATCAATCGATGGAGCAGAGCAAATTCTATTAAATATTACGGGCGGCGCAGACTTAAGTCTATATGAGGCACAGGATGCAAGTGAAATTGTTGCAAATGCGTCAAGTAGTGATGTAAACATTATCTTTGGTACGTCAATTAACGAAGAACTCGGAGATGAAGTTGTTGTCACAGTCATCGCAACGGGTATTGAGCATGAAAAGTCTGATACGAGTCATTCTATAAAACAGCCTCGTAGATCATTTGGTTCAAAAGAAGCAACAGGCCAACCTCAACGCACAAGTGAAGCAGGACAACGTGAATCTAATGCGAATACTAATTATACTCGTGAAAAACGTCCCGAACGTGATTTATTCAGCGACTGGGAAATTAACCGAGAGCAAAGTACACGAGATATTAGTGATATTGAAGCTGAAGCACCAACAGAGCGCCAGTTTGAATCTACTCCATCTCATGTAAACCAACAACCGAGCGAAGTGAATGATTCCGAAGAATTAGATACTCCGCCATTTTTCAGAAAACGTCACCGTAATTAATTTAACTTAGCGAGGAAGCATTCGCTTCCTCCTCATTTTATATGGAATGAAAGGAGTTACGAATGAAACTAGTGATCATAATTAATTATTTGTTTAGAGCGTACTCCATGGTTTTAGTTTTATATGCGTTATTATCATGGTTACCTGGAGCGAGAGAGAGTAGTTTAGGGAAGTTAATATCGAAGTTAGCTGAACCTTATATCGGGATATTCGATCGTTATATTCCATCAATTGGTGGCATTAGTTTTAACGTAATTATTGCCTTGTTCGTTTTAAATTTAGTTCAACGCGGCTTTATCACGTTGGTCTTTAACTTGGTGAGTCGGTCGATTCGATGAACGAACAAGTCTATCAACATTACCGGCCGGAAGAAGCCGAATTTATTGATTTGGTCTACGATGGGTTACACAGAGTAGATAACCATTATGTTCCTGTCTTGTTACATTTTTTAACACCACGCGAGCAAATGATTGCGCAACAAATTGTTGAAGAGTATGGCGATTTTAAAATTGCCTTTTACGGTGGAATTCATGCGACGGAACGGCGTCGAGGTCTTATTTATCCAGATTATTATCAACCAACCGATGTTGATTACGGTTTGACACTTTTACAGTTACATTATCCTGTGAAGTTTGCAGATATTTCTCACGGAAAAATATTGGGAACATTGATGTCTCAAGGAGTTGATCGCAACCGTATTGGAGATATTATAAGTGATGGTGAGCAATGGCAAGTCGTTGTTGAACATGAAATAAGCACGTATTTAATCCATTCAATTGATAAAATTAGCAATGTAGGAGTTCGATTGGAAGAGATGCCTGCTGAATTAATGTTGATATCCCAAGAAGAATGGGAAACGGAGTCCATTGTTGTGAGCTCGATGCGCCTTGACACTTTAATTAGCAATGTCTATAATTTTTCTAGACAGCGTGCAAAAGATTTGATTCAACAAGGAAATATAAAAGTTAACTTTACGTTGACGGAACGACCAGATATTGAAGTCAGTGAACAAGATATTATCTCAGTACGTAAATTTGGCCGTTTCTGGATTGAGAGTATTAATGGAAGAACAAAAAAGGATAATGTCCATTTAACGGTTAATGTATTGAAACGATAATTAGAAGGACTTAGTTTGAATAGAAAGGGAGATAGTATGGCGATTACACCGAATGAAATCTTAACTAAAGAATTTGATTCACGTTTTAGAGGATATGATGCGAATCAAGTTAATGATTTCTTAGATATGATTGTGGCAGATTACGATCAACTGATAGTAGAGAGTGAGCGATTAAAGGAACAATTAGCACAAGCGCATGAGAAAAATGCTTACTTCGCTCAATTACAAGAATCATTAAATAGTTCTATTTTAGTAGCTCAAGAAGCTGCTGAAAGATTAAAACAAAATGCACGTAAAGAAGCAGAATTAATTCTTTTTGAAGCAGAGCGTGAAGCAGATTTAATTATTGATCGCGCTTCGACTACGGCAAAAGATATTGTCAAAGAATCAGATGTATTACGCCGCTCAAGTAAAAGCTATCGAGCTAAGTTAGAACAAATCATCCGTGAACAATTAGCAGAAGTAACAAGCTCAGAATACCACCGTCTATTTGATGAAGAATTAGACACCACTTATGACGATGAGCATCTGAAAGAAGCAAATCAACGTGCAATCGATCGTGTTGATTATTTGGAACAACAAGACCCTGAAGGGTTCAACCAAATCAATGAAATTGCTGAACAAATTAAAGAAGATCAGCAAACTGAACTTTATAATTTTGAAGATGTAGCAGTAGATCCAGCGCAGGAAGTGGCTACGAAATTGCAAGAAGAATATTCACAAGAACACGACGATGAGGATTTACTCGGCGAAACAATTC
Source organism: Falseniella ignava CCUG 37419 (assembly GCF_000301055.1). Taxonomy (GTDB): domain Bacteria; phylum Bacillota; class Bacilli; order Lactobacillales; family Aerococcaceae; genus Falseniella; species Falseniella ignava. Next base: position 416,082 of record NZ_JH932300.1, read on the forward strand.
AAATCAATCCCAAAAATTAAATAATATAAATTATGATGATGAAGGACCAGTGCCTCCTAGGATACTCCAAGCGAATTGAGATGGGTGCGAGCTCAATAGTTACTCGTAGGGGTCATATCACCTTTATTTAAACACTTCTAAGTGAAGTCGCTCTAACGAGCGTTATCAAAGATGAGTGAATAGAATGGTTAATTCTATTAATTTTGGGTGGTACCACGCCGACTGCGTCCCGATTTTTCGGGGCGTTTTTTTATTTTTCAGGATGATTTAAAGGAGAAGAGTATGAAAGTAAAAGACACATTACATTTAGGTCAAACAAAATTTGATATGCGAGCTAATTTACCGCAAAAAGAAGTCGCTTTGCAAGAAGAATGGGAAAAAGAATCAATCTATCAAAAAATCCAACAAAAAAATGAAGGGAAACCTACCTTTATTCTTCATGATGGTCCTCCATATGCGAATGGCCAGTTACATATGGGGCACGCGTTAAATAAAATTTCTAAAGATTTTATTGTGCGCTATTATTCGATGAATGGTCATCGTGCACCGTACGTGCCAGGTTGGGATACACATGGATTGCCAATCGAACAAGCGCTAGTTAATTCTGATAAAGTAGATCGTAAAAGCTTATCGACGGCAGAATTTAGAAAACTATGTGAAGCCTATGCTTTAAAACAAGTTGAAAATCAAAAAGCAGACTTTAAACGTCTCGGAGTCACAGGAGATTGGGACCATCCTTATTTAACGCTTACGCCAGAGTATGAAGCGCAACAACTACGTGTTTTCGGTAAGATGGCAGAGCGTGGGTATATTTATAAGGGATTAAAGCCGATTTATTGGTCGCCATCGAGTGAATCTTCGCTCGCAGAAGCTGAAATTGAGTATAAAGATGTGAAGTCTCCATCAATCTACGTTGCATTTCCAGTTCGATCTGGTTCTGGTGTTGTACCTGATCATGCAGAATTTGTTATTTGGACGACGACACCATGGACATTACCTGCTAACTTAGGAATCTCTGTTTTGGGTGAAGCAACCTATGTCGCAGTTGAAGTAGGCACGAGAATATTTATTGTTGCTAAAGATTTATTAGAAACCATTGCAAATGAAATTGGTTGGGAAAATTACCAAGTTGTCAAAGAGTACCAAGGAGCAGAATTTGATCGCCTTAAAGTAAAACATCCATTCTACGACCGGGATTCATTAGTTATGGTTGGAGATCATGTTACCTTAGAATCTGGGACTGGCTTAGTTCATACCGCACCAGGGCATGGGGAAGACGACTTTATTATTGGACAACGTTATGGCTTGGAAGTATTAAGTCCAGTTGATAATCGTGGCCATTTTACCGATGAAGCACCAGGTTTTGAAGGAATGTTCTACTTAAAAGGCCAAAAAGAAGTCTTAAAAATCATTGAAGAAAATGGCACTTTACTTTATTTAAGTGAAATTGAACATAGCTACCCACATGATTGGCGTACGAAGCAACCGGTTATTTTCCGTGCGACACCACAATGGTTTGCTTCAATTGATAAATTCCGTGATCAGTTACTCGATGCAGTTGAAAATGAGGTAACGTGGTATCACCCATCAGGTCTTCGCCGTATTTATAATATGATTCGTGATCGTGGGGACTGGGTTATTTCAAGACAACGCGTTTGGGGTGTGCCACTACCAATTTTCTATGGTGAAGATGGCGAGCCAATTATTGATCGACAAGTGATTGATCATGTGGCGGACCTCGTTGAAGAGCATGGCACAAATATTTGGTTCGAATGGGAACCAAAGGATTTATTACCAGAAGGCTACCAACATCCATCAAGCCCGAACGGCCAATTTACTAAAGAATTAGATATTATGGATGTGTGGTTCGATTCTGGTAGTTCTTGGTCGGGTGTGTTAGAGACGCGCGAAGAATTAAGCTATCCAGCGGACCTATATCTTGAAGGGTCTGACCAATATCGTGGTTGGTTTAACTCAAGCTTTACGACTTCCGTTGCAACGCGCGATATGCCTCCTTACAAGGCGGTCTTATCTCAAGGCTTTGTGATGGATGGTAAAGGACAAAAAATGAGTAAGTCGATCGGTAATGTGATTACGCCAGAAGAAATTACGCAAGATCTTGGAGCGGATATTATCCGTCTTTGGGTTTCAAGTGTTGACTATGAAAATGATGTACGAATTTCGCGTGACATATTAAATCAAGTTGCTGAGGCTTATCGTAAAATTCGTAACACTTTCCGCTTTATCTTATCGAATATTGAAGCTGATTTTGACCCAGCGGTTGATTGTGTTCAAGAAGAGGAGATGGAACCGGTCGATCGCTATATGATGAGTCAATATCGCCTATTGGTTCACGACATGCATGAAGCCTATACGCATTATGAATTTAACCGAGTTTATAAACGATTAATTAATTTCGTGACAGTCGATCTATCGGCTTTCTATTCCGATATTGCGAAAGATATTGTCTATATTGAACAAATGAATAATCGTAAGCGTCGCAGTATTCAAACCGTCTTTTATGAAATATTATCTGGTTTAACTCGCATGCTAACACCGATTTTACTGCATACCATGGAAGAAATTTGGCAATTTATTCCAGGAGCAGAGAATTATATTCAACTTCAAGAGATGCCACATTTTGTTAATGTTGATGCAGATCAAGAGCTTGTTGATCAATGGGAAACATTCTTCAAAGTTAAAGAAGGTGTCGATAAAGCGAAAGAATTAGCGAAAGACGATGAGCATGCACCAGTTAAAAAAGGTTTTGAAGCGAAAGTTACCTTGTATTGTGATACAGATCTAGCCCAAGCATTAGCACAGTATAGTGAGCACTTAGATCAATTATTGATTGTGTCAGAATTGGATATTCAGCCATTCAGTGAACGTGATACATCCGCAGTTGATTTTGATGATTTTGCAGTGAAAGTTGAACCTGCGAAAGGCCATATTTGCGATCGCTGCCGTGCGGTACGTCCTGAAGTAGGAACAATTGAAGCAGCACCTGAATTCTGTCAACGCTGCTACGATATCGTTAAAGAAGAAACGCCAGAGTTTTTCCAATAAAATATTCAATAAAAACGCCAGTCATTTTAATGTGACTGGCGTTGATTATTTTGATAAGAATCAATATGGATTATAACAAAATAGAGATAATCGCTTGCATCGATACGGGTGCTCCAGGTCCTAATGGAAGGTTTAGAGCAAACCAAATGATTAATAGAATACTCCAAATAATTAAGAATGCCATTGAGTAGGGTAACATCACTGAAATCAGTGTACCCATCCCGCTCTTCTTATCATAGCGTTGCATAAAGACAAGAACCATTGCAAAATATGTCATTAACGGTGAAATAATATTCGTTGCTGAGTCCGCTACACGGTAGGCCATTTGAGTCATTTCAGGTGATAGACCGACAGCCATAAACATTGGTACAAAAATCGGAGCTAAAATAGCCCATTTCGCGGAAGCAGAACCAATAAATAAGTTAATAAAGGCTGATAAAATAATAAAGACTAAGACAAGTGGAATACCTGTAAAGTTAGCACGTTCGAGTAAGTCTGCTCCTGAACTGGCAAGTAAAACGCCTAAGTTGGTGTAGTTAAAGTAGGCGATGAGTTGAGAAGCAAAGAACGCTAAAACAATAAATCCAGCTAATGATTTTACAGCTTGTGTTAAGCCTTCAACAATATCATTTGTTGATTGGTATTTTCCAACTGTTTTACCATAAACATAGCCTGGTATACCAAAGAGGAAGAATACCATTAAAATTAATCCATTATTCATAAATGGTTGAATCGTTTTTTGTTGTGTTTCAGGATCAATTTCTTGTAAAGGCCCAAACCATGGGTTCATCAAAATAGCAAAAACTACTAAAGTCACTAATAAAGCTTTACCCGCTTTCGCTAAAGCTTCGTTCTCTAATGGAGTGATATCTTCTTGTTCATGCTCAGAATAATCTCCCTCATAAGTTCCAAGGAAAGGTTCTACCACCCATTCGGTCACAAGCGTACCGGCTATGGTTAAAATGAAGGTGGATACAATTAAGAAGTACCAGTTTCCACTCACATCAACCGTATACCCTGACGTTGTTCCCGCTAAAGCTGCATTGGTAATACCACTTAGCATGGCATCCGTTGGACCAAAAATTAAGTTGGCTGAGAAACCACCAGATACACCGGCAAATGCTGCTGCCAATCCTGCAATTGGATGACGCTTGGCACTAGCAAAAACTAAAGCACCTAAAGGAATGACCACGACATATCCAGCATCGCTAGCGATGTTGGAAATAATACCTGCAAAAACAATCACCGTCGTTAGTAATGAGTGTGGAACACGCGTAATTAATTTCTTTAATGCAGTCGCAATTAATCCGCCCCATTCAGCAATTCCTACCCCTAGCATCGCGACAATCACGGTACCTAAAGGTGCGAAATTGGTAAAGTTTTTAACGGCTGTGTTAAAAATGTGCCGTAATCCTTCCGCATTCATTAATGAAATCGCAGCAACCGTTCGTTCAGCTTCTTCTTTCGCATCGTAGAAACTCACTGTCACGCCGAGGCGATAAATAATTTCTGATACCACTATGGTAATCAGTGCTAAAATAATAAAAATAAAGACAGGGTGTGGCAACTTATTCCCCACGCGTTCGATAAAGTCTAAACCACGCTGGACAAAGCTTTTTTTCTCTTTTTCTTTCATATCATTCTCCTTTGCAAAAAATTGTATAATCTATACTCTTTCAGTATATTTAATTCAAACAAGTATGTAAAGGAGAAAAAATCTCCCCTGCGCGAATCGCAAAGGAGATTATATTTAATGGTTTGCTTGTTTATTTTGAGTAATCGATAGCAGTTGATTACGCAGATCATTTTCCATTTCAATCAATTCAGTTTCAGCTTGGATTCGCTGTTGGCGACCCGTTTGCTGGATTTGTAATGTTTCAGAGAGGGCAGACAAAAGATTGTTCTGTGTTTGTCGTAAAGTTTCAATATCAATCACGCCGCGCTCTGCTTCGCGAGCAACATCAATGGTACTTTGTTTTAACATCTCTGAATTTTTAAGCAAAAGATTGTTCGTAGTATCTGACACCATTTGTTGTGATACTGCAGCATTTTGCTGTCTCAAGATGGCTAATGCAATTGTTATTTGGTTCTCCCACAGTGGGATAGCCGTCATAATAGAAGCTTGTATCTTTTCAGCTAGGAGCTGATTTGTATTTTGAATCATCCGAATTTGTGGGGCCTGTTGGATTGTCAGTTGTCGTGTTAAGCGCAAATCATGGGTCCGTTTATCCAATCGTTCAAGAAATTGATTGAGATCATTGACTTTTTGAATATCCATCGCGTCTTGACTTGCTTGCGCTTTTTCCAAAGCAGCTGGGATTGTTTTTTCTTGGAGTTCTTGCATTTTTACTTCACTCGCAGCAATGTAAACATTGAGTGCTTCAAAATAATCCCGATTTTTCTCATAAAAGGACTCAAGCATCACATTATCATTAAGGAGCTCATTTTGATCGCGCTCTAATCGAATCGCCACGCGATCAATTTGGGTACTAATTTGTTGATACCGCAATGTCGTCTCAGAGATTGACGTTTTCACTTTACCGAATACCTTTTGCAGTAAATTTGGACGAGCACTTAACTCTTTTGGGTCGTTTTGCTGCAATTGAGTCATTAAATCGACAATTGCATCACCAATCCCGGTTACATCTTTTACTTGAATGTGCTCTAGCATCGCATTTGAAAAATCTTTCAGTTGACTTTGAGCATTGGCACCATAAGTAATAATGGATTGCATATCTTCTTCATTAATTTGTTTCGCTAATTCTCGTGCCTGTTGTTGTCGATGTTCAGGCAGTTGTTGAATCAACTGATGGTTTGTGATGACTTTATTTGAAATGACTCCTAAATCATCAAATTTTTGAGATGATTCGTGGGTTGGATCGAGAAAAGGATTTTGGATTAAATCTTCAATGGTTTGAGGTGAATTAGATGTAGGTTGTGTCATAAGAACCCCTCCTAAATATTTTATAAGTTCGATGTGTCATTGAAATCATGTTGAGAGCGATGAATATTTTTTTCAGCAAACTTAATCTCATCATCAAGATCATTAATCATTTCTTGATGGAAAGCTAGATATTCTTCGGTCAATTGTTCGGATAATTCTTCAATTGTTTGAACGGTGCGTTCAAGTAGTAAATAAGTCTGCTTAGTCTTAGCAATATGATGATTGATCTCGTTGTATTTTGCAGCTAAATCGGCTAATGATGGAATGGTTCGGTAAATTGTATTACTAGCATTGACAATGCGCGTTGGGTCTTTAACAATTGCTTGAAAGAATTTTTGCGCGACATCAATCGTATTATGACGTACATTGACTGCTTTTAATTTAGCTGCTTGATTCATCTCATCTTCTAATTGAATGATTAAATCTCGTAGGACAGACATTTCTTGTCGGAAATACTGAATATCTTCATCGCTTAATCCAGCATCGTGATAATGTTTGGTTAATGTCGAATTTTTCTTAAAGGAACTAGCTGTGTTATGTTTAAACAGACGATTAAAGTCGATTGAACCTTTTTGGTTGAGCCACAAAATCAATAGTGTTGGGATAGCGATGGTACCGTAGGTTATTATTAAACTCATAAGGTGGCCAGTGCCCATGTAGGGGGTATTCTCAATCGCTAATAGCGTGGCTAGCGTCACGACACCTACCATCCCTCCGTAGATTAGATGTCGCAATCTTACGTTGCTTTTTTTAAAATATTTTCGGTAAACATGGGCAAGTAAGTCTAAAAAGATAAAGCCAGTAAACCAAACAGTAATATGAGCTGCTGAAAGACCCGTTAGAAAAGTAAACATCAATGCTATAATAATGTAGGCGCCATAGTGTTGTAGAACAAATAGACTTAATGGGTAAGTGGCGTTAAGTCGGACATAGTAATATCCTTGGTAAATGAAGCATGCTAACGCTAGCATTAGAATAATTGTATCCATATCGAAATTCCTCCTATTCGAGTAGGTAGATAATCTTAGTTATTGTATAATAATTGTAGCATAGCTTTGGGTGCTGGTTATCGGACTCAAGGCTGATATTCTAAAAAATAAGAGTGGATGTGAGAGAGTATGTTAGAAGCAGAGTTTATGAAAAGTGACCGTTTACGTGCGAGTGAACTGATTTATGACGGGCAAATTATTCAGCTATATCGTAATCAAGTTGAAATTCATCCGCAAGTTGTGGTGGCGCGTGAATTGGTTAACCATCAGAACGCGGTAGTAATTCTTCCTATTACCGACACCGATGAAATTATTTTAGTCTCACAGTATCGTCCAGCAGTAGATCAAGTATTACTCGAATTACCTGCAGGGTTGATTGATATTCATCAGTTGGCAGCTGAAGATCCATTGATAGCGGCTAAACGCGAGCTCGAAGAAGAGACTGGGATGCAATCCGATTGTTGGGAGTATTATGGCAAGTTAGATTGCTCACCGGGATTTTGTAATGAGGCGATGGAATTCTATATTGCTAGAGATGTTAAAGGAGTTCCACATCCGATAGCAGGGGACGAGGATGAGTTTATTACGGTTAAAAAATATTCTCGCTCAACTATTCAATCTATGTTGGATGAGAGACTTATTTCAGATATGAAGACACATCTAATTCTTAAACTATGGCTATTAGGAGGGATATAATGCCATTGAATCAAAAAAAATCAGATTCACTGTACCAAGATTATTTGGATTACCAATCGAATGCATCAGAACCGCCGTTAGATGAAATGCCATACTCAATGGATTCAAAGCCCCAATCAGAACGGGGGGAAATCCCATTGCAAGAAGACTTTGAAGAGGAGCTTCCGGAGCAACGACTTCACTATAGTGCGAAGATTGATTACTTTTTAAACAATAGCATTGTCGTTACAGCGGTACTTCTAATTTTAGTATTAGTAATAGCATTTTTAATTTAACGAGAGGAGTTACTTATAGAGATGATTGGAATTATTGGGGCAATGGCCCAAGAAGTTGCAATATTAAAGGAGCAGTTACAAAACCGTCAATTGATTGAACATTACGAGCATCAATTTTATACAGGACAATTGGGAGAACAGGAGGTGGTAGTGGTTCAATCCGGGATTGGGAAAGTTAATGCAGCCATCGTCGTTCCGCTACTCAAGATGCTCTTTGAAGTCGATTATATTATTAATACTGGAAGTGCCGGAGCACTTGATTCAGCTTTAAGTATAGGTGATGTCGTCATCGCTCATTCACTCGTATATCATGATGTGGATGTCACGAGTTTCGGCTATAAATATGGACAAATGGCTGGGATGCCTGAAGCGTATTATCCGGATTCTCAGCTACAATCCTTAGCGAAAGAAGCGAGTCATCATATTGGAATCGAGCCTTATGTTGGAATGATCGTCTCTGGCGATCAATTTGTGGCTGGTGCCGAGGAACGTCAAGCAATTCTTGAGAAACTGCCTTTTGCTCGAGCCTGTGAAATGGAATCCACTGCCATTGCGCAAGCGTGCTATCGATTTGATATTCCATTTATTATTATTCGGGCAATTTCAGATCAAGCAGATGGACAAGCGCATCTCAGCTTTGATGAATTTCTGGAGGTTGCGAGTCAATCTTCTGCTACGCTAGTTATGTATTTAGTGGAACAAATAGGAACTTTAACAAAATAAGAAATAAAGTTGCAAGACTTGAATATATCTGATACAATAGCGATTGTGTAAAATAATGCAGCATTGAAGATAGAGTAAGGCTTTCATTCGGAATCCATACGGAGAGTGAGTAACTGCGGCTGCTAAATGTGAAAGCTTATAAGAAGAATGTACTTATTCGGATTTTCATCGAATTATTTTACTCCAAAATGAAATTAATGGAGGAATTTAAATATGGCACGTTATACAGGACCAGCATGGAAAAAATCACGTCGTCTTGGTATTTCTTTAACAGAAACTGGAAAGGAAATTGCAAAACGCAACTACCCACCAGGACAGCATGGTAACCAACGTAAAAAATTATCAGAATACGCATTACAACTTCAAGAGAAGCAAAAACTTCGCTTTATGTATGGTATTAACGAACGTCAATTCCGTAAGTTATACGACCGTGCAGGTAAGATGGAAGGGAAACATGGTGAAAACTTCCTTATCTTACTTGAAACACGCTTAGATAACTTAGTTTATCGTTTAGGATTTGCGAACACACGTCGCCAAGCACGTCAATTAGTTAACCACGGTCATATTCAAGTTGATGGATCACGTGTTGATATTCCATCTTACTTAGTAGAACCAGGTCAAGTGATTGGTCTACGTGAGCGTTCAGAAAGCTTAGCATTGATTAAAGATAACTTAGAAAACACAGTAACTCGTTTAGAATTTATCGAGTTTGATGAAAATTCTAAATCTGGTAAAATGACTCGTTTACCTGAACGTAGCGAATTAAACGCTGAAATCGACGAATCATTCGTTGTTGAATACTACAACAAATTAGGTTAATTACAAAAACGCACCACTTAGAAATGTTGGTTTCAAGATTTCTAAGTGGTTTTTTTCTGAGTTAATTCGAATGAAAAACGCTGTGTGTCAAAAATTATCAAAAAATACGGTATGTATAGGCTCAACCAGGGTAAAATACGTTTAATTAATGAGAAATACTTTTATTTAGCGATGGTCAATGGTATACTTTAAAAGGAATTATATAATCATTATGTACGAGTGTTAGAAGGGACGTAGACAATGAGTGTGACTTTCACAGATATCCTATTTGCGATTGTTGTTATCTTCTTGGTCATATCAGGAATTGTCTTTTTCATGAAAACTCAACGAACAAAAGAAGTTCGTGAGTTAGAGAATCGAAAAGATGAGATGATGACAGTTTCAATAGCGGATCAATTATTTACCTTAAAAAATATGGAGTTATCCGGTCAGACTAAACGGAAATATGAAAGTTTAGTAGCGACATGGCAAACTTTAACCAATTATCAATTTACTGAGATAGAATCTACGATTATTATTGCTGAACAGTACATTGATCAAATGAAATTAATTAAAGCCAAAAATGCAATGAATGAAGCAGCCGATTTACTCGAATCGACGGAAATTGAAGTCAATGAGTTGCATGATGAATTGACGAAGTTAATTGATGTGACGGAATCAAATCAAGTTCGCTATGAAAGCTTACTTGAACGATACAATACATCCCGCAAAAATATTATGAACCATTCTTTTGACTACGGTCCAGCGATCGAGACATTAGAAAAGAATTTACAGTATTTAGAGTTGAACTTTACTCGTTACAATGAATTAATGAGTGAAGGAGATTATCTTGAGGCGCAAGATATGCTTGGCAAAACTGATTCAGATTTATCTACGTTAGAGGAAATTTTAGAAAAATTACCTAAGATGTATTCGAAGATCACCAGTGAGTATGAGGAGAATCTAGAAGATATTGCCCAAGGCTATAAGCGCATGGAAGAGAGCAAGTTCAAATTTGATGATGTCCATGTCTTAGAACGTGTAGATGAGATTCAAGAACGTTTGAATGAAGCAAAAACGCATATTAAGAATGCCGACTTAGCTGAAGCACAGACACTGATGGATAAATCTGAACGCGATATTAACGCCATGTACGATTTCTTACAAGCAGAAATTGATGCTAAAGAGGCTGTACAGGGATTAATGCATCAATTAACTCAATCATTAGCACAAATTAAAGATGATAATCGCTATACGACTATTGAAGTAGATCGGATTGCGCAAAGTTATGTTTTGCATGATAATCAAGAAGACCGGATTGCGAATATTACCGAAAACATCCAACGTGATCAGGAAGAATTTGCTCAATTAAGCCAAGAAGTTAAAGAACATGAAGCGATTTATACCAAGGTATTACAACGGCTTAAGCGTATTGAAAAGAGAATCGATGAATATCTCACACAACAACAAGGAATTATCCAAAGTCTTGCTTCGTTGAGTCAACGCGAAAAAGATGCAAAGAGCAATTTAGATTTATTTGAACTTGATTTACGAAATATGAAGCGACGTTTGGAAAAACAACATCTACCTGGATTGTCGCAATCATTTTACGATAAGTTCTACTTAGTGACTGATCAAATCGAGTATATGTCTAAAGAACTTAATCGGGTCCAAGTCGATATGAATGAAGTAGAAGCATTAGAACAAGATTTGGCCGAAAATATGGCGACATTAGAAGAGATGGCGGAAGAATACATTGATAATGCAACACTCACGGAATATATGATTCAACATAGTAATCGATTCCGTTATGATATTCCAGAAATGGAACAAGCGATTCGTGAAGCAGAGTTTCTATTTTATGAGCAATTCCGCTACGGTGAAGCTTTAAATGTAATTGAAAAAGCACTTTATCGTGTTGATCGAGAAGGACCAACTCAAGTTCGTCGTATGTATCAACAAGAAAAACAACATCGAATTTATTAAATTAAAGCACATTTTTTCGGACAATTTGATATTAAATATTTTAAATTGAACAAGACACCTGTTTTGTTCAATTTTTTATTGAAAAGAGGGGATCATCGTGAATTATTTTGACCATAGTGCCACGACTCAGCCACTACCTGAAGTGATGGGAACGTATCAGCAAGTAGCTACCCAGTTTTTCGCCAATCCATCGAGTGCGCATGAACTAGGGCAAAGGGCTCGTCAATTATTAGAACAAGCTCGCAAGCAAGTTGCTGAAATACTATCGTATCGTAGCGATGAAATTTACTTTGCTTCAAGTGGAACGGAAGTAAATAATTGGGTCATTAAAGCGATTGCGCCATCCTATATAAGTGGTGCAAAAAAAGCAACTCTAATTACAACGTCTTATGAGCACCCATCGATTCGTGAATCCGTCCAATATTTGCAATCATCGGGCCACTCGATTGAATACTTACCGATTGATTCTAGCGGTGCTTGTGATTATGAAACGTTAGAAAAGTTGTTAACCGATAAACCGATTGGAATGTTATCAACGATGGGCGTCAATAATGAAGTAGGCAGCCTACTAGATTTTGATCGAATTGCGAAGTTGCTAGAGCCGTATCCGCAAGTGATTTGGCATGTGGATGCGGTCCAATGTTTGACGACCCAATTAGATTCAATCCTTCACCCAAGAATTGATATGTTAACTTTATCAGGGCATAAGTTCCATAGTGGGCGAGGCACCGGAATTTTAGCTTGTCGACAACGGGTAAATCTCCTACCTTTCTTGGACGGGGGAGGTCAAGAGATGGGGATGCGAAGTAGTACAGAAAACCTAGCCAGCATTGTCGCAACTGCCAAAGCTCTTCGCCTCACTGCTGAAAGACAAGCAGTGGCAAAGGCTACGTTGGTACAATTTAAAGACCAAATTATACACCAATTATCTCAGTATGGCTGGCAACTATTTAATCCAACGCATAGTAGTGAACATATTATTTGTGCAGCATTGCCACCAATTCCTGGTGAAGTTTTAGTGCATGCTTTTGAAGAAAACGAAATTTACCTTTCTACTACGAGCGCTTGCTCAAGTCGTAAACATCAACCTCACGCTACGCTCAGAGCCATGGGTGTAAACGATGTAATCAGTCAATCGGCTATTCGTATTAGTCTATCACAACACACTTCACCACAAGAGGTGGATTCACTTATTCAAGCGATTGCGAAAGTCAGTCAACAATTACAGCTCAGGAAGGAGTCATAGAATGACAACCAAACGACTTAAAATTCATTATGGGGAATTGTCAACTAAAGGGAAAAATCGTCGAATGTTTCAGCAGAAATTAGCCGAACAAATTCGCTATAAGACCAAATCACTCGAAAAAATTAAAATCATAGCTAATTTTGATTTTATGTATTTAGAGTGGGAAACAACACCTTATGAATCAATCATTGAAATTATTAAAACAATTCCTGGAATTGCTCGATTTGAACCGGTTTATCAAGTCGAAAAAAATCTGGGAGCGATTCAATCACGTGCAGTAGAATTATTTAACGAATTATCTATTGAACCAGGAGATTCCTTTAAAGTTGTAGCAAAACGTTCGGATAAAAATTTTGTTTACGATACTTATGATATACAGCGTGAAGTTGGGCATGTCATCGGAGAAATTTTTCCACAACTCAAAGTTGAAATGCGCCAACCGACTTATCGCTTAGCCGTTCAAATTGATCAAGGGAACCATGCTTATTTAAGCTTAGTGACTTATCTAGGATTGCAAGGAATGCCATACGGTTCCAGCGGGCGTGGTCTACTGATGTTATCAGGTGGGTTTGATTCACCAGTGGCAGGGTATCTAATGATGAAGCGCGGTCTCGAGATTGAAGCTGTTCACTTTAGTAGCCCTCCTTATACGAGTCCTCAGGCATTAGACAAAGCAAAACGGTTAGCGGGTGCTTTAGCACATTACGGGATGCCGATTCAATTTATTAATATCCCCTTTGCTAAGATTCAAGAGTCAATTAAAGCTCATGTTCATGATCAAGCGTCGATGACGGTCATGCGGCGAATGATGTTACGAATTATGGATCGCTTAATTGTGTTACGAAAAGCTGATGCGATTGTGAATGGGGAATCCCTCGGACAAGTAGCCTCTCAAACGATTCAAAGTATGCGAGTGATTAATGAAGTGACACACACACCGATTTTAAGGCCTTTAATTGCTTATGATAAAAATGACATTATCGATATTGCCCAAAATATCGGGACGCATGATATTTCAAATGAGCCTTTTGAAGATTGTTGTACAGTTTTTGCTCCAGCATCTCCACATACTAAGCCGAGAATTGAGAAGATTGAAGAACTGGAATCACGATTGCCGATTGAAGTGCTCGTTGAAGATGCGATTAATAATTTAACGATTGAAGTTATTGATGAGCATTATCAAGCGAGACAAATAGAGCAATACGATCAGTTCTTATAATGACACCCTCTCAAAACTTACTTGTTTATTAGGGTGACATCTGCTAAACTAGGCGTATATAATTGAAGCGAAGAAGAGAAGAGTAGTTAACAAATATTAGAGAGAAGACGGATGGTGAAAGTCTTTACGTTGACGAAGGTAGCTCGGAGCAATAGTGTACGAATAATTGAGTGCATTACGGATAGATTTCCGTTATCAACATTGAGAATGACAGATGTCATTAAATTAGGTGGTACCACGATTCACAGCGTCCTATGTTATGTAGGACGTTTTTTTATTGAGAAAGGAAGGCGATACAATGGTTGAAATGGCCAGTAAATATAATCAGCATGATGTAGAAAAAGGTAGATATCAAAAATGGGTTGACCAAGACGTGTTTAAACCGTCAGGAGATGTTAAAGCCGCTCCGTATTCGATTGTTATTCCACCGCCGAACGTGACAGGTAAGTTGCACTTAGGTCACGCATGGGATGTGACGTTGCAAGATATGATTATCCGCCAAAAGCGTATGCAAGGGTACGACACACTTTATCTCCCAGGGATGGACCACGCTGGGATTGCGACCCAAGCGCGTGTTGAGGCACGTTTACGCGAACAAGGAATTAGCCGATATGATTTAGGTCGTGAAAAATTCCTCGATAAAGTTTGGGAATGGAAAAATGAATATGCTGCAACAATCCGCGAACAATGGGCAAAAATGGGGATTTCAGTAGATTATAGCCGTGAACGATTTACTTTAGATGAGGGCTTAAATAAAGCAGTTAATAAGGTATTTGTTGAATTATATCGCAAGGGACTTATTTATCGTGGGGAATATATTATTAACTGGGATCCTGAAGCTCAAACAGCATTATCGGATATTGAAGTAATTTATAAAGATATTCAAGGGGCTTTTTATCATATTGAATATCCTATTGTTGACTCAGATGAACGCGTTGAAATCGCAACGACGCGTCCAGAAACGATGCTCGGAGACACTGCGATTGCGGTTCATCCAGATGATGAACGCTATCAACATTTGATTGGTAAGAAAGTTTTATTACCACTCGTCAATCGTGAAATTCCTATCGTGGCGGATACTTATGTCGACATGGAATTTGGAACAGGTGTTGTTAAAATTACACCAGCTCATGATCCGAATGACTTTGAAGTTGGAAATCGTCATGACTTACCGCGCATCAATATTATGGATACAGCGGGAGTGATTAATGAAGCCGGAGGTCCTTATGCAAATCTTGATCGCTTTGAAGCTAGAAAACGAGTGGTAGCAGATCTTAAAGAGCAAGGGTACCTTATTAAGATTGAAGAGATGGTCCATAGTGTTGGCCATTCTGAACGATCTGGCGCAGTGGTGGAGCCATATTTATCAACGCAATGGTTTGTTAAGATGGAGCCATTAGCAAAACAAGCTCTCGAAAATCAAATGACAGACGATCGAGTCGATTTTTATCCACCACGTTTTGAAGATACTTTCCGCCAATGGATGGAAAATGTACACGATTGGGTAATATCACGTCAATTATGGTGGGGACATCAAATTCCGGCATGGTATCATAATGAAACTGGTGAAATCTACGTTGGTGAGGAACCTCCTACTAATATTGAAGAGTACACTCAAGATCCGGATGTATTGGATACTTGGTTCTCTAGTGCACTATGGCCATTTTCAACGATGGGCTGGCCAGATGAATCAGCAGCTGACTATCAACGTTATTTCCCAACGAACACGTTAGTGACGGGTTATGACATTATTTTCTTCTGGGTTAGCCGAATGATTTTCCAATCGCTGGAATTTACAGATAAAGCACCTTTCAAAAATGTTCTGCTTCACGGATTAATTCGTGATAGCGAAGGCCGTAAGATGAGTAAATCGTTAGGTAATGGAATTGACCCAATGGACGTCATCGAAGAATATGGCGTTGATGCATTGCGCTGGTTCTTAGCCAATGGTTCCGCTCCAGGGCAAGACGTGCGTTATATGCCTGAAAAATTGTCCTCTGCTTGGAATTTTATCAATAAAATATGGAATGCGAGCCGCTACGTATTGATGAACGTCGACGGAAAAACATTCGATGAAATTGATCTTTCGGGTGAGAAAACATTAGCTGACCGTTGGATTTTATCGCGACTTCAGTCAACCATTGAATCTGTTACGCGACTATTTGAAAAATTTGAATTTGGTGAAGCGGGTCGATTATTATTCCACTTTATTTGGGATGACTATTGTGATTGGTATATTGAGATGACTAAGGAAGTCTTACAAAGTGAGACATCTGACAAAACAACGACACAAAGTATTTTAATTTATGTGTTAGACCAATTTTTACGCCTACTACATCCGATTATGCCATTTGTAACTGAAGAAATTTGGGGGCATCTAGCGGGTGATGATCGTTCAATTGTGGTCGCAGATTACCCGGTAGTTCAATCAGAATTTATCGATCAAACGAGTGAAAAAGCGATGGGACAATTGATGGATGTCATTATTGCTGTTCGTCAAATTCGTAATGAAATGAATACCCCATTGAGTAAACCGGTTGATATGATGATACAAGTTAAAAATGAAGAGAGTCTAGCAATTTTAACATCCAATGAAGAGTATATTCGCCGATTCTGTAATCCAAATGATCTACAAATTGCCCTTGAAGTAGAAACGCCTGAAGAGGTCGTTACTCAAAGTCTCGCTTTTGCTCAAATTTATATGCCCCTGAAGGGATTAGTTGTTTTAGAGGATGAAATTAAGCGATTAACAAAAGAACAACAAAAATTAAAGCAAGAAGTGAAGCGAGCACAAGGTAAGCTGAACAATGAAAAATTTGTTCAAAATGCGCCAGAAAAGTTAGTGAATCAAGAAAGAGAAAAACTTGAAAACTATGAGACTCAGTTAGCGGGCGTGGTTCAACAAATTCAAAAATTACAAGCGATGTTATAAAAACAAGCAGTAGGAGTAAAGTATGAAATTTGAGACGTTAGAAGCAGGATTAAAATGGTTAGAGTCACAGCATAATAACGAATCCAAACGATTCAACGAAAAAATAAAAGTCGCGATGGATTTTTTTAATAATCCACACGAAACTTTTCCAATTATTCATGTAACTGGAACCAATGGTAAGGGTTCTGTTACGAGTTATTTAAGAGACTTACTGATGAGTCAAGGACTTACAGTAGGGACGTTTACTTCACCACATATCGAACGAATCAACGAACGGATTGCGGTGAACGGACAACCTATCTCAGACGAAGATTTATTGGCGATTATTGAAAAGATGTATGATGTGAATGAATATTTATCGACTACTGAATACGGACGACTAGTGTTTTTTGAAAACTATACCGTGATGATGGCTCTATATTTTCAACAGGTCCAGCCAGATATTGTCGTCGTCGAAGTAGGGATTGGTGGCTTACATGATTCGACCAATATTATGGATGGTGAAGTTGCAGTTATTACGACTGTGGGTATTGATCATGCAGATCGTTTAGGTAATACCTTTGAAGAAGTCGCTTACCAAAAAGCGGGTATTATCAAACCAGGAGCCATTGCGGTAGTTGGAGATGTCCCATCTGAAGCGCTCAGTGTGATAAAGCAATTTTCTAACGAGCAAGATGCGACATTACGTGTCTATCACGAAGACTTTGATGCAATAGATATCCAAGTTAACCCTGGCGAAGGTGCTGAATACACTTATCAATTTGGAGGACAAGCTTGGAGAGATTGGAAAATTTCGATGCTTGGCGCTTATCAAGTAGATAATAGTGCAGTAGCGTTAACCGCGTTCTATGAGTGGATGCAACAGCATCAACGTGCTATCAATTGGGATGCCGCACGACAAGCGTTGAGTCAAACCCATTGGATTGGTCGGATGGAACGCGTGCATCAAATGCCATTAATCTATATTGACGGAGCCCATAATGTACAAGGCTTAGAAGCAGTTAAACAGTTGATTGAGGAGAACTTTTCAGATAAACATATCCACGTTCTTTATGCGGGACTTGAACGAAAAAATCAAGAAGCACAACTGGAAATATTACGACAATTTTCAAGCGAAGAAGTTGATTTAACGACGTTTGATCACTTCGAAGCGATGTCGCTTGAACAATTCGATGCGCTTATTAAATCACATCACTTGCCACGTGAACAATTTCACTTAGTGGCGGATTGGCGACAATTAATTCAACAATTTTTTACTGAAAATAAACAGGACTCGTTGTTGTTGATTACAGGTTCATTGTACTTTATCTCAGCGGTCCGAAAATTTATTTTAGAAACTTTAAATTAAAATAAGTATTTATCTCCCCTCCAGTGTATTTATTATGCAGGAGGGGAAAATATGTTTAAACAAAATTATATTCAAGAAGTTGCCATCAATTCACAACCGCGTGAAAGGTTATTAGCTTATGGGGAGAAAGCCCTAGCTGATCATGAATTGCTTGCAATCTTACTTCGAACTGGGACGCGACAAAAGAATGTATTTCATTTAGCAATGAAATTATTACATCATTTCGAGCATCTATATGGCCTTAAAAATGCCAGTCTCGAAGAGTTGCA
Source organism: Falseniella ignava CCUG 37419 (assembly GCF_000301055.1). Lineage (GTDB taxonomy): Bacteria > Bacillota > Bacilli > Lactobacillales > Aerococcaceae > Falseniella > Falseniella ignava. Next base: position 434,573 of record NZ_JH932300.1, read on the forward strand.
AGAAGTGTCTGGGATAGGACCTGTAAAAGCGGTGGAATTAAAAGCCGCAATCGAGTTAGGTGGTCGAATTCACCGCGCAGAACTACCTAAGTTAGGGCATATTTTATCAACGCAAGATGCTGGGAAGTGGTTTATTAGTGAGATGGGTGATTTGCACCAAGAACATTTAAGTGTTGTTTTTCTAAATTCTAAAAATCATATTATTCGTAAAAAAACTATTTTTATTGGAACCGTCAATAGTTCCGTAGCACATCCACGGGAAATTTTTAAAGAAGCATGTAAGTATCCAACAGCACGGATGATTGTGGCCCATAATCATCCATCCGGAGATATTATGCCAAGCCAGGCAGACCTTTATTTTACCGAGCGGTTAATTCAATGCGGTGAACTGATGGGGATTGAGTTATTAGATCATTTAATTATCGGACATGACAAATATTTAAGTTTACGTGAAAAGACAAACGTATTTGATGAATAGCTTTAACTTGCAATTATTTGACAGTATGCTACAATAATAATGTGTTTTTGTATTAGATTGATTGTTAGAGGTTTAACTCCAATTCATACTATGCAAGAATATCAATAAAGAACATGCATTGCATGAATAGGAGGAATTAGCCCATGGCAGAAGGTAAAGTAAAATGGTTTAATGCAGAAAAAGGTTTTGGATTTATTGAACGTGAAGATGGAGATGACGTATTCGTTCATTTCTCAGCAATTCAAAGTGAAGGATTCAAAACTTTAGAAGAAGGTCAAGAAGTGACTTTTGATATTGAAGAAGGCGCACGTGGCCCTCAAGCTGCAAACGTTGTAAAACAATAATTTTAAAAACATTAAACATTTAAACCTACTATTTTTAGTAGGTTTTTAATTTTTTATTAAACAAAACAAGGATAGTAGTTTTCATTTGTTGAGTTTGCTATAATGGTTGAAGTATTACTACAGCACGGAGGGATGACGTAATGATATTCAATCGACAGCGCCTAGGTATTGATTTGGGCACCGTAAATACTGTAATTTATATTGAAGATCGCGGAGTCGCGCTAAGAGAGCCCTCATTAGTCGTAGTAGATCATCAGACGAATCAAATAATTGCCTTTGGAAAAGAAGCCGCAGCAATGATTGGACATCTTCCAGAACATTGTGAAGTGATATCTCCCTTAGTGAATGGTGTTATTGCCCATTTGAATTATACTAAAGAAATGCTCGCATTTTTTATTCGTAAAGCTTTGATCCGAAAATTGTCTAATCCTGATGTTGTTATCTGTGTGCCTAGCAACATTACTAAATTAGAACATAAAGCTTTAACTGATACGATCAAAGGTTTGGGAATCACTCGTGCGATGATTATTGAAGAACCCTATGCTGCAGCACTAGGTGCAAAGTTAAATATAGAAGCAGCTGAAGGACAATTAATTTGTGATATTGGCGGAGGTACGACCGATATTGCGATTTTATCATATCAACACATTATAAAATCACAGATGCTCAAAATAGCTGGCAATCAATTTGATGATGCCATTCGGATGGCAATCCGTCAACATTATCAAATTAAAGTTTCGCCAGAAGATGCTGAGGCATTAAAAATCAAATTAGCTAGCGCAATCGTGTTTGATGACGAGAGAGAAATTTCTGAAAAAGTTCAAGGACGTCATATTGTGACACAATTGCCAACTGAACAAGCGATTACGAAGCAATTTATCTTAGAATCCATTGATCCTTTATTTTTAGAGATTATTACAGCGATTCAAAAAGTTTTAGAATTAGTGGATGTTGAATTATCCGTTGACATCTTATCTAATGGTATTACCTTAACGGGAGGCGGCGCTTTACTCCCACGTCTTGGTGAAAGAATTGAAAAAGTGTTAAAAATTCCGGTAAATATAACAGATTCACCGTTAGATGCTGTTGCGATGGGGGCGGGACAATTGATTAAAAATATGACCTCAATGAGCAAACAGGGATAATTTGAGATTACAATATATAAGGATGAATAAAATGTTAAATAATAAAAAAATAATTGGAGCCTTGATTGGAAGTATCGTGGTTATCGCGTTACTATTTTACTCCATAACCAACGGTACAAGTAATGTTATATCAAGTGCCTTTAATGAAACAGGGGCTTGGGTAGGACGAGTCTTTTCAAATCCAGTCAATGGCGTAGTGCGTTTTGTCGATTCAATCGATAATTTAATTAATACTCACGAAGAAAATCAACGTTTGAAGTTGAAAATTGATGAAATTGATGAGCTTCAAGTGAAAGTGGTTGATTTAGAAACTGAAAATGAGAAGATGCGTCAGGAATTAAAATTAACTGAAGTTCTAGGAAATTATGATATTATTCATGGCACCGTTATTTCACGAAATCCAGACCAATGGATGGAAACATTGACGATTAACTTAGGACAAAATGATGGCATCACTAAGGATATGGCTGTGATGGCAGGGAATGGTCTTATCGGACGAATTGTTGAGGTGAATCCAACCAGTTCTAAAGTTGAATTATTGACAACACAACAACAGAACAATAGTATGGTAGCAGCACGTGTTCAAACCCAAGGGGAGTCCTCAGCGAATGGGGTTATTAGTAGTTATAATCGCCGGAACGGACATTACTTAATGACACAGGTTGATCCATCTGCAGAAATTATGCCGGGGGATATGGTGATTACATCTGGTCTGGGTGGTGTGATTCCAAGTCGTTTATTGATTGGGAAAGTAGCGGAGACTTATATGGATGAGTATGGGCTCTTTCAAGTTGTCGAAGTGATTCCGGCTGGTGAAATGACGGATATTCGTTTTGTGACCGTTATTCGTCGAGAAGGGCGGAATGAATCTTGATGAAATTTAATCGCTGGCATCGTCTAAAGTGGACGATTCCACTTATATTATTTTTGACAACGATTATTGATGCGGTCCTACCGGCTATTTTTCCAAAAGCCTTTATCAGTCCAGGTCAGATCATTATTCCGCATATTACGCTATACTTTATCATTGTTTTTGCGTTTTATTTTCGAGATAGCAATATCTTGCTGTATAGTTTTATTTTCGGATTATTTTACGATTCGTATAATACAATGATTTTAGGGTTATATGCCGCAATATATTTTATCATTGCTTATTCCGTCGTCCATACGAAAAAATATTTCCCTAAAAATAGTTGGATTTTAGCTTCATTCTTTGTCATTTCGTTTGCTCTATTAGACTTAATTGTCTATTTGTTCTATCTCAAGTTTGGCTATACTACGATCGGAATCAATACATTCCTGGCCAGTCGATTGGCTCCAACATTTATCTTTAATATTGTGCTGATTATTGTATTATATTATCCGACTAAGTGGGTATTAAGGCAGTTAGGTTATGAAGACTATTTAATTTTTTAAACACAAAAAGGATTAACTTCCACTGGAAGTTAATCCTTTTATATTGCATGGAACTAATGAAGCGATTCGTATTGGTAATGATAGTGAAGCGCTTCGCCATTTTTGATCTGGTAATCGTAGTCTTCGGTAAGTTTTTTCGCTTCCTTAACTAAGATATAGAGACCAATAATATTCGGGATAACCATCAGGCCGTTGAACAAGTCGGCTAACTCCCAAACAAATCCAATTTCTAATACTGTTCCGATAATAATGAATCCAAATACTAAAATTTGATAGATACGAACAGCAATCGGTGATTTGAATAAGTACTTAATATTCGCTTCTCCGAAGTAGTACCATCCAATTACCGTTGTGAAAGCGAAGAAGAGCAAGGCGATGGCTAAGAATTTACCACCGATACCAGGGATTGCGGTGTTAAACGCTTGCATTGTAATTTGTGCCCCAGCAATACCTTCAACTTTATATGATTCTGTTACTAAAATAATTAAAGCAGTTGCAGTACATACAACCATCGTATCAATAAATACTCCAATCATCGCAACAGAACCTTGGACAACAGGGTGTGGAACGTCGGCTACACCATGTGAGTTTGGTGTTGAACCCATCCCTGCTTCGTTAGAGAAGAGCCCACGAGCAACCCCATAACGAATTGCAGTACGAATGGAGTAACCAGCAACCCCACCTACAACCGCTTCGGTTTTGAAGGCTTCTTCAAAAATTAATTTCAATGTTGGGACAAGATGACTTGAATAAGTAACAATAATTACAATTGCTGCAATAAAGTAAATAAATGCCATAATAGGTACGACTAATTCAGCGAATTTACCAATTCGACTCATCCCACCGATAAAGATTAATGCCGAAGCGACGGCTAAAGCGATTCCGATTGGTAAGTGTGGAATATTGAATGCTTCTGTCATTACACTGGCAATGGAGTTCGATTGGGTCATATTCCCGATAAATCCAAGCGCCACGATAATTAAAACTGAGAAAGCACCCGCTAAGAACTTACCAAAACCACCTAAGTTATGATTTTTAAGACCTTGACTTAAGTAGAAAGCAGGTCCTGCAACGAGTTCACCATTGCGTGTTTGACGGTATTTTTGAGCAAGTAATGCTTCGACGAAAATCGTTCCCATACCAACAAGCGCAGTAATCCACATCCAGAAGATCGCTCCAGGTCCCCCAGTAAGGATCGCTCCAGCAACCCCACCAATGTTCCCCGTACCGACCTGTGCAGCTACGGCAGTTGCTAATGATTGGAAAGAAGACATTGAACCCTCTTTGTTACTCTTGTCACGCTTAAAAATTTGACCAAAACTGTTATCCCAACCTAATTTAGATTTTTTAAATTGCGGGAAACCTAAGTATAATGTCGATAATAACCCAAAACCGATTAATATGATCATCATCGGCCATCCCCATAGTTGTTTATTGATTGCTTTAACTATGGGATCTATCGTCTGAAGAAAATTATCCATTTAAATAGCCTCCTTATTTTCAAAATTATTCAGATATTTCAACTAAAGCCAGATCTCCTTTCCAATATTTTTTTATAAATATGATAGCGCATACTTATATGATTTCATTATAGCACTGTTTTTTTTTAAAGTAAATTAGAAATTAAAAGATCATGAGTTTCTTTTAACATTATATCGAGTCTCTCAGACACTCAATTAAGTTATTTATGATTTGACAAGCGTGAATAATTTTGTTAATATTTGTCTGTTGTATTTGTGCACCCAACTGCAACCGCTCAGGTAAAGTTTAAGAATTGGCAGCAATCACTTTACATGGCGAGTATCGGTGTAGGATATCTATCCTTAAAATAATATAGGAGGTGCTTAAATGTACGCAATTATTAAAACAGGTGGTAAGCAACTGAAAGTAGAAGTAGGTCAAACAATTTTTGTTGAAAAATTAGACGCTGCTGAAGGAGACAAAGTTACTTTTGATGAAGTTGTCTTCGTTGGTGGAGATTCTGTTAAAGTTGGTAAACCATTCGTTGAAGGTGCGACAGTCGAAGCTACGGTAGAAAAGCAAGGTCGCGGTAAGAAAGTAACAATCTTCAAATACCGTCGTCGCAAAGACTCTAGCTCCAAAAAAGGTCATAGACAACCTTATACTAAGCTGGTAGTTGACGCGATTAACGCTTAATAATGATTCAAATTGAATTTGAGAGTGAGAAAGAGACGATAAAATCCGTTACAGTATCTGGCCACGCTAATTATAGCGAGTATGGTGAAGATATAATCTGTGCAGCGGTATCGAGTCAAATTATTTCGGTTGAAAATTCTTTGCAGTTGTTGATAGATCATCAACTAGAAACGGAAGCGGATGAGCAGCAAGGAGGTTTTGTAAAAATAACATTGCCTGATGAATTGACTCGTTCTCAAGCTCATGATAGTCAAGTTTTGCTAAAGCATTTATATTTAGCATATCAAGTCTTAGCTGATAATTATCCAGAATATATTCAGCTAAATAATCATCAAGTTAACCAACAATAGGAGGTGCAACAATGTTAAAATTAAATCTTCAATTATTTGCGACGAAAAAAGGTGGAGGTTCGACTCAAAATGGTCGTGACTCAATTGCCAAACGTCTTGGCGCTAAAGCAGCGGATGGAGAAGTTATCACAGGTGGATCAATTATCTACCGTCAACGTGGTACAAAAATTCACCCAGGACATAACGTAGGTCGTGGTGGCGATGATACATTATTCGCTAAAATTGATGGCGTTGTAAAATTCGAACGCAAAGGTAAAAACAAAAAACAAGTATCTGTTTATCCTGTAGCAATGGAAGCTTAGTTACTAGATTGATTCAGTACGAATAAAATAACAAAGGGTAACACTCATGTGAGGCAGTTTAGTGATCACATGGGTGTTTCTTTTTATTATCTGAAATCAAGAGGATAGCGATGATTGAAAGCGAATTAGTATTTTTAATATTCTATGGTATAATGAACGATGTATTTTAAAAAAATAGGAGGTGCAAGAATGAATAATAAGTATTTGATTGGCTTACTAGCAGCCTTCGCTTCATTATTTAGTCTTCAAATTGGGACAGGTTATTTACGGGTGACACTCGGTATTGTTATCGTTATTGTCGCACTGTTATCTAATCCAGCTCTCGATGTTTTATCTACAGTCGCAGTTTCAGGGGTGATGGTCTTTTTAATGCGAGTATTCGTATCGGTTTTATCAACCCACGAATTTTCGCCTAATTTAATTCTTTTATATGCTTTGGAATTATTGTTTTATTTAGGTTATGGCTTGTTCTTTAAATATTTAGTCCGAAACGAAAAGACTGGGAAAGAAAATTCACTGATTATCTTATTAATTTTATGTGACTTTGCAGGGAATACGATTGAATATTTAGTTCGTTTCTTCTTTGCGGATGGTGCATTGCTTCAGACGGATTTTACGTCATTATTCTTATCAGCATTTATTCGTTCAGCAGTAATTTGGTTAGTTTATGAATTTGTCGTAACACCGCGTCAAATGACATCGGATGTTTAGACAATAGGAGGAAATTTTATTTATGGATGGGTTATTGAAGTTTGTTGAAATTGTCAATGTAATTTTGTGGGAATATGTTCTATTATTTGGTTTAGTTGGTTTAGGAATCTATTTAACGATTCGTCTCAAATTCCCACAATTTAAACGAGTATTTCCAGCGTTAGGCAGGATGATTAAAGATATTAAGGATGGTGTGCCCGCACCTCCTGGTGGTATGACCCCCTTTCAATCTTTAGCCACAGCGATTGCTGCACAAGTTGGAACGGGGAATATTGTTGGGGTTGCCTCCGCGATTGCAGCAGGAGGACCTGGATCAGCCTTTTGGATGCTTTTATCAGCTTTCTTCGGAATGTCTACGATTTTTGCAGAAGGGGTTCTAGCGCAAGTTTATCGTCATCGTGATGACGAAGGTGAACTATGCGGGGGGCCAGCTTATTACATTAAAGATGGCTTGAAATCTAGCATTTTAGCAAAAGTTTTTGCGGTACTATGTATTTTAGCACTTGGTGTTGTTGGGATAATGGTTCAATCGAATTCCGTTATTGATTCGATTAATAGTGCTTTCGGAATTAACAAATCGATTGTAACGATTGCATTAATTGTTATTGTGGCATCCATCTTGTTAGGTGGAATGGATCGAATTGCTGCTTTTACTGAAAAAGTAGTTCCAACAATGGCATTCCTTTATATCTTCTCAGCGCTACTTATTATCATTATGCATGCCGATAAATTCGGAGCCGCAATCGGTTATATTATCCAAGGGGCCTTTACACCGCAAGCAATTAGCGGGGGAGTGTTAGGTGTGACCGTTCAAGAGTCGATTCGTTTCGGCCTATCACGTGGACTCTTCTCGAACGAAGCTGGGATGGGATCTACACCTCATTCACACGCTGTAGAGACGACGAAGCATCCGGCAGAACAAGGGTTTGTAGCGATGATTGGTGTATTTATTTCTACATTCTTAATTTGTATGGCAACGGTATTGGTCAATATGTTATCAGGTAGTTATGACCTTACTGTACCTGCTAGCGAAATGACTTCTGTTGCGAATTTAATTACACAAACAGGATTTGAGAATTCATTCGGTACGTTAGGTGCAGGTTTCCTTTCAATCTCACTATCTTGTTTTGCGTTAACAACGATTGTGGGATGGTATTTCTTTGCCGAATCGAACATGAAGTTTTTAACGAATAATAAGTTTATTATTAAAAACTTTAAAATTGTCGCACTGTTCTTTATTTTCTGTGGTTTATTGGTAACACCTGGTTTAGTGTGGGACTTAGCAGATATGTTTATGGGATTAATGGCGGTGCCTAACTTAATCGCTATTTTCTTCCTAACAAACCAAGTTGTGCGTGTCTTGAAACATTATGATGAACAGACTTTAGAAGGCCAATATCATTGGGAATATGAATATGAACATGAACATAACTAATGAACTTTCGTGTAACTTTATCTTCTTTTAGTAGATAAAGTTACACATTTTTTTTGCCTCAGGTATAATGTTAAAATGAATGAGTGATGAATCTTATATCATTCAGTGAATCTATAATGAATTTGGTGATGTTTTTAATGAAAGGAAATCAACGAACAAATTTTATTTTATCTGAATCGATTACGAAAGTTATATTTACAATCTCAGTCCCTTTAATGTTGAATAATATTGTGATGACAATGTACAACTTAGTGGACGGGTTATTTGTTGCACAACTATCGCCAGAAGATTTTGCAGCGACCGCCTTTATATGGCCTTTACACTTTTTATTTATTGCAATCGGTATGGGGGTTGGTGTCGGAGGGACGGCGCTATTATCACAATTTATTGGAGCAGAACGAATGGATACGGCACATCGTTATGCCAGTAATATGCTACTGATTGTGTTAAGTTTAGCTACTTTGTTTTCGATATTCGGCTTTCTTGCAGCACCTTGGATGCTATCTGCAATGGGGGCAACGGGAACACTATATAATAAGTCTTTAATTTATTTGCAGATTAATTTTATAGGTATCTTTTTTGACTTTATTTATTTTGCATATCAAGCGATGTTAAATTCTCAAGGTCTAACCAAAGATATTACTTTTATTAGTATTATTTCTTCGGTCGTCAATATTATCCTAGACCCTCTCTTTATCTTTGAACAAGTGCCATTTATTGGAATTTCAGGATTAGGACTGGGAATCGCAGGCGCAGCTTGGGCTACGGTGATTTCTAAAATTGTATTACTAATTTTAGCCGTGATTGTAGTGACAAAAGATTCCCAAGTTCCATTAACAATTAGGCGAGATCATTTTAATTTACCAATTATTCAACGAATTTTTCGAATTTCAATTCCATCCGCACTAGGCTACAGTGGCTCTGCGTTAGGTTTTACGGTATTGAATGGGTTGATCACCACTTATGGAACCGATACATTGGCAGCTTACTCGATGGTAAACCGAGTGACCGATATCTTAACCCAACCGCAAATGGCGATTGGAGCAGCTTTAACTTCAATTATTGGTCAGCATATGGGAGCGGGATTAATTGAACGAGGTAAACAAGTCTTTAATCGAGCGATTGTCATTGTAATTTTAATGTCAGTGATTTCCTCGGTATTAGTTGTAGTATTTCGTATTCCATTACTCAGTATTTTTATTAAAACCGGAAGTAGCGATCATTTATGGAGTCAGGCAATTGAGTATTTAATGTTTTCAGCATTTATCATCTTCTTTATGGGACTATTCTCGATTATTAATGGTTATTTCCAAGGGTGTGGTCAGACTCAGTATTCAATGCTTATGACGATGGGAAGATTATGGTTTGTTCGATTACCTCTAATCTGGTTGTTCAGTACTTTCACCTCCCTAGGTTCAACCGGAATTTGGATTTCGATGTTGTTATCGAACGCTTTAATTGTATTCTTTGGTCTATATATATATAAAACAAGAGACTGGGAGTACCTAGTATCTTACAAATCCTAAATTCGATTAAGAGACTTTTCTTAGAGAAGTCTCTTTTATTTTAAGAAAAGCCTTTCATTACATTCGAATTCATATTAGAATAGTATTATAAGCGTTTACATTTTATGGAAGCGAAAATAAGTTTTATATGCTATTTAGAAAGGAATCAGCTATGGGCAATCAACCGATCCATGTATTTAATGAAATTGGAAAACTTCGAAAAGTAATTTTGCATCGTCCAGGCAAAGAACTCAATAATTTAATGCCGGATTATTTAGGGAGATTACTTTTTGATGATATTCCTTTTTTAGAAGAAGCTCAAAAAGAGCATGACTACTTTGCTCAAGTTTTACGCGAAGAAGGGGTAGAGGTAGTCTATCTTGAAGATTTAGTATCAGAAGCGATTGATGCAGCAAATGTAAAAGAGCAGTTTATCGATGAGTGGTTGGATGAATCAGGGATTGTATCCGAAACCCTCAGAGCTCAAGTGCGCCAAGATTTATTATCGATGTCAACTTATGACATGATTTTGAAGACAATGGAAGGCTATCGAAAAAATGAGATTGATATGTCACATCACGACTCACTCGCTGATTTGATTGAAAGTGATTATCCATTATTAGTTGATCCGATGCCAAGTCTTTATTTTACGCGAGATCCTTTTGCATTGATTGGTCATGGTGTTGCCATTAACCATATGCATGAAGTGACGCGCAATCGTGAGACGATTTACGGCGATTATATTTTTAGATACCATCCTGCCTATGCCAACCAAGTCAGACGCTACTACTACCGTGATGATGAAACGGATATTGAAGGTGGAGATATTTTAGTTCTATCGCCGGAGGTCGTTGCGGTCGGAATCTCTCAACGAACAGATTCACGTTCAATTGAATTGCTTGCACGTCGTCTTTTTGAACAAGGGCAGTTTAAGCAAGTGTTAGCATTTTTAATTGGAGAAAATCGTAAATTTATGCATTTAGATACCGTCTTCACGATGGTTGATTATGACAAGTTCACCATTCACCCAGAAATTAATGCTGGACTTAGAGTGGTTTCAATTGTTGATGCTGGAGATGGTTCGGTCATAATTGATGAGCAAGATTCTACGAAGCTGGATAATGTCCTCGCAAAGGCACTTAGATTGGAAAAAGTAACTTTAATTTCTTGTGGTGGTGGCGATATTGTTGATGCGGCTCGAGAACAGTGGAATGATGGGTCCAATACGTTAGCGATTGCGCCAGGGGTTGTCGTTGTCTATGACCGGAACACGATAACGAATCAGTTACTTGAAGATCATGGAATTCGACTCGTTAAAATTAAAGGCAGTGAATTGGTCCGAGGTCGTGGTGGCCCACGTTGTATGTCAATGCCATTAATTCGTGACGATATATAAATCTGTTTATTCTTTAACTTAAGAGAACGCTGTTCCGTGATTGAAATATCAAATACATTCATGCTATAATTAGGCTATAGTTTAAAGGTGAGAAGAGAGTAGTTTATATACTTTTAGATACAGCGACTTGGGTAGTTGAGAGCCAAGCAAGAGGTATAAATGAAGCGCGCTTCTTATATCGCTTAAGCGAATGATTGAGCTTAAGCCGGTTTCATACCGTTAGCATGAGAAAGTTGATTGTTTTTACAATTAATTAGAGTGGTACCGTGGATTTTAAATTCGCCTCTAAGACCTGTGTCTTGGAGGCTTTTTATTTATTAAATATATGATAGGAGAAAGAGTATGAATCAACGAGAAATAATCGCCAAAGAGCTTCACGCCATATTATATGAACATTTATCTTATGAACAAGTTGAAGCACTTATCGAAGTACCTAATAATACCGAACATGGCGACTTAGCTTTTCCAGTCTTTACATTAGCCAAAGCTTTTCGTAAAGCACCGAATCTGATTGCTGAAGAATTAGTCGAACAAATCGATACAACAGCATTTTCGCAAGTTGCATCGGTAGGACCTTATATTAACTTCAAATTAGATCGACAAAAGATATCCGATCAAATTATTAAAGAGGTCAATCAAGCCGGTGAAAATTATGGTTCATTAGATATTGGTCAAGGAAAAAATGTCACCATCGATATGTCCTCACCAAATATTGCCAAACCTATGTCAATGGGGCATTTGAGATCGACTGTTATTGGGAATGCATTGTCTTTAATCTTAAAGAAAATAAATTATCATACAATTAATATTAACCACTTGGGTGATTGGGGAACGCAATTTGGTAAGTTGATTGTGGCTTATCAGAAATGGGGAGATGAAGCGAAAGTAAAAGCAGACCCAGTGAATGAGCTCGTTAAATTATATGTTGAATTCCATGAACGTGCTGAAGAAGACCCAAGTTTAGATGACGAAGGTCGCGCTGCTTTTAAACGTTTAGAAGAGCATGATCCTGAGATGATTCAACTTTGGACTTGGTTTAAAGATGAGTCATTAAAAGAATTTGATAAAGTTTATAAGATGTTGAATGTTCATTTTGACCATTATACGGGCGAATCTTTCTATAATGATAAAATGGACGAGATTGTTGACTTGCTCGAAGAAAAAGGGCTATCCGAAATTGATCAAGGGTCTTTAATCGTGCGTCTAGATGAGTATGATCTGCCACCTGCACTAATAAAAAAATCTGATGGGGCGACACTTTATATTACGCGAGATTTGGCAACAGCGTACTACCGCCATCGCACATATCATTTCGATCAAAGCTTGTATGTGGTTGGTAATGAACAATCGAATCACTTTAAGCAGTTAAAAGCTGTACTTGAAAAAATGGGCAATGATTGGGCACAGTCAATGCACCACATCCCATTTGGCTTAATTACAGTCGGAGGTAAAAAACTTTCAACCCGTAAAGGAAAAATTATTCTACTTGAAGAAGTTTTAAATGAAGCGATTCGTTTGGCAAGTGAGCAGATTGAAGCGAAAAACCCTGATTTACCAAATAAAGAAGAGGTAGCGCACCAAGTCGGTGTTGGAGCCGTCGTCTTTCATGATTTGAAAAACGATCGTACGAATAACTTTGACTTTGAATTAGAAGAAGTTGTTCAGTTTGAAGGTGAGACTGGGCCCTATGTTCAATATACTCATGCGAGAATTCATAGTATTTTAAGCCGTTATGAACAAAACATTGATTTGACTGCAGCGCTATCATTAACAGATGACTATAGTTGGGAACTCGTGAAGAAATTGCAAGCTTATCCATCTACCATTGTTCGTGCAGCAGAACGCTATGAGCCTTCAATTATTTCAAAATATGTTATCCAATTGGCACAACTTTTCAATCGCTATTATGCCAATGTTCGTATCTTAAATGATGATGAAGAATTGAACGCGCGGATGGCTTTATTGAACGCTGTAGCTACTGTAATTAAGGATGGACTCTCATTGCTTGGGGTAGCTGCACCGGAGAGAATGTAATTATATAAGTTTATCAGATTAGAATGAAGCATAGCATTTTCAGATGAATTAAAGTATAATAAACTTAGCTATGACGTTATCGTATGGTAGTGTCATAAATGATATTCGAAGCCGCAGCTGACAAATATCGTAAGAAAACAAAATAGATAGGAGATTCTAAATGTCAAAAACATTTGCAATTAATGCAGGAAGTTCAAGTCTTAAGTATCAACTTTATGATATGCCATCTGAGCATGTCATTGCGAAAGGGCTCGTAGAGCGAATTGGAATTGAAGATTCTGTCTTTACATTAAAATATGGAGATGGGGAAAAAGTAGAACTCGTTCAAGATATTCCAGATCATGGTGTAGCCATTGATTTATTACTTTCTCAATTAGAAGAGCATAAAGTGATTGATAGCCTTGATGAAATTGACGGTGTTGGTCACCGTGTTGTTGCAGGGGGAGAAATCTTCAAAGAATCAACAGTGATTGATGAACAAGTCGTTCAACATATCGAAGATTTATCTGAATTTGCACCACTTCATAACCCGGCAGAAGCAGTTGTAATTCGTGCAATGCAAGAAAAATTACCAAATGCAAAAATGGTAGCAGTTTTTGATACTTCATTCCATACGTCAATGCCACCTGTTAACTATCTATACAGCTTACCATACGAATACTATACTGACTTTAAAGCACGTAAATACGGTGCTCACGGAACATCACATAAATATGTGGCAAACCGTGCCGCTGAAATCGTTGGTAAAGATATTAAAGACTTAAAGATTATTACTTGCCATTTAGGTAACGGCGCTTCAATTACAGCGGTTGATGGTGGTAAATCAGTCGATACATCAATGGGATTCACTCCATTAGCAGGTCTTCAGATGGGAACACGTACTGGGGACATCGATGCATCTCTAATTCCTTTCCTAATGAATAAATTAGGTATTAAAGAAGTTAGCGAAATGATTGATATCTTCAACAAAAAATCAGGAACCCTAGGTGTATCAGGTGTATCGAGCGATATGCGTGACGTGGAAGAAGCGGCTGAAGCAGGAAATGAACGTGCGCAATTAGCGTTAGATATGTTCAATAGCCGTGTTCAAAAATATATCGGCCAATACATTGCTGTAATGAACGGAGTAGATATTATTGTCTTTACAGCAGGTATCGGAGAAAACTCAAAAGAAACGCGTGAGGCAATTATTGAGGGAATCTCATGGTTCGGTTGTGAACTTGATACTGAAAAGAATAATACACGCGATGAAGCGATTATTTCTAAAGATGGATCAAAAATTACCGTTATTAATATTCCAACAGACGAAGAACGTGAAATTGCTCGCGATGTTGAGCGTTTAAAATAATCATATAAAAATAGTCAAATTTAATTATTTTTGTGAACCAGGTATTTTCATAAATGAAAATACCTGGTTTTTATGTTTAATAGAATAAGGGTTTTGATTGATAAAATGTTCACAAGTGGTTATAATAGGTTTAGCTTTGGAAAGTTGTAATAATAAATACAAAATAAAGGATGGTGCAACGGATGAAAGTTGTATTAATTGGAACAAATCACGCGGGGATTGCTGCTGCTAATACCTTGTTGGATCAATACGAAGGAATTGATTTAGTGATGATTGACCGTAACTCAAACTTAAGTTACTTAGGATGTGGGACGGCATTGTGGGTTGGAAGACAAATTGATGGGTATGATAAGTTATTCTATGCTAAAGAAGAAGACTTTAAAGCAAAGGGTGCTCAAATTTATTTGGAAACAACGGTTGATCGTGTAGATTACGAACAGCAACAAGTTTACGCGACCGATCAATCGGGTGAAGTGCATGTATTTGACTATGATAAATTGATTCTCGCCACAGGCTCACTTCCAATTACGCCTCAAATTCCTGGCAATGATTTGGAAGGACTCTACTTCTTGAAATTATTCCAAGAAGGACAAGCGCTTGACCATGCATTGCAAGACCCAGCAGTTGAATCCGTTGCTGTAATTGGTGCAGGATACATTGGTGTTGAAATTGCTGAAGCGATGCAACGCCGTGGCAAAAAAGTAACTTTATTTGATGCAGCTTCTACAACCTTATCAAATTATTATGACCCAGAATTTGCACGTTTAATGGACCAAAATCTAAAAGATCACGGCATCGATGTACGAACAGATGAGTGGGCAGAAGAATATATAGGGAATGAAGATGGCCATGTTTGTGGATTAAAGACGAACCGTGGCGAGTATTCAGTAGATTTAGTGGTAAATTCAATTGGGTTTATTCCAAATGCTTCTCTCGCGGGAGACCACTTGAAGACGTTCGATAATGGTGCTTATTTAGTAGATCGTACTTTCAAAACAAGAGATGATAACGTCTATGCAATTGGAGACTGTGCCAATAACTACTCCAATGCGTTACAATCAGATAGTTATATTGCGCTAGCTTCTAATGCCGTTCGTTCAGGTATTGTCGCGGCTCATAATATTGGTGGTACTCACCTTGAAGGTGCTGGAATTCAAGGTTCGAATGGAATTTGTATCTATGACTTTAAGATGGTTTCAACAGGTTTAAGTGTGAAAGCAGCTAAAGAAGCCGGTATCGATGTGGCATACGTTGATTATGAGGATTTACAATTCCCTAACTTTATCCCAGAAAATTATACGGTGAAAATCAGACTCACTTATGACCGTGCTACACGACGACTTTTAGGTGCACAGTTAGCATCTGAATATGATGTGTCAATGGCAATTCATATGTTCTCACTAGCAATTCAAGAAGAACTTACGATTGATAAATTATCATTACTTGATATTTTCTTCTTACCGCATTTTAACCAACCATACAATTATATGACAGTAGCTGCATTAAAAGCAGAATAAAAAATCAGGAATCAGACAACGGCGGTTGTTTGATTCCTATTTTTATGAGGAGGTTAATCTTTCGGCTCAGTTCCATCAATTATTTTGATTCAACGTGTTTAACTTTACAGATATCTAGCCAATGGATTGAAATAAGGCTAAGTAGAATGTAACGAATGGATTTCATTATAGGCTCTCCTTGAAATAAAATAAAAAAGCCAGCAATTGCCGACTTTAATAAAAAATATCCGATGGTGCCGTTTATGTAAGTACGAGTATTGACCTGTAAGTAATTACAGGTGGGCTTCCCACGGCATTTTCTGACTTCCAAATGAAAAGGCCTGTCATCCAATTACCGATATAGAATCCCGATATATTCATAAAGCGTTCGGTCCACACATTGCACTTACAACGAACACCTCAGACATCTTTCTATATTTTTATTATAGCACAGACTTTCAAAAAAGCAACAAAAATCGAAAGAAATATTTGATAAATCTCATCCACAAATGATAATGTCTCAAGTAACCGTAAATGAAAATGTCCCACTTTAGTGTATATTAAATCTAAGGAGGGATCTCAATGGAGGATTATCTTAACATGAATGAGACACATAAATATAATATCATCAAGGCTGTCGTCAATGGACGGAAATCCAAAGCTCGTGCTGAAGTGGAATTAAACTTATCCAGACGACAGATCAATCGATTGATTCTTAAATACAAACAAGAGGGGCGAAAAGGCTTCAGACATAAGAATGCCAATCGCAAACCTTCTAAAACCATTGACCGTCATACTCGAAAGCGAATCGTTCAGCTCTATCGCTCGAAATACTATGACTTTAACTTCACACACTTCCATGAAAAACTTCAAGAAGTTGAGGAAATCCTTCTCTCTGAAAGCTCGCTAAGAAATATCTTGAAGGAAGCACACATTGTCTCGCCTCTAGCTACCCGTCGAACTAAACGGCGTGTCGCTAAAGAGCTCGAAGACAAAGCAGACAAGAAAGGCCTGACCCCTCACGAAAAAGAAACCTTACAGGAGGTTCAAGTCGTTGAAGCCTCAAAAGCACACCCGAGTCGCCCACGATGCAAATATGCTGGGGAACTGCTTCAGATGGATGCTTCAGAACATCAATGGTTCGAGGCTGACGAGAACTATTACTATCTCCATGCCGCGATTGATGATGCCACTGGTACAGTCGTTGGTGCTTATTTCGCAGCACAGGAGACACTTGAAGGCTATTATCAAGTCTCACATCAATTCCTGACCCACTACGGTATTCCTCATCGCATTTTGACAGATTATCGATCCATTTTCTCAGGCGTCAACACCCCAAAAAAGGGCGCTGCTCTTGAAGAACAGGCCCTCACTCAATACGGATATGCTTGCCAGACACTTGGAATTGAACTGGAAGCGACCTCAGTACCCCAAGCTAAAGGACGTATTGAACGTCTTTTCGGTACGTTTCAAAACCGCTTACTTCAAGAAATGCGGTTAAATGGTATCCGTAATATGGATGAAGCGAATCAGTTTCTAAGGGACTATCTCCCACAGTTTAATCAAAAATTCGCCCATCCCATTAAAGATAGCATAAATGCCTTTGAAACACTATCAGCAGACACAAATCTCGATTACATCCTCGCTAGATTTGCCCTGCGTGTCATTCACTCTGGTCATACTGTTCGATACAACAACCATGTCTATCATCTTCACGACCAGCATGGGAGGCAAGTCCATTTGCCAAGAAAAACTAAAGTTATGGTCATTAGTACGCGTGATTTACAACTCTTTGTCTCTCATAAAAATCAACTCTTTAAACTAATTGAAATGCCGTCACACCAAGCCATATCTAAAATACTAGATATTCAAGAAGCTAAGTCTAAACCGAAACCACACATTCCACCGATGTCGCATCCGTGGAAAGGACAATCTTATCAACGTTACCTAAAGAAGCAAGAATACATAAAGAAAAAAGAGCTAATTGAAGTGTAGTGATAATCCCTCGTGATGAAGGACGATGCGCTTTTTGTATCGTCCTTCATCACGAGGCAACCAAGCGAGCGAAGCGCGGTAGTTTTTAACCCTCTTTCGTTACACGCTAAAAACCCAAAAATCGGGACATATTCATTTGTGCTTGACACAAAAATCGAAAGAAATATTTGATAAAAGATTAATCTATCAACAATGGTAACGTTTAACTTTTTTTGTCTTGCTTTAGTTGCTGATAAATCTGACTTAGTGTAGATTCGTATTTGTTAGAAGTGTCAGGATTAAAGAATTGTTCATTTACTAGCACATCGGGTAGATATTGTTGCGTGACGTAATGGTGTGGATAATCATGCGGGTACAAGTAATCAACTCCGTGACCTAAGTCTTTCGCACCTGAATAATGCGCATCCCGCAAATGAAGAGGAATTGGCCCAACCTTCCCGTCCCGAATAGCACCCATCGCTTTATTGATACCCATGTAACTCGTATTTGATTTAGGACTTAAAGCTAATTCAGTTACGGCAAATGCCAGAGGAATTCGCGCTTCAGGCATTCCTAGACGTTCAGCAGCTTGAACCGCAGAGACCGTTCTTAAGGTAGCGGCGGGATTTGCAAGTCCAATGTCTTCATAAGCCGTTACGAGAAGGCGGCGGCATGCAATTGTTAATTCACCCGCTTCAAGTAAAACGGCTAAATAATAGAGGGCAGCGTCAACGTCTGATCCACGAATTGACTTTTGAAAGGCAGAAATCGTATCATAATGAGCATCGCCATCTTTGTCGTGAACCATCCGTTTATGTTGCAAGCACTCTTCGGCGATTTCTTGGGTAATACGTATCGTTCCGTCGGATTCAGGAGGGGTCGATAAAACTGCCAATTCAAGCGCGTTTAATGCTGAACGGATATCACCTAGTGTAACGTGAGCAAAGTGATTTAAAACATCTTCAGAAAGTTCAATGTTGTATTCTCCTAAACCATGCTCTTTATCTTTGATAGCTCGTTGCAGAGCTTCTTTGACCTCCTCCGATTGGGGAGGCTTCACTTGGAAAATTTGAACACGACTTCGAATCGCAGGATTAATCGTTAAGTATGGGTTTTCGGTTGTAGCTCCAATTAATATAACCCGTCCACTTTCGAGGTGGGGCAAGAGAAAATCTTGCTTCGTCGTATTAAGACGGTGAATTTCGTCTAGCAGTAAAATAACCGAACCAGACATTTTACCTTCTTCAACAACTTGTTCTAATTCTTTTTTACCATCGTTCGATGCGTTTAAAATTCGGAAGGCATATCGACTACTTCCGGCAATGGCGCTAGCAATACTGGTCTTTCCCGTTCCAGGAGGCCCGTATAAAATCATTGAAGATAGTCGCTTGGCATCAACCATGCGCCGAATAATTTTTCCTGGACCGACTAGATGCTTTTGACCGATAATTTCATCAATATGTTGGGGACGCATCCGATAAGCCAGTGGTTTCTGCATAGAATGCTCCTTTCATTATCTTGATTACATTACAATTTTACCTAATTAGTGTATAATTTGGTAGTCAAAGCTTTTATTCAACAATTAGCTTAAAAGAAGATTTATCTGGAGGTAAGAGATGACCATACACAAGCAACGTTTAACAAAATGGATTGAACGTAATTTATTTTTAATGATGAGTGTTTATACATTTATTTTTGCAATGTTTATGCCGGACCGTTCGGATGCTCTGAATGGTGTCAAAGTGATTTTGAATCAATCGGGGATATTAACGCATGATTATCTGGAAATCGGTGGTGTTAGTGCAACGTTTATTAACGTGGCCGTTCATTTTTTAATTGCGCATTTGTTATATCGTTTAAGCGGCGCAAAAGAGCTTAAAGGTGCTTATGTTGCCAGTGTATTCTTCTCTTGTGGCCATGCTTTTTTTGGGAGTCATTTTTTAAATATTATTCCGCCAATGATGGGCGTTTGTCTTTATAGCTGGTGGGCGAGAGAGTCAATTGCTCAAAATTTTGCCTTTGCGATGTATGCTAATTCATTAGGACCGATGTCTTCAGTTATCTGGTTAATGGGAGGCCATTCGATCGGTTCGCTAGTTGCTGGCGCTATAGTTGGAGTAATAATCGGGATGATTTCTGTACCTTTAGCCAATAAAACTGCGAAATTCCATGGAGGCATGACACTACTTAACTATGGGTACGTTGCTGGGTTGATTGGGATTGTTGTGACTGCGGTAATGGCACAATTGCATATGGAAGTGGCGCCGGTGAATATTATTAGTACTCATGCCCATGCGCATATTACAGATTATTTAATGATTTTATCGGTTATTTTTATTCTATTCGCCTTGAGTCAGTGGCAACAAGTGAAGGAAAATTATCCGAAATTGATTCTTTCACGTGGTATTGCAGGTGCTGATTTTATCCAGACCTATGGGTTACATACAGCGACTTTGAATATGGCGTTGAATGTTTTAGTGGGATTAAGTTTTATTTATGCGATACAATTTCCAATGAATGGTACTTCGATTGGTGCGATGTTATCATTAATGGCTTTTGGTGCCGCAGGTGCGCATCCATTAAACGTGATTCCTACAATGCTCGGAGTGATTTTGGCTGGCTGGTGTTATGGTGTTAACCTTTCTTCGAATGGGGTTGTGTTACCGATGCTCTTTGCTTTTGGTCTTTCACCTCTAACGAGTCATTACGGCTTACTTGGAGGATTATTTGCTGGTTTTATGCATATGACTTTACTTAGCAAAACACTGACCTTACATTTGGGGTCCACACTATACAATAATGGTTTTTCAACTGGTTTTATCGCAATCTTTTTAGTGCCAATTTTTGATGCGATTCGAGAAAAAAGAACACTGGGACAATAAATGTTTAAATTTGTTATAAAATAAAGGAGTGATCGAATGATTTATCTTGATTCTGCGGCAACGACCGCGGTACATCCGGATGTGATTAAAGTCATTACGGAGGCTTTAACGACACACTATGGCAATCCATCAAGCACTTATCAATTAGGTCGAACAGCGCATGAGTTGTTAGAATCTTCAAGACAAACGATTGCCCGTTGTTTGAATGTTTCTTCGGATGAAATTTACTTTACTAGTGGGGCCACTGAAGCCATTAATTGGGCGATTCGTTCGCAAGCTTACCAAAGTCGTGAGCTCGGGCTAGGAAATCATCTCGTGGCCACTTCAATCGAGCATTCTGCCGTATTGAAGTGTTTAGAACAACTTGAAGATGAAGGGTTTACCTATACCTTAGTCAATCCTAATTCTGAAGGAGAATTCACTGTGGATCAATTTGAAGCTGTTTCAACTCCGCAGACAACGGGATGGATTGCTATGGCAGTGAATAATGAAGTGGGATCGATTCTTCCGATTGAAAGTATATCTAAAGCAGCCCAGTCCCGCGGCTATTGGTTCCACTGTGATACGGTGCAAGCGATTGGTAAAGTTGATTGCGACTATGCATCTTATCCCATTACATCTTTCGTAGTAACCGGCCATAAAATTAGTGGCCCTAAAGGGGTAGGGATTTTAGTTTATCGTCCACAAAATCCTGCAATGCAATTGCATCCAATGATTGTTGGTGGGGGACAAGAACGGTCTCAGCGAGCGGGGACAGAAAATATTCCATACATTGCAGGATTGGCAAAGGCAATTGAACTCGCTACGGGAGAATTGACGCAACATTTAGCTCACTATCAGTCTATTAAAGATGATTTACTAACGTCCTTGAAGGCGCATCAAATTGAATATCACCTCAATGGAAATACAACACATTCAGTGGATAATATTGTCAATCTCTGGCTGCCCGATTTTGAGAGTGCAAAGTTACGAATTCAGATGGATTTAGTGGGAATCGCTGTTTCTGCTGGATCGGCTTGCTCTGCCGGTAGTATTCAACCAAGCCGTATTTTAAAAGCGTATTATCCGAATGAAACAGATCGTTTAGTCCAAAGTTTGCGTATTTCATTCAGCCCAGAAACAACTAAAAATGAAATAGATCAATTTGTAAAAACATTAGTAGAACTTAAAGAAAAAGGAGACAAATAATTATGGCATTCAATCAGCAAGCAAGTTTAAAAGGGTTCGACCGTGTGTTTAGTGTGAGTCCAGAAGCCCGTCCATACACGCTTCGTGACAATGGGTTTGTTAATACGAATAAAGGTAACTTTCAATATAAACGTTCTTTAAAGACAGATAATGCACAAGGCTTGGTCTTCAAAGTGATGATTGATGAAGATTTAAAAACATTAAAGATGTCAACTGCGAGTGAAAAAGGATTTAAAACCATCGATGTGACCCAATTAAATAATAACGAAGTTATTATTGAAAAGATTAATTTTATTTTAGATGGTTTTGTTGAGCGACATGTCTTAATTGAACATGATGTTTAATGCTTAATCATAAGGAGGAATGTGAAGTGGGAGAGTCTAAACCAAGAGTAATTTTAGGTATGAGTGGCGGAGTAGATTCTTCTGTTGCGGCACTCTTATTACAACAACAAGGTTATGAAGTTATTGGTTTATTTATGAAGAACTGGGATGATACGGATGAAACAGGGTACTGTACGGCGACAGAAGATTATGAAGATGTGGCCGCTGTTGCCAATCAATTAAATATTCCATATTATTCCGTCAACTTCGAAAAGGAATATTGGGATGCGGTGTTCGAATATTTTCTAGCTGAATATCGTGCGGGTAGGACACCGAATCCAGACGTTATGTGTAATAAAGAAATTAAATTCAAAGCATTTTTAGATTATGCTATGGATTTAGGCGCAGACTATATTGCGATGGGGCACTATGCTCGAGCTGAACGTGATGAAGATGGAGTCGTTCATTTATTGCGTGGTAAGGATCAAAATAAAGATCAAACTTATTTCTTAAATCAATTGAGCCAAGAACAATTACAGAAGGCGCTCTTCCCAATTGGTCATTTGGAAAAATCAGAAGTGCGTAAAATTGCCGAAGAACATCAATTAGCTACTGCTAAGAAGAAAGATTCGACTGGGGTTTGCTTTATTGGAGAACGTAACTTTAATGAATTTCTATCCCATTACTTACCGAACCAACCTGGACGAATGATGACACTGGATGGGGAAGATAAAGGAGCACATGCTGGTTTAATGTACTACACAATTGGTCAACGCCACGGATTAGGCATTGGTGGTGGCGGCGAATTGGAGGAACCTTGGTTTGTTATTGGGAAAGACTTAGCAACCAAAACCCTTTATGTAGGTCAAGGTTTTCATCATCCGAACCTTTATTCAGATTATTTGACTGCCTCTCAAGTTCATTTTACACATTCGTTGAATTTAGGGCGGACATTTGAATGTACGGCGAAAATTCGCTATCGCCAACAAGATGTGCCTGTCACCGTCGAATTAGATGAAACGCTAACTAAAGCGAAAGTGATTTTTAAAGAACCGATGCGTGCGGTCACACCTGGCCAAGCGGTTGTGTTCTACCAAGGCAAAGAATGTTTAGGCGGCGGGATTATTGATGCAGCCTATTTTGAAAGGGTTCAGCGTCAATATGTTTAATTATTATTTAAATTAATTTTGGAGGTGATGACGGATGACTCAAATGCGTTTAGTCGGCGAAATTGATGCGATATATTTTGAGAGTCCGTCTAACTTCTATAAAGTGATGCGAGTAGCGTTAGATCCTGATCAAGGGGATGCGTTCTTGCTTGATGAGATCGTGATGACCGGTCAATTCCCCTCGATTCATCTCGATACCTTATATGAATTTTTCGGTAAAATGACGACGCATCCTAAATATGGCGAGCAATTTGCCGTGGAACGATACCAACAATTAACTCCGACTTCAGAAGAAGGATTAATAGATTATTTATCAAGCTATCGCTTTAAAGGTATTGGACCGGTACTCGCTGAGCGAATTGTGGACAAGCTTGGATCCAAAGCAATTGAACTAATTATAGATGATCCGAAGAGTTTAGAGGGTATTACCGGATTGAGTGCCAAAAACGCAAAATCGCTGCGTCAAGAACTTTTAAACTATCAAGGGACAGAACGGATTTATATTCAACTGAACCAGTGGGGCTTTAGCGCTAAGTTGGCGGACCGAATTTTTAATTATTACGATAGTCGAGCGCTAGAAATAATACGTGACAATCCTTATGAGCTGATTCAAACGATTGAAGGGATTTCTTTTACGAAGGCAGATCAACTCGCACTGGAATTTGGCATTGAAGATGATGCCTTAAAACGTATTGCCGCGGCGGCAATGTCAAGCGTTTATTTAATCTGCTATGATCAAGGACATACTTGGATCAGTAAAGATGAACTCTTTACTCAAAGCCGATTATTGTTAGAGCAAAGTCGAAATTACTTGGTAAGTGATCAAGAATTAGAAGACGGTCTGGACGAAGCACTGAATCAAGATATGCTAATTTGTTATGATCAGCGTTACGCGATGGCGAGTTTGTTCTATGCAGAGGTAGGCATCTCCAAGCAATTAGTCAGACAACTTACTAATTGCGTTAGTGAATCTTTTACAGAAGAAGAAATTGACGATGCATTGCATCAACTAATGGCTCAATCCGATGTTCAATATGACCGAAGCCAGTTGGCAGCTTTAAAACGGGCAATTCAGTCGCCTGTTTCGATTATTACTGGTGGGCCTGGAACGGGTAAGACGACCTTAATAAATGGATTGATTCAACTTCATAGTTTGTTGCATGAGTATGACTTGAGCGAGTTGCCATATAAAACGGCTGATGAAGCCGTTATTCATTTAGCAGCTCCGACAGGCAGGGCTGCTAAACGAATGCAAGAGGCTACTGGGTTACCTGCTTCTACCATTCATCGACTGATTGGTTTTACCCGTGAATCTGTGACTGAAAATTTTCATGCTGAATTATTAGCGGGTAAATTATTGATTATTGATGAGATGTCGATGGTGGATACTTGGTTAATGAATTGGCTACTTCAAGCAGTGCCGTCATCGATGCAACTTGTTTTTGTGGGGGACCAGGATCAGTTACCCTCTGTCGGACCTGGTCAAGTATTTACGGATTTAATTCAATCTAAACAGATTCCTGTTGTTTCGTTAAAACGTATTTATCGCCAAGGTAAAGGGAGTACAATTATTGACTTAGCAAGTCATATTCGGCAAGGGAGTTTGCCAACGAACTTTACCCAAAAACAACACGACCGATCATTTATCGAGATCGGGACAGTAGGAATCGCAAAAGCGGTTCATGATATCGCTTCTTTTGCCTTAAAAAAAGGATACAACGCGATGACCATGCAAATATTAGCACCGATGTATAAAGGTGAGGCAGGGATTAATCGATTAAATACGGTATTACAATCTTTAATGAATCCAGCAGAAGCTGGAGTCCGCGAAATTGAGTTTAACCAAGGTGTTTTTCGTGAAGGTGACAAAGTATTGCAGCTTGTTAATAATACGGAAGACGAAGTCTTTAATGGGGACGTCGGAATGATCCAACGAATTGATTATAAAGATGAGACGGAGTCCAAAACGGATGAAATGGTGGTTGTTTTTGAAGGAGAAAAGGAAATAACTTATCGCCGAGGTGATTTGAATCAGTTAACGCTCGCGTATTGTGTGTCGATTCATAAAGCACAAGGGAGTGAATATCCGCTCGTTATCTTCCCCTTGGTGACAGCTTTTCGTCCAATTATTCAACGCAACTTGCTATATACTGCTGTGACGCGTGCGCAAGAAAATCTCGTCTTAATCGGTAGTGAGGCTTGTTTTAATCAAGGCGTTCAATACCAGCAATCGAAAAGACAGACGTTCTTAATTGAACTGATGATGGAATTTGAACAAGATAAATTAGATGAAACAATGGCTCATGACAATGTGGATTCAGACTTGAATTTATCGAATGAAGTGGATTCCATCGAAGTATTTGAATCCTCCTCTGTAGTTGAAGAAATTGTATTAAGTGAAGAGACGATTCATCAAATTGATCCGATGATTAATATGGGGGAGCTGAGTCCCTATGATTTTATGCCAAAATAAGAGAAAACCAAAAAGACAGCACGTTGTATGTAGTGCTGTCTTATTTTTTATAAGTTAAATGGATAACGGGCAACGTGACACTCGACAGTGTAAGTTTGCGGGTATAGCACTTCACCATCGACTTGACCTATAACAGGATGCAATACTTCTAACGTTAAATGTTGCCCCTTTAAATGTGTTACATTAGGTGATGTCCGCTGATTTTTTGAGATTAATACTTTATAAATCAATGGTAGCGCACTGCTTAAAGTCACATCATGGAATAGGGTGAAGTTAATTTCATCATTGGTTGCGACAGCAACATCGGAAATTCGAATGCCACCGCCATTGTATGGGGAATTAATAATGGTAGCAATATTTACCTGATCAAATTGAAAAGGCTTACCATCGAGAGTCCCTTTTACACTGAAGTGTGGAATTGATCTTAAACTTGGGAAAATGGCTGAAATATAATTTAATCGGAATTTTTGCAACCATTTCGCAGCTGCGGAATGGCGTTGTTTTTGAACATAATAATTGATCAGGCCATCAAATCCAAATCCCATATTGTTCAAAATTAAGTGCGATTTTTCTTCATCATCAAGTTGATAGCGAATCATAGGTATCTCTGTTGCGGGAGCATTAAAAGCGATTTGCTGGATCAATTGTTCAATACTTTTATCTTTTAACCAGGTTCGATGGAAATCATTCCCCGTTCCTCCCGCAATGTAGGTGATGGGGATCTGGAAATGATTTTGATAAAGTGTGTTCACAACCTGATGGAGCGTACCATCCCCTCCGATTACAATAATGTGAGGGTGTGTTTCGTCGAATTGCTCGATAATTTTTTGAGTAATTGATGAAGCATGTGTCGCATAATTCGTCCGATGAATGATATAAGCAAGTTGTAGCCGATGCAGTTCTTTTGTTACTTTTTCAAGTTGTTTCTCAGCGTAACCATTTCCCGCTGCGTAATGACAAATAATTTGGATAGTCTTGTCCATAAGTCACCTCAAAATAATCAATCTGATACTATTATACCTAAAGTGATGTAAAAATGTATAAATTCGTGTGAATAAATGGAATCCATCGTAAAAGTATTGATTTTTTTAGACATAAACCCTATAATTAAAGCCAATGAGACTATGTTTATTCACAATTAGAGACATTTCATTGGGTGAAAGAAATGACGAATAAATGCTCCTCATCGTACTAATTGAAAAATTAGCGTGTGATTGGCGTTAACAATCCTAAAGATTGACACAATGAGTTGTTATAAGTAAGGTGGTACCGCGTTAGAACGCCCTTACGTATAGCAACTCTTATTTTAATCTTATCGAGATATAACATGAATTAAACTGATTAATGGAGGATGTTATGAAGCAGTTAAGTAGTCGTGAAATAAGAAGTATGTTTTTAGATTTTTTCGAGCAAAAATCACATTTAGTGATGCCAAGTGCATCATTGATTCCTGTGAATGATCCAACGTTACTTTGGATTAACTCGGGTGTAGCAACATTAAAGAAATATTTTGATGGAACAGAAGTTCCAGAAAAACCACGTTTAACTAACGCACAAAAGAGTATCCGAACGAATGATATTGAAAACGTAGGATATACTGCGCGTCACCATACCTTATTTGAGATGTTAGGGAACTTTTCAATTGGAGATTACTTTAAAGAAGATGCGATTCATTTTGCTTGGGAATTTTTAACGAGTGAAGAATGGTTAGCATTAGACCCTGAATTACTCTATGTGACTTATTACACTGAAGACCAAGAGACCAAGCAAATTTGGGAACAAGTGCCAGGATTTAATAAAGAGCACCTTGTGGCAGAAGAAGGGAACTTCTGGGATATTGGCGCTGGACCATGTGGACCAAATACAGAGATTTTCTATGATCGAGGGGAAGCATATTGCGATTTAGCTGAAGGTGATCCTGAGAATTATCCAGGCGGTGAGAATGAGCGCTGGTTAGAGATTTGGAACTTAGTTTTCTCTCAATTTAATCATATGCCAGATGATACATATGAACCGCTACCTCATAAGAACGTCGATACGGGGATGGGGCTTGAACGCCTTGTTTCTGTCATTCAAGATACACCGACAAACTTTGAGACGGACTTATTTATGCCAATTATTAAAACGATCGAGACATTATCAAATCGCTCTTATGCGGACGCAGGTGAATTACAAGTAAGTTTCAAAGTAATTGCCGACCATATTCGGGCCGTCACCTTTGCAATCAGTGATGGTGCATTGCCTTCAAATGAAGGTAGAGGCTATATTATTCGTCGTCTCATTCGTCGAAGCGTCATGCATGGACGTCGTTTGGGAATTGATCGTTTATTCTTAAGCGAACTTGTTCCAGTAATTGTCGAAGTAATGGGATCTTACTACACTGAACTCGAAGATAATCATGCATTTGTTGAGCAAGTCCTCCGCCAAGAGGAGGAACGTTTCCATGAGCGAATCGAAGAAGGGGAAATTCAACTTCAATCTGTAATCGAAGAATTGCAAGCGGAGAATGAAACGGTGATTCCAGGAGAGAAAGCATTTATTCTCTATGATACATTCGGCTTTCCTTATGAGTTGACTGAGGAATTTGCGAAAGAACATCATTTAACGGTCGATCGAGCAGGGTTTGATGCACAGATGGAAGCACAGCGTGAAAGAGCACGTAGCGCACGTTCAAAAGAAGATAGTATGTCAGTGCAATCCGATGTTTTACAACAGATTGATAGTGAATTTGAATTTGTTGGTTATCAGCAACTTAATGCCGATGCAACAATTATGGCAATTGTTCAAGATGATCAATTGATGGATCGACTTAATCCTGGTCATACAGGTTGGGTTATTTTTAACCGTTCTCCTTTCTATGCTGAAATGGGAGGACAAATTGCTGATCAAGGTGAAGTCTATGATGGTAATGAAATTATAGGACAAGTTTCGGATGTACAAAAAGCACCGAATGGACAGTATATGCATCGAATCGAAGTATCAGAATTGCCACTCGTTAAAGGACAATCTTACACGCTTCAAGTAGACGCAAAATATCGCCATGCAACGAATAAAAACCACACTGCAACTCACTTGTTACATCGTGGATTGAAGAAAGTATTAGGGGAACATGCGAACCAAGCAGGGTCTTATGTTGGACCCGATCGTCTACGCTTTGACTTCTCTCACTTTGGAAAAGTGACGGATGATGAATTAAATCAAATTGAAGCTTATGTAAATCAAATGGTAAATCAATCAGTGGATGTTGTTACAGATGTGATGCCAATCGAAGAAGCGAAAGCAATGGGTGCGATGGCACTTTTCGGTGAAAAATACGGAGACGTAGTACGGGTAGTCAATATTGCAAATGATTCCATTGAGTTATGTGGGGGAACCCATGTTAGCAACACCAATGATATTGGTACAGTAAAAGTTATTAGTGAGTCGGGGATTGGCGCTGGAATCCGTCGAATCGAGGCCTTAACTGGACAAGCGGCGATTGAATACTATCAAAATCAGAGTGAATTGCTTGAACAAATTCAAGAAGAATTGAAAGTTCAACAAGAAGACCAACTACTTGCTCGCATCCACCAGTTACAGACAGAACTCAAAGAAGCTGAGTCAAAAGTGGAATCTTTAACTCGCAAGATGATGCAACAAGAATCTGAGACACTCTTCCAACAAGTAGAAGAAGTCGCAGACTTAACATACCTTACAATCAAGTTAGATAATCAATCGGTTGATGTGATGCGCAGTCTTGGTGATGAGTGGCGCCAACGAAAAGCTTCAGACATCCTAGTGATTGTGTCTGATCAAGGGGATAAAGCGAATTTATTAGTTTTAGCGGATAATAAAGCCATCGAAAAAGGGATTAAAGCTGGTGATTTAGTAAAACCACTTGCGAAATTAATCGGCGGTGGCGGCGGTGGACGTCCAGACATGGCGCAAGCTGGTGGGAAAAATCCAGCGGGAATTCCTACACTTTTAGATCAAGTTGGGGCACAAATTCAAAGCTTAGTATAAAATTAGGCATCATTTAGATTTTTGTGGTAAAATGTAGATTAAGAATTTGTTTTAATAAGAAGAAAGGTCTGGTGCATATGCAATCATTAGATGAAACAATTATGTTTAAGCTCGATGATTTAGAACAACATACCGTTCGCGAGACGTTGGACATTGTTTATCATGCCTTAAAAGAAAAAGGCTATGACCCAATTAATCAAATTGTAGGGTATCTTTTATCAGGCGACCCAGCATATATCCCACGTCATAAAGATGCACGGAATTTAATTCGTCGACATGAACGTGATGAGATTTTAGAAAAATTAGTCGAGTACTATATCGCAAAATAATATGAAATCAAACTATTCTCGAATCATGGGATTGGATGTAGGATCTAAGACGGTTGGTGTAGCAGTCAGTGATTTGATGGGATGGACAGCTCAAGGATTAGAGACGATTCGTATTGATGAAGAGCAAGAAGACTTTGGCTTTGACCGATTGCTTCAGTTAATTGAAGAAAACCAAGTCAAGACGGTTGTCATTGGACTTCCTAAAAATATGAATAATACATTAGGACCGCGTGCTATAGCTAGCCAATCTTATGGTGAAAAGTTGTTACAATTACTGCCAGAATTAACAATTCATTATCAAGACGAGCGTTTAACAACCTCCCAAGCTGAGCGAATGCTAATTCAAGAAGGGAACGTTTCACGCAAAAAGCGTAAGCAAGTTATTGATAAAATAGCGGCTGTAATTATTTTACAAAATTATTTAGATGCAAATACAAACTAGGAGTGTATAGAGATGACCGAAGAACATAAACACGAATGTGGTTGTGGATATCACCATCATCCAGATGAAGCACATCATGAATGTGAATGTGGCCATAATCATGAAGAAGAGTTAATTACGATCATTGATGAAGAAGGTAATGAGACTTTATACCATATCTTATTCACCTTTGATTCACAAGATTACCAAAAAAATTATGTTGTAGTATACCCACATGGTACGGATAATGATGATGAAGTAGAGATTCAAGTCTTTTCTTATAAAGAAGACGATGATTTAGCAGGCTCACTTCACCAGATAGAATCTGATGAAGAATGGGATATGGTTGAAGAAGTTATTGCTACTTTTATCGATGAAGAAGCAGCTGAATAAGCGAGGGTAAAATTAATAATCAGTCCGGGCAATGATTGTCCGGACTTTGTTTATAAAGCTTAAAAATGAAGTAAGTCTAGTTATTAGACTGTAATTCTGATATAATTTCACCGACGATGATGAAAAGGAGGATCCCTTCATGAGATCTCGTAATCAATTGAAACAACAAGCGCAAAAAGTAGAAGAAGCAAGGATGAAAGAACGATTATGGACGACAC
This sequence comes from Falseniella ignava CCUG 37419, assembly GCF_000301055.1. Classification (GTDB taxonomy): domain Bacteria; phylum Bacillota; class Bacilli; order Lactobacillales; family Aerococcaceae; genus Falseniella; species Falseniella ignava. The sequence goes on from NZ_JH932300.1 coordinate 466,062, forward strand.
GAATCGTTAGGATCATTATGCTGATCAGCTTGCTTACAGTCCTGATTGTCAGTATGCTAGGCTACCGTTATGTAAAAACGGCTTTAAAACCGGTAGATCCGTCAAATCATCAAGAGGTTGAAGTAACCATCCCTTTCGACAGTAGTAAACGCAGTATTGCAGAGCTGCTAGAAGATGCGGGGATTATTCGCAATGCCGATATCTTTCATTTGTTTTTAAGAACACAGGGAACTCGTGGGCTTCAAGCAGGTCACTATCAGCTGTCGCCATCGATGAATGCCCAGCAAGTATTGGAGCGATTAGAGGAAGGCGGCGAGCCAATCTTCGTTGATGCGGACACGACACTTACCGTGGTAGAAGGAGCGACCGTCGAGCAGATTGCAGAGTTAGTTGATGAAAATACGGCAATTTCTAAAGAAGAGTTTATTCAAACTGTTCAAAGTAAAGAAACAATGAACCGACTGGTTGCCAAGTTCCCAACCTTGTTACAAGATCTAACGGAAATTGAGGGGTTGAAATATTCACTAGAAGGCTATTTATATCCAGCGACGTATGACTATTTTGCGGGGATGTCTGCCTATGAATTGATTGAACAAATGGTTGAATCGGCAAACTTAACTTATCAACAATTGGTCGAAGATTTATACAATACCGAATTGACTTACCATCAAATTTTGACATTGGCTTCAATTATTGAGCGTGAAGCTATTACTGCTGAGGATCGAAAATTAGTCAGTGGTGTATTCTACAACCGAATGGCCATTGAAATGCCTTTACAATCAGATATTACGATTTTATACGTATTAGGTGAGCATAAAGAGTTTGTTACTTATGATGATTTAGAAGTCGACTCACCGTATAATACGTATCAACATATTGGCTTACCACCTGGTCCAATGAATTCGCCAAGTTATTCTGCAATTACAGCGGCAATTTATCCAACGTATTCAGATTACTATTACTTTGTAGCAGATATTGATACACAAGAAGTCTACTTCTCTCAAACGCAAGAAGAGCACGATTTATTAGTAGAACAATACGTAAATAACCGTGATACTCAAGAAGAGACAACCGATGAATCTTTAGAGAGTGAAGATACACAAGAAAACCAACAGTAAAAATATGGAGGAACTCAATGACGACGAAACCGATAGTAATTGGTGTTACTGGCGGATCAGGGAGCGGTAAGACCAGCGTGAGTCAGCAAATATTGCGTAATTTCCAAGGATATTCTGTAATGTTACTCGCGCAAGATAATTATTATAAAGATCAAGCACATCTTGCCTTTGAACAACGACTTCAAACGAATTATGACCATCCTGATGCATTTGATAATGATTTGTTTGCTAAGCATCTCGCTACTTTAATTGATGGAGGTGAGATTGAGATTCCAATTTATGATTATTCACGCCATACGCGTTCTGATGAGACTCGAATGGCACAATCACACGATGTAATTATCGTGGAAGGAATTTTGATCTTATACTCCCAAGAGTTACGTAATCTGATGGATATTAAAGTTTACGTGGATACAGATGATGATATCCGATTAGCCCGACGGATTTTGCGTGATATTAAAGAACGGGGCCGGTCCGTTGACTCCGTTATTCAGCAATATGTTGACGTTGTAAAACCGATGCACCATCAATTTATCGAACCTACGAAACGATATGCTGACCTTATTGTACCTGAGGGAGGCTATAATACGGTCGCGATTGATTTACTATCTACCAAGATTGAACATTTTTTACACAATATCAAATAAGAATAACTTGAGAATAAGATTGAAATTCAGCAATGAACATGGTATCTTATTCTCAATGTTTTATTAAGAGGAGAATTTAAATGGTTGAAAAAACATATCCAATGACCCTTGAAGGGAAAGCGAAAATTGAGGCAGAATTAGAAGATTTAAAGGTCAATAAACGTATTGAGATTATTGATCGTATTAAAATTGCTCGTAGTTTCGGTGACTTATCCGAAAACTCAGAGTATGAATCTGCTAAAGATGAACAAGCTTTTGTTGAAGGGCGTATTTCGACATTAGAAAATATGTTACGTTATGCCGAAATTATTGATGATAAACACATTGAAAAAGATGTTGTTTCGTTAGGACGGAAAGTGTCTTTTAAGGAAATTCCAGATGGGGATGAAGAAACATATACGATTGTTGGGAGCGCTGAAGCTGACCCCACTGAATTTAAGATTTCCAACGACTCACCGATTGCCAAGACCATTTTAGGACACAAAGTAGGCGACAAAGTTACGATTCAAACGCCAGGTGGTTCATTCGATATTGAAATTACTCGTGTAGAGTCATCGGATCAATAAACTTTCAAACTTGCTTTTATTTTTAAAAGCAAGTTTTTTAGCATTTTAGGCAGGAGGTGCCGAATGAAGCTAGATCGTCGGAATGTATTAATTGCAGTCATACTAAGTCTATTATTATTATTTTATCAATTAGTTCATAATTTACCGGGACTTACAGCCGTTACGGTAGGATTATTAATTATAATGGGAACCTTATTTATTAAAAAATCACTTTTAATCATTGTGGTTAGATACTTAAGTTTATTGATGATATTTGTCGGTTTATTCCTTGTACCTTCATTTTGGGCAATGTTAGTGGTCTTATTGATTTTTTATTTATCCTTTCGAAGTGAGGAAGGTCATCTATTGATGAATCTATCCGATGCCTTTATACTCTCACCACAGCGACCACAAATTTATCAAGGGGTTGTTTTAAAAGAACCAATCATTTCACAGCAACAGACAATCGATAAGCGGTCCGTTCAAGAGCTTTATGGCTCTGACTCGCAAGATTATGCTTGGGATGATATTAATATTGTCTATTTTGGTGGTAGCCAGATGATTGATTTTGGTAATACTGTAATACCAAATCGTGAGATTACCGTTATTATTCGAAAGGTTTTAGGACGAACACGTGTAGTGATTCCGAAAGATATTGCATTAAAAATTCATCTCAGTAGCGTAGTAGGTGAAGTTGATTTTCAATCAGAACGTTACGAATTGATGGCAGAGTCTTTGAAATGGCAAAGTGAAAACTATACTGAAAAGACCCCCCGCATCAACTTGATGATTTCTCAAGTATTTGGGAATATTGAGGTGATTTTAGTATGAATTTTAAATTATGGTTTAAATTTTTTAGTATTCAATGTTTATTTTTAAGCGGATTAGTAGGTTTATTACTCGTTTTCAGTTATGTTTATTATGATTGGGATCGAGTCATGACTTTATTGCAAACTCAAGTTTGGCACTACCCACTGTATATCATAATGCTAGCAAGTATTATTACGTTAAGTATCGCGTTCGCAACGTTATTTACACTAGATGTTGCCAGACCCTTTGATAGTATTAATGCCCGGCTCAATTGGTTAACGCAAGGGCAATACCATCAACCAGTTTTTGATCAAGAAATTCCATCGAGTCAGCAAATTCAAAGCCTCTATTTAATTAATCAGACAATTTTAGGGTTACGTGATCAGTTGGGGCATCTGTCTAGTGAATTGCAAGAATTTACTGCCGGGCCTACTTTTGTAGGTGAACATACCGAAGAAGAAATTATTGAGCGTGAACGCCATCGAATTGCGCGTGAGCTGCATGATTCAGTGAGTCAGCAATTATTTGCTGCGACAATGTTAATTTCCACCCTGAATCAACTGAGTCAACGTGAAGGTCTCGATATTGCTAATCAAGTTCAGTTAATCGAGCAGACAATCGGGATGGCTCAAACTGAAATGCGAGCGCTCCTACTTCATTTAAGACCAATTGATTTGGCAGACCACAAATTAGAAGTCGGAATTGAAAACTTATTAACTGAATTACAGACAAAAGTTCCTATGAAGATTCAGTGGAACCTTGGGCCGACACAACTTGAGAGTGGAATTGAAGATCATTTGTTTCGAATTGTGCAAGAAGCCATTTCCAATGCGATGCGTCATGCAAAAGCGACGCAACTTGAAGTCTTTCTAGAACAAACACATGGGTTGGTAACTTTAAAAATTTCTGACAATGGAATTGGTTTTAATGTGGAAGAAGGACTGAATAAAGGCAACTATGGTCTTCGTAATATGTCAGAGCGAGTCAAAAGTATGGGAGGACAATTTCAGATTAAAACGGCCTTGAACCAAGGAACCGTGATTGAAATTAAGTTGATGGTCACAGAAAGGAAAACGAAAGATGATCAAAGTATTATTAGTGGATGACCATGAGATGGTTCGATTAGGACTGGCTTCTTATTTGAATATTCAAGAAGATATCGAAGTGATTGCTCAAGCCCATAACGGTCTTGAAGGGTACCATAAAGCACTTGAATTGCATCCTGATATTATCTTAATGGATTTAGTTATGGATGTGATGGATGGTATCGAAGCAACGCAACGAATTCTAGCTGAATGGCCGGAGGCGCGGATTATTATTTTGACATCCTTTATTGATGATGAGAAAGTCTACCCTGCGATGAAAGCTGGTGCAAAGAGCTATTTATTAAAGACCAGTTCGGCTGAAGAAATTATTAATGCAGTACGTCAGACAAATGCGGGGGAGCAAGTCATTGAACCGGCCGTTCAAGACAAAATAAATGACCAAACATATCGTGATAGCCAGCAAATGCCTCATGATCAATTGACAGAGCGCGAAAAGGAAGTACTACTTTTAATTGCAAAAGGGTATACTAACCAAGAAATTGCTGATCATTTATTTATAACTTTAAAAACAGTAAAAACACATGTTTCAAATATCTTGGCAAAACTTGAGGTAAATGATCGGACCCAGGCAACGATTTATGCTTTTCAACATCATTTAGTGTAAGATAGAGACGAATCAAAGATAAAGGAGCAAACTATGGAAATAAAAGTGAACGCACAAGCAGAGCAATGGTTCCACGAGCAAGTGGGACTACCTGAAGGACAGTCACCGTCAATAAGATTTAAGTCTAAATTATATGGTTCGAGCCCATTACATGAGATGCTCGCATTAATCTTTGAAGTGACCGATCCAGTGGACCCTGTGGCACAATTTACGGGAGAGAATGGCTGGGTGTTCTTTGTTGAAAAGGAAGATGCTTGGTTTTTTGAAGGACATAACTTAATTGTAGAATATGATGAGGAGCTAGACGAACCCATCTATGCTTATGAAAAAGATGGAGAAATCAAACGATAATACTTAATAAAAAGGCTGCGATATTTTTTCGCAGCCTGTTATCTATTTTATAGTTCATCAAGATTATGAATGTTGTGAAGCTTCTTCTGCTTCATCTTTAAAATGATCAACTTGGTTATAGACTTCTAATTTAAATTGTCCGTTATGGTACTTAACAATCGATACAGAGGCATTTTTTAATGCGTCAGTTTGGTCAAAGTCGGCTACCAAACCTTCAATCAAGTTACGAATGGTCAGACCATGACAGGATACTAAGACATTATGTCCAGTTCCAGCATGACGATTGAGTAATTTGAGCAAGCCAGATTCAACACGGAACCAAAATTCAACATAATTTTCTGCATGGGCGTATGGGTCTTTTGCCTTCATTGTATTTAGCAGATGACGAATCTCAACATCACTTCCAGTAGGAATATCATGTTGAATTCGCGCGTGGTCTTTAATTTTTGGCCATACATCTTCAATCGGTAAGCCTTCAAAAGAACCAAACCATACTTCTCGAAATTCAGGCATTGGGATAATTTCTAAACCATCAGAATGGTGGTTTTCCTCATGAATAATTTTGGCAGTATCGATGGTACGGCGCAAATCACTTGAGTATATTGCATCAAAATGAATGTCTGCAAGACCGCGTCCACTTCGTCTTACATCTCGAATTCCTTCTTTAGTAAGCGGTGCGTTGGACCATCCTTGCATTCGCTCATATAAATTAAAGTAGGTTTGACCGTGACGGATAAAATAAAATGTCACACCTTGATCATTACTTGGCATATAATCTCCTCCTTATAGACCTATTATAACGTGATATGAGAGTGGTGTCTAAAAAATGTATGTAATTAGATGAATCTATGATATGATTTGTATCGTCAGTAAACTAGGGAAGGAAAGTTAGATGAAAAAGAACCCAACATTACAACGACTGTATTTGACATTTCAATTGAATAAATCATCAGTCAGCTTTGGACGTTATTCTGCCGAGTTATGCTTTTACATTTTATTCGCATTATTTCCACTCATGCTTGCACTGGCCAATTTAATTGCCGTCTTACCTTTCACACATCAAGAGATTCTTTCATTTATTAGTAAGTTATTACCTGATGAGATTGAGCATTTTGTAATTGGTCTGTTAACCCAATATTTATCAAGTACCAGTTCAAGCGCATTCTCACTCAGTTTATTAATTTCATTATGGCCAGCTTCGAATGTATTTAACACATTACAACGGCTGATGAATCGTATATATCGTTCGCCGCAACGCAAAAATTTTATTGTTGCTCGAATTTTTGCTTATATTTTTACGGTACTATTAGTGATAGGAACAGTAGTTACAACATTTTTCATTGTCTTCGGTGAGCAATTGATTATATGGTTGTACTCACTTTTTCAAGTCGAGTTATTTCTATTAACATTTTTATCGCAACAAGGTTGGATAATTGTTATAATAAGTATGTTTATGATTTTACTTATGATTTATCACTTTATGCCAAATGTTGACTGGCCAATGAAGTATGCCATACCTGGATCCATTACAGCTTTCGTTGGCATTGCATTAGTTACTCAACTATTCCCAATTTATCTTTCATTCACGAATAATAATTTAACCCAAGATACAATCGGGGTAGTGATTATCTTTATTATTTGGTTATATTTAATTGGGATGGTCCTAGCATTTGGAGCGTTTGTCAATATTTTTTATTATGATTACTCTACCAAATCATTAAATCAATTAATTGCGGAAACTCGGACCACAGATCATTATTTGGTATCTAGCGAAAGTTACAGCCCATACTTAAAAGCACAGGCACTAAATCATTCTATTCAAGTAAATCCATCAAGAAAGGAAGCGAGATAATATGTCATCAATTAGAGAACTACATCGTGACAATGAAAATCGAATCGACTATGGCATTATTCTCAATGTTATGATTTTAGCCATTATTGGGATGCTAAGTGTTTACAGTACGACAGCAATGATTCAAGGTCAAGGGATTGTTCCAACGTTATATCACGGACTTTGGTATTTGATTGGGGCCATTATTATCATTGTAATTATGCAGTTTGATGGTGAGCAATTTTGGAAACTATCCAACCTCATTTATGGCTTTGGTATTTTTCTTCTTATTTTAGTATTACTTTTTTACGACCGTGAATTAGCAATTGAAACAGGTGCAAAAAGTTGGTTTGCCATCGGGGGATTAACATTACAACCTTCAGAGCTCTTTAAACCAGCCTATATTGTATTTCTTGCAAAAGTTATTACGTCGCACAACAATAAATATATTCACCGTACACTTAAGACGGATTTTATGCTTTTAGGAAAAATCCTAGCTGCTGCAATCGTTCCAGTAATTTTAATTCAATTGCAAAATGACTTAGGGACTAACTTAGTTATTTTAACGATTACAGCCGGTATGATACTGCTTTCAGGAATTAGTTGGCGAATTATCGTCCCAATCGCAAGTGCCGTTATTTTTATCGGGGGTGGTATACTACTTGTAGCTATTTTCTTTCCAGACTTTTTAACAGATAACGGTATATTGATGGATTATCAATTAAAACGAATTACCATCTGGTTTAGCCCATTCGAAGATACGCAAGGAGCAGGATATCAGTTGGCTCAAAGTATTAAAGCGGTAGGCTCGGGGATGTTATTAGGTAAGGGTTTTGGACAATCTGAAGTAGTCGTTCCAGTTCGTGAATCTGACTTTATTTTTACAACGATTGCTGAAAATTTTGGATTTGTGGGAAGTGCCTTTTTATTATTAATCTATTTTGTGTTAATCTATCAAATGGTACAAACTTGTTTTAAAGTTAAAAATGAATATTATACTTATATTGCTGCCGGCGTTATTTCGATGATTTTATTCCACGTATTAGAAAATGTGGGAATGACAATCGGATTACTCCCAATTACGGGGGTGCCACTTCCATTCGTATCTCAAGGGGGTTCGGCATTATTAAGTAATATGATTGGGGTAGGATTGATTCTATCGATGCGCTATCACTATCGTAGTTCGATTTTTGAAGAGTAAAGAGAAATGGAGATTAAATTATGTTAGATAATTTATGGATTGAAGAAAAAAACAATATTTTACGCATTGGTGTTAATGAAGTTTTTCAGGAAGAAGCGGGAGATATTGCCTATGTTAGCATCGCTGATTTAGGTGAAATTAAGGAAGATGACACACTGTTCAATGTTGAAGCAGCAAAAGCCGCGATTGAAGTGCCTTCGCCATTTAGTGGACGGGTTGTGGCGCGAAATGACCAAGCTGAACTTAAGCCGTCAATGCTGAATTCAATCGAAAAAGAAGATAATTGGGTCGTTGAAATTCAACGTTCTTAGTTTGATTTAAAGGTATCGTTTCAGGTACCTTTTTTCTGTTCTAACGATATTTTTGGTATAATAGAATAAGAATATTCATTGAAGATTTTCATGTAAGGAGGCGAGGGGAAGATGGTACAACCTATTTATATTCTAGAAGGTGATGAAGCTTTTTTAATTGAGCAATTTTATCAGCAGATTGCGCCAGATTCGGCACTGGATTCGGAATATGAAGTGATTTCAATGGATTTAGAAGATGATACCATTGAATCTGTATTGAACGAAGCAGATTCCTATAGTTTTTTTGCTTCTAAGCGACTGATTACCGTTCATCATGGGGTAATCCTCTCGAGTCAAACAAATCTTAAGATGAGCGATACGGATAAAGAAAGACTCAATACGTACTTTAATAATCCCAATCCCTCGAGCGTGGTTATTTTTCATCACGGTACATCCAAGATCGATGGACGCAAAAAATTAACGAAAGTTGCCAAGAAACAAGGTTATGTTGTCGATGTGACGTCTCCGGATGAATCAAAGGTAAAGCAATATCTTCAACAATACCTCGATCATCACAACTTTCAATTATCGGCACACTTAGTGGATAGTTTATTAGTACGTGTTTCTTATTCATTAACCCAAGCGATAGAGGAACTTAAAAAGTTACAATTATATGCGTTATCGGGTAATGAAATCGATGAAGCAACATTAACTCAGTTGGTGCCACGTACGATGGAGTCCGATATTTTTAAATTAACCAATGCACTATCAGCTAAGAAATATTCCGAAGCCATTCAAATTTATGAGGATTTGATTTTGTTGAAGCATGAGCCAATTGCAATTTTTGGTTTGATCATTTCCCAATTTCGCGTTATGTTACAATCTTGCATCCTTCAACGTCAAGGTTATCAACCGAGTGATATTGCCAAGTTACTGAATATCCATCCATATCGAGTACAAATCGCTTTTCAAAATGCACGTCATATTTCTCTATCCTCACTGAAAACTTTTTATGATTATTTAGCGGAAATTGACTTTAAATTAAAGACGGGTGTAGGCATGCCTGACAATCACTTTTATTTATTGATAACGCAGTTGCATCAATTGTATCAATAAAAAATCCGAACACGAATGTGCTCGGATAGCTTCTTTTGAACCATTGAAATTATTATTTAGCATAAGTTGCTAAATTTGATTTTAGACGTTTGGCTTTGTTGGTATGGATAATACCATGACCTGCGGCGATATCAATACTTTTCACTGCGTTAGTTAATAATGCTTGTAAATCACCTTCGCCAGTCTCAACGGCGTTTTTGTATTTTTTGATATGTGTACGCATTTCAGATAATTTAGCGGTATTTTTTTCAGTACGCTTGATTGTTTGACGTGTGCGTTTAATTGCTGATGGATTGTTTGCCATAATTGTCACCTCTTTCTTAGATAAGTCTTATATTAATCATTTAGGTCGACAGAGTCAACAGACAATATTATACATGAATACTAGGACGTATTGCAAATTTTTTTAAAGGAATGAAATCAATGGAATACAACGAATTTAAATTAAAAGCTCCTTATCAGCCCAGTGGTGATCAACCTCAAGCCATTGAGCAGCTCGTCAAGGGGATTCAATCAAATGAAAAAGAACAAGTGTTGCTCGGTGCAACTGGGACAGGGAAGACTTTTACGATTGCAAATGTGATTCAAGAAGTCAATAAACCTACTCTTGTTTTGGCACATAATAAGACCTTAGCGGGGCAACTTTATAGTGAATTATTAGAGTTTTTTCCGGATAATGCGGTCGAATACTTTGTTTCTTACTATGACTACTATCAACCGGAGGCATATGTTCCGTCTACGGACTCTTATATTGAAAAAGAAGCAATGGTAAATGATGAAATTGACCGCCTGCGTCATTCAGCGTCATCTGCTTTATTAGAACGAAATGACGTGATAGTAGTGGCTTCTGTCTCTTGTATTTATGGGTTAGTCAATCCCGAAGAGTATGCCAACCATGTTTTATCCATTCGACAAGGACAAGAAGTCAGTCGTGAAGCTGTGATGAAACGATTAGTTGAAATGCAATTTGTGCGAAATGATATTGATTTTCAACGTGGAACTTTTCGAGTACGTGGTGATGTTATGGAAATTTTTATGGCATCACGTGAAAGTGAAGTCATTCGGATTGAATGGTTTGGCGATGAAATTGATCGAATTCGGATGGTAGATGTCTTAACAGGTGAGATTCAGCGTGAGTTAGAACACTATCCAATTTATCCTGCGACTCACTTTGTGGCGGATCAAGAGCAGACTTTACACGCCGTTGATACGATTCGACAAGAATTGGAAATGCGACTGGAAGAACTACGCTCCGAAAATAAGTTACTTGAAGCACAAAGATTAGAACAGCGCACGGTCTATGATTTAGAGATGCTCCTTGAAATGGGCTATTGTTCAGGAATTGAGAATTACTCACGGCACTTAGACGGGCGATTACCTGGGGAGCAGCCATTTACGTTGTTGGATTTCTTTCCGGATGACTTTTTGATTGTCATCGATGAGTCCCATATGACCATGCCTCAAATTAGAGGGATGTATAATGGAGACCGAGCTCGTAAACAACAACTTATTGACTATGGATTTCGTTTACCAAGTGCTTTAGATAACCGTCCTTTAACGATTGAAGAATTTGAAAAGCATGTACATCAAATTGTATATATTTCGGCAACACCCGGTCCATATGAATTAGAGAAAACCAATGGGCACTATATTGAACAGATCATCCGTCCGACGGGATTATTGGACCCAATTATTGATGTTCGACCAATCCAAGGTCAAATCGATGATTTAGTCAGTGAAATTCGTCAACGTACGGAACGCAATGAGCGTGTCTTTATTACAACGTTAACGAAGAAAATGTCGGAAGATTTAACAACCTATCTGAAAGAATTAAATATTAAAGTGAAATATTTACATAGTGATATTAAGACATTGGAACGAACGGAAATCATTCGAGATTTGCGTCTAGGAACCTTTGATGTATTAGTAGGAATTAACTTACTGCGAGAGGGGATCGATGTCCCTGAAGTCTCACTAGTAGTTATCTTAGATGCCGATAAGGAAGGGTTCTTACGTGGCGAGCGCGCGTTGATTCAGACCATCGGGCGAGCTGCGCGAAACGAGAACGGGCATGTCATTATGTATGCTGATCGAGTCACCGAATCGATGCAATTTGCGATCGATGAAACGCATCGTCGTCGCGAGATTCAACAAGCATACAATGAAGCTCACAATATTACACCTAAGACGGTGAAAAAAGAAATTCGTGATTTAATCCGTATTTCACATGAGGTCGCGCCAGAAGAACAAGAGGAGAATTTCTTAACACAATTCAAATCACTATCGAAATTGCAGCGTGAAGAAGAATTGGAGCGAATGGATTTACAAATGCGTCAATATGCGAAAGATATGAATTTTGAAGCCGCTGCGCAGTTGCGAGATATTATTTTAGAATTAAAAGCAACTTATATGAAATAATTGTTTCAAAGCTGTTTTATATTTAATAGCAAAGCGTTATACTTAGAATTAATGATTTTAGAATTGGAGGGAGACAAATGCAACGAAAACGCGTGTTAAGTTTTGATGGATTGAAAGGACTGGCAATTATTTCAGTCATTGCTTATCATTTGTTTCCATCAATTTTTCCGGGTGGGTTTTTACTTGTTAATACATTTTTAGTGGTCGGAGGATATTTCTTTGCTCGTAGTTTTGAGAAATTGCAAAGTTATGATGCACCATTGAACTTTTCAGGCTATGGACAGTTAATATCGAAAACGATTCAGCGTCTATTTTATCCATTATTATGGATGATGATGGCAATTGTCATTGCTTGGCTTTTTATTCACCCAGTTGCGTTAAAGTCGGTTCGCAATGACTTGTTAAGCGGATTATTTTTCTACAACAATCTTTTTCAAATATTTTCGGACCGATCCTACTTTGTTCAAATGACAAGCGCTTCGCCGTTTACCCATTTGTGGTATGTCGCAATTTATATGCAGTCGCTTGTGATTGCCAGTATCTTAATGATGGGCATTCACCAATTTAAATTATCAATTCCATCTAAAGGAATTATTTGGATTGTGATTGCTACGATGTGTCACACTTTGGCTATATTTATCTATCAGCCGGGGAGAGATCCGAGCCGTGTATATTATGGTATTGATACTCGTTTTGCTTCGTTTGCTTTAGGTATTGCGACGGCTTATATGGTGCCGACCCTATTGAATATCCTTTATCGTTTTAAGTACAAACAGTGGGTTTATCACCTTCTCGCATTAGCTTCACTCGGTAGTGCAATTGCATTGGTCTTTACCCAAAATGACCGTTCTGATATTACTTATATGTTATGGATGGCTGTCTATAATTGGATTAGTGCGGGGTTGATTATAAGTATCACTATTGGTGCACCAATATTATCACTGCTTCTCTCAGTGAAGCCTTTGTATTTATTAGGTCGACGCTCTTATTCTTATTATCTATGGTACTATCCAATTATTATCTTTTATTTAAGCCAATATCGGCGTTTAGGGGAAAATATTCATCTAATTGCGGTGGCATCAATCGTGACAATTCTTCTAATTGGTGAGTTGTCTTACCGTTGGATTGAACAAGATCAATTGAATATTTGGTTTGGAACTCATTGGGATTGGAAACAAGACAGCCAAGAAATTATTACATTAATTGAACAGCGTCAATTTTTGCATTTTAAATTTATTAAATTCTTTGGTTTTATTGTTCTATGTTTATTGTTTATTCGGGGTCTCATCGCTTCAGCTAACGATAAGTCATTAGCAACGTTTGACCTAGAGTATCGCTTGTATCAACAGAGCGTTCATGTACAATCGGATGATGTTTACCCAGCATCTCGAGAATTAGTTAAGACGCAAGAATTTATAAAGGATATAGATCAACAGTATCAAACGCTTCTTTCAACGGAACTTGTCGTACCTGATCCAATGAAACAATTGGCTGCGATTTTAAAACAACAACCGGAAGTTGATTTATCGATGATTGATAATTTACTTGCCGAACACGAAGAAGCTTTTGAAAATGCTGAAGTGTATCATCCAATTGTATTCAACGAACTAACTTCGAGCGAGTTACTCTTTGCAACCGAAGTTCCAGTAACCATCTTCGGAGATTCATTAGCGTTTATTACTGGACCTTATGCGATTGATGTTTTCCAAAATGGAAATTACTTTGGTGAAAGTAGTCTTCAAATATGGGATGCTCTACCGATGTTAAGGGAATTGGTTCAAGAGGGCGTGGTGAAAGAAAATGTAGTTGTCATTTTAGGAACCAATGCTGGTTTAGACCAACCTGCGGTGGATGAACTGATGGAAATACTAGGTCCTGATCGCAATGTATTTCTCGTCAATACCAACTCACGGGTTTTCCATATTAAAGAAGTTAATGATATTATTAAAGCTACTTCGGAAAAATTCCCGAATGCCTATGAAGTAGACTGGTATAATTATCAAAAAGGGAATCCAGATTGGTATACCTTTGATGAGATTCATCATAGTGAACTCGGTATGGAGCACTTTATTGTTATTGTAACTCGTACGATGTATCAAGTGTTCGGAGCTGATTTTATTACGAATTTAAATCAGTAGACACGAAAAAGGCTTGCAATCCTTTTGAAAGTTTAGTACATTAATCAAGTAGTCATTCGTTGCTGATTCCATCCGATGCTTGACTAATTTTTTTAAAGAGGACCTCTGCTCAGATAAACGATTCACTCGACGTTTTTCTTGGCTGAGGATTATGAAAGAAAGGGTGATAAAGATGGCTATTTCAGCAGAACGTAAGCGTGAAATTATCGCAGAATACGCCACACATGAAGGAGATACTGGTTCACCAGAAGTACAAATTGCTTTATTGACAGAGGATATTAACTCTCTGAACGAGCATATTCGTACACATAAGAAAGATTTCCATTCATACCGTGGATTAATGAAAAAAATCGGTCGTCGTCGTAACTTATTAGCATACTTACGCGACAACGATGTAAGTCGTTACCGTGATTTAATTCAACGTCTTGGATTACGTCGTTAATTTAATGAACTCTTCCTGGTTATTCTGGGAAGAGTTTTGTTATTTTATAGCGTTATAAGTTTAAACTATGCTACAATAAGCGTATCATGGATGCTTATTTTACTACTATACAAGTATGAGGCAGTCACGTTGGGGTGCTTGATATTTGTTTAGTAGTGAATTGGCACGAAAAATTGAAGGAGAGATGTAATGTTCGATAAGAAAGTATATGAAACAACATGGGCTGGCTGTCCGCTCATTGTTGAGATAGGTGAAGTTGCTCGACAAGCTAACGGAGCTGTTCTAGTACGTTATGGTGATACTGTAGTGCTTTGTACGGCAGCCGCATCAAGTAAACCTTCAGCAATGGATTTCTTCCCATTGACGGTAAATTACGAAGAGAAGATGTACGCCGTTGGTAAGATTCCAGGAGGATTTATTAAAAGGGAAGGCCGTCCTTCAGAGCATGCAACGTTAACCTCACGTCTTATTGACCGACCAATTCGTCCAATGTTCCCAGAGGGCGTGCGTAATGAAATTCAAATTATTACGACCGTATTGTCGGTTGATAATGATTGTTCACCAGAAATGGCCGCGATGCTTGGAGCTTCACTCGCTTTAGGAGTATCAGATATTCCATTTAACGGTCCAATCGCAGGGGTTCAAGTAGGTCGTGCCAATAATGAATTAATCATTAACCCAAGCGTTGATCAAGCCGCTGAGTCTGATATTCAACTGACAGTAGCTGGGACAGAACAAGCCATTAATATGGTTGAGTCGAGCGCCAAACAAGTTTCTGAAGCGGAAATGTTAGAAGCTTTATTAAAGGGGCATGAAGCGATTAAAGAATTGATCGCATTCCAAAATCAAATCATTGCGGATTGCGGAAAAGAAAAATTTGAATTATCTATTGTAAGTCACGAAGAACAAATTATTGAAGAAGTTCAACAAGCTTATCGTGAGCCAATGCTTCAAGCCATTAAAGTTCAAGAAAAATTAGCTCGGGAAGAAGCTATCGCAGCGGTGATGGAAGAAGTTCGTGAAAAATACGAAGCTGAGTATGCGGATCATGAAGATTTAGAATCCATTATCAAATCAGTGAATGAAGCGACACAACGTCTTGAGAAAGAAGAAATGCGGAAACTGATTACGATTGATCGGGTTCGTCCAGATGGCCGTCAAGTGGATGAAATTCGTCCACTTGCATCACGCGTAGGAATCTTACCTAGAACGCATGGTTCAGGTTTATTCACTCGTGGACAGACTCAAGCTTTAACGGTGGCCACTTTAGCACCACTCGGTGAATACCAAGTCATCGATGGATTAGGCGTTGAAGAAGGTAAACGATTTATTCATCACTATAATTTCCCACCATATTCTGTAGGTGAAACTGGAAGAATGGGAAGCCCAGGCCGTCGTGAAATTGGGCATGGTGCTTTAGGAGAGAAAGCATTAAATGAAGTGATTCCAGATGTCGAAACTTTCCCGTATACGATTCGTTTAGTATCCGAAGTATTAGAGTCTAATGGTTCATCGAGTCAGGCTTCAATCTGTGCTGGGACATTAGCATTAATGGATGCAGGTGTACCAATTAAAGCACCTGTAGCTGGGATTGCGATGGGACTTGTAATGAACGGTGAACACTATACGATTCTGACAGATATTCAAGGTATGGAAGACCACCTTGGCGACATGGACTTCAAAGTTGCAGGAACTTCTGAAGGAATTACAGCCTTACAAATGGATATCAAAATCGAAGGAATTACGAGTCAAATCTTAGAAGAAGCGCTTGAACAAGCACGCCGTGCACGGTTAGAAATTTTAGATAATTTAACGGCGACCTTGCCAGAGCCACGTGCAGAGTTAAGTCCATATGCACCGAAGATTGATATGATTCAAATCGATCCAGATAAGATTAAAGTTGTAATCGGTCGAGGTGGCGAGACCATCAATAAGATTATTGATGAAACAGGTGTTAAAATTGATATTGACGATGAAGGTAATGTAAGTATTGCCTCAAGTGATCAGGCGATGATTGATCGTGCTAAGGAAATTATTGATCAACTGACACGCGAAGTTAAAGCTGGAGATGTCTATCAAGGTACTGTGAAGCGGATTGAGAAATTCGGTGCCTTTGTGGAAGTCTTACCAGGTAAGGAAGGGCTCGTTCATATCTCTGAATTAGAGCATCACCGTGTTGGACGAGTAGAAGATGTATTATCGCTTGGCGATCAAGTTGAAGTTAAAGTGACTGAAATTGATGATCGCGGCCGAATTAATCTTTCCCGCAAAGCATTACTTCCAAAAGAATAGAATGCATTTATAAGGATAATGATTTTTCATTATCCTTTTCATTATGTGTAGATAATAATAAAATCGGCTCTCTTTTTATTCACTCGCTATCTATGGTATACTAGTTAAGATGAATACAGTTAAAAAATACAAGAGGTGTAAAATGACAGATATTAAAATCATACCTTTAGGAGGCGTGAAAGAAGAAGGGAAAAACCTTTATATTGTTGAGGTTAATCGTTCTCTTTTTATCCTGGATTGCGGGCTCGTCTATCCTGAAGAAGAAATGTTAGGAATTGATGCGGTCATTCCTGACTTTACCTATTTAGAAAGCCGTCGAGATGACATTGTCGGGATTTTCCTGACGCATGGTCATGACGACGCAATGGGCGCACTGCCTTATCTATTAGAAGTGGTCGATGCCCCAGTTTTCGGGACTGAGTTAACGATTGAGTTAGCGACGATCACAGCCAAATCGCAAGGTTTAGAAGATCGGATTGAGAATTTCTTCCAAATTGATGCAGAGACGGAAATTGAGTTCAAAGATGCGATGATTAGTTTCTTCCGTACAACGCATACAATTCCAGATTCTGTAGGGATTGTAGTTCAAACTCAAATCGGTTCGATCGTATATACCGGAGACTTTAAGTTCGATCCAAGTGCCAGTGGAGAATATCATACTGACTTCGGTCGCTTGACAGACATTGGAGAATCTGGCGTAATTGCCCTTTTAAGCGACTCTGCAGATGCAGAAAATTATTTACCAACAGTTGGAGATAATAAAATCATTAATAATATGTCTGAAGTCTTTATGAATCATCCGGGTCGCGTAATCGTAGCATCCATTGGGAGTAATATTGCGCGCATTCAGCAATTATTCAATGCAGCTTTCGAAAGTGGTCGTAAAATTTTCCTAGCCGATGAACAAGTTTATGAGATTATTGATGTGGCGATTAAGTTGAATAAAATCAGTATCCCGTCGAAAGATATTGTCGGAAATATTAAAGATATGAACCGTTTAGCTCCTGAAGAAGTACTTGTTCTTGTGACGGGTGATGTAGGGGAGCCGATGAAGAATATTCAAACGATGGCGATGAAACGTCACCGACGCGTTAATATTGAAGCTGGCGATTTGGTCTACTTTGCCACGACCCCGTCAATTTCAATGGAGACACTTTTTGCGAAAACAAGTGATTTAATCTATCGAGCGGGTGCGAGTGTACGAACGATTAACGATAAATATAAATTCTCAGGTCATGCGAATGCGAGTGACTTAAAGATGTTGTTATCATTTATTAAGCCAGATTATTTAATTCCGATTAATGGCGAATCAAGGATGTTATTTGCGCATGCTGCGATTGCTCAAGAGATGGGATACGATGAAGACCATATTTTAATTGCCTCACCAGGAGATGTGATGGAATATCGTAACGGCCATTTAGCGATTACGGGTCAAGTTCCTTCCGGAGATATTCTGATCGATGGCATCGGTGTTGGCGACATTGGTAACGTAGTCTTAAGAGACCGTCGAATTTTGAGTGAAGATGGTATTTTTGTGGTGGTAGCGACGATTTCGCGTCGTTTAGGAGAGGTCCTTGTCGGTCCACAAATTACCTCTCGCGGCTTTGTCTATATGAAGACGAGTATTGATTTGATTCAAGCTTGTTCAGATATGACGATTGATATTTTAGAAGAACATCTAAAATTAGAAAATCAATTTGATTGGGGCGAGCTTAAGGGAGAATTACGTGAGAAAATAGGTAAATATCTCTATAAAGAAACGAAACGTCGTCCGGTCGTTCTTCCAATTATTATGGAAGCTTCAAGTTATCAAGTGAATAAATAGAATGGAGTGGAAGTAGATGAATCAACGTTCAAAAAGTTTATTAATTGACTGTGGTATCGCATTGGTATTGACCATTTTGATGGGCTCAATGATGAAATTAGTGATTGATCAATTAGGAATGTATATCGGTCTTACAATGTTACCAATCCTATGGTTAAGTCTAAGGTATGGGTATGAGTTAGGATCCATAGTTGCTTTAATTGCTAGCATTATATTAGGGATCTTATCTTATGGTTTTAGTGATGTAATATTGATGCTTTTATACTATATTATCCCGATTACATTAAGTGCCGGTGGAGGATTATTTGCTAGAAATACGCATAAAACTCTGAATAATCGACGCTACTCTTCAACCTACTTAAATATTGCAACAGCTAGTTTGCTAGCAAGCCTTGTTTATTACTTAGTCCTATTTTGGATCGGGCCACTGATTGCAAAACAATCTTCACTGTTGCCAATTAACGCAAAAGATTTCTGGATAAGCCTAATTGTTACAGCAGCAATTAATGCCCTTATTCTATGTTTAATGGCCCGCTTTGTTCCGAAGACAATAATACCTAAGCGAAGCCCATACTTATCTCGTAAAGAGACGTCAGCTTTATTAAATGATTAATTAAAAAATAAGTCCTTGCTTGAAAGAGGTGCTTATCTAGAAGTTGGATAAACCATCCAACTTATAGAAGCACTTCAGGTGCAAGGACTTATTTTATTAAAAGGGAATTATTGCATTATCAAACTCTATGCGGTAGTGGCAGCTACGGATAGAATTTGTTCGGTAAGTAGCGTAATTGACTTACCATCAGACAAACGTTCAAGTTGAATGCAACGATTTGTTAAAATGGGTGTCTTAACTGCAACATCGATTATTGCTTGTTGAATTTGCTCGGTGCAATCATAATATTCGAAGTGGACAGACAAGGGCTCCATTGATACATAGGCTCGATTTAGTTGACGCTCAACCTCTCGTAGCGGCATTATAATGGATTGATTATGACTTTCTTGTGCTGCAAACCCCATAAAATAATTTGAGATTGCGTTAACGAATGCAGAACCTTGTTTAATGGGTAGTTCCATGTGCCTCTCACCTCCTGATGCGAACATTTGTTTGTATATATACTATACGAACAAACGTTCCCTTTGTCAAGTGTTTATAATTCATTTTTAAATTTTTATGTGCAAGCGTTTTGAATCAGACAATCAGTAATGTCTTATTTAATCTTTAGGCGGAATATGTTATCATAGAGATTAAATATCGGTTTAAGAATGTGGAGGTTGTTATGAGCGAAACAAGAGGATTATTAATCGTTTTATCAGGTCCGTCAGGTGTTGGTAAAGGTACCGTCAGGGCAGCTGTGTTTAAAGATAATCAATATAACTATACTTATTCAATTTCTGCAACCACCCGAAAAATTCGTCCTGGTGAAGTGGATGGAAAAGACTATTACTTTATGAGTCGGGAGGAATTTGAGGGGTTAATTGAACAAGGTGCTTTGCTCGAATATACACAATACGTGGGCAATTATTATGGAACTCCAATTCAACCGATAGAAGAACATTTATCGAAAGGACACGATGTGTTTCTAGAGATTGAAGTTCAAGGTGCCATGAAAGTGCGCGAAAGAATGCCAGAAGGAATCTTTATTTTTCTAGCACCACCGAATATTTCGGAATTAGAGAGCCGAATTGTCGGAAGAGGTACCGATAAACAAGATATTATTTACGAACGGATGCAAAAAGCTCGTGAAGAAATCGAAATGATGAAGCATTACGACTTCGTCGTCGTAAATGATCAAGTTGAAAATGCGGTCCAAAAAATTAATGCGATTATTCAAAGTGAGCATCTACGTGTTGAACGTATGATCGATGCGATTAAATTACAAATACAAAGTTACTTTCAAAAAGGAGAATAAATAATGTTATTATTACCTTCGATTGATCGATTAGTAGAGCAAGAGCCTTCTAAATATAAGTTGATTATTTTAGCAAGCAAACGAGCTCATGAGATGCAAAAACATCCGTTGAGATTACTCGAGAAGTATCAATCGGTTAAAACGATTGGTCAAGCGCTTGAAGAAATTGAAGCGGGCGAATTGAACAGTTTAAATTCATAGAATCTGCAAATACCGAACGGAAACGGTCATGCTGAATCACGGATTCCTTGCGAGGTTTAAAGTGGTTTTTGCGTGAAAGTTGAGTTCGGTTTTGTTTTCTAAATAAAGATAGGATCGATTCGAAATGAAAGGAGGCTCTGATGATTGCATCATTAATTATTGATATACCGAATCGGCAAGTGAATCAAACATATGATTATGTAGTTCCTTCAGAGATGGAATCCTCCATCCAAGTTGGAAGTCGGGTGCGAGTCAAGTTCGGTTTTCAAACGCGATTGGCATTTGTTGTAGCTTTGGCTGAAACATCAGATTATCCCGGAGAGTTACGCGCAATTAGTGAGCTGTTGGACTGGCAAAGTTATTTACCCGAAGAGTTGATTGAATTAAGCCAGGCGATGGCAGAACAGTTGAATGCCTTTCGAATTACTGTTCTACAAGCGATGATTCCGAATGTATTAAAAGGAAAATACGATGAAGTTATTTCTGTAAAAGATGTATCGCAACTCTCAGGAGAAATTACACAGTGGATTAAATCGGACCAAAACTATACTCGCCAACAGTTGTTAGCGCAAATGGATGCTCAAACGCTAAACCGATGGATTCGTCAAGGAGCCCTCCATCTGCAATATATTCCGCATGATAAAGCCCGAAGTAAAACACAAACTTGGATTGAATTAGCCGTCTCGGTGGAACAAGCCAAAGAATTTATCGAGCAGCTGGACGGTCGTAGTTACAAGCAAAAAGAAATTTTAAAATATTTAATTCATCAAACAGCTTTCGATTCGAATTACCAAGTACTTCAATCAGAGGTTTTGGAATTATTATCTGTTTCAAATAGTAGTTTAAATGCACTAGTCGAGAAACAGTGGCTTAGAAAAATAGAACAGCAAGTCTATCGAAATCCTGTGATGGATTATCAAATCGAACCTAGTCAACACCGTGAATTTCTACCTGAGCAACAAGCGGCGCATGATCAAGTAATGCAAGCTATCGAACAGAAGGAATCCAAAACTTATTTGTTAGAAGGGGTGACTGGTAGTGGTAAGACCGAGGTGTACTTGCAGCTAATTGATCAAGTGACCCAGCGGGGCCAAACAGCGATTTTACTTGTACCAGAGATCGCTTTAACCACTCAGATGATACGGCGTGTTTTATCGAGATTTGATACAGGTGTGGCCGTTCTTCATTCGGGACTTTCAGTGGGCGAGCAATTTGATGAGTGGCAACGAATTATACGCGGTGAGGCAAAAATTGTGGTGGGAGCTCGTTCGTCAATTTTTGCACCGCTTGAAAATATCGGCATCATCATTATTGATGAAGAGCATGAAGGCACGTATAAACAAAGTGAAAATCCACGCTATCATGCACGTGATGTGGCAAAATGGCGTAGTGAGTATCACGGCTGTCCACTTTTGCTAGGGAGTGCTACACCATCTTTGGAAAGTCGCGCGCGCGCCGAAGTCGGTAAATATCAACTGATTACAATGCATAAACGAGTTAATCAATCTCCATTACCACCGGTAAAAGTGATTGATTTACGCCAATCTGTTTTATTGGAGTCATCGACCGAAATATCTCCTGCACTGGAGCAGGCAATTCGTGAGCGACTCGAACGAAACGAACAAATCGTGTTGCTATTAAATCGTCGTGGCTTTGCGTCATATTTCTTATGCCGTGAATGTGGGTATATTATGGGATGTCCCCATTGTGATATTTCCTTAACTTATCATAAAGCGGAACAAGTAATGAAATGTCACTATTGTAATTATCAAACACCTGTGGTGACACAATGTCCACAGTGCCATTCCGAGCATATCCATTCACATGGTATTGGAACACAAAAAGTTGAAGAAACTTTATCGCAATTATTTCCAGGCGTTCGAATTATCCGGATGGACAATGATACAACCCGTGGGAAGGGTAAATATAAACAATTGCTAGATCAATTTGAAGCGCACCAAGGTGACATTTTATTGGGCACGCAAATGATTGCAAAAGGGCTAGACTTTGAAAATGTGACCTTAGTTGGCGTTATTAACGCGGATACAGCTTTAAATTTACCTGATTTTCGAGCGAGTGAACGGACGTTTCAGTTACTTACTCAAGTTAGTGGGAGAGCAGGGCGAGGTGACAAACTGGGGTCTGTTATTATCCAAACTTATAACCCAGAACATTATGTCATGCATTTTGCCCAAAACCACGATTATGTGAATTTTTTCTATTATGAGATGAAGCGTCGTCGTTTAGCTAATTATCCACCGTATTACTTTGTCACATCGATTACAGTATCGAGTCAAGATCGACGTAAAGCAGTGGAAGTAATTCATTTGATTAAGAACCAATTGAAGCAACTTCCAGCAAGTCAATCAGAGCGCCTTTTAATTGTTGGGCCCAATGTGGATAGCATGCGACGGATGAATAATTATTATTATGTGAATTTATTATTGAAATACAAAGATCAATCTTTAATTCAAGGAGCCTTGAATCAAATTTTGGAGGAATCGCAAGATAAAGCCAAAGAGCGAGTGTATATTCAGATTGATCATGAACCGCAATTTTAATGTCAGGAGGATATTATGACACAGCGAATTGTTTTTATGGGAACGCCACATTTTGCGGCGCATGTACTTGAACAATTAATTAACCATGATTTTGAGATAGTTTTAGTGGTGACCCAACCGGATCGTCCAGTTGGGCGTAAGCGAGTTTTAACACCAACTCCGGTTAAAGAAGTGGCACTAACCCACCATCTCGAAGTTTTTCAGCCCGAAAATATTAAAGAAGATGAAGCTATGGAACGGATTACCTCTCTTGAACCAGATTTAATTATTACAGCAGCTTATGGGCAATTTTTACCACAAGCCATGTTACAACTTCCTACACTTGGTGCCATCAATGTTCACGCCTCTTTATTACCTAAATATCGAGGTGGCGCTCCGATTCACTATGCCCTTTGGAATGGGGATGAGGAAACTGGGATTACGATTATGTATATGACAAAAGCAATGGATGCGGGTGATATAATAAGTCAGCGTAGCATCCCCATTGAGTCAAGTGATGATGTGGGTGTCTTATTTGAGAAGTTAGCCATTCTCGGTGGGGAATTACTTGTTGATACTTTGCCAGATTTGTTTGCAGGTAAAGTTCAACCTCAAGTTCAAAATGAAGCAGAAGTATCTTATGCACCGGAAATTACAAAAGAACAAGAACGGATTAATTGGCACCAAACGGCCCAACAAATTGATAATCAAATTCGAGCGTTTCGTCCTTTCCCAAGTTCATATACAATGCTAAACGGAGAACGCATCAAAATCTGGGCAGGTCAACCGGTAACAAGTTCGTATCAAAAGGCTATCCCTGGACAAATTGTAGCTGCAGACGGGGGACGCCTTATTATCCAGTGTGGTCAGCAAACTTACTTTGCAATCGATGAACTTCAACCGAGTGGGAAGAAACGAATGCTAACTGAACAATGGTTGAATGGCGTAGAACTTGACCAACTTCTAGCAGAAGCTTTTGAATCAAGTGAGGGAAATTATGAAAATTAAGCAGCGCAGTCAAAAAATATTAAATCAAAACATTCGGTGGCATATGCTGCTGATCTTAGATCAAATTGAAAATGAAGGGGGCTATTCGAATGTTTTGATTGATGCATTTATGACGGATTCGGAATTTGATTCAAGGGATAAGGCGCTGTTAACTCGTGTCGTCTATGGAGTATTACAACACCGTATGACGCTAGATTTTTCTTTAGACTCATTGCTTCAAAATAAAAAAGTGGATCTGTGGGTTAAAACCCTCCTTCGATTATCAATCTACCAATTATGTTATTTAGATCGCATCCCCGCGCATGCGGTGGTGAATGAAGCTGTCTTGATTGCTAAAACCAACGGTCATGCAGGATTAGGGAAATTTGTTAATTGGGTCTTACGTGAATTCATGCGTCAATCAAGCAGTGTCGTGGAAGAAATTGAAGATCCAGTAGAACGTCTCAGTATTGAGTACAGTTTACCGAAATGGATGGTTGAATATTTTCAGTCATATCGAACTTCAGAGAAGTTAGAAGCCATGCTGAGTTCCTTAAACGAGACGCCCAAATTGACCGCACGAGTTAATCTAAAACGAATGGATCGCGAGGAAGCCATTGCTCGATTAAAAGAGCAAGGTATTGATGCGGAGGCCAGTACCTTGTCGCCAGCAGGAATTATTTTACATTCACCTCAAGTCTTGCAAAGTTCATTGTTCCAAGATGGACTCATTACGATTCAAGATGAAAGTTCGATGCTGGTAGCACCGGTCGGTGATATTCAAGGCGATGAACAGATTCTTGATGCGTGTTGCGCACCTGGGGGTAAGGCGACGCATATTGCTTCTCTATTGACGGATGGGCATCTAACGGCTTTAGATATTAGTGCCGATAAGATGAATAAAGTTGCCCAACATATGGAACGAATGAATTT
This sequence comes from Falseniella ignava CCUG 37419, assembly GCF_000301055.1. Classification (GTDB taxonomy): domain Bacteria; phylum Bacillota; class Bacilli; order Lactobacillales; family Aerococcaceae; genus Falseniella; species Falseniella ignava. Next base: position 491,367 of record NZ_JH932300.1, read on the forward strand.
GATTGACAAAGTGAATTTAAAGGTGACGGATGCCTTACAATTTCATCCAAAAAAAGACACGTTCTATGATATTATATATTTAGACGTACCCTGTTCAGGGCTAGGAATTATGCGACGTAAACCTGAGATTAAATATACGAAGAAAATTACGGATATTCAGGCATTAGCGCAAATACAAGCGAAATTTTTAAATCATTTTGCTCCTTATGTAAAGCCTGGAGGCAAATTGATTTATAGTACTTGTACCTTATCTTATGAAGAAAATGAAAAAAATGTGGAACAATTTATTAAAGCCCATCCCCAATTTGAAATTGATCCGATCCAACCTACAGAGGTTCCAAGCGATTTAATCGAGCAACCCGGTTGGGTTCGTATTTGGCCGGATCAATATCATACTGATGGATTTTTTATCTGTCGCATGAAACGACGCGAAGCGTGATGGGTAGATTATTGACTGAGGAGACTTATTCATTATGGAGATTTCTGTTCGTTCAAATGTCGGAAAGCGACGCAAAACGAATCAAGATTATGCAGACTATTTTGTAACCTCCGAAGATTGTTATTTATTTGTCTTATGTGACGGAGTAGGAGGGCATCTTGCAGGTGATGTTGCGAGTGAGTTGACGGCAAAGTTTTTAGGCAATTTATTTAAAGATTACCGCGTTACTTTTACCGATCAGCAATCCACTGAATGGATTCGTGATGCGGTAGAAGGTGTTAACCAATATATTTATCAAAAATCTCTCGAGGACAATCAACTTGAAGGGATGGGAACAACGCTGATTATGGCGCTGATTTCTGGCGATTCTATCTATATAGCCCATGTGGGGGATAGCCGGGCATATGCCTTTAGTCAAGGTGAACTCGTTCAGTTAACGGAAGACCAATCGTTAGTGAATGAGTTGATTCGTATTGGAGAAATTACGGCAGAAGAAGGCTTGGAACATCCAAGCCGAAATATTGTAACCCAATCGATTGGCATCACCCCGACGGTTAGTTATGAGTTGGCGAAGTTGTCAATGCATGAAATCGATCGATTGATGCTCTGTTCTGATGGCTTAACTAATATGTTGACGTTAGAAGAGATGAACCAACTGTTCGCTCAACAAACTGACATTGATGCTTTAGGGCTTCAATTGATTGATAAAGCGAATGAAGCGGGTGGAAAGGACAATATTACTTTAATTTTGTTGACCTGCCCTCAGATAGAAGCAACGGTAGGAGGTGACGGTGAATGATTGAAATTCATTCGAAATTATCTGGACGGTATATTATTACAAAACCCATTGGCAGTGGTGGAATGGCCAATGTTTATTTGGCAAGAGATTTAATCTTAGATCGTGATGTTGCCGTTAAAGTCTTAAAATATGACTTCCAAGATAATCAAGAAGCGATTCAACGATTCCAACGTGAGGCCATTGCGGCCAGTCAACTCTTACATCATAATATTGTAGAAGTTTATGATGTTGATGAAGAACAAGGTCAGCAATATATCGTAATGGAGTATGTCAAAGGAACGGATTTGAAGAATTTTATTCGTGAACGATCCCCGTTATCACTCGAACTGGCTGTAAATATTATGAGTCAAATCTTATCCGGGATTGAAGTGGCACATAAGCATGGCATTATTCATCGAGATATAAAACCACAAAATATTTTGATTACAGATGATAACGAAGTGAAGATTACTGACTTTGGTATTGCAATCGCGTTATCGGACACATCATTAACTCAAACAAATACCTTGCTAGGCTCCGTTCATTACTTATCACCAGAACAAGCTCGCGGCAGCTCTGCGACGGTAAAATCTGATATTTATGCCATCGGTGCTGTCTTGTATGAATTAATTACAGGAGAGGTTCCTTTTGATGGCGAGTCAGCAGTGTCAATTGCATTGAAACATTTCCAAGAGGATTTCCCAAGAATTCGAGACAAGATGGACTATGTGCCGCAAAGTTTAGAAAATGTCATCCTGCGAGCAACTGCGAAAGATCCAGCTAAACGCTATAACTCGGTTCATGAAATGTTAATGGATTTAAGTACGAGTTTGAGTGTGATTCGCATGAATGAGTCGCCATTTGACCCCGACCGTAATTTGGCTGATCCGGAGTCGTTAGTAATTACACCGATCCGACCCGTACGCGATGCAGAGATGGCGTTGAATCAGGCTGAAAAGGAAAAAGAAGTGGTGCCGGAAGAAGAGTCTATTGTTAATTACGATGAGATTCCTGAACCGAAGCCGCCAAAATTCCGTCGTTGGATGATTCGGTTTGCATCCGTCGTTTTGGCACTTGTCGTACTCTTTGGACTATATACGGTTGTTAGCAGCCAACTGGGGTCGACGACCGTCCCGAATCTAGCAGAATTATCGCTTGAAGAAGCAAAAGATAAGTTAGCTAAGGAAAATTTAATGTTGGGTGAAGTCAAACAAGACTGGGACCACGAAATTCCTTCAGGTTATGTTATTGGAACAGATCCAAAGGCCAAAACTTCGGTGAAGAAAAATACAGCGATTGACTTAATTGTTAGTAGCGGTCGTGAGCAAGTAGAATTGGGCGACTATATTGGCCAAAACTATGAACAAGTTCGTCAAAAATTAATTCAGGCAGGCTTTATTGTCGAACGTCATGATTTATATACAAATAATCAAGAGGAAGCGGATGTAATCCTAGCGCAAAGTATCCAAGCTGGTAGCCGCGTTGTACCAGAAGCTACATCCATTACGCTAACTGTCGGAAGTTATTCCCAATCGAGTGTGATGCAAGAATTTTATAACTTATCATTGAAAATGGTTGAAAACTTCGCAGACAATTATGGATTAAATGTTGAAGTTGATTATCAATACCATGATTTCATACCAAAAGATCAAGTAATTCGTCAAAGTCCTAATAGTGGTACGCCTTTACAACCTGGTGATACCATTTCGGTCGTCGTTTCGTTAGGACAAGAGGAAACAGAAATTGTTCCCGTTCGGATTCCAATTTCAATCGAGTACGTTCCAAGATATTCTGAGAGTGACCTAAATCAATCTCACCCATTGGCAAATGTGATTGAAGTCTTTATAGGGGATTCAAAAAATAATATTAATCAAGTAGCTGAAAAATTCGAAATTAAAGAATCCAAAGAAATTCAAATTACGCTTTATATTCCGTCAAATGGTGTAGGGCAATATCGGATTATGCGTGACGGGGATGTTGTTGAGGAAAGCCCGGAAGTATATCCTCAAGAACCTAGCGAGTAGTTAGCGTAGGAAAAGGAGGCTGTATGCGAACACAAACAGGTATAATATTCCAAGCGAAAAGTGGTTTCTATTCGATTTGGTCGAATGGCAAGACGTATATTTCGAAGCCGAAAGGTCTATTCCGTCATCATCAACAATCTCCGTTAGTAGGGGATATCGTCACGTTTGAATTCGATGAGAAACATCCTAAATCTGAAAGTCGTCTAATTGAGATTAAAGAGCGAGCGAATGAATTTATTCGTCCGAGTATTGCAAATGTGGACGAAGCGTTGGTTGTCATGTCACTTGTTGAGCCTGATTTTAGTGAAAGTTTATTAGATTACTATCTCGTTAATGCGGAGCAATATGGTGTGAAGTGTCAAATTATTTTAAGTAAATATGATTTATTAATCGATCGAGTTGGCCAGTTGGCTGCACAGGCACAAGTTGAACACATTCAATCAGTATATACACAAATCGGTTATCCAGTCGAAGTGTTCGATAACAGTCAACAAACCGCACAGCGAATTCGAGCAAATATTCACGAAGGTCTTTATGTTGTGATGGGACAATCAGGTGTTGGGAAATCAACGTTATTGAATGCTTTAATTCCAACAGCACAAATTGATACCCGACCGATTAGTGATGCCTTGAATCGTGGACGGCATACGACACGAGAAGTTACCTTATATCCGATTAACCAGGGATTAATTGCTGACACACCAGGATTTAGTGCAATTGATTTTGATCAAATTGAGGTAGAATCGTTAGCCCATTACTTCCCAGAGATTGATGAAGCCGCATTGTATTGTAAGTTTCGCAGTTGTCTTCATCTCAAAGAACCTGGTTGTTATGTAAAAGAACAAGTTGAAAATCAGAAAATATCGAAATCAAGATATGAAAGTTATTTAAGTATCGCGCAACGTATTATGCAACGTAAACCAAAATATTTAAGAAAAAACAAATAAGTTAGGAGAATTGAAGATGATCATCGCGCCTTCTATTTTAAGTGCAGATTTTAGTCGATTGGGTGATTCGTTAAAAGAAACGGTCGATGCCGGAGCAGATTGGTTACATATTGATATGATGGATGGTACATTTGTTCCGAACATTTCATTTGGACCAATGGTTATGGCTGCGGTTCGTCCTCTAGTCGATTGTGTGTTTGATTGTCATTTGATGATTGACCAACCTGAACGGTATATTCAAGCGGTCGTGGATGCGGGTGCAGATTATGTTACGATTCATGTTGAAGCTACAGCACATCCACATCGGGCAATTCAAATGATTAAACAGGCGGGTGTAAAAGCTGGCGTCGTCATAAATCCCGGGACACCAGTAAGTGCCATTGAACCTTTGTTAGCGGACTGTGATTTAGTCTTAGTAATGTCTGTAAATCCAGGGTTTGGCGGACAAAAATTCATTCCGAACGCTGTAGATAAAGTGGCACAGCTAGCACACATACGTCAAGAAAAAGGCTATGATTACTTAATTGAAGTCGATGGTGGCATAAATGAGCAGACGGGTGCACAATGTAAAGCCGCTGGAGCAGATGTACTCGTAGCAGGTTCATACGTATATAAACACGCTAATATGCGCCAAGCGATTGACTCGTTAAGATAGGATTGTCAACATGGGAGTCACAGTTATTATTTGTGCTGGCGCACCGCATCCTGCACTTGAGTTGATTCCAACTTATTTAGATTCTGCTGATCAAGTCTACTTTATCGGGGTAGACCGTGGGGCTTATCACTTGATGCAGCAAGGCTATCCGGTTGATTGGGCGATCGGTGATTTTGATTCAGTTACTGCTTCAGAATATGAAGAATTACAAGCGTATTGCCAGCAAATTGAACGCGTGTCTTCCCATAAAGATGATACAGATCTGGAATTGGCTCTCGCATACGTCAGTCAGATGCCTAATATGACAGCTTGTTATATCTTTGGAGCGCTAGGTTCTTCAGGTGGACGCTTAGATCATTTAATCTTAAATCTATGGCTCGCACACCAACCACGTTTTTCGTCGTTAATTCCGCGCTGTTTGATGATTGAATCGGATACGGTAGTACAATTTTTCAACCCTGGTGTTTATCAAATTCAACCGGGAACCAATCCTCAATATTTATCAATCATTACGATGTCACCGGTAAAGGGGCTCAAGATTAAACAAGCTGTATATAATTTGTCACCGACGGATCTCGATTATCCCAAAGCGTATATTAGTAATGAATTTATTGACACTTCCACTCCGATTCAACTTGAATTTCACTCAGGGATGGTCTGTGTGATGTGGGTGAAAGAGTGCGAAAAATGTTAGGAGATAATACATTTGTGACATAAAACAAACAAAAAAAGAGACCCCTTTGGTATGATAGATGTGCAATCAAAAATCATCCAAGGAGGATCTCTCATATGTCTATTATAACAGAAGGAATGAAACATCGCGAACGAATTGTTAAGCATGCTATAAAAGTGAATAATAATGCTCTTACAGCGAGAAAGTATCACACATCCCGTCAATATGTTCAAAGATGGCGGAAGCGATACGATGGGACGATTGAATCCCTTCGAAAGAAGTCAACTCGCCCTAAATCTCATCCTAATCAGCACACACAGACTGAATTAGAGTTAATCAAGTATAACTATCGATACCATAGGCATCGAGGATTAGCCCACGTCTATCGTAAATGTAGGGATAAGGGCTATACTAGAAGCTATGATTCTATGTGTCGTCAAATACGGAAAATGAACTTAAAACCTCCTTCTAAAAAGAAAAAAAGGCGAATCAAGAAAAAAGATAAACCCAACTATTCTTATCCAGGAGAATTAGTTCAAATCGATGTGAAGTACGTTCCTATTCATTCTATAGGTTTTGCCAGTAACCATAAACGATACTATCAAATCACAGCTATAGATGCTTATTCAAGAACTAGAGTTCTTGATTTGATGAATGAAAATAGCACTTATACAACATCTGAATTTCTTATAGATTTAGAGAAAAGAATGGGCTTTAAGATAGACAAAGTTCAGACAGATAATGGGAAAGAATTTACAAACGACTCTTATGAAACGGATAAGAAGTCGAGGTTTCAAACGGTTTTAGAATTTCTTGGGATTAGCTATAAAACAACAGCACCCTACAGTCCTTGGCAAAACGGCTTGGTGGAAAGAAGTCACAGAGAAGATGAAGAAAGATTTTATTCAAGACGTCGTTTTTCAAGTGAGGAAGAACTTCGGAAAGCTTTGGCTAGATACAACACGAGTTACAACAATACTTATCGTAAAGTGCTGAATTTTAAAAGTCCAGATGAAGTTGTTAATGACTATTTTGCTAAAGTAGCGTAGCTATTATCTATTTCTTTCAAGTTTAGTAAGGCACCGCTACACTCTAAAGGCCTTGACTAAATTTTTCAAAAATAGTTTTACTGATTAGCTTCTTTAGCACAATCTATTTATCAAAGGCTGTGTCATAAATGTTTGACTTCTCTACAGATGTGGGTGAAAGAGTGCGAAAAATAGCTTGCTAAATGCATTTAAATATGATATCTTATTCGAGTACGCATAATAGAAATCAAACATCTGTGATAAAAAGGAGGTAATGAACGATGGCAAAAGAATGTTTTTACACAGGTAGAAGAACTCGCTCAGGACATAAACGTTCACACGCATTAAACGCATCGAAACGTACATTCAAACCTAACTTACAAAAAGTTCGTGTATTAGTAGATGGTGAGCCGAAGAAAGTATGGGTTTCAACTCGTGCTTTAAAATCAGGTTTAGTTGAACGTGCCTAATACGATATAAAAGTCAATTTGTATCTTACAAATTGACTCAGATTGGAGACAAACCCCGTTTGAGTT
>NZ_JH932300.1:499406-548882 GCF_000301055.1 Falseniella ignava CCUG 37419
AAATCACTCGAAAGAAGTGATTTAATAAGCTTTGTCTACAGTCTGAGTCAATTTGTATCTTACAAATTGACTTTTTTTATTTTTATTATTATCTTATATCCAAATGTGGTAAAATGAAGAGGAATAAATGAAAGAAAGGATCAATACAATGGCAGTTCAAATTTCAACAAAAGATGGCCAAGTCTCCATTAACTTGAATGCAATCGCCACCGTCATTGGAGCTTCAGTAACGGATAACTATGGCGTAGTCGGAATGGTGAGCAAAAATCTGATTCGAGATAATTTCATTGAAGTCTTAAAAAATGAAAATTACGCAAAAGGGATTGTTTTAAAACAAAATGGTAATTTGATTTCAGTGGATGTCTATATATTAGTATCCTACGGAACAAAGATTTCAGTTATTTGTCGTAATATTCAAGAAACAGTAAAATACAATGTTGAACGTTTGCTTGGTTTTTCACTAGATTATGTAAATGTTCATGTACAAGGAGTAAAGGTTGATTAATTCAACTGATATGAGGAGGACATGTCATCGTGGAAATTAAGCAATTTTCAGCGAAAGATTTTCGTAAAATGATTCAAAGTGGCGCGAATAATTTAACGCGTAATAAAGATTTAGTCGATTCGTTAAATGTATTCCCTGTTCCAGATGGGGATACTGGAACGAACATGAATATGACGTTCACGTCTGGAAATGAAAAGTTAACCCAAACAGTGAGCGATCATGTGGGTGAGTTAGCTCAATCTCTAGCAAAAGGGCTTCTAATGGGAGCGCGTGGTAACTCTGGGGTAATTCTATCACAAATTTTCCGTGGGTTTAGTAAAGCAATTGAGCATCTTGAAACATTAGATGCTGAAGGTTTTGTGAGTGCCTTCTCGGGAGGGGTAGAGTCAGCGTATAAAGCGGTGATGAAACCTGTAGAGGGAACAATTTTAACGGTTGCCCGTGAATCAGCTATGGCTGGAGAGCATGCGGTACAATCTACCGATAATATTGTTGAGATTATGGAAGCGATTGTTGAAGGAGCACGCCGTTCTTTAGACAACACGCCGAATCTATTGCCTGTTCTAAAACAAGTTGGTGTGGTTGATAGTGGTGGGAAAGGTTTATTATGTATTTATGAAGGCTTCCTAGAGAGCTTGACTGGTGAGTCACTCCAAGAAGAATCAGAGGAAGCTCATGAAGTAGCACCACAACTTACACATGCAATTTTTAATAATGAGGAAGAGCATCCACTTTCGATGGATGATATTACCTATGGATTCTGTACGGAGATTATGGTACGCATTGACCCAGATTTTGCTACCACAGATCAAACATTTGATACGGAACAGTTTCGTGAAACATTAAATACTCGTGGAGATTCGTTATTAGTCGTTGCGGATGATGAGATTATTAAAGTCCATATTCATACTGAGAATCCTGGAGAAATTATGCAACTCGGACAGCAGTTCGGTGAGTTAATTAAAATTAAAGTGGACAATATGCGTGAGCAAGTCCGAGAGATTGATCGTCAGCACCAAGCAAGTCGTCCAGACCAACCGACCGTAGATGATCAAGCGATGATTTTAAGTAAACCAACGGCAGTAATTACGGTAGCGGCTGGTGAAGGAATGCATCAATTATTTGAGTCGATTGGAGCGGATATCGTCTTATCTGGAGGCCAGACCATGAATCCTTCGACGGAAGATTTTGTTAAGGCGATTGAGACTGTGAAAGCCGATAAATATATTATTTTGCCAAACAATAAAAATATCATTATGGCAGCCGAGCAAGTCTCAGAGTTGATTGATCAACCTGTTGTGGTCATTCCAACACGTAGTATTCCTCAAGCAGTCAGTGCCATGTTAGTTTATAACGAAGAAGCAACCTTAGAAGATAATCAGGAAATGATGCTTGAAATGATGGAGCAAGTGAAGACTGGTCAGATTACTTATTCGATTCGTGACACGCAAATTAATGATATTGATATTCATAAAGACGATTATATGGGATTAATTGATGATCAAATTGAGTTGGTTGATCAGGACTTAACGGAAGCACTCTACCATACGTTAGATCAAATGATCGATACATTTAGTTCGATTGTGACGATTTACATTGGTGAAGAGGGCGATGAAAACGAAGTTAATGATGTGATTGAACGCTTAAGCCAACAATACTCAGATATTGAATTTGAAGTAGTTGAAGGCAATCAGCCAGTTTATAATTATATTATGTCAGTAGAGTAGTCATTTTATGAGGGGCCTCGCGCCCCTTTTTTTCATAGGATAAGGAGGATGATAGTGTGGATTGGATGGACTCCATTGAGCAACTTAAAGGGATCGGCCCTGCGTCTTTGGCACGGTTTAAACAATTAAATATTGAAACGATTCAAGACCTACTATTCCATTTTCCATTTCGTTATGAAAATATTCAAGAGCGAGATATCGAGACGATTCTCGACCAAGAGAAAGTAGTTCTTAAAGGAAAGATTATTTCTGACCCTGTTGTAAGCTACTATGGACGTCGCAAAAGTCGTCTATCATGTAGGTTAGCCGTTGACTCGCAAACTTTAATTACGGTTGTGTTCTTTAATCAACCTTATTTAGTGAAACAACTTGAATTGGGGAATCAAGTGGCCATTCTAGGGAAGTGGCAACAAAGCCGTCAGACTTTAATGGGGATGAAAATCATTCAACGCAGCCATACGAACGATTTAGAACCGATATATTCAACGGTCAAAGGATTAAGCCAGTCTTTAATTTCAAAGTCAGTCTATCAAGCGTTCGAGCTGTATGGTAAAGATATTCCAGAAATATTACCGGAATCTTTAAATCTTGCTTATCGCCTAATGCCACTGAATCAAGCGCTATATCGAATGCATTTTCCTAAGAGTGCTGAGCATTATCATCAAGCGGAACGCAAGATCATCTATCAAGAATTCTTCTTGTATCAATGGCGTTTGATGAATCAGGCTGAACAATGGGAGAAATATCCAAGTGTTCAATATTTAGATCGAACAGATCGTAGGCACCAAATTCAAGCATCCTTACCTTTCGAACTAACTTCATCTCAGCAGCAAGCTTTGGATGAAATTATGCATGATTTGTATCAACCTTATCCAATGCGTCGAATGCTGCAAGGGGATGTGGGTAGTGGAAAGACGATTGTTGCATTCTTGGCGATGATTGAGACCTTATCGAATGACTTACAAGCGGCTTTGATGGTTCCTACAGAAATTTTAGCGCGTCAACATGTGGAAAGCTTTAATCAATTATTCCAATCCTATGGATTTCAGGCAGAACTTCTTGTGAGCTCGATGGAACGTTCAGAAAAAGAACGCGTAATACAAGCGATAGCTTCAGGAGAGTGTCAAATTGTTATAGGGACCCATGCATTAATTCAAGATAGTGTTCAATTTAAACGACTTGGGTTAGCAATAATCGATGAGCAACACCGTTTTGGCGTTAATCAACGTCATGCACTGATGGCTAAAGGACCTGAAGAAGTGACGATCAATATTTTACAGATGACGGCTACACCCATACCACGAACGTTAGCACAAGCTATCTATCAAGGGATGGCGGTGTCTACGATTGATCAAATGCCACAGGGTCGCTTACCCATTCAGACTGAATGGATTCAAGAAAACCAAATTAATCGTGTTTATCAGCGAATTCATGAACAGTTATCTAAAGGGCACCAAGTCTATTATGTACTGCCGCTAATTAATCCCTCTGATGCGTTAGAAGAGGTGGAGAGCGTTCAGTCCGTTGCACAACGGTTGGCTGACCAATTTCCTCAATATCGAATCGGCTATTTACATGGGCAATTAGATAAGGAAAGCCAGCGGGAAACAATGGAAGGTTTTGTAAATCATCACATCGATATCCTCATTGCAACGACAATGGTAGAAGTCGGTGTGAGTGTAAGTAATGCTACTGTGATGGTCGTTCAATCTGCTGAGCGATTTGGTCTCAGTCAGTTACACCAGTTAAGGGGAAGGGTCGGCCGAGGGCAATGGCAAAGTTATTGTTATCTGATTGCCAACCCTAAGACAGACGCTGGTAAACAACGAATGCAAATTATGGCAGAACAATCTGATGGATTTTTGATCAGTGAAGCGGATATGGCTTTACGAGGGATGGGAGATGTCCTCGGAATATCCCAAAGTGGGTTACCAGATTTTCACTATGCTAACTTAATTGAAGACCAACATATATACCGAGTAGCGAAAGAAGATGTTGAACAAATTTTATCCGGTCAACAACCAATCACTCCACAGGCAAGAGGGCGATTAGATCGGTTAGTTGAAGCAAATGAAATGAAATTATAGAAAGGAAGATACGATGATAACAATTGCAATTGATGCGATGGGTGGAGACCATGCGCCACAAGTTCCAATTCAAGCAGTAAACCAAGCCATCGATAAATATCCACAAGTACAATTTAAAGTGTATGGAGATCAAACAAAGATCACACCGCTCATTCGAACGGATCAACGAATCGAGGTGATTCACTGCGATGAAATAATTGATAACGAAGATGATCCTGTTCGGGCAGTACGAACGAAAAAAGAATCCTCAATGGTCAAAGCAGCCCGTGCAGTTAAAGAAGGCGAAGCGGATGTATTACTGTCTGCTGGCAGTACAGGAGCGCTATTGACTGCCGGATTACTAATTGTAGGTCGTATTCCGGGAATTGACCGACCTGGTTTGATGCCAGTTATTCCAACAATTAGTTCGGAGCATCCTCACCTAATCTTAATGGATGCGGGAGCCAATGCAGATACAAAACCAATTAATATTCAACAATTTGCAGTGATGGCAAATGTTTATGCACGTCAGGTGTTAAATATAGAGCGTCCACGTGTAGGTCTAATTAATAATGGTACGGAAGCTTCAAAAGGGAGTCAATTATCGAAAGAAGCCTACGCATTATTGAGTGAACTCGATTCGATCCACTTTGTTGGCAATATCGAAGCTAAAAATTTATTAAACGGAGAAATTGATATTGCTGTAACTGACGGATTTACTGGTAATGCAATACTTAAAACTTTAGAAGGATCGGTCAAATCCCTCGTCTCATTATTGAAAAGCACTTTCAAATCGGGCGGTTTATTAACAAAAATCGGCGCTTTTTTAATTAAAAATCCATTAAAAAATACTCTTGAAAACTTAGATGATTCTAAGCAAGGAGGAGCCGTTCTCTTAGGAGTAAAAGCACCCGTTATAAAAGCACATGGATCCGCCGACGAAGAAGCATACTTTAACGCAATTCGTCAATCTATTCATGTCATTGAAAGCCAAGCTGTGGTCCAAATTACGAATTATTTCTCAGATTAAATAAAAATTAGAAAAAATAGGAGCATTGAGTATACCGTGTGAAACGCTTTCTAAGCGGGAAACTTGCCCAAATTTGTTATAGACAAATGAGAGATTAATTTGTATTATATAAGATACATGTTGCAAAATAATTCAATAAACGGAGGTGAGCAAGTGAACGAAAATTCAGAAACCTATACAGTTGTTCGAGATATGATCGTTGAGCGTTTTGGTGTCGAAGAGGAAAAAGTCGCTCCGTCAATGACATTTGATGATTTAGGCGCAGACTCTTTGGATGTCGTTGAACTTGTGATGGATATTGAAGATCGATTTGACATTCAGTTTGATGATGATCGAATTGGGGAGTTGAACAATATCGCAGATGCCATTGATTATATTGAAGAGCTCAAAGGAGCATAGTGCAAACGGAAAACTCTAAATGACATCGGAGGCTAAAAAATGGAGAAAAAGGATATTCTATTAGAAGTGAAAGACCTACATACAGGTTTCCGTATTAAAGATAGTTACTTTAATGCGGTCGATGGTGTTTCCTTCGAATTACGTCGTAACGAAAAGCTAGCAATTGTAGGGGAGTCTGGGTGCGGTAAGAGTACTTTGGCGACGTCAATTGTGGGCTTACACGACCCTAAAAATACACGTCAATCGGGTGAAATTATTTATAAAGGACAAAATCTTTTAGACTTTACTGAGCAAGATTTCCTTAAGATTCGTGGGGATGAAATCGGAATGATTTTCCAAGACCCATTGGCATCATTAAACCCGTTAATGACAATTGAAGACCAAATTGCTGAGCCTATGATTTATCATACAAAATTAAATGCTCAACAACGTTCACAACGTGTATTGGAGTTGTTAGACCAAGTTGGGATTGCGAATCCAAAACGAATGGCAAAACAATACCCACACGAGTTGTCTGGAGGAATGAGACAACGTGTTATTATTGCGATTGCCCTAGCATGTAAACCTGATATTATTATTGCAGATGAGCCGACCACGGCTTTAGACGTAACGATTCAAGCTCAAATTCTTGACTTATTAAATGAAATTCAAGAAGAAACAGAATCTGGTATTATTTTAATTACGCATGACCTCGGGGTAGTTGCCGAAACTGCAGACCGTGTTGGAGTAATGTATGCAGGCCAATTTGTTGAGATTGCACCAGTACATGAGTTGTTTAACAATCCAAAACACCCATACACGCGCTCACTCTTAAGATCGATTCCACAATCAAATGATTTAGTGGATGAGAAAGGTCACTTACACGTAATTCAAGGGGTAGTCCCTTCAATTACGAACTTACCAAGAGAAGGATGTCGTTTCGCACATCGTATTCCTTGGATTCCAGCAGAAGCGCATGAAGCTAATCCAGTACTTCATCAAGTTGGTGAAGATCATTGGGTACGTTGTACTTGTCATGAGCATTTCTACTTCCCAGAGGAGGCATAATAAATGAGTGGATTAATAGAAGTAAAAGATTTAAAAGTTCACTATCCAATTCGTAGTGGATTCTTCAACCGCATTACAGATTACGTCTATGCGGTGGATGGGGTAAGCATGAGCTTTGAACGTGGTAAGACCTACGGGCTTGTTGGCGAGTCTGGTTCAGGTAAATCAACCATCGGTAAAGCAATTATCGGTTTAGAGAAAATCACTGACGGTCAAATTTTCTATAACGGAAAAGATGTGTCGAAAGAAGCACGTCAACGTCGTTCAGATTACCGTAAAAACGTTCAAATGATTTTCCAAGATGCGATGTCAAGTTTTAACCCTAAAAAACGTATCTTGGACGTGATGGCAGAGCCTTTACGTAACTTTACAAATATGACACCTGAGGAAGAACGTCGTAAGATTGTTGAGTTACTTGAGATTGTAGGATTAACGGAAGATGTTCTGTTAAAATATCCACACCAATTCTCAGGAGGACAACGTCAACGGATCGGGGTTGCTCGAGCAGTAGCTTTAAACCCTGAGCTAGTGATTGCGGATGATCCGGTATCAGCGCTGGACTTATCAGTACAAGCTCAAGTACTGAACTTTATGAAGACGATTCAAGAAGAGTATAACATCAGTTATTTATTCATCTCGCATGACTTAGGGGTCGTAAAACATATGTGTGATGATATTGCCATTATGTATCGCGGTCGCTTCACTGAGTTAGGTAAAGCAGATGAAATTTATCAAAACCCTCAACACATTTATACGAAACGCTTGCTTTCAGCAATTCCACAGATGGATCCAAACCATCGTGAAGAGCACAAAATTGAGCGTATTCGCGTTGAAAAAGAATATCAACAAAATAACGCGAAGTATTTCGATGAAAATGGCCGAGTGTTCGATCTTAAGCCAATTAATGATCATCACTCCGTAGCGTTGAGAGATATCTCTCAATTAGTAGAAGGAGGGTTATAATCCATGTGGAAAACAATTCTTAGACGTTTAGTTTTAATGGTTCCCCAAATTATTATTTTAAGTATCTTAGTATTCTTACTTGCAGACTTAATGCCAGGGGACGCGCTGACAGGGTTGATTGACCCAACGATTTCAGCTGAACAGATTGAAGCCATGCGTGAGAGATTAGGTTTGAATAAACCTGTTCACGAACGCTACCTAGATTGGGCAGGAAATATTATACGGGGAGATTTCGGTCGAAGTTGGAACCATAAAATGCCAGTTACACAAATAATTGGGATTCGTATTTGGCCAACACTTTGGTTATCTCTATTAACCGTTATTATCTCATACTCAATTGCCTTACCAATGGGGTTATATGCTGGTCGTTACCAAAATACAACATTTGACCGTTTTGTAAACTTATATAACTTTATTACTTATTCAGTGCCAGTATTTGTTTTAGGTCTATTATTCTTATGGGCATTTGGATACTCATTAGGTTGGTTCCCAACTCGTGGAACAATTTCTGCAGGTGTTACACCAGGAACCTTTGAAGCAGCCTTGTCGAGATTCTACCATATGATTCTTCCCGCCTTCACTATGGGGGTACTAAGTACGACCGGTACCGTTCAATATTTACGTACATCGGTTATTGACGCGAAGACACAAGACTATGTACGTACAGCGCGTTCTAAAGGTGTGCCAATGGATAAAATTTATTCCCGCCATATTTTCCGTAACTCAATCTTACCGATTGCGCAAGGAATGGGGTATACCATTACTGGATTGATTTCTGGTTCAGTTATTACTGAGACCATCTTTACTTATCAAGGAATGGGACAATTATTCATTACTTCGATTAATACGCGTGACTTTACCGTTATGACAGCATTAGTTCTATTATTTGGTACAATGACCTTATTGGGGACTCTATTGTCAGACATTATTATGATCTTCGTAGACCCACGAATTAGAATTAACTAGAAGGAGGAGATAGATCATGGCAGAAATTAATCAAGGATTACCAACTGAAGAAAAAGTTTTAGAGCAAGTTGACAAAGAAGCTATCCCTCCGATGGGGTTTGAAGTCATTAAGCGCGAGTTTGCGAAAGATAAAGTCGCAATTACTGCTTTAATTGTCTTTGTTACGGTCTTGCTCGTTGCTTTCATAGGTGCCCTCGTGGTAGACCATGATGCGGCAACTCGAGTGGATGTGTTCGAACGTTTTACACCGCCAGGACAAAATGGCTATATTCTAGGGGCTGATGATGGTGGACGTGATATTTTATCACTTTTAATTATCGGGACCCGTAACTCAGTATTTATTGGTTTCTCAGTAACCATTATTACAACAACTATTTCGATCATTTTAGGAATTATGGCTGGATACTATGGTGGCTGGGTAGAAGATATTATGATGCGTATTGTTGACTTCATCATTATCTTACCACCAATTATCTTAATCATTGTTATTACTCAAATTATTCGTCGATTTGACGCAATTTCATTAATTTTAATCTTATCTTCCATTTATTGGGCAGGTGGGGTGCGTCTCTTCCGTACCGTTACTTTAAGTGAGGCTTCACTGGATTACGTAAGTGCTTCTAAAACGATGGGAACTCCGGACTGGAAGATTATGTTTGGTGAAGTTATGCCTAACTTAAGTTCGATTATTATTACCAACTTAGTATTAGGTTTATCAGGGAATATCGGGATTGAGACAGGACTTTCTTTCTTAGGATTCGGTCTTCCAGCAGCGACACCATCATTAGGTACGTTGATTGCAGCAGCTAACAACCCAGACGTTATTCAAAATAAAACATGGGTATGGTTACCAGCGGTATTGGTTATTTTAGTTTTAATGTTAAGTATCAACTATATGGGACAAGCATTCCAACGTGCTGCTGACTCACGTCAACGCCGTGGATAATTGATTTTAACAAGAGGCAGAAAGGTCTCTTGTTTTTTTATTCTATGCGATTCATTATTTTTTATAGTATTTGAAAAAATGTAGACTAAAGTATGAAAAAATGTAAAGAAAAGGCTTGCAATTTCTACTGATAACGATTACAATGAATGTATCATAAATAAATGGAGGAAGAATATGAAGAAATCATTGAAGAAAGCTTTATCAATGTTCACAGTTGGTTTTGCGATTTCAGCTGCAATCAGTGGGACGGTAGCACAAGTTGCTAACGCTCAGACTGTTGAATTCCCACAAGTTATCGAAAATGAAGGAGAGCCAATCGAAGGCGGTACGCTTAAGTTTGCGTTCGTATCTGATACTCCTTGGGCTGGTTTACTTAATAATATGTTATGGACCAACTCTTCAGACGCGGCGGTTGTAGACTTTATCAACCCAGGTCTTTACGGATTCGATGAGAACTATACGATTGACAACTCTGGTTTTGCGGATGTAGAGTTCAACCAAGAAGAGAAGACTGTTAAGATCACAATTCCTGAAGGTCATGTATGGCATGATGGTGAGCCGATTACGATTGATGATGCAATCTTCCCTTACTATGTTATCGGTCATCCTGATTATACAGGTATTCGTTATGGAGATTACTTCACAAACGTTATTGGTATGGAAGAGTATCGCAACGGCGATGCAGAAGAGATTGAAGGTCTTGAGCGTGTCGATGATTACACGATGATCATCCACTATAAAGAGTTCAGTAACTCAATGCTTCAAGCGGGTGGGGCAGTATGTAACTATATTGAACCAAAACATATCTTAGAAGATATTCCAGTTGCTGAGCTTGAAGACTCAGATGCAGTTCGTCAAAATCCAGTTGGATTTGGGCCATTCAAAGTTAAATCAATCACTCCTGGTGAAGCGGTAGTGTACGAAGCATTCGATGAGTATTACCGTGGACGCCCAGCAATTGATGAGATTCTTCTCGAGCGTGTTAGCCCAACTAACGTGGTTGCAGAACTTAAAGCAGGTAACTACGATATCGCATCATTACCAGCTAACCAATGGGAGCAATACCAAGATCCAACTAACTTCCAAATTGCTGGTAGTGTAGATAACTGGTATTCATATACTGGATTCCAAATGGGTACTTGGAATGCAGAAAAATCTGAAGTAGAATATGACGACAGCCGTATTGTATCGAATAAAGCAATTCGTCAAGCGATGGCTTATGCGATTGATAACGTAGCAGTATCTGAACGATTCTTCTATGGATTACGTCAACCAGCGAACTCACATATTCCACCATTCTTCAAGGATTATCATAACTTCGATCAAGAAGGATATTCTTATAACCCAGAGAAAGCTAAAGAAATCTTAGCTGAAGCTGGATTTGAAGATAAAGATGGAGACGGATTTGTTGAGGACTTAGATGGAAATCCATTCACATTAAAATATGCCTTCATGTCTGGTGGGGAAATTGCTGAGCCGTTATCTCAATACCACTTACAATGCTGGGCAGATGTGGGTATCCATGTTGAGTTAGTTGATGGTCAATTATTAGACATGAATAACTTCTACGATCGTCTTGAAGCTGACGACCCAGATATTGACGTCTTCGCAGCGAGCTGGATTACAGGTGGGGATCCAAACCCAACTCAATTCTATGGTCCAAATGCTGGATTCAATATGTATCGCTGGAGAACGGAAGAGCATGATCAGCTGTTAGCAGCAATCAACTCTCCAGATGCTTTCGATCCAGAAGTTCGTCAAAAAGCTTTCTATGACTGGCAAGCATATATGATTGAAGAAATCCCTTGCTTCCCAACATTCTATAGCTACAGCTTGACTGCTGTTAATAACCGTGTAAGTAACTGGGATACTACAGTTGGTAACGACTTAGAATGGTCAGAAATTAAACTATTAGCTGACTCCCCAGTAGCTGAATAATCACTTCATTTAACACCCTCATATCGAGGGTGTTTTTGTATACCTCTTTTTAAATTCTAAATATAATAAAATGTTAGCGAAATGGCGATACGATGAATAAAATGAATGGTATTTGAAATTAAAGTGAGATTTTTAAGATTAAAATTAAAAAATGAGGTTGATTTCTAATTTTTAAGATGTTACAATGTCTATAACGTTTAAGAGATAGGATAATCACGCGCATTCCCGATTGATTATGTCTCATAAACTGTTAATAAAGTGTTGGTTGAGGAAAAGGAATTATCTTATTTCATACCAAAATAAAAATGGAGGTTATCTAATGAGAAAGTCATTTAAAAAAGTATTTGGTTTAGCAAGTACAGCAGCTGTATTATCTACGGTATTCGCACAACCTGTTGCGCACGTTGTTACAGCAGAGGAGACTGAAGAGGGAGTATTAAGCTTCGAGAGTGAAGTGATCCGTGAAGGAGAGCCAATCGAAGGTGGCGAATTAAAAGTTGCAATGGTAGGGACACCATTCGAAGGTGTGTTAAATAACATGCTTTATTCAAACAACTCTGATGCTTCCTTAATTAATTACTTTAACCCAGGAATTTTAGGTTATGATGAAAACTTCACGATTGATAACTCAGGTTTTGCAGATATTGAGTTTGACCCAGAAGCAAAAACTGTAAAATTAACGATTCCTGAAGGACAAACATGGCATGACGGTGAGCCAATTACCATTGATGACGTTATCTTCCCATACTATGTCATTGGACACCCAGATTATACAGGCGTTCGTTACGGTGAAGACTATATGAACGTTGTCGGTATGGAAGAGTACCATGCAGGAGATGCAGAGGAAATTTCTGGTCTTGAGCGTGTTGATGACTATACATTAATTGTTCACTATAAGAGTGTATCAAACTCAATGTTACAAGCTGGTGGTGGAATCTCAGGTTATATGGAGCCTGAACATATTTTAGGTGAAATTCCAGTCGGCGAATTAGAAGATAGTGAATATGTACGTAGTACACCGGTTGGTTTCGGTCCATTCAAAGTTGACCGTGTAGTGCCTGGTGAAGCGGTAACTTATTCTGCATTTGATGACTGGTATGAAGGTCGTCCAAACATTGATAACCTTACGGTTGAAGTTGTAGCTGCAACGAACGTTATTCAAGAAATTAAAGCAGGTAACTACGATATCGCGTCACTTCCTGCAGATCAATATGAAACTTATAAAGACGCAACCAACATCGATATTTTAGGTACCATTGATAACGCATTTACCTATATCGGATTCAAGCAAGGTACTTGGGATGATGAAGCGGGTGAAGTGAAGTACGACGAAACACTTCCACTTTCTAACAAAGCAATCCGTCAAGCAATGGCTCACGCAATTGACAACAACGCAATTGCTACACGTTTCTACCATGGCTTACGTCAAGCTGCTAACTCATTCATTACACCAAACTTCACGGCTTACTGGGATCAAGATATTGAAGTGCCAGAATATAATCCTGAATTAGCGAAACAAATCTTAGAAGAAGCCGGATTCGTTGACGTAGATGGTGACGGATTCGTTGAGACGCCAGAAGGAGAACCATTAAAATTAACCTTCGCTTCGATGTCTGGAGCTGAAGTTTCAGAACCAATCGCAACATACTATATCCAATCATGGAGAGATATCGGTATTGATATCGAGTTGCTTGATGGTCAATTACACGATATGAACGCATTCTATGATCGTGTAGAAAGTGATGATCCTGAAATTATGGTGTATCAAGCAGCATTTGGTATAGGTGGAGACCCTAACCCAGCTGGATTATGGGGACGTAAAGCAAAATTCAATATGCTACGTTGGGCAACGGAAGAGAACGACAAATTATTAGCAGATATTGCTTCTGATAAGTCATTCGACGAAGAATTCCGTACTGAAGCATTCCATAACTGGCAAGAATATATGATGGAAGAGTTACCAGCAATTCCAACATTATTCCGTTATAAATTAACAGCTGTTAACAAACGTGTATCTCATTGGGATGTTCAAATCGGTAGTGATTTGAAGTGGAGTGAAATCTACTTACTATCTGATGAGCGTGTAGCTGAATAATTTAATCTCCATTTTTTATGACAGGCTCGAAAGAGCCTGTTTTTTGTGCTGTTTTTTAAAGTGAAATTCTAGGAAATATCCGCATCTATGCTATAATAATGAGACGGAAAGGAGGGATAGAATGAATCCATTAATTAACAATCTCAACTCAAAATTAGCAATAACCATTCGTCAAGTGAAACTGTTTGATCAAGCGATGCAACATACGTCATTTGTGAATGAACATCGTCGAAGGAAGTTAGCTTCCAATGAGCGATTGGAGTTTTTAGGCGATGCAGTGCTTGAAATTATTGTCAGTGAGTTCTTATATCAACAATACCCTAATTTGGCTGAGGGAGAGTTATCTAGAATGCGAGCCCAACTCGTTAGAGAACCGAGTTTAGCACGATTGGCTCGTCAACTCAATTTACCAGATTATTTAAAGTTAGGACGCGGAGAACTCAAAAGTGGTGGTTTGGAGCGCGATTCGATACTATCGGATGCTTTAGAAGCATTATTAGGTGCACTCTACTTAGATCAAGGGTTAGAAGTAGTTCGTGATTTTTTGTATCGAGAATTATTGAAAGACCATGTAAATTGGTTGAAGCTGATCAATAAAGATTATAAGACATTGCTGCAAGAGCGTCTGCAACAACAAGGAGCTGTCTTAATTGAATATCATGAGTTAGCTAAGTCTGGTCCAGCACATCATCAACAATTTACGATGGGACTGTATATTAATCAAGAATTAGTAGCCGAAGGTACCGGACTCAGCAAGAAGAAAGCTGAAATGGCAGCGGCTCAAGCTGCACTGGCCAAGTTAGATTAAAATAAGGAGGTGAATTATGTATTTAAGTCGAGTTGAAATGACAGGATTCAAGTCTTTTGCAGATAAAACCATTATTGAATTTGATCAAGGACTAACTGCGGTCGTCGGCCCGAATGGAAGTGGAAAAAGTAACTTTACTGAAGCTGTTCGTTGGGTTCTAGGGGAACAATCCATTAAAAGTTTACGCGGGAATCGAATGGAAGATGTTATTTTCAATGGTACTGCTGACCGAAAGCCCGTTAATATTGCAAAAGTGACCGTTGTTTTAAATAATGAAGATCGCTATTTGGATTATGATTTTAGTGAGATTAGTTTAACGCGAAGTTATAATCGAAATGGAGATAGTTTCTATTATATTAATCAAGAACGGGTTCGACTAAAAGATATTGTGGACTTGTTACTTGATTCAGGACTTGGGAAAAACAGCTTTTCTATTATTTCCCAAGGGCAAGTCGAACAAATCTTCTTAAGTAAACCCGAAGAACGACGCGTTATCTTTGAAGAAGCGGCTGGCGTCCAAAAGTATCAATATCGAAAGCAAGAAGCAGAGCGTAAATTAGTAAAGTCTGAGGATAATTTAAGTCGTTTGAAAGACATTATCTATGAGATTGAACAGCAACTTGTGCCACTGGAATCTCAGCGCAAAAATGCGTTAAAATACCTTGCAACGGCAGAGCAATTAAAACAATGGGAAGTCACCTTACTTATCCAACAAATTGAACAGAGTGAGCAGCGAACTGAAGAATTAACGAAACGATTGCTAGAAATCCAACAAGAAATTGACAGTCATTCGCAAAAAGATGAATCACTTTTAGCATCAATTCAACGCATCAAACAACAAATGAACGAAGATGAAACAGCGGTAGATGCGATCAATCTGACTCAGCGACGTCGTTGGCAAGAGATGGAGCAATATCGCTCAGACGAACGATTATTGCAACGTGATTTGTCGTATTCGATTGAACAATTGGAACTTAATCTATCGTCCGTTCAACAAAATCAAACCAACTTGGAAGTATTAGCGGAACAATTAAAAGCCGCTGAAGCTGAAAAAGAAACAAAACAACAACAATGCCAAGAAGTACAAGCTCAATTGGATCAAGTGAAAGAGCGATTAGAACAATTCCAATCTTTAAGTCAACATCAAAGTGAAGATATTCGTGAGGAAATACTAGCCCTTTTTCAAGATCAAGCACAAGCTAAAAATATTGTAAATCAAAATCAATTGACAATTGAACGCTTGACACAACGTCTACCACAAGTAATAGATCTAATTGACGCAATCCAACTTGAAATTGACCAAATCGATTCGCAAAAGAAAAATTACGAATCAGATGCAAAGCGTATCGAGCAGCAACAATCTGAGATTCAATCGAACCAGACAGATATCGATCAACAAGTGACGAAATTACATTGGCAACAAGAGCAATTAACCAAGCAGCTGCAAGAAACGGAAAATCTTCGTTATCGCAAAGAACAACAGTATCAACATGCGCTCGATCAACAGCACAATTATGCTGGGTATTACGGAGGCGTTCGCGCTGTGATGAATGAGCGCCATGTACTTACTGGGATCGAGGGGACGGTTGCGGACTTAATACGAGTAGCTGAGCAATTTGACCTGGCTATTTCGACAGCATTGGGAAGTAGTATGCAAAGTATTGTCGTGCAAGACGATCGTGCTGCACGGCAAGCGATTCAATATTTAACCCAACAAAAAGCCGGACGCGCAACGTTCTTGCCGCGTACAAATATTAAGCCCAAATACGTCTCTAAATCACATTTGGCTCAAATTGAAAACCAACCAGGTTATATCGGCATTGCTAGTGAGCTAATTCATGTAGAGCCTGCAAATCGAATCATTGCAGAGCATCTACTTGGTGGGACGGTGATTGCTAACTCACTTAAAGAAGCGCAAAAATTAGCACAATCGACCCGTCATCAAGTAAAAATAGTGACCTTAGACGGAGATGTACTGATGCCGGGTGGTTCGGTAACAGGAGGGAAATCTCAACGTCAGAGTGAATCGATGTTATCGCGGCAAAACCAAATTGACAAGTTAGCTAAAGAATTAGCGGGACTTGAAGAGAATGTGGTGAAGTTAAATCAACAGAAGCACACACTCTCCAAGAAGTATCAGCAATCGATGACGCAACAATCAGAGTATCAATTGAAGAATCGACAGATTGTGGAACAATCTAATGAAGTTCACAGATTGATTAAGGAACAAGAAACAATGTTACTTCAAAAACAAAATCAATTGGCGATTCAACAAGATTTACGTCAAGATATTGAAGAAGAATTAGTGACCTATCAAGAAGAAGTTACAAAAGCCCAAGGACAATTAGAACAAGTCGAACAAACATTGGAATCACAGCAAGCATTGTTAAAGCAACTTCAATTTGATGAAGGTGAAAAGCAAGCGCATCTTAAACAACTGAATCAACAGAGTCAATCGTTACATACAAAATTAGCTGTCTTAGAAGTTGAAGTAAAGCAGTTAGTAGAACGTATTAAAACAATGCAATTGCAACAGGCAGAAGGACATGCAAATAAAGAAGCGAGTGTCAAACAGCAACAAGTACACCGCAATCAGCAATCGGATTATGCCGAACAGATTGAACAACTGCAAACAAAAATTCAGCAACTGGATGCACTACTTAAAGAAGATGAGCAACAACTTGAAAAATATAAGCAACAAAAAGTGGATCAACAAGCACAATTAGAAACCCTAGAAGTGGAACGGGAAGAGGTTGTAAAAATACAACAAAAAATGTTCCAAAAGCAAGTTCAAGTTGAAACTCAAATTGAACAGCATCAAACGACCATCGATCAACACTTAAATCATTTGAATGAAGAATACCAATTAACCTATGAAATGGCTAAAGAGCTTATTGAGGAACAAGTTGTGAATATTCCAGAAGATTTAAGTGATCAAGTGAAACGATTACGTCAACAAATTCATCGTTTAGGCCCGATTAATTTGCAAGCAATTGATGATTGGGATGAATTAAGTGCTCGTTATAATAATTTAACGCATCAACGTGATGACTTATTAATGGCGATGGAGCAATTGACCCAAACGATGCAAGAAATGGACCATGAGGTCGTGACGCGTTTTGCTCAATCTTTTGAAGAGATAGATCGACAATTTCAAAAGACGTTCCAAAAGCTATTCGCAGGTGGGCATGCTTCACTTCAATTGACACAACCAGATGATTTACTCACCACGGGTGTCGATATTATTGCCCAGCCCCCTGGTAAGAAGAAACAAAGTTTAGCTTTACTTTCAGGTGGGGAACGCGCATTAACCGCGATTGCTTTGTTATTTGCAATCTTAGAAGTAAAACCTGTGCCATTTGTTATTTTAGATGAGGTGGAGGCTGCTTTAGATGATGCGAACGTCGTACGATACGGAAGCTATATTCGTGAATTTACTCACGATACACAATTTATTGTCGTTACGCATCGACAAGGAACGATGGAAAGTGCCGACCGACTCTATGGTGTTACGATGGAAAAATCCGGTGTCTCCAAGTTAGCAACGGTTACCTTAGATCATCGAGATAGTGAATAATCATATTCATCGTCAAAATTTAATCATTAGCGGCTTGGCGGGAGACTGCCAAGCTTTTTTATTTCACCAGAATGAAATAAATCACTGAAAAACATTTGTTTATGAATGCTTTGAAAAGCAAGTGCGTTGTTATAAGATGGAAGAAAGAGCAAACATTTGTTATAATAAATTCATTGCAAAAGATAGGATTGAAAAAATGATTAGACTAATCGCAATTGATATTGATGGAACTTTAGTGAATGATTACGGGCATATTCCCGAGGAAAATTTAAAAGCTATCCAATGGGCGCAAAGTCAAGGTGTACAAATCGTTATTTGTACAGGACGGCCGTATCAATCCGCCCGGACGATTATCGAGCAACTTCCGATTCAATCGAATGATGTGATGATTAATTTTAATGGTGGACAGATTCGCAATGCTCAATCAGGCCAATTACTTTATGATTACCCCTTGAGTTATGATGATGTTCAACGTTGGATTGTTGAAGGAGAGCGTCTCGCTTTACCAGTCAATCTTATCGATAACGAGTGGGTTTATGAACCTTTAAAATATCCGGACGGTTATCCGAGTTGGTATACTACCAAAGTAACGACGGCACCGGTTACGACATTGGATTACGAGAAGATTTTACCGGATCATCAATTTAACAAAGTGGTTATTGCGACCGATGAAGCCCACTTAGCACGTCAGCTGAAACAACTTGACCCGCAACTTGCTCGAGATTACCAAATTATTCAAGGGTACCCTTTTCAAATAGAAATTATTCCCAAAGGGATAAATAAAGGGTCAGCGCTTCAAGTATTAAGTAAAGATTTAAATATACCTCAAACCGCGATGATGGGCATCGGTGACCAACTTAACGATGTGCCGATGTTTGAATCGTGTGGCGTGCGTATCGCAATGGAAAATGCTGTTCCCGCCGTGAAAGCAATGAGCACCTGGGTAACAACCAATAATAATGCCAGCGGTGTAGCGCACGCAATTTACCGCTATATCAAAAAATAAGGAGATGAGCTTATGTCATTATTCGATCGAATTCGTCGTGCATTTACCGGTGAAGATAAAGTTGTTCGCGAACAAGCTGAAACAAAAGAGCAACAAATCGTTTTTGATACGTATGATAAAGGACTTGAAGCAACCCGTAAAAATTTTACACAACGTTTAACGGAATTATTTACTAGTTTTGACGGGGTTGACGATGAGTTTTATGATCAGTTAGAAGAAGCCTTTATTAGTGCGGATGTTGGTTTTAATATGACAATTGCTTTAACGGATGCAATCCGAGATCGAATTGAATCACAACAATTATCAAGTCTTGAAGATGTGAAGCAAGCGATTGTCAGTGAAATGGTACGCATCTATGAGAAAGATGATACGCAAACGGTCTTATTAAATGAGAACCCCGATGGTCCGACAGTGATTCTTTTTGTCGGCGTAAATGGAGTGGGCAAGACAACTTCGGTAGGAAAGATTGGCTATCAATTACAACAACAAGGCCACAAAGTGTTGATGGCTGCTGGTGACACTTTCCGTGCAGGAGCAGTCGAGCAGCTCAATGTTTGGGGAGAACGTTTAAATATTCCAGTAATTCAAGGGGTTGCGCAAGCTGATCCGGCTTCCGTCGTCTATGAAGCGGTGCAAGCAGCAAAAGAAGGACAATATGATTATCTCTTAGTTGATACTGCTGGAAGACTTCAAACAAAGGCGAATTTGATGGAAGAGTTAGCAAAGATGAAGCGAATTATTGAACGCGAAAATCCAAATGGCGTTCAAGAAGTCTTATTAGTTCTAGATGCGACAACCGGTCAAAATGCATTGACCCAAGCCAAACAATTCAATGAAGCAACCGAGATTACTGGACTGGTTCTAACGAAATTAGACGGAACCGCTAAAGGAGGAGTCATTTTATCAATTCGTTATGAATTAGATATTCCAGTGAAATATGTCGGATTGGGAGAACAAGCAAAAGACCTACAAGTCTTCGATCCAGAACAATATATGTATAGCTTAATTAGTGATGTCTTAATGACATTATCAGATTAACCTTTCAGTGAGGAGTAGGCAATGTTTCTAGAAAATATGGTCTTAATGGGGCAATTATTTCCCATTTATAAGCAGTTACTTACAGACAGGCAGCGAGATGTGATGGCCATGTATTATGAAGAAGACTTCTCTTTAGCTGAAATTGCTGAACAACTCAATATTACACGCCAAGGAGTGCGCGATAATTTAAAGCGAGCTGAAAATGCATTGCTTCATTATGAAGAGACTTTAAAAGTTAATCAAAAACGCTTAAGCCGACTCGATTATTACCGAGAATTATTACCCTACGTTGCAGACTCCGATGGGCGTGAATTGATTCAACAATTAATACAACAAGAAGAATAATTTAGGAGGAAATCCATGGCATTTGAAGGATTATCAGAACGACTCCAAGGCGCAGTCAGTTCGCTAGGAGCCGGTGGAAAGATTACGGAAGCTGACTTAAAACAGATGATGCGTGAAATCCGTCTTGCTTTACTGGAAGCAGACGTAAACTTCCAAGTCGTCAAGACCTTTGTGAAGCGAGTCAATGAACGCGCGTTAGGATCGGATGTTTTAGAGTCCCTTTCTCCGGCACAACAAGTCGTTAAAATCGTTAACGAAGAATTAACGGATTTAATGGGCGGTGAGCAAGCGCCCTTAAATATCTCGAAGCAACCACCAACCGTTATTATGATGGCAGGGCTTCAAGGGGCAGGTAAGACTACAACGGTTGGGAAGTTAACGAATTATTTATCTAAGCATCACCAACTTAACCGGCCGCTCTTAGTAGCTGCAGACGTCTATCGTCCGGCAGCGATTGACCAACTTCAGACGATTGGTCAACAGATTGGTGCGGAAGTCTTTGCACAAGGGACGGATGTCAATCCGGTTCAACTCGCAACAGATGCACTAGCTCATGCTAAATTACAAGGAAACGATGTAGTTATTATTGACACGGCAGGACGACTGCATGTCAATGAAGAGTTGATGAATGAATTACGTAATATCAAATCCGCTGTTCATCCTGATGAAATCTTACTAACGGTTGATGCGATGACCGGACAAGATGCGACGAATGTGGCTGAAGCATTTAATGATGCCTTAGATATTACAGGGGTTATTATAACAAAGCTCGATGGGGACACGCGTGGAGGAGCTGCGTTATCGATTCGAGCGATTACAGAGAAGCCAATTAAGTTTACCGGTCAAGGTGAGCAACTGGATGCCTTAGAACCGTTCCACCCGGATCGAATGGCTGGGCGTATTCTTGGAATGGGAGATATGCTCACCCTGATTGAGAAAGCCCAACAAGACTTTGATGAAGCCGAAGCCGAACGTATGGCAGAAAAAATTAAAGATGCCAGCTTTGACTTCAATGACTTTATCCAACAAATGGATCAAGTGACCAAGATGGGACCCCTTAAAGATCTGATGAAATTAATCCCGGGTGTTAATAAAATTCCAGGATTTGATCAATTTGATGTTTCAGATAAAGATATGGCCCGTCTTAAAGGAATCGTGATGTCGATGACGCCGGAAGAACGAGAAAATCCGGATATTATTTCTCAAAGTCGTCGCCGTCGGATCGCGCGTGGATCTGGTCGTGAATTGAATGAAGTGAATCAACTTATTAAACAATTCAATCAAACACGAAAAATGATGAGCCAAATGTCCCAAGGTAAGAATGGTTCCATGCGTAAAATGATGAAACAAATGAAAAATCTTCCGAAAGGACAAGGAATGCCGGATATGGGAGATTTATCAAACTTGATGGGCGGTGCAGGTGAACCCCTATCACCAGAAGCTTTAGAAGCTCAACGTAAACAAAAAATGATCCAACGTAAACTTCGAAAAATGAAACGAAAATAAAATTTACCCTGTAAAGTAAAAAGACTTTACAGGGGTAAAATAATCTGTTATATTATTCCTTGTGATATTGATTTGAGGAGGTGACGACATGGCAGTAAAAATTCGTATGAAACGTTTAGGTTCTAAAAGAAACCCATTCTACCGTATTGTAGTGGCAGACTCACGTTCACCACGTGATGGTCGAATTATCGAGCAAATTGGTTTTTATAACCCAGTTTCTGAACCAAAAGAATTGAAAATCGACGAAGAATTAGCATTGAAATGGTTAGGTAATGGTGCGCAACCATCCGATACTGTTCGTAATTTATTCTCTAAAGAAGGAATTATGCAAAAATTCCACGATTCTAAAACAAAAAAATAATCTGACTCATAAAGGGTGATAAAACATGTTAGATATTAAAGCCTTAATTCAAACGATGATTGAACCATTGATTGAGTTTCCAGAGGATTTTGAAATTAAAGTAGTTGAAGGTGAAGAATTTACCGAGTATCATTTACACTTAAATCCAGAAGATATTGGACGTGTTATTGGACGTCGCGGACGAGTAATTCGTTCGATTCGTACGATTGTCTATAGCATTCGTCAACGCGGGCAAAAACGTTCCAAAATCGTCGTTCAAGATGATGCAACCGACCAACTAGAAGATGAATAATATTACGACTGCCGAGGCTTTTGTTTTGGCAGTTTTTTGATGAAAAAGGAGCTGGAAATGACATATTATAAAATTGGACGCCTAGTGAATACCTTTGGTATTCGAGGAGAAGTTAAAGTCATCGTTGACAGTGATTTTCCAGAGGAGCGCTTAGCTCAAGGCGCAACACTTTATATTTTAAAAGATGATCAACCGATTGCTGTCACGGTTCAGTCAGCCCGGCAACATAAAGGCAGTTATATCGTTGCTTTTGAAGAATACCAAGATATTAATCAAGTCGAGTGCTATAAGGGGAGTTGGTTAGCGATCGAAGCCTCTCAACAGCAGGCCCTTGAAGAGGATCACTACTATTATCACCAAATTGAAGGCTTGAAAGTCTATACAGTCGGTGGTGAACATTTAGGTCAAATTAAAGAGATTCTTGCCTTAGGATCGAATGATGTCTGGGTAGTTAAACCGGCTCAAGCTGGCCGGCGTGATATTCTCTTACCTTATATCGGAGATGTAGTGAAAGAAGTTGACTTAACCAATCAGCGGGTAACAGTAGAATTGATGGAAGGACTTATTGACGATGCGAATTGATGTTCTCACACTTTTTCCAGAGATGTTTGCACCGTTAGAGCATTCAATGATGAAACTTGCACGTGAACGTGAGATTTTAGGTTTTCATTTACATAATTTTAGAGAGTATGCAGTCAATAAGCACGGTCATGTGGATGATTATCCTTATGGCGGCGGGGCAGGAATGTTACTCCGGGTAGAACCGATTGTGCAGGCACTCGAACAGATTGAAAATTACTCACATGCTCGTGTGATCCTGACGGATCCAGCGGGAGAGCCTTTTAATCAAGCCAAGGCTCAAGCATGGTCAAAAGAAGACCACTTAATCTTTATTTGCGGGCACTATGAAGGATTTGATCACCGCATTCGAGATTATATTACCGATGAAGTGTCTATGGGAGATTATGTGTTAACCAATGGGGAAATACCCACTATGGCAATGATTGATGCCACGGTCCGATTGATTCCAGAAGCCATTGGCAATCATCAGTCCATTCAAGAGGAATCCCATCAATCTTCTTTATTAGAGTATCCGCAGTACACTCGTCCAGCTAATTTTAGAGGCAAAGAAGTGCCAGAAGTCTTATTAAGTGGACACCACCAGCGGATTGAAGCATGGCGCCGTCAAGAAGCCTTACGTCGAACCTATTTGAATCGACCTGATTTACTCGAAACGGCCAAATTAACGGAAGAAGAGAAAAAATGGCTAGAAAGTCTATCTGCTCACTAATTTACCCTTTACATTAAAAGATAATTCTGTATAATAAACTAAGTAGTCTAAAGGACTATGCTATCACGATAATCCGCTAAATTATTACTGAATTAATTTATGATTGTTTGTCGGAAGGAGAAGAAAATATATGAGTATCAATCCAATTATTGCTAAAATCTCAGAAGGACAATTACGTTCTGATATTCCAGAATTCCGTCCTGGAGATAACGTGCGTGTTCACGCATTAATCGTTGAAGGTGAGCGCGAGCGTGTGCAAATCTTCGAAGGTTTAGTCATTAAACGTCGTGGACACGGTATTAGCGAAACTTACACTGTTCGTAAGATTTCTAACGGTGTAGGTGTTGAACGTACTTTCCCAGTACATACACCACGCGTTGCAAAGATTGAAGTAACACGCCGTGGTAAAGTACGTCGTGCTAAGTTATACTACATTCGTAACTTATCAGGTCGTTCTGCACGTATTGCTGAGCGTCGTTAATCAAATCAATCAACATCCCAGGAAACTGGGATGTTTTTTGTTGTTGGATTCTCATCTGTTTGTTATGAAATGGATACACTTGCTTTGAATTTAATGGTATACTGAAATCACTATTATTATTGGAGGCTGAATATGTCTATAATTCATGAGCATTTCGAAGAAAAATTAAATGAGCTTGATATTCCTTTTAATTCGATGGAAATTGAGGAAGGACATCGACTATATCGGGTGACCTATCGACTGACAAAAGAACGTGTATTAGTTGCGGAAATTATTATTCAAGAAGCTGACATGCCATACGTTGATAGTCAAATTATCTTCCGCCATGTCCATTTACTCACAGAACGGAGTAAGGAAGCGACCGCACTCACCACAATTAATCAATTAAATGAAATGAAAACAGGTTATTATGCACTACATTTAGCAGGTGATGGGGAAATCTTCTTGCGTACGTTGATGCGAGTGGGAGAAGATATTGAACCATTATACCAAACTTTAGTCATGGGATCGCAAATTGCGAAAGGATTGCAAAAAGATTTAATCGCGAACCTGGGCGAATCAGGTTCAATTACAAATTAGAGTAGAGGATTAAAAGACAAATGTTAGGAAGAATTACGAATAAGTATCCATTTGTGGAAAATATTGTCGCATTACTGGTCGTGTTGTTTTCTTCAATCGTTTATTCAATTGCTATGAATAAATTTCTATTACCAGGGCATATTTATTCCGGAGGATTAATGGGGTTTGCCCAAATTTTAAGTTATTTTATTAATCATTACACGCCTTGGGCGAATATGATTTTACCTGGTCAATTGAACTTTATACTGAACATTCCAATTATTACCTTAGCGTTTATAAAATTAGGTAAACGATTCACCTTTTTAACGCTTTGTGTGGTGTTCGGGATTTCATTTTTCTCATCCATTATTCCAGTGACGCAAGTTTCTGAAAATCCATTACTTAATGGGATTATGGGGGGCGTTCTCGGAGGTATTGCAGTGGGGACGGCCGTTCGTTTTGGTCTTTCAGCTGGGGGAACGGATATTATTTCAGTGGTAGTATTCCGCGCTACTGGGGTCAACGTCGGATCGGTAAACTTATTAATTAACTTAATTATTATCTCATTTGCCGGAAATATTTATAGTTGGGAATATGCACTTTATACCTTAATTTCCATGTATGCTTCAGCACGCTGTATTAACTTCATTCATACCAATGAGAAGCGCTTAACGGTCTTTATTGTGACCGATCATGTGGACGCCGTACTCGACAGCATCTTTGCCCGACTTCGCCGTGGGGTGACCATTCTTGATGGGCGCGGAGGCTATAGTCGAGAACCTAATAGCACCTTAATGATTGTAGTTAACCAGTATGAGTTATATGATTTACAGATGGCGATTGCGCAAGGAGATCCAGAAGCATTTGTTAATATCATTCAATCTACTCGAGTCATCGGTAACTTCTTGAATAAACAACAACAAGATAAGCATCGCTTTGAACTCAAATATTACCAACAACTTGAAGCGGAGCGCAAACTTAAGCGACATCATCATTAATCATTACAAACTGCAGGACGCGTCCTGCAGTTTTTTTAACCATAAAAACAAAGGTCAAATAAAGTCAAAATATTATTGACCAATCTTGACCTTTTTGGTATACTAAGGTCAGTCGATGAACGACAGAAAAAAATAAGGTGGTGAACAGGATGGAACAATATACGACACTGGTGCAACAAACAATAGCGGATGCGCAACAAATTGCCCAGACACGTCATCATCAAGCGATTGATATTGCGCATGTGTGGCGCGTATTCATGCAAAGTGATCATTATGCATATCAACTCTACCAAGATTTACAAGTTCCGATGGATGGATTAAAACAAGTCGTCGAGCAAGAGCTAGATAAAATAGCCGTAGTCACCGGCAGCAATATTCAATACGGACAGACTATTTCACAAAATTTAAATCGATTATTACAAGATGCAAACCAAATTGCAACGGAAAAAGGAGATACCTATCTCTCGATAGACGTCCTGTTATTGGCTTTGTATCGTCAACCAAATCAACCGATTACGAAATATTTAGTAGAACATGGTATTACGGAAGAGATTTTAAATGAAAAAATTGAAACATTGAGAGGAGGGGAGTCTGTGAACTCACCAAACCAAGAAGCAACTTACGATGCTTTAAAACAATATGCAATTAACTTAAATGAAGCGATGAAATCGAACAAGAGTGATCCGATTATCGGACGAGACGAAGAGATTCGAGATGTGATTCGAATTCTCTCAAGAAAAACTAAAAATAATCCAATCTTAATCGGGGATCCGGGGGTTGGTAAGACCGCGATTATCGAAGGCTTAGCTCAACGGATTATTCGAAACGATGTGCCAGAGAATTTAAAAGGCAAAGTCATCTATAGCTTGGATATGGGGGCTTTGATTGCGGGCGCCAAATATCGTGGCGAATTTGAAGAGCGTTTGAAAGCTGTCTTAAAAGAAGTGAAAAATGCGGATGGTGAAATCATTCTCTTTATTGATGAGATTCATACCATTGTTGGAGCTGGTAAGACAGAAGGTTCGATGGACGCAGGGAACTTACTTAAACCAATGCTCGCTCGTGGAGAATTGCATTGTATTGGGGCCACAACCATTGAAGAATATCGCCAAAACTTTGAAAAAGACAAAGCTTTGGAACGTCGTTTCCAACGCGTGATGGTGAAAGAACCGAATGTTGAAGATACGATCTCTATCTTGAGAGGATTGAA
This sequence comes from Falseniella ignava CCUG 37419, assembly GCF_000301055.1. Lineage (GTDB taxonomy): Bacteria > Bacillota > Bacilli > Lactobacillales > Aerococcaceae > Falseniella > Falseniella ignava. Next base: position 526,560 of record NZ_JH932300.1, read on the forward strand.
AGAACGCTTTGAAATCCACCATGGTGTGAATATTCATGACAATGCGTTGGTTGGTGCAGCGGTTCTATCAGATCGCTATATTACCGATCGTTTCTTACCTGATAAAGCGATTGACTTAGTGGATGAGGCGTGTGCAACCATCCGAATGGAATTAAACTCTGTGCCTACGGAAATTGACCAAGTCAATCGTCGTTTAATGACGTTAGAAATTGAAGAAGCCGCTTTGAAGAAAGAATCGGATAAAGCAAGTATGAAACGTCTGGAAGACCTCAAAGAAGAGATTGCAAACTTACGAGAAGAAGCAAGTCAACTCAAAGCGCGCTGGGAAGTTGAGAAAGCTGCAACCAATCAAGTCCGTGATAAACGGGAAGAACTTGATGAAGCACGTCGTGAATTAGAAAATGCACAAGCTCAATATGATTTAGAACGGGCAGCGCAATTGCAACATGGTGTAATTCCAGGTCTAGAGAAAGAGTTAGCGGATTTAGAAGAACATCAAGCTGAAGAATATGTTGATTCACGTTTAACGCAAGAATCGGTTACCGAAGAAGAGATTGCAAAAGTCGTCGGACGGATTACAGGGATTCCTGTCAATAAAATTGTTGAAGGCGAACGAGCTAAATTACTAACACTCGATGAAACTTTAAAAGAACGAGTAATCGGACAAGTTGAAGCGGTGAATAAAGTCTATGAAGCCGTCTTAAGATCGAGAGCAGGCATCCAAGATCCACGGAAACCGATAGGTTCCTTCCTCTTCTTAGGACCTACGGGGGTTGGTAAGACGGAATTAGCAAAAGCATTGGCTGAAGCACTCTTTAATTCAGAAGACCATATGATTCGAATTGATATGAGTGAGTATATGGAAAAACATACCGTATCTCGCTTAGTGGGTGCACCTCCAGGCTATGTAGGGCATGAAGAAGGTGGCCAATTAACCGAAGCAGTACGTCGTAGCCCATATACGATTGTACTTCTCGATGAGATTGAAAAAGCTCACCCGGATGTCTTTAATATTTTATTACAAGTACTGGATGATGGTCGATTAACCGATTCGAAAGGGCATTTAGTTGACTTTAAAAATACGGTCATCATTATGACAAGTAACATCGGTAGTCATTTGCTCTTAGATGGATTGAATGAAGATGGAACCATCGAAGAAAGTGCACAAAATGCTGTTCAAGCTGAACTTAAAGCACACTTTAAACCTGAATTCTTAAACCGTATCGATGATACCGTGCTATTCAAACCATTAACGAGAGAAGACATGACGGGCATTGTCCATAAGATGATCAACCAATTGACTTTACGTCTTGAAGGCCAAGATATTCATCTTCAAATGGAACCTTCTGCGATTGATTGGATTGCTGATAATGGTTATGATCCAATCTATGGAGCACGTCCACTTGAACGCTTTATAACGCGTGAATTGGAGACACCGCTTGCGAAACGCATTATTGCTGGGGAGGTTCCTCCACATGCGACCGTGGATGTCGAGCTCGGTGAACATCAATTAGATTTTAAATTAGTCTAAGATTATGACTCAGACTGGTAGTTTTTCTACCAGTCTTTTGTTATTTAGATTGAAATTTGTGGTTTTTTCAGTTAATTTATACATACTAGAATAGAAAGGAGGAATCAGATGTCATTCTTTCGTGAACCAGATAAGACAGAAAAATCCATTATTAAAATTATTTTATTCAGTGGATTGCTGTTTCTTTTAATTCGTTATTTTGGAAATGTCTTAGAGACATTTAATCATTTCATTGCTGTTCTAATGCCAATTATTATTGGCGCCGCAATGGCCTATATTTTAAATATTCCGATGACTAAGATTGAGGAGTATTATTTTCCGGATCGTGAAGATACTTGGGTAAAACGAACACGGCGACCTGTCAGTATTGCAACGGCGATCATTGTTATTTTACTCTTTATCTTTTTAGTGTTTTACTTAGTTATTCCCCAATTAATTGGCGTCATTTCAATGATTGTCAATACTTTACCGAATTTTGTCATGAGTATTCGTGACTGGGGAATGTCGCTTGAAGAACGTTTCCCGCAATTACAAGAAGTATTGGGACAATTAAACTTCAATTGGAATAGTATTACACAAAATGCAATCAGTTTCCTGAACTCTATCACCAGTAATGTCATTGATGGGACTATTTCAACGATCGGGAATACGGTAGGTTTTATCTTCAATTTCTTCTTATCCTTTGTTTTAAGTATTTTTATGCTTTCAAATAAAGAGAAGTTACAATACCAATTCGTATTATTATCAGAGACATACTTGCCGTCACGTTTACATAATCAAATTATGTATGTCGCACGTATTTTAAATGAATCATTCAAAGGGTTCTTTGTTGGAACACTTACTTCCGCAACAATTGAAGGGATTATGGTTGCTTTAGGATTATTCCTACTTCGCTTCCCATACCCAGCAATGCTAGGGGTACTGACCGGAGTTACAGCACTCATCCCATATATCGGAGCATTTCTTGCGACTGGAATTGGATTTATGTTAATTTTTGTCCAATCACCGATTCAAGCGTTAGGATATGTAGTCTTTATGATTATGGTTAACCAGATTGAAGGTAATTTACTTTATCCACGTGTCGTGGGAGATTCAATTGGCCTTCCTGCACTATGGGTTATTATTGCTGTGACGATTGGTGGGGGATTATTCGGAATTCCTGGTATGATTCTTTTTGTACCATTGTTCTCGGCCTTATCTGCGATTATCCACCGAGATATAGCCTATCGTCGTGATCGTGGCGCTTCAATTTCGCCTGAACAAGAATTATCCGAAGTCATGAAGAACAATTCGGAACTTTACCGTGAGAAAGAAGCAAAAAGCGAGAAAAATAATTAACAAACACCTTGATATGTTAGGAGATAATACATTTGTGACATAAAACAAACAAAAAAAGAGCCCCCTTTGGTATGATAGATGTGCAATCAAAAATCATCCAAGGAGGATCTCTCATATGTCTATTATAACAGAAGGAATGAAACATCGCGAACGAATTGTTAAGCATGCTATAAAAGTGAATAATAATGCTCTTACAGCGAGAAAGTATCACACATCCCGTCAATATGTTCAAAGATGGCGGAAGCGATACGATGGGACGATTGAATCCCTTCGAAAGAAGTCAACTCGCCCTAAATCTCATCCTAATCAGCACACACAGACTGAATTAGAGTTAATCAAGTATAACTATCGATACCATAGGCATCGAGGATTAGCCCACGTCTATCGTAAATGTAGGGATAAGGGCTATACTAGAAGCTATGATTCTATGTGTCGTCAAATACGGAAAATGAACTTAAAACCTCCTTCTAAAAAGAAAAAAAGGCGAATCAAGAAAAAAGATAAACCCAACTATTCTTATCCAGGAGAATTAGTTCAAATCGATGTGAAGTACGTTCCTATTCATTCTATAGGTTTTGCCAGTAACCATAAACGATACTATCAAATCACAGCTATAGATGCTTATTCAAGAACTAGAGTTCTTGATTTGATGAATGAAAATAGCACTTATACAACATCTGAATTTCTTATAGATTTAGAGAAAAGAATGGGCTTTAAGATAGACAAAGTTCAGACAGATAATGGGAAAGAATTTACAAACGACTCTTATGAAACAGATAAGAAGTCGAGGTTTCAAACGGTTTTAGAATTTCTTGGGATTAGCTATAAAACAACAGCACCCTACAGTCCTTGGCAAAACGGCTTGGTAGAAAGAAGTCACAGAGAAGATGAAGAAAGATTTTATTCAAGACGTCGTTTTTCAAGTGAGGAAGAACTTCGGAAAGCTTTGGCTAGATACAACACGAGTTACAACAATACTTATCGTAAAGTGCTGAATTTTAAAAGTCCAGATGAAGTCGTTAATGACTATTTTGCTAAAGTAGCGTAGCTATTATCTATTTCTTTCAAGTTTAGTAAGGCACCGCTACGCTCTAAAGGCCTTGACTAAATTTTTCAAAAATAGTTTTACTGATTAGCTTCTTTAGCACAATCTATTTATCAAAGGCTGTGTCATAAATGTTTGACTTCTCTACAAAAATAATTAACAAACACCTTGATAAGGCTTGTAATCCATGTCTGTTTAAGGTATGATTATTAACGGTGTTAAAACACCAAATTCACACGAATAAGGATGATTTACTGGGTACTCTCACGAGTCAGTGAATGAGACGAATTATTCGGAGGAAAATAAAAACCAAAAAGGAGAAATATTATGGCAGTCATTTCAATGAAACAATTGCTAGAAGCCGGTGTTCATTTCGGACACCAAACACGTCGTTGGGATCCAAAAATGAAACCTTACATCTTTACAGAGCGTAATGGTATTTACATTATCGATTTACAACAAACTGTGAAATTAGTTGACAAAGCGTACAACTTTGTACGTGACGAAGTCTCAAATGGTGGGATTGTATTATTCGTAGGAACGAAAAAACAAGCAGCTCAATCAATTGAAGAGCAAGCGAAACGTGCAGGACAATATTACATCAACCATCGTTGGTTAGGTGGATTGTTAACAAACTGGGAAACCATCCAACAGAGTATTAAACGTCTAAAACGCATTGAAGAAATGGAACAAGACGGAACTTTCGATGTATTACCTAAGAAAGAAGTTCAAGAATTACGTAAAGAATTAGACCGCTTAGAGCAAAACTTAGGCGGAATTAAAGATATGCCTCGCTTACCAGACGTGATCTACATTGTAGACCCACGCAAAGAGCAAATTGCAGTGAAAGAAGCACGTAAATTAAATATTCCACTTGTCGGAATGGTTGACACAAACTGTGACCCTGAAGAAGTGGATTATGTAATTCCATCTAACGATGATGCAATTCGTGCAATTAAATTAATTACAACAGCAATTGCTGATGCAGTAATTGAAGGTAACCAAGGTGTAAGCCACGAAGAAGGTAGCGAAGAGACTTCAGATAAAGATTTCTTTGATAACTTATTCGAATCAGAAGAAACAACTGAAGAGTCAACTGAGGAATCAGCAGAATAATTTATAAGTAACGAAGATACTGTCTTAATTCAGGACGCATGCACAGGTAGAGGTACCTAGCCCTGTGTTAAGACAGTTTTTATTAAGAACAAATTCATAGGAGGAACTCAAATGGCAAAAATTACAGCGCAATTAGTTAAAGAGTTACGTGATTTAACTGGTGTAGGTATGATGGATGCGAAGAAAGCACTCGTTGAAGTAGAAGGCGACATCGAGAAAGCAATCGACCACCTACGTGAAAAAGGTCTAGCAAAGGCTGCTAAGAAAGCAGACCGTATTGCAGCTGAAGGTTTATCTGCGATGGCAATTGATGGTAACCATGCTGCAATCGTTGAAATCAACTCAGAAACAGACTTCGTTTCTAAGAACGAAAAATTCGTTAAATTAGTTGATGATATTGCACAAGCTTTAGTTAAAGCGCAACCTGCTGATTTAGATGCTGCTTTAGCGGTTGAAATCGATGGTAAGAGCATTGCAGATTTAATTACGGATGCGACAAATACAATTGGTGAGAAAATCTCATTCCGTCGTTTCGATTTATTAACGAAAGAAGACGGCGATTCATTCGGTGCATACAGCCATAACAATGGTCAAATTTCTGTTATTACTTTAATTAAAGGCTTAGCAGACGAAGATGTAGCACGTGACGTATCAATGCACGTTGCAGCGATGAAACCTCGTTACACTTCACCAGATGAAGTTCCAGCTGATGTTGTAGAACATGAGAAGAAAATCCAAACTGAAATTGCCCTAAATGAAGGTAAACCAGCAAACATCGTTGAAAAAATGATCGACGGACGTATGCATAAATTCTTAGGCGAAATCAGCTTAACTGAGCAACCATTCGTTAAAGATAACGATGTAACGGTTGGTAAGTATGTTGGAGATAAAGGTGGAACCATCGAAACATTCATCCGCTATACAGTTGGAGAGGGCATGGAAAAACGCCAAGACAACTTCGCTGAAGAAGTCGCTCAACAAATGAAACAATAATTAATCGATCCAGTCCCAGTTCGCTGGGACTTTTTTCAAAGACAAGAAAGGATGTAATGAGATGAGTGAAACACCGAAGTATCATCGGGTTGTACTGAAGTTAAGTGGCGAAGCCATGGCAGGTGAACAAGGATTTGGGATTCATCCACCAACCTTAAAACTAATGGCTGAAGAGTTTAAATCTGTTCACGATTTAGGCGTTGAGATTGCCGTCGTTGTGGGTGGAGGTAATATTTGGCGTGGAAAAATCGGTGAAGAAATGGGCATGGAACGTTCACAAGCTGATTACATGGGAATGTTAGCTACGGTAATGAATGCCCTAGCCTTACAAGATGTGTTGGAAAATGAAGGAGTTCCGACCCGCGTCCAGACTTCAATCGAAATGCGTGAAGTTGCCGAACTCTATATTCGTCGTCGTGCGATCCGTCACCTAGAAAAAGGGCGTGTTGTTATCTTTGCTGGAGGAACGGGGAATCCATTCTTTACGACAGATACAACAGCTGCGCTTCGTGCAGCTGAAATGAATGCGGATGTCATCTTAATGGCAAAAAATAATGTAGACGGTGTCTACGATTCAGATCCACGCTTTAACGAACAAGCTCAAAAATATGAGAACTTAACACATCTAGATGTGATTAATAAAGGCTTGAAAGTGATGGATGCTACAGCTAGCTCATTAAGTATGGATAATGACATCCCATTGGTTGTTTTCAATCTTAACGAACCTGGTAATATTCGTCGCGCGGTGATGGGCGAAAACATTGGAACTACAGTCAGCCGTAATATATAATTAACTTATTAAGATACAACTTATTCAGGAGGAAATTATGAACTCAAGTGAATTATTAAAAACAACACGTGAGCGTATGAGTAAATCAATTGAATCATTCAAACGTGAACTTGGAACGATTCGTGCTGGACGCGCTAATGCGTCAATTTTAGACCGAGTGCAAGTCCAATATTATGGAGCGCCTACGCCATTGAACCAATTAGCAAGTATCGCAAGCCCAGAAGCGCGCATGCTCTTGATTACACCTTACGACAAATCAAGTCTTGGCGAAATCGAAAAAGCGATTCTTCAAAGTGATGTCGGTATCACCCCTTCAAACGACGGGAATGTGATTCGTCTGATTATTCCTGCGTTAACCAAAGAGCGCCGTCAAGAATTATCCAAAGTTGTTGGTAAAGAACAAGAAAATGCGAAAATCGCAGTTCGTAACATTCGTCGTGATAGTATCGATGAAGCGAAAAAAGCTGAAAAGAACAAAGAATTAACCGAAGACGAATTACGTAACTACGAAGAAGAAATTCAAAAAATTACTGACCAATCAACCAAAGAAATCGATAAATTGGCTGAAGAAAAAATAGACGAAATTATGAACGATTAATCTTTTATCATACAAACAGCACGCTGATGGTTCAGCGTGCTGTCTTTTATTTTGTAAGAATTTTATTCCGTCGGAACGTCAATTCGTTTGAAAGTAATTTGAGACTCGGTGTCTTCTAAGTCGCCGTCTTCGTTGAGTTGAAGTAAGAGCGAAGCATGATTCTTGTTAAGTTTAATCTTAAATTTTTCATTGGATTTTGAAATAAAGTAGTCGGGTTCCGCTTCTATGCGGGTGAGATAGTCGGTTTCAAAAGTAAATTTTTTCGCAGACTCATCATCATATGGAAGGCATTCGATTGTGACTTCAGGTGAATCTTGTTGATCCGTTGGATCAACTAAAGAAGATAAATGTGGATTAACAATCAAGTTGTAAATCGCTTCTAGTAATAAGTGATAGGGATCCTTCGATTCAACCGCACCAAATGGGTTATATTCGTTAGAATATAATATGACAGCATCTTCAGTAATTTCTAGATATTGTAACTGTGAATCTTTATCAACTTGATAAGTGCCAATGAAATCAGCGTAATTGATTTCTTTCGCCTTAACAGAATCAATATGCCAACTCAAAGTAACAAAACTTATCAGCAGTAAACAAAACTTTATCCATCGCTTTTTCATCTACTTCATTCCTTTCTAAAAAATCTAACCAACATATAAAGCTATCAATATATAGCTTGATAATATCATAACACATAAAAAAACGGTTTCAATAATAAAATTTAAATTATCTTTCAGTACATCAAGAATAAAACGATCATGATGAGTAATCAATGATATAACGCGTTGAAATTATTTTCACAAACTATGATAGTGCTACCATAATTTTGATGATGTTATGAAAAAGCTTATGTGACAGACAAATAACCTTGATTTAACTAGCCTTTATGATTGTAATATGGTGACAAAACGTCTACAATGAAGAAGTAAGAACAGAGTAAATGGTCTACGTTAAGTGCCACTGGATGGGATGTTGCCAGTGGACGAAGTGCTTTGTGCGCGCGGTCGGCCATTGCCTCCGCTGTTATCGGTTGCGGGGGCACCTTAGTATAACTAAGGTGCTCTTTTTCTGATGAATTCATAAGAATTTGAGGGATATAGATGAAAATAAAAGATAAAGTTCAAGACTTTTACTTTAAAGATTCGGTGATTCGTCATGGCGATTCTACGATGATTTGTGGTATCGTCAATGTCACACCGGATTCTTTCTCCGATGGTGGCCAATGGTTTGGCGTAGAGAAGGCAGTTAACCGCGCTATGGAATTAATCGAAGCTGGTTGTCAGATGATTGATATTGGCGGGGAGTCGACTCGGCCAGGGTCAACCTATGTCGAAATCGAAGAAGAAATTAATCGCGTCGTTCCTGTGATTCGCCAATTACGTGAACAATCCGATGTGATTATTTCAATAGATACTTGGAAAGCACCCGTAGCTAAAGCTGCGATTGAAGCCGGGGCGGATATCATTAATGATATTACCGGACTACTTGGAGACCCCAACATGGCGCAAGTGATTGCTTCTTCAAATGTCGGGTGTGTTGCGATGTTTAATCCGGTGATTGTTAGACCCGATCATCCGTCCGCGAAGATTTTTCCGCAGTTTGGTGCTGAAGGGATTTTTTCGGCCAAGGAGTTAGAAGACTTTGCGACATTAGATGACTTAGCTTTAATGGAAATTTATTTCGATAAAACGTTAGAAATCGCCCAAAATTCGGGACTCTCATCGGACCGTCTGATGTTAGATCCAGGCATTGGTTTTGGCTTAACCAAACGAGAAAACTATCATCTGGTTAAAGAAGTCGGACAAATTCACCGTTGGGGCTATCCTTGCTTCTTAGGTGTTTCACGCAAACGATTTATTCAAAATACGTTAGCTGAAGCGGGCTATAATGTCGATACTGAAACGGAAGAAGGATTTAAACTGCGTGATGAAGCTTCTGCCTCCTTAACGGCGATTGCTGCTTATATGGGGGTCGAAGTCGTTCGGGTGCATGTCGCGCAAGAGCACGTTATTGCTAGTCTAATTGGGTCGAATATTCGCTTAGCCGATCAATTAGAGGATCAAAATTTTGGAGCTTATCAGAAAAAGTAAGGAGAGATTATGTTTAAAATAAAATTAAATAATATGCTATTTCACTCGCATATTGGGGTGTTTCCAGAAGAGAAAGTGTTGGGACAACGGATTGCGATTGATTTAACTGTAACGATTAAAAATGAAATTCAACAAGACCAATTAGATGAGACGGTCTCTTATGCGCATTTCTATGATATCATTGCGGCATATATTGATGAGAGTCGAGCTGATCTAATTGAGACGCTGGCATTTGATATTGTGAAGCTAATCAAACAAGCTAGCCCAGATAAAATTGAGAAAGTAAAAGTTAATGTTCGTAAACTTCAACTGCCGATTGAAGGAATTTTGGACAGTGCCGAGATTGAATTGGAGGCGTAAGCAATGCATCAAGTATATTTAAGTTTAGGTTCGAATATGGGTGATCGGCAAGGGAACTTGCAAAAAGCTCAAACATTACTCGAACAACACCCACAAATTAACGTCATCAAAGTATCTGGCGATTATCAAACTTCACCGGTGGGAGGCGTAATACAAGATGACTTTATTAATCAAGCGATGCATATTGAGACGTCACTCGATCCGTATGAATTGCTCGAGTATATCCATCAAGTTGAATCTCAATTACATCGTAAACGCCTAATTCATTGGGGGCCTCGTACGATCGATATCGATATTTTATTCTTCGATAAAGTATTGATGCCCGATCCAAAATTAACGATTCCCCATGCAGAAGTGTTTAACCGTTTATTTGTATTAGTACCGTTAGTAGAAATTATCGATGCGGACTTTTACCAATTTGAAAAAGTCCAAAAAGCCATCGAACACTTAGAATCAAATACAGATCAAAGCATAGAAAGAGTGAAGTAAATGACAGAAATGAATTTAACGAAAATTGAGGAGTTAGTGCGTGAGATTTTGATTGAGATTGGAGAAGATCCAGGTCGTGAAGGGTTAGTTGAAACACCAAAACGAGTAGCCAAAGCTCTAGACTTTATTACGGGTTCCACTCGTTTAAGTGAATTTACTGAAGGGAAAATGTTCCCTACAGAATTTTGTGAAGATAATGAAATGGTCTCAGTCAATAATATTCCATTTTACTCAATGTGTGAGCACCATATGTTACCTTTCTTTGGTACCGTATCAGTAGCTTATTTACCGGCTGAGGGACAAATTATTGGCTTATCCAAAATCCCACGTCTAGTGGATTACGTCTCACGAAAATTGAACGTTCAAGAAAATATTACCCGTGATGTCGGTCAAATTTTAATGGATATTACCAAAGCGCGTGGTGTAGCAGTGATCGTAGATGCACGCCATATGTGTGTTGAGATGCGCGGAGTTCAAAAAGTGAATTCAACGACTCGAACGACTTTCTATGCTGGTGAATTCAAGAATAATGCGCAATTACGTAATGAATTCTTACAATCAATTCCGAGGGTGGGTCAATAATGTCTGATTTATCTGAACAGATTCCTGCCATGCTTTATGGTCAAGGGGACCGCTTAGCACCCCTTCGCCAAGTGATTCAAGCTTTAGGCAATCCTGACCAAAAAGTTAAGATCGTCCATTTAGCTGGAACGAATGGGAAAGGGTCTACATCGACGATGATTGCCCAACTTCTAAGAAGTCACGGAATGCGGGTCGGGTTATTTACAAGTCCGCATTTATATAGCGAACGTGAGTCGGTTCAAGTAGATGGACAACTTATTGATGCATCAACATTTCAAGCCTTGCTCAATAAAATTTCGCAAGTTGAATCTGCATTGAATCTTCCGGACGAGCAGCGATTATCCCAGTTTGAATTAACCTTTGTCGTGGCGCTGTGTTACTTTGCGCAAGAAGCGTGTGATTGGGTTGTGCTAGAATGTGGCTTAGGCGGCGAATTGGACGCCACCAATGCGATTGGGCGAAGTGAGTATAGCATCTTCACAAAGATTGGGCTTGATCATGTGAACTTACTAGGGGACACCATTGAAGAGATTGCTCAGACCAAAGCCGGCATTATGCGTCCGAATCAAACAGTCATTATTGCGCCTAACCAACAGCCAGAGGTTGTTAAGGCGTTGATTGAGCGAGCCGACGAATTCGATAATTCGTGGATTTATTTAGCAAAGCCTTTAACAAAATTGCAAGAGGGATCGACTTATCAAGTCGCACTACCCGACGTGAAACCTTTTACGATGCAGTTAGGCTTGCGGGGAAATTTCCAAGCAGAGAATCTAACAACAGCAATGTTGTTTTATAAAGCTTGGTTAACAGCGCAAGGTCATGCATTGGATCCGGATCATTTAAAAACAGTATTAAAAGATATTTCATTACCAGGGCGTTATGAACGTGTAAGCTCTGAGCCGACGATCATTTTGGATGCATGCCATAATTTGGATGCTGTTGCTGCAACGCTTGAAACATTGCAACGTGAATTTAAGGGGCAACGCCTACACGTTATCTGTGGTTTTCTCAAGGATAAAGATGTAACAGCGATGGTGCATTTGTTGCATCAGCTTGATGCAGATTTTATCTTGACGCAACCGGATTTCCCAGAGCGAACATTACCAGTTGATGAATTAGCAAAAATATTTAAAGCAGAAGGCATTGAAGCGCCAACCTTTACGGATCCACGAGAAGCCGTAACTGATGCGTTAGACCGACAACACGATCCGATTATTATATTGGGGTCATTCCACCTTATTAAATGCGTCAGAGGGATGTGGCGTGATGAATATTAAAGAAGCTGCGAAAGTAGCAATCGAACAAGTAAAAGAACAAGATTATCCTTGGGTGGATCAAGCACAATTAATGGCGATGGCGGAGCAAATTGAACAACTTTCCGCTGAATCATTGATTGACCGTTCAACGAAGCTACACTTTACTGCGTCAGCTTTTGTTTGTCAACATGGTCGTGCATTCTTTATTGAACATCCTTATTTGCACCGATTGTTATTACCCGCAGGTCATGTCGAAGTGGGCGAGACCTTTGAGGAGGCCGCTCGTCGTGAGTTTCATGAGGAGACAGGTTATCGCTTGAATCCATCCATTTCAGGTCAGTTGATTGATATTAATCAACATTCAATTCCCGCTAATCCTGCAAAAGCCGAAGGTGTCCATCACCATATTGATTTTCGCTTTTTATTTAGTTGGAATGGTGAAACTTCAAAGGATTCAGCAGAATTGGTTGTCCATCGCTTAACGGTAGAACAGGCGCCGGAAGAATTCCGTCCTTATTACCGATTCGATCAATATGACGCGAAATAAGTTATTTATAAATGATTATCCCTTCGTTTTTGAAGGGTTTTTTTATTGCGAATCGAGAAATGAATCGAATGAATTCGTTTAATGTTTCTCACATAGCGAATAGTTTGCTATAATTAGATAGAATTCGATAAAACAAACGAAAAACATTCAGAAAGATGATATTATGAATCCAAATAAGGTCCCTCAGCATGTCGCGATGATTATGGATGGCAATGGTCGCTGGGCAAAAAAACGGTGGATGCCACGTAACTTTGGTCATCGTGAAGGTGCTAAAAATATTCGTACGATAGCGGCTATAGCAAGTCGGAAGGGCATCAAGGTTCTAACGCTTTATGCTTTTTCAACGGAAAACTGGAATCGACCTGAGGCAGAAGTTAACTATTTAATGGAATTGCCTTTTGAGTTTTTTGAAAAATTTGTTCCTGAAGCGATTGAAAATAACATTCAAATTCAAGCAATCGGTGCTCTCGAGCAGCTGCCGGATAAGACCCAATCAGCCATCGAAGAGGCACGTCAGCGGACAGCGCATTGTGATGGCATGATTTTGAATTTTGCGATTAACTATGGGGCACGTTATGATATTGTCCATGCGGTCAACCAATATATAGAGGAAGGTGCTACGCAGCCACTAACTGAAGAGCGATTGAGTCGAAATTTAGCGACTGAAAAGTTAGGGGAATTACAATGTCCTGATTTAATTATTCGAACGAGTGGTGAATTACGTCTAAGTAACTTTTTGCTATGGGAAGCAGCATATAGTGAATTTTATTTTACCGACGTTTATTGGCCTGATTTTAAAGAGAAAGAATTTGAACTAGCTTTAGCAAGTTACGCTGAACGCCATCGCCGTTATGGGAAGCTTTAGTCTAGAAGAGGAGGGTCTCATATGAAAGTGCGCGTGATTAGCGCCATTGCGGCGCTATGCGTGTTTGTTCCTTTCATACTATTGGGGGGAACGTACTTTATGTTATTTATTTGGTTATTAGGCTTAATTGGCATGCAAGAATTTTGTTCGATGATGAAGCTGAATTACCAAAGTTATATCGGATTTATCTCTTCGCTTGGTTTGACAGCCGTTTTAATTCCGCACTATTATTGGCCAGGTTGGGTTACGAACGGGATGACACAGAATGTTCTTTATATCTCAATGGTTGCTTTAATGACAATTACGGTGTTTGATCCGGAGCGATTTAATATCGAAAAAGCAGCTGTTCTTGTCTTAGCGATGTTTTATCTCGGCCTTGGCTTTCAGACGTTAATTAGAATGCGAGATGCGGGATTATCTTCGTTAATGTTTTTATTCGCGATTGTCTGGGCGACGGATATTGGAGCTTATTGTGTTGGACGAGCAATTGGTAAACAAGCGTTAGCGCCAAAGATTAGTCCAAATAAGACGATTGAAGGAGCATTTGGAGGGACCATTATTGCATTAATTGTAGGGATTATCTATCTCTATACGGTTCAGCCACCCATCGCAATTAATCAGACCAACTGGTTCTTAATTGTTGCAGTCTCATTTATTGGACAATTTGGTGACTTAGTAGAGTCTGCGATGAAGCGTCATTTCCAAGTGAAAGATTCGGGACGATTGATTCCCGGTCATGGAGGTATTTTAGACCGGTTTGATAGTACATTATTTGCGAGTATTATCTTAATGTTATGGGTAAATTTTACAAGATAGGTTAGGTGTCGGATTTGAAAACAATCATTGTATTTTTAGTTATTTTTTCGATTATCGTGATTATTCACGAATTAGGTCACTTCTTAATGGCACGAAAGCGTGGGATTCAAGCGCGTGAGTTTGCGATTGGAATGGGCCCGAAACTTTTCTCAACGCAAGATGATCAAGGAACGACTTATACATTGCGAATGTTGCCGCTTGGGGGGTATGTCCGTCTAGCTGGACTCTATGAAGAGGAAGAAATTCAGCCAGGAATGGAAGTGAGTCTGAGCTTAGATGAAGCAGGGATTGTCCAAGCGATTGATCTACGTCAACATGTGTCGGACGAAAGTTTACCGATTCGGGTGAATGATTTTGATTTAGTTCATCAAATGACGATTGAAGGGCTCCCGGTGGGGCAAGAGGAAATGCAAGTTTATTCAGTTTCCCCAGATTGTCGGATTATTCAGCCCGACGGTACGAGCTTACGGGTAGCGCCATATGAACAACGCTATGAGGCGGCTTCGGTAACCAGCAAAATTTTAACCAATGTGATGGGTCCTGTGAATAATTTTTTATTATCGATTGTTTGCTTTACGTTATTTGCCTTTTTGGTTGGGGGAATTCCAAGTAATGAGAATACGGTTGGAGACGTTGTTGCAGGTTCGCCTGCTGAAGCGGCCGGCTTAGTTGCTGGAGACCGGATTGTATCAATCAATGACCAATCGGTGAATAATTGGCAAGAACTAATTAGTCAAATTCAACAATTACCGGGTGAGACAGTGCCGATCAGCTATGAACGAGACGGTGCAAACCATGAAGAAATGATTACAATTAACAAAGTGATCGATGAAGCAACCGAACAATCCTACGGTCAAATTGGTATCCATGTATCACGCAAGACTGGCTTTTTAGATAAACTAGCCTACGGGTTTAGTGAGACATGGCAAGTTGCTACCGGCGTGTTGGCGATGATTGGCGGCATGTTTGTCCGAGGATTTAACTTAAATAATCTTGGGGGTCCGGTCGCGATTGCTCAAATGACCGGTCAAGTCGTTCAATCAGGCTTCAGTACGATGGTATGGTTCTTAGCGATGCTATCAGCCAATATTGGGGCAGTCAACTTATTCCCAATTCCAGCGTTAGATGGCGGTAAGATTGTCTTAAACTTAATTGAACTCGTTCGAGGCAAGCCACTTTCTCAATCGAAAGAAGGTATGATCACCTTGATTGGTGCGGTCATTATGATGATTTTAATGATTGCCGTTACTTGGAATGATATTATGAGAGCATTTTTCTAGTCAAACATTATCAGGCATCTCGCTGAAACGAAATGCCTGTTTTCATTTGAACTTAGCGAATAGGAGGGGGATTTATGTCGAAAAATCGGCACTTATTTGAATTATTATTAGATCACTTAAAGATTAATGATTCAGACTTGCTGGAAACTTTATCTCGAACAGAATTAATAAAAGTTGAGATGTTAGTTCAGTCTCGGACTTGGCATTTTCATTTTTTAACACCGAATCAAATACCCGTCGATCAGTTTGTGTATTTTGAACAAGTGATGCGGGAATATTTCCAGCAAATGGGTTCGGTTGAAATTTGGTGGGAATACCAAGAAACGCCAACGTCTCAGTCGTTAGCAGCGTATGCTCAAGCAATTATGCATTCTTGTGCCAGTGATTTACCGTTATTAAGAACCATGTTACACCAAAGTGCTTTAATGGTTGACCCCTCAATGATTCGCCTGGGTGTACCAAGTGCCCAATATATTCAAACTTTCCAGACGCATTACGAACCACTCTTATTAGCACGGTTTAAACAAGCGGGGCTAGCTGACTACACTTTTGAAGTCTATTTGGATGAGACGCGCTATGAACAAATGTCGCAAAAAACGATGCAACGTTTGAATGAAGAAGACGAAGCCAATCGAATTGCTGCGCTTGAAATTGAAAAAGCACGTGAACAACAAGCGCCGCACAAAGAAGCGCCACAAGATGAAGATTTATTGATTGGGCGTGAACCTTCGAATAAGTTAGCGATTCCGCTTGTTGAATTAGATCAACCGCAAAACAACGTGGTCATTGAAGGACGTATCTTTAGTATTGACTTACGTGCACTTCGTTCGGGGTCGCACCTGTTAATGATGAATCTAACGGATTATACAAGTTCGATTACGTTGAAGATGTTCTCCAATCGACGCAATCCATTAGAAAAGTTGGAGCAGTTTAAGGAAGGAGAATGGATTCGAGCGGAAGGTGACGTGACAATTGACCGTTTCTCGAATGAATTAACCTTTGCTCCGCGCAGTATTCGTAAAATTATAAAAGCCTCGCGTCAAGATCAAGCGCCTGAAGATTGTCGTCGGATTGAGTTGCATGCCCATACGCAAATGAGTCAACTTGATGCGACCAACTCTGCCAAAGATTTAATTAAACAGGCTGCTGCTTGGGGACACAAAGCGATTGCCATCACGGATCACGGTGGGGTTCAAGCGTTCCCCGAAGCATATGCGGCAGGTAAAGACGCTGGTATTAAAGTGATTTATGGACTCGAAGCCAATATTGTGAACGATGGAGCGGAAGTGGCTTATGAGAGTGCACCGATCGAATTAGCGGAGGCTACCTATGTGGTCTTCGATATTGAAACGACCGGACTTTCTGCTATTTATGACGATATCATTGAAATTGGGGCCGTCAAGATGCAAGGCGGGCAAGTGATTGATCGCTTTGAGACGTTTGTCAACCCTGGTTACCCGATTCCAGCGAATATTACCCAACTGACCAGTATTACCGACCATGACGTGAAGGATGCACCCATATTAGCCGACGTCTTAGGGAAGTTTCAAGCTTTTGCCGAAGGAAGCATCCTAGTCGCACACAATGCGAAATTTGATATTAACTTCATTATGAAATCCTACAAGAAAATTGGCCTTGATGCGGCACCTCAGCCAGCTATCGATACACTGGAATTATCGCGTCTCGTGAATCCGAATTTCGGTTCGCACGGGTTAGGTCAATTGGTCAAGCGCTACAATATTCACTTAGAGCACCATCACCGAGCGGTCTACGACTCGGAAGCGACAGGCTATTTGCTCTATAAATTATTGGAACAGGCTCAAGAGCAATTCCAAATGACCCAACACGATCAATTAAATAATCAGTTAGGGCAAGGGGACGCCTATAAACAAGGCCGTCCGTTCCATGCCATCCTATTGGTTAAAAACAATGCGGGCTTGAAGGACTTATTTAAGCTTGTCTCACATTCGAATGTCGATTATTTCTATCGCGTTCCACGAATTCCACGTAGTTTATTGAATCAATATCGCGAGGACTTATTAATCGGAACGGCTTGCGCTTCAGGTGAAGTTTTCACTGCCATGATGCAAGAAGGGTATGACGAAGCAAAGGAACTCGCTGAATATTACGACTATATTGAAATTCAGCCACCGAGTGTCTATGAACCATTGGTTAAAGACGGTCTAATTCGTCATCAAGAAGATGTTTATCATATTTTAGAAAATATGATTCGATTAGGTGAAGAACTGGACAAGCCGGTCGTAGTCACTGGAAACGTTCATTATTTGAACCCTGAAGATGCGATTTACCGTGAAGTTCTACAGGGGTCGATGAAAGCGAACTTGAACCGTGAAATCCACTTGCCGCCAGTTCATTTCCGAACGACCGATGAGATGTTAGCGGAGTTTGATTTTATTTCGGACGAGAAAGCCCAACAAATTGTGGTTGATACGACCCATCAAATTGCGGACTTAATCGAAGAGGTGGAAGTCATCCATTCGGAACTATATCCACCAGTGATTGAGGGAGCTGACGAAGAAATTCGTGAGTTAACTTATAATAAAGCCTACGAACTCTATGGCAATCCACTGCCGGAAATTGTAGAAGCGCGGATCCAAAAAGAGCTGGATAGTATTATTAAACACGGTTTTGCGGTAATTTATTTAATCTCACAAAAATTAGTGAAGAAAAGTAATGATGACGGCTACTTAGTTGGTTCAAGGGGATCGGTTGGATCGAGTTTGGTGGCGACTTTAACGGGAATTACCGAGGTCAATCCTTTAGCGCCGCACTACTACTGTCCATCGTGTCAATTTAGCGAGTTCTTTACCGATGGTTCTTCAGCCAAATCAGGCTATGATTTGCCGGATAAACAATGTCCAAAATGTGGCGAAAAACTATGTAAAGAAGGGCAAGATATTCCGTTTGAGACGTTCTTAGGATTTTACGGGGATAAAGTTCCCGATATCGACTTGAACTTCTCAGGGGAATATCAAAGTCAAGCCCACGCCTATACTAAAGACCTTTTCGGGGTAGATTATGTCTACCGTGCTGGGACCATCGGAACGGTTGCTAATAAGACCGCTCACGGCTATATTAACGGCTATTTGGAGAAGCATGCAATGTACTTGCCACAAGCAGAGCGCGAACGAATTGCGAAGGGAATTGAAGGCGTCAAGCGGACGACTGGCCAGCATCCGGGCGGGATAATTGTTATTCCACATTATAAAGATGTGTTTGACTTCACGCCGATTCAATATCCGGCTGATGCGACCGGTTCTGAGTGGCGTACGACCCACTTTGACTTCCATTCAATTCACGACAACGTCTTAAAACTAGATATACTCGGTCACGATGATCCGACGATGATTCGGATGTTACAGGACTTGAGCGGCATCGATCCAATCTCAATTCCAGCGGTCGATACTGAAGTGATGAAGATTTTCCAAGGAACCGAAGTGCTTGGTGTGACGCCAGAACAGATTGGTTCTGAAACAGGTACGCTCGGTATTCCAGAATTTGGGACGGCCTTTGTACGTGGGATGCTATCTGAGACACGCCCAAGTACTTTTGCCGAGTTGCTACAAATTTCTGGACTGTCTCACGGGACGGATGTTTGGTTAGGAAATGCGCAAGATTTAATCAATCAAAATATTGTTCCGCTCTCGGAAGTCATCGGCTGTCGGGATGATATTATGGTTGTTCTGATGCAACAAGGATTGGAAGACAGTGTGGCTTTCAAGATTATGGAAAGTGTCCGGAAAGGACGCGGCCTGACCGACGAGTGGCTCGCCGAGATGCGCGCCCACAATGTGCCCGAATGGTACATTGATTCCTGCTTGAAGATCAAATATATGTTCCCGAAAGCCCATGCGGCTGCTTACGTCTTAATGGCACTGCGAGTCGCTTACTTTAAGGTTTACTACCCGATGTACTACTACTGTGCTTACTTTAGTGTCCGGGCGAAAGACTTCGACCTCGCTGCTATGTATCAAGGCAAGGAAATGGTCAAGCAGCGGATCCAAGAAATTAACGAAAAAGGCTTCGCTGCTTCACAAAAAGAAAAAGACTTATTAACTGAGCTGGAGATTGCTAACGAGATGCTCGAGCGTGGCTACCACTTTAAGATGGTAGACTTAGACCGCTCGCAAGCACATAACTTTGTGATCGACGGAGACAGCTTGATCCCACCGTTTCGCGCTGTGCCTGGGCTAGGAGCCAACGTGGCCGAGCAAATCGTCCAAGCCCGCGAAGAAGCTCCATTCTTATCGAAAGAAGACTTGCAAAAACGCGGTAAATCCTCAAAGTCAATCATCGAATACTTAGACGCCCACCAAGTCCTCTCTCACCTACCTGACGAAGACCAGCTTAGCCTGTTCTAAACCAAAAACTCCACTGTTTTTAAGCGAAAACAGTGGAGTTTTTGTGTGCTGCCTGGGGTGGAGGCGGCGAATTAAAAAAAGACTGTTGATTGGTCTGGCACTGGGTTCGCCAAACCAAAGTAGCTTTGTGATTGGTCTGGCATCGGGTTTGCCAAACCAAAGTAGCGCGATAATTAGTTTGGCACTGAGCTCACCAAACCAAAGTAGAGCGTTAATTGGTCTGGCAGCGAGCTCGCCAAACTAAAGTAGCTTGTTGATTGGTCCGGTACAGAGCTCACCAAACCAAAACCACCCAATAATTGGTCTGGTACCGTGTTCACCAAACCAAAGTAGCTTGTTGATTGGTCTGGCACTGGGATCACCAAACCAAAGTGGCTTGTTGATTGGTCCGGTACTGGGCTCACCAAACCAAAGTGTGCGTTAATTGGTCTGGCTCAGCAGTTGCCAAACCAAAGAAACGCGATAATTGGTCTGGCACTGAGCTCACCAAACCAAAGTAGCTTGATGATTGGTCTGGCACTGAGCTCACCAAACCAAAGTAGCTTGGGGATTGGTCTAGCTTCGGGTGAGCTGAACCAATATCAATCAAATTTTAGTCTCGCTCCACACTCACCAAACCAACCCCACTCCAACAAATAAACTTTTTACCCAAAAAGATAAAATAAAAAAGTATTTTGACTCCTTTCAGTGTACTTATTGTTAAGGAGGAATTTCTATGCAAAAAATGAATATGTACCTGTCTCGTTTTTTTCGAGGAGAGAACACTTACAAATTAGGAAATTTAGTCGCTGGTTATTATGGGGAGCAAGATTTTTATCGCATCGCTGAAAATTTTAAACCCCACAACTCAATTTTAGTTAAGAATTTTATTTTTGAATTCCCGTCTTTTGTACAAATTGATGCGCTAGTAATCACCGAACGCGAAATCCATTTGTACGAAGTAAAGAATTACGACGCGCACTGTTCAATCAATGACGGGCGAATTTTCTATGATAATAAACGACTGAATCACAACCCGTTGTTTCAAATTACTCGTGCTGTTGAGGGTTTTAAAAATATATTGCATCAAGAAAAAATTATGTTGGAAGTTAAACCACATTTAGTTTTTATGCATCCCTTTGGCAGTTTTGAAACGGACGGGACTCACGTAGTTTCGCTGATGACACGTAACCAACTTCGGGAGCATTTTCGACAAATGGTTAATTCGCCAGGAGGAGATTCTGCATATTCGCCGAAGAGCCTTCATGAAATTTTAAAAGCGTATCAGATTGCAGATTGGCACAGTCCTCATGATACAAATCCAGTCGACTTTAATAAGTTGAAACGTGGAGTTTACTGTCTGAATTGTGGGAGCTTTCGTGTGAAATCAATGCAGCACACGATTAAATGTTTGCATTGTGGGCATACTATTTCGAAAAAACTGGCAATCAATTACCTAATTGCAGAATGTAGCGCGCTCTATCCGAATGAAACGCTTCGTCCACAGGATGTTTTTCGGTTTTCAGATGGACTACTCGATAGAGGTTGGATTTACAAGATTCTTGCCAAAACTTTAGAACGAGAAAAGAGAGGATATTATTTCAAATTGGAAAAGAATCCTTACACTGATCAGATGCTCGAACTTTACAGCAAATTGAAGAGTAGAAGATAAAAGTAGGAAGGGGTCCAAATAAAGCCAAAACCACTTGATGATTGGTATGGTTCTTGAGTTGCAAAACCAAAGGAGCTTGGTGATTAGTCTGGCAGCGAGCTCACCAAACCAAAGTTACCCGATAATTAGTCTGGCCCCGAGCCCACCAAACCAAAGCAGCTTGATAATTGGTCTTGCTCTGGGTTCGCCAAACCAAAGCAGCTCGATGATTGGTCTGGCTCTGGGTTCACCAAACCAAAGCAGCGCGATAATTAGTCTGGCCCCGAGCTCACCAAACCAAAGTAGTGCGTTAATTGGTCTGGCCCCAGGTCCACCAAACCAAAGCCGCTCAATAATTGGTCTGGCCCAGAGCACACCAAACCAAAGTTACCCGATAATTAGTCTGGCCCCGAGCCCACCAAACCAAAGTTACCCGATAATTAGTCTGGCCCCGAGCTCACCAAACCAAAGTAGTGCGTTAATTGGTCTGGCCCAGAGCACACCAGACCAAAGTTACCCGATAATTAGTCTGGCCCCGGGCTCACCAAACCAAAGTAGCTTGGTGATTAGTCTGGCAGCGAACCCACCAAACCAAAGCAGCGCAATAATTAGTCT
>NZ_JH932300.1:548982-575126 GCF_000301055.1 Falseniella ignava CCUG 37419
TCTGGCAGCGAACCCACCAAACCAAAGCAGCGCAATAATTAGTCTGGCCCCGGGCTCACCAAACCAAAGTAGCTTGGTGATTAGTCTGGCAGCGAGCTCACCAAACCAAAGCAGCTCGATGATTGGTCTGGCTCTGGGTTCACCAAACCAAAGCAGCGCGATAATTGGTCTGGCATTGGGTCCACCAAACCAAAGCCGCCCAATAATTGGTCTGGCTCTGAGTTCACCAAACCAAAGTAGCTTGATAATTGGTCTGGCACTGGGTTCATCAAACCAAAGTTACCCAATAATTGGTCTGGTGGCAAACTCACCAAACCAAAACCACTCAATGATTGGTATTGCAACGAACTCACCAAACCAAAGCAGCTCGATGATTGGTCTGGCTCTGGGTTCACCAAACCAAAGTAGCTTGATAATTGGTCTGGCACTGGGTTCACCAAACCAAAGCTACCCAATAATTAGTCTGGCAGCGAGCCCACCAAACCAAAGTAGCGCGATAATTAGCCTGGCCCCGGGCTCACTAAATCAAAGTAGTTTGCTAATTGGTCTGGCCCCGGGTTCACCAAACCAATCACGCCCACCAATTAGTCTAATCCCCCCTCACCAAATCAATCAGAGCTGCAACCCCCGGTGCATCCCGATCTACAATCCGCGATGAATCCACGGCAAGCCTTAGTGTTGATTATTCATATCAGGCGTGGTACAATTGTTTTAAGAAATAGTCGTTGGGAGGAGTGAGCGGTGACGCTTGCTCTTTTTCATGTTTAGAATAAGAAGGATGAGGTGAAGAATGAGTTCAATTGTTGATAAAGTGAAGCCGGTCGTCGAACCGATTATTGAAGCGGCGGATTGTTATTTAGTAGATATGGAGTATGTCAAGGAAGGACCTAACTGGTACTTGCGAGTTTATGCGGATAAAGCTGGGGGGATTGATATTTCGGATTGTGCCGAGATCAGTGAACAAATCAGTGTGGCGCTAGATCAGATTCAGCCCGACCCATTTCCAAAAGCTTATTTTCTAGAAGTGTCGTCTCCGGGAGCAGAGCGTCCGCTTAAAACGGAGCAAGATATCCAAAATGCAATTGGAGAATATGTCCATCTGGACTATTACGTTCCGCAGTATGGCGAGAAATTTCATGAAGGTGTCTTGTTAGAAGTGACCGATAAACTGTATCGAATCGAGACGCGCATTAAGACGCGCACGAAAGAATTGGAATTAAAGAGATCGGATGTCTCGAATATTCGCTTAGCGATTAAGTTTTAATATTGAGGTGAATTAATGAGTAAAGATGTAGTACAAGCAATGGATTTGCTTGAAGCTGAAAAAGGTATTTCGCGTGAAGTTATTAAAGAAGCCATTGAAGCAGCTTTAGTGCACGCTTATAAGAAAAATTATGAGAACGCGCAAAATGTGGAAGTGTTATTTAATATTGAAACGGGCGATATCAAAGTCTTCTCGGTTAAAGAAGTCGTAGAAACGAACTATGACCCAACGATTGAGATAAGTTTAGAAGAAGCCCATCAAATTCATCAAGCGTATGAAATTGGTGACACGATAAAGATTGAAGTGACGCCACAAGATTTTGGTCGAATTGCGACCCAAACGGCGAAGCATGTTGTGATGCAGAAACTCCGTGAAGCCGAGCGTGAGATTATTTATAACGAATTTATTGATTATGAAGATGAAATCTTAACCGGTGTGGTAGAACGAACCGATGCACGCTTCGTCTATGTAAATATTGGTAAAGTAGAAGCGGTGATGCCGGTTCGCGAACAAATCCCTGGGGAAGAGTTCGACTTCAACGATCGGATTAAAGTTTATGTTGTATCGGTCGATAAGACGACCAAAGGTCCACAAGTGATTGTCAGTCGGGCGCATGTGAATTTCTTAAAGCGTCTCTTTGAACAAGAAGTGCCAGAAATTTACGATGGCATTGTGGAGATTCGCGCGTTGGCTCGTGAAGCGGGTGATCGTTCGAAAGTGGCGGTCTATTCTCGCGATGAGCAAATTGACCCGGTTGGAACTTGTGTCGGTCAACGCGGCAGCCGCGTTCAACTGATTGTTGATGAGTTGCACGGTGAAAATATGGATATTGTGAAGTACGATGAGGATCCAGCGGTTTTTATTAAAAATGCGATGAGTCCGGCACACGTGCTTGATGTGGTCTTTTTGGATGAAAATGTCTGTATCGTGGTTGTACCGGATGATCAACTGTCACTAGCCATTGGTAAACGCGGTCAAAATGCGCGTCTTGCCGCTAAATTAACAGGCTATAAGATTGATATTAAATCTGAATCTGAGTTCGATCCGGATGACTATATTCAAGCAACTGAGGATGAACTAGAACCAAATGACGAAGAGCTTGATCTAATTGAAGATTCGGAAGAGAACTTAAATGCTGAAGAAATCGAACCGTCACTTGAGGAAATCGAGCAAGTTGAATCAACCCATTATTCCGACGAATTAATGGAAGAGTGGGATGTTGATGAGCAAAATGTTACGCCAGAACAAGCTGAGCAAGAAATTGCTGAAGTGGAAGATGACGGCGAACAAGATTACGAAGAACTTTTGGATGAATTTCAGACGGAACAGACTGAATAATCATTCCAAAACCCATGCTTAAAATATGGAATTAAAGGAGAGGTTAAATGGCGAAACAAACAAAACCGCGCAAAATTCCAATGAGACGCTGTGTCGTCTCGCATGAGATGTACCCAAAGAAAGAATTAGTCCGCATAGTGAAGAATAAACAAAATGAAGTGGCCATCGACCCAACCGGTCGCTTGAATGGGCGCGGTGCTTATATCGCCTTGATCCCAGAATTGGCCTACAAAGCGAAAGAAAAGCGAATTTTTAATGCGGAATTTGGGATTGATATTGATGAAGCTTTTTATGACGAGCTAATTGCTTATGTCGAACATCAAAAAGCGAGACAAGAGATATTATAATGAGCCAGAATAAACAATTAAATATGTTGGGATTGGCGTTACGTGCCGGGCAACTAATTCATGGAGATGAACAAGTTGAAGCGGGCGTAAAAAATAATCAGGCACGCGTTGTCATTCTCGCTTCGGATGCGAGTGAAGCAACCATTCAACGTTATCAAGAATTATGCCAACGCTACAATATCCCACTTAATTTAACGTATGAACGCTATCAAATTAGTCATGCAGTCGGCAAAGCACGAAGTGTCGTCGCAGTGATGAATCAAGGGATGGCGAAGAAGTTTCTATCATATGAACAAGAAAGCGAGGATTCATATGACGCATAGTTAACAGGAGGTATATATGTCCAAGAGAGTATATGAATTTGCGAAAGAAATAAATCGAACCAGTAAAGAAGTCTTGGCTGAAGCGAAAAAGTTAAATATTGACTTTGGTAGCCATATGTCAGCCATTACACCTGAACAAGAAAAGAGCATTAAACAAGCTTTCAGTGGTGCAAAACAAGCTGCTCCTGCTGAAAAACCAAAAGCTAAAAAAGAAACGACACCGACACAAGCAAAATCGAAGAAAACTTCAAATCAAAAAGCGCACCAGTCGAAATCATCGAAGAAAAATGACGCGCAAGGCTCCTCTCACAAACGCGAGGACAAAAAACATCGTCGCGATCATCGAGATGAGCGCAATGAATCAGCGAACGATTCAAAACCAAAGAATCAAAAAAACAATAAACGTTCGCGTAATCAGCAAGAAGATACTACTGAAGAACGATCAGGTGGTAATCGTCGTAACCGTCGCAACCGACGTAATCGCAATAAACAACAAAAACCTACGACAAGCGGCCTAACTGAACGTAAACATAAAGAATTGCCTGAGAAGTTAATTTATACCGAAGGCATGAATATTCAAGATATCGCGAAGATTTTCCACCGCGACGCGACTGAAATCATTAAGAAATTAATGATGAACGGTGTGATGGTTAACCAAAACCAAGCGTTATCTAAAGATGTGATCGAGTTAATCGCGATTGATTATGGGGTTGAACCAGAAGAAAAAGTCGTTGTCGATACAAGTGACCTTGAAATTTACTTCGAGGAAGAAGATAACCCAGCTGATTTACAAGAACGTCCAGCGGTTGTTACAATTATGGGACATGTTGACCATGGTAAGACAACGTTACTTGACCAAATCCGTAAGTCTCATGTGACGGCGGGGGAAGCAGGAGGGATTACACAACATATTGGTGCGTATCAAGTAAAGGTTAACAACAAACCAGTAACCTTCCTTGATACCCCTGGACACGAGGCGTTTACAACAATGCGTGCCCGTGGAGCGGATGTAACGGATATTGTTATTATTGTTGTGGCAGCGGATGATGGCGTGATGCCACAGACTGTTGAAGCAATCAATCATGCGAAAGCTGCCGATGTACCGATCTTAATTGCCGTTAATAAGATGGATAAACCAACTGCCAACCCAGATCGCGTTAAACAAGAATTAGCTGAACACGGTATTATTCCTGAAGATTGGGGCGGCGACAATATTTTCGTAGAAATTTCAGCGCGTGAGAACCTGCATGTTGATGATTTACTTGAGATGGTTCAGTTAGTCGCTGAAGTCCAAGAACTTAAGGCGAATCCAAATAAACGAGCTATTGGTACGGTTATTGAAGCGCGTCTTGACCAAGCCCAAGGATCAACAGCCACCTTACTTGTTCAAAACGGAACGATGAAAGTCGGCGATCCAATTGTAGTAGGGAACACTTATGGACGTGTGCGGACAATGGTCAACGACCACGGTCGTCGAATCCAAAAAGCGGGTCCAGCGACACCGGTTGAAATTACCGGGTTGAACGATGCACCCCAAGCAGGTGACTTATTCGCCGTCTTTGAAGATGAGAAATCAGCTCGTGCAGCAGGTGAATTACGTAAGCAACAAGCTCAAGAAAAACAACGTCAATTAACCCATAAAGTTACCTTAGATAACTTATTCGATACCTTACAAGAAGGCGAATTAAAGTCTGTTAATGTGATCATTAAAGCGGACGTTCAAGGTTCGGTTGAAGCTTTAGCATCCAGCTTGCAAAAGATTGAAGTTGAAGGTGTCAAAGTCAATGTTGTTCATAAAGCCGTTGGTGGTATTAATGAATCGGATGTGACACTTGCGTCAGCGTCAGGAGCAGTAATTATTGGATTCAACGTTCGTCCGACCCCACAAGCACGTCAATTGGCTGAGGAAGAAGAGATTGATATTCGTCTACACCGCGTTATCTATAGTGCAATTGACGAAGTAGAAACTGCGATGAAGGGGATGCTAGACCCTGAATATGTTGAAGAAATTCAAGGACAAGCGATTGTTCGCGAAACCTTCACCGTATCGAAATTAGGTACCATTGCTGGATCCTTTGTAACCGATGGTAAAGTGACGCGTTCGAGCTTAGTTCGCTTAATTCGTGACAACATTGTGATTTATGAAGGTGAATTAGCAAGCTTGAAACGATTCCAAGATGATGCGAAAGAAGTCGCTCAAGGTTATGAATGTGGGATTATGTTAGAAAACTATAACGACTTTAAAGTGGACGATATTATAGAGGCATACCATATGGTTGAAGTTAAGAAATAATTTGAAACAGACAGAAATAAAGGAGGATATGCATGAGCAATCATCGTGTTGGACGTGTTAGACAAGAAGTTTTACGAGAAGTAAACGATATTTTACGTTCAGACGTAAAAGACCCACGTGTAGAAGGCGTCACGATTACAGATGTGACCTTAACTGGGGACTTACAAGATGCAGTTATTTATTACAGTACGCTGTCAGATAAAGCCGGCGAACGCCAAAAAACACAAGCAGGTCTCGATTCCGTACAAGGCTTAATTCGTAGTAAATTGGGCGAGCGCTTAACACTTTATAAAGTGCCAAGTATTCGCTTTGAACGTGATCAATCAATTGACTACGGCCAACGAATTGACCAATTATTAGATCAAATCCATCAAACTGACGAAGAATAAACGAGTAAGGCTGTGAAAACACCATCCTTCACAGCCTTTTTCGTTCTGTAAGGAGGGATTAAGTGTACCACGGATTATTACCGATTTGGAAAGAAAAAGGACTAACGAGCCACGATGTGGTGTTTAAGTTGCGCAAGATTCTACGGATGAAGCGGATCGGGCATACCGGGACATTAGATCCAGATGTTGAAGGAGTCTTGGTGGTCTGTCTTGGTAAAGGAACTAAACTCGTTGAGACCTTAATGGACTCTGATAAAGTCTACCGAGGTGAAGTGACACTCGGTTATTCAACGGATACAGAAGATGCGAGCGGCCAAATTATCGAGCGAACTCGGGTTACGGAGTCTCTATCGACTGAAGCGATTGATCAAGCCATGGCTTCGATGGTAGGCGAGATTGACCAAGTTCCTCCGATGTATTCCGCAGTCAAAGTCAACGGGATGAAGTTATATGAGTATGCCCGTCAAAACATCCCAGTGGAGCGTCCGGTTCGTCAAGTGACCATCCGTTCATTTCAGCGTTTGTCGCAACCGATATGGGATCCGGTTGAAGGAACGTGCAAGTTTAACTTTGAAGTCTGTTGTAGTAAAGGGACTTACGTCCGGACTTTGGCAGTTGATTTAGCGAAGCAGCTAGGCTACCCTGGGCATATGTCACAATTAGTTCGACTTGAGACCAGTGGATGCCAAGCGGAACAAACGTTGACACTCGAAGAAGTGGAGCTGTTGCAAGCATCTGACACATTGGCGACTCGAATTATTTCGCTAGAACAGGCAGTCCAACGCTTCCCGCAACGGATGCTTAATGAGGAGGATGCGGTTAAAATTCAACACGGGCAAGTGTTGCCACGAGATTATTTTGGCACACCTCTGAGTGAACCGACGGCCTTATTCTATCAAGACAAGGTCCTAGCTATTTATCAGCCACATCCACAAAAACCAGACTGGATCAAACCGATGATTATGTTTTAAGCTGAGAGAGGAGCACTTATGGAGATTATACAATTAACCTATCCGCTCAATCGAGCACACATCCCGAATCAGTCGATCGTGCTCGCTCTCGGTTTTTTTGATGGGGTGCATTTAGCACACCAACGGGTGATTCGAGTCGCTTTGGATAAGGCGCGCTCACTGCAACTACCGTTAGCAGTCATGACTTTTAACCAACATCCCAGTCAATTACATCATCCTGAAGCCAATCGAGCGTATCCTTATTTGTCGACACTTACGCGAAAAATTGAATTGATGGCGCAATACGGGGTAGATTATCTCTATATCACGGACTATAATGCGGAATTTGCCGCGCAAACACCGCAACAATTTGTGGATGAGTATTTAGTAGGGCTTCATGCCCAAGTTGTCGTGGCTGGATTTGACTATACTTATGGTATTCCAACGCTGGCCAATATGACGACATTACCAATGCATAGTCAAGGACGCTTTGAAATTATTGAAGTGCCTGAATACACTCAATTCAATGAGAAGATTAGCTCATCCATCATTCGTCAAGCGATTTTGGCGGGTGAGATGGAACGGGCGAATTCGGATTTAGGTTATATCTATACGACGACCGGGACCGTCATTCACGGCCAAAAACGTGGTCGCACACTCGGATTTCCAACGGCGAATTTAGCGTTGGATCCTGGACAACTGACACCCGCAATCGGCGTTTACGCAGTGCGCCTGCAAGTTGGGGGCCAGTGGTATCTCGGTGCTGCCTCAATTGGCTACAATGTCACCTTTACCGACCGCACGCAAGTGCATATCGAAGTGCACTTATTAGACTTTTCGGAGGATATCTACGGTCAGTCGGTCAAAGTAGAATGGCATCATTACTTACGTGGTGAGATTAAATTCGACAATGTTGAAGGACTCATCGATCAATTACGGCAAGATGTTGAGGCGACACGTCAATATTTTGCCAAACAACAAAATACTTTTTAATGGAGGTCCGCCTATGAAAAATATCATCAAAACCATCGCCTTAATTACAATCGGCACATTTATTTTCTCGATTGCCGTAAACTCTGCTATCATCCCAAATGAGATGGGGGAAGGCGGTATCACTGGGGTTAATATGTTATTACTTTATGTCTTTGGCTTTAACCCGGCATTAAGTAATTTAGTGATTAATATTGTAATTTTATTTATTGGTTGGAAATTACTCGAAAAGCAAACGATCTACTATACACTATACGCTATTGTGATGATGTCCTTCTTTATTCAATTTGTGAAATTACCAGTCTTTGTCCCACAAAATACTATTTTACCGCCAATTATGTCCGGGATTTTAATTGGAACCGGCGTTGGAACGGTCTTAGCTGCCGGTGGAACGACTGCGGGAACGGATATCATTGGTCTCGTCATTAATAAGTTTTTCGGCGTACCAGTCTCAGCCGCGCTCTTCTCAATCGATGCGGTTATTATTACGTCATTATCGATGGTGATTGGATTAGAGAAAGCCTTATTATCTCTTGTTTCAACCTTTATTACGTCCCGTGTTATTAACTTTATTATGAACGGACGTAATCCAAAACGATCCATTATGATTATCTCAGATCAACACGAAGCGATTGGGGAAGCCTTGGCCCATAAGATTAACCGTGGTATTACCATTATTAATGGGTACGGCTACTACTCTAAAGCTGAAAAGCACATTATGTACGTAGTCGTGAACCAAATTCAACTTTCACGGGCACAACGGGTGATTCATGAGATTGATCCGAAAGCCTTTGTGACGGTTACCGAAGTTCAACAAGTGGCAGGGGAAGGATTTAGCTTCTTCCATGATGATAAAGTTCAAGTACTCGATGAAGAAATTCTATAAAAAAGCACATTTAGCACTCTTATCAAAAGAGTGCTAATTTTTTGTCTTTTTTGATTAAAAAGGCTTGACTTATTCTGACATACCATGTATTATAATGATAGTTAGCACTCCGAGTAGTACAGTGCTAATAAAGAGGTGACATACATGTTAACATCGAGACAGAAGGAAGTCTTATACGCGATTGTGCGGCTCTACAACCGATCGGCTGAGCCTGTTGGCTCACGGACGCTCTTGCGTGAAAGCAAGTTAGAAGTAAGTCCGGCAACCATTCGTAATGATATGGTGGTGCTCGAAGGTAAAGGGCTGTTGAAGAAGATGCATACTTCAAGCGGACGGGTCCCATCATTGGATGCCTACCGACAGTATGCTGATGTCTTAATTCATCATCACCCAGAGCTCGATTTAAAGCTAAGTGAAGCGGATTTGCAAAGTATTAAAGCTTTGACCCAATCCAATAATTATTCAATCTTCCAACGCGCTTTGTTGGCAGCGGATCTCTTAGCTTCGATGACCCACTATACTGTGACGGTCTTCGATCAAGCGCAACATATCCATTCTTTCCAAGACTTTAAGTTGGTACCGCTCGACTACAATAGTTATATTGCGACGCTCGTAACCGACCAAGGACGGATTGAAAATGATGTGGTGACGTTAAACTTTAGTTTGAGCGAAGAAAATATTGAACAAATCAACCAACTGATGAATCAAGAATTAGCTGGACTGAAGTTAGATGAAGCATATCAACGTGTTCGACTTTCGATTCCGTTGATGATCCAACGCATTGTCGGTTATCAAATCGACTTTACGAATTTGATTTCCAAAGCTTTGAATCATGCGAAATCTCATCAATATTATGTGAGTGGTAAACATAATATTTTTAATCTATTAGATGTTAACACCGGAATTGACGATTTCAAGGAGTTACTTGAGCTGGTCGATGGGTCTAACCAACTGTTCAACTTGATGGAACAAGCCTCTCCAGAGATGGAAGTATTGTTCAGTCAAGATTTTTTAGAACATGAAGTGCCGATGACCTTTATCCGTCAAGCTTATGAATCGCAAGGTGAACAAGTGGCAATCGGTCTATTTGGACCTTCCACCATGGCCTACGAGCGAGTGATTCCATTAGTCAACCAAGTAATCAACCTATTAAAAGCATATTAAGTAAAAGGAGGATGTCACTTGTCAAAAGAAAATAAAAATCAATCACTTGAAGAAGAGCAATCAATGAACGAAGCTGAAGAAGTAACGACGTCAGATGTAGAGTCTGAGGAAGTTGAAGCTGAAGCGGTTGCTGAAACTGAAGCGGTGGAACAAGACCCAGAATTCGATGAATTAGAAACGTTAAAAGAACAGACTGAACAATTAGAAGACCAAGTCTTACGTCTGCAAGCTGAGATTGCGAATATGCGACGGACTCACACCCGTGACCGACAAGAAGCGGCTAAGTACCGCTCAGCGAATCTCGCATCCAAACTGGTCGATGCGCTCGATAACTTGGAGCGAGCACTCGATAGTGAGATTGAATCCGAAGATGGCTTAGCCTTAAAGAAAGGCGTTGAAATGGTCTATCAACAATTGATCCAAGGATTTAATGAAGAAAATATTGAAGTAGTGAACCCGCTGAACGAACCGTTCGACCCGAACTTTGAGCAAGCTGTCTCAGTTATGCCAGCCGAAGAAGGTGTCGAAGATAATACGGTCGTTCATGTCGTTCAAAAAGGCTACAAAATTGATAACCGCGTCATTCGACCTGCGATGGTCATTGTCGCGCAACAACAATAATTCGATAACGCATTTACAAACGAATAAATTATAGAAAAAGGAGATAATCATTATGGCTAAAATTATAGGTATTGACTTAGGTACAACAAACTCTGCTGTCTCTGTCTTAGAAGGCGGCGAAGCAAAAATTATTCCAAACCCAGAAGGAAATCGTACAACCCCTTCAGTGGTAGCATCTAAAAATGGCGAAATCCAAGTAGGTGAAGTTGCGAAACGTCAAGCAGTAACCAATCCTGATACGATTGGCTCCATCAAACGTCATATGGGAGAATCAGGTTACAAAGTTTCAATGGGTGGTAAAGACTATACTCCACAAGAAATTTCTGCGATGATCTTACAATATATGAAAGGTTTTGCAGAAGATTACTTAGGTGAGAAAGTAGACAAAGCCGTTATTACTGTCCCTGCTTACTTTAACGACGCACAACGTCAAGCAACGAAAGACGCTGGACGTATTGCTGGACTTGAAGTTGAGCGAATCGTTAACGAACCAACTGCTGCAGCATTAGCATATGGTTTAGATAAAGACGACAAAGACGAAAAAATCTTAGTCTTCGACTTAGGGGGCGGTACTTTTGACGTATCGATTCTTGAGTTAGGTGACGGTGTCTTTGACGTATTATCTACGGCAGGGGATAACCACTTAGGTGGGGACGACTTTGACCAAAAAATTATTGACTACTTAGTCCAAGAATTTAAGAAAGAACATGGTATCGACTTAAGCCAAGATAAAATGGCAGCACAACGTTTGAAAGACGCAGCAGAAAAAGCGAAAAAAGACTTATCAGGTGTTTCTCAAACTCAAATTAGCTTACCATTTATCACCGCTTCTGAAGCAGGGCCACTTCACTTAGAAATGAACTTAACTCGTGCGAAATTCGAAGAACTTGTTGATGACCTTGTTGAACGTACGAAAAACCCAGTTCGCCAAGCGATTAGCGATGCAGGGATCAGCGCATCTGAAATCGATGAAGTTATCTTAGTTGGGGGATCAACACGTATTCCAGCGGTCGTTGAAGCGGTCCGTAAAGAAACAGGTAAAGAACCTAATAAATCAGTGAACCCAGACGAAGTTGTAGCGATGGGTGCTGCGATTCAAGGTGGTGTTATCTCTGGAGATGTGAAAGATATCGTCTTACTTGACGTTACTCCACTTTCACTCGGAATTGAGACTATGGGTGGCGTATTTACTAAATTAATCGATCGCAACACAACCATCCCAACAAGCAAGTCTCAAATCTTCTCTACCGCAGCAGATAACCAACCTGCAGTAGACGTTCACGTCTTACAAGGTGAGCGTGAAATGGCGGCAGACAACAAGACACTTGGACGTTTCCAATTAACGGATATTCCACCTGCACCACGTGGTATCCCACAAATCGAAGTAACTTTCGATATCGATAAGAACGGGATTGTTAACGTTAGTGCGAAAGATTTAGGTACACAAAAAGAACAAACCATTACGATTAAATCTTCTTCAGGTCTATCTGACGAAGAAATCGAACGTATGATTAAAGATGCAGAAGCGAATGCCGACTCTGACAAAAAACGTCGTGAAGAAGCTGACTTACGTAACGAAGCAGACCAATTAATCTTCACAACGAATAAAACAATCGATGAGTTGAAAGACAAAGTGTCTGAAGATGAGATCAAACAAGCGGAAGCAGCACGCGATGAATTACAAGCTGCCATCGAACAAAATGATCTTGAAGCCATCAAAACAAAACGCGATGCATTGAATGAAATTGTCCAAAACTTAGCGGTAAAACTTTATGAGCAAGCCGCCCAAGCCCAAGCTGCTAGCGAAGGGGAAGGCACCTCATCTCAAGATGACGGTGTGGTAGATGCGGACTTTGAAGAAGTTGACGAAGACTAATTCGAATCAACAATCCAAAAACCAAGGTGGCGACAAACTCCCCTTGGTTTTTGTCGGTTAGTAGCGTAGGAGGTGGAATATGGCGAATAAACGAGATTATTATGACGTCTTAGGTGTCTCACGTGATGCGTCGGACGCCGAGATTAAGAAAGCATACCGTAAATTATCGAAAAAATATCACCCCGATATTAATAAAGAATCCGGTGCAGAAGCGAAGTTCAAGGAAGTAACAGAAGCCTATGAAGTGCTCTCTGATAGTCAGAAACGGGCCGCTTATGACCAATACGGTCACGCAGCCAATGATCCGAACTTCGGTGGTGGCTTTGGTGGTGGTTTCGGTGGCTTTGGTTCAGCGGGCGCAGGTGGTTTCGGTGGCTTCGATGATATTTTTGAACAATTCTTCGGTGGAGCTGGATCTTCACAACGTCGAGCGCGTCCGAATGCACCCCGTCGAGGTAACGATCTGCAATATCGGATGACCTTAACTTTTGAAGAAGCGATCTTTGGTAAGGAAGAAACGATTCAGTATCACCGCGATGAAGCGTGCCATACGTGTCACGGTTCCGGTGCGAAAGCGGGTAGCGAACCTACGACTTGTAGTCGCTGTCACGGTTCCGGTGTTATTCAAGTTGAACAAAATACCCCATTCGGTCGCATTATGACCCAACAAACATGTAATGTCTGTGGAGGTACTGGAAAGGAAATTAAAGAAAAATGTGAAACGTGCCACGGTTCAGGTATCGAATCACAACAGCACTCCGTTAAAGTTACGGTGCCAGCAGGTGTCGATGACGGACAACAAATTCGACTCAGTGGACAGGGGGAAGCCGGCGAAAATGGTGGTCCATATGGCGATTTGTATATTATTTTCCAAGTCAAACCGAGCGAACAGTTCGAGCGAAATGGCACAGAAATTTACTTTGAGTTACCGATTACCTTTGCGCAAGCCGCACTCGGTGATGAAGTGGTTGTACCGACCGTCCACGGTAATGTGAAGTTGAAGATTCCAGCAGGTACGCAAACCCATACCGAGTTCCGACTCAGAGGCAAAGGGGTACCGTCACTCAACGGTCACCGTACAGGCGACCAACATGTGATTGTTAAAGTGGTGACACCAACGAAACTTTCTGGTCAAGAGAAAGAACTCTATGAGCAAATTGCGAAAGTTTCTAAGCAAGATTTGAAATCGGACGATGGAAACTTCTTTAAGAAAGTCAAAGATATGTTTAGCGATGACTAATTGAATGAACGAATGAGTCGAGCCTTCTGGTACGATTCATTCGTTTTTTTGAATGTTAAAATAACTATATTTCAGGCGAGTTTTTTGATAGAATAGAAGGGTATCGACATCGACGTCGTAAGATTCGAACGAAGGAAGTGAGTTAGATGAACTTAGAACAATTACATAAACGACAACAAAATATTCGGAATTTCTCGATTATTGCCCATATTGACCACGGGAAGTCGACCCTAGCTGACCGCATCTTACAAAAGACAAACACCGTAGCGGCTCGTGATATGCAAGACCAATTGCTTGATTCGATGGACTTAGAGCGCGAGCGTGGGATTACCATCAAACTGAATGCGGTAGAGGTCAAATATACGGCAGAAGACGGCGAGGAATATACGTTCCATTTAATTGATACGCCAGGACACGTCGACTTCACATATGAAGTATCGCGTTCATTAGCAGCCTGTGAAGGCGCCATCTTAGTGGTTGATGCGGCCCAAGGGATTGAAGCGCAGACTTTGGCCAACGTTTATTTAGCGTTGGATAACG
The DNA here is from genome assembly GCF_000301055.1 of Falseniella ignava CCUG 37419. GTDB lineage: Bacteria > Bacillota > Bacilli > Lactobacillales > Aerococcaceae > Falseniella > Falseniella ignava. The sequence continues at coordinate 563,204 of NZ_JH932300.1, forward strand.
ACTTAGAGATTCTACCGGTAATTAATAAAATTGACTTGCCAGCGGCTGATCCAGAACGCGTGCAACATGAGATTGAAGATGTCATCGGACTCGATGCATCGGAAGCGGTCCATGCGAGTGCGAAGTCAGGGATTGGGATTGAAGAAATCTTAGAACAAATTGTGCAAAAAGTCCCAGCACCCTCAGGTGACATTGAAGCGCCACTTAAAGCCTTAATCTTTGATTCGGCCTATGATAGTTTCCGCGGCGTCGTCTTGAACATCCGGGTAATGGATGGGACGGTTAAAGCCGGCGATAAGATCAAATTAATGAGTAATGGGAAGGTATTCGAAGTCGCAGAAGTTGGAGTTTTCTCACCCCATGCAGTCAAGCGTGACTTCTTGATGGCAGGAGACGTTGGTTACTTAACGGCGAGCATTAAGACGATTCAAGATACCCGAGTGGGGGATACAGTGACCTCAGCGAATAATCCGACGGCAGAACCCCTACCAGGATACCGCAAGTTGAACCCAATGGTCTTTGCCGGGCTTTATCCAGTTGATTCGAGTGATTATAACGACTTGCGGGAAGCGCTCGAACGTCTGCAACTGAATGATGCCAGTCTCCAATTCGAACCCGAGACTTCGCAAGCTTTAGGCTTTGGTTTCCGGACTGGATTTTTAGGCTTGTTACATATGGACGTTATTCAAGAACGTCTAGAACGTGAATTCAATCTCGACTTGATTATGACCGCACCGTCGGTAATTTACCAAGTGACTAAGACAGACGGTAGTGAGATCGTGATTGATAACCCATCGACTCTACCGGACAGTTCGGAAGTTGACCAAATCTTTGAACCGTACGTCAAAGCGACCATTATGGTACCAAACGATTATGTTGGCGCGGTGATGGAATTATGCGAACGTAAGCGTGGTGACTTTGTCACGATGGATTATTTAGATCAAAATCGGGTGAATGTTATCTACGAACTACCGATGGCAGAGATTATCTTTGACTTCTTCGATGCGCTGAAGTCGAACACCAAAGGCTACGCGTCGCTTGACTACGAAGTGATTGGCTATAAACCATCGAACTTAGTGAAGTTGGATATCTTATTGAACGGCGAAGTCATCGACGCCTTCAGTACAATTGTTCACCGCGACTTTGCTTATAATCGCGGACGCGACTTGGCAAGCAAGTTGAAAGAAATTATCCCACGACAAATGTTCGAAGTACCAGTTCAAGCAGCAATCGGTCATAAGATCATTGCCCGAACCACGATTAAAGCCTACCGTAAAGACGTTACGGCGAAACTCTACGGTGGGGACGTTTCACGTCGTAAGAAATTACTTGAGAAACAAAAAGAAGGTAAGAAGCGAATGAAAGCCGTCGGAAGCGTGGAAATTCCACAAGAAGCCTTTATGGCGGTGCTCTCGATGGAAAATGACTAAGTTTAACCTGCAAAAAATGATTTGTTAGAGAACTCAGGAAAGCGGCAATTGTATCGCTCAACCCCTGAGTTTTTTGAATTTTTTCTCGCTTACTTTTCGTTTTGATTTCGCTTACTTTTATGTTATGATGAATACATAATTTGCGAATACTTAGGAGGTATGAAATGGTATTAAGTGATATTGAAATTGCAAATGCTGCCGAATTAGAGCCGATTAAGGATGTAGCGGCTCGAATTAACATTCCTGAGGATAAGTTAATTCCTTATGGTAACTACAAGGCTAAGATCGAAACCGACATGAACTTCAAGAAAGAGAATGAAGGTAAATTAATCTTAGTAACAGCAATCTCACCAACACCTGCTGGAGAAGGTAAGACAACAACGTCTATCGGTCTAGCAGACGGTTTACGTAAGATTGGCAAGAAATCTGTTATCGCACTTCGCGAACCTTCTTTAGGCCCAGTTTTCGGGGTTAAAGGTGGAGCTGCTGGGGGTGGATACGCTCAAGTTATCCCAATGGAAGATATTAACTTACACTTTACAGGTGACTTCCATGCGATTACTTCGGCACATAACTTATTAGCCGCAATGCTTGATAACCATATTCACCATGGTAATGAATTAGGCATCGACGTTCGTCGCATTAACTACAAGCGTGTAATGGACATGAACGACCGTCAATTACGTCACATTGTTAACGGACTTCACGGTAAAGTTAACGGTACGCCACGTGAAGACGGTTTCGATATTACGGTTGCTTCAGAAATTATGGCAATCCTATGTCTATCTGTTAACATCGAAGACTTAAAAGAACGTTTAGGTAACATTATTATTGGTTACAGCTATGACGGTAAAGCAATTACAGCACGTGACTTAAAAGCAAACGGTGCAATGGCTGCTTTACTGAAAGATGCTATCAAACCAAACTTAGTTCAAACATTAGAAGGAACACCAGCATTCGTTCACGGTGGACCATTCGCGAACATCGCTCACGGATGTAACTCAATTATCGCAACAAAATTAGCCCTAGAATATGGGGACTATGCGATTACTGAAGCTGGATTCGGTGCAGACTTAGGTGCTGAGAAATTCTTAGACATCAAGTGTCGTTACGCTGATATCGAGCCAAACGCAGTGGTTATCGTTGCAACGGTTCGTGCGCTGAAAATGCACGGTGGTGTTGCTAAAGACGACTTAGAGCCTGAGAACTTAGAAGCATTACGCAATGGTTTCGAGAACTTAGAACGTCACATCGACAACATTAAGAATGTTTACAACTTAAACCCAGTTGTTGCCGTTAACCAATTCCCAACTGACACACAAGCTGAGACTGATCTATTAATCGAATTATGTGAAAAACTTGGCGTTAAGTGTGCGTTATCTGAAGTTTGGGCTAAAGGTGGCGACGGTGCAATCCAATTAGCAGAATATGTTGTTGAAGCTGCTGAAAAACCTTCAAAACTTCAATTTGCATACGACCTTGAAGATTCTATCGAAGACAAAGTTAATGCAATTGTTCAAAAAGTTTACCGTGGTAATGGTGCGAAATTCAGCGCGAAAGCGAAACGTGCAATCCGTGAAATCAACGAGTTAGGTCTATCGAACCTACCAATCTGTATGGCGAAGACACAATACTCATTCACAGACAACCCTAAATCAATGGGTGCACCAACTGACTTCGATATCTCAATCTCAGAAGTTCGCTTATCTGCCGGTGCGAAATTCATCGTAGTCCTAACTGGATCTATCATGACAATGCCTGGTTTACCTAAGCGTCCATCTGCAGAAAATATCGACATCGACTCAAACGGTAACATCACTGGTTTATTCTAATTAGATACTGATTCAAAAGGCACGCCGAGTGGCGTGCTTTTTTGTGTGGTGTATAGGGTGTGGTATGTGGGATGTGGCGCGGTTTAAGTTGGTTTGGCGATGCAGTTTCGGTGGGTTCCGGCTTAGTTTCGACGGGATTTCGACGCGGATTGAGCGGGTTTTCAGTTTATGGTAGCTCATAAACTGAAACCTGTGCTGCTTTTCAGTTTGCTGCATCTCATAAACAGAAACTTCGGCGGTTTTTCAGTTTATGGCGACTCATAAACAGAAACCTGTGTTGCTTTTCAGTTTATGGGAACTCATAAACAGAAACTTCGGCGTGTTTTCAGTTTATGGGAACTCATAAACAGAAACTTGTGCTGTTATTCAGTTTATGGCATCTCATAAACAGAAAGCGTCGGTTGGAGCTCTCTTTGCGAACCAAGTCACAGTCTCAATCAACGTATTCCTTTTCAAAAAATCATCAAAAAATCAAAATCGTACAAAGATTTTAGGAGATTTGGTGTATTTATTATGAGAAGGAGGGAAAATTATGTCTGAGTTAAACTATTTACTCTATCGCATGTTTCGTGGTGACGAGGTCAGCAAGCTGGACAACTTAGTGAGGGGATACAGAGGTGAACAGGACTTCGCGCAGATTGTGCAGCAGTTCCTGCCATCAAACTCACTCTACATGCAAGACTTTGTCTTTGAAATGCCGGGTTACGTACAAATCGATGGTTTACTAATCACACCGACGGAGATTCATTTATACGAAATCAAGAATTACGACGCGCACTGTTCCATTCAAAACAACCGGCTCTATTATAACGAGCACCATCTGCAACACAACCCAATGATCCAACTGATGCGAGCGACGGATTCGTTCAACAATATCTTAATCAAGGAACAAATCCCAATCACAGTTCGCCCGCATCTCGTACTCATCCACCCATATGGAACCTTTGAGACGGATGGTTCATCGGGAATCGCCGTACTCACGCGACACCAGTTGCGTCAGCATTTCCAACAAATTGGGCAACGTGCCAACTCAAAATGGATTATCAATCCTAACAAACTAGCACAAATCTTAGCCAATTACAGAATCGCCGACTGGCACGATTATCACACAGACTTACCACTTGACCTAACCAAGTTGAAGCGTGGAATCTACTGTCTGCACTGTGGTAGTTACAGAATACATGTCAGCAAGCATAACTTAAGGTGCGAGCATTGTAAGAGCCAGACCCCAAAAATAGAAGCGCTGAAATACCTAATCCATGAGTGCTCCACGCTAACATCGTGTGAGATACTTAGACCAGATATCCTATTCGATTTATCTGAAGATGCCTTCAATCGAAAGTGGGTCTACAAAATTCTTAGCGAGACACTTCCGAAACACCGTCGAGGGCAGTATCACAAACCCACTGCAACCCCATACCTGCCCATCATGCTAGACCTGTACGATAGGTTACGGAAGAATTGAAAAAAGTAGCCCGTAAAAATTAGTTAAGTGGAAGCTTCATAACACGACAAATACGATCGAAGCAATCAAAATATAATGAACTAATCACAATTGAAAACGAAATCATTGAAAAAAGTGTGAATTACATAAAAAAATAGGATTCAAACATACAAAATAGTTTATACTGGGTGGAAGGTATGTTAACATTAATAATAATGTAACTAAATAAATATAAGTAAGAAGGTAGGATAAATGGACAAACAATACAGATATACATTACGTAAAACAACCTTAGGCCTAGCGAGCGTGGCGATTGCTGCGTTTCTAGCCGGGCAAGCGCCAACTGCATCTGCTTCGGAGAGTGATAATTCAGATCAAAATTCAGGTCTTGAAATTCCAGAATAAAAACCTGCAGAAGCTCAACAAGCCGATTCAGCTGATGATGTTGAAGCAGCATCAGAACTCAATGAAAAACCAGCTATTGAAGAAAACGATACTAACAAAGAAAGTACAGAATTAGATATTGCTCCTGAAACACAAACATTTGCCGTAACTGCAACAGAAACTGATCCAAACTATGCAAAAGATGAGAAGAATGTAGGTACCTACAAAGAAACCCAATTGGAGAGAGGGAATGGCCCAGCCTTTTCTAATCCTAATGAGGCTAGTATGGACTATAAAGATGGCTTCCGCTACAGTACCCAAGAACCATCTGCAACCAGTCCTGATAAGAAAAAATGGGGCTTTGAAATTGAAATAGATAAGGAAAAAGGTCAAAGGACCTATACCGATTTTGCATTTACAAATTCTGGTCTCCTTGGAGGAGTGCTTGCTACTGGAAATATTCCTGCAAAGTCACCAGAAGATGGTGCTCTTGGAGATGACTTTAAAACCCCTAATTATAAAGCTAGCACAGAAATAATAATAGATGGTGCTAGACAACAAAAAAATCTGAACGCTGTTGCAAGTGAAGAAGATTTAAAGCATATTAATAGCATTGATAATAACAATACAACCATGGCTTGGGAAGGCCATTATTTAAAAGACAATGCTAATGGATTAAAAGCTACTCAAGGTGATAATGCTGCATTCAGCTTCACTGTCAACCCATGGCCAAATGAAAATGACCAGCTTTCACTGATAACTTTAAGTGGTAGCCATGATGAAAAAGTATATGTCAACGGTCAGACTTTCACAACCGGCGTAACTGTATCAAACCTTGATGCCAACGCTAGAGAAAGACTAGTCGGCCAAGTCTACCATCCAGAAACAGGCCAAGTGGTTCAGGGTGCCACAGCTTACATCGACCCCCAAGGCAAAGTTGTTATCAAAATGCCTGAAGGGGCTGTAAATGCCGACGGAACTGTCAACAAAGAATCTATCTTCTACAAGGATAAAAACTATAAGGGCCTTCAAAACCTTAAGGTAAAATTCTTTGCCCGCCCAAGAACAGCTGAAGAATTTAAAACTATTGCTGAATCAAATGAAGGAACCTACACAGAAACCGGCGCAGGTACAGCTACCATCAAACACAAGGGCCAAGATGTAGTTATCGACAAGCAAGGTATAGCTCGTTACGACCACTACAATAAAGTAGGAGAATTCACTCTAAACCTTGACGATACCAAACACCATGACCAAGACTATGTTGACCAAGATGGAGATCTCACAGAATCTGAATCTGCATCATATGTTAAACCAGGTGTCCCTTATAAGGTAAACAACAACAATCAGGATTCAATAAAAGATATTACAGAAGCAGTAAATAAAGGCCATGCTCATGCTGCTCTTGACCTTAGCCTAATAGAAAAAATAAACGCAGGTAAAGATCCGGATGACCAATGGCAGGTAAAAGGTACTGATGGAGCCTTAACTGAAATTATCATTACTGCACCTAAAAGTGCAAAAGCTGGGGACTTTGTGTCATTTTCTGTCAAATACACATATACAAATGGTTCTGTAGACACTCATAAGATGGTATTTGTCGTAAAAGAATCTGGCAACAATATACCACAGTACTATTCACAAGTCTTATATCCGACAGAATCAGCAACATCTCTGCCTCATCTTTCTATTGAAGCAAACGACCAAGATAAGAGGAAACCAGTTAAATATTCAATAGAGAAAAGCCTATATACTGATGACCACGGAAACGAATGGACTGCTTCAATCGATCCTGAAACAGGAATGGTTACTGCAACGCCGAAGGTTGCAAAAGATTTTATCGGTGGTGAAAAGCTAGTTGTCCCTGTCACAGCCCATTATGAAGAAGAAGGAAATCCAGAAATAACATTCACTGAGCAGGCAAGGGCAGCATTCATTATAAAACAAAAAGATAATCTACCACCAAGATATGATGCCAAAAATGGTAAGGCTGGCGATACTTTAACTTCTACTCCTATCGTAAAACAAGATGGCGGTATCGATACTAGAACGCCAGTAAGTTATTCAATAGATAAAACAGAGTACACAGATAACAAGGGTAATACTTGGACAGTGTCAATTGATGAAAAAACAGGTGTGGTAACAGCAAATATCCCTAATATAAAAGATGGAGATAAGCTAGACGGGACTATCATCTCCGTGCCAGTCACAGCTCACTACGTAGAAAATGGGCAAGATGTTGGGACTGAAGTAGCAAACGCTCAATTCTTAGCATCTGGTACTAATAATAAAATAGAACACACTGAAAAAATCCCATTTGAAGTAAAAGTTGAAGAAAACAAAGAACTGGCAAAAGGCGAATGGCGGTACAAGACAGTCGATGGTGTCGAACAAACAGGTCAAGCTGGTGAAATTAAAACGACCTGGACAATAGAAAACTCTAAAGTAGTAGATACAAAGGTTGAGAGAACAGAACCAGTTGCTGCTATCATTGAAGTCGGTAGCAAAGACTTTGAAGGCACCCTTGAATACGTCGACAAGGACCCAATTCCATTTGAAACTGAAGTAATTGTCGATCCAAGCCTTGCACCAAATGTAATCGTAGAAGATCAAAAGGGTGAACTTGGGGAAAAACAAACGCCAGTAACCAGAGAAATCAAAAATGGAGTGGCTGGAGAAGAAAAACGTGGAGAAGCAACAGTTACTAAGGAACCTGTTAAAAGAAAGATAAGAGTTGGTTCCAATACTAAAGGCCAATACAAGGAAACAGAAATCATTCCATTTAAAACGGAAGTCAAAAAAGATCCAACGCTTAAAAAAGGTGAGTGGAAATACGCTGAAGTGGATGGAGTCCAACAAACTGGTGAAAATGGACTAAAAGAAAGAGTTTTAATAATTGAAAACTCTATGGTTACTGAAGAGTCTGATTACAAGACAGTTAAAGAACCTAAGAATGCCGTTATCCTAGTAGGTGAAGAAGACTTTACAGGCACCCTTGAATACGTCGACAAGGACCCAGTCCCATTTGAAACTGAAGTCACAATTGATCCAACTCTCGAACCAAACAAAATTGTGGAAGATCAAGCTGGAGTCCTTGGTGAACAAGAAACTAAGGTTACTAGAGAAATCAAGAATGGGGAAGCTGGAGAAGAAGTACGTGGAGAAACCACACAAACTAAAGATCCTATTAACAGAAAAATAAGAATAGGTGCAAAATCCAATGGAACCCACACAATCGAAGAAAAAGTCGAAGTGCCATTTGAAGTTGAAATAGAGTTTGACGACACTTTATCACCAGGTGAACAGAAAGTAAGTCAAGAGGGTGTGCCAGGCGAAAAAACTAGAACGACTACTCTAACTATCGAAAATGGTAAGGTGATAAAAACCGAAGAAGGTGAATTTACTGAAACCAAAGCGCCTACAAAAAAAATCATTAAAGTAGGTAGAAATACTGAAGGGGAAGTAAAACACGTAGAAGAAATACCATTCGGCTACAAGGTTGAAGAAGTAGATACCCTTAAAAAGGGCGAATACGAAATTGTAAAACCAGGTAAAGTTGGAACAAAAACAACAACATGGACCATCAAAAATTCTAAAGTAGATGGTGAACCTAAGGTAGAAATAGTAGAGCCAGAAGATGCTCTAATCTATGTAGGTAAAGGAACAAACAGCGGCACTCATGAAGTAGTAGAAAAAGTTCCAGTACCATTTGAAACCATCATCGAATTTGACGACAGCTTAGCACCAGGTGAAACAGAAGTAGTAACTGAAGGTTCACTAGGAGAAAAAACCAGAACAAACACTTTAACCATCGAAGACGGTAAAGTTACAGCAACCAAAGAAGGTGAATTTGAACAAAATATAGCTCCTGTTAATAGAGTGATAAAAGTTGGTAGAAATACCAATGGTAAGGTAGAACACAAAGAAGAACTACCATTCAAATACACCATCGAATATGATCCGAACTTAGAAGCTGGAAAATATGTAGTGGAAACTCCAGGTAGAGTTGGAGAAAGAATCACGACATGGACGATTGAAAATTCTAAAGTTGTTGGCGAGCCATCTGTTGTAGAAACTCAGCCAGTTGATGCAGTAATCAAAGTTGGTAGCAAAGACTTCACAGGTACTTTCACAACAACAAAAACTGAAGCTGTTCCATTTGAAACAGAGTATGTTGTTAACAATGGATTAAAGCCAGGCGAAGTAAATGTAAAACAAGAAGGACAACTTGGTCAAAAAGAAACACAAGTTACTCATACCATCGTGAATGGTGAAGTAACCGAATCAAAAGAAGGCGAAACAAAACAATCTATAGCTCCAATTAAGAGAATTGTAGAAATTGGTCCTGGAAAAACTGACGGAACTCACACCTACACTAGCAAGAAACCATTTGAAGTAGAAGTAAGAGTAAACCCAGAGCTTCCAAAAGGTGAATACAAGGTAGTTCAAAAAGGTGTTGAAGGTGAAGAAGAATATACCATTACGATTGAAAACTCAAAAGTAACCAACACTTCAGAACCAAGAGAAACTAAAGCACCAGTTAACGAAATTATCGAAGTGGGTAGCCAAGACTTCACAGGTACTCATGAAACCAAGAAAACACAAGCTATTCAATTTGAAACAGAATATATAGTTGACGATTCACTAGAGCCAGGCACAACAAAAGTTGAACAAGAAGGATCTCTAGGTGAAGAAACAATCACTGTTACTCATACAATAGTAAATGGTCAAGTTACGAAATCAGAAGAAAGTCAACCTGTACAAACCAAAGCTCCAGTTAAAAGAATCGTAAAAGTTGGAGCAGCTAAGTCTAATGGAACGCATGAATACACCAATAAGATTCCTTATGAAGTGGAAATTAGAGTAAATCCTAATCTTAAGAAGGGTGAACGTAATGTCATCCAAAAAGGTGAAGTTGGTGAAGAAAAATATACTCTAACGATTGAAAACTCTAAGGTAACCAATACGACTGGCCCAGTTAGAACAAAAGAACCTAAGCCAGAAATCATCGAAGTTGGTAGTGCAGACTACACAGGTGAGTTTGAATATATTGATAAGGAAGTGATTCCATTTGATACCAAGGTTACTATCAATCCAAACCTTGCACCAAATGAAATCAAAGAAATTACACCAGGTGAAGTTGGTTCTAAAGAAAGAAAAGTAACTCAAAAGTACACTAATGGTGAAAAAGGTGAATTAGTTGTTGGTGAATACGAAACAACTAAAGAACCTGTAACTAGAGTTATAGAAGTTGGATCTAAGACTGATGGTCAATACAAGGAAACTCATGTAATTCCGTTTGAAACAGAAGTTAGAACAGATTCTTCAATTCCAAAAGGAGAGTGGAGATATGCTATAGTTGATGGTGTTCCTCAAACAGGTGAATCTGGACTTAAAGAAAGAACTCTTACAATTGTCAACTCAAAAGTAACAGAAGAATCTGAATTTAAGACTACTAGAGAGCCTAAGAATGCTGTAATTCTTGTTGGTGAAGGCTCTACTGACGGCCAAGTAAAACACACAGAAGAAATTCCATTTGGATATAAAGTAGAAGAATCAGACGAACTTAAACCAGGTGAATACAAGATTGTAAAACCAGGCAAGGTTGGAACAATAACTACAACATGGACTATCAAAGATTCTAAAGTTGTTGGCGAACCTCACGTAGAAAGAGTAGAAGCAGAAGATGCTCTTATCCAAGTAGGCAAGGGAACTCCTGATGGTACTCACGATTTCAAAGAAAAGAAAGAACTTCCTTTCGAAACAATTATAGAATATGATGATTCCTTAGAGCCAGGCGAAGAAAAAGTTGTTCAAGAAGGTAAGCCAGGTGAACAAGAAAGAACTAATACTATCGTTATAAAAGATGGTAAGGTTGTTGAAATCAAAGAAGGCGAGTTCAAGACAACTACAGAACCTGTTAATAAGATTATTAAAATTGGTAGAAAAAAACCTGAAGGTGAAACTACTAAAGAAGTTGAAAGAGAAATTCCTTTTGAAACAAAGGTAATCTATGATGAAACTCTAGAAGCTGGATTTCAAGAAATAGAAAAAGAAGGTAAACCAGGCAAGGAAAAAGTAACTATCACTACAAAACTTGTTGATGGTAAGCTTGAAACTACTGAATCAACTGAAAAAATTGAAGATAAAGAAGATAGGGTAGTAAGGATTGGTATCAAGCCAGTTGTGAAAGAAACAGAACTTGGTCACGATACTGAATACAGACACAACCCAGAGCTTAAAGAAGGCGAAACAAGAGTCATCGAAGAAGGTTCTAAGGGATCTGTGAAATACACAACAACCTTCAATAAGGAAACTGGCAAGCTTGAAGTCAAAGAAGAAAGAGTTGAACCTAAGAATAAGGTCGTAGAATATGGTTCTAAGACGGATGGCGAGTTCACTTACGAAAGTGAAAAAGCATATGATATTATCATTCAAGAAAATCCTAACCTTGAAGCTGGTAAGACTAACGTTATCCAAGAAGGAATAGTAGGAAAAACTGAAACTACTGTTAAGATAGAAAACAGCAAGGAAGTATCTAGGGATACTAAAACAATCACAGAAAAACAAGATAAGATTATAGAAATCGGAACTAAGAACGTCTGTGAAATCCCACCAGTAAATCCAGAAGATCCAAAAGATCCAGAAAAACCAGGCGAAGAAGATCCGAAAGATCCAAGCAAACCAGGCGAAGAAGATCCGAAAGATCCAGAAAACCCAGGTGACGAAGATTCAAAAGGTCCAAGCAAACCGGGTGAAGAGGATCCAAAAGATCCAGAAAAGCCAGGTGAAGAAGATCCAAAAGATCCAGAACAACCAGGTGAAGAAGATCC
>NZ_JH932300.1:576091-592329 GCF_000301055.1 Falseniella ignava CCUG 37419
CGCCAAACCAATCGGAGTAGTTTATTGGTCTGGCTCCTGATCCACTAAACCAAAACAAGCAGTTTATTAGTCTGGCTCGGTGTTCGCCAAACCAAAGTGAATGACTTATTGGTCTGGCTTAGGGGCCGCCAAACCAAAGTAGCTTGGTAATTAGTCTGGCACCCACCCCACCAAACCAATCCGCCCAGAAAATTATTCTAGCCCAACAAAACTTTCCTCCTCCCACCGCACCAAAATACCAATGCGGGGCTGGGTGTGGTATGATGAGAGAGCATGAATATGAGGATACCAATCTGTGTGAGGGGAATGAGGTAGCACGATGAGAGAGCTGCGAGTAGAGAATTTATCGAAGACTTATGGCATCAAAAGTTTATTGGATCAAGTGGATTTTTCGATTCGAACGGGAAACCGGGTAGGTCTAATCGGGGCGAACGGGGCCGGGAAGAGTTCGTTTTTGAAGATTTTGAGTGGGGAAGATCCGTATGATAGCGGAGAGATTATTAAGCCCAATGATTATACGATTCGCCTGCTGAACCAGCAGCCTGACTTAAACGAAGATGACACGTTGCTGCAAGCAATCTTTGCGAGTCCGTCACCGTTAGTCAAGTTAGTCTTGCGTTATGAAGAGATTGTGACGGCGCTACAAAACCATCCAGAAGACGAACGGCTTTTAGATCAATTCAACCAAGTGAGCGAACAGATGAATGTGCAAAATGGCTGGGACTTGGAAGTGCAAGCGAAGACCATCCTGCATAAGATGGGGCTCAAAGACTTGCAACGGAAAATCTCAGCGTGTTCCGGCGGAGAGCGTAAGCGCGTGGGGCTGGCGCAAGTCCTTATTAGTCAAAGTGACTTGTTAATCTTAGACGAGCCGACCAACCACCTAGATATCGAGTCAATTCGCTGGTTGGAAGATTATTTGGCGTCGTATTCTGGCGCGCTTTTAGTAGTCACCCATGACCGATACTTCTTAGAGCGTGTGACCAATAAAATTGTCGAGTTGCGCCAAGGGAAATTCTACGAATATACCGGGAATTACTCGACTTATTTGACAAAGAAACAAGAAGAGTTGGACCGCCTAGCACGGATGGAAGAGAAGCAAGACCGCCTTTTCCAACAAGAGTTAGCTTGGATGCGTAAAGGTGCGAAAGCTCGGACGACGAAACAACAAGCGCGGATTCAACGCTTTGAGAACTTGAAAGACCAAGTCGAATCGCGTGCAAGCGAACAAGAAGCATTGGAAATGAATTTTGATCAAGCACGGATTGGCAATCAAATTATTGAGGCGTCTGACTTGTCGGTAGAGATTGGGGATCACTCGGTGGTTCAATCCTTTACTAAGACGTTTGTAAAAGGAGATCGCCTCGGTATTATTGGGCCTAATGGCGTTGGTAAGACAACCTTGCTAAACGCTTTTGCCGGACTCCAGCCGCTCGCTGGCGGACAGCTTTTAGTCGGACAGACGGTGCGCTTAGCGTATTACCGCCAGTTAGATGAAGATTTACCAGGTGACATGCGGGTCTTGAATTATTTAACCCAAGTTGCCGATGAATTTAAGGTGGGGACCGGGCACAGTATTTCCGCTTCGCAAATGTTAGAACGGTTTAACTTTGAACGGTCGACTCATGGGATGCTGATTAGTCAATTATCAGGAGGCGAGCGTCGTCGTTTATACCTGTTGACGCTCCTCATCCAAGAGCCAAATGTGTTATTACTGGACGAGCCGACCAACGATTTGGATATTCAGACACTTCAAGTACTCGAAGATTATTTGCTTGAATTCAATGGAGTGGTCATGATCGTCTCGCACGACCGCTACTTCCTCGATAAGACCGTCAACCAAATTCTTCAAATTCAAGGCGATGGGACTTATCAATTCGACTACGGGAATTATTCCGAGTTTCAAGCGAAATATCCTAGCGCCAAAGCGGATACGTCAAGCCCATCGGAGACCGCAACGAACGAATCAAAAACCACGACAAGTTCTGAGCCAACCGAAGCGTCAGCGCAACCGAAGCGCATGACCTATCAAGAGAAGAAAGAATGGGATCAACTGGAGGAACATATCTTACTTCTTGAAGAAAAAATTGATACAATTAAACAAGAAATGGTAGCCAACGGAAGTGATGCAGGCTTACTGATGGACCTGCAAGCCGAATTAGAAGAGACGGAAGCGGCACTGCTTCACGGCTACGAGCGCTACGATTACTTAAGTGAATTAAAACGTTAAGGAGTGAGAAGATGATTCGCTTTGTCTATGCACAAGATGAAAATGGCGGTATCGGCTATCAAAACGAATTGCCGTGGCATTTGCCAAATGACTTGAAATTCTTCAAAGAAACGACGATGGGCCATACGCTCTTAATGGGCCGTAAAACCTTTGAATCAATGAATCGTCGCTTATTACCAGGTCGTAAGACGGTTGTTTTAACGACCAATCCTAATTACTGTCAGGAGATTGAAGACTTGACCGTGGTCACCTCTAAAGAAGAAGCGTTAGCCTTAGCTGAAGAGACGGATTTAATGATTGTTGGGGGAGCCGGTGTCTTTTTATCTTTCTTCGATGAAGTCGACGAAATTACTCGGACGGTCATCCATGCGTCATTTAAACATGATGTTTCGATGCCACAAATTGACGAGACACAATTTGAATTGGTGAAACAGCAACACGTTGAAGCGGACGCGGAAAATCCATACCCGCATACGTTTGAGTGGTGGCGCCGTAAATAAAAGATTGCAAACCATGTGTTCAACCCTTATGATTAATTGAATAAGAATCTAGATTAAAGGAGTGGGTAATCGTTGACCTTTTACCAATTTATGATGAAATTTGTCGATCCCGAGGCGAATGACCCAATCAGCCGATTGGCGAATCAAATGCACGAGGATATTGATTTCCCGAAACAAAGTCAAGATTTCCATGAAATTTCCGATTATATCGAAGGAAGTTTAGCGTATACACGATTAGTTGCTATATTTGACCAAGCTTGGTTAAATTATCAAAATCATATATAGAAAGAGGAGTAATTATGACCGTTCATATTGGAGCAAAAGCTGGAGATATCGCAAAAGTCGTTCTATTTCCTGGCGACCCATTGCGCGCAAAATATATTGCCGATAACTATTTAGAAGATGTCACACAATATAATACCATCCGAAATATGTTTGGCTATACTGGGACATATCAAGGCGTTCGTATTTCCGTTCAAGGGTCTGGGATGGGGATCCCTTCAGCCATGATCTATGCGGAAGAATTATATACTGAATACGGTGTGGAATTAATTATGCGGATTGGTTCCGCAGGTGCGATGAAATCTGAAGTAAAAGTACGTGACTTAGTTTTCGGTCAAGGCGCTACGACGGATTCAGGTATTTTACATCATATTTTCGAAGGACAAGTGCATTATTCAGCGATTGCTAGCTTTGATGCGCTTGATGCAGCGTATCATATTGCAACGGAAGTAATGAATTCTGAAAAAATTCATGTTGGGAATATTTTATCGAGCGATCGCTTCTATAATGAAGAGATGGATAAAGCAAAACTGGCTCGTTACGGTGTCCTAGCGGTAGAGATGGAAGCAGCGGGTCTTTATGCTGTCGCCGCAAAACATAATAAACGTGCTTTAGCGATGTGTACCATTAGCGATCATTTGATTACGGGTGAAGAGACAACAGCTGAAGAACGTCAAAATTCATTTACTGAAATGATGGAAATTGCTTTAAAAACAGCTGTAAAGATGAATGATCAATTATAGGAAGAAGTGAGATCATGACAGACAAACGTCTGAAAAGACCCCTAATTTGGCTAATGGTGAGTGTAGTAACCTTAATCACCCTCTGTCTGCCGCTACAAACGGCAGAAGGATTCAATTGGTTTACCGGTCAAGAGATTGAAGAACCCTTAACAGAAAAAGATTTACAAAAGTTGATTGAAGTCTACAATACCATTCAGACTGATTATATTGAGGAAGTTGATAAGAAGCAGTTGCTTGAAGGTGCCCTAAAAGGGATGGTTCAAGCTTTAGAGGATCCGTATTCTGAGTATTTAAATACGGATGAATCCGACAGTCTGAACGAGACGGTAGAGGGAGAATTTACCGGAATTGGTGTGCAATTTATGATGGAAAATGGCCAAGTCAAGGTCGTAACACCGATTGAAGGGACACCGGCGGCTGAAGTGGGGATTCAACCGAACGATGTAATTTTGGAAGCGGATGGCACTGAACTTTCTGGGATGGATACCAATGAAGTCGTGCGTATTATTCGCGGAGAAGAGGGCACAACAATCAAGTTGAAAGTCCAACGCGGTTCATCTGTGATTGACTTGGAGATAACTCGTGCGCGGATTCCAATTATTACCGTGACGGGTGAAGTTGCCGAAGCAAATCCGTCAGTAGGCGTGGTAAAAATTACCCAATTTAACGGCACAACTTATGATGAATTGCTCGAAGTAATTGACGATTTGCGCCAACAAAATGTCACATCCTTTGTCTTTGATTTGCGAAATAATCCGGGAGGCTTGTTGGATCAAGCATTACGAATCTGCAATCTCTTTTTAGAAGATGGTCAAATGATTATGCATATTGAAGAAGGAACCGGCCCGGTCTATGATTATCCAGCGAGCGATAAAGAATATGGTGAAAGCCAAGTAACCGAACCGTATGTCGTCTTAGTAAATAAAGGAAGTGCGAGTGCCAGTGAAATTTTTGCGGCAGCCATTCAGGAAAATACCGATGCTCCAGTACTGGGCAATCAGACCTTTGGTAAAGGAACGGTTCAAACCATTAGCAATGCATCAGAGCTGGGTGAATTGAAGTTGACGTCTGCACGTTGGTTAACACCGAATAAGCATTGGATTCATGGCGAAGGGGTTGAAGTCGATGAAGAAATTGAAGTTCATCCAATTTATCAATCTCTTGTGATGCAAGCAGACGAAGTTTTAAACTTCGGGATGCGCAATGAATTTGTAGCGTCACTGCGAGCTGTCCTCAATCAACTCGATTATGATGTTGAATTGGGAGATTTATACGATGAGTCAGTTGTTGAAGCGGTTAAAGCGTTTCAAGTAGACCATCATCTTGAATCGACTGGTGAAGTGACGGGTGAGACGGCGGAGAAAATTAACCAATTAGCACGTGAATATATTCAAGCGCACGATGAACAATTAGATGCTGCCATTGAACGATTACTCGAGTTAACAGAGCACGATCAAGCAGCATAGTACAATGGATTCCTGGCACTTTGCCAGGAATTTTTAATCAAAATAAGGAGGTTATGACGATGACAATTCAATGGTATCCAGGCCATATGGCCAAAGCCAAGCGACTGGCAATTGAGAAATTATCGATGGTTGATATTGTTGTAGAACTGATTGATGCGCGGATTCCACAGTCGAGCCGCAATCCAGTGATTGATGAGATTATTGGATCAAAACGACGAGTCATTGCACTGAATAAAGCGGATTTAGCAGATCCAGTTGCCACGCGAGAGTGGGTTCAAACTTTCCAATCCCAAGGGCATGCGGCGATCGCGATTGATGCGCAACACCAAAAAGGCATTCGTCAGTTAAAAGAATTGATTCGAAAAGAGATGGCACCAGTATTCGAAGAACAAGCAGCCAAAGGCATTTTATCTAAAAATATTCGTTTGATGATTTTAGGAATTCCGAATGTGGGTAAATCTACTTTGATTAATCGATTTGTCGGCAAAAATCAAGCGATTACGGGGAATAAACCGGGTGTGACGAAAGCACAACGCTGGTTGAAGATTGACCGCGACTTTGAACTATTGGATACACCAGGGATTTTGTGGCCAAAATTCGAAGATCAAACCATTGGCATGAAATTGGCCATTACAGGCGCGATTAAAGACGATTTGCTGCATATGGATGACTTAGCCTTATGGTTATTAGAGTATCTATTAGAACGCCAACCAGAGCGTATATTTGAGCGATATCGGATTAAGGCAGCGGAGATTGAACAAATGACGCATCCGGAAGTATTGTTGCTGATGACGGAGCGAATGAATTTTGGCGATGACTACGATGCATTTAGTGAGCGTATGATTCATGATTATCGTAAGGGCATTTTAGGTCAATATACGTTAGATGAACCGGTTGGTGAACAAACGGCAGGAGAAGTCGATGGAGAATAATTTAAGTATAGCGGAAATTAAAGCCCGTATCGGAGCTGAAATATTTACTGAGGCGGAATGGGAAGCTTGGCAAGCAGATTCGCGTAAAGGGGTTCAGCAATTAATCCAACGACGCAAACGACTGCTCGAAAAGCGACAAGCCAAGTTGGAAGCCTTTGAAGCGCGACTCACTTACGAACGACAACTTCACCAAGCTGGATATTCATTGATTGCAGGCGTCGATGAGGTGGGTCGAGGCCCGATTGCGGGGCCGGTCGTGGCTGCCGCGGTGATTCTGCCGATGGATTTGAGTGCTAAAGAATGGATTGAGATTAATGATTCTAAGACCTTGTCGTTTGCGCAACGCGAACAGTATGCACAATTTATTCAGTCCGAAGCATTAGCTTATCAAATTGTCGAAGTATCGAATAAACAAATCGATCAACTCAATATCTTAAATGCTACCAAACTTGCCATGCAACAAGCTCTAGCAGAACTGACTCCAAAGCCAGATTATGCGTTAATTGATGCAGTCACGGTACCTAATTTGACAATACCTCAACAAGCAATCATAAAAGGAGATCAGCGTTCGCTATCCATTGCGGCCGCCAGCATTATTGCTAAAGTCCATCGAGACCATTGGATGATGCAATTGGCAGAACGCTACCCAGAGTTCCAATTTGAACAAAATATGGGGTATGGGACCGCCGCTCATATCGAAGCGTTGCACCATTACGGAGTGACACCATATCACCGCCAAAGCTTCGCTCCTGTTCCGTCGATTCAAAAGCGTTATACTGAAAATAAGCATAATTATACTAATTAGGTTAACCTTTTGTTAATTAAGACACATATCCAACTAATTATAAAGGGATAAAAAGATCGCCCGAGGGTATTTATTATCGAGGTGATCGAATGGAATTATCATTAAAAGAACAAATTATTTATTATCAATTGTTGGAATTCAGTTATCAAGAATTAGTGAACTTTGTTATGGACTATCAAAGGCAAGTGGGCTTTGACAACGGACTAACTTTTGCCGAAAGCTATCGAATCATGCGAGAACATATAGTCCCTCAATCAAAAGGGAGCAAAAATTATGCGATCGTCACTTCGCATCAATGGTCCAATTACCAAAAATGGGTTCACTATTTATTGCCACGCAGTGTGATGCTCCATGAGCCAGCCTATCCAACGAGCTGGTATCATATTTACCGCCCTCCGGTTATTGTATATTATTTAGGGGATGGATTCCAAGTAGGGAATAAGCCGATTTCGATCGTGGGTACACGAAAAATCACCCCCTACGGTCAACAGATGGTCGATCTAATTGTCCAACAATTAGCGGACAAAGGCTATACGACGGTTTCAGGTCTGGCGCTTGGGGTGGATGCCGCAGTGCACCGAGCAAGCTTGAACTATCAAGCTCAAACGGTGGCAATTTTGCCGTGTGGCTTTCATACGATATACCCGAAACAACACCATGCACTCTATCAAAAAATCGAACAACACGGTTGTTTAATCAGCGAATATTTGCCTTGGCAACCGCCAAAGAAGCATCATTTTATTCTACGTAATCGGCTCGTTGCGGGATTATCGCCAGCTACCTTGGTGATTGAAGCTGCGCAACGCAGTGGCAGTCTGATCACCGCTAATTATGCTTTACAATATAATCGGGAAGTCATGGTCTTACCTGGTCGTGTGACGGACTCGCAGTCTGCCGGTTGCAATGAATTAATTGCTGCCGGTGCGCTCCCGATTATTTCGATGACACAATTAATGGAAGAGTTAGCGTTACTTTACTCCACCCATCAACATAATAATATTTGACAAAGTGTGAGGGATACATTAAGATGTGTAACGATTTTATTGCATGAACAAGTAACACATTAATAGATTGAATAATAAAGGAATGATCAGACTGTGGTAAAAAATTTAGTCATTGTCGAATCTCCGACAAAAGCTAAGACCATTGATCGCTATTTAGGGAAAAATTATACGGTCGTAGCTAGTAAAGGCCATTTGCGCGACTTACCTAAGAGCAAGATGGGCGTGGATTTGGAGAATAACTTTGAGCCTCATTATATTACGATTCGTGGGCGCGGCGACACGGTCAAAGAATTGAAGTCGCTTGCAAAAAAAGCCGATCATGTCTATTTGGCAGCCGACCCGGACCGCGAAGGAGAAGCGATTGCTTGGCATTTGAGTAAGCTTTTAGGCTTAGAAGACAGCGCGAATAACCGGGTCGTCTTTAACGAAGTGACTAAGGATGCGGTGAAAGAAGCCTTCAAACATCCGCGAACGATTAATCAAGATTTAGTCGATGCCCAACAAGCGCGTCGCATTTTAGACCGAGTGGTCGGTTACTCGATTTCACCGATTTTATGGAAGAAAATTAAAGGAGGATTGAGTGCCGGACGCGTCCAATCGACCGCTTTAAAGATTATTATTGATCGCGAGAAAGAAATTCGTGACTTTAAACCTGAAGAATATTGGAAGATTGCAGCAAAAGTTCAAAAAGATAAAGATAAATTTGAATCGCAATTTTACGGGTATCAAGGAAAGAAAGTGGAGTTGTCAAGTCAAGATGACGTGACTCAAATGATGGACCGCATCAATACCAAAGAAAACTTTGTAGTGCAAGATGTTGTCGAAAATGAGCGCCAACGTAAAGCGCCGCTACCATTCACAACCAGTACGTTGCAACAAGAAGCATCAAACCGCTTGAATTATCGTGCTGGGAAGACCATGCAAATTGCGCAACAACTCTATGAAGGAGTTAAAATCAAACGCAGCCATGTTGGGTTAATTACCTACATGCGTACCGATTCTACTCGGATTTCACCTTTAGCGCAAAAATCTGCTAGTGATTATATCGAAGCAGAATATGGGAAAGCTTATCTGGGCAAATCAAGCGGGAGAGTAGCTTCTAAAAATAAGAACACGCAAGATGCGCACGAAGCAATCCGTCCCAGTGATGTGACATTAACGCCAAAATCGATCGAATCGTATTTGAGTAAAGATCAATTTAAGTTGTATTCTTTAATTTGGGCGCGATTTGTCGCGAGTCAAATGGCCCCAGCCATTTTTGATACGATTCGACTCGATATCGAACAAAATGACGTTCGATTCCGTTCGACCGGTTCACGAATTAAGTTCAAGGGCTTCTTAGAAGCTTATCCTTCTTCAACGGATAAGGATAATTACTTGCCTGTCTTACAAAAAGGGGACAAGGTCAAGATAACCAAGCTATCGCCGAGCCAGCATTTTACCCAACCGCCAGCCCGCTATACCGAAGCTGCGTTGGTTAAGACGTTGGAGGAACTTGGCATCGGACGTCCGTCAACTTATGCGCCAACGCTTGAGACGTTGCGTAAACGTTACTACGTTAAGATGACTGCGAAACGCTTTGAACCGACTGAGCTGGGGGAGATTGTGACTTCCGTCTTGGAAGAATTCTTCCCAGAGATTGTCAATACGGACTTTACCGCTTCACTTGAAGAAGAGCTTGACCAAATTGAAGAAGGACGCCATCAATGGGTGGAAGTTTTAGATGAATTTTACCAACCGTTCAAAGTGAAGTTGGAAAAAGCCGAAGAAAATATGGCCGAGATTGAAATTAAAGATGAACCGGCAGGATTTGACTGTGAAAAATGCGGTCATCCGATGGTAATTAAAATCGGACGTTACGGGAAATTTTACGCTTGTAGTAACTTCCCAGATTGCCGCAATACCAAACCGATTGTTAAGAAAATTGGGGTGACCTGTCCTAAATGTAAAAAAGGCGAAGTCGTCGAGCGTAAATCGAAGAAAAATCGTATTTTCTACGGTTGCGAACGTTATCCGGACTGCGACTTTGTCTCATGGGATAAGTTGGTTGGTCGTGACTGTCCGAAATGTCACCACTACTTAGTGGAGAAGAGTAAACGAGGGCAAACCCAAGTGGTCTGCAGTCATTGTGACTATCAAGAACAAGTTGTCAAATAACGACTGAAATTTAAATGAACGATGTTTCAAGCCAAGCTGTTTTTAGCTTGGCTTTTTTATGTTTGGAAGGGCTGGTGTTTATTATTAAGCTAGAGTGTAAACCAACAAGGTAAGTTGGAAAACTTGCAATGAAATCAGCTTATCTTGTACAATGGTTAGGATTGGTTAGAGATTTTATTGGAGAGGAGGCGAACGCGTATGCATCAGACCATCGATTTATTTATACAATATTTAATCAACGAGCGACGCTATTCACCGGAAACAGCAAGAGCTTATGACAATGATTTAAAAGAATTTGCTGATTTTATTGAAATCACCGGCGAGACGAGCTACGATGCGATTACTTATCAAGATATTCGCTATTTTATTGGGCATTTAAGTGAACGCAATCTATCAAGGCGCACGATTGCCCGGAAACTATCCTCGCTCCGCGCCTTTTATAAGTATTTAACTCGGATGGGATGGATCGAATCGAATCCGATGAATTTAGTGCAATACTCCGTAAAGGAAAATGTCCTACCGGATTTCTTCTATGAAGATGAGCTAAATCAACTGCTGGATGCTGTTGCTCACTCTACCTCTTCGCAACAACCCTTGCAACGCGCCGTGCTAGAGACGCTCTATGCGACGGGGATGCGGGTGAGTGAGCTGAGTAATTTGGCGTTAGACCAAGTTGAATTTGACTGGGGCATTATTCGCGTAATTGGAAAAGGGGACAAAGAACGCATCGTTCCTCTTGGAGATATTGCCAGCGAAGCACTGCAGACCTATATTCATGGGATGCGACAGGAGACGAATATTCAACAACTGCCGAATGTATTTGTTTCGGTAACAGGTAAGGTCTTAAGTCCGACGACAATCCGCAAATTATTAGATACGATTGTTGAAGAGTCAGGGCTCAACTTGTCAATTCATCCACATAAGTTACGCCACTCACTCGCCACTCACTTATTAAATAATGGGGCGGATCTACGCAGTGTGCAAGAACTTCTGGGGCATGAAGACTTAAGTTCGACTCAAATTTATACCCACGTAACGAAAGATAAGTTACGTCAACAATATCTGAATGTTTTTCCAAGAGCGAACCGACAAACTAAGGAGGAATAAAAATGACAACAATTTGTGCAGTAAAGAAAAATAATCAATTAGCGATGGCCGGTGACGGTCAAATTACATTTGGTGAATCGGTCATTATGAAAGGCAGTGCCCGAAAATTACGCCGCATCTACGATAATCAGGTGATTGTCGGATTTGCCGGTTCAGTTGCGGATGCGATTACGCTATCTGAAATGTTCGAAGAGAAGTTACGCACCCATAACGGACAACTAACTCGAGCTGCGGTAGAAGTAGCGAAGCAGTGGCGCACCGACCGAACACTCCAAAAACTTGAGGCACTCTTAATTGTGATGAATGAAGAACAATTATTACTTGTCAGTGGCACAGGTGAAGTGATTGAGCCGGACGATGGGGTGCTAACGATTGGTTCAGGTGGCAATTATGCATTAGCTGCAGCGCGTGCATTAGTGCGTCAAGATATGCCACTGACAGCGGCTGAAATTGCGAAAGAAGCCTTGACCATCGCTAGTCAAATTGATGTGTATACGAACGACCAAATTATCGTTGAGTCATTTGAAGGGTAGGGATTGCAATGACAGAATTAACACCAAAACAAATTGTCAGCGAATTGGATCAATATATTATCGGGCAAGCTGAAGCAAAACGTGCGGTAGCAGTGGCCTTACGCAACCGAATACGTCGCTTGAAATTAACTGGCGAGATGCAACAAGAAGTGAAGCCGAAGAATCTTTTAATGATTGGGCCTACCGGGGTTGGTAAGACTGAAATCGCTCGCCGCTTAGCCGACATTGCGAAAGCGCCATTTATTAAAGTGGAAGCGACGAAATATACTGAAGTAGGGTATGTCGGACGCGATGTGGAATCGATGGTACGGGACCTCGTTGAGAGTGCGATTCGCCTTATTAAGCGCCAAAAACAAGCAGAAGTCAAAGATGAAGCAGAAGCAAAAGCGATCGAGCGAATTGCGAAAGCCTTAAAACCGGGAATTAAAGTCGAAAAGAAATCGTCGTCGGCTTCGAATCCATTTGGTAATTTAGGTGATTTACTCGGACAATTCAATCCGGCGATGCTCAATGAGGAAGAAGAAACCGAAGAAGTCACGGAAGAGATTGCGTCAACACGCCGTCAAATTGCGGAACAAATTCGTCAAGGCAAATTGAATGATTATGAAGTGACCATTCAATTGGAAGAGAAAAAATTGCAATTGAATTCCTTAAATCCAGCGATGGAGCAAATGATGGATATGCAAGAAAGTCTTAATGCACTGAAACCGAAGAAGAAAATTGAACGGACGGTCACAGTTAAAGAAGCGTTAGAATTATTAACCGAAGAAGAAGCGGATAAATTAATTAATCAAGACGATATCAATCAAAAAGCGCTTGAATTGGCAGCCGATAAGGGGATTGTCTTTATCGATGAGATTGATAAGATTGCGATCGATGATAAAGGTTCAGGGCAAGTGAGCCGTCAAGGTGTCCAACGTGATATCTTGCCAATCGTTGAAGGAAGCCAAGTTCAAACGAAATACGGTATTATTGAAACCGATCATATTCTATTTATCGGAAGTGGTGCTTTCCATCAAGCCAAACCGTCTGACTTAATTCCAGAACTTCAAGGACGCTTCCCAATTCGAGTGAATTTGGATGATCTTACTCAAGCAGATTTCAAACGTATTTTAACCGAACCGAAAAATGCCTTATTGAAGCAATATCAAGCATTGCTCTTAACAGACGGCGTTGAAATTCAATTTACGGAAGGTGCGATCGACCAATTAGCAGCCTATGCGGAGCGTCTCAACCGGGATACCGATAATATTGGGGCTCGACGTCTACATACGATCTTAGAGACGGTATTGGAAGAGTTATTATTTGATGCGGCTGAGATGCAGATGGGACAAGTTGAAATTACCGAACAGTACGTCACACAACGACTCGATGCAATTGTCGAAGACCAAGATTTAAGTCACTATATTTTATAAGCGAAAGCACTCGTATCCTGTTGACAAGCGAATTGTCGGCAGGATTTTTTTAAGATATATCGATTCAAATTTTATTCATACGAATTCATACATTCTCCATATTTTATTTATTTTTTCTTCACGGGTAGTGTTTATACTAAGAGTCATCAAATATGAGAAAGGAATTTTTCAATGAAAAAATTTAATTCAAAATCAATGAAGTCAGGTATGATTGCCTTATTATTATCGAGTCAAGCTTTAATGACACCATTTGTCGCTTATGCGGAAGAAACAACCGCTGCAGAAGTTCAAAGTGAAATGGCACAAGAAAATGAAGCGGAAGAAAATGAAGTAGCTGAGTCAGCTGAAGCAGTAGAATCTGGTGAAGTAGCTGAATCTGGTGAAGCAAGCACGACACCAAAATTAAGTGAAGAAGAATTACGCAGTCAAATTAAAGATTACGGTACAAAAATTACTGTTAAAGGTAAACAAATGAACGTTTTAGAATTAGGTAAAGAACATCAAGGTCAAAATAAAACTTTAGTCTTTATGCCAGGTTTAGGTGAAGCGTCTCAACCTTTAACGCAAAAAAATCTACTAGACCGTCTAGCTGAAAACTTCCATATTTTAGTCGTAGAACCGTTCGGTTATGGTCTAAGTGATAATACCGATGAGCCACGTACGAGCGAAAATATTATTAATGAATTACACGAAGCATTGCAACAATTTGATGTTTCAGAGTATGTCTTAGTAGCACATTCTCTATCAGGTATTTATGCGATGGAATATGCTAAACAATTCCCTGAAGAAGTTAAGGGAATCGTAGGTATGGATACGAGTACACCGATGATGAATGGCTACATGGATATGGGACATATGGAAGCCCCAGTCGATGAAGAAGGAAATGCGCTTTACTTACCAGAAATTCCAGATGTCGATGATGAAGTGAATGAACAATATAAATTGATTGCGCAACTTAATTTAAATAATACTGCAACAACCGACGAAGCAGAGCGTTCTAACCAAGTCTTATTAGATGCTAAAGACGAAAAAATCCCAGCAGGCATTCCAGCGCTATACTTATTAGCTCAGGATTCGTATGATGATATTGAAATGCGCCGTGAATTTATGGATCAAATTACGATGGACTGGGAAGAACAACACGTTGATATGTCAGAAAATCCGGATGAAGTTGAAACTCATGTTCTAGACGGTGACCATTTACTTTACTTCACACAATATGAAGAAATGGCTAAATTAATTACAGAATTTGTTATGAATTTGAAATAGGAAGATTCCAATGAAACCAACCAACAACCTCCAATCTCGTTGTGCTAAGTGGGTCTGCGGCGTAATGCTGGCAGCCCATTTAGGCGCACAAATTCCCACCGCTTTAGCAGGTGATGTGGAACTAATCAAGCAGTATCCCATTGAAGAGCCGCTTTTTACCCAAGGTCTTGAACTCAATTCCAAACAAGAATTGATTTTAGGAACGGGGCTTAAAGGTGAGTCGAAGCTCGGTATCTTTAACCTGGAAACCGGTGAATTAGACTCCGCAGTTGATTTACCAGCTGATTATTTCGGCGAAGGATTGACCCATACCGATCAATATTTATGGCAAATGACTTGGCGTGAGAAAATCGCGCTAAAACGTGACCCTGAGACATTTGAAGTACTTGAAGAAGTGCCGATGGAGACTGAAGGGTGGGGGCTTTGCTATGATAAAGTAAACAAATGTTTATGGCGTTCGGATGGGACCAATAAACTATATAAACATGATCCCGAAACATTTGAACAATTAGACGTGATTGAGATTACGCGTGACGGTAAGAAATTCAGTAAATTGAACGAATTAGAATGGGTTGATGGCGTGCTCTATGCTAATCGCCTATATGACGATTATATTTATAAGATCGATCTCGAAAAAGCTGAAGTCATCGACCGATATGATTTACGTCCGATTGTCGAAGAAACGTTAACCGATGAGCAAATTGCCCAAATAGATAGTTTAAATGGGATTGCCCATGTCGAGGGAGATCGTTTCTATGTTACGGGCAAATTATACCCTTATCTTTATGAAGTCACTCTAAAATAACCTCCCAATTAAAAAATCTCAAAGCATGTATTGCTTTGAGATTTCAGATTGGAGACAAACCCCGTTTGAGTTAATCTCAAAATAAGGGTTTGTCTTTTGTTTTAGTGAAATATCCTCTGAAAATAAAAAAACGAAGCCTTTCTAGCTTCTCAATGCCAGTATATTGGCCAGTTTCTTCATGTTTAAGCAGGCAAAAGTGAGCCCTGCTTTGAATTCCATCAAGGCTTTCCCAACTAAATGGGTATATCGAAAACCGTGATGTTCCTTCGCAGTGCCAAATAATCGCTCCACCGATTGTTTGCGTTTTTGATAAAGTTCACGCATGCCTTCAGAGTGCCGGATATCTTCGCAGGTTTCAAGAGCTTCTTGCCAGACATGCCGTGTAATAACGCGTTTACTTCTTTCTTCTCCCAATGCGCGATACTCTCGGTAACCCTTGCGATTCGTTGTTGTGTAATGATAGACAGTATTGTTTTCGTCTAAATAACAGTCATAGTATTCATCATAGACAATGTCTCGATTCTCTGGTTTACGTCTAGGACGTGTATAAGGAAATACAGGGGTGATGGCTTGACTTAACAGAAACTGAGCGATGGTGGGAGTTTTATACCCGGCATCCGCAATAATACGGGTAGGGTCAAACGAGATAATCTTGTTAAATAATGACGGAAAAGCTTGTGTATCATGAGTGTTCCCTGAATGTACGCTGTAACCTAATACCCAGCCGTTTCGATCACAGGCAGTTTGAATATTGTAAGCAAAAACTTGCTTATGGTCTCCTTTATGGAACCAACCCGCCTCAGGATCATTGGGACTGATTTTTTGGGATTTTGTTGAGGACACCTTTTCTGTATTTTTTAGGGGCTTTTTTCCATGCATTTCCCGATCTTTTTGAACAGCTTCCATCATGTCATCCGCTAACCATTTTGCTTGGACAAGGACTTCTTCATTCGTATACTTCCGGCCGTTGGCGCAAGCTTTAACATGGGT
>NZ_JH932300.1:592444-610082 GCF_000301055.1 Falseniella ignava CCUG 37419
TAAAAAATCTCAAAGCATGTATTGCTTTGAGATTTTTTGCATCGATGATTAAATGATTTTATTTTGAATCTTTACGCAATCCCCAACGAATACTAGGCTCTTGACCTTGTCTTAAGCGTTGGATATTATCTTTATGGCGATATAAGACGAAGAGCCATAGTAGGATAAATCCGATGCGTACAACGAGAATCGGGGAAGTCCATACGTAATAGCAAGCAATTAGCGTATAACTCAACATTGACGATAGACTGACGATACTGGTTAAATATAAAATAATAAAGAAAGCTAAAATGACTAGGATAGCAATTTTGTAGTCATAAGCTAGAAAAGCTCCCATCGAGGTTGCGACAATCTTGCCACCTTTGAAGTTCGCAAAAATCGGGTAGGCGTGTCCAATGACCGCGGCTAACATGGTTGCCATAATAACTCCTGGCTCGTTGAAAAAATGCTGCGCCAGTAAAACAGGGATAAATCCTTTCAACGCATCACAGAAAGCTACGATGACTGCCGCTCGAAATCCAAAATTTCGTCCGATATTGGTGGCACCTGTTCCTCCACTTCCATAATTGCGAACATCGCGTTGATGACGCATTTGACTATAGATTACACCGGATGGAATTGAGCCGATTAAATATGTTAGAATAATAAAGGCAATCGTGCCTATGTTGAAACAGGTCAAAATTATTACTCCTTTACGTTATAATTATTGAAATACTCTATTAATTATAGTGGAATCTGATAAAATTATAAAGCTAGAAATGAAAGAGGTGACGAATTGTCTGAAATAAACTTAAATCAGTATGATGATCAAGCGATCCAAATTTTAGAAGGGTTAGATGCGGTGCGCAAGCGTCCAGGAATGTATATTGGCTCAACGGACCAACGTGGCTTGCATCATTTAATCTATGAAATTGTAGACAACTCGGTTGATGAGGCACTGTCAGACTTTGCCGATCGAATCCAGGTTGAATTAATGGCAGACGGTAGCGTCAAAGTGATGGATAACGGCCGGGGGATGCCAACCGGTCTGCATGAAAGTGGCGTGCCAACCATTCAAGTTATTTTCACCGTACTTCATGCCGGTGGAAAGTTCGGTCAAGGTGGGTATAAGTCAGCGGGAGGTCTTCACGGTGTGGGGGCGAGTGTTGTTAACGCACTTTCTAGTCGCTTAACTGTCACCGTTTGGCGTGATAATCAATCCTTTACCATGCACTTCAAAGATGGCGGACACCCTCAAGGTGAGATGGAAGTGAAGCCGTGTCGCCATGCGAATGGAACGATGGTCCATTTTCTACCAGATCCAGCGGTATTTGGTTCAGCGCGTATTGATGCCAAGGTGATTGCGGAGCGACTGCGGGAGTCAGCTTTTTTACTTAAAGGCTTAGAAATCACTTTAATCGATCACGTCCATGAGACGGAAGATGTCTTCAAATACGATAACGGTCTGATTGATTTTATTCATTATTTAAATGAAGACAAAGATGCGATTGGCGATGTTATTGCGGGGTCCAGTCGTAATCAAGATTTTGAAGTGGACTTTGCGATGCAATACAATGACGGCTACTCAGAGACAGTGCTGTCCTTTGCCAATAATGTGCGTACTTATGGTGGGGGGACTCACGAGACTGGCTTAAAGACTGGGATGACCAAAGCCTTCAATGAATACGGTCGTCGCGTCGGTCTAATTAAGGAAAAAGATAAAAACTTAGAAGGGTCCGATATTCGGGAAGGATTGGTCTCGATTGTCTCAGTTCGGATTCCAGAGCAATATTTGCAGTTTGAAGGACAAACGAAGGATAAGCTTGGGACGCCAACGGCGCGACAAATTGTTGATAATTTCGTTTATGACTATTTAGTGGCCTTCTTAAATGAAAATGGCGCCTTCTCCCAAAATATCTTACGTAAGGCGCTAAAAGCCCGAGAGACACGCGAAGCAGCACGTAAAGCGCGTGATGCGGCTCGTAGTGGTACGAAGAAAAATCAACGTGAAAAACTTATTTCTGGCAAATTAGCTAAAGCCCAATCGAAAAATGCAGCCAAAAATGAACTCTATATTGTCGAGGGAGATTCCGCTGGGGGATCAGCTAAACTTGGCCGTGACCGAAAATATCAGGCGATTTTGCCACTGCGTGGTAAGGTAATTAATACCGAAAAAGCTTCGCTCGAAGATATTATGAAAAACGAAGAGATTAATACGTTAATTTATACGATCGGTGCGGGTGTCGGAAATGATTTTAATTTGGATGAAATCAACTATGACAAAATCATTATTATGACCGACGCGGATACCGATGGAGCGCATATTCAAGTGCTACTCTTGACGTTTTTCTATCGTTATATGAAGCCGTTGCTCGAAGCTGGCAAGGTTTATTTAGCCATGCCACCCCTTTACAAAGTCTCAAAAGGACGCGGGAAAAAAGAAGTCATCGAATACGCTTGGACGGACGAAGAATTAGCTGAAGTGACTCAAGAAATGGGACGTGGCTATGTGATTCAACGTTATAAAGGTCTCGGGGAGATGAATGCCGATCAATTGTGGGATACGACAATGAATCCTAAGACGCGATTATTAATCCGAGTTAATGTGGAAGATGATACGTTATCCGAGCGTCGTTTAACGACCTTAATGGGGAATAAAGTCGCTCCGCGTCGTAAATGGATTGAAGAAAACGTGCAATTTACCTTAGACGAAGAAGATACGTTATTAAATGATTCGCAACCAAGTACGGTTGATCCAACATTACTGAAAGAAAGATCTGAACAAAATTCAACAGAAATAACGTCTAGTTCTCAAAAGGATGATTTTGCGGATCAATTGAATTTATTTGGAGAGGAGGATTAAGTGAATGGGTACGATCCACGAACAAATTGAAGATTTAACGTTTACTAATATTATTGAAGACCGGTTCGGTCGATATTCCAAATATATTATTCAAGACCGCGCGTTACCAGATATACGAGATGGTTTGAAGCCGGTTCAGCGTCGGATTCTTTATGCGATGTATCAAGACCGTAATACGTATAACCAACCTTACCGTAAATCTGCTAAAACGGTCGGGAATGTTATTGGTAATTTTCACCCGCATGGGGATAGTTCGGTCTATGAAGCGATGGTTCGAATGGGACAAGACTGGAAATTCCGTGAGCCGTTGATTGATATGCACGGGAATAAAGGGAGTATGGATGGGGATCCACCGGCAGCAATGCGTTATACCGAAGCCCGTCTTGCTAAAATATCCGATGCGTTACTCCAAGATATTAATCATGAGACGGTAGACTATGCGCTAAACTTTGACGATACGTTGGAAGAACCGGTTGTGTTACCGGCTCGTTTTCCTAATTTATTAGTTAATGGGGCGACTGGGATTTCAGCCGGTTATGCGACAGATATTCCACCGCATAATTTAGCGGAAGTGATTGATGCGGTCATTCACTTGATTCAACATCCAAACTGTACGGTAGAGGATTTGTTAACGCATATTCAAGGGCCTGACTTTCCGACCGGAGGGATTATTTACGGTCAAGATGAATTGAAAGAAGCTTATCGGACCGGGCAAGGTAAGATTGTAGTTCGAGGCAAAACAGAAATTGAAAAGTTAAAGGCGGGTAAAAGCCAAATTGTGATTACTGAATTGCCATATGAGGTAAATAAGTCGAAGTTAGTGCAAAAACTCGATGAAATTCGACTCGATAGCCAGTTGGAAGGGATTGTCGAAGTACGAGACGAGTCCGATCGCAATGGCGTTCGCGTTGTGGTTGAATTGAAACGCGATGTCAATCCACAAGATGTCTTGAACTATCTCATCAAACATTCCGAGATTGAAGTGAATTATCACTTCAATATGGTGGCAATCTATCATCGTCAACCGGTTTTAGCGAATTTGAAGACGATGATTGAAGCGTATGTCGAGCACCAACAAGAAGTCATCGAACGTCGGACACGTCATTTGTTAACGCAAGATCAAGACCGACTGCATATTGTTGATGGTTTGATTCATTTAATGTCGATTTTGGATGAAGTGATTCATGTGATTCGCGCCAGCGAGAATAAAGCGGACGCGAAAAGTAATATTATGAAGCAATTTGACTTTACCGAACCTCAAGCGGAGTCGATTGTTTCGTTGCAGCTTTATCGTCTGACTAATACAGATATTGTGGCACTGCAAAATGAACGCCTTGAATTAAATGAGCGCATTGCGATGTACCACAATATTTTAAATAATTCCGAGATTTTAGATAAAGTAGTTATTCAAGAATTAAAAGAAATTAAAAAAACGCATGCGACACCAAGACTGACACAAGTTGAAGCAGAGATTAAAGAAGTCACGATTGATGCGACCTTATTGATACCAGAAGAACAAGTCATTGTTTCGGTGACGAATGAGGGCTACATCAAGCGCACGAGCCGTCGAAGCTTCCAGTCATCGGATACATATGATTTAGCATTGCGTGAGATGGACTATACGCTCTTCTTGGAGCCGATGAGTACTTACGATACGTTGATTTTACTGACAAGTCATGGAAATTACCTCTATATTCCAGTCCACGAATTACCAGATATTCGCTGGAAGGATATGGGTGTTCACTTATCTCAGCATTATCAACTTGAAGCAGATGAACGTATTTTGAGTGTTTATCGCGGAGCTTATCATTTGGATCAAGCTGAAAGTCGTGATGAAACGACCGCTATCTTGATGTTGACTCAACAAGGTATGATTAAGCAGACGCTATTGAAAGATTTTGTACAATTTAGAAGTTACCGTTCGCGTTCATCGATGGCGATGAAATTGAAGGTGGGTGACCAAATAGTTGCGACGATGTTGACGCAGCAAAATGAGCAGCAACAGATCTTAGTTACAACTTATGATAGCTACTGTGTACGTTACCCAGTCAGTGAAGTTTCAACACTTGGGTTGAAAGCTCAAGGGGTGATTGCCGTGAACTTACGCGATGATGATTATGTAGTGAGTGGCAATACATTTGTGGATGATACGCAACAATTTGTGGTCTTGACTCAACGTGGCAATATTAAACGCTTCAGAGCTGACGAAATTCCTCTAACGAGTCGGGCTGCTCGAGGATTAACATTGCTGAAAGAATTGAAATCACAACCGCATCGGATTATCGATGTACTGGCGGTAGACGAGACGACACCGGTCGTTGTTCAAGGCGATACCGGCCACTTTGTTGAGCTAACCAGTGAGGAGATTCCACTTTCCGCTCGTTTGACCAACGGTTCAGCGGTACAAGAGTTAGATCAATTAGGACGTGTTGTGGCGCTCCATCCAGCTAATTTAACTTTAGCAGATCAAGAAGATACAAGTGATTCAGCTAATACTTCACAATAATTTATGGTATACTGAATTCGCAAAGTAGGATTAAGGAGGAAGTTATGAGCAAATTATTAGTTTTTGGACATTTAAATCCTGATACCGATGCGATTGGTGCAGCAATTGCTTATGCACATTTTTTAAATCAAATCGGTGAGGAAACTGAAGCCGTTGCATTGGGTACGCCAAACGATGAGACACGTTTTGCACTGGAGCATTTCAATGTGCCGGTGCCTCGAGTGATCGAACAAGCCGCTCCAGAAGTTGAGCGTGTGGCGCTAGTTGACCATAATGAGTTTGCCCAATCTGTCGCGGATATTCGTGACGTTCAGATCGACTACGTCGTGGATCACCACCGAATTGCCAATTTTGAGACAGCAGGACCACTTTACTATCGTGCAGAACCGATCGGCAGTACGTCGAGTGTGCTTTTCAAACTTTATCAAGAAAAGGGAATTGAGATTCCAACTGACGTTGCGGGTATGATGTTATCGGCAATTATTTCAGATACATTGTTATTCAAATCCCCAACTTGCACACCTGAAGATGTGAAGATTGCACAGCAGTTGGCTGAAATTGCTCAAGTTGATGTAAATGAGTATGGCATCCAAATGTTGAAAGCAGGGGCAGATGTGTCTGCTCGATCCGCGATGGATATTGTTGATGGCGATGCGAAAACGTTTGATATGAACGGGCATAAAGTTCGAATCGGTCAAGTTAATACCGTAGGATTCGTAGATATTTTGAAGCGCAAAGCTGAATTTCTTGACGTGATGCAGTCTGAATTGAGCAAGCATGACTATGCGATATTCTTATTAGTGATTACTGATATTTTGGAAAATGACTCGATTGGTCTCGTCGTAGGTGGCGACACAACGCCTGTCACCAAAGCGTTTGACCAGGCTATTACTGACAACCAGTTGAATTTACCACAAATTGTATCGCGTAAGAAACAAGTGGTCCCACCGCTAACTGACGCTTATATGAGCTAATGAAGGTTGATAGAGTAGAGTTGAATTAAAACAGCGCGAAAGTCTGGAGAAAGGTCACTTCTCCAGGCTTTTTTGCGTTGAAGTGAGGAGAGTAGTTACGATTGAAAGGAGTAGTGTGAGATTTGTATGCTTGCTTATTTGGGATTGTTTGTCGGTGTTGTTCAGCTTGTAGGGTTGAGTTGAACAAAGTAGGCGAGATTGTTCAGTTTGTCGGGTTGAGTTGAACAAAGTTGATGGAGTTGTTCAGTTTGTCGGGTTGAGTTGAACAAAGTAGGCGGGGTTGTTCAGTTTGTCGGGTTTAGTTGAACAAATGAAGTGCGAAACTTCATCTGCGCCTGCTGAGCTGGAGTTAGTTGTGCCGGAACTCCATCTGAAGATGACTGAGTTGGAGTTGTTTGTGCCGGAACTCCATCTGAGGGATGCTGAGCTGGAGTTTCTCACACCGCAACTTCATCTCAGGGTGGTTGAGCTGAAGTTCACCCTGCGAGTGCCAACAGCTCAGGCTCGCCCTAGGCAGAAGCTCAAGCCCCACTGATTTCACAATCCCACCCCCACACAAAAATCCCTCATCCAAATTTGATGAGGGATTTCTCTAACAGGGTGTTACCACTAGTCTTGCACCTGCTCCTTCGATTTGATTTCTTCTTCCACTGGGGTAACGAACAACGTTTCTTGACCTTCGTAGATGACAAAGCCAGGTTTGGCACCGTTAGGCTTGCGCAAGGCTTTGAGTTGCACTAAGTCGACGGGAACGTTGGCTGAATGGGAAGATTTTGAGTGGTAGGCAGCAATTTCTGCGGCTTCTTGGATCGTCTCCGGACTAGGGTCTACTGATTCAATCACAACGTGAGCCCCTGGGATATCTTTAGCATGGAGCCACCAATAGTTTTTGTGAGAGTTGCGGACACTCAATTGGTCATTTTGATGATTATTACGCCCAACTAAGATGCGCGTCTCGTCCTTCGCAACATATACCCGAGGGCGTGATTTGGAAGTGGCGCGCTTTTTGATTTGTTTCTTATGTTGAGCCATATAACCCTCTTGACGCAACTCGTCTTTGATATCCTCGATATCGGCTACAGTGGCTTGCGAAATTTGGACGAGCACACTTTCGAGGTATTGATTTTCCTGCTGAGTTAGCTGTTCTTGCTGATCAATATATTTTAGGGAGTCACGGTATTTTGAATATTTACGAAAATAAGCTTGGCTATTATCAATGGCTGAAAGTTGTGGATCTAATTCAATCGTTATCGGTTCGTTGGTATAATAGTTGGTTACCGTGGCTTGAGTTTGACCGCGCTGAATGCTTGAAGCAAAGGCACTGAGTAGCTCACCTTTTAATTTATATTCATCGGCTTTTTGTGCGACCACTCGATCGCGTTGCAGTTCCGTTAATTTCTTGTCGTTGCGTTTCAAAATACGTTGGATATGTTGTGACAAATCTCCTGAGAGCTGCTTGATGTGGTCTAAGCGTGCTTTTTCAGTATAGTAGTAATCCAAAGAGGCTCCAAGCGAGGCGAAATATTGTCGCTCACCTTCAATAACAGGTAGATCCGCAGAATAAAATTGTACCGGGTCCGGTTGGTTGAAAACGACAGGTTGCTTCTCGCTAAAGAGGCCCAACAAACGTTCGAGGGCAACTTCAACCGTATCACCTTGTTCAAGCCAACTTAAAAGTTGTTGGTTCGTTATTTTCGACAAACCTTGAATCACGCGGTGAGCCTGACCAGATTCAATCGTTTCCCGATTTATTTTTGCAAATGCTGACCTTGCCTCATCCGATAATTTAAAGAGATTTACTTGTTGTTCTTGTTGAGGAGGTAGACGATATTCTGCTCCGGCTTGTAATGTGCGGTACGTATTTTGGCTAGCAGGGACATGCTTAATACAATCAATAATAGTTTGTGTCGCAGGATTAATTAAAACAATATTACTGTGGCGTCCCATCAGTTCAAAAATCAATTGATAGTGGAGGTTATCCTCCAGTTCGTTCCGGCTCGATAAATCAAAAATCAGAATGCGATCATTTTCCAGTTGTGTAATATTTTGAATGACAGCATTTTCAATGTGTTTACGTAACAACATACAAAACATTGGTGCTTGCTTAGGATTATTTGACCGTTCTTCGGTTAAATGAATCCGATAATAGACCGGATGAATTGAAGCTGTTAAGCGGTGATTTTGACCATTGGACCGGATGACGAGTTGAATTTCTTGTAAAAAGGGTTGATAAATTTTATTAATTTTTCCGCCGATTAAGTGATCTGCGAGCTCTTGTTGCATCATATGTGTATAGAAACCATCAAAAGACATAAGAACCTCCTTGAGTTGGATATCGAAAGACTACTGGATCATCGATTTTGCATATTGAGACGGGCTCATGCCAAAAGCTTGGTTAAAGGCACGTGAGAAATATTGAATCGATCCGTACCCGAGATAGTCGGCAATTTGTGATAAAGTCATTTGCGTATTACGAATCATCTGTTTACTACGATCCAGTCTAACTTGATTGATATAATTTTTGGGTGTCATATTCAAATATTTTTTAAATAAATTTTGAAGTGTTGAACGTGATAAGGCAAAGTGCTCCACTAAGTCATTCACTTGATTATGCGTGGCGATATTTTGATCTAAGAAATCTAAAATCGATTGGAACAAATCATTTTCATAATTTTCACGCATCGATGTGATTGGTTCTTCAGCGGTTGGCGTTTGTCCTTGAATCAGTTGCAAGATCAATGTTGTTAATTTTAGTTTGATTTCATCGTTTGGATAGACAAATTGTTCTGGGTACTCAGCTAACTTGACAATCCGCTCAATCATTTGACGATTGGCGGTGCCAAGATTCATCGGTTGCGCAAGTGCGGACTCAGGAATGCCACTGGCTTCAAATAAAATCGAAATATAGGCGACCATCTCAGAACTTCCTTGCTGCTTCTGATAAGGTTGATCCGATCGTAGGATTAGGCAATCGTTTTTCTTAATATGTTGATGATCTGAATCAATGATGACGTCCAATTCGCCTTGATCGATAACTAGTAATTCATAGTAAGGGCCTAGGTAAAAAGGAATCGATTCGGAGTGAGATTTCATTTGGTAAATAATGCCATAAATATGGTCTACCGATAATTGCGTCTTAAATTCTCCACTTGTCAGAAGTTGAGCAGAAGAAAACATCTTCGGTGCGGCTTGTGACGTTGGCTGCATATAGACCGTACAATCACGTGTCACCGTCAAAGTATTAAAGTAGACCCCTGGATTCACTTGAATATGATCCGCTAAAATATAAGATTGGTAGGTTGATGGATCTGACGGGTCTTTGGCAAATACTACCAAGGCAAGTCCTTCGAACGGTTTTAAGTGTACTTTTTTAGTAAAACGAAGAAAAACTTGCGAATCGTGCTTATTGATTGTCACTTTCTTTTTCAAGCTAATCTGATTCGATTGATTTGCAGATACGAACGAGAAAAACTCGGTTGATTTTTCGGATGTTGTTTTAAAAAACATAACTTTTTGTCACCTCCTGTTGATTTTTTTAGTAGAATTGTTATCTAAATTATACATGATATCAATTCTGAATCGCAAGGGGCAATCGTCTGCGCCGATTGATTCTTCATTAATTATGAGTGAAAAACTTCTTGCAAAAACGAACGTATGTTCGTATACTAGAAAATGACGAGGAGGGTGGATGACATGGATTTGAAATCACTTCAATTGCCGCAAGAAGACGTCTTCTGTATTGATTGTAAGAGTTTCTTTGCTTCGGTAGAATCTTTAAAGCGTTGTTTACACCCACTCGAATCGCGATTATGTGTGGTGAGTCGAGATGATCATCGCAGTGGATTAGTCTTAGCGAGTTCCATGTCAATGAAGCAGCATTATGGCATTAAGACCGGGACACGAACGTATGAGATACCACAAGGACTTGATGATATTTTATTAGTACCACCAAGAATGGCGACTTATATCGAAGAAAATCGTAAATTGAATGAGATTTTATTACGTTTTGTTTCAGCGGAAGATTGGCATCCTTATAGTATTGATGAAGGTTTTATCAATGTTACAGCGAGCCGTCTACTTTATGGCTCCCCAATGCAGCTTGCTCAACTTATTCAACAAACGATTTGGCAAGAGTTAAATTTGGTCGTTTCGATTGGGATTGGGCGCAATCCACTGATGGCCAAATTAGCGCTAGATTTAGATGCGAAACATCAAGCACCGACGTATATTTCCCAGTGGGATTATAACACTATTCCTGAAAAATTATGGCCGATCGATGATTTAAATTCAGTTTGGGGGATTGGTAAGCGCACTGAGCGCCGCCTGAATCAACTGAATATTTATTCGATGGAGGACTTAGCGCAGGCGGATCTTGCTTTACTTAAAAAAGAATTTGGTATCATTGGCGAACAACTCTATTATCATGCGTATGGTATTGATTTTAGTGACTTTTCAGAACGTTATATTCCACAGAGCAAAGGATTTGGCAAGTCACAAGTTTTGACCAAAGATTACCGAAGCCGCGCTGAAATCGAACGGGTAATTAGTGAGATGACCGATCAAGTTGCAGCTCGGTTAAGAAAACACCACTTTCAAGCGCGTAAAATTCATCTATCACTCGGTTTTTCAAGGTCGTGTTATGCGCCTCGCTTTTCTCATCAAATGACGGTGGATGGTACAGCATCATCATTCGATTTGATCGAAGCAATGTTGCAGCTGTTTCGTCAACATTATCGAGGACATCCGGTTCGGAGTATTGCGGTTCAACTCGGCGACATTCAAGTGGAAAGTGGTATGCAGTTGAATCTTTTTGAGGATCCAGCGGTAAGAGAACGTCGATTTTGCTTGGAACGCACGATTGATCAGTTGCGGGATCATTACGGTTACCAAAGTGTAGTGCGAACTAGCAGTTTAATGCCGGGAGCAACAGCTATTGCGAGATCAAAGTTGGTAGGAGGGCATTTGGGTTAATTTTTTTGAGGATGCTTTATTCATCTAAATATAGTAAAATCATGCTAAGTAATATCAATTAACGATAATGATAAATAGAAGTAAGGAGAAATCAATGAAATTCAAAAAGCGCTGTGGATGGTTAATCCCATTAATTTTCCTCGCGGGTTGTGTCAATCCAGAAGTACAGCAACATATGCAAAATGAATCTCCGACACCCGCGACGACCATCGAAGAAACCACTGTCGAACAGGATTCTTCTGAAATTGAAAGTACCGTTGTAATCCGGTCGATTGGCGATATTTTAATTCACGATACGGTGTTTTATGATGCAGCAACTGAAGATGGCTATAATTTTGATCATATGTTTGCGCCAGTGAAGCCGTACCTTGAGAATGCGGATATTACGACAGCTAACTTAGAAGTGATTGCAGCGGGTGAAGATTATGGCATCTCAACGTATCCTTTCTTCAATTCGCCTGAGGAAATTATTCCTGCGTTGCAAAATGTTGGGGTTGATATTGTGAGTAACGCGACCAATCATACCATGGATTTAGGTGGGCCTGGTGCTTATGCTTCCATTGCGAATTTACAAAAATATGGTTTAGAATATGTGGGTAGCTATGAATCATGGGAAGATTACCGCCGCCCACGAATTATTGAGAAAAATGGGATAAAATTTGGCTTCTTATCGTATTCCTATGGAACGAATGGTAACCCGATTCCTGAAGGAGAGGAGCATTTAATCACTTTGATTGATAAGGACGTTATTCGTGAAGAAGTTCAAGCACTCAATGAACTCGTTGATGTTTCAATTGTGGTCTTCCAAATGGGTGAGGAGTATGAGTTTCTGCCAGTAGAAAATCAATATCATATCGCACAAGTGACACGAGATGCGGGGGCTTCCTTTATTTTAGGTGGACATCCACACATTGTTCAGCCGTTTATTCGTTACAATGCGCATCAAGGTGGCTGGTTCTCCCACGGAAACTTCTTATCTGGACAATATGAAGAACATACCCGAATTGGCGGAATTGGTGAATATTGTTTCCATAAATTGGCCAATGGTGAAGTGATCTTAGGAAAGATTCGCTTTATGCCAACATATAATATCGGAATGCCTGAAACGACAGAATATTATGTGGTTCCGTTAGCGGATGCGAGTGAGTATGGCTTCTATAACTCGGACTATTGGATGGAAGAGTTGCGCGACCGGATGAGCTACTTTACCGACGTTGAAGTGGTCGATTACTTAGATTAAATTAAAATTTGATTAAAACACGAAATCATGCAAGATTTCGTGTTTTTTTGTGTACTTATTAATGGAGGTGTAAATTATGAAAAAATTCTATTGTCTCTTAAGTATTGTCTTATCGTTGTTTAGTTCGTGTTTTACGACTGCTTTAGAAATACCCGAGCCGTATATTTTAGCTCAAACGATTCCCAATGTTCCAGTAAGCTGCGATGAATGTATTATTCAATTGAGGCAAGGCGAGGCGCCAGTAGACCCTCAAGCTGATCTGAGGCAATCAATGCATCAGGCGATTCAAGAACTTTCAGCTCGGTACGATCAAATCAATGAACAGATTTATCAACTTGAATCAGGTTCCAGCGAATCTGTTACTTGGGCACAAGAAGAATTAAGCAATTTGTTGGAAGAATTATATATTTGGTATCAACAAAATGATGAGGAGTTTAATTCATTGGACCAGGCAGTACAGTCAGATAAAATTTCACAAGATGAATCAGTAATGCAATGGGTCCATTATATCGAACAATTGAATCAGCAAATCAATCAATTAAAGGTAGAGCAGTCTGATATTGAAGTGGAGCATCAACAATTGTTGAATCAACTGAATGAAGTAACGCAAGCGGAAATAACACAAGATGATACGCAAACGATATACAATCAATGTTTGCTTTATCCATATTCGGTCAAAGCGTATCCATTAGAGGGTGTGATGTTGAATTCTCAAGTTCCCCTCGATCAGTATTTAAGTCAAATAGATGCAATTTTAAAAGAAATTGTGCCCAAAGCGTATCAAGTCGTAACCTATGAACAAATTTATCAAGCATTTAATACTTTGATTGATGAGTCAGAATTAAAGTTGCGGTTGCACGGAAAAACAAATATGTCGATTGATCCTACAGCGTATGAACCTTATCGATACGCTAAAGAATTGAGCTTAGCCGATATTCAAACGGTCGCAGAATTTGGTCAAAAAGATTATTATCGTACGCAACAACTGATAGATTATCAAACGCTCTATCAGCGTATTGTGCACCTTAAAGGTGAGCAATGGGATTATTTTCATCAGATTAATCAAGAAATCTTCCAAGCATTAAAAGAACAGCTCGTTAATTACTTAAATGATCAATCACTGAATAAAGATATAGATATTGAACAAGTGCGAAAATTACATCAAAAATATCAGTTGCAATTAGCTATCTATGATGAAAATAGCCAACAATGGCAAAGTGTCGAAGCGGGGAATGGCTATACAACACGTTTTGCATCTCGACAAGTTTTGATTGATACTCCCGTTAATTCTAATGATATCTCATCAACAACGACCGTTGAATCAACTTCTCAATCTCCGATGGAGAATCACTTAGATCAAATAAAAGAACGAATCTTAAAAGAGCAGGCTTTAAGTAACCCAGAAAAACCTTCGACCAGCCAAAAACCGAAACCTCAACGTAATGCCCCGGAGGTGAAACAAAATTCTACGCAGGAAACAACCCAGCGTTTAAAGAATGATCAAGTCTCACTGCCTTCAACTGGAGAATTATTAAGCTATACGTTGATCGGTTTAGCAATTTGCCTTGTTGGTGGGGGCATCGTTGCGATAAATTATTCAAAGCGAAAAGCTTACCGAAAAAAAATAGATGAAATTGAACTTGATTAATTAAAAAGTCATTTTCATTAAGAAGGAAATAATGCACTGAAAAAAGGAGATATGCTATAATAGACAAGTATTTTAATGATGAAGGAGAACAAAAATATGAATTTGAAGACAAGAATCATTCGAATGCTTGCGAACGGATCACGGGAAGTATTGAGCCGATTAACTCAGGGGGGAAGTAGCTTCCCAGGGAAGTTGGCTTTGACGTTAGACCCGCATATTTTAGCTTCTCTAACAAAAAATTATCAAATCATGGTGATTACAGGAACCAATGGAAAGACGATGACTACGGCACTATGCGCACAGATGGCGCGACAAAAAGGTTATCAAATTGTGACGAATGCATCCGGTTCGAATATGATTCAAGGGATTGTAGGTGCCTTTCTTGCTGCCGAGCCGCTTAAAGCAGGGGAGAAGGGACTGGCCATTCTAGAAATTGATGAAGGCTCCTTAAATAAAATTCTCCAATATTTTCAACCAGATGTATTCATCCATACTAATTTATTTGAAGACCAAATGGATCGATATGGTAGCGTTCAGGCGGTAGCGAATCTATTAGAAGAAGCAGCTCGTCGCTCTCCTGAAGCACAGGTTATTGCGAACGGTGATTCCCCATACTTGCATATGCCAGATTTAGAGAACGAACGACTGTATTTCGGTTTTGATTATTCAACGCAGTCGGATGCTCACTTTGAACCGGTGTCAGTGAATGAACCGTGTCCAAAGTGTCAACATACTCTCACGTATAAATATCTTAGCTACGGTAATTTAGGAGATTATTTATGTCCGTCTTGTGGC
Organism: Falseniella ignava CCUG 37419; assembly: GCF_000301055.1. GTDB lineage: Bacteria > Bacillota > Bacilli > Lactobacillales > Aerococcaceae > Falseniella > Falseniella ignava. Next base: position 607,421 of record NZ_JH932300.1, read on the forward strand.
TTGAGTCGTCCATCATTAGATTATCGTATGATGGACATTATTGAACTTGATGCGGATTACGCGAAAGTCGCTTTTGACGAAGTAGAATATGAATTACCAATGGGCGGCATGTACAATGTATATAATGCTTTAGCTGCTTATGCTTTCGGTCGCTATCTAGAGTGTACGCCTGAGCAGATTCAAGCTGCCTTTTCAGGTGCTCCTCGTATTTCAGGGCGTCAAGAAGTCGTTGAATACCAAGGTAAGGAAATTCATTTGAATTTAATCAAAAATACAGTTGGGATGGAGCAGACGCTGGATTTAATTGGCTTAACGAACGAACCGATGAGTATAGTCTTTATAATTAATAACCAACCTGCGGATGGCGAAGATATTGGTTGGTTACAACAAGTTGATTTCGATCGGATGGCCTCATATCCGATAAAAAAAATTGTTACAAGTGGGATGTGTCAGCAAGCCATCACTGAGGAGCTCGAACGCAGTGCGCTATCCGTTCCAATCCAACCAATGAGTGTTGGCGACGTTGTACAATGGATACAACAGACTGATGAAACAACGATTCATATTGTTGCTTCATATACTGCAATGATGGCATTTCGTAAGGTGTTGACTGACCAAGGAATCATTGACTAAAAGAGAGGTGAGCGCATTGGATCAGCCACTGGAGATCGATGATCAATTCTTAAATATCCAAACTCAATCGATTATTTATTGGGGTTCTGAACAACCGATGCATTATGAAAGTGAGCCAACAAGTTATTCGATTTTACAATATTTATTGGATTATTTGACAGTAAGCTCGCAAGATGTACTGGTAGATTTTGGTTGTGGAACAGGGCGTGTCTTGTGCTTTATGAATTATCAATTGAATTTGGTGGTGCGAGGCGTAGAATCCCACCCGACGACATTAAAGTTATTGAAGCAAAATACTTCGGATTATTTTAAAGCACATCCTAACCAGCCGCCGATTGAATTGTATCCAGTGAGTGCCCAGGATTATTTGATGCAAGCCGATGAGACGTTGTATTACTTCTTCAATCCATTTGCATTACCGATTTTCAAACAAGTGGTACGAAATATTGAAAAATCTATCGAGCAATTTCCACGGACAGTGCGATTAATCTGTTATTATCCTTACCACTTTAAAAAGTTTCTAGAGACGGAATCGATTTTTGAGCCTATCCAGGAAATAACTGTTCCGACGGGAGATTGGACCGATTATTTTATTATTTATCAAAATAAGGAGCGATAACTTTGGATTTTGTAGCAAATGGTTGGCAACCTTTCTTTAAACAGGCAGCCAAGCAAGAGAGTTTTCATCATTTAACACACTTTCTTGAAAAGGAATTGCAGGAACATACCGTGTATCCACCACAAGCAGAGTGGTTTCAAGCCTTTGAGATAACACCTTTTAATCAAGTCAAAGTCGTGATTTTAGGACAAGACCCATATCACGGTGAACAACAAGCCAATGGATTGAGCTTTTCAGTGAAGCGAGGCGTTGTGATTCCACCGTCTTTAAGAAATATTTATCAAGAGCTTGAACAAGATTTAGGAATCAAACCTGCTTCTCACGGTGATTTATCTGCTTGGGCTCGTCAAGGAGTGTTACTGATGAATACGGTATTGACGGTGAGGGCGCATCAAGCGCATTCGCATCGCGGTCAAGGTTGGGAAGAGTTGACGGACTATTTAATCGAAACACTCAATCGTTCACCGCATCCGATTGTCTATATCTTATGGGGAAGGGCAGCGCAACAGAAAGCGGCGCTCATTGATACGACACGTCATCATATTATTACTTCTGCGCACCCGAGTCCGTTGTCCGCTTATCGAGGTTTTTTCGGTTCTCGTCCATTTTCGAAAGCAAATCAATTTTTGATTGAGACAGGCCAACAACCTATTCATTGGGAATTACCTCAATAATTATCAAAACGAATGACAAATCCATTTGAAAGCGTTACAATAAATGTGAACTATAAAAAAGGAGGATATCTGATGAGTCATACTGTCTATACCGTATATTGGGAAAATCGTCTTGCTGAAAAACGAAAAGAGCATGGTAGTTATCCATCTGAAGAAGCCGCCCGAAGTGCCATCGAAACATGGTGGGAAATCCATAAAGAAAAATATCATGATGTTGAAGAGCATCGTACAAATAGTGGAGCACTAGAAATCAGTTATGGCGATCCGAATTATGTTTATCGAATTGAAGCTCGTCAGAGTGAGCATCCTTTACCTAAGTCAAATTATAAGTTAATGCCTGCCGGTCAAGTTGACTCGCTTCGTCAACAGCTTCATCTTGATGAAGACCAACTATTATTCGATCAATTGGCAGAGCCGTATCGTGATCGCCTCATTAAAGTCATGGTCACGGGTGAAAAAGCGCGCGAATATATCTACAATTCGCATGGTGAACCGATTATTAAAGTTAAAGACTTAAATAAAACAAACTAACAATATGATTACAAAAAATCCTGCAATGCATTGAGTCATTGTAGGATTTTTGTTGTGAAATATTATTGGATTTGAGAATGATATTCGACGAACTTACTTGGATTTGTAAATCCAAATAGATTTTTCGTCTGAATCATCTTAGATTTGTAAATCCAAATAGGTTTACATTCTGAATCATCTTGGATTTGTAAATCCAAATAGGTTT
>NZ_JH932300.1:610192-615803 GCF_000301055.1 Falseniella ignava CCUG 37419
CAGTCTGAATCATCTTGGATTTGTAAATCCAAATAGGTTTGCAGTCTGAATCATCTTGGATTTGTAAATCTAAATAGATTTGTCACTTGAATCTATTTAGAATCGAAAATCCAGATAGGTTCATCGTCAAAATATGTCATCATTCAACAACAAAACCGAGCACATTACGATGCTCGGTTATTTGATGACTTGCTAGTTAATTATTGAACGTAAACCATGGCGCCATCTTCGATAAATGGAAACTGTTGTTTCAACGATTCGATATCATCATCAATTAAGTTCATGTCTAGCTCATAAATTGAGACGGATGGCCCATTGATTTTAGAGCGACGGTTGGTTAATGCGGAAATATTAATTGCGTGACGTGATAGATACTCGGTAATCGCATTGATAAAGCCGACACGGTCAGGATGTAGTAATACAAGCGTAGGGCGTTCGCCACTGAATTTAACGTCGTAGCCGTTAAATTCTTTAATCTCGATTTTACCGCCCCCGATAGAACTTCCGATGATTTCAACGTGTTTGGTTGGTCCCCATAAGTTAATTCGAACGGTGTTCGGGTGATAATTGCCTAAATCCGCTTCTAAAAAGTTATATCTAAGACCCGCTTCTTCTGCACGTTCCTTTGCCAGAGAAACATCGGAATCTTTAGTAGTGTAACCTAAGACACCGGCAATTAAGGCTAAGTCAGTTCCATGCCCTTGATACGTTTTGGCGAAAGATTCCATCAACGAGAAGACGACTTCTTCAGGTTCTTCTCCTAATAATTGACGTGCAACGTTACCAATTCGAACCGCGCCGGCAGTATGAGAAGATGAAGGTCCTACCATAATTGGCCCGATAATTTCATAAGCACTCTTGTAATTTGCAATTTCTAACGTCGTATCGCCAAAAACTTGGTGTTTAATTTCTTTACCCGTCTCGGTTCCCGCTAATCCACCAATTCCTGTTTCGCGTAGGGAAGGTGGTAAATCCTTACCGATGGATTCCATTGTATCGATGACTTCATCCGGTGGGATAATACTTACAACGCCAGCTAATGCCATATCCGCTGCAGCCATGGCCGTTAAAGCGTGAAGACCGTTTCGCGTAATACAAGGTATTTCAACTAAACCAGCTACCGGGTCGCAGACAAGACCAAGTGAATTTTTTAAAGCTAACCCAACAGCGTTACCTACTTGCTCAGGTGTTCCGCCGTGTAATTCCACTAAAGCTCCAGCAGCCATTGCTGTTGCAGAGCCAATCTCAGCTTGGCAGCCACCTTGTGCGCCTGAGATTGAAGCTCGGTTCGCAATGACAAGTCCAAGGGCAGAAGAAGTAAACATCGCTTGAATAATCTCATCTTCGCTAAATTCATTTCGTTCAACCATAGCGGTTAATACTGCCGGTAAAATTCCTGCTGAACCCGCGGTAGGTGTTGCGACAATGCGTCCCATTGAAGCATTCACTTCGTTGACAGCCATTGCATTGGCAACCACTTGCAAGCTAATGGGGTTGACAATGGTTTTACCTTCTTTAATATATTCTGTCACACGGAACCCATCTCCGCCGGTAATCCCCGTTTTAGACATCGTTAAGTTTTCAGTTCCAATCTTAACGGATTCCATCATTACGTGGAATTGTTCACGCATAATGTTAATTAATTCTTCCCGATTGAGATCACCACCGTGAAATTGTAGCTCACTCTCAATCATCATCTCAGAAATTTTGCAATCTTGTGTTTTGGCTAAGTAGACCAATTCTTTCAAACTTGTAAATGACATAGCTAGCTCCTTTCTATTAAATAGATACCATCAATATAATAATGGTCTTTTAAAGTATAATCAATCATTTTAGGAAAATAAACAATAAATAGTAATCAAGTATAATTCTGCTCCTTCAACCACCATAAACAACCTATGTGAAATCAATAATAAATCCAATAAGCATATTGAAATAGGGATTTAAAAGTCAAGTCCACAATCCTGTGTAAAATACTATACAATGTTTTACCGGTCACTCATTGATCAAACTTAATATATTTTCTTGTAGAACTGAGCCATTCATCATGAAGGTCCATAAGGACAGCTCCAATTAATCGATTGGCGGACGATCGGTTGGGAAAGATACGAATAATCTTTTCTCTTCTGCGGACTTCCTGGTTCAGTCGTTCAAGAAGGTTAGTGCTTTTTAGCCGATTGTGGCCATTTCCGATGACCGTGTATTGAAAGGCATCTTCGAAGCCATTATCCAATGTTTCGCATGCTTTTGTATATTTGGACTGGTCAATATATTCACCGACTAAGGCATTCTTAGCTGTTCGAGCGAGTTCAATATCCGTAAACTTAAAGATCGCTTTTACTGCTTCTCTAAACGGTTTTGAATTCTTTTTTGGAATGGAACTGAAGATATTTCTTAAAAAATGGACCTGACATCTCTGCCAACTTGCGTTGGTAAAGGACTTACGAATCGCAGACACTAGGCCTTTATGGGCATCAGAAATGATGAGTTCTGTCCCCTGTAGACCGCGTTCTTTTAAGTAGTCAAAGAAGATGGACCATGTGTCATCACTTTCTTCATTTTGGATCATGAAGCCAATGATTTCACGATCACCCCCTTCTGTTATCCCGATCGCAATATGGCAGCTTTTAGAAAGCACTCGATGGTCCTCACGGACTTTTATGTAGAGAACATCAGTCATCAGATAAGGATAATTCGTACCTGAGAGCGAACGGTTCTGCCATTCGTTGACCATCGGGTCTAACTGTTCAGTCAGGCTAGAAACAAAAGATTTCGATACCGATTTTCCACAGAGCTTTTCAACAATCTTTGAAACTTTACGTGTCGAAACGCCTGAAACATACATCTCAAGCATTGAAGCGAGCAGTGCCTTTTCATTTCGCTGATAACGCTCAAACACCGTCGGTGAAAATTCACCATCACGTGTTCTAGGCACTTTTAATTCGAGTGTGCCCACACGAGTCGTAAAGTCTCGCTCATAATAGCCATTTCTTTGACTCTGACGACTTTCTGAACGTTCATAGTCATCGGCTTGAATATATTCTGTTCGTTGATTTTCCATCAATTGGTTGAAAACAGTGGTCAAAATATTTTTAGACACATCATCTTTAACGGAATGTTCAATAATACTTTGAACCTCTTCGTTGTTCAGTGTAAAATGTACTTGGGTCATGTAACGTCCTCCTGGGTATGTTTTTAGTGGTTAAAAACATTGTACCGTAAAAGGGCTGTTACATGGCCTTTTAACTTTTACACAATTATATGGACTTTATCGATTTAAAGGTGTACAATAATATTAGAAACTAATTTTAAAGTGTTGTAAATATTATATAAAATTAGTTTCAAGTTAATATAGAAGGGAGGGAAAAAGATGAAAAAATTTAGAAAACATTACTTATTTTTATTGTTACCTTTTTTATGTGGTTGGTTAGCGATGGGGCCGAATGTTTTAGCTGAGACGGATTCTACCATTGATATCATTCCAGAAATATCCAATGTAAATGTAGATGATGGAATAGATTCTACGGATACGTCTGAGAAAAATATGGACACACCAGAGACAAACTCAGAGGCAAACGAAGCAGCAAGTGAGCTGGATGTTATTCCAGAGGATAATTCGGGCGAAAATGGAGAAGACTCATCGAAAGATGATGTGGATCCATCAGCATCTCCTGAAGCACCCTCAGATTTATACCTAAATGGCGAGTCTGGTGATGATGATAATGATGGTTCAAGTACTGAATTAGCTGTTAGAACATTTGAAAAAGCAAAACAGATTGCAAAAGAAAAAGGAATACAAAATATTTATGTTGCAGGTACTACTTCTATTGAAGGAGAGATTAGTTTAGCTGAGACAAAAGCTAAGTTACTTCGACATAAAGATTTTAATAATTATTTATTGAAGGTTGAAAGTGGTAAAGAAGCTACTCTTACAAATATCACAATCGATGGAAATTCTGAGAATAATCCGAACATCGAAAAATCTTTAATTCAAGTCAACTCAGGTGCAACTTTAAATATTAAAGAAGGCACCGTGTTACGGAATAATAAAATTAAACCTGATAAAAACTTCATTCAAACAAAGGGTGGAGCAGTTGATGCAGAAGGTGCTACAGTCAATATGACTGGAGGGAGCGTTGAGGAAAATCAGGCCACATATGGTGGTGGGATTCATCTTAACGGTTCTACAATGAATTTTACCGGTGGTGCGGTTCAAAATAATCAATCTGAATTGGTGTTTGATAAACCCTACAATCAATACTATTCTGCCGGTGGCGGCATTATCGTACGAGAAGGCTCTGTATTGAACATGTCAGGTGATGCCAAGGTTTTAAATAATTTTGCGGCAGAAATTGGTGGTGGTATCAGTATTGGTTCGAATAATCCTGAAAAAGGTAGTACGCTTAATATGAGTGGAGGTACAGTCGATGGAAATACAGCCGGTGCATCTGGAGGAGGTATTTTCATTCAAGCAAAGTACTTCAGTGGTTCTCAAGGGAGAGCTTACATTACTGCGGGACAGATAACCAATAATAAAATGGACGGCACCGGTAAAACTAATATGGCTTTTGGTGGTGGTGGCATTTATGTCAATGGCGCTCCCGAGCAGTATGGAGCTAATGGTGAACTATACTTACAAAATGTTTTAATTACTGATAACATTTCCGAATGGGAAGGCGCTGGTTTAGCCAATTGTCCAATATCCGAAACAACTATATATGTAAATAATGGCGGAGCTTTATATGGTAACCAATCAAAAGACTCCAAACAAATGAATGATTTGTACATTCTTTCGTACGATAATTTTGGTATTCACAGTGGCCAAGCAAAATATAAACTTTCTAAATGGATGCTGGGAGGTGCTCCGTATAATTGGATGCTTCCTAACGGTGATAAGTTAGCTGATGAAATGCATCAAGGAACTCTAGCGCGTAATTCGCAGTTGGGATTAAATGTTAATTCTAAAGGAAATAATCTTACTAAATCGTTAACTAGAGTCATTATCTCTGGTAACTACTCCGCAACGCGGGGTGGTGGTATCGGAAGTAATGGTAGTGTCACGATTGGAACTGATGATGAGACGACTGAAGTTTCTGTCGAAAAACAATGGGATGATAATAATAATGCTAATAATAAACGTCCGGATACTGTTCAGGTGCAACTGCTGGCTAAAATTGGCAAACAGGAATATCTTGTTGAGACAAAAGACGTTACAGAGAATCATCAATGGAAAGTTACCTTCGAAAATCTTCCAACGAAATCAGGTGAAACTGAAATCACTTATACTGTAAGAGAAGTGGCGATTAAAGGTTATGAGTCTAAAGTTACTGGAGATTTAGCAAAAGGCTTCACCATTACGAATAAAGAAAAACCTGAAGAACCGAAGACACGTGATTTTCATGTTGTTAAAACTTGGGAACTTCAAGGTGGTGAACATCCAGTCCAACAAATTGAAGTTGAGCTATATCGCAATGGTGTAGCAACCGGACAGACCTTAACCCTATCTACTTCAAATAAGTGGCAAGGCACATTCCGTGACTTAGCATTGATTAACCCAGCTAATTCTACAGAGTATGTGTACACCGTGAAAGAAGTTGGCGAAGCCAAGGGA
>NZ_JH932300.1:616463-663238 GCF_000301055.1 Falseniella ignava CCUG 37419
CTCTATCGTAACGGTGAAGCAACCGGACAGACACTAACCTTATCTGCTTCAAATGAGTGGCAAGGCACATTCCATGACCTAGCACTCATTAACCCGGCTGATTCTACGGAGTATGTGTACACCGTGAAAGAAGTTGGAGAAGCTAATGGACTCATCCAATTTGGTGAACGTCAATTTGACGTCATCTACGGTGGGCTAATGGGTGGTGTCACATCTATCACCAATAAAGAAAAAACTCAAGAACCGAAGACGCGTGACCTTCACGTGACAAAGGCTTGGGAGCTTCAAGGAAATGAACTTCTTGTTCCACAAATTGAAGTCGAGCTATATCGCAATGGTGAAGCAACCGGACAGACATTAACCTTATCTGCTTCAAATGATTGGCAAGGCACATTCCGTGACTTAGCATTGATTAACCCAGCTAATTCTACAGAGTATGTGTACACCGTGAAAGAGGTCGGCGAAGCTAACGGACTGATTCAATTTGGTGAACGTCAATTTGACGTCACGTATACAGGAACAATGATAGATGGTTTTACCATTGAGAATAAGGAAAAACCAACAACACCTCCCGATATTCCGGAAGAACCAGGTGAACCGGAGGAACCTCCAACACCTCCCGAAATACCGGAAGAACCAGGTGAACCAGAAAAACCATCAGCTCCTGAAAATCCAAGGAAGCAATTACCACCTACAGGTGAAGTAATGAGTGGTTATGTTTTGGTAGGTTTATTACTTATTATGAATGCAATAATTGTGTTTACATTAATCGATTTTAATGAAGATTATTAGAGAAAACACAATGAGGCTCCGTTTTTAAACGGAGTCTTTTTATTTGACTATAGGACCAATCCAATTGTATCAATCCCCCCGAACAACCTATGTGAAATCTAATAAAATATCGATGGGTATTGGGATTTGATTCACAAATATGATAAAATAGATGTAACATTTTTCTTTGCTCTTCACTTGATGAAGGGTAAGCATATTTAAGGAGGGCAATTGTAAATGACAATTGAAACAGAAGTAGTTGTAATTGGTTCAGGTCCTGGTGGATATGTTGCTGCTATTCGTGCGGCTCAACTTGGTAAGAAAGTCGCAATTATTGAGAAAGAATATATTGGGGGCGTCTGCTTAAACGTGGGATGTATCCCATCGAAAGCGATGATTACAGCCGCTCATAAATACAACGATGTGAAAGAATATGAACAATTTGGATTGAATGTTCCGGAAATTACGTTTGACTGGGATAAAGTTCAAGCATTCCGTGCTAATGCGGTTGAACAATTAACGGATGGTGTTGAATACCTTCTAAATGGAAATAACATTGAAATTGTTCGCGGTACAGCACGCTTTGAAGACGAACATACGTTAAGTATTGAAAGTGAAGAAGGTCAAAAAACGCTGAAGTTTGAAGACTGTATTATTGCGACAGGATCTCGTCCACGTGATATTCCACCGGTACGATTCTCTGACCGCATTGTTTCTTCAACAGAAGTATTAAGCTTCCCAGAACGTCCAGATAGCTTAATTGTTATTGGAGGGGGCGTTATCGGTATCGAGTTAGCAACGGTTTATGCAAACTTTGGCACAAAAGTAACGGTTCTTGAAGGACAAAAGAACATTTTACCGGGAACGAACCGTAAGTTAACGAATGTTGTTCAACGTAAACTAAAAGAAAAAGGCGTTGAAATTGTTACAAATGCGATGGTTAATGGAAGCCAAGAAGAAGCAGATGGTGTGACAGTTACTGCGGAAGTTAAAGGAAAAACAGAAGAGTACAAAGCAGACTATGTAATGCTAAGTATCGGTCGTGTGGTTAATACTGACGATATTGGTATTGAAAAAGCAGGCGTAGAATTAGATGAATACGGTCTTGTTAAAGTTGACGAACAAGCACGTACGAACAAGCCACATATTTATGCAATTGGGGATATTATTGCAGGTCCACAACTTGCACATAAAGCAAGTTATGAAGCTAAAATTGCTGCTGAAGCAATTGCAGGCATGGATTCTACTATTGCATACAAATGTATGCCATCTGTCGTATATTCTGAACCTGAAATTGCGGTAACGGGTGTAACGTCGGATGAAGTAAAGGCACAAAAATTAGATGCGATTCAATCTTCATTCCAATATGCTGGAAATGGCCGTGCAATCGCGATGGCAGAAACAGCCGGTTATGTAAACTTAATTTCTGATAAAGCGACAGGTAAAGTAATTGGTTGTGAGATTGTAGGAGCGAATGCATCAGACTTAATCAACGAGTTGTCTCTGGCAATTGAGAAAGAATTAACGGTTGAAGATATCGCGATGACTGTTCACCCACATCCAACTTTAGGTGAAATTATAATGGAAACGGCTGAAATTGCAGCAGATAAGCCAATTCACGTTGTTAAAAAATAATCGATATTTATGAGTACAACAGACCGATCATTTTTTTATCAAACAGGTGAAGTTGCGATATTATTATTACATTCATACACTTCATCTCCGATTGATTTCCGAACTTTTGCGAGATTATTGTCCAAAGCGGGATTCAGTGTCTATGGGCCAGTATTAACACATCATGGCGGCGCCATTGAAGAAACAATTGCTAACCCAGATGTTTGGATTGAAGATGGTTACCAAGCAGTCGAACATTTAAAATCATTAGGGTACAAAAAAATTATTGCCTTTGGCGTTTCGCTAGGCGGGTTGATTGCAATGCATCTTATTGCAAATTCAGAAGATGTTCTTGGTGGTGGTGCGTTTTGTGCTCCCCTTATTCCTGAAAGTTCAAATAAAGTTGCGGAGAGTTTTGTTAAACGTTTTGTTCAAGAAAAGAAAAAATTAGGTTGGACACCGCAAGAGATTGGACAGGCTACTCAAGGGATGAAACAAGAAGTTAGTAAGGTCGTTTTAGAGCCATTAGGAGAAATCTCATATGCGCTACTCAAACAATTTGCAGAACTTGATAAGCCAGTCTTAATTGCTCAAGGTGGCCAGGATACAATGATTGACCCTCAACAGAGCCGAGATTTATTGGATTATTTCCATAAAAGAAAACCTGAACTAATCTGGTATGAAGAGGGTTTGCACGTTTTAACGATTGGTCGGACAAAGCAACAGCTGGCTGATGAAGTGATAAGATTTGTAAATAGTCATTTTGTGTAAACGATTTATGTATAGGAGCAAAAGATAATTTGTATTTTCTTTTGCTCTATTTTTTATTTTTTTGCAAACGGTTCCCAAATAAACGTTGATATTATCGCAACTTTTTGTAAATCATAAGTGCTTTTATTAGCAATTACTTTATTTATGTAGTATACTATTAATGTAGTGAATGATAAAAATATCATTAATAGAAACACTATAATTTATCGTAAAGATAGAAAGGGTGTTATTATGACAGAACATAATCATAATAATGTAGACAAAGTATACACAGAAGCAGCAGTACGCGACGGAGAATCTGTTGAGTATACATCAACCACCACTTACGGTGGAGTAGTTAAAGAAGATAAAGCAGGGGCCAACATTTCTTGGTCAGCTGTTATTGCAGGGGCCATTACATTTATCGCTTTAAGTATTTTACTTTCATTAATTGGATCAGCCATTGGATTTGGTGTTCCTAACTTTACAGCGAATGAGCCATTTGCTGGTTTAACGGTTAGCATGGTAATCTGGTTTGTTGTTTCACTTATTGTTTCATTAGGTGGAGCTGGATATGTTGCCGGTGTAGCTGCTGGTCGTGGTGGATTGGTTCACGGTTTCTTAACTTGGGCAGTGAGTTTATTCTTATCAACTTGGTTAGCATTCTCAGCATTATCAGGAGTTTTCGGACTTGTTGGTAACGTTGTAGGCGGCACACTTGGTGCAGCAGGTAATGCTGTATCAACCGTAGCAACTACTGCAGGTGATGCAATTGGTTCTGTTGCTTCAACAGCAGGTTCAGCAGTGGGTAATTTAACTCAAGAAGCATTTGATTCAATTGCTGCTGAAATCAATATTGAAGATACAGCTGATGTTGAAGAAGAAGTTCTAAAAGCTTTAGAAAATTCAGATGTTCCTCAATTCCAACCTAATTTCTTACAAAGTCAAATTGATTTAACAATCGATGAGATTAAAGACGCAGGACGTCGTATCGTCATTGACGGAGAAGATGCACAAGCTGTAGTAAGTGAAGTAGGTCAATCAATTGAAGACCGTATTACAGACATTGCAGCAGATGTTGACCGTGATGATCTAGAAAAAGTAATCTCAGAAAACACAGACTTATCTAAACAAGAAGTTGAGAAAGCTGTTGATAATTTAATTGAATCTTACAATGAATCTGCAGAAAAAGTTCAAACTGCTTTAGCAGATGCAGATACTCGTCTACAAGAATTATCTACTCAAGCAAGCGAAAAAGCTGAAGAAGTTTCTGAACAAGCTGACGAGATTGTAAGCCAAGCAGTTGAAGTAAGTGAAGATGTTTCAAACGAAGTTTCTAAATACTCACTTTACTTATTCTTAGGCTTAGTTCTAGGATGTGTATTTACAACGATGATGGGTAAAGCAGGAGTTAAATCTTCTGACAAATACTTTGAAATTGTAAATAAATAGTTTAATTTTTAAACCAGCACTACATTCGGTGCTGGTTTTTTAAATTTGTAAAATTCCATCTTTTTAGTATGTATCTAGATAACACGATCATTCCTTAAATAATTTTAACATTCATCAGATGTTTGATTGACTTCTACTTTTTATTATGCAATATTAAAGTTACCACATATTTTGGGAAATTATGTGGATAATATATTCAAAGATTGAAAGGAGACAATCTGTGAGAAATCATAAGTTTTATCATTATTTTTGGGCGGTATTTGCATCATTGATGCTATTTACAACGCCATTGTCCGTTCAAGCTGAAAATGCTCAAACGGAACCCGTTGTTGCTTCTGAAGAGGTTGCAATTCCTGAAATGGAAGGAGAAGATCTGACGCCTGCTGAAAGTTCATCAGATGAAGCTGATGAAAAAGTAGTAGAGGAGCGAGGAATTCAAGATCCAGATGTTACTATTGTTCATACTAACGATATGCACGGACGAATCGAAAGTACAGATCGTGAAATTGGGATTGGTAAATTAAAAACTTATGTTGAAGAAACGAAGCCAGATTTAGTCCTGGATGGTGGAGATGCTTTCCAAGGATTACCGATTTCAAACTCTGATAATGGAAAAACCATGGCAGAGCTTATGAATGAAGTCGGTTATGACGCAATGGTAGTAGGGAATCACGAGTTCGATTTTGGTTATGAAAATGCGTTAGCTTATCAAGAACTATTGAATTTCCCAATTCTTTCTGCCAATGTCTATAAAGATGGAAAACGTGTATTTCAACCTCATACTGTGATTGAAAAGAACAATCGCAAATATGGAATTATTGGTTTAACAACACCTGAAACAGCGACTAAAACACATCCTAAAAATGTAGAAGGTGTTGAATTTAGAAATCCTATCGCAGAAGGATTAGAGCAATTTAGTGAACTCGCAGAAAAAATGGTAGATACTTTTATTTATCTGGTACATTTAGGAATTGATGATGAAACAAATCCGCAATGGCGTGGAGATTCTCTGGCTAAAGTACTAGCAGAGCATCATGGAGATGCACAAATTATGGTAATTGATGGTCACTCACATACGAAAAAAGCGATGCGCTTCGGCAATGTGTTGTACAGTCAAACAGGATCACACTTAGCTAATATTGGTAACATTGCTTTAAAAGGTAAAGACGCTGACTATCAAGCTGAAGCTTATTATGTTTCTGCAGAAGAATTGAAAGATTTAGAAGTAAATTCAAAAGCAAAAGAAATCATTGAAGCTGCTCGCGAAGAGTATGACCGTGTCAATGCTGAAGTGATTGTTGAAAATAACCCGGTGAAATTTGTTGGTGAGCGTGATGATGTTCGTCGTCGTGAAACAAATCTCGGTAATATTATTTCTGACTTATTATATGAATATGGACAAACAGGCTTCACAAATCCAACTGATTTAGCAGTAATCAATGGTGGAGGCGTACGTGTAAGCGTTGAAGAAGGTCCGATTACACGTGGTAATATTATTTCAGTTTTACCATTTGGTAATACAATGTCTCAAATTCAAGTGACAGGTAAACAATTATATGCGATGTTTGAACATTCTCTTCGTACTGATGTTGAAAAGAATAAAGCAGGCGAAATTGTTAAAGATTCAAATGATCTTCCTCGATTAGGTTCGAATGGTGGATTTTTACAAGTATCTCATTCGGTTCAAGTTTATTTCGATGCGATGAAAGAAGCAGGAAAACGCGTATGGGATCTTAAGATTTTGAACCCTGTAACGAAAACATTTGAGAAAGTATTAGAAGATAAAATGTATAATCTCGCTACGAATGATTTCTTAGCGGCAGGTGGCGATGGCTATGATATGTTAGGTGGATTACGTGAAGAAGGTCCATCAATGGATGAAGTGGTGATGGAATATCTTAAGAAGATGACTGCGGAACAATTAGAAAAATATGCAGAAGCGTTCCCGAATACACGCATCATGCAACAAGTTCAAGCAGCTGAAGAGCCAACTGAACCCGAAGAAGAAGTTCCAGTAACACCTGCTGAACCCGAAGAAGAGACGCCAACAGTTCCTGCTGAACCTGAAGAAGAGAAGCCAGTAAATCCTACAGAACCTGAGACTGAATCCGAAGAAGTCCCAGCTCAAGAGGAGCTTTCTAAAGAGGTTGAACATCAAACTTATGTGGCAGAAACGCGTGTCGCAAGTGTAAATCAATTACCAGAGACAGGTGAAGCTATTGGCTTTAGTTTCGGAATTGGATTACTATTCTTAGCGGTTGGTTTATGGTCAATCAAACGTAAAAAAGAGTCAAGTAACTAAATTTTTAAATATTATTTGATCCAAAAGACTAATCTTTGAGTAAAGATTAGTCTTTTTTAATATTTTAGCGTTTTTTCATTTAATTATAGTCTACCTTAATGAATGAAAGCGTGTTACAATAGAACTGTAAAAACGTTACCATTTTTACGATTATTCGATAGGAGTGATACAATGGCAAAAAACTTTAGAGGTAAATCGTTTCTTAAATTACTAGATTTTTCATCGGATGATATTCGTTATTTGTTGGAATTATCAAAAGATTTTAAATCGATGAAACGTGCAGGTGTTCCGCATCGCTATTTAGAAGGGAAAAACATCGCGATTATTTTTGAAAAAACTTCAACTCGGACTCGTTGTGCTTTTGAGGTCGCAGGCTATGACTTAGGAATGGGCGTGACATACTTAGATCCAACCGGCTCTCAAATGGGTCATAAAGAATCTGTGGCTGATACAGCACGTGTGCTTGGTCGGATGTACGATGGAATTGAATTCCGTGGATTTAAGCAAGAGCACGTTGAAGCTTTAGCAAAATACGCTGGGGTTCCAGTATGGAACGGTTTAACTGACCAATGGCATCCAACTCAAATGTTAGCAGATGTGTTAACGATTGAAGAACACTTTGGTTATTCTAAAGGCTTGAAGTTTGTTTACTTTGGTGATGCAAGAAATAATATGGCAAACTCTTTAATGGTCGTTTGTGCAAAATTAGGTATTAACTTTGTTGCTTGTGCGCCAAAAGAGTTATTCCCTGAAGAATCTTTAGTGGAAACTGCTAAAGAAATTGCGGCTGAAAACTTCTCTACTATCGAATTAATTGAAGATGTTGAAGAAGCAGCGAAAGATGCGAATGTGATTTATACGGACGTCTGGGTATCAATGGGTGAGCCAGAGGAAGAATGGGAACGCCGCATCAAATTACTTAAACCTTACCAAGTGACGAAAGATGTCATGAAATTAGCTGATAAGGAAGCCATCTTCTTACATTGCCTACCTGCTTTCCATGACAAAGAAACAACTGTCGGTCAAGAAATTTTTGAAAAATTTGGCTTAGAATCAATTGAAGTAACGGATGAAGTCTTTGAATCAAAACAATCTTACGTCTTTGATCAAGCTGAAAATCGTATGCATACCATTAAAGCGGTGATGTACGCAACACTTTGCTAATAAAGTCATCAATGATTTTAGAGGCTGAGAGACGACATTGTTTTAGCACCAAAAACAGGGTGCCCCAAGATGCAATCTGTTTCCGCGGGTTAACAAATCAATCAATCCGGGAGAAATCCCGGATTTTTATGATTAGTTTGCTTTCAGTTCTCATAATTTGGAATTAGACAAAGCGACGTTACGTTATCACCAATTGGAGGAGACCAATGGAGAATAATTTACGTAATCACAATTTGAAGAAAGAAATTAGCATTGAACCTTTGATATTTTTAGTGCTATTCTTTTCATTATTTATTTATATGGGACGCATTATGGGTGGTACTAATATGTTTAAAACCATGATGTTAACCGCCTATGATTTATTGATAAATGTTTGTTTATATTTAATGGCTGTAGCCGTTATTGCAGGAGGAATTTCAGCGATATTTTCTGAATTTGGTGTAATTGCTCTTGTAAATAAAGCTGTATCCTTCTTTATGAAGCCTATTTATGATTTGCCGGGAGCGAGTTCATTAGGGATGCTGAACTGTTTTATGTCTGATAATCCGGCAATTTTAACGTTAGCTTTCGACGATAATTTTAGAAAATACTTTAAAAAATATCAAATGCCCGCTTTGACGAACTTAGGAACATCATTTGGGATGGGATTAATTACGGTTACTTCGATGATGGCATTGCCAATCGATGGAGCATTAAAAGGAGCGTTAGTAGGCTTTGTTGGCGCGATTATCGGATCTATTATTTCCGTTCGACTGATGATTATGCGAACGAAGGCCTATTATGGAACCACTGAAATGGTTGAGACCAAAAGAGCGGACGAGATTCCAATAGGCTATCGTAAAATTCGTGAAGGTTCTGCTGGAGCTCGCTTTATTACGGCCTTCCTAGATGGTGGTAAAGTGGGTGTTGATATGGGACTTGCGATTATTCCGGGAGTTTGTTTAATTTGTTCGATCGTTTTACTTCTTACGAATGGTCCCGGAGAAGGTGGTGTTTATACCGGAGCTGCGAATGAAGGGATTGCATTATTGCCACTTTTAGGTGAGAAAATTTCATTTATTATTAATCCATTATTCGGCTTTTCAAGTCCTGATGCGATTGCGGTGCCAATTACAGCATTAGGTTCTGCAGGGGCAGCGATTGGGATGGTCACTGATATGGCTAATAAAGGAATTGTCAATGGAAATGATATCGCAGTCTTTACATCCATTTGTATGTGTTGGTCCGGTTATTTATCGACTCATATTGCGATGATGGATGCTTTAGATACGAAGGAAATGACTGGGAATGCGATCTTCTGTCATACTATTGGAGGGATTGGTGCTGGTGTCGCATCTCACTTAATTTGGCTACTTATAGGAGGATAGAGATGGATTTAGCAAAATATTCGCAAGCTGCGCTGAATGTCATTAAAACAGCCAATCAGTTGGCCATTAAATACAGTAATGCTGAAGTGACAGATTTGCATTTATTTTGTGCACTTTTAAGACTTCCTGAGGGACTTATCCGTGATGACTTAAAAATATTAAAAATCGATGTTCAATCTCTTGAAGATGCGACGGATTTAGCGATTCAAAAATTAAGATCGGCGAAGGGATTGACTTCTCTATACACGTCAAGGTCATACCAACGTGCCTTATTAATCAGTGAAGAGGTTGCTAGAAATCAATATGAAGATCAAATTAAAGTTGAGCATCTATTATTAGCACTTCTACGTGAAGAGGATATGCCCACAGCAAAATTAGTTCAACAATACGGTCTTACTTATACAACGTATTATCAGTTGAAGGGTCAACAATTCAATGAGAATTTATTAAGTGGCTTAAACCAAGAAACCTTACAAACTTTGAAAAAATATGGGAGAGTTTTAACTCAAGAAGCGATGGAAGGGTTATTAGATCCAGTTATCGGACGAGAAGAAGAAACTCGAGATATGATTCGGATTCTATCGAGACGTATTAAAAATAATCCGGTCTTAATCGGAGAAGCTGGAGTAGGGAAGACAGCCATTGTAGAAGGACTTGTTCAGCGTATTGCTAAAGGGGATGTTCCCGATGCGTTAAAAGATAAAGTTGTCTTTTCGTTGGATATGACTGCACTCGTAGCAGGGGCAAAATACCGAGGGGATTTTGAAGAACGATTAAAAAAGATTTTGGAGTTAATTCGTGACTCAGAGGGTCAAATTATTCTATTTATTGATGAAATTCATAATATAATTGGCAGTGGTTCGAGTTCAGGAACCATGGATACAGCCAATATGTTGAAACCAATGCTAGCTCGAGGCGAGATACTAACGATTGGCGCGACCACCATTGAAGAATATCGCCAGTTTATCGAGGTTGACCGGGCATTGGACCGACGTTTTCAAAAAATATTAGTTGAAGAACCGAGTTTAGAGACGACGATGGCAATTTTGCGAGGGATTAAGTTCAAATACGAGGCTTATCATCAAGTTGAAATTTCGGATTTGGCGCTTACAGAAGCTGCTAGATTATCGCAACGCTTCTTATCGGAACGTAAATTGCCCGATGTGGCGATTGATGTGATTGATGAAGCTTGCGCTATTGTAAAAATGGCACGCGATCAGCAACCCGAAGCCTTAGACCAACTTCATCGTTCGATTATTCAACTGGAAATGGAAAAAATTGCCTTAGCCTCAGAATCGGACCGCTTATCTCAACATCGACTGCAAGAAAAATCCGAACAAATTCTTTCATTAGAAAGTGAATGGTCAGAGCAAATAGAACGTTATCAACGAGAAAAGGACCGCCAAGCGGAGGTTGTCCGTTATGAAAGTGAGCGGTTCGCTTTGATGATTGAAATTGAAGGGTTGCAAGAAGCGCATGCGTTTGAGGATTTGGCGAGGTTAATTCAACAAAAGGACCAACTTGAATTAAAGTTAAAAACATTAAAACAACAAGCTCCGTATTATCCACTAACGACAAAAGTGACGGAGAATGAAGTTAAAGACGTGATTTCGAAATTATCTGGCATGCCAAAATCTAAGCTAACAACGAATAAATTAGAGCAACTACAGGGAATTCGATCTCTTCTTAAACAATCCTTTGTAGGTGGAGAAGATGTTATCGACCAAATTATGAATCAATATATTATTTCAGAAGGTGGGATATTATCTCGTTCTAAACCCGTTGGAAGCTTTCTGATTACGGGGCCAAGTGGATCTGGAAAATCGTATCTTGGAGAATTATTAGCGGATAGCCTATATGATGGTGCTAAATCATTAATTCGATTTGATCTAAGCGAATTTACCGATGCGTCTTCGATTACTAAGTTAATTGGAGCACCACCGGGCTATGTTGGTTATGAATTTGGGGGAGTTTTGACCGAGTCACTTCGGACGAAACCATATTCAGTGATTGTGTTTGATCATATCGATCGAGCACACAGACAAGTTCAAAACCTTATTTTACAAATGATTCAAAGTGGTATGATTACCGATAATAAAGGTCGAACGATTAGTATGAAACACGCTTTAATATTACTCACAGTGACCTCACATGAGGCCATAGAACATGGTATACTAGAAGTAGATTTCATTCGCCACGTAGACGGGTACTTCCATTTGCCACCGTTAAATGAGAATACGACTCGAAAATATATCAAGTTGTGCTTAGCAAAACTTGAATCCGAACTTCAAGAACGTCAAATTGAGTTAAGTTATGATTCGAAGTTCTTGGATCAATTTATGCAAATGATACGGATGGAGCAACGAGAACCCACAGCCATTCAGCGGATGATTGAGCAAGAAATCTATTTATTGATTTCTGAAATTAATTTCGTCCAAGAGATTCAAAGTTTTACAACATTATCGCTCTCTTTGGATGAAGCGAATCAATTCAATGTTACTTTACATCAAAATAAATGATTGGAGGAATAATATGGGATACCAAGTACCGGAATTTGTTTATCCAGATTTTACACAAACCAAATTTAAAGAGGCATCAAATGTTCAACTGGCAGAAGTAGAAATAGAAGGGGTCGCTCCAGATAATTTTTATTTAACATCACATATGCCTACATTTTATAAACTGAATGAAGAATGGGTGATTCCTGAACATAACTCACTCAATTGTGTGGCCGTTGTTAAAGACCAACAAGTAACTATAACTGAAATTCGCGATTTAAAAGTAGGGGATCAAGTTGTATTGAGTAAAGAAGGGCGCGTAGAGGATGGAATATTAGTCTATCGAGATGGCTTCCCTGAATCGATCTTTTCAACTCCAGGTAAAGCGGTTGAAACATCTTTTTCAAAAGATTATGATTTACTCTTTGAATTGATGCAGCATGAACGAGATTCGGAAGATGGCTATATTGTTTGGGTTTTAGGACCTTCCGTAGTATTCGACTATGATACCCGTAAATCACTTAATCGACTTGCTGAAAATGGCTATATTGATTGTTTAATGGGTGGGAATGCGATGTGTACCCATGACCTAGAAGGGGGCTTCCTGCAGACGGCTTTAGGTCAAAATATATATACGCAAGAGAACGTACCGATGGGGCACTATAATCATTTAGACTTACTCAATGAAGTAAGAACTGCAGGTTCCATTAAAGAATTTATTGCTTCTGGTAATGTTAAAGATGGCATTATTAAGACGTTGTCCGATATGGATGTACCGTTTGTCTTGTCAGGTTCTATCCGAGATGACGGGCCACTACCTGAAGTCATTGCTGAAACAGACCTTGCGCTCTCAGAAACGAAGAAAGAGCTTGATAAAGCAACATTAGTTATTTGTATTGCGACAATGCTCCATAGTTTATCGGTTGCGAATATGGCCTCAAGTTATCGTATCCGTAAGGATGGTAAGATTACGCCAGTTTATATGTACTCGGTTGACGTAACTGAGAACGTCGTTAATAAAGTCGGGGCTGCAAGAGAACAAATGGCCTTTATTCCAATGGTAACGAATGTTCAAGACTTTGTTGTTAACTGTGAAAAAGCATTAATAACGCCAGCAAATCCAACGTTATTTGAAGAAATGGCGATTCCTGAAATGGAGCACGTTGAAGTGGAACAACAAAGCCATGTTCAGAAAGGAGCGAATCAATAATGCACTTTGAAATGCCAAAATATCATCATCCTGATTTTGAGCAAGAATTCCTTAAAAATGCACCCAATGTCACTGTCGAAGAGGTGACCCATGATGGATTGAGTCCAAGGAATTATCATGCACTTTCGGTTTACCCAGAATACTTTAAAATTAATGGAAAATGGGTATTAGCTAATGAATCTCGTATGGATACAGTTTGTGTAGTGAATGACACACCTGGTGAAGAAAGTGTGAATATTGTCGAATTCCGTAATTTGAAAAAAGGTGACAAAGTCGTTATTGGCCGAACGGAAGATGCTTCTGAAGGTATTTATGTTTGGACACAAGGCTTTTTAGCCGAAGAAGAAAATACGGATACTTTTGCTTTCCGATCTGGACGCTCGCGTGAGACCGCATTCTCCATTGACTATGATACTTTGTATGAAGTACTCAAACATGAGAAAGCGAACAACGGTTATGTGACACTCATTGTTGGGGCCGCCCTTGCGCTAGACCGTGATTCACGTCTAGCATTGGAGCGACTTGTGCGAAACGGTTATGTTCAAGCAATCTTCTGTGGAACGGAGACAGCTGCATTTGACTTAGAGAAAGGGATATTTAATACGTCTTGGGGTCAAGAGCACTTTGAAAAAGAACAAAATACGACGCGAAATTTATTTGAAACCATCAACCTAGCTAGAAAATACGGTTCAACAAAAGCGTTAGTTGAATCTGGCTTAGTTAAAGATGGGTTTATCAAAGCATGCGTAGAAATGGACGTGCCGGTGGTCATTGCAGGAACAATCCGTGACCGTTTAGGCTTACCTGAGACGATTAACGATGTCTATGAAGCGCAAAATATTATGCGTATGCATGCTCGTAAAACATCTACGATTATTATGATGTCTGCGATTTTATTTACGATAGCAACAGGAAATATGACACCATCCTATAATGTGTTTGATGGAATGGTGCGTCCAGTCTATATGTATACGATTGATATTCAAGAATTTGCAGTCAATAAACTTTCAGACCGTGGGACTGTAACAGCCGTATCGATGGTTACAAACGTTCAAGACTTTATTCGAAATGTGGATCGTGCGTTGAATAATTAATTCATAAATAGGGGGACAAACTTGAAAAAAATTGTATTAGCTTTAGGTGGAAATGCATTAGGGAATACACCAGAGGAGCAAAAAGAAGCAGTAAAAATTACCGCGAAATCGATTGTAGACTTAGTTGAGCAAGGTAACAAAGTTATTGTTTCACACGGTAACGGTCCGCAAGTTGGAATGATTAACCTAGCCATGGATATTGCTTCAAAATCAGAAGCACAAACAGCAGAAATGCCATTCCCAGAATGTGGGGCGATGAGTCAAGGTTATATTGGATATCACTTACAAAATGCGATTCAAAATGAGTTATTAGCCCGTAAAATGGACCAAACCGTCGCATCGGTTGTGACTCAAGTTTTAGTTAATAAAGATGACCCTGCCTTTGAAAATCCTACAAAACCAATTGGTTCATTCTATAGTAAAGAAGTTGCCGATGAAATGATTGAAAAAGGCTTCTTTTTCAAAGAAGATGCAGGAAGAGGCTATCGTCGCGTTGTTCCATCACCAAAACCAGTAGATATTATTGAAAAAGAAGCCGTGGAACTGCTTTATAACAATGGTATGATCGTGATTGCTGCTGGTGGTGGCGGTGTTCCAGTCATTAGTGAAAATGGGGCATTAGAAGGGGTTGCCGCAGTAATTGATAAAGACTTTACATCCGCTAAATTAGCTGAATTAGTGGATGCTGATACCTTAATTATTTTAACTGCTGTTGAGAAAGTAGCGATTAAATTTGGGCAACCGGATCAAGAATGGTTATCTGAACTCTCAATTGAGCAAGTAGAACAATATTTAGCGGATAAAGAATTCGCTGAAGGCTCAATGAAACCAAAGATTGAAGCTGCTTTAGGCTTTGTGAAAGCAAAAGAGGGTGGATCTGCCTTAATTACTTCTCTTGAACAAGCTTTTGACGCATTAGCAGGTAAAACAGGGACTTGGATCAAATAATTTATGAAATAATAAGGTCAACTCTTTATTCGAGTTGACCTTCTTTTCAATGATTAGACTTGAAATCAAAGGTATATCGATGTCCCTGTGTTAAACTATGGTAAAAACCAACACCTTGGTAACATTGAAAGACTTGCATTGATGAATGATCAGTGTGATTAGGATAAACTTGATCAATATAAGGATGATTTGGTAGCAAAACATCTAGCATTGCACGATCAACTGGTCGCACATCACCTTCAATTCGGATCACTTCAATAAAATAATCTTCTTCACGATAACTTGTAATAGCAACTTTTGGGATTGTCATCAGTTGTTGGTAAAAATGAGTATCCGGACTTGTCATAAAGTAAATACCATCTTCATTCGCTAAACCAATATGAATGGGTCTTGCATGTGGATTACCATCTTGATCAGCCGTTGAAAAGATAGCAAGACCATTTTTGGCTAATTGTTGCATAATATCATCTAATAACATAGAAAGACTCCTTTTAAAATAATTGTTCGATAATATATATTATGTAAACTAATTAATATGAAAGATAAAAGTTTGACTAACACCCTATGACACTTTATCATTCGCATTCTTGAGAATCCACTTGTGAACTTATTTTCAAGTAGCTTACCACAAAGCTACCATACGTTATATCCCCAGTCAATGATTAAATTACATTAAAAATAAAAGCAAGCCAACCCTATCAAAATAGGTTGGCTTGCTTTTATTTAAAAGGGTTTACTCAGATTCAGATTTAAGTGTGTATTCTATATTATCTAAGATTAACTTATCATCTTCAATTTGTGCGTCAATGACAACAACTTTGTTATATCTAACTCTTAGAACGTTATCTTTATTATAGATATCAATTCCATTAAATTCTATAATAAACGATCCATTTATTTTAACGACATATTGAACTTGGTCATAAATTTTAGACAATTCTCCATAAATTACTCTATCAGCAAGACCTTGTTCTTCGAGTTCCTTAGCTTTTGAAACTAAAGACTCATTCGGTTGATTTTGACTTGGCATAGTTGGATTTGCATTTTTAATTGCCGCTTCGTCTTCTATTTGTAAGTATGGTATGATTTCAATAAATTTTTCGTATATAGCACCTCCAGCAAAAGATAGGATTAATGAATCTTCCGAAATTAAAATTTGTTCAATAACCGCATTTTCGTCTGAAGTTGTATATACTTTGTAATTTTCTTCAGCAAATATATTATGTGAAGGTAACAGCAACACGATAGAAACGATGGTTAAAAATAATTTTTTCATTAATCTACCTCCACTAAAATTTCTCTGCTCTGAATAGGTGCAATATTACCAGTTACTGTACCGGAATACAGTGCATACCACAAATATCTTTTTCTAGCACTAGGACCGAGCCTTCTCTCCATATAGGAAAACGAAAGAGTTCCGGAGTATACACCATCATTGTAATAAAATGTCTTGGAAAACAATGGTGGATATTCACCATCGCCTATAAGTACCCATTGACTAACCCTTTTGGTATAGTAACCCATTAATTCATTCTCATTATCTAACTGGCTGGAGGCTGAAGTTGTAGTTGGTTTAGTAAAATTAAAAACTAAAAGAAAGCTTAAAACAAGAAAGATTTTTTTCATTTTTATTCAGCCTCCGTTTTTATTATAACTTTTTGCATTGGGATAGGTCCATCAACTGGATACACATAACCACTATAAACAGCAAGAGGTACACCTGCCATATTTTTATAATCAATCAGCTGTAAATATCCATGCCAGGGTCCATCTCTATAATAAAATTTGTATGGTGGTTTAATAGTATCAGGTGACAATAGTACCTTATGTTGGTCTATCCACATTCTTCTAATAGTACTTAAACTTTCAGTAACAGGATTATTAGTAAACTCTTGTGCGGAAACATTCGACATGAAAATTGTTTCTTGTAATATAAAAATACTAAGAACAATAAAAGCTTTTTTTATCATTTTCATTCATTTCCCCCCTATTATTAAAAAATCTTAAGTGATACAGATATGTATAGCGCCATACTAACCGTAATATATCAAAAGAAATTAATTTAGTCAACTCTATATTACATTTTGGTTAAACTTTAATGTATTATTTCTAATCATATCTTGAAATTATCAGGAAAACATAAATGGATTAGGGTTGTTCGTCAAATAAAAGTATGTGTGAACATTAGAAAACAATATCCTGTCGATTCTTCTTGATCCTTCATAGTTATAGTTGATTATACTAATAATGAAAGTTTCACTTGAAAAAAGTCTATCTGTGCACCCCTTTTAAATTTAAAGTATAGTTGTGCTTCTTTGAAAAGTAAGGTTTATTTTAAAATATAACGAACATTTATGCATATTAACGTCATACCTGAACATATTTACTGCATTATATTACAAAATCGAAATTAAATATTGTAACCTTTTTATCATCGTGTTATAATCATTTTAATAAAACTGAAAGGAGGTTTATTGTCGCACAATATTGTTATATCTGTAAAGTAGTCAGGAAAAGAAAGGATATAGAAATATGAAAAATAAAAAACATTTTTATTACTTGCTTTCACTATGTTTTGTATTGTCCTGTACTCCAGTAAGCGATCAGAAAGTTAATGCCGATAATTTCACAAATCAATTTGGTTCTTCTGATTCAATCGATTTACAGTCTAAAGTTATTTATCATACTGTTTATTATCCTTATTCAATTTATAACATGAATATAAATTCAAAAAAATTCAAGCCGATTCCGAATACGTATTATTATAATAATGGTTCTTCTCAAGGTATTTTATATCTTCAATCTTGGGAATCGGGACCTAACGCATATAAAGCTACCTATAAAGGATATGTTGGAAGTCAATACCCTATTCCTGCAAGAGATAAAGAGATCAAAGAAAGAGGATAAATATGAAAAAATTAAAAATTATTTTCGCGATGTTATCTGTGTTCACTCTAACTAATACAACTATATCTATTAATCAAAATTCGGTAGCTAGTGCTGTTGAATTAAATAGCTTGCCACCTAGAAGAATATATTTTGAATTTTATTCAGACACGAATTATGGTCCTTATTATACTATGGAAAGAACAGAAGCTGGTGCAACATATACCGGTAAATTAGCACGTACAACACAGTTTCATGATGCTAAAATAGCCCTTTATAAATACTCTGGTTATTTATATCCTATTAATGGTCCTAGACCTGGACAATTTAAAGTAAAAAATTTTGAATTACTATTTAATCGAGGTGAAAATTTAAATGAATAAAAAATATAAGAATATTTTTCTTTACATGATAGTTCAAATGTTTTTATTAATTCCAGTTTTTTCAATATTTATTAATTCTGCTTCTGCAAATGAAATTAAGTATGATGATTTTATCGGGGTTTATCAAATAGAAGATGATTCGCAATTAAAGTATGTTGAAATAGAAGAAGGATTAGTAACTTTATACTCTGATAAGTACAATCCTTTTGATGCAATTGATCAAAAAGATACTTATCATTTATTACTTGAAGCGGTTTATGATTTAATATATAATCCTCATTTATCTTCTTTAACTGAACTAGATGAGAAAGAAAATGACCAAGAAGTTATAATTGAATTAATCGAGTATACTTCTGATAATAAAGATGAATTTAATTTTAATACTGATTATTTAGTTCGTATCGAAGCTAAGGCGGATCATTTCATTTCAAAATCTACCAATCAATTTAAAATTAAACTTAAACCGAACAGTTCAATTTTACTAAAACTTAACGAAGATGGCGACTTAGAAGATGCACATAATAATGTAACTTTTAAACGCATTGAAATGGAGAAAGATAATTAAGTTATACTAATAATCGTTATCAATGAATAAAATAGGATTGGTAAAGAAAAACTTTACCAATCCTATTTCTTTACATTAAAAATTTATTTATAGTACTCTTCCCTTGCTATTCGTAATTTTTTAATTTTTTCTAAATACTTTACAATATCCTCTGTGTAATATATTGAATGAGGTCTTTTCGTATTTTTTGCATACACATGAATCGGTGTTAATCTCCCTGCTTCAACCTTTTCTAGTAACATTGAATTTCTTATCTTACCTTAGTCTTATACTTTTTACTCAAATGACTTACTTCTAGTAACATCTCTATTCCTCTTTTTTATTCTTGTCATTTTCTGCATAGTGTAAAATTTCTTGTGTAACCTCCAAAGTCCATAGAAAAAGGGACCTTTATCTTGTAAGATTGTAGTTACGACAAAACAATCACTTACAGGAGGTCCCATATGGAAAACTTTAACACAAAATTAATGACAGCACTAGCTAAAGGTGAGTCTATTCATGAAATTTTTAGACAAGCCTTGGAGGATGCAGTCAATCTTTTGCTAGAATCCGAAAGAACCGTCTTCTTAGATTATGAAAAATGGGATATTAGAGGATACAATTCTGGAAATTCAAGGAATGGTTATTACTCTCGGCGTTTAAAGACGGAATATGGCACCCTCGAACTCAAGATACCCCGAGATCGCTTGGGTGAATTAGAAATTCAAACGGTTAAAGCCCTGAAAGAGTCTCATTCGCATCTCGAACAAATGATTATTTTGATGTATCAAAAAGGGATTACGACTCGTGAAATATCGGATCTCATCGAAAAAATGTATGGGCATTATTATTCAGCAGCTACCATCTCGAATCTATCAGACAGTTTTAAAGACGAATTGTATGCTTATCGTCAGGAAGTGATTCAGGCTGATTATGTGTGTCTTTATTGCGATGCAACCTTTATCCCAGTGAGACGAGGGACGGTTTCTAAAGAAGCTGTGCATACCATCGTGGGCATTGATTCGAAAGGCTATAAGAAAATACTCGATTTTCAAGTATATCCTACAGAGTCAGCGCTCCATTATCGTGAAATGCTTCAAGATTTGAAACGTCGCGGTCTCCAACAGGTCCTACTCTTTGTTTCAGATGAATTAACCGGTTTAGCAGAAGCCGTTACCCATGAATTCCCTCAAGCCTTACACCAAAGTTGTTGGACCCATCTTTTGAGACAAATGGGTTCAAAAGTGAGAGTAAGTGATCGTTCAGAAGTTCTAGCGGCTTTAAAACAGATCCCCAAAGCTTCCAATATCAAGGAAGCGACACAGCTACTGGGTGAATTCTGTCAACAATGGGAATCTAAATATCCAAAACTGGTAAAACAGATGAGAAACAAACAGAATCTCTTCTCTTTTATGCATTTTCCAAAAGTGATTTGGCCTTCATTGTATACCAACAATCTTTCCGAAAGTATCAATAAACAACTGAAGCGACGTACAAAAACGAGAGAACAATTTCCACATGATTATTCATTAGAGAAAACCGTTTACTGTTATGTTTCAGAATATAACACACGATTTAGCCAACGAATACATAAGGGATTTGGACAAGTAACGTTTGAATTAGAGGCGCTCTTAGCACAGAAACAATCCGTTAAACGGAGTCAAATGACACTAAAGAAGAATGAAACACACGTTTCATAAGTAATCAATTAAACACTAAATACTGTACTAAAATTATCCAATGAACTAAGACATATAAAATACAATTTTACAATCGAGTTTACACAATTTTTTTGACACTACCATTTTCTGACTTTGAAGTAATAATTTTTGTTATTAAATAACTAATAGTCACATACATTATTAAGGTAAATATCAGTTGTGATAAGTCTATTGGACTATTTGCAATTTCGATAGAGGTCTCCCCTACTTCTCTACCATTTCCTAATCTAAAGGCATCCCATTTTCCATTACTCTTAACAATAAGACCAAAGATTATATAAATTATAAAGCTTGTTATAGGTAATAAATAGTGGTGATTGTTAACCTCGTTAGTAAGCTTATATTCCTTTTTTATTAATATAGAATTGACAATTATAGGTAATATTAAAACTAAAAGAACTATACCCATACTCATTTTGTCTATAAATAAAGCTAGAATCAAAAAAATCAACGCATTGATTATAATTGATTTTAAGTAAGTATTTTTTGTAGTGTTTTTCATAAAAATCTCCTTTTTACATATAAAAAAAATCTACTAAAGAATTGTTTAGCCAGTGAAGTGCAAAAGCATTTTCATATCCAAACTTATCATATAAAATATATAGAACAATAGACATAGGAAACTTGCTTATTATATTTATAAGTACATCTACATTTAAATGTAATATTAAAGCAAATAATATGGATCCTATTACTATTGCGTATTTCTTATCAAATCCTCTTAAAAGTATTTCAAATATTATGAACCTAAATAAAAATTCTTCACTACTAGCCACAATTAAATTTCTAAAAATATTTATACTATCAATCTTCAATATATATTTAAAAAATATAAACCCTATTAAGATATAAATTGTATAATTTTTAAGGTTAATCTTTAAATATCTATAATCTATGCCATAAATTTTTTTAGCGATAAAAAAAGGTATAATAACAAAAAAAATGAGCATACACACAGTTAGCCAGAAAGTAGATAGAAGATTAAAATTTTGATTATTAGAACTTATAATGGTTAAAAAACCAGATAAGGCATAACTTATACCAGCAATAGCTATTAAAGCAAAAGATATTAAAATAGATTCAGTTTTTTTAGAATTGTTGTTCATAGCTTCCTCCTTCCTAAATAAAGGGGAAAAGCGATTGTTTTTCCCTAAACTTTATGTGATAAACTCCGATAAGTCTGTATAATTTCTTCCTAAACGATCTAGCTCCGTGACAACTACAATATCTCCATCACGAATATAATCAATCAAATTCAGTAATGCTTTTCTATTGGTATTAGCTCCACTCTGTTTATCATAGAAAATCTTTGAGCAGTTTTCTCTAATTAAGAAATTTGTCGCTCTAAATTTTGTTCATTTGAACTAACACGAGCGTACCCTACCTACTTTCAAATTCCCACCTCTATTCTAAATTAAAAATGTATTATGAACAACCCTATTGAACACTTTAAGAGACTATTAAATGAATATTTTAAAATTGTTCATTAGAGTATACCCTATTGAACAATTACGCTAAAAAATAAAGCATTACGTATTAATTTAATCATACTTGATTTATTAATAAGTCCAATTTAAATTTCCAATCACTGGTATATTCATTTCAGTTTTTAAAAGTTGGGTACTCATTTTTAATATTAATACTCCTATATCAATCGGAAACTTTTGTAACTCAAAAGTTTCTTATCAGCACTTCCTCATGTGAGGAAGTGCTTTTTTCGGTTGCACAAGCCACCCTTCTATCGCAAGGGTAAATACACGATTATCTCTAAGCTCCTTCGTCGCTAAGATCTAATCGCCCTTGTCGATTTCAGGGCGTTTGCGCCCCCTTCAAAGTAAGCCCACCCCCAAAGGGATAGGCAAAATAAAATTTAGGAGTGGTAAATATGAAAACAATCAAAAGTTTATTGAGTAAAAACGCTAGGGAAAAGTTAGGAGAAGTATCAATTTCTTTGTTACTATCAGATGAATTTATTCAAACAAATGATATTCTTACAGCAAGGGATAGAGAAAAATTAGAAATTATAAAAGAAAGCTATGCTTCATATGTGATTGAAAATTTTGAAGGTAAAAAAATTCTTTCAACACAAGATGCGGGAGAATTTGGGATTCAATTATTAGGTGAAAAAAAGCAAGAACATTTAGTTGCTGTTTACCTAAATTCTAAGAATAAGATACTAAGTCACAAAACAATTTTTATCGGCTCGGTAAATCAATCAGTTGCTCATCCTTTAAAGAAAAATTGACTAATTCTTTTTCTCCTTTTATTTCAGATGGAAAGTTAGGTACTAATTCTTTAATTTTTGAATTTCGTCCGACTGATCCATTAATTCATCATACGTGGGTAAATTATAATCGGTCATTCAATCTCCCTTTTTTAAGAACCTTTTTTATCAGTAAAAAAATATAAGTGTAACATTCATTATACACATTATACCATACCCTGCTAGAATAAATGATGTTTAGAATTTATATATTCGCTAGATTAATTGAGACAAACAAGAAAACTCATAACAGGTTCGTATAAAATGTTAGTAACCACAAAAATACACACGGAGGACCTGTTATGAGCTACAAAATCTTACCATAGAAAACTGTTCAAAAATAGAAGTACTTTATCATGAAGGCTATACAGTGAGTCAAATTGCTGAAGCCATCGGGCATCATCGTTTAACGATTTATCGAGAGCACAAGCGTGTTAAGTCAGCAAGTTACGATGCTCAATTGGCTTAAGATAACGCTACTGAACATAAATCTCTTAAAGGTCGTCGCCTTAAACATACGCTTGAGCTCACTCAAGATATTCAAACAAAGTCAGAATTAACTTGGTCTCCCGAACAAATTGTAGGACACTGCTATTAAAATAGATTATCATTTAAAACAATCTATAACTGGATTTATCAAGGTGTCATTGAGGTCTCGTTAAATTGCCTGAGACAAAAGGGTAAACGACGCAAACCTCAGGAGACCAGAGGTAAATTTAATATGGGAACCTCTTGAAGTACTCATGCACGAACTCGTTCAGTTAGAATGACTTTTTGTCGCAATAATTATTGCAATTCTTCAAAAAATAAAAACTAGCCTACTCTATCAAAATAGGTAAGCTAGCTTATTTAAAAGGAATTACTCGGATCCAAGTGTATATTCTATATTATCGAATATTAATTTATCATCTTCAATTTGTCCCTCAATGACAACGACTTTGTTATATCTAACTCTTAGAACGTTATCTTTATTATAGATATCGATTCCATTAAATTCTATAATAAACGATCCATCTATTTTAACGACATATTGAACTTGGTCATAAATTTTAGACAATTCTCCATAAATTACTCTATCAGCAAGACCTTGTTCTTCGAGTTCCTTAGCTTTTGAAACTAAAGACTCATTCGGTTGATTTTGACTTGGCATAGTTGGATTTGCATTTTTAATTGCCGCT
This sequence comes from Falseniella ignava CCUG 37419, assembly GCF_000301055.1. GTDB lineage: Bacteria > Bacillota > Bacilli > Lactobacillales > Aerococcaceae > Falseniella > Falseniella ignava. The sequence continues at coordinate 640,609 of NZ_JH932300.1, forward strand.
TCGTCTTCTATTTGTAAGTAAGGTATGATCTCAATAAATTTTTCGTATATAGCACCTCCAGCAAAAGATAGGATCAATGAATCTTCCGAAATTAAAATTTGTTCAATAACCGCATTTTCGTCTGAAGTTGTATATACTTTGTAATTTTCCTCAGCAAAAATATTTTGTAAAGGTGACAGCAACACGATAGAAACGATGGTTAAAAATAATTTTTTCATGAATATACCTCCCCTTTTTAAAAAACTTATGTGATACATATATGTATAGCATTATAATAACTCAACTATAGCACAAAACATTAAGTTAGCCAAGGATATATTATGTTTCGATAGTGTCAAATTATTGTTGGTTTTCCTCTACCATATTTTTATGTTTCCCTGAACCCAGTTTCATGGATTCCATATTTTAACCGACGTCTTTGACACCGCGCCTCCGTCGGTATTCACTTCATCGCCTCTCGCTTTCGTTATGAAGACGGGTTTCACTCTATTGGATTTCAATAATCAGCGATTGTTCGAAAAAATCTGCCGATTCCGTGTGCTATTGGAATAGTGTAAGATAGCTACTTTACGAATTGTAAATATCAACACAAAATTGTACAAAAGTGTGAATATAAATATGCACAACTACATCTCATATTGACTATACGCTTTCTTCCTCTTCCTTGCTTCAATAATCCTTTAACCGATAAGAATCGCCATTAATTTGAACCACTTTTGAGTGATGAAGGACGCGATCAACAATCGCATGTGCAATTAAAGCATCTTGAAACAGCTCATCCCAATTACCAAAGGGAATATTCGTGGTGAGTATGGTGCTCTTAGTCTCATAGCGCTGATCAATGACCTGGAACAAGAGACCCTCCTCTCCAGGATTTAAGGGAAAGTAGTCCAGTTCGTCGATAATGAGTAAGCTAGCCCGATTATAGTAATGTAATTTGCTCTCTAATCGGTTCTCTGACTGAGCCTTCCTGAGCTTCTCTAAGAGCTCGCTACATTTAATGAAATAGGTGCTATAGCGATTCCTAGTAGCTTCTAATCCAATTGCCGCGGCCAAATGAGTCTTGCCGACTCCGCATGAATGATTATCCGTTATCTCCTCCTGTCTGTGAAGCTTCTATTTGTACATCTTTATTTTGTCAAAAATGTACATTTTTATGTTAGCGCTTACACGAATCCAACCATACTGACGGGCGTCTAATTTATCGAATTACATATCTTTGTAATAACGCATTGGAGAGTTTACGCATCGTGTCTCCAATGGTTTTGATACACATTGAAAATCTTATTTTCGCTTGAATCGCTTAATTATATAAATCTGCTATCATTTTACTAATTTCTTGTATAATTTGTGTTACAACATTCATGAATAATCCTCTAACTTTCTGTGTTTTTTTGCCTACTAACTGTATAGTAGAGGGTTATTGTTTGCTTTTAGCTTACCAACAGTTATTTTACAGTAAGGTATCATTTTATTAAGTGTCTGTGTTATAGGCAGTTTAATGTAAAATGTATGACTCGTTTAAAACCTATTAAAATGTATAAAGATATATCAAAATTAAAAATAATCCCCTTCTAATTATTTATAATCTGTAAAATTATAATTCTGTATTCATATTTCAGATGATTTATTTTCTGTTTAAAACTAAAAAATCCCATCAGATTATTATTTAAATAAGATAAAATAAAGGTGTGTTGTAAAATGAATTGCAACACTCAGTAATTTCTGAAATACAAAAAGACATGAAGATTCGTTATACTTAAATCACCACAAAATAAGCAAAGGAGAATCTTCATGTCCACAAATAATTATAACACAAATCAGAACCGATCATTTACTCATTTAGACTTTAAAGAAAGACAGCTAATAGAAAAATGGTTAAATGAAGATATTAGTAAAGCAGAGATAGGCAGACGCCTTGGACGTAACCGCTCCACAATCCATAGAGAAATTAATCGGGGCACTGTAGAACAGATCAAGCAGATTAATGGCTATAATAAGAAAGTCACTGTGTACTACTCAGATTCCGGTCAATCTGTTTATGAAAATAGACGTTTAAAGTGTGTCCGCAAAAAGATTGTTTCTTTCTCGAGCGCTTTCTTCTCTGCGCTGGAGGATGCCTTCACTAAAGGATTGTTTAAAGGTAAACAGCGGCTCTACAACATAAAGACATTTATAGCTCTTTATAGAAAAAAGCATCCTGTAGAGAATATACCAACGTTTAAAACCGTCTATTCATATATACGTCAAGGTCTTTTGTCTATCAAACCACATGACTTACCTGTCATGTATCGTCTGAAACCAAGAAAAAACCAGCATAGTAACCCTAAGGGTAAAAACAAAAGAATCCTAGGTACCAGTATCACCGATCGTCCAGAGGACGTCTTATCAAGAGAAACATTTGGACACTGGGAAGCTGATCTGGTTAAAGGGAAGAAAACGAAAAATGAACCGGCAATCATTACCTTGGTAGAGAGAAAAACACGCTATGCCATTACTAAGAAAATCAGCGACTATAAAAGTCAAACGGTTAAAAATGCCTTTGAAGAGATTCTAGCAGATAACCCTAACCTATTTGCTTCAATAACTTTTGATAATGGTTCTGAATTCTCCTTAATGTCTGAACTCAATACAGACGTATATTTTTGTCATGCCTACGCATCCTGGGAACGGGGCTCAAACGAAAACTTCAATAAACTGTTGAGGGAATTCATCCCTAAAGGAAAATCCATCCATCTTTTTTCAGAAATGGATATCGATCAAGCCACTCAGGCAATCAATAAAAGGATTAGAGAAGTGATAGGGCTACGTTCATCAGAAGAGTATTTTCAACAATGTCGTATTTAAATTTTTTCTTCTCCTAGGGGAAGAAGTAAAGAGATTTTAAGTTCATCGAATCATGTAACAGAAAGTGTTGCATTTAACTTTACAACTCAAGAAGATAAAATAAATCTAATAGGATTAATATTTATAATTGTTTTATATTAAATTATAAATTATATTTAATTTTTAGCATTATAATCAGTTTCGTCAAAACCAAGTAGAGCTTGAACTATAAAAGTAACAGTAGTTGTGATTATAATAGTGATCACTGCTTGTAATAAGTAGTTTTCATTCTCGGATATCCACATTGGTAGTGATAATAGTGCTGGTGTCACATATATAAATGCCTTCATCTTAGCAAGTGACGCAAAAACACCACCTGCAAATGCCCCTACCATACTTGCAATCATCGGCTTTTTAAGAGGCAAGTTAACACCATACATTACCGGACCAGTTGTTCCACCTAAAAATGCTGTTAAACTTGTTGAGTAAGCTAGTGACTTTAACTCTTTATCTTTCGCACGGAATCCAACAAATAAACCAGCTGCTGCTTGTGACATGTTTGCACAAAGTGCTACTACTCTAATAATAGGGTCGAATCCTTGCTCTGCAACTAATGTAATACTTATAGGACTGAGCGCCTTATGGACTCCAATTGATACTAACCAGGGATATGCTGCAGCAAGTAGTGGTATTGCAATAAAACCTACTGTATCATATAGAAAGACAGATCCGTCTGCAACAAGCTGACTAATCCAATCTCCTAATGGTCCAAATACTAAAAATGTCAAAGGTGCGGTTACTAACATTGTCATAAGTGGTACTCCGAATACTTTCATCATATCTGGAACTATTTTTCGGAAGAACTTTTCAATATAACTCATTAACCAGACTGTTACCAAAGCTGGAATCAATGTAGTTTTATAGTTAATCAAAGGTACATTTAAACCAAGGAATGTAAAAGGAATACCGTCAGCAATAATATTCATCCATGTAGGATGGACAGTCATTAATCCCATGAATCCACCCAGATACTGGTTAGCTCCAAATACTTTTGCTGCTGAGAACCCAGTATATGCAGGTAAGAAGAAATATGCTGTATCAAATATGAAAGATAGAAAAATATGTACTGGATGAGTTTTAGTTAGAATTCCTGCTAATTCTAAAACAAGAACAATAACTTTTCCTAAGCCAGCACCTGCCATAACTGGAACAACTGGAGAAAGACTTGCTGTAATTGCTTTAATTCCTCTATTAAATAAACTCTCTTCTTTTAGTTTTTCTTTTTTCTGTTCTCCATCGTCATTTGAATCTAAGTATTCTATAAGGGAATCATATACTTCAGAAGCAGAATCGGTAAAACTTACATGGATACCTAAACTGTTATAATTGATGTTTGAAACACCAGAAACATGTAATAAATCTGACGTTCTTACTAATGCAGGATCTTTTACATTAAAAACAAATACATTTTCATTTTGATTAACTGTTTTAATATTTTGTTTCCCGCCGAGATGTTCAACGAGATCAAGACTAACTTTTTCGAACATTTTCATCCTCATTTCGAATTAATTTTGTAAATTATTGAGTAGCTCACTTTATTAAATTTAATTATTCTAGGTTAGACCAAAATTTATCTATTAACTTTTTCTGGTTATCTTTAAGGTAAGTTCCATCTAAAATATTTGCTAATTCACTATCAACTAAGTGATTCCAAGATTCTTTTTCTTGCCCTACTAAGATGGGATAAAATAAAGCACCATTAGAAGTAGCTGCTGTTAAATCACCAGGGGAATCTCCAACCATCAATATGCGATTACTAGGTTGTCCGTTGCGAATAAATTCCGCAATGACATCCTCTTTTTTTCCACGATTTTGACAATATAAATCGTCTACATATTGGATTAAATTATGACGAGTCCACTCATCTTTAACAGCTGATTCGTTAGCAGAGCTTACCACATAAACTGTTCCTTTCTCTTTTAATAATTTTAAAGCATGATCAGCACCCTCAAAGTATTCATCGTCATGTTTATTATCTCGTAAACTAGAATTAATTAATTCTGACCATTTTAATGCTTTACGTAAATTTTCTGAATTATTTACTTTTAATTTTTCTTTGAGTGAATCATTGGAGAGTGATTCTGTAGAATCCACCCATTCTTTTAAGTCATCAATATTATTATATCCAACAGAATCTAGTGCTTTGACAAGTCCTACAAAACGATTAACTCCACGCGTTTTAGTATAGAGATTAATTTGTTCCCAGTTTTCTTGAAAAACTTTAGGATCTTTTACCTCAAAAACTTCAGCTGCTAAAGGTCCGAAGAAATCTTCGTGTTTATAAGTCATAGTATCCATAACTGCCCCATCCGAATCAATACAAAAAATAAAATTTCCCATTATAAATACCTCTTTCTATATATCTATTATGTTTTTTTAATAAATTAAACACCCGAATACGCGTTGAAACCGCCATCAATTGGAATTATCACTCCGTTAACAAAACTTGCTAAATTTTCGCTAGCAAGAAAAAATGTAGCACCTACTAGTTCATCTGCTTCACCAAAACGTCCCATAGGTGTATTTCTAAGAATTTTTTTAGCACGTTCTGTTGGTATTTCTCCATTAAAAAGAAGATTTCTATTTTGATTAGTTACTAAAAATCCTGGTGCAATGGCATTACACCGGATACCAACGTGAGAAAAATGGACAGCTAACCACTGGGTAAGATTACTTACTGCTGCTTTAGCTCCAGAATAGGCTGGAATTTTTGTTAGCGGTGTATAAGCATTCATACTTGAAATATTAATAATATTAGTTCCTTTACGTCCAATCATATCTTTGGCAAATACTTGGATTGGCAATAATGTTCCTAAAAAATTTAAATTAAAAACAAATTCAATACTATTTTTTTCTAAACCAAAAATTGATGTCGAATTTTCAGTTAAATATGTTTCATGGAACTCATTCTCAGTGGTAGCCTTCGGATTATTTCCCCCAGCACCATTTATTAAAATATCAACTTTTCCTAAATCGCGTAAGACACATTTTCTAACTTCTTCAAGATTTTCTTTATCAAGGACATTAGCTTTGTAAGCAATCGCTATTCCACCATCTTCATTTATTTGATTTGCATTATTTTGTGCAGCTTCTTCATTTATGTCTAACAATGCTACTTTTGCACCTTTTTTAGCAAATTCTTGTGATATTTTAGCACAGATTACGCCACCAGCTCCTGTAACAACTATTACTTTATCCGTAAAATCAATGTTAAAAGGCATATTATGTCTCCTTTCCGAATTTTTTTTGTAGTAAATCTTTATTTTCCATATTACGTATAGCTTCCCATAAACCTGATAAATATGTTGCTCCTAAAGCTCTATCATATAATCCGTAACCAGGGCGCCCGGTTTCTCCCCAAATCATTCGCCCATGATCCGGACGAATTGGCCCATTCCAATCATAGTCACTCAATGCCTTAATTACTTTATACATATCTATTGAACCATATTCGGTAGGATGTGCTGATTCCTCAAACGATTTCCCTTCTTTAAGCAAGATATTACGAGTATGCATAAAATTGACGCGATTACGTTCGAGTGCATAGCGTAAAATATCATTCACATCATTTGTAGGATTAGATGCATATGATCCAACACATAATGCGAGCCCGTTGTTTGGGCTATCATATATATCTAAGAATCTAGCTATTGCTTCTTTTCCAGTAATAATTCTAGGTAATCCAAAAATTGAATATGGAGGATCATCTGGATGGATTGCCATTTTGATTCCAACTTCTTCGGCAACAGGAATAATTTTTTTAATAAAATATTCTAAATTCTTCCACAGCTTTTCATTATCAATCTCAGAATAGTTCTTTATTATATCGGCTGTTTCTTCTTTAGTATAACTAGAATCCCAGCCTGGTAGTGAAAGATCCCCATTTAACGGATCCATCCTTCTAGCAACACATTCATCAAAAATTAAAGCGTTTGACCCGTCATAGAGTTCATAGGCGAGGTCAGTTCGTGTCCAATCGAATACAGGCATAAAGTTGTAACAAACCATGTCAATACCGCATTCAGCAATATTTCGTAATGTTTGCTTATAGTTTTCAATTAATTTGTCACGACTATCTTTACCCATTTTTATATCTTCATGAACAGGTACCGATTCGATTCCTGATAAACGTAAACCGTGCTGCTCTACCATATCTTTTATTCTCTGAATATTTTCGACAGGCCATACCTCTCCTACTGGAATGTCATACACAGCTGAAATAATACCTCGAACGGTAGGTATTTGACGAATATTTTTAAGCGTTACAGGATCATCTTCGCCATACCATCTAAATGTCATTTCCATTAATCAATTCCCCTTGTATTAAAAATATACTATTCTTCAAAAAAACGTTTAGCATTGTAATAAGCAATATTCTTAGCTACTTCTCCTACAAATTCAAGATCATTAGGGATTTCACCATTATCCATCCACTTTCCTAAAAGTGAAGATAATATTCTTCTAAAGTAATCATGGCGAGAATAGGATAAAAAGCTTCTAGAGTCTGTTAGCATTCCTACAAAATTGGCTAACATTCCTTGCTCTCCTAAAGTTTTCATTTGATCAAGAATTCCACGTTTGTGATCAGAAAACCACCATGCAGAACCAAATTGTAATATACTCCGTTGTTTTTTCTCATTCGCTTGGAAGTTAGTTAGTGTGTTAGCAACAATTGTGTTGTAGTTAGGATTTAAGTTATACCAAATCATTTTCGGAAGTTTATCTTCTTTTTGGAGGTAGTTAATAAAACAGTTCAATCCATGAGCAAGATCAGTTTGATCACCGATTGAATCAAATCCACTATCGACTCCAACTTGTTCATAGTAAATTGAACTATTATTTCTTTGTGCTCCAAAGTGAATTTGAGCAACAAAACCATATTTTTTGTATAGTCCACATAATGATTTAAGAATTTCTGTCTGCCATTGTGATATTTCTAATGTAGTAAGTTTTTTATTTTGAAGTTTTTTGCGTAATATTAAATCAAGAACATCTTTGTTTGTGGGACAAAAACTTATTGAATCTAAACTTATATCAGATGCCTTACAACCACAGTCTGCAAAATATTTAACACGTTTTTCTAATCCATTAACAAAATCATGATAAGATTTAATTTCAATCTCTTCGAGTTCACTTAAAGCATTCACAAAATGATTAAAATCTGAATGATGAACAAAAGCAGAGTCTGGTCTGAAAGTTGGTGCTACTGTTGTATTAAATGTCTTATCTTCATTCAGTTTTTTATGCCACTCTAAACTATCTAATGGTGAATCGGTTGTTCCAATGAAATCTACATTGGACTCCTTAATCAACTGTCGTGGACTAAGTTTTTTTTCATTGATATAATCATTTAAATGATCATATATTTCTTTCCAATTATTCTCATTCAAATGTTCTACAACACCAAAAATATTTTTTAATTCTAAATGACTAAAATGAAACAACGGATTTCCAAAAGCTGTACCAATAGTTCTTGCCCATGCTTCAAATTTTATTTCATTATCAGCGTTCCCTGTAATTTTACTTTCTGGTATTCCATTTGCTCGCATCAAACGCCATTTATAATGGTCACCATCTAACCATAAATCCACAATATTATTAAATGGTTTATCTTCATAAATAACTTTAGCATCCAGATGGCAGTGAAAATCAAAAATTGGTAAATCCTCTATTAATTGATATAACTTTTTTGCTGATGGACTTTCAAGTAAAAAAGAATCATTCATGAAAGACATCTATATTCCCCCTATGCATTAAAATTTTTAACTTTATCACTAAAAATTTTCGCTGTCTCAGTAATACTTTCGTAACCCATTTCATCTAGATTTTTAGTTAATGCACTTCCGATACCTACAGCTATCGCTCCTTTTGACATCCATTTTTCAATGTTGTCAATTGATACTCCACCAGACGGCATTAAATTTGCATCAGGAATTGGACCGTGGATATCGCTAATGAAATTTGGTCCAAGTATTCCGCCTGGAAAAATTTTAATAATTTTACATCTTGCTTTCATAGCGTTTACAATCTCGGTTGCAGTAGCACAGCCTGGCATGTAGTAGACATTTTTTTCGTGCGCAAACTCTGCAATTATTGGATCAAAATGAGGACTAACCAAAAATCTTGCCCCAGCCTCATAGGCTTCTTTCGCCATTGATAGATTCATAACTGTACCTGCACCCACAATGACTTCATCATTATCACTATATTTTTCTACTAAATTCGAAATTACTAATGTAGCATTTGGTGTCGTATAGGTTACTTCTAGGTTTTTGATACCACCTTTAACAGCAGCGATACAAATCTTTTCTGCATCAACCTCATTTTTACCACGGACTACAGCAAAAATATAATTTTTTTGCAAAGTACTTAATAACTCGCTCATAACCGCTCCTCCTAAATATAATATGTAGTAGAATTTAAATAAACCCAAAGTCATCTGATGACTTTGGGTTTATTCTAGCTTTATTTAGAATTTATGTCAAGGAAATACGTGTTTTATTGTTATAATTACATAGAAAAATAAAAAAAGTGATTTAACACATAAGTCATCCTATGTATTTCAAGAGCTTAAATTTAATCTAAAATTGTGCGTCGGTTATTTATAATATGAATTAAAGCAGCATCGAATGCAGCAATCTCATCACCTTTTTTTAGAGCATCTAATATTTCACGATGCGATATAATGGTCTCTTCCTTTATGGTTGCAGATGAATATTTTTTATTATACTGAACAATAGATTCATATATTATAGGGAATAAATTATAGAAAGCTATACTTTGAGAAGCTTTGGCGATCACTTGGTGAAATTGTATATCATAATCTAAATGATCCAAAGTCTCATTTACTATAGAGTTCTCAATTTTTTTCGCTAAATCCTCTAATTCGTGAACTTGTTCTTTTGTAATATATCTTGCTGCTTTTGCAGTCATGGTGGGCTCCACTAAATATCTTATTTCAAATAAATCTTGAACAAGCTTTAACGGCTTTTTAATTTTTCCAAAATTTAAAATATCTTCAGTTTCATTTGGGCCTGGTCCAACATAGGTGCCAGAACCATGTCTAACCTCAAGGACATTGATTGAAACCAACATACGAACAGCTTCTCTCAATGTACTGCGGCTAACTTTAGCATACTCTGCAAGCTCATTTTCATTTGGCAAACGCTCTCCTATAGCTAATTCATTTACTTTTATAAAATTTATAATTGCATCTGCAGCTTGTTCAATGCGAAGTTTGCGGGTTGCTTTCATATCACCTATACCACCTTATCTTATCTATTCGTAAGTTTAATAGCATATTCTTCAGAGTTTATATTTAGAAAAAATTCGATTTGAATTTTTATACTATAACAACTTTAAAGATATTTTGCACTGAATTGTTAGTCAAGTCCACAATCCTGTGTAAAATACTATACAATGTTTTACCGGTCACTCATTGATCAAACTTAATATATTTTCTTGTAGAACTGAGCCATTCATCATGAAGGTCCATAAGGACAGCTCCAATTAATCGATTGGCGGACGCTCGGTTGGGAAAGATACGAATAATCTTTTCTCTTCTGCGGACTTCCTGGTTCAGTCGTTCAAGAAGGTTGGTGCTTTTTAGCCGATTGTGGCCATTTCCGATGACCGTGTATTGAAAGGCATCTTCGAAGCCATTATCCAATGTTTCGCATGCTTTTGTATATTTGGACTGGTCAATATATTCACCGACTAAGGCATTCTTAGCTGTTCGAGCGAGTTCAATATCCGTAAACTTAAAGATCGCTTTTACTGCTTCTCTAAACGGTTTTGAATTCTTTTTTGGAATGGAACTGAAGATATTTCTTAAAAAATGGACCTGACATCTCTGCCAACTTGCGTTGGTAAAGGACTTACGAATCGCAGACACTAGGCCATTATGGGCATCAGAAATGATGAGTTCTGTCCCCTGTAGACCGCGTTCTTTTAAGTAGTCAAAGAAGATGGACCATGTGTCATCACTTTCTTCATTTTGGATCATGAAGCCAATGATTTCACGATCACCCCCTTCTGTTATCCCGATCGCAATATGGCAGCTTTTAGAAAGCACTCGATGGTCCTCACGGACTTTTATGTAGAGAACATCAGTCATCAGATAAGGATAATTCGTACCTGAGAGCGAACGGTTCTGCCATTCGTTGACCATCGGGTCTAACTGTTCAGTCAGGCTAGAAACAAAAGATTTCGATACCGATTTTCCACAGAGCTTTTCAACAATCTTTGAAACTTTACGTGTCGAAACGCCTGAAACATACATCTCAAGCATTGAAGCGAGCAGTGCCTTTTCATTTCGCTGATAACGCTCAAACACCGTCGGTGAAAATTCACCATCACGTGTTCTAGGCACTTTTAATTCGAGTGTGCCCACACGAGTTGTAAAGTCTCGCTCATAATAGCCATTTCTTTGACTCTGACGACTTTCTGAACGTTCATAGTCATCGGCTTGAATATATTCTGTTCGTTGATTTTCCATCAATTGGTTGAAAACAGTGGTCAAAATATTTTTAGACACATCATCTTTAACGGAATGTTCAATAATACTTTGAACCTCTTCGTTGTTCAGTGTAAAATGTACTTGGGTCATGTAACGTCCTCCTGGGTATGTTTTTAGTGGTTAAAAACATTGTACCGTAAAAGGGCTGTTACATGGCCTTTTAACTTTTACACAATTATATGGACTTTATCAGATTGTTGATTATCAAAAATAATTAAATATATATCAACACAAAAATATAAATTCCTTTATTCATTGCTTGATTTATACCATAATTTATGTCATACAGAAATCATGGTTGTTACTGGGAAAAACATTATAACACAATTATATTCAGTAAATAATTTTAAGACATATTTTCTAAAAATATAAAATAAGATCAGAAGGACAAAAAATTATTTAAAAATAATATATTTTTTTAACTTCCACGCTTCTCCTCTACTAGCAACTGTGCGCGGTGGTTGAAGAATTTAGGATAGGCTAAGTAAGCTCCGATAATGGTCGAGCAACTGATTGAAGATAAGATCATAAACATTACAACCAATTGGTAACGAATGGCTTGCGTTGGTTCTGCGCCTGCCATAATCATCCCAGTCATCATTCCCGGTAACGATACAAGACCTACCATTTTGGTTGAGTCGATATTCGGTATTAGCCCTGTCTTAATGCTCTCTCTAACGACGGTTTTTGAAGCTTGATGGATTGTAGCTCCAAGTGCCAATTTCTCGAGTACTTTTTGTCGTTGATCAGTGAATTTGCTGTGCAATGAGTTAAAGGTTAAGCTCATTCCAGTCATAGCATTGGAAGATAACATGCCCATAATTGGAATCACTTCTCGTGGTGTCCATTGGATTGCGCCGGTGAGAATGAGGATTCCCAGTGTAATGATTGCCCCTGCGCCGATAGAGACAAAGGAGATGAAAAAAGCATTATTAATTCCTTTTGAACGACGTTTCGCATTCATTGAGGCATTAAAAATCATAAAAATAATCATTAAAGTTGTTAATAAGTGATTATTAACATTAAAAATAAATTGTAAAACATATCCGATAATAAATAGCTGTATCGCAGCTCGAATTCCTGCTACTAAGACTTCTTTTTCAACATCTAAGTGCTCCTTATAAGATATTACGACTGGAACTAACAAGAGCAATGATGTTAAAAGTAATGAGTAAATGGATAAATTATTTGAATTCATCGCTCCGCCCTACTTTCTTATCTTCTACTTGAAGTACTTGGTCAAAATGAGTTAAATCTTCATCTAAGTGTGATACCATCAGTACGGTAATTTCGCATTCAGATTTTAAATCTTTAATGACATTTGCAATAATTTCACGATTTGATTTATCCAATGAAGATGTGACTTCATCGAGTAATAACACCTGAGGTAGAATTAATAAATTGCGAATAAAAGCAATTCGCTGGCGTTCTCCCCCTGATAGTTCTTCAATATGTTTTGTTAAGTAGGATGCATCAAGATGGACTTTTCGAAGCCAATCGATTGCATGGGCTTTGTCAAAGGTTTGATGCCGAATCTCATATGGGAAAGATAAGTTTTCTTCGACGGTTTGATCAAAAAGCAGTGGGTTTTGGAAGAAATATGAAACTTCTTTACGATATTCGATTGGATTATAAGATTCAATGTTTTTACCTTGATAGGTTAGTGTACCTGACGTAGGAGAAATCATTAAGGCTAATAATTTTAATAAAGTGGATTTACCACTCCCAGAGGGACCGGTGATTAAGACTGATTCCCCCTGCTGAATATCGAAATTAGCAGATTCTATAATTTGGTAGCCATCGGGTGCAGTATAACTTAATTGTTTGGCGTTAAATAATGAAGTTATCGTCATTCATTTCACCTTTCGTTTATTAGTCAATTCGATAAAGCTTTAGATAAAAATCATCATCTAAATCGACAAAACTCAATGCGGATGGTTTAGTGTGTTCGATTAAAAGAAATTGCTTATTCTCCAATTTGAAAATAAATCCATTTAGGAAATCATTGATTTCTTTATCTAGCTCATCGAGTGAAAAATCATAATAATATTCTAAGAGTTCCTGTGAGGCAGTTGGTAACTCGTGAAAAACACCCATTGCTTGTGATACGGTCATTTTGAGTCGATAACTTCCGTTTGAGCGTTCAATATAAGGTGTGATAGCTTTAATTAAAGCTTGGTCTTCCTCATAAAATGAATTTGGAATATTCCCTTTAAGAATATCTGTAATCTCGTCTTTTGACAGATATAGCCAGTTGTCTTCAACATAATCCTCAAAATTTAAATCAAATGTGACGGATTTAGGGTCAATTTGATAGTGATTACCTTGCTTTATCAGTTTGAAATTTATTTTATGATCGGATACAAAATCGTATTCAAAAACAAACTCTGCTTGGTTGTTGGATGCAACGTTTAAGTATTCAGAATAATCAGCATGTGTTTTTTTGACTTCTTGACCATTAAATAAATAAAATTGGTCTTCTGGACGTTCATTCACCCAGTAGCCACTCAGTGGACTACTTCTGAAAAAGCTGAAATATATTAAGACGAATAATAATAAGATTCCTACTGGAATAGTATATTTAGGTAGATTTAATGTCCGATTTCCAATTTTGAATTTAGTGAGCGACGTGCTGTGTGAGTTTTTCTCTAGTTTAGTACCACACGTTGGACAAAATAAATCCTCTTCTTTAACTTCAGTACCACAATTTGGACAATATTTCATAATTATTTCCTCCCATAATTAATAATAATAAAAAAAGTCAAATCAGATAATAATTTTTTAATCAATATTGATTCCTAGACTGATAAAGATAATACGATAACTAAAATTATACTTTTTTATTCAACGATCACCTGCAGTTCTGTCACATATTCATCAATATTTGACGTTTGATTAATATCGATTAAGTATCGTTCAATTGCATATGGCCCTGGGTAATATCCGAGCGACTTTATTCGCGACAGTAGCTGATTATAAGCTTTTTCAGCATTTTGATATGAACCTTGGTAACGCAATGTTGCATAAGTTCCAGAAGGAAGGGTTCGGTCGTATGGCTGGCCCTCCCCTACAATGAGTATGGCATCACTATATTCATTGTATTTTCTCTGATGAATTTTCTCAATTGGAAGTAAGACAGCGAAATCGCGGTTATATATTTGAATCGTTTCTTTTGATTGTTGCATTAATTGATGAAAGGCTAAATCGACTTCGTTATCCGTTTCAATCTTTTCTTCTAGATGAATAATTTTCCGCTCGGAATAATCGATGAATCGGACTTGATTAATTAAATCATTTGTTTGGGCATCTTCTAAAGCGAAGATTCGATGATTGATGTAATGTCGCTGCTTTTCCAAGGAGTTAATCTGCTCCTCAATAAATTGCAATTCTTGATTCAAAATGGCTTTTTCTTTTTCAACCGATCGCTCTTCTAGAAATTGTTTGATTTCTTTTAAAGAGATATCTAAACGTTTCATTGTTGTAATCACATTGAGTTTCCAAATATCAAATAACGTATAGATACGATAACCATTTAATGCCCGCTCAGGGATTAATAGTCCTTCCTTCTCATAATGACGCAATGTATCGGTCGTAATATTATATAATTTAGCAATTTCACCGATTGTATAGTGTAGGTTCATAATTCTCCTTGACCTTGGACCGACTCCAACCTTTATAGTGGTATTATATCATTTTTGGAGGCTTTTATTCATTGGAAACAAAGAAATTATTTAAAACATATCTAAAATACTTAGTGCCAACGATTGGCTCAATGATTTTATACTCAACTTATACGATGGTTGATGGTATTTTTGTAGGTCAAGGTGTTGGCCCCCTCGCTTTATCAGCAGTAAATGTCTCAATGCCTTTTGTAACGCTCTCTTTTGCGAGCGCGATACTCTTAGCAATTGGAACTTCTAATTTAATTACTTATTCTCTAGGTAGAGGAAGGATTCAACGAGGGAATCAGTACTTTACCATGGGACTATCACTTGCTCTAGGAGTATCCGTTGTCATCTCCTTGGTTGCTTATCTTAACTTAAATTCACTCGCTCTGCTGCTTGGATCTGAACCTGAAATCCATGAATATGTGCTAGCTTATTTAGGGACCATTATTTTGTTTAGTCCGTTCTTCTGTATGACCTATATGTTTGAAATTATGGTGAAAGCAGATCGCCATCCGCATTTAGCGATTATATTTATGGTTGTATCGGCTCTAACCAATATTATTTTAGACTACGTATTCATTTATATTTTCCACTTGGGTGTGCGTGGCGCCGCAATTGCGACCGGGATATCGCAAGTTCTTCCGTGTATTGGGTATACCCTTCATTTTCTGTCTGATCGTGCAAATTTAAAATTTGCTAAATTTAAGATGCGTCGGATTGATCTACGTGATATGATTCGCTTTGGCTTCCCTGCAGCGCTCACAGAAATGTCTACTGGATTTACTATTTTGGTTTTTAATCAAGTCATCGCAAATCATTATGGCGTTAACGGACTTGCTGTTTTCTCTGTGATTGTATACTTGATGAATTTAATCGTAAATACGATGCTATCGATTGTTCAAAGTAGTCAGCCTTTATTGAGTTATAATTTTGGCGCTAAGAACATGACACATGTCAAACGACTCAGAAAATACGTTTTGTATACGATTCTTGTAAGTAGCTCTATGATGGTATTATTGATTCAACTCTTCCCGAATGTAGTTTTATCCATCTTTTTAAATCATATGGAAGCAGATTTTATTGAGTTAGCGGTTAGAGCCATGCGCCTGTTTAGCAGTTCGTTTTTAATTTTAGGTTTTAATATTGGTATTGGTGGTTATTTAACGGCAGTTCAACGTCCTCGAGATGAATTGATTATTTCATTGATGCGTGGCTACATTGTGGTTGCGTTGGTTGTCTTTACCTTCCCAAATCTATTCGGGTCAAGTATTATTTGGCTTTGCCTAACCATTTCAGAATTGATTACTTTAATAATTTCGCTATATTTTCTTCGTCGAGAAAGACTACACCGTACTCAAGCATAAAAAAACAGCACTCGAATTTTTCTGAGTGCTGTTTTGATTTAAATATTCTTTGTCATCATTGTAGCGATTTTAGGAAGAATTTTCTCGAAGTTAATTCCCATATTTCTTGATCGTCCTTGCTGATATGATACATTCATGGCTTCTTCAAGTAAGATACTTGATTTTTTGAGTGAATTCTCCAAAGAATCACCGGCTAAGTGAAACACCGTTAGCAAGCTAATAGCGGTATCTCCGGTGCCGCAATATTCTGTTTCATAATATTGGTGCATAATGTAGACAGGTTCATGGTCTTTTTGACTTAAAAAGAAACCAATTTGTTCATTATGGTGAACGCCTGTGATAATAACATTATCTGGACCGAGTTGATGCAACTTTTCAGTAAGTTGGCATAATTCATCATGGGTCGGTCTCGGTTGATAAGGTAAATCAGCTAATAGATAGGCCTCCGTAATATTCGGAAGAATGATATCAGACTGACTTAATAAATGGCGCATTCCAGTAATAATGTCTTCTGTAAATCCTGGGTAAAGTTGTCCCCCTTCTGCCATAATCGGATCGGTTACAACGATGGCATCTTGAGCTTGGTCTAATCGGATTATTTCGAGATAAGTGACAAATTGTTCGATTTGAGCGGCATTTTCAAAATAGCCAGTTAATATCGCTGGATATTTGACTGGTTGTGTTTGCCAATGCTTCGCAAATTCCATAAAGGAATCCCCCAGTGATTTGATAACAAATCCTTCAAATCCTGTATGCGTAGATAATAATAATGTAGGTAAAAGTGCCACTTCGTATTGTGCGGCATTCAAAATGGGTACATTAATTGAAGCAGCAGCTTTACCTAATCCAGGCCAATCATTCACTACCATAATCATTTCTGTCTTCATCATTCATCACCTAATATTTTCTATTCATTTCCAATCGAAATGTACTTCATATTTTACCGAACAACTGATACTATTAATAGTATCAAAAAATAGTATTTGGATGGTACCAGATGGTTGTAGGAGGTTTCATTGGAACTAAATTTAAATCAAATGATTGACACCCCCCTTTATTTACAAGTTTATCAAGATATCAAAGATAAAATACATCGAGGGGAATTGAAATATAACGATAAGTTGGTTAGTAAGCGTCAATTAGCAATGCAAAATGGGATTAGTCAAAATACTGTACTGGGTGCCTATAATCAATTATTAGATGAGGGATACATCTATTCGATTGAACGAAAAGGTTATTTTGTAGCCAATATTACTAATCAATACCCTCTAATTGATTGTGACATTCCAATTTCAGAATCAGAAATAATATCGAAACATAAATATGATTTAACAAAATCAGTTCCGGATCCAGCATTATTTCCATATCAAAAAATTGGGCGGCTTTATCAACAAGTTTTATCGCCAGACAATCTTCCTATCTTGTCAATGACAGATTATCGTGGTTTACCTAGTTTAAGAAATGGAATTCAAGCCTATTTAAGTCAATCACGTGGCGTGCCCTGTCATCCTGATCAAATTATTATTGGTCCGAGTACTAATTATTTAATGACGCGTCTCTTTGAAATACTTAATTTATCCCCTGGGGATAGGATTGCAATGGAAAATCCGGGATTTCAGGGGATTATGCCAGTGATTCAGCATCATTCTTTGACCGTTTGCCCCATTGGACTTGACGATTCTGGGTTGATTATCGATCAACTTCAAAAATCTAAGTCACGACTTACATTTGTCACACCGAATCATCAGTACCCAACTGGTATTATTATGCCTGTCGATCGCAGATTAGAGCTACTCAATTGGGCGATTCAATCAAATAATCGCTATATTATCGAAGATGATTATGACAGTGAGTTTAAGTATAGTGGTCAGCCAATCGCAAGTCTTAAACATTTAGATCGACATGAAAGAGTCATTTATTTAGGCAGTTTCTCTCGTAATATCGCTCCAAGCTTACGAATTAGTTATATGGTTTTACCTGATTCTCTTGCACTGTTATATCAAAATTTTAAAGTATATCATACAATGGATGTTAATACGTTAAGTCAATTTGTTTTAGCTGAATTTATACAACAAGGTGATCTAATCCAACACTTGAATCGTTCACGAAGATTTTATCGAAAGAAACGGAATCAGTTAATCGAATCGATAAAAAATGTCGATCCTAATGCCATCATTATAGGGGGGCAAGCAGGATTACATCTTCTTTTGAAGCCATCTGTTGTGTTTGATTCGACTTGTTTCCTATCAAAAATCCAATCAGCTCACATTAAATTGAATTTATTAAGTCATTTTACAATGAATTCTAACATTGAAAATGATCAGATATTATTTATAAATTATTCATCGATCCCGTTAAATGAAATAGATCATCTAATACAAAAAATTTATCATTATTTGTATGCTTCTCAGAATACTTAAAAAAGGCAGCAAATCGTTTGATTGCTGCCTTACTATTATCATCTCATCTGTATTGACCTGATTTCCAAAGTACCATGCTGCCTGTTTCAAGCGATTGAGGCACATCTATGATCCGCTGATTACTACTGCCTCTAAATTGCAGCGTTAAATCTTTCTTTGTAATGTCAAAACGTCCATCAACTAGGACGTCAATTAAGTGCAATAACTCAATCTTATCTTCAGTATCTTGGAGCAATTCTTCATAATAATAACCACTCCATGACCAAATATCTTTCGTATTACCGTAAATTTCACGGACGCGCCTTACCAACGGAATTAATACCGTTGTATTGAGAAATGGTTCGCCACCTAAAAGCGTTAACCCCTGAACATAATCATGTTTTAAGTCATCGATAATTTGTTGTTCGAGTTCTTCAGTATAGGGTACACCATAATTAAAATTTTGGACAATTCGGTTATAACACCCTCGACAGTTGAATGGACAGCCGCTGACATAAATGGAGTTGCGAACACCCTCTCCGTCGACAAAATTAAAAGCTTTATAATCCGCAATTTTATTTCGCGATAACTCACTGGCTTTCCACTCTTTCGGAGCTGGATTTTTAAACAAAGGTTGCTGTTTTTGCATAATACCCCTCTTTACTTTGAAGCGCCCATGTGTTTTTTACGTGAAGCAATCTCCTCGTGGCGTCCATGAATCATTGGACGGATATTAGGATTTCCTAAATAACCACAAGTTCGTTTCACAACATCACAGGTATCGGGATTAGTATTGCCACATTGTGGACATTTAAAGCCACGTTCTGTCGGCTCGAAGTCGCCATCAAAATCACATTCGTAACAATGATCAATCGGTGTATTCGTTCCTAAATAGCCAATCCGGTCATATGCAAAGTCCCAGACGGTTTCAAGGGCTTTAGGATTTTGTACCATATTCGGGTATTCACAATAATGAATAAACCCACCTGAACAATATTTTGGATAATCTTTTTCAAACTCAATTTTTTCAAATGGGGTTGGAGATTTACGAACATCATAGTGGAATGAATTGGTGTAGTAATCTTTATCCGTAATATCTTCAATTAAGCCAAATTTTTCTTGATCCAAATGACAGAAGCGATCTGTTAAAGATTCTGCCGGAGTTGAATAGACACTAAAGTGATAACCATATTCATCTGCCCATTCATCAGCAGCTTCTTTTAGTTTTTTGACAATTTCTAAAGAAAATGCTTTGGCTGTCGGATTATTTTCCCAGTTTCGTCCAAAATAGTACGCTGTAGCTTCATAAAGTCCAATATAACCGATTGAGATTGTAGCCCTACGATTTTTAAAGACAGTATCTACTTCGTCATTTTCAGACAAATGATGTCCAAAAGCTCCATGTTGATATAAGATCGGCGCATTGGGTGGAACGGCTTCTTTCGTACGTTCAATGCGATATAATAGTGCTTTTTTAATCACCTGGAGACGCTCGTCCATCAGTTGCCAAAATATTTTTGGAGATTGATTGGATTCCAACGCAATACGCGGAACATTTAAGGTGACGACCCCAAGGTTCATTCGACCAGCATTGACCTCTTCCCCGGCTTCATTGTACCAACCTTGTAAAAATGAACGGCATCCCATCGGTGCTTTAAACGACCCGGTTAGTTCGACAATTTTGTCATACATTAATACGTCAGGATACATCCGTTTGGTAGCACATTCGATTGCAAGTTGTTTAATATCATAGTTAACATCATTGGGTTGAAGATTCGTCCCTCTTCTCAATGTAAAGACCAATTTAGGGAAAATTGCAGTTCGTTTTTCCTTACCAAGTCCTTGAATTCGAATATTTAAAATCGCTTTTTGAATTTCACGCTCATACCAATTTGTTCCCAAACCAAAACCAACGGTCGTAAAAGGCGTTTGGCCATTTGAGGTATATAATGTGTTAATTTCGTATTCCAAGCTTTGCATCGCATCATAAATATCTTTTTGCGTACGTGATTTTGCGTATTCTTCGATAATATCAGATTCTGGGAACCATTCCTGAGCAGTTTTAAGGTGCTTTTTGAAATTCAGTTCTGCATACGGTGCCAGAATTTCATCAATTCGGTCAATGGTACAACCACCAAATTGACTTGAAGCAACGTTTGCAATAATTTGTGCAATTTGGGCGGCAGCGGTATTAATTGATTTTGGAGAATCCACTTCTGCATTTCCGATCTGGAAGCCATGATCCATCATATATTTAACATCGATTAAACAACAATTTGTCATGGGACTGTAAGGTGAATAATCTAAATCGTGAAAATGGATATCCCCTTTTAAATGTGCATTCGCAACTTCTTCAGGTAGAAGATTGAGTCCAATTGCTTTAGCGCTCGTTCCAGCCGTTAAATCGCGCATCGTATTAAAAACACGGCTATCTTTATTGGCATTTTCATTTAACATTTTTCGATTACCTGAAGTGAGTTGAGTAATTTTTTTCTTAATATCTAGTTGATCTTCTCGGTCTTTAAATTGTTTTGTATGATAGTTTTCATAATTTAAGGCAGCTTGATATTGCTTGTAGTGCTTGAGTGAATCAATGACAAATTGGTGAATTGCCTTAGTCGTTTTTAACTCATTGACTTGATTTAAAGCATTTTGAGCAATGATATTAGCGACTTCTTTATTAATATTTGCTCCCATCGCTTTTATAATGGATTGATAAATAAAATGCGGGTAGAATTTAACGCGACGTCCATCGCGTTTTGTAATTTTTTGAGCTGTATGTGGTTGATGAATTAATTCCATGATAGACCTCCTATATGATTCACACAGTACTGATAACACAAAATCAATATGTTGTGTGTGCACATACAATTATACACAATATATAGGGGTTATCAAACTTTTTTATATTTCACAATATCTAGTTAGTATTCTGATGTGTAAGGTCTTTTAGTAAAATTAATTTAATTTAAACGATAAATTAAAATCAGTAATACTAATTAAGATAAGAATGGCACTTAATTTTGATATTATTTTAAGTATTAATTAGGATTTATTGAAAAATATATTCTTATTAAATTTTTCAATAGGTACGATTTTTGATTAATATAAAAAAACATCCGATTTGCATCGGATGTTTAAGCAAAATATTATGGGATTAAATAATCAGTGACTAACTCTATAGTCAGTATTAATAAATACCATAAATTGTACATTGCTAAATCTGATATTGAAATTGTTGAATGACCATATTGCGGTGGTAGATTATTTGATTGTGATTTATCACTTTCTACACTGCTCTTTTGTGCAGATGGAATAGCTGCACCTGATTTAAGCGTAAATTCACGATTGTATGCCTTAAGTTTTTCAATCAGATTGTTAATAGATTCCTCATTCGTTTTTTCATTAAGTGCCCGTTTAGCTACTTCGATTTGTTGGTGAATCGATTCAATCGACAATGCGTTTGGATAACGATACTGATCTAAATGAGCTAACTTATAAGTTAATTCCTTAATCAATCCAATTAATTCATCAATATTTCTTGGCGATACGTCCACAGTGTGATCATCCTGTTCTTTCTCATCGACTTCCTCTGTTATTTCTGAATTTTGAGTCGTTTCTTCCGAAGTTACTTCTTCGGTCGTTGTTTCACTCTCTGGAGTCGTTTCTTCCGAAGTTACTTCTTCGGTAGTTGTTTCGGTCTCTTGAGTCGTTTCTTCCGAAGTTACTTCTTCCGTAGTTTCTTCAGTAGTTGTTTCACTCTCTTGAGTCGTTTCTTCCGAAGTTACTTCTTCC
>NZ_JH932300.1:663338-825142 GCF_000301055.1 Falseniella ignava CCUG 37419
TCTCTTGAGTCGTTTCTTCCGAAGTTACTTCTTCCGTAGTTTCTTCAGTAGTTGTTTCACTCTCTTGAGTCGTTTCTTCCGAAGTTACTTCTTCCGTAGTCTCTTCAGTAGTTGTTTCACTCTCTTGAGTTGTTTCTTCGGTAGTTGTTTGACTCTCTTGAGTCGTTTCTTCTGGTTGAGTTGGATCTTTCAAATCCATTTCAAAAATAGTCTGGTTTGCATCATCGTATGCACGAATTTGTACGGTTTTACCAATCAATACTTTAGGTAACTCAAATACTTTTTTACCTTTAATCATCTTAGGTAATAATGTATCATATGTAACATCTTCCCTGAGGATTTGATGATTATTGACAAAGATTTCGATATAGTTCATATCTTCTTCATAATCTACTTCAATCAATAAGCGTCCGTCTTGACTTTCAATTTGTTGAATATTAACTTTCGGTGCTTGACGATCAATTCTAAATGGACGTGAAATTTGTTGCTTCACAAGCTTATCATTATCAGATAAAGTGTAAACAATCAATTCTAAATTATATTGATCAGATTCTTGAATATCTTTAATATCATATTCACCGTAGACTTTTGTTAAGTCACCTAACTTTGATATTTGAGCAGGTGTAAGTTCTTTAATTACCTCACCTTTTGAGTTCCGAATTATGTATTCAGCTCGATGAATTTCCTTGAAGTTTTTCACTTCTGCATTGAAGCCAGCAATTTCATCATTTTCACCATAAATACCATAAACACCTGGGTGATTGATGGTAATGAGTGGCAATTCTTTCGTTGTTGCTCCCATCTCAAAAGTATAATCTTCAGGATCAATTTGCTGATTTTCAATTACAACGGGTTGATCTTCCACTTCATCCGTAGGATTCTCAGATTGATCAGATTCTTCAGATTGCTCTCCTTGTTCGCTTTCTTCAGTTTCATCTTGATTTTCATCTTGATTCTGATCTTCAGGCTGTTCCTCTGGAAGTTGACCACGAATTACTTTGCGCGTTACTTGACCTGAATTATCTCTTAAGTAGAGCATCAATACTTTTGCTTCTTGTAAATAATCTGGTAATTCAATGATTTGTTCAGTTTCTAACAACATTGGGGTTGCTTTGCGATCAATCGCAGGCCCTGAAATCCAGCCTCCTTCAGGGTTGTAAATTTCTATATAATCTATTCCTGATAAATTATCCGTTGCTTTTATGGTAACACGATTATCCTCAATTGTTACTTCTGCTTCAGGTGGTGTATTATCGACCACAATTTGATATTCATAGCGTTGGCGTTGTGCACCTTGGTAGTCGATTTCAGCTTCGATAACATATTTGTAAATACCATCTGCCACGTATTCGTTGTTCGCATCGCGCATATCCCAAGTAGCATTTCTCATTTGTTGAAGGAAATTATAGCGTCCATTATCCATATAGAGTTTACCAACTTTAACAATGCGATTTTCATGCATTAGGTTGCGAATGATTTGGTTATTCGCATCTTCAATTCTAAAATCAACATTGACTGCATCACGTAAGAAAGATAATACAGGTGTCAAATTATTTGTTTGTCCTTCAATATTGACTTGTGACACAAACACAGTTGGTTTATTGTCAACATTATAGGCTGTCCAATAGTTCCATCCATTGCCTTCATTTAAACGAACGAAAGCCGATTTATCAACACCAGTCAACTCCCCTTGTTCATTGAAATATTCCATAATTGGATAATTAACTTTATCCGGTCCTTCAAAATCGATCATATGGTCGATAATTCGAGGTTGATCCCATTGCCCTTTATAACCTAAGAATGGAACAGTAAGATTTGGTGTATCTTCCCCTTGAGCCTCTAAGATGAAGAAGCCATGGATATATTGATCTGCTGGAATACCATAAGTATTTAAGATTTTTTCAATACTCAATGTCTCGCCTGCTTTGACAGTAATTTCCCCTAAAGCAACGCGTTGAACATTTCGTGTTGTTTCTGTATAACGATTTGAATCTTGATCAACAGTTGAATGAATTAATTCATATTTTAGTTGATAGGTTTGATCGACATCCCCGTAGTTCTTAAGTTCGAGTTGAACATTAAATTCTTCGCCTACTTCGCGTAACTCTAGCTTACCATCTTTAAGCGTGTCACGTTCATTTGTAGCGGTTACCGTAACTTTATTCTTCATCGCATTAGCGATATTAACTAACCCAGCACCTTGCACAGTAGGACTATAGTATGTTTGGTCTTCACTATTAGGGTCTACCATCGGTACGGCAGTATTCATTAAC
The DNA here is from genome assembly GCF_000301055.1 of Falseniella ignava CCUG 37419. Classification (GTDB taxonomy): domain Bacteria; phylum Bacillota; class Bacilli; order Lactobacillales; family Aerococcaceae; genus Falseniella; species Falseniella ignava. The sequence goes on from NZ_JH932300.1 coordinate 665,612, forward strand.
ATTAGCATCGTTAAGTCGTCTTGTTTTGGATCGGCCTTGCCATCTTCTTGACGCGTTAAGAAGTTATTTTCATATAGGTATTGCATTAATAGAACAGCAAGACCTGACATATGAGGTGTAGCCATCGAAGTTCCAGACATATCTTGGTAACGATTATCACTCATTAAGCTATAGATATGGCCACCTGGCGCTGTAATATCTGGTTTTAACCGTAAATCTGTTGTAGGGCCCCAAGATGAAAATTCACTAATATGCTTGAATTGTGGGTTTTCAAAGGATTCTTTACCGTGAGGAATTTTAACTTGCACAGGATTTCGATCCGATTGACTAATTAATTGTAAAATCTTCTCACCATCTTTTTTACGAATAAACATGACTGGCACATCAGGATTCTCTTCAATTCCTGTCATATTCATTGGGTAATCTTGTTCAATATTGTCAACGATAATTACCCCAGCTGCACCATGTTCTACCGCTCGGGCATATTTTTCACCAAAAGATATATCTCCACGATGTATCAATACATATTTGCCAGATAAATCTTCATTTTCGTTGTAATCACTTTGCAGACCTTTCCCTTTATCAACAATGGAATGATAATTTTCTGAGAAATTATCTTCAAATGGCGTCTTACCTAGTACATTGACGGTAACTTCTTCTTCACCGGTCTTAATTGACACGTAAGTTTCCATATACTGTCTATTTTCACTTGATGCAACGGCCATTGAGTCTTCTAATACTGCAGGATATCCGAGTACACCTTGGTCTGGATTGGCAGCAAGGTTAGGTGCATCTTGTCCCCATGCCGTATTTCGGTCATTCCCAGCGGCAACCATCGGAATAATTCCTGCTTCTCGTGCTTTTTTAAAGGCTAATGCGGTAGGTGAATTTCCATCAAGGGTAAATCCAGAGGCACTACCTAACGACATATTGATAACATCTGCTCCCAGTTTGATGGAGTCGTCGAAAGCTTTAAGCCAAGTATCTTCAAACACAGAACTATGGGCTTGGTCATTAGTGAATGCTTTCATAATTAGAAGTTGAACATGCGGTGCGACACCTTGAATTCCACCTTCTTCAATGTTCCCATTGGCTCCAATGGTTCCTGCAACGTGAAGCCCATGTTCATCGACGTCTTTAATCGTTTGAACATTATCTGCATAGTTAAATCCATAAGGAATTTTCGATGAGTAATATTTTCCTGGAAGTTTTAATAGTTCGATTAACGCTTGCATGGCTGCTTCATTGTAACGAACAGGTACGTCCGGATCTAAGTTAAAATCGCGGTGTTCTGGATCCGCACCAGTATCAATCACAGAGACAACCATCCCATCCCCTTTGTAACCAAATTGTTCGTAGTACGCTGGATCAAGGCCAACTAGACTACCACTCGAATGCATTTGAGGCGAAGCAGGTTGCTTGAATTGTTGCTGAATATTGACACTTTGAACTTGGTGATGCTTTAACAAAGCTTGATAAGTTGCTGAATCAACTTTAGCTGAAAATCCTGTGAAGGAAGCAGAAAAATATTGATTTGTCTGGATATCAAACCCTTGTTCTTTTAAGGAAGCGATAATTTCATCAACTGTTGACTGAACTTCATTCTCAGCCTCGATTAATGATTCTTTAAATCTTGCGTCATGGCGATCAATTCCACGTTGAAGCGCTGCAATATTTTTTGTTTGAACAATAATTGAAATAAGATCTTCTGATGCTTCATTTTGTGAAGATTCATCGCTTATTTGTGATTTGACTTCAGTCGTTTCAGTTGAAATCTTATCATCATTAACTTCAATTTCACTATTATCCACGTCTTCATCTAGATTGTTTGTCACTTCCTCTGAAACTTCTTCTGTTTCAACATCAAAAATTTCAGTTTCAGTGTTTTCTGAAAAGTCATGGAGACTTTCTTCTATATTTTCATCCAATGCATCGACTTGTGCTTTATCGGAATCAATTTCTAAGTGTTCCTCGATATTTTCAAGGGTGGTCTCTTCAATTGAATCTAACACATGCGATATGACTTGTGATGTATCACCAGTTTCATTTGATAGCTCTGTAGCCATCGCAACGGATGGGCTTAATACTCCTGCAAGAAGCAGCCAAATTAATAACCAATTGCGTAACTTTTTCAAGTTAATTTCCTCCTCAATATTTTAATTTAATAATATAATTCTAATATTAATCACTTATTAAAACGCTGTCAATACAAAAATGAAAAAGACCTGAAAATTTCAGGTCAAAAATTAAATATGGATTAATATTTCCCAAGTGATTCCAAATTTGTCAATAAATTTACTATATTGCACACCATCGATGAGCGTATCTAAAGGTTCAATAATGGTGCCACCGTCGGATAAATCTTGGTATAGTGCCTCCCCTACTAAAGAGCTGTCGAAATCTAAATTAATTATCGTATTCGTCCGGTCTAAGAAACTTCCGGAAAGTGCTTCATCCTGTCCTCTTAAAGTAAAGTCGCCAAATGATAACTCAGTATAGTAAATTTTGTCTTTCAGTTCATCGGATATTTCAGGATCAATTTCTCCATATGTAATCGTTGGATTAAATGCTTCCCCACCTAATATCTGATGGTAAAATTCAAAAGCTTCTTGACAATTTCCATTAAATAGTAAATTAATATTAAAAAACATATTAGCCCCCTTCTCACATCAATTAATTATTTATAGTAAGTATACAAAATATTACTGAATAAGAAAAATTATCGCCTCTAACCTAAACAGTTAAAGGCGAATTGAGGATTATTTGGCTTTGATAAAATGTCGATTGTAATACATAATCCACACCACTAATGCAATAATAGATACAATAGATATCCCAATTCCAGCTATTAATCCTACCGGTCGATATACCATTTTAATTTGATGTTCTCCGGATTGAATCGGAAATGCGAGCAACCCTTCCCATATTTCACGAGTATCAACGGATTTTCCGTCTACTTGAATGCGCCATCCTCGATCATATGGAATTGAAGTAAACATCCATGATGAGTCATCGGTAATATTTACATTTCCTTCAATTGAGTTACTACTGCTATGTTTTACTTGAAGTCCGCTTGGTTGACGCTCTGCGACCAGTTTTTCGACCAAACTTTCATCCAATCTAGCAAAGCGTAATTGACTTAAATCAATCGGATGATTGGCTTCAGTCCGAATTGAAAAAGTTTGTTCAATTCCTTTCGCATGACTAGCAATGTTGACTAATTGTGTTTCACTATAACTTGAAATCATCGGTAACCGCTGACCATTTAATAAGAATCGATTGTTATTACTATCCATAAAGCGAATGGAATCAGGTAGTTGTACATAATAATCATCATCAGTAGTTGGAGTGAACCGATATGTGATCACACCTTCTTCATAATCATTTTGACGTTTAACCGTAAAATTATTTTGATCTTCTGTGATGACTTCGAGGTTTTCCATCGAATCAAGCTCAGCTTCAATATCTTGTAGAAAGATATCATCTCTTCCTATTATTGCTTGGCCAATGGCATTATGATTATTCATTGGTCGATTTTTGATCAATTCGAGTTGAATAACGGATTCATTCACACCAAAAGCAATCGGTAAGACGTTTGGATTACGGTAAATTTCAAATCGATCGGTAGAGTCGATTAAGTTTTCACTTGTTAAGACACCTGGACGCGAAAAATCTTCTCTGAAATTATATTGTGCTTGGTCGGAATCACCTGTGTACGGTAAATCCTTAATATGATATTGAATATTAAAGATGGCATCCGTAATTTTACTACCATTATAGGTTGTAGCAGCATTAATTCCATTACTTCCAATACGATAAAATAAATTACGGGTATTATTTTCTAAGTTCGAGCTAAAGTTTGTAAAACCAGCGAAGTCTTGCATAAAGGGATCATTTTTATCCCGGTAGAATAAAGGATTAATTCGGTAAAACTCATCGTCATCTGGTCGAATTTTATCAACATATTCTTGGGAAATTGCGATTGAATTTTTAAACAAGCTTAAACTAGGATAATTCATACGTGATTGGGATAAATACATATTAGATCCTAACTCAGCAGCTAGAATCACGGCGATGGCAGCCCATTTATATCGATGTTTTGAAACTAATAAAATCCCTACTAAGGCAAAACAAAAAGCAGAAGCTTGAAGCTGAGCCGATGTTAAGAACGTATGATCTTGTAACATCACAAAACTCAACACAAATAATAATACCGCTGCAATAAAGAATAATTCCGTTGTTTTAATTCGATTATTTTTCTCAAAGTAGCGGTACGCTAATAAAATAATGAAAAATGAGATTAACCAAGAAAAACGATAGAAGAATCCCGCTGGAGATTGTCCCATATGCCACAGTTGGTTGGTAAATTTATGGACAATCGAAATAAAGAAAATTATAAAGATGCCTGTTGCTCCAATTTTTTCATATTTAGTAATACGCGGTTCAAAGAAATATAATATTAAACCAATCAGAGGTAGTGAACTGACGAAAATATTTGGTAGATTAGGTCCTGCAGACCAGGAATTATTATCAAAAGAACCGATCATGAATTTTGAAAATATTTCTAAAGGATTGATTTGTAATTCCCAAGCAAAACGCATTCCTGAATTTAATTCCCCTTTACTATAAAGTAAGTTGAAAAATAATGGGACGATAAAAAATGCAATTAATCCAACCGATAAGATTCCACTCAAAGCAACTGGATAAAGTCGCTTCCATAAAATTTCAAAACGTTTTTCACGAGATTCACTGACTTGCCATTGATGCGTCATAATGTAGTAAATCGCGTAAAAGACAATAAAAATACAAATCATAAATGACATATAGAAGTTGATAAAAATCGTAAATGCGAGTAGTCCAATAAACTTAAATGGTCTTCCGCCATCGAGCAATTCTTCTAGTCCAATTAAGATAAGCGGAAGCATAATTAAAGCATCCATAAATAGAGGATTCATTTGATAGGATACGCTAAATCCACATAATGCGTATGCAGTACTGAATAAAACAATCTTTAAATTAGCATTATCTTTACTTTGGCGTTTTGATAAATAATAAGCCATGGCTAAGCTCATACAGCCATATCTTAAGAAGATTCCTAAATGTGCCGCGCTGACAATTTCTAATTTTGGAAATAATAAATAAATCAAATTGAATGGACTTAGTAAGTAATAAGCCCAAATCCCAACGGTTGAACCGCCCATTGATTTATTGAATGAATAGACCAACGCGCCCAAATCGCGTTCCAAAATGGTTTGACGCATAAACGCAAATAGGTCAATATATTGGTTACCAAAGTCAATTGCCATTACAGTATTATCCCCGAACGGATAGAATTCATTGAAATACCAAGTAATCGTTACAATCGAAAGTGGCATTAAAAAGCTGAGCAGTAGCATCATACTGTGTTGAGGATAAAAAGATTTTTTAGTTTGTCTCTTCAACATATGGCTCCCCTTTCTCCGACGGATAACAATTCGTCTCATCCACAATGTAATGCGGTCGGTGTTTCGTTTCATAATAGATTTTACCGATATATTCTCCTAATACTCCTAGTGATAAAAGCTGAATTCCTCCAAAGAATATAATTGTAAAAATTGTCGTGAAATAACCACTGACGATTCGATCTTTAAACATAAAGAATTCAATTAATAGCCAAATTAAATAACAGATTGAAAGTCCAACCAATCCGATTCCAATATGGATAATAAGTCTCAACGGTTGACTATTAAATGAAATCAAACCTTGAATCGCATAGTTCATGGACTTTGAAAAATTAAACTTCGTTTGACCTTGTTTACGAATTTCATTTTTATAGGGAATCACTTTCTCTTTAAACCCTACCCAACTGAAAATGCCTTTTGAAAATCGATTGTATTCTCTTAAAGATAAGATCGCGTTAAGTGCTTTACGGCTAAAACCTCTAAAATCCGAGACCCCGTCTTGAAGTGAAATATCCATCGACTGGTTTGCCACGCGATAGAACATCCGGGCAAAAAACGAAGGGATTTTCTTCTCTCCTTCTCTCGTCCGCTTTGCACTTATAATATCGTAACCCTCATGATAGGCTTCAATCATTTGTTTTACGACATAGGGAGGATGTTGTAAATCTCCATCCATTAAGACAGTTAAATCTCCCGTTGCGTGTTCAAGTCCAGCAAGAATCGCAGCTTCTTTGCCAAAATTTCGACTAAAACTAATATACTTTACACGTGAGTCTAACTCGGCAAAATGTTGAATATATTGGAGTGTTTTATCTGAACTGCCATCATTAACATAGACTAATTCTAATTCAATCGAACTCAATTCTCCTAATTCTTGAGCAATTGTATCGTGGGTTAACTCGATAGCTTCTGCTTCATTATAAAATGGAATGACAATGGATAACTTCATAGTTTACTCCTACTCTGCTTGCTCTAAAAATATTTTTCGTGTAACAAAATTAAAAATCATCACAAAAACCCCTGCAATTATTTTGGATAGCATCACCGGTTGCTGGAAACCATCGACTAAGATAGCTAAACCGATAATTGTTAGTATGAGTCCACACACACTTAAAGTATAAAAAATAATCATTTCTTTGCGCTTACCTGTTTCATCGTATCGACTTTTAAAAACAAAACGCATGGATAAGTAATAATTATAAAATGTTGCTATGATAAAAGCGATTGTTGCAGCAATCAAATGGTGGATTCCTAATACACTATTAGCAATATACAAAATCACCATATCTACGAACGTGGCGCTTCCACCTACTAAAACAAATTTTGATAATTGTAGTATTAATTCCTTATTTAATGTGAAACATTTATTCAATTCTAAACTCCTTCAATCTTATTAGATGAGCTATACGCTATTATTATGCTATAATAAAACAAGTTTTTCAAACACCGTAAGCTAACAAATGAAAGGATGGATAGTATGTCAAGTTGGTTACAAGATATACAGCGTTTATTTCGATTAATAACCCATATCTTTGGCGTCATTGCCACACTATTTTTAATCAATCAATTTATGTTGTTTTACCGATTATTGGCTTCAATTCATACGTATCTTGCTTTGGCAGTGACTTTGATTATTTTACTCTTACTTAGTTATTTATTTTATCGTGTTTGGCGAATTTATCACGGACCCAAAGCAATGAAAACTTTACCGCACAATTATACACGTCAGGAGTTGTTAAAATACTTAATTCAAATGGAGCGAATTGTACGTCATAACCCGAATATCAGTGTTGTACCTGAAAAGTTACCTGAAGTTGAGATTGCTTCAATCATCGATGAGGATGAAGTTGAACAACAGATTCAACTTTATCAAACACAGATTGAATCGATGTTATCGCAATTAGAATCGGAATCTAATCAAATTATTCAAGAAAATGCGAATGCGTTATTTATAAGTACTGCGATCAGTCAAAATGGTGTTTTAGATAGTGCAATGGTCTTGTATACATTAGGGCGTATGATCTATCAATTAGCTAGGTTATATGAGACCTATCCGACCTTACAGAGCTTGTTTCGCCTATATAGTCAGGTAATTACAGCTGTTTTAGCAGCACGTTCCATTGAGGATTATGATCTTATTGAATCACAGCTTGAACCGGTCATTACATCGGTTGTTGGTGAGAGCTTAGCTTCAATGATTCCTGGGATGGTTCCAATAACGAATTTAATTATTAGTTCAGTTCTAGAAGGCTCGATTAATGCATTCTTAACTTTACGTGTTGGTTATATTACCCAATCATACTTAGGACAATATGAAGAGCGTGAGCAACGACAGCTTCGAACATTTGCTTCTAATTATGCGATTAAACAGATGACGGCGATTTTAAATAAAAATTCAAAATATATTGTCAAATCGCTTGCGAAAGCTACAAAAAATGCGAGTGTCAATTCTGCTCGCAAGTGGTTTAACTTTGATTCATAAATAAAAATAAAAGATGAATTCTCATTATGAGGTGAGAATTCATCTTTTTTAATATAATAAATTATTCTGCGGTCGTTTCGTCGCTTTCAAGCTCGAATGCTGGACGAAGGTGTCCTTCTTCGGATAATTTTTCTAAAAATTCATAGACTTCTGGAGAAGTGAATGCATCTTTTAATGCTTTCGTAGCTTCACTATTAACGTTTTCTTTACGAACCACTACTGTAATTGCAAAAGTATTGTCTTCTTCATCTTCTAAGAAAAGTGCATCTTCTGGTGTTAAGTCAATTTTTGCAATATAAGTTGGATAGTTAAATACTAATTCTACTCCATCTTCATAAGCTCCAGTTAAATTTAGTAGATCAACGGAAGTAAATTGAAGGTTTTTAGGGTTTTCTTTAATATCATCCACTGTTGGTAATGCATCTTTTTCTTCAAGTGTAATTAGACCTTGTTGTGCTAAAATTAATAGTGCACGAGCTTCGTTGGTTGGATCTGATGGAATGGCAACTTCAGCCCCGTCTTCAATATCTTCAATTGATTGATAAACCGGTGAATAAAAACCTACAACCGCATTATAGATAGGCTGAATTGCTTCTAAATCAGCATCACGTTCTTCGTTAAACATTGCCATAAATGGTTGATGTTGAGCAAAACTTGCATAAGCTTCATCATGGAATACTGCTTCGTTATATTGAATGTTATCAGAAACTTCTACTAATTCAATTGAATAAGGCTCTGCGATGTTTTTAGCTGCTAATTCGACAATATCTGTCATTGGTGGTAAGTGTGAAGCAACGCGTAATACATGCTCTTCTTCTGCTTGGGCTGTTAGTAAGCTAGAAGCAGTCGATAATGCAAGTGCTGAAATAGATAAAGTTTTTACTAATTTTTTCACTACTAAAAAATCTCCTTTTCGAATGTGTTTTATCGTTTATCAATTTTTTGAGCGAGTTTTAGCCCAAAGTATTGAAATATTTGTACTAGAATAATAATTAGTACAATTGCAAAGTACATGATATCTGATTCGTATCGTTGATAGCCGTAACGAATCGCAAAGTCGCCAATACCACCTCCCCCAATAACCCCCATAATTGTTGAGTACGATAAGAAGCTAACAAATGCAGTTGTAAATCCAATAATTAATGAACTGCGAGCTTCTACGTATAAAAATTTAAACACAATTTGCCAGATCGTTGCTCCCATGGCTTGAGCTGTCTCGATAATTCCGATCGGGACATCAAATAAGGACTGTTCTACAAAACGAGCGTATAAAGCTGATGCAATCACCATCATTGAAAATGATGCTGCAACCGGATTTCCAGTAGCCCGTCCATAAAGCATCCGAACTACGGGTTGTAACGCTACAACGAGTAGTAAGAATGGGAATGAGCGAATGATATTAATAACTAAACTCAAGAGAGAATGAGCTATTCGTGCCCAACGTTTTTGACCAAGTAAATCTTGTTTGGCTGCTAAAAATAAGAAAGTGCCTAAAGGTAATCCAACACCAACTGCAGCTAAGGTACTAAATCCCATCATAATCATTGTTTCTTTTAAACTGATAAATAATTTCGGCCAATATTCAGTAATTCGTTCGATTAGATATGACCATTCCATTGACCTAACTCCTCTCTAACACGTTGACGATAGTTATGTCGAGGCATTTTATATTCTACATTTTGATGGTGAAATTGATCCACAATTTGTCCACGTTCCATAACGACGACGCGAGAGCTCAATTGTTTAATCACATCCAACTCATGCGTTACAATCACCATTGTCGTATCAAATTGCTTTTGAGCTTGTCTAAGTAAATCAACAATCTCTTCTGTCGTTGTTTGATCTAAGGCAGAAGTGGGTTCGTCACACAATAATATTTTAGGTTGATTAATTAAAGCACGTGCAATACCTACTCGCTGCTTTTGTCCGCCGGATAATTGACTTGGATACGCATGTCGATAATCGGATAATCCAACGAACTCAAGCAATTCTTCTGGCGGTGTATAATGTTTAGAATGGGCAATATGAACAGGCAATAAAATATTTTCAGCAACGGTTTTATTTGCTAAAAGATTAAATTGTTGGAAGATCATCCCAATCTGTTGTCTCAATAGACGTAACTCCTGATGCTTAAGTGACATGACATCTTGTTGATTTACTTTAATGGTTCCTTGATCAGGTTTTTCTAATAAATTGATGCACCGGAGTAAAGTTGATTTACCTGCCCCACTCTCACCTACAATTCCTACAATTTCTGAAGGATTAATAGTTAAAGATACATCATCGAGCGCTTTGATATGTCGATGTTTTGTGCGATAAGATTTTGTAAGATGACTTAGTTCAATCAATTTACTTCCCCCATCATTATGATATAGTAGATGTATCTATTTAATGACCTAAAAAATAATTATAGCCACAAATTATTATATCAGACTCAAAAGATGTGTCTAGTATTAAGTTAGTGAAGGAGCAAAATAATGTTAACACAAGATAGTGCTTGTTATGTTATCCAAGAGATTATTAAGTTATATCCCGATGTTGAAACTATTTTAGAGTATGACACCCCTTTTCAACTATTAATTGCTGTCATGCTGAGTGCTCAGACGACGGATATCGCAGTTAACAAAGTGACACGAAAATTATTCAAAGATTATCCAACCGCTTTAGATTTATCCAAAGCAACCCCAAAAGAAATCGAACCTTACTTGAAATCAATTGGATTGTTTCGGAATAAATCAAAATTTATCGTTGAGTGTAGTCAACAAATTATGTCTGATTTTGATGGAGTGGTGCCCAAAGAGCGGAAAGAACTTGAAAGTCTTTCTGGAGTAGGTCGTAAAACTGCCAATGTTGTCATGAGCATTGCCTTTGATATCCCAGCCTTTGCGGTAGATACCCATGTGAGTCGTGTATGTAAACACCATGAAATCGTTCCGGAAAATGCGACCGTACGACAAATTGAAGACTATATTGTATCAATCTTACCTGCGGAAGATTTAACACAGGCACATCAATCCATCATCTATTTTGGCCGAAATGTTTGTCACCCACGTAATCCAATTTGTCATCAGTATCCTCAACTCTACCAGAATCTAGAATATATGGATAATCAAAATTTTTAAGCAAAAAATAGCATAAAAATCTAGTTATCCGCATAAAAACTGGACTTATCACACTTTATCAAGGTCAAAACCACTCAATTTACTACTAATTTACTACTTATGAATGAGCTTTGATACGACGATTTATCCTTGAAAAGTGAAGATATAAAGATACTTCCAATAAAATTTGAATATTTAATAGGTAGACACTTCAAAAAATGAGGTGTCTATTTTTTTACCCGATTTTGAAAGGAAGTGAACTTATGAAAACAAAAAATCAAGAATCAAAAGGTCGTTCCCCACTCTTTAAGACCATCAAACATTCATTCAGCCAATAAAAAAGAAAGGATAGGTAAAAATATGGAACTTAAATTTGTGATTCCCAACATGGAAAAAACATTCGGCAATTTAGAATTTGCTGGCGAGGATAAAGTCGTTCAGCGAAGAATCAACGGACGGCTAACTGTCTTATCAAGAAGCTATAATCTCTATTCTGATGTTCAAAGAGCAGATGATATTGTGGTGGTGCTTCCTGCTGAAGCTGGCGAAAAACATTTCGGCTTTGAGGAACGTGTGAAGTTAGTCAATCCACGTATTACCGCAGAGGGCTACAAAATCGGCACTCGTGGTTTTACAAATTACCTTTTACATGCTGACGACATGATAAAAGAATAAAGAAAGAGAGGAAAAATGATGAGATTAGCAAATGGCATTGTATTAGATAAAGACACGACTTTTGGAGAATTGAAATTCTCTGCTCTACGTCGTGAAGTGAGAATCCAAAATGAAGACGGGTCGGTTTCAGATGAAATCAAGGAACGTACCTATGACTTAAAATCCAAAGGACAAGGACGCATGATTCAAGTAAGTATTCCTGCCAGCGTGCCTTTGAAAGAGTTTGATTATAACGCACGGGTGGAACTTATCAATCCCATTGCGGACACCGTTGCTACTGCCACCTATCAAGGAGCAGATGTTGACTGGTATATCAAGGCAGACGATATTGTGCTGACAAAGGATTCTAGTTCATTCAAAGCTCAACCACAAGCAAAGAAAGAACCGACACAAGACAAATAGTCGCTAGGTAGAAAGGAGACTTTTTCGCATGAAACAGCGTGGTAAAAGGATTCGCCCATCTGGTAAAGATTTAGTCTTTCATTTTACGATAGCGTCACTCCTGCCTGTTTTCCTGCTGGTTGTCGGACTGTTTCATGTGAAGACAATCCAGCAGATCAACTGGCAGGATTTTAACCTATCACAAGCAGATAAGATTGACATTCCCTATTTAATTATCAGTTTCAGTGTCGCAATTCTTATCTGCTTGCTGGTAGCGTTTGTATTCAAACGGGTTCGCTATGATACGGTTAAACAACTTTACCACCGTCAAAAACTGGCAAAGATGATACTTGAAAACAAGTGGTATGAATCTGAACAGGTCAAAACAGAGGGTTTCTTTAAAGATAGTGCTGGTCGTACAAAGGAAAAGATAACCTACTTCCCTAAAATGTATTATCGACTTAAAAATGGCTTGATACAGATACGGGTGGAAATCACGCTGGGAAAATATCAAGACCAACTCTTACACTTGGAAAAGAAATTAGAGAGTGGCTTGTACTGTGAGCTGACGGATAAAGAGTTAAAGGATTCCTATGTGGAATATACTTTGCTCTATGACACCATAGCCAGTCGTATTTCTATTGATGAAGTAGAAGCTAAAGATGGTAAACTTCGCTTAATGAAAAACGTATGGTGGGAATATGATAAGCTCCCTCATATGTTGATTGCTGGTGGTACAGGTGGCGGTAAAACTTACTTTATACTGACACTGATTGAAGCCTTGCTTCATACAGATTCAAAACTGTATATTCTTGACCCGAAAAATGCTGACCTTGCGGACTTAGGTTCTGTGATGGCAAATGTCTACTATAGAAAAGAAGACTTGCTTTCTTGCATTGAAACATTCTATGAAGAAATGATGAAACGTAGTGAGGAAATGAAGCAGATGAAGAACTATAAGACTGGCAAAAATTATGCTTACTTAGGTCTCCCGGCACACTTCTTAATCTTTGATGAATACGTCGCTTTCATGGAAATGCTGGGAACAAAAGAAAACACCGCAGTTATGAATAAGCTGAAACAGATTGTCATGTTAGGTCGTCAAGCTGGCTTCTTTCTAATACTGGCTTGTCAACGTCCAGACGCAAAATATTTAGGCGACGGAATCCGTGATCAGTTTAATTTCAGAGTGGCTTTAGGTCGTATGTCTGAAATGGGCTATGGCATGATGTTTGGCAGTGACGTACAAAAGGATTTCTTCTTAAAGCGAATCAAAGGTCGTGGCTATGTTGATGTAGGAACAAGTGTCATATCAGAGTTTTATACTCCCCTTGTACCAAAAGGATATGATTTCTTGGAGGAAATTAAAAAGTTATCCAACAGCAGACAGTCCACGCAGGCGACGTGCGAAGCGGAAGTCGCAGGTGTGGACTGATCTTGCTGGCTGGTGTGGCAATAGCCACGCCAGCACTTAACCCCCCGTATCTAACAGGGGGGTACAAATCGACAGGAAACAGTCAAAAAAACATTAGAAAATCCTTTGGTTACAAGGGATTTACAAAATTTCAGCGTATGTCAAATGGGCTTTAAAAGTTGACATACGCCTTTTTGATTGGAGGGATTTTTACTGAATGAACAAACTTGGTTACAGCATTTAAAAGAAAAACGCTTGGCTTATGGACTATCTCAAAACCGTTTAGCTGTTGCGACTGGTATTACAAGGCAGTATCTAAGCGATATTGAAACAGGAAAAGTCAAGCCATCAGAGGATTTACAGCAGTCCCTTTGGGAAGCTCTGGAACGCTTCAATCCCGACGCTCCCCTTGAAATGCTGTTTGATTATGTAAGGATTCGCTTTCCGACAACAGACGTACAGCAGGTGGTCGAAAACATCTTACAACTGAAACTGTCCTATTTTCTTCATGAGGACTATGGTTTCTATTCTTATTCAGAGCATTATGCTTTAGGCGACATATTCGTCCTTTGCTCCCATGAACTGGACAAAGGAGTTCTGGTGGAATTGAAAGGTCGTGGGTGCAGACAATTTGAAAGCTATCTTCTGGCACAACAAAGAAGCTGGTATGAGTTCTTTATGGACGTTTTGGTGGCTGGCGGTGTGATGAAACGCCTTGACCTTGCCATTAACGATAAGACAGGGATTTTGAATATCCCTGTACTCACTGAAAAGTGCCAACAGGAAGAATGTATCTCCGTCTTCCGCAGTTTTAAAAGCTATCGCAGTGGCGAACTGGTACGCAAAGAGGAAAAGGAATGTATGGGAAACACCCTCTATATCGGTTCATTACAAAGTGAAGTTTATTTCTGTATCTATGAAAAGGACTACGAGCAGTACAAGAAAAATGATATTCCCATTGAAGACGCAGAAGTAAAAAACCGTTTTGAGATTCGATTGAAAAATGAGCGTGCCTATTATGTAGTCCGTGATTTACTCGTCTATGACAATCCAGAGCATACCGCCTTTAAAATTATCAATCGGTATATCCGTTTTGTAGATAAAGACGATTCCAAACCTCGTTCTGATTGGAAACTGAATGAAGAATGGGCTTGGTTTATTGGGAACAATCGTGAACGATTAAAACTAACCACAAAACCAGAGCCTTACTCCTTCCAAAGGACGCTGAACTGGCTATCTCATCAAGTTGCCCCGACCTTAAAGGTTGCGATTAAACTTGATGAAATCAACCAGACGCAGGTTGTAAAAGACATTCTCGACCATGCGAAACTGACAGACCGACACAAGCAGATTTTGAAGCAACAGTCAGTAAAAGAACAGGACGTGATAACAACAAAAAAATAACTCAAATACAAATTCATTGAATATAGAGAGGAGAACATTTTTATGAATTTTGGACAAAACCTTTATAACTGGTTTCTATCAAACGCTCAATCACTGGTGCTTTTAGCAATCGTTGTGATTGGCTTGTATCTTGGCTTCAAGCGTGAGTTTAGCAAACTGATTGGCTTTTTAATTATTGCGATTATTGCGGTTGGCTTAGTCTTCAACGCTGCTGGAGTAAAAGACATTTTACTAGAGCTATTCAATCGCATTATTGGTGCTTAAATAAAACCGTTCTTTTGTGGAATATAAGTGGTTTTCTTATGTTCCGCAAAGGAATGGTACACCAAACGAAGTGCGGTAGGGATTTTTGAATCTCTACAAAGAAAGGACGTGAATATATGGACGATATGCAAGTCTATATTGCGAATTTAGGCAAATACAATGAGGGCGAATTGGTCGGTGCGTGGTTTACCTTTCCCATTGACTTTGAGGAAGTCAAAGAGAAAATCGGCTTGAATGATGAATATGAGGAATACGCCATTCATGACTACGAGTTACCCTTTACGGTTGACGAATACACTTCCATTGGCGAACTCAATCGACTATGGGAAATGGTATCGGAATTACCCGAAGAATTACAATCGGAGCTATCTGCTCTGCTCACTCATTTTTCAAGCATTGAAGAACTAAGCGAACATCAAGAGGATATTATCATTCATTCCGATTGTGATGATATGTATGACGTGGCACGCTACTACATTGAAGAAACGGGTGCTTTAGGCGAAGTACCAGCTAGTCTTCAAAACTATATTGATTATCAAGCCTATGGTCGGGATTTAGACCTTTCAGGAACGTTTATCTCAACCAATCATGGGATTTTTGAAATCGTCTATTAAATCTGTCGGTACATTACTACTGGCAGATTTTCTATTTTACGGGGTGGCTCAATCAGCTACCCCTATTTTTTATGAAAGGATTGATTACATGAAGAAAATACGAAGCTATACCAGTATCTGGTCTGTGGAAAAGGTACTGTATTCTATCAATGATTTTAGACTTCCGTTTCCCATAACCTTTACGCAAATGACATGGTTTGTCGTGTCACTCTTTGCAGTGATGATACTTGGCAACTTGCCCCCTCTTTCCATGATAGAGGGAGCATTTCTCAAATACTTTGGGATTCCTGTGGCTTTCACATGGTTTATGTCTACAAAAACTTTTGATGGTAAAAAGCCTTATGGATTTTTGAAGTCTGTCATTGCTTATGCACTGCGACCAAAGCTGACCTATGCAGGAAAAAAAGTAACGCTTGGCAGAAACCAGCCACAAGAAGCCATTACAGCAGTTAGGAGTGAATTTTATGGCATATCCAATTAAATACATTGAAAACAATCTCGTCTGGAATAAAGACGGGGAATGTTATGCTTACTATGAGCTTGTTCCTTACAATTACTCATTTCTAAGTCCAGAACAGAAAATACAAGTGCATGATTCTTTCAGACAGCTTATCGCACAAAATCGTGATGGCAAAATTCATGCTTTACAAATCAGTACAGAATCCAGCATACGTTCTGCACAAGAGCGTTCCAAAAATGAAGTCACTGGCAAGCTCAAAGCGGTTGCCTATGACAAAATCGACCAACAGACAGACGCTTTAATATCCATGATTGGCGAAAATCAAGTGAACTACCGTTTCTTTATCGGCTTTAAGTTGCTTCTCAACGATCAGGAGTTTTCTATGAAAAGTCTTACCGTTGAAGCAAAAAATGCTTTGTCTGATTTTGTCTATGATGTGAACCATAAGCTGATGGGCGATTTTGTTAGTATGAGTAATGATGAAATCCTGCGTTTTCAGAAGATGGAAAAGCTCTTAGAAAATAAAATCTCTCGTCGTTTCAAAATCCGCAGGTTAGATAAGGACGACTTCGGCTATCTGATTGAACACCTTTACGGACAGACAGGCACTGCCTATGAAGAGTATGAGTACCATCTATCAAAGAAAAAGCTGGATAATGAAACGCTGATTAAATACTATGACTTGATTAAGCCTACTCGCTGTTTGGTGGAAGAAAAACAGCGATATTTGAAAATCCAGCAGGAAGATGAAACCGTCTATGTAGCTTACTTTACCATTAACAGCATTGTCGGAGAACTGGACTTCCCGTCCTCTGAAATCTTCTACTACCAGCAACAGCAATTTACATTCCCGATTGATACGTCAATGAATGTGGAAATTGTAGCGAATCGTAAAGCCCTATCTACTGTCCGCAATAAAAAGAAAGAACTGAAAGACTTGGATAACCACGCTTGGCAAAGTGATAATGAAACCAGCTCCAATGTGGCGGAAGCTCTGGAAAGTGTGAATGAGCTGGAAACCAATTTAGACCAAAGCAAGGAATCTATGTACAAGCTGTCTTATGTGGTAAGGGTATCAGCAAATGATCTTGACGAACTCAAACGTCGTTGTAATGAAGTGAAAGATTTTTATGACGATTTAAGCGTAAAACTGGTACGACCATTTGGGGATATGCTCGGCTTACATGAAGAATTTTTACCTGCCAGCAAGCGTTATATGAATGATTATATTCAATACGTGACCTCTGATTTCCTCGCTGGTTTAGGTTTTGGTGCTACTCAAATGCTGGGGGAAAATGAGGGGATTTATGTTGGCTACAGCTTAGATACTGGACGCAATGTCTATCTGAAACCTGCTCTTGCCAGTCAAGGGGTTAAGGGTTCAGTAACCAATGCGTTAGCGTCGGCTTTTGTTGGTTCGCTGGGTGGTGGTAAATCCTTTGCGAATAACCTTATCGTCTATTATGCGGTGCTTTATGGGGCACAAGCAGTGATTGTAGACCCAAAAGCAGAACGTGGCAGATGGAAAGAAACCTTGCCAGAGATTTCCCATGAAATCAATATCGTCACTCTGACTTCTGATGAGAAAAACAAAGGCTTACTTGACCCTTATGTGATTATGAAAAATCCCAAAGATTCTGAATCACTGGCTATTGATATTCTGACATTCCTTACGGGGATTTCCTCTCGTGATGGGGAACGCTTCCCAATCCTTAGAAAAGCCATTCGTGCAGTAACCAATAGTGAAGTACGAGGGTTGATGAAAGTGATTGAGGAATTACGGGTTGAGAATACGCCACTAAGTACCAGTATAGCCGACCATATCGAAAGTTTTACAGACTATGACTTTGCACATTTATTATTCAGTAATGGTTATGTGGAGCAGTCTATCAGCTTAGAAAAACAACTGAACATTATACAGGTTGCGGACTTGGTACTTCCCGATAAGGAAACTTCCTTTGAGGAATATACCACTATGGAGCTTTTATCCGTTGCTATGCTGATTGTCATTAGTACCTTTGCTTTAGACTTTATCCATACAGACCAAAGCATTTTCAAGATTGTAGATTTAGACGAAGCATGGAGCTTTTTACAGGTAGCACAAGGAAAAACACTATCTATGAAGCTGGTTCGGGCTGGTCGTGCTATGAACGCTGGGGTATATTTCGTGACCCAAAATACAGACGACCTCTTAGATGAAAAACTGAAAAATAACCTCGGCTTAAAATTTGCATTTCGTTCCACTGACCTTAACGAGATTAAAAAGACCTTAGCCTTTTTTGGTGTAGACCCAGAGGACGAAAACAATCAGAAGCGATTGCGTGATTTGGAAAACGGGCAATGCCTTATCAGTGATTTATATGGTCGTGTCGGTGTGATACAGTTCCACCCTGTATTTGAAGAACTGCTCCATGCCTTTGATACCAGACCACCTGTGCGAAAAGAGGTGTAAATGTGAAACCATCAATAGTAAACAGAATAAAATCAAACTGGACGCTGAAACGTCTAGGTAAAGTGGCAATGACAGTGGCTTTCACACTTGTGATTGCCATTTTTCTTTTAGCCATGCTGGGAACGGTGGTTCAAGCTGCGGGCTTGGTAGATGATACGGTCAATGTGGCAAATGAATACAGCCGATACCCACTTGAAAACTATCAACTGGATTTTTATGTGGATAATAGCTGGGGCTGGCTTCCGTGGAACTGGTCGGACGGGATTGGAAAACAGGTCATGTATGGACTATATGCCATTACCAATTTTATTTGGACAATCAGTTTGTATGTTTCCAATGCGACAGGTTACTTAGTACAGGAAGCCTATTCCTTAGACTTCATTTCCGCTACAGCAGATTCCATTGGTAAGAATATGCAGACCTTAGCTGGTGTGAGTGCAAACGGATTTTCAACAGAGGGTTTCTATGTTGGATTCCTCTTACTCTTGATTTTGGTTCTTGGGGTTTATGTTGCCTATACGGGACTGATAAAGAGAGAAACCACAAAGGCAATTCATGCCATTATGAATTTTGTGCTGGTGTTTATCCTATCGGCTTCCTTTATTGCCTACGCTCCCGACTACATTAAAAAAATCAATGACTTTTCATCAGACATCAGTAATGCCAGTTTATCACTTGGCACGAAGATTGTCATGCCCCATTCCGATAGTCAAGGCAAGGACAGCGTGGACTTAATCAGAGATAGCCTGTTTTCCATACAGGTTCAGCAACCGTGGCTACTGCTTCAATACAACAGTTCAGACATTGAAAGTATCGGTATTGACCGTGTGGAAAGCCTGCTCTCCACCAGCCCAGATTCCAACAATGGCGAAGACAGAGAAAAAATTGTTGCGGAAGAAATTGAAGACAGAAGCAATACCAATCTAACCATTACAAAGACCATTAACCGTTTAGGTACAGTCTTCTTCCTATTTGTCTTCAATATTGGGATTTCCATATTTGTATTCCTATTAACAGGAATCATGATTTTCTCGCAGGTACTTTTTATCATCTATGCTATGTTTCTGCCTGTGAGCTTTATTTTAAGCATGATTCCATCATTTGATGGTATGTCAAAACGAGCCATAACAAAGCTCTTTAATACCATTTTGACACGAGCTGGAATCACATTGATTATTACGACAGCATTTAGTATTTCAACCATGCTCTATACCTTATCGGCTGGTTATCCGTTCTTTTTGATTGCTTTTCTACAGATTGTGACCTTTGCAGGAATCTACTTCAAGCTGGGCGATTTAATGAGTATGTTTTCTCTACAGAGTAACGATTCTCAAAGTGTGGGAAGTCGTGTGATGAGAAAACCTCGTATGCTTATGCACGCTCACATGCACCGTCTACAGCGGAAACTTGGACGTTCCATGACTACTCTAGGGGCTGGGTCTGCCATTGTTACAGGTAAAAAAGGACAGTCGGGTTCGGGGAGTTCTGCAAGGACACAAGCAGATCACTCCCGACCAGACGGAAAGGAAAAATCAACACTTGGAAAACGTATCGGTCAAACCATCGGTACAGTAGCTGATACCAAAGACAGAATGGTAGACACTGCTAGTGGTTTGAAAGAACAGGTTAAAGATTTGCCGACCAATGCAAGATATGCAGTATATCAAGGAAAATCCAAAGTAAAAGAGAATGTCCGTGATTTAACCAGTAGTATTTCTCAAACCAAAGCGGACAGAGCCAGTGGACGCAAGGAACAGCAGGAACAAAGGCGAAAAACCATTGCGAAGCGTCGCTCTGAAATGGAACAGGTCAAACAGAAAAAACAGCCTGCTTCTTCTGTTCATGAAAGACCGACTACAAGACAAGAACAATATCATGATGAACAGACCTCAAAACAGTCTAATATTCAGACTTCATATAAGGAATCTCAACAAGCCAAACAAGAGCGTCCAGCAGTTAAGTCCGATTTTTCAAGTCCAAAAGTGGAACGCCAAGGCAATACCGTTCAAGAAAAAACCGTTCAAAAGCCAGCAACTTCAACCACTACAGCAGATAGAACTTCACAACGTCCAATCACAAAAGAACGTCCGTCTACTGTTCAAAGAGTACCACTACAAAATACAAGAAGTAGACCACCAATCAAAACCGCCACCATTAAGAAAGTCGGTAAGAAACCATGAAGTTGAAAACTTTAGTGATTGGTGGTTCTGGATTATTCTTGATGGTCTTCTCACTGCTTCTGTTTGTTGCCATTTTATTTTCAGATGAACAGGACAGCGGAATTTCCAATATTCATTATGGAGGTGTGAATGTTTCCGCAGAAGTGCTGGCTCATAAGCCTATGGTAGAAAAATATGCCAAAGAATATGGCGTTGAAGAATATGTCAACATACTTCTTGCGATTATACAGGTGGAATCGGGCGGTACTGCGGAAGATGTTATGCAGTCCTCGGAATCCCTCGGTCTTCCACCTAATTCATTGAGTACAGAAGAATCCATTAAGCAAGGTGTGAAGTATTTCAGTGAATTATTAGCCAGTAGCGAAAGGCTCAGTGTAGATTTAGAATCGGTTATCCAGTCCTACAATTATGGTGGTGGTTTCTTAGGGTATGTGGCTAATCGTGGAAATAAATATACCTTTGAACTGGCTCAAAGTTTCTCAAAAGAGTATTCAGGTGGCGAAAAAGTGTCTTACCCCAATCCCATAGCCATACCTATCAATGGGGGCTGGCGATACAACTATGGCAATATGTTTTATGTGCAACTGGTAACGCAGTATCTTGTCACAACAGAGTTTGATGATGATACGGTACAAGCCATCATGGACGAAGCACTGAAATATGAGGGCTGGCGATACGTTTACGGTGGAGCTTCCCCGACTACTTCTTTTGATTGTAGCGGACTGACACAATGGACGTATGGAAAAGCTGGAATTAACTTACCACGAACCGCACAACAGCAATATGATGTGACCCAGCATATCCCACTATCGGAAGCACAAGCTGGCGATTTGGTTTTCTTTCATTCTACCTATAACGCTGGCTCTTATATTACTCATGTTGGGATATACCTTGGCAATAACCGTATGTTTCATGCAGGCGACCCAATCGGTTATGCCGACTTAACAAGCCCCTACTGGCAACAGCATTTAGTGGGAGCAGGACGAATCAAACAATGAGAAAGGAAGATTTAATGATGAAATTTAGAAAAAATCAGAATAAAGAAAAACAGATACCAAAGGAAAAGAAACCTCGTGTCTACTATAAGGTCAATCCTCATAAAAAGGTTGTGATTGCCTTGTGGGTACTTTTAGGGCTTAGTTTCAGCTTTGCGATATTCAAGCACTTTACAGCTATAGATACTCATACTATTCACGAAACAACTATCATAGAAAAGGAATACGTTGATACTCATCATGTAGAAAATTTTGTAGAGAACTTTGCGAAAGTCTACTATTCATGGGAGCAATCCGATAAGTCCATTGATAATCGAATGGAAAGTCTAAAAGGCTATCTGACAGATGAACTTCAAGCTCTCAATGTTGATACAGTACGCAAAGATATTCCTGTATCGTCTTCTGTAAGAGGATTTCAGATATGGACGGTAGAGCCAACTGGCGACAATGAGTTTAATGTAACCTACAGTGTAGACCAGCTCATTACAGAGGGAGAAAATACAAAGACCGTCCACTCTGCTTATATAGTGAGTGTCTATGTAGATGGTTCTGGAAATATGGTACTGGTTAAGAATCCGACCATTACCAACATACCTAAGAAATCAAGTTATAAACCAAAAGCCATTGAAAGTGAGGGGACGGTTGATTCCATTACAACCAATGAAATCAATGAATTTTTAACGACGTTCTTCAAGCTCTATCCTACAGCGACAGCCAGTGAACTTTCCTACTATGTGAATGACGGGATATTAAAACCAATCGGAAAAGAGTACATCTTTCAAGAACTGGTAAATCCTATTCACAATCGTAAGGATAATCAAGTCACGGTATCGCTGACAGTGGAGTATATCGACCAGCAGACCAAAGCAACGCAGGTATCTCAATTTGATTTGGTACTTGAAAAGAACGGGAGTAATTGGAAGATTATAGAATAACAAATATTGGTACATTATTACAGCTATTTTGTAATCACGTACTCTCTTTGATAAAAAATTGGAGATTCCTTTACAAATATGCTCTTACGTGCTATTATTTAAGTATCTATTTAAAAGGAGTTAATAAATATGCGGCAAGGTATTCTTAAATAAACTGTCAATTTGATAGTGGGAACAAATAATTGGATGTCCTTTTTTAGGAGGGCTTAGTTTTTTGTACCCAGTTTAAGAATACCTTTATCATGTGATTCTAAAGTATCCGGAGAATATCTGTATGCTTTGTATGCCTATGGTTATGCATAAAAATCCCAGTGATAAGAGTATTTATCACTGGGTTTTTTATGCCCTTTTGGGTTTTTGAATGGAGGAAAATCACATGAAAATTATTAATATTGGAGTTTTAGCTCATGTTGATGCAGGAAAAACTACCTTAACAGAAAGCTTATTATATAACAGTGGAGCGATTACAGAATTAGGAAGCGTGGACAAAGGTACAACGAGGACGGATAATACGCTTTTAGAACGTCAGAGAGGAATTACAATTCAGACAGGAATAACCTCTTTTCAGTGGGAAAATACGAAGGTGAACATCATAGACACGCCAGGACATATGGATTTCTTAGCAGAAGTATATCGTTCATTATCAGTTTTAGATGGGGCAATTCTACTGATTTCTGCAAAAGATGGCGTACAAGCACAAACTCGTATATTATTTCATGCACTTAGGAAAATGGGGATTCCCACAATCTTTTTTATCAATAAGATTGACCAAAATGGAATTGATTTATCAACGGTTTATCAGGATATTAAAGAGAAACTTTCTGCCGAAATTGTAATCAAACAGAAGGTAGAACTGTATCCTAATATGTGTGTGACGAACTTTACCGAATCTGAACAATGGGATACGGTAATAGAGGGAAACGATGACCTTTTAGAGAAATATATGTCCGGTAAATCATTAGAAGCATTGGAACTCGAACAAGAGGAAAGCATAAGATTTCAGAATTGTTCTCTGTTCCCTCTTTATCATGGAAGTGCAAAAAGTAATATAGGGATTGATAACCTTATAGAAGTTATTACTAATAAATTTTATTCATCAACACATCGAGGTCCGTCTGAACTTTGCGGAAATGTTTTCAAAATTGAATATACAAAAAAAAGACAACGTCTTGCATATATACGCCTTTATAGTGGAGTACTACATTTACGAGATTCGGTTAGAGTATCAGAAAAAGAAAAAATAAAAGTTACAGAAATGTATACTTCAATAAATGGTGAATTATGTAAGATTGATAGAGCTTATTCTGGAGAAATTGTTATTTTGCAAAATGAGTTTTTGAAGTTAAATAGTGTTCTTGGAGATACAAAACTATTGCCACAGAGAAAAAAGATTGAAAATCCGCACCCTCTACTACAAACAACTGTTGAACCGAGTAAACCTGAACAGAGAGAAATGTTGCTTGATGCCCTTTTGGAAATCTCAGATAGTGATCCGCTTCTACGATATTACGTGGATTCTACGACACATGAAATTATACTTTCTTTCTTAGGGAAAGTACAAATGGAAGTGATTAGTGCACTGTTGCAAGAAAAGTATCATGTGGAGATAGAACTAAAAGAGCCTACAGTCATTTATATGGAGAGACCGTTAAAAAATGCAGAATATACCATTCACATCGAAGTGCCGCCAAATCCTTTCTGGGCTTCCATTGGTTTATCTGTATCACCGCTTCCGTTGGGAAGTGGAATGCAGTATGAGAGCTCGGTTTCTCTTGGATACTTAAATCAATCATTTCAAAATGCAGTTATGGAAGGGATACGCTATGGTTGCGAACAAGGATTATATGGTTGGAATGTGACGGATTGTAAAATCTGTTTTAAGTACGGTTTATACTATAGCCCTGTTAGTACTCCAGCAGATTTTCGGATGCTTGCTCCTATTGTATTGGAACAAGTCTTAAAAAAAGCTGGAACAGAATTGTTAGAGCCATATCTTAGTTTTAAAATTTATGCGCCACAGGAATATCTTTCACGAGCATACAACGATGCTCCTAAATATTGTGCGAACATCGTAGACACTCAATTGAAAAATAATGAGGTCATTCTTAGTGGAGAAATCCCTGCTCGGTGTATTCAAGAATATCGTAGTGATTTAACTTTCTTTACAAATGGACGTAGTGTTTGTTTAACAGAGTTAAAAGGGTACCATGTTACTACCGGTGAACCTGTTTGCCAGCCCCGTCGTCCAAATAGTCGGATAGATAAAGTACGATATATGTTCAATAAAATAACTTAGTGTATTTTATGTTGTTATATAAATATGGTTTCTTGTTAAATAAGATGAAATATTTTTTAATAAAGATTTGAATTAAAGTGTAAAGGAGGAGATAGTTATTATAAACTACAAGTGGATATTGTGTCCTGTATGTGGAAATAAAACACGATTAAAGATAAGGGAAGATACTGAATTAAAAAAATTCCCCCTCTATTGTCCGAAATGCAGACAAGAAAATTTAATTGAAATAAAGCAGTTCAAAGTAACTGTGATTACAGAGCCAGACGCAAAGACGCAGAGCCGATAAAATGAGATTAATACAATCTCATTTTATCGGCTCTTTCCGTTATGTATGGATTCTTTTAATTAGTCTTCGATGTTTCTTGCTTCGTTGATACCGCTGGCTAAAGATTCCATTAAGGATAGTTCTTTGTCTGTAAAGCTATCCATGTATTTCTCTATCTGTAATCGTCGGGTGCTTTTTACCAAGTTATTAGCAGGTAAGAAAAATTCATCAACGGAAACATGAAGTAACGATACAAGGTCATAAAGAACTTGTATGCTGGGGTGTTGCCCTTTATTTTCAATATTAGTTAAGTACCGTGGGTCAATTTCAATCAATGCTCCCACTTGTTCACGAGTTAAACCTCGTTTCAATCGAGCTTCTTTAATGGCTAAACCAAAGGCTCTAAAATCATATTTATCTTCTTTTTTACGCATAGTAGACCACCTCTATACATTTTATTGTTCCTACTGAATTAAAAACAGGTATAGAAAAACGTGTTATATGGTTTATAGGTTTATATTTAATAAAAAGCACTACTAAACGCCAATAAAAAAAACCGTTATATGGTAGTGCTATTTACGCTGTTAAAATATTGTATATTACTTCCAAATGGCGGTTTGTTGGAGGTCAACGTCGCCATGAAGTACATCATATACAATAAATTTCCTTACATTGGGTTCTTGTCAAAAAAAGTCGTCTATCTGCAATAGATAAGTACGTCCACCAATGTGGTTTTATAAATCATATAGATAGAATAACAGAAGCATGTAAACAGAGAAATAAATCTGTTTATATGCTTTTTTGGCTATTCAGAACTTTTTTACAAAGTTTATTTATCAGTAATGCAACAAATCCCCCTTTCACATTGGGACTAAGAGTGAAAGGAGATAAACGAGCAAGGCTCACTTCCTTTCCTAGACAGAAAGGGGGTGAGAAACATGAAACCATCTTCTTTTCAGACCACAATAGAAAATCAGTTTGACTATATCTGTAAACGTGCTATGGAAGACGAGCGAAAGAATTATATGCTTTATCTTTCAAGGATTGCAAAGCGTGAGGTGTCCTTTTCGGATGTTGGCGATTATCTTGTTAGCCAGTTTGCGACAACAGATAACTATTCAACTGACTTTCAGATTTTTACACTCAATGGGTTATCAGTAGGCGTTGAAAATGATTTGTTGAGTGAAGCATTACGTGAGTTGCCAGACAAGAAACGTGAAATTCTACTGCTGTTTTACTTTATGGACATGAGCGATTCAGAAATTGCAGACCTGTTGAAATTGAACCGTTCTACTGTCTATCGGCATAGAACCAGTGGACTAGCCTTAATTAAAAAGTTTATGGAGGAATTTGAAGAATGAAAACACAATATCCTATGATTCCCTTTCCTCTCATTGTAAAGGCAACAGATGGCGATACCGAAGCGATTAACCAGATTCTACATCATTACAGAGGGTACATAACGAAGCGTTCCCTACGACTTATGAAAGATGAATATGGCAATCAAAGTATGGTCGTTGATGAAGTCTTACGTGGAAGAATGGAAACCAGACTGATTACAAAGATTTTGTCATTTGAAATTAAGTAATATCCTCTCTCCTTTCGTGGAAGCGTGCTAAACCATTCCACGCTTCCCGAACAGGGAGGTTTGTTATTCCACCAAAGCATATTGAGCTTTCAATGTGTTTTGATAGGCTAACGAGCCATTGTTCTTTGAAAACTGAATAAAAGTAATCGAATACGTTTCGATAAGAAAAGAGCCAACGGAACTAACCGCCATGACCTATCTTATAAAGATAGCGAGCGATTCATGTTAGTGATCCGAGAAGCAATCTTTAGCAGGATTGCCTGCAACGACATTCTTATCGTGATAATGATACTCCCATACAGTCAATAGTCCGAGCGTGATAAAACCGTCGCAGGCAATGAGTATGGCTACATGAGAACCATGCAGGGGTGGAACTCCCGTGAGCTTTGCTAAAGCTGTTCGATTGCTGGTAAAACAACTTTTATGAAATCCAAATAAGTGATTTGGAAAGGAGGATTTTATGAAGCAGACTGACATTCCTATTTGGGAACGTTATACCCTAACCATTGAAGAAGCGTCAAAATATTTTCGTATTGGCGAAAACAAGCTACGACGCTTGGCAGAGGAAAATAAAAATGCAAATTGGCTGATTATGAATGGCAATCGTATTCAGATTAAACGAAAACAATTTGAAAAAATTATAGATACATTGGACGCAATCTAGCGTCGCCAAAGGGTCTTGTATATGATAAAATAGTATTAAGTCGTATCAAGGCTCTTTCCATAAAGGAAAGGAGCAAATGCCATGTCAGAAAAAAGACGTGACAATAAAGGTCGAATCTTAAAGACTGGAGAGAGCCAACGAAAAGACGGAAGATACTTATACAAATATATAGATTCATTTGGAGAACCGCAATTTGTTTACTCGTGGAAACTTGTGGCTACAGACCGAGTACCAGCAGGAAAGCGTGATTGTATCTCACTTAGAGAGAAAATCGCAGAGTTACAGAAAGACATTCATGATGGTATTGATGTTGTAGGAAAGAAAATGACACTCTGCCAGCTTTACGCAAAACAGAACGCTCAAAGACCAAAGGTTAGAAAAAACACTGAAACTGGACGCAAATATCTTATGGATATTTTGAAGAAAGACAAGTTAGGTGTAAGAAGTATTGACAGTATTAAGCCATCAGACGCTAAAGAATGGGCTATTAGAATGAGTGAAAATGGTTATGCTTATCAAACCATCAATAACTACAAACGTTCTTTAAAGGCTTCATTCTATATTGCTATACAAGATGATTGTGTTCGGAAGAATCCATTTGACTTTCAACTGAAAGCAGTTCTTGATGATGATACTGTCCCTAAGACCGTACTAACAGAAGAACAGGAAGAAAAACTGTTAGCCTTTGCAAAAGCTGATAAAACCTACAGCAAAAATTATGATGAAATTCTGATACTCTTAAAAACAGGTCTTCGTATTTCAGAGTTTGGTGGTTTGACACTTCCAGATTTAGATTTTGAGAATCGTCTTGTCAATATAGACCATCAGCTATTGAGAGATACTGAAATTGGGTACTACATTGAAACACCAAAGACCAAAAGTGGCGAACGTCAAGTTCCTATGGTTGAAGAAGCCTATCAAGCATTTAAGCGAGTGTTAGCGAATCGAAAGAATGATAAGCGTGTTGAGATTGATGGATATAGTGATTTCCTCTTTCTTAATAGAAAGAACTATCCAAAAGTGGCAAGTGATTACAACGGCATGATGAAAGGTCTTGTTAAGAAATACAATAAGTATAACGAGGATAAATTGCCACACATCACTCCACATAGTTTGCGACATACATTCTGTACCAACTATGCAAATGCAGGAATGAATCCAAAGGCATTACAGTACATTATGGGACATGCTAATATAGCCATGACGCTGAACTATTACGCACATGCAACATTCGATTCTGCAATGGCAGAAATGAAACGCTTGAATAAAGAGAAGCAACAGGAGCGTCTTGTTGCTTAGTAGTACAAATGAATTTACTACTTATTTACCACTTCTGACAGCTAAGACATGAGGAAATATGCAAAGAAACGTGAAGTATCTTCCTACAGTAAAAATACTCGAAAGCACATAGAATAAGGCTTTACGAGCATTTAAGAAAATATAAAAAGATAATTAGAAATTTATACTTTGTTTATGCATAAAAATAAGGTTAAAGTCTGTTGGATAAACAAACTTTAACCTTTTAATTTATTATCGCTCTTCAATAATATAGTGTTGCAATTGAACAGGATAGTATGAAATGATACGTTCAAGCCATTGCTCTAGCATATCTTTAGCTAAATTTCGTTGATTACTGATCGTGACAAATCCTAAACGAGTTAGATTATAAGTATCATGATTGGATATTTCACAACTAGAAATTTTGAGTTGATTACGGGCATAATCTAAAATTGAACGAATTATGCGACGCTTATCTTTTAATGAATAACAATCTTCTAATAATAGCTCGACTTCAAGTAAATAAATAAACATACTTCTACCAAATCCGATGTCCGATATTCGTAATTAATAGGCCTAATTCAATGTCCCAACGGCAATATTGAATATAGACTAATTCTTCCCCCGTCCCATTATAAGCCATCTGTGGCATATAATAATCGCCATAAAATTGTTGGTCTTGATTTGCATGAAGAAATTCAATGGTTTGCGTAATATAATACCCTTTACTTAATCCTTCTTCATTCGTCACAATTACTTCAGAACCAATATGTAACAAATCTTGATCGTGGAGTGGATTAAAAACGCCATTATCTGATAAATTATAATAATGCCCAAAAAAAGTTTCAATTCCGCGCTTACCGACTCGGACAGCTTCATTGCGTCCAAGTGCTTCATTAAGGGTTTCAAAATCTTCTCCATATCCGCGATTCCCTTTTAAGTCAGTATAGTAAAAGGGATGACCGTTCACGACCAAGGTATTGGGTTCAAATCCTCTCGCTTCTCCTGCGGGATACTTAATATTTACCTCGCCTTGATAAACATTTTCCAGAGGAATCGGTTGATGGATTACTGCACCTTCAATCAAACTTGGATCTGGGAATCGATAGACATCATTCCAATGCAGATAGCTATAAGTAGCCAGCTCCGCTATCGGTTCGATTGTTTCACTGACAGAGGGTGGCACCATGTTCAACAAGCCAGCTAAGAGCGAGAAAATGAGTAACAATGACATTATGAATTCCTCCTAGGTTCACTTGAATTTTGTTCAATATGACGGGCCATCAAATCTACTGTATTTCCCTTATGATATCCATCGCTATACGCTTGACTCGATTCGTTATACTCAGGCGCTTTAAATTTCAAACGGCCATTAATCTCATGTTCAAATTTTTCTTTCACGGCAGAAGGTGTTTGAATCACTAAATCATAAATTGGATTATCTTCTGAAAACTCATGACGTTGGCGATCAAACTTATCTTTCAGGCCATCTAAGAACCCTTGGTAATAAGATCTTCGTGTAATTGCAATTGTTGTATCAGAATCAATTTCTTTTAATGCTATAGACGCATAGTGTTTCATCATTTGTGCTGCCAAATGATAAACTTCGTACGCTAATTCAACGTCTTCCTCAAACCCCATAAGGACTAATTTGCGCTGAACACTTTCTTGGTGAGGTAGGCGATGACTTTGGATGTAAAACATTACTCGGAAATTTTTAGCAATAATCTTTACCAAATCTTTTTCCCACCAATAAATCCGTTTATAAACCGATAGGGATTTAATAACAATCTCTTGAGGATTTGATGCATCCACTTCTTGTTGTGAAATTTTATATTTTAGCATTAATTTTTGAGCCATGAGTAAAGCAGTCTGACCTTCAGTATCCGAGGCATCTTCGGCTAAAGTTAATAAATTTCGAATTTTATCAAGAATTTTTTGATTGTTTGACATTCGCACCCCTCCTCAGATAATACTTATTTATTATATCATAAATCATGGATTAAGGGGTGTTAAGCTGCCTAACAGTTGGCGCATCGAATCTGGCATGGGTGCTTCGAACTTCATTTCTTGCTGAGTGACCGGATGAATTAAATGTAATTTCGAGGCATGTAAGTATTGACCATCCTTTAAAGAATTTAGCGATGTGGCGCTACCGTGTATTGCAGATCGATATAAAGGGTCACCAACAATGGGATGTCCGATATAATCAAAATGAGCTCGAATTTGGTGCGTTCGTCCAGTATCGAGTTTTGCTTCTACAAGTGTGGCTCCCACATACCGTTCAATTACTTTGAAATGCGTGATGGCTTC
Source organism: Falseniella ignava CCUG 37419 (assembly GCF_000301055.1). Classification (GTDB taxonomy): domain Bacteria; phylum Bacillota; class Bacilli; order Lactobacillales; family Aerococcaceae; genus Falseniella; species Falseniella ignava. The sequence continues at coordinate 696,814 of NZ_JH932300.1, forward strand.
CTTCCCTGCTGCATCGCCCGTATATTTCAAACGGTTCTTCGAATCGCGCCGCAATGGAATATCAATGATACCAGATTGTGGACCAATTTCACCAAGTACTAAGGCGGTATAAATCCGCCCCATCGTCCGATCCATTAATTGTTGCGCGAGAACTCGGTGTGCTGAGTTATTTTTAGCAATTGCTATTAATCCAGAAGTATCTTTATCAATTCGATGAACAATTCCCGGTCGAAAAGATCCCGCCTCATCACTCAATGTGTTTTGAAAATGATAAACTAGGCGATTGACTAAAGTTCCATTTGGATGTCCCTTTGAAGGATGCACAACTAGTCCTTTAGGTTTATTAATAATAATCAGCTCAGAATCTTCAAAAATAATATCAAGCGGTGATTTATCAGGTGTAATCTCAATTGGGTCCTCATTATCAATCGGAATTTGAATTGTGACTGTCTCATCTCCGTTGGTCACATAATTTGCCTTTACTTGTTTACCGTTCACGGTTACTTGTTGGTCTTTAATCCATTTTTGAATGGTTGAGCGACTCTCTTTCGGAAAATAATTTAAAAGTACTCGATCTAGTCGATCTTCTTCGCCGTCTAGCACATAAGTGAATTCTTCATATTTTATCATTATAGATAATCCTTTCCTTCTTGATCGGTAAAAATGATGAGTATTAAAGCGATACACCCTAGTGTTAAGGCCGCATCAGCAATATTAAAAACCGGAAAATTTATAAAGTCTAATTGAATCATATCAATGACATAACCTAATCGTACGCGATCAATCAAATTACCTACTGCTCCACCGAGTAACAATCCATAGGTGCATCGAATAATTGGTGAATCATTTTGATGTTTATAAATTAAATAACACAAATATCCAACAATAAATATCGTGATAAAAATAAAAAATAATGCTCTCCCTTGCATCATTCCCCACCCAGCACCATAGTTATGGAGATACGTCAAATTTATAAAGTTGGGTATGAAGACTTGAGGCTGTTGGAATGGTAAATTCATCACACACCAATATTTAATCAATTGATCAAATATGATGACAAATATTGCGATTAAAAAAGAAAATAACATCTTCGTTTCCTCTCATATTTATGATTTGACTCGTTTGAATCTGTCCTTTAGATATTATATACTAAACTATGTTATAAAGAAATTTCCAATGATATTAAGGGCCCCTTAATATCTATTTTTAAAAATTAGGAGAAAACCATGAAAAAAATAACAAAATATCTATCAATTTTATTGATTTCAACCCTATTATTTGGTTGTGACAATTCACTCGAACGCTCAAAACGAACAATTGATGCCTTGCAAGATAATATGACTCAAATCATCAATATTTTAAATGAGATTCAAAATGAAGAAGAGAATATCCAGCGTGACTTTGAAGCAACGCTTAATTCTGAAGATGGACTCACAGCATTTGGTGATGAAAATTCTGCTATTCAAATCAATGTTTCGGAACGTGAATATCAATTAGGTCTATTATCAGAACAACTGGTTGCTTTAGAAAAGTACATTGAAGAATTTACGACATTTACAGATGCAGAATTACTTGATCGTCAAGAAGTGATTCAACAGATTGATTTGTTGAATCAGCTACAAGAGAATTTAGCGGTTTATAGCAAGGACTATCAAGCGAATATCCAAAGCGAACAACAAATCTATCATTCGCTATCTGACCCAGAAATTGATTACAATCGCTTTTATCAAATTTTTGAACAAGTTGAAACATTAATGACAACAAACCATATTAACTTAGAGAAAATTTTAGGTTATTTTGAACCAATCAATACTCAATTAATTAATTTCAAAATCTACCTAGTCAATTTATCGGAATCTAAAGAATAGTTTGTGAGGGAAATATGACGTTAAAAATTTTAAAGCGTTGCTTACTTTTATTGGGTGCCATGGCAATTATCGTTGGATGCGATACCTTATTATCATCTCAAAATAATAGCGACAATTCTGAATCCACCGAATCGCTCTCGGAAGTTACCTATTCTCCAGAAGAATTGAAAGAATTTCAAGATCGCGTTCAAAAAAATGCTGTCAATCGTTATAAAGATTTACAAATACCAACCGACCCTTTGCTCGTAAAACCAGATAGTCTCCCGGCTGATTTATTATATGTTAGTCAAATCGATATCCCCTACCCAGTAGATGGAGTTAAGGGTATCTACTTAACAGAGTCAAATGTTTCCAATCCAGAATATTTTGACGAAATCATTAATTATATTGATCAAACAGAACTTAATGCTGTCGTCTTAAACTTTAAAGATGATTGGGGAAATATTTTACAATCTTTTGAGACAGATAATCCAAATATTGAGGCAAATATTACTGCTACAGTGGATTACCATAAGATTTTAGAAAAGTTAGCATCGAAACAAATATATCCAATTGCTCGTATTGTCACCTTTAAAGATTCGAGATTAGCCGAACTCAGACCGGATTTATCATTCCATGACATTTCAACCGGAGAAATTTGGTCGGACGGTGGCGGATCTAAATTTATTAATCCATTTTTACAAGAAACATGGGACTATATTATTTCGATTGCTGAAGAAGCAGCAAAACTCGGATTTAAAGAAATTCAATTTGACTATATTCGATTTCCAGAAGGTTTCCATGTTTTTAGTCAAGATTTGGAATATGAACTGGGAGAATATGCCGCTTATGTCAGTGAAGATCCAGAATTAGAAGGACAAGAAAGAACTCAAGCCATTGCGGATTTTTTAGATTATGCACGTGAAAAGTTAGCGCCTTACGATGTAGAGATTAGTGCCGATGTCTTTGGTTACACTGCCGTTGCAGGAAATGCCCCAGATGTACGTGGTATTGGGCAAGACTTCAAACTGATGGCTGAACGAGTCGATGTAGTTTCATCCATGATTTATCCGTCGCATTGGAGTGAAGGGTTCTTTGGTTTTGACTATCCAGATTTGTACCCTTATGACTTTACAAAAGCCTATATGCAAGAAGAAGCGAATGTGCTCGCAGAAGTAGTGAACCCTGTGAAAACACGCCCTTGGTTGCAAGATTTTACAGCAGATTACCTTCCTGAAGGAACCTATATGTACTACGGACCTCAAGAAGTCGAAGACCAAATTCGTGCCTTGAAAGAATTAGGAGTCCATGAATTCCTATTATGGAATGCAGCTGGAGATTACAGTCGACCGGTTAATTACGACCCACCCCTATAAAATAAATTCAAAAGAACGTCCACTTCCATCTTCTAGATTGGAGTAGACGTTCTTTATCTTTAAAATTGGTATAAATCTGTTAATGGGACTACTTCTTCAAAATCTATTAATACTAAATAAACTTCCGTAACATCGATTGAATGAACGAGCGATAGTGCGTGTGCATATAGACTTAGTTGGAGACGATAAGTATTAGACAAATGTTTAATTTGTTCTTTTTTACTTTGGTTAGAGTATGCCTGATAGCGATTTGTTTTATAATCCAATAAAATAACTCGTTGTTCTACAATTAGATAAGCATCAATGACCCCATGAATTAAGATTTGATCTTCTGGATGATATTTTAAGGTGTCTTCCTGATCTTTCGACGAAAGATATAATTTCGACGCCGGAATTGTCATTGAAAATGCTTGTTCCACCTTCACCTTGTCATAATGTTGAATAATGAATTGTCCTAACTCAGAAGTTAAATAAGAAATAATTTTATTTAATATTTCTAGATCAATTAATGAAAACTTTGAATCAATCGTTTGGCTCAATAGTTGGACTTGTCGCACTAACTCTGTTGAATAGTGTGTAATCTCAATATCGCTAAAAGATTGATAGCTCAATGATTGCATTAAATAATGAATCAATGTCCCCTTTTCCGTTGGAGTTAAAGATTGATTTTTATTCGATTGAATCAGTTTTGGTTCATTAAAAGTTCCTTGCGTATAACGAATTCCAGCTAACTCACTCTCAATTTCAGATAAATTCAAAGTCGTTGGGTTCGCAGTTAAATAATTGGCTTTATCAATTAAGGGTTCTTCAAAAAGTCGTTTTAATTCAGAGACCGATTGGTAACTAGCCGTTTTAGTACTGAGTGGAAATGAATATTGAAATAACATTGAATCCAGTAATGTATCATCAGGTGTCTCATGTGCTGTTAACGCAAAGTTTTTCTGATAATATTGCATCAAATTATCCTGTGGAACATTATTTTCATCGACCATCTTTGAAATCAATTGATCCATTGTATAAATATGAACCGCATTCGAAGAATTTAAGGAACGATAATAGAGAGCTTGTTGCAGCCAATCTAACCAACTTGAAGCTTTAAGCCGATGCATTAAGGGGATGGTTTTTGATTGATCATCAAGATCTAATAAAAGCTGCTGCATTTCTTCCCATTTATTTTGACTTGCAATGGTTCCAACGATATATATCTTTTGTTCCGCTCGGGTCAAAGCGACATAAAGCTTCCGCATTTCTTCAGATTTTAATTGACGTTCCCTAATTTTTTTAATTGCTTCTTTATGAATAGTTGGATACTTTAAATGATGCTCGTTGTCGATATAGTCTATCCCAATGCCGTGTTCCTTGGAAAGCACCATCGTCTCACGCAATTCCTTGAGATTCATTTTTTGACCTGTATTCATTAAAAAGACAATCGGAAACTCCAACCCTTTACTTGCATGAACGGTCATCATACGAACATAATTTTGACCATGATCTAATAAGATAGGTTCTTGAAGATCCTTATCTCGATCAATCACTTTCTCAATATACCGAATGAATCCAAAGATACCACGAAAATGATGTGATTCAAAATCTGAAGCTCGTTGATATAATCCGTGTAGATTAGACGTGCGCTGCAGACCATTGCTTAATCCAGCGTTATAACTGAGAAAATCTGTTTCCATATATATTTGCCAAATTAATTCAGACAAAGAAATCTCATCGGATAAACGTTGCCAATGTCTCAATTGACTTAAGAATCGTTGTAATTTGGCTTGCAGAGCTTGATCAATCGTGGTCGTATCTTCTGCATTCGCATACGCAAGGACTGCTTGAAAATAACTTGTTGTTTGACTATAAATTCGAATCAAACTTAATTGTTCATCGGATAAACCGACAAAATAAGAGCGTAAAATTGCGACCAGCGGAATATCTTGATGCGGATTATCAATAATCTTAAGTAAAGCTAACATCAGTTGGATTTCTTGACGTTGGAAATAACTTTCAATTTTTTGAGATAACAAAGGAATCTCATATTGATCAAAAATACGCTGAAGTGTCAAGAAAGAATTTTTTGTGGATGACAATATGACAATGTCATTGTACTCAATCTTACGGTAAAATCCGCCATTAGATTTATCATAAATTTGCTGATTTGAATCAATTAAATAGCGAATTTTTTGAGCAATTAGATGGGCTTCTGCTTCTCGACTGGTGTCGAATTCCCGTTCTAAATCTTCATTTGACTCCATCATAGTGTCTTTATTAAAGAGTAAAAATTCAGCATTATAATCGGAATCAGCTTGTTGCTCAATAAAATAAGGAAAGCCCGTCTTGAGTGATTCTGCTTCAGCATATATCATCTCGCCAAGATTTTTATCCATGATTCGTTCAAAAACGTCATTCGTATACCCCAAAACATTATCCCTTGAACGATAATTTGTATCTAAAATAATCAATTGTTGATCTGTGGATGTTTGATAGCGTTCGTATTTTGAAAGAAAAAGACTTGGATCGGCCATGCGGAATCCATAGATTGATTGTTTCACATCCCCTACCATGAAAAGATTACCCGTTGATTTCGTTTCATGTGATAAATAATGTAAGATTAATCCTTGTAATTCGTTAATATCTTGATATTCATCGACCATTACTTCTTTAAATTGATTTTGATAGAAATGAGCTGCAATGCTCGGCTGACGTTCTCTTGTCTTCGGATCCATTGGTGCTAATAATTGCAGCGTAATATGTTCTAAATCATTATAGTCGATCAATTTATTTTGACGTTTTAAGCGTTGAAACTGATAGTAGAATCCGATGGCTAAATGAGATAACGAATTGACAATGACTTGACTTCCCTCTAGATGTGTTTGCATCTGTGAGTAGGAGTAAGGGAAAAAATTTGTTAATTCTTTAATTCGTTGGACTGCTTGATCACGATATTTTTTAGCGAGTTGAATAATTTCTTTGTCTTCATCATCACGCCGGTAACTCGCCCAACGTTTCCATGAATGTTGATGAATAAGATTGATGGCTTCTTCATATTGGTTATTTTCAAAATATTGTATCAATGATTCTGCAATATGTGCATCTTCTTGAATAAACGTCGCATACTTTTCAAGGGTAGCTTCACTTAACGATTCTGTCAATTGCAGTGCGAGTTGCCATTGATGTTTTGCCTCTTTGATTAGTTGCATCGAATATTCAATAAGACTTCTTTGATAGAATGGGGTTGAAAAATCTAGCAAGAAATGATCTGGATGACTTATATTTTCCATCCAGCCGAGTGGATCAGGATTACTTCGAGCGAACTCACAGAGTTGATTGATCATTTGATACAGACGATCATCATTACGTCCTTTGCTAAATGACCTTAGGAGTGTTAAATATTCATCTGAACTCACTTTAATCGAAGGTGAATCATCGATAATTAATTCAAGTAATGCCTCCCAGGCTTCTTCTTTTAACAATTCAATTTGGGTTGCGTCTGTGAGTAACGTAAATTCTGGATCAATATCATCTAGATAGAAAAATTGTTGTATTACCGTCAAACAAAATGAATGTAACGTACGAATATGTGCTTCAGGTAAAATACTCAGTTGTCTCATTAAATTACGTTTGAGTTCCGGATCTTTTGAATGATTAATTTGTTGTTTTAAGGCCATTTCTAGCCGTTCTTTCATCTCATTCGCTGCCATCTCAGTAAAAGTGACCACTAATAGTTGATCCAAACTCGCATAATCAGAGAGTACGTGACGAATGATTCGTTCAATTAAAACGGTTGTTTTACCTGAGCCGGCTGATGCGGATACTAGAATATTTGACCCCTTCGCTTCAATTGCTGCTAATTGTTGTTGATTAAATTGACGGCTCATTCGCTCACCTCCTCTTGTTGAGATTGTAATATTTGTTCAATTTTCTGAATGATATCTTTTTTCCGTAATTGTTTGTGACGGTACAGATGGTAATGTTCAGTGGCGTCAAAACCAGTAATTGTTCTAAATCCAGGTTGTAATGAGGTCGTAAAGCGTTCATCACGATATGGAGTGAGTGCAATATTTCCTGATTGAATTTGGTTTGCAGCTTCAACAAATAAATAATCAACATAGTTCGACAGCAACTGAAAGTCAGTTTCATTAAAACGATTTGAGTAGGCATCATATGAACCATCTTTCTTTAATTTAACAGGATAAATTAAACTTGCTGTCTGTGGCTCTAAAGTTGAGTCGATTTGTTGCATCTTCACTTCTGGTAGCGTAATAAAACCACGATATGTATAATCCGCTAAACTTTGCTCTTTTTCATCTTTTACGTCATGTGTTGCTAACTCATTTATATGGGTAATCGGTTGATAGAAAGCACCTAACGGGAAAGCGTTCGGATAATTTTGGTGAATCACTTTTAAATACGTTAAGATTTGCATATCTAATCCGTAAAATAGCTCAACTAAGTTAAATTCTTTTTGTGACGATTTATAATCGACAACTTGATAATAAGTATCCTCCCCTAATTGAAGACGGTCAATTCGGTCAATCTTTCCTGTCACTTGCAGTGTCCGTTGAGAATCAAGTTGATAGTACAGCCCTCTAAGAGGTAGTATTGGATTCAAGCCAAAAATTGCTTCTGTCAGGACTGGTTCTAATTGGGTTATTTGAACTTTTTTGATTAAATTGTTCAACACTTGACGCATCTCCTGGTTCATCAATTGATGAATAAATTTCATACGTGCCGAACTATGTAAAATTTGAAATTTGAAATGATGACTTAATTGATTTTCAATCAAGTGAATGATATCCAACAGCGCCGCGTCATCTAAGGTCAATAGCGACCGTTGATAGTGATTTGTTGCCTGTTGGGTCACTTGATCTAAATATTCGTGGAAGAAGTCTCCCGTTCGAGCTGGATCTAATTCAAACTCAATGCGTTCTTTTAATTTCAATCCATAAAGTAGAAAGTGCGAATAAGCATCTCGATAATATTCTTCAATTTTCGAGACAGATAATGAAAGTTGATCTCCATATAATTGACGAGCCGTTTCAGGATTAATTGACACGGGTTGGATAAAATCTTCAACTGATCTTTTCACCAAATTATCGATTCGTCCAGCATCAGGAATGCTATGTTGCAATTCATATTCTTTCATACTTGCAATTAATTTACGCAAAGGTGGTAAATAATTAACCGATTGTTGCCAATAGAACCGATTTAAATACATCACTTTACTTCGTTCAATAGAATAACGCCCATATGAACTTGGATGGGGTTGAGTCAATTCTTCAGTCGGATCTACTTTAAAATGATAAGTAGGCAATTCAACCCAATTTAACAATTCTTGTATATATGGACTTCGTTCGACCGTTTGGTCCTCGACGACTTGAGCATAGCTTAAATATAATCGTTCGGTACTAGCTAAAAGTAATTTATAAAATAAAAATGATTCTGCTTGATACTGAACAGCTGGTGTATGTTGAATGGATTGATGCGGCATTAAATCCATAGAAAGTAGTAACTCACGTTCTTGTCGAGTCATTAATGAGTCCTCTTGAATGGATTGTGGTAAGGTTTGATGGCTCATTCCAATAACAAATGTGATTTTGGTTGGCTGAGTACGTGGACTAATCATACTTGAAATCATCACTTGATCCATTGTCGGTGGAATAATGAGGAAACTCGCTTCATTCATTCCAGCCAATAAAATTTGGACAAATGTTTCATAACTTTCAGTTTGGTTTTGATAAATTAAACAAAATTCATCGAGTAAATCAATCATTGTATTCCACACTTGTTCTTCTTCCATTGACTGTTCAATTCGGCCCTGTTGGATTAAATAATCTCTTTCAAAAATTAACTGTTCTTTTAGTTTCAGATGCTCCATCACTTGATAGACCCATTTTGCGAAAGATTCGCCAGTTAATTCTGCGGGACGTTTTAGTATTTGCGAGAGTTGATGGAGCCAGTTACGCCAAGGTTGTACCATCTCTTCAATCGTTTGCTCCGTTTTCTCGCCTTTCGCATTATAGTAAGGTAAAGATTCATTACTATAATGCCATGGATAGTCGATTTGGTATAATCGGTAACCAAACAACCCATTTTCAATTAAAATATTTTCTAATTGATTGACTTGATGTTGTTTTTCAATCCTTAATTCTTCTGGACTTATCTGATCATTTTGCAAGAATGATGGTAAAATAAAACTTGAATTTAAAACGGCCATAATTGAGGTATAATTCCATTGTTGAATGGATAAGTTTAATAGTCCCTCTAATAATAATACAAAGGGATGGTGTTGCATTTCTTGTGTATTATCAATAAAACAAGGAATATTATTCATTTTAAAATAAGGTTCGATTAAGGAACCATAGCAATCAAAATTTCTTGTTAATACTCGTATATCACGGTAACGATATTTTTTTTGACTAACTAAATAATGAATTTGATTGACCACATGCTTCATTTCCGTTTGGATTGTATCGTTATGCCATAATTCAATGTGTTCGGATTGCACTAAACTCAATTTTTCAACCGGTTTAAATTCATTCAAGGCTTGATAAGTTTTTGCAACGGCCAAAATATCTGAATGATATGGATAAGTTGGACCATTGATTTGCCAATCATTCAATTGTTTCAGTCCATTAACGTTACACAGACGTTTTAGTTGAAAATAGGTATTTTTTGCAACTTGTTCAAATGAATAATGAGATGTATTTAAAAGATGATCCGAATCAATCGGTAATTGAATCCATACTGTATGTGCTACACGGATTAATTGATTTATAATATAAAGCTGTTCCCCCGTAAAATACTCATAATGATCGATTGCAATGTATAAGTTCTCTTGCGGTAGTAAATTTTCTAAATAATCGATCAATTCAAAGTAATCATTACGGTAGTTAATATTTAATTGATTAAGTTTATCAATATAAGTCGTATAAATTGTGTTAATTTCATTTAATCTTTGGCTGGATTGATATTGGTTGAGCGTTCCGATTTCTTCCTCATCTATTGCCTCAATCAATTGTTCGAGTGTTACTTGATCAATATTTCCTTGAATAAACTCCTCGAATTGGTTATAAAGCTTATCTATAAAACCTTGATAAGTGATTTGACTGCGGTATGTAACAAGTTGAGATTTTAATTCGCTCAAAATACTTCTTAAAATCATCTTTTTACCTATACTAGATATAGAAGGAGCCTCATTATGATAATGAGGCATCATAAACCAGCTAATTCGCGAAAAACTGGCAACTTGTATATTTAGCATCGCGGCTTGATTTCCACCTTGAATTTGCTTTAATTGATCCAGCATCGTTGTTTCCATATCAAATTTAATATGATCTGGAATAATATAGTAAATCTCAGCAGATGGATTGTGGGTAAAAATTTGATGCAAATGGTTGATCATCACAGCTTTTTTATTAATAGCGTGATCCCCTGTAATAATTTGAAGTGCCATCTTTCGCTCCTTCTATAGCTTTTAAGCTTTGGCGTTTAACTCAATGATATTTAAAATTGTTTCTGTGGCTTTCACCATTACTTCAACGGCTACATACTCATAGCGTCCATGCATATTTTCGCCGCCCGCAAAAATGTTTGGCGTTGGAATCCCCATAAAGCTAATTTTTGAGCCATCGGTACCACCTCGAATTGGTTTAATATCTGGGGTGATATTGGCTTTTTCCATGGCTGCTTTCGCTAAATTTACCGGTGTCATATCTTTTTCGATGACTTCTGCCATATTATAGTATTGGTCAAATAAATTTAACGCAATCGGTTGTGTTGAATATTGACCATTAATTGAATCTACTAGTTGTTTGACATGTTCTTTACGCGCCTCAAATGATGTTCGATCAAAGTCACGAATAATTAACTTAACTTGCGCTTCATCTACAGAACCTTCGAGTAACAACACATGATAAAATCCTTCACGATCACTTGTATATTCAGGAACCTCTTCTTGTGGTAAGCCATTAATAAATTCATTTGCAATCGTAATCGCATTGATCATTTTTCCTTTGGCAGTACCTGGATGGATGTTTCGACCTGTTATTGTTAATTCCGCTTGAGCAGCGTTAAAGCTTTCATATTGCAGTTCTCCGAGTGGACCCCCATCCATTGTATAGGCAAAATCTGCACCAAATCCTTCTGCATCAAAATGATCAGCGCCTCGTCCTATTTCCTCATCTGGACCAAAAGCAACTCGAACTTTTCCATGCGAAATTTCAGGATGTTGAATGAAATACTCCATTGCGGTCATAATTTCAGCAATTCCTGATTTATCATCTGCACCTAGTAAGGTAGTTCCATCTGTTGTAATCAATGTTTGCCCCAGATAATTTTTCAAACTTGGGAAGTCTTCTGGTGTCATAACAATATTTTCTGCTTCATTTAAAACAACCGTTGATCCGTCGTAGTTTTCATGAATTAGCGGTGTAACATTTTCTGAATTAAAATCAGCTGTATCAACATGGGCAATAAAACCAATCGTTGGAACGTCGTGTTCAACATTTGATGGTAACGTTGCTGTGACAAAAGCATTCTCTGGATTCAATTCGACTTCTGACATCCCGATTTCTTTCAATTCTTCTACTAATAGATTCAATAAATCGAATTGAATCTCCGTGGAAGGAATCGTTGGCGAGCTTTCATCGGAACGAGTATTAATCTTAGCGTAACGAATTAGTCTCTCTTGAGTTTTGGCAAATAAATCCATAATAAAATTAGACATCCTTTCTGATTATAAGTTGACGAGGGTCCCGATTTGTTTGACTCTCTATTATTGTAACATGTTCAGGAACAAGATGATGGAGTATTTGAGCCATTTCTTTAATAAAACACTGTTCAATAAAATGACCTGCATCAATCGTTGTAATCGGTAGTGTTGAAGCTTCTAATACTTTATGATAAGTCACATCTCCTGTAATAAATGCATCCGCACCACATTTTATTGCAGCTTCAATTGATTCATAAGCAGAGCCACCTACGATTGCAATGCGGTGATATAAATCGGTAGACGGATTTACAACTTGTAAGTAAGGTGCGCCAAGTTGTTTTAAAATATGTTGATATAATTCATTATGGGATAATGCTTCTGGAAGGTCTCCTACCCTTCCTAGTTCTGGAGTCATTTCTGTATTGAGAGGTTGATTAGCTAAGTCTCTTACATTGATTAATCCTAGTCGGTTCGCTAACCAGTCATTCATTCCATTTTGCTGACGATCTACATTCGTATGCATTGCATAAACATTGATACGATTTGATAAAAGCGTCCGATACAATTCGATATTCATTTGTCCATCGTCTAAACGTTTAATCGATGAAAAAATCAATGGATGATGTGCTACAATCGTATCGACATTTTGCGAGATAGCCTCTTCAACGACTGATTCAGTGACATCCAAGGTAGTCATAATTCTAGAAACAGTTGAATTTAAATTTCCAAAATGTAAGCCAACAGGATCCCATTCCTCTGCTAAGTCTAAAGGATAAATGGCTTCAATTTGATGAATAAAATTTGATAATAAAAATTCCATTAAGAAATCACCTCTTCTATTGCTTTAATTGTTTGTTTGACTTCTAATTCTTTAGTATGGTCACCCTTTTTACTCAACTGCAAGGAGGTTAAGATATATTTCATTTTCTCTAATTCATTGCGCCATTTTTCGATAAAGGTATCATTTCGTTCCTGTAAAAGAAATGGACCAAACATTAATTCTTTGTCTGATATAGTTACTTTAGTATTCGGATTAGATTGGGCGATAATCATCTCATAAAAGTGCCCTTTTTCTTGAATAATATATTCATCAATGATTTGATAATGATGATCATTTAGCCATTGGCGAACGATTCTTTCGCCCACATTAGGTTGAAGTGCTAATAGCTTAGGTTGATGACCGATTTGTTGTCCTCGTGTTAAAATATCTACAATGAGCCCACCGCCCATCCCGCATATACTAACCGTATTAATCTTATCCTCAAAATGAATGACATCATAGCCATCACCTAATCTTACATCAATTCGATCATTTAATTGGTGTTGATTCACTTCTTGGATGGCTGATTGATAGGGGCCTTTAACCACCTCTCCTGCAATAGCAAACTCGATGTAGTTTCCTTGGGCTAAGTAAGATGGTAAATAAGCGTGGTCACTACCGATATCTGCTAAACGGGTTGGTTTAGGTGCATATTTAATAATACTATCTGCAATCCATTGCAACCGCTTAGAAAGTTGTTTTGAATTCATATCTTCATCCTTTATTAATAATATGACTTTATTTTACCTGATAAAAAAACAACATCAAGTGATGTAGTCTACTTGATGTTGTCAAATAATTATTCTAAAAAATCTTTTAATTGTTTAGAACGACTTGGATGGCGTAATTTACGAAGAGCTTTAGCTTCAATTTGACGAATGCGTTCACGAGTTACACCAAATACTTTTCCAACTTGTTCTAAAGTGCGAATATTGCCATCATCCAGTCCGAAGCGTAATCTTAAAACATTTTCTTCTCGGTCTGTTAATGTATCTAAAACTTCCTCTAACTGTTCTCTTAAAAGAGAACCTGCTGTAAATGCTTCGGGACTTAAAGCTCCTTCATCTTCAATGAAGTCACCTAAATGAGAATCATCCTCTTCACCGATTGGCGTTTCGAGTGAGACAGGCTCTTGAGCAATTTTTAAGATTTCACGCACTTTTTCTGCAGGTAAATCCATCTCTGCTCCAATTTCTTCGGGTGTCGGTTCTCGTCCAAGCTCTTGTAATAGTGTACGTTGAATACGAACTAATTTGTTAATTGTCTCAACCATATGAACCGGAATCCGAATCGTACGTGCTTGGTCGGCAATCGCACGTGTAATGGCTTGTCGAATCCACCAAGTAGCATAAGTCGAGAATTTAAACCCTTTATGATAATCGAACTTTTCGACGGCTTTCATCAGACCCATATTTCCTTCTTGGATCAAGTCAAGAAATGATAGCCCCCGTCCGACATAGCGTTTAGCTATCGAAACAACTAAACGCAAGTTTGCTTCTGCGAGTTCTTGTTTAGCTATTTCATCTCCTGCTTCAATTCGTTTTGCGATTTCCACTTCTTCTTCAGCTGTTAGTAAGTCAACTCGACCGATTTCCTTCAAATACATCCGAACTGGATCGCTAACTTTCATTTTAGTTGGATCTTCGTCTGGTTCTTCTACTTCCTGAAGTTCCGATGAACGTTCATCTTCTTTAACCATTTGCGCTTTCGTAGGACCGCCGTCGTCCCCTACAACCGCAATGCCATTATCTTCAATTTTTTGAATTAATAAATCAATCTGATCTGAATCTAGTTCATATGGACTGGCAATTCGTTTTGTAAGCTCGTCATAATGAATTTGACCGAGTCCAGATTTTTCAGCAATAATTTGTTCCGTTGCTTGATTTACCGTCACTTTTAATTCTTTGGTAGATTTTTCTGACCCTTTATCTGAAGATGTTGCTTTATCTTTTGTCATACATATCCACTCCTTCTTATTTATATTCTTTCATTAATAGAAAAATTTGTTGGAAAATTTCTTGACTCGTTGTTTGATTATTTTCTTGTTTGGCTTGTTTTAACTTTGTTCGTAGTTCATCAATTTTTTGACCGATAAATTCCTTTTTTAAAATTCCAAAACAATCTGCCATCTCTTGTTCATTAAAATCAAACACCTCATCTGACCACATAATATCTTGAAGCCACTGATTTAATTCACCGTCATCAATTTGATGGACAATTTGTGTCATGGGAAAATGATTTCCTTCATAATAATATCGATCTAGCGCTAAGAATGCCCGATTACTTAAATCATGGTACATAATCGGTATTTCATCTAGTTGCTGGATATATTTCCATGCTGATTCGTGATAGATAAGATTGAATAAAATTGTGCGTTCTGCCTGATATGCTTTTTTAGATTCGACCGTTATTTTTGAAGTCACAAAAGATTCAGCAGGTATATCTGTTTTGGTTATTTTTGACGAATGGGATTGTTGTTTAATTTCCTTTTCATGATATCGCGTTGCTCGAGTTAATTGCTCTTGGACAATCGCTTCATTTAACTGAAATTCTGCAACAATCTCTTGGACTCTCAACTGTTGTTCGATTGAAGATGGAATGAGCGCCACCGTTTTAATCAACTGCTCGATGTATTGGGCTTTTTCATTATCTAAAGACAAATTATATGAGGTTGCTAAGTACGCTTTTTTAAAATCATAGTATGATTTACTCTTATCTAAGAGAGTCTGAAAACCAGCCTTTCCAGAACGTTTAATCCAATCATCGGGATCTCTTCCTTCCGGAATGATTACCGCTTCTGTTGATAGAGATGATTCGTCAATTAAACGATCCATTGCACGACTCATCGCATCTTGACCCGCACGGTCACCATCAAAAACTAATTTTACGTGACGAGTGATTCGTTTAATTTGTCGGAGATGATCTGAGGTAAAAGCCGTCCCCATCGTAGCAACACTATTGAGAAACCCTGCTTGACTTAATGAAATCACATCCATATAGCCTTCTGTTATTAATAATTCTTCACTTTGTCGTACCGCTTGTCGAGCTAAATCAATATTAAATAGAAAGCGACTTTTCACAAATATATCTGTCTCGGGTGAATTAATATACTTTGCTAAGGATGGATTGTCTTCAATCAAGCGACCCGATAAAGCGATGGTTCGCCCTTGTTCATCTCTCAATGGAATAATTAATCGATTTTTAAACCGATCAATCATTTGTTTTCGATCATTTTGATAGAAAATCCCAGATTGAATCAACTGTTCATCCGTGAAATCTTCATTTTGTAATATTTGGTAGATTAACTCAGAATTATTTGGAGCATACCCGATATTAAACCGTTCAATTGTTTCTGCATTTATGCCGCGTTGTGTTAAATAATCTAGCGCTTTCTCCCCGTGATGTGTCTGTGTTAAATAATAATGATAAAATTCAACGACTTTTTGGTGAATTTGATATAAAATTTCTATTTTAGGATTTACCTTCGTTGATTGGGTTACTATATCCGGTAGTTTGATATTAGCAAATTCAGCTGCTTTGATGACCGCATCGACAAAGCCAACGTGTTCGTATTCTTGAATAAAACTGTAAATATTTCCTGCCCGTCCGCAACTAAAGCATTTAAAAATTTGTTTTGTTTCTGACACGGAAAAGGAAGGATTATTATCTTCATGGAAAGGACAAGCGCATAAATAGTTATTTCCTCGTTTTTGTAATGGAATATAAGAATTAATCAAATCGACAATATTCACTTCAGACAAAATTTGATTCACGATTTCATTTGGAATACGTGCCATAAGATCCCCTTCTTAATTATAAAAATCTTTTCAAGTCACTATCACTCAACTAGTGAGTGGATTACATCCCAAAGGTCTGCAGCACCTGTTCGGTCTTCCGATGAAAATAAAAATAATGCTTCATCACTTGGTAAATCTAACAATTGAACGAAAGAATGAATATGTTTTGAATATTGACTACGTTTAATTTTGTCAATTTTTGTTGTCACAATCGCGTAGGGGATTTCAAGTTCATCCGCAAATTCCTTCATGCCAAGGTCTAAAACTGTAGGCGGATGACGAAAATCCATTAATAATAGTAAAGCAACTAGATTCTCACGTTGATGTAAATAGTCCGAGATAAATTGGTTAAACCGTTCGCGTTCTCGTTTCGAAACACGAGCATAACCATAACCAGGCAAGTCAACAAAACGGAATTGGTGATCAATTTCATAAAAATTTAATGTTTGAGTTTTACCAGGTTGACTTGATGTACGAGCCACGCCTTGTCGCCCGACCATTGCGTTAATAAAGGATGATTTCCCGACATTGGATCGACCAGCTAAAGCTATTTCAGGCAAATTTGGCGCCGGATACTGAGCGGGTGATACCGCACTGGTCAACATTTCAATTGTATGATATTTCATAAGATCCCCCTTTATGAAGAGAGTTTTTTATTGTTTTCGTCATAATATTCAGGTAATGAAATTCCTTCGACATTTTCTTTTGTAATAATGATTTTATGTACGTCATCACGACTCGGGACTTCATACATAACTTCAAGCATCACATGCTCAATAATTGATCGGAGTCCACGTGCACCTGTACCACGCTCATTTGCCATTTGAGCAATCACCTTCAATGCTTCCGGTTCAAATTCTAATTCAACATCATCTAATGCCAGTTGCTTTTTATATTGCTTTACTAAAGCATTTTTTGGTTCAACTAAAATTTTCACAAGATCATCGACTGTTAACTGTTCAAGGGCGGCTGTTAAGGGGATTCGACCAATAAATTCTGGGATTAATCCAAATTTAAGTAAGTCTTCTGACGTCACTTGTTGCATGAGACTCTTATCTGGATCTAAGTGTCCTGAGTTAGAACCAAAACCAATCACTTTGCTTCCTAACCGTTCTTTAACAATTGTTTCGATACCCGCAAAGGCACCTCCAACAATAAATAAAATATTTGAAGTATCCAGTTTAATAAACTCTTGATTCGGATGTTTTCTACCACCTTGAGGCGGGATATTCGCCTCTGTCCCCTCAAGAATTTTAAGCAAAGCTTGTTGGACTCCTTCACCACTGACATCTCGAGTAATCGAAACATTTTCACTTTTACGAGAAATTTTATCGATTTCATCAATATAAATAATTCCTTTTTCTGCCATGTCAATATCATAGTCTGCTGCTTGAACAAGTTTTAGTAGAACATTTTCTACGTCCTCTCCAACATAACCTGCTTCGGTTAACGTGGTTGCATCAGCAATTGCAAATGGAACATTTAAAATACGTGCTAAAGTCTGAGCTAAAAAGGTCTTTCCTGAGCCAGTTGGCCCAATCAGAGCGATATTTGTTTTTTGTAATTCGACACCATCGTCATCAACTTCTTGCTGAATGCGCTTATAATGATTGTAGACTGCGACAGCTAAAGTTTTTTTCGCTTGTTCTTGACCAATCACGTATTCATCTAAAATTGCCTTGATTTCATGTGGTGTATGAATCGTAATTTCAGTTGATGAATAATTTTGATTAATATCTTCTTTAATAATCATTCGACATAATTCCACGCATTCATCACAAATATAGACATCTGGGCCGGCTACGATTTTATTAACTTCATCTTGAGATTTTCCACAAAAAGAACAAAAAAAATCTTCTTGATCATGTATGTTTCGGCTCATATAATAAAGAACTCCTTTCCAAATTGATAGATATAAAAGAGGACGCAATAAAGTCATCGTTTAATTGACTTTTGCATCCCCTTATCTATATTACAATTGCCTTTAATTATTTTTCTTCAACAGAATCAATAATTAAATTCATTGCTTTCTTCATCTTGATATCATTTGATAGCATTTCTTCTGTTACAAATTGACGAACTTTGCTTGTTTCCATACCATATTGAGCTGCTAAGCTTTCAATTTCTTCGTTAATTTCGTCTTCGTTGACATCTAATTCTTCAACGTTCACAATTTCTTCGAGGACTAAGTTCGTCTTAGTGCGTAATTCAGCCTCTTCAGCAAATTGATTACGTAAATCTTCCTCAGTTGATCCAGTAATTTGGTAGTACATTTCTGGATTAATGCCTTGACGACTTAAATTATTTAAGAAGTATTCTACTTGACGATTGATTTCTTCGTCAATCATTGCTTGTGGAATACCTCCATCAATTTCAGCATTCTCAACAGCTTGACGAAGTGCTAAATCTTCAACGACTTCTTTGGCAGCTTCTTCTTTTGATTCTTGAAGTTCTTGACGAACTTTCTCTTCCCATTCTTTAAATGATTCAACTTCATCATCGATATCTTTCGCGAATTCATCATCTAATTCTGGAAGTTGTTTTGTTTTAACTTCATGCACTTTTACTTTGAAGATAGCTTCCTTACCAGCTAAATCTTCAGCGTGGTATTGTTCAGGGAAAGTAACCTTGACTTCCACATCTTCGCCAGGTTTTGCACCAATTAATTGGTCTTCAAATCCAGGAATAAATTGGCCAGATCCTAATTCAAGTGAATAATTTTCATCTTTACCACCGTCAAATGCAACTTCATCAACGAAACCTTCATAATCGATGACAACCGTGTCTCCTGACTCAGCGGCATCTTCCTTAACTACAAGTTCAGCTAAACTTTCACGACGTGTCTCGATATATTGATTTACTTCATCGTCGGTTAATTCACGATCTTGTTTTTCAACGGTTAAGCCTTTATAGTCCCCTAATTTAACCGCAGGTTTTGTTTGAACTTGTGCTTTAATAACCCAAGGCTTCCCTTTTTCTAATGATTCAATATCAAATTTAGGTTGTCCTACTGCATCTACTTCTACTTCTTCAAGAGCTTCTGCATAGGCTGATGGAATTAATGCATTAAGCACGTCGTCGTATAACGCTTCTTCACCATATAGATTATTAAAGATTTGACGTGGCACTTTGCCCTTACGAAATCCAGGTACATTGATGTTTTTACGAGCCTTTTTAAATGCGCTGTCAAGGGCAGTGTTAACGGCCTCAATCGGTAATTCAAATGTTAATGTTCCTTCATTCGTTGATGTTTTTTCAAATTTTGCAGTCATATATAACCTCCGAAATTTATCTTGTTTAGTACATACTCTATTATTTTATATGATTTTATTGTATTTGTAAACATAAGTGGACTATAATATAGACAAAATCAATATTTGTTTAATATTTTTAAGAAGAGGAATGATTGAATGATCCAATATCCATCCGGGCATGGACCGAAACCATCCTCCCCTAATAATTTAAATCAGCGAATACGCTATGGCAATCGCGGGATGTCTCTGGAAGAAATGCTCAATCAAAGTAATACATACTATTTACAACGTAATCTTGCCGTTATCCATAAAAAACCAACTCCAATTCAAGTTGTTAAGGTAGATTACCCTCGTCGCAGCGCTGCACGCATTACGGAAGCATATTATCGTCGAGCTTCAACTACTGACTATAATGGTGTCTATCAAGGAAAATACATTGATTTTGAAGCAAAAGAAACCAATCATTTGAGATTTCCCTTGGCCAACCTACCTGAACATCAAGTTCAACATATGCAACAATGCGTTAAACAAGGTGGGATAATTTTTCTGCTCGTCTTTTTTAAGCAAGTCAATGAAGTGTACTTGTTACCTTTTGTCACTGCATATGACTTTATTAAAAATACCCAGCGTAAAAGTATTCCATATGATTTTTTTCATGAAAATGGCTATCTTTGCCCGATTTCATATAATCCACCCATCGATTATCTTAAAGCAGTCGATGATTGGTTAGCTAGCGGTACTTCTTCTGAAAATTAAATTGAATGCATTAAAAAAATCTGTAATCGCTCAGACGTTACAGATTTTTTCATTTTTAAGGCGTTAACCACCCTGAAATATTATCACGGGATTGATAGATTGCTTTGGATTTTATTTCATCATCAATAGTTAAACCTTTCATTTTTTCAGGGACAGCATAGTATCTAAAATATTTTCGCGACTCTGGTACAAACCCAATTTGCTCAAATTGACTATCTGTTAATGTAAAATAAGCACCGATACGATATGTTTCATCCGTGGATAGGAATTCAACAAACCGATTCCCAACGTAATAAATAATCCCATTATCATATTCAAAATAATAATATTGGCCATCCGTTCCCCGATAGGTCACATTCGATTGCTGAAGTTCGTTTTCATTATACATCGGTAATCGATGGTAGGAATTATATAAATAACTACTCCGATAAAAACTTCGCTCTACGGAACCGTAGGCAAAATCATTAAAAATTTTCTTTTGGTAATCTCGTGTTCCTGGATTTGTTAAAAAAGAAGTTTCAATCATTTCTCCATATTGCTGATAACCATTTCTGGCAAATACAACCGTGTAGCCAATTAGAAGTATTGAGATAAAAATATAAAATTGTACGATTCGTTTTTTGTAATAAGAAATAGAAGCAAATAAAATCACGGCTACGATACAAGATAAAATTACTCGTATCCACAAATCATGATAATAAAATTGTTCCATTGCTAGCCATTTTTGATACATTGGTATCCTCCGCTATGAAGATGACGATGAATTCCAATAATCCATCGGTATCTGGATATGTTCGTATTGTTTGGATTGTTGAGATACATCGGTTGTTTGAGTTCGATTTCGTTCAAATTGTTCAATTTCTCGTTCTGCTTCTTGGGCAGTTAGAATGTTCTTTTTGGACCAATTGAGTAAAATACGATCGATATATTTCAAATTATACGCTCGGTTTAACACAGCTTGTCTTAAGGCAACAATAATCAAATCTTCATCGTATCCATCTTTGACTAGCCAATTTTGTAAATATTCAATCTCGATGGGCGATAAAGGTCGACCAAATTCAAGCTCAAAGATTTGATAAAGTGATTTTTCGTTCGTATTACTTTGGGTATCAGCAGAAGGTTCTGCAGTTCTTGTTACTTCTAACTTAGCAAAGAGAGGACGTATCGTGTAATGATCCGTCTTTTTTCCATAATCATTTTCAACAAGTTCAATTTCCATATAGTCTTTCTGGACTAATTGATTAATCGTCTCTAACACAAGATGGTCGCTCCAGCCCAAGTGCTGACTTATCCTTTGGATATCTTCAACCCGATTCCCTTGAGATATTTGCGATAAAATATAAAGAAGAATTACCATTTCATCACTTGAAATATCAAATTCATGATAATGATTGAATAAATAATTCGGAATACTCGTAAATCCATCTTTATACCAATCATAAAATGATTCATACATTAACGTCCCCTCCTTCCTTTAATGATTCATTCTCTCAAATTATGGGTATAGGCGATTCAATAGACGTGGGAATGGTGAAGTTTCTCGAATATGTTCAATACCACTTAACCAAGCTACACAACGCTCTAATCCCATTCCAAAACCACTATGGACTACTGCACCATATTTATTCGTATCTAAGTACCAAGCGTAAGCGTCTAAGTCTAAATTGAAATCAATAATATTTTGTTTCATAATTTCGTAATTATCTTCACGCTGCGATCCGCCAATAATTTCACCATATCCCTCAGGTGCAATCATGTCTGCACATAGAACAGTGCGTGGGTCTTCCGGATTTACCTTCATATAGAATGGCTTAATTGATTTTGGATAATTTACGATAAAGATGGGTTGTTCGTATTGGCTTGCGATAAACGTTTCATGCGGTGATCCAAAGTCATCACCCCACTCAATATCATCAAAACCATTATTATTTAATAAAGTAATCGCATCGGTATATGAAATTCGTGGATATGGTGTTTTAGTATATTTTTCAAGTAAGGATACATCACGGCCTAAACGCTCTAAGGCTTGAGGACAATGATCGATGACATTACGCACTAAGTATGCTACGTATTCTTCTTGAACTTTTAAACTTTGCTCATGATCTGTATGGGCCATCTCAGGTTCCATCATCCAGAACTCAATTAAATGGCGACGTGTCTTAGATTTTTCCGCACGGAAAGTCGGTCCGAAAGAAAATACTTTGCCAAAAGCCATTGCTGCAGCTTCTAGATAAAGTTGACCACTTTGTGATAAGTAAGCTTCTTCATCAAAATATTCTGTATGGAATAATTCAGTCGTTCCTTCTGGTGCACTGCCTGTTAAAATCGGTGGATCAATCTTAATAAATCCACGGTCATTAAAGAATTCAAACGTTGCGCGAATAATTTCGTTACGGATTAACATAATCGCATGTTGTCTTGACGTTCTTAACCATAAGTGACGGTGATCCATTAAGAAATCAGTTCCATGTTCTTTCGGTGTAATCGGATAATCGTGACTTTCACCTAATACTTTAATATCTTTAACTAATAATTCGTACCCCAGACTTGAACGGGTATCCTCTTGAACAACCCCAGTTAATTCGACACTACTTTCTTGAGAAAGATGTTTTGTAATGTCAAAAACTTCTTCACTTACATCTGATTTTAAAACGACACCTTGGAAGTAAGCTGTTCCGTCTCTTAATTGAATAAAAGCGATTTTACCACTGTTTCTTGTATTTGTAACCCAAGCTTTTACGGTCACAGTTTGATCAACGTAATCTTTAGCTTGATTCATTGTAATGATATCCATCTTTATTCCTCTTTCTTATAAATTCGCAATCGTTTGAATCCATTCCCCATCGGTCGCATCCAAATAATAATATGACATAATACCAGATTGATCTTTAAAAGTAACTTCCCAAACAGGTCGATTATCCATTTTTCCTAGACGAGCCTGCATAACCTTATCAATCTCATTATCATATTTTGTAATTCCAATGGCATCTTCGCGTGAGATAATATCTTCGTTCGTATAATAATCCGTATCGCCCCCATCTTGTTTAATAATGGCATACCGTTCTACTCCTTCATTATCGGTAAAGAACATAGAAAAATACGATTCTTTCACCGTAACCATATTAAATTGATGGACTTGTTCAATCGGATAATCAACTTCAATAATATCCTTTGCTTCCACTTCAGCTTGTGCTAATCTGCTGACACTACTTGCATAAATGAAAATAAAAAACATCATTAATGACAAGAGTATCATGGATGTAACAGGAATCCATTTTTGACTCAAAATGATTGCCCTCCTTTTAGTATAACAACATAATAATACCATAAACTGGCAGAAGATAAACCTATTATTCCTCTATTCAATTTCAAATTGAGCTAATTTATTTAACTGGGCAAAGACTGTTTGGCTGTACTCTTTAGTCATAATTCGTTGATCCCATAAATAAATAGCATACTCAGGGTAGTCTTCATTGAACCGAATCAATAATCTTTTCATATTTAGGATCATTTGAGGTAGTTGTACCGCTTTGAAATTATCATAATTTTGATTTGGGTGTGGTGCATTAAATAGCGATATTTGACCTTGTAACCAAACATGATTCATTGCTACAAATGGAAGATTAAATAAGATAATTACACCCTCATGATTGAACTGCTGCCATTCTTCACTTAAGAATCCTTTGCGCGTTAGAATAATAATATTTTTATCTTGCTCGATCATTCGCCGACGAATTTTATGTCGATTACTTGTAACGGACTGAGCTTGGATTAAATAGGAATCCAGAGAAGGTCGATCCATCAATATATGATATAAAGATTTCGCTTGTTGTTTATTACTAACAATAATGATGATTGTTGCATGATCCATAAAATGCTTACTCATATATTCTGCTAAGTCTTCCATTCGTTCTATATCTTGCACTCTTGCTAAGTATTCGATCGGAAGTGAGACACGCACCCCTGGTGGATAGAATGAGAGCGGAAGCTTCAAGTAATCGAAACCATCGAGATCAACCCAGCGATGGTATCCCCATTGTTGTTGATAATCTTGATATCCCCCCAAACTAATTAACAATACTTGGTTGAATTGGTTCAAATATTTTAAATAATTAGACTCGAGAATGAGAGGTTTCTTTAGTAAAACTAAACGATAAAACTCATTTCGAATCCGAGTTGCTGTTAAATACAACAACTGATTAGAATCCTTCATGATAAAACCAGTTAATCGTTGTTGCCATTGATTAATCACTTCGTTGGCATCTTGATCTATTATTGAAAGACTATCAAGCTGAATAAGCTCATTAACGATTCGGACCATCCTCTGAACTGTCTGATGAATTTTTTCTGCCAAGTGATCTGTAGCATCAATTGTTAAGCTCACTGATTCTTGCTGTTTCGAACTTGAATCGAATTGCTTTAAAACTCTAATAAGCGAATCTGTCAATTGATATCCAGATTGGATTAATTGATCTAATAATTGATAACTATAATCTAGCCCCGCTTCTGAAAACAAATGGAGCCAACGAGACCACAAAGTTAAACCTTCACTGATGGGTAATTTCAGTTCTGAATAATCAGAAATCGAATTAAAATAGTCGAAAGCATCTAAAATAATTACAGAACGATCCATAAATGATTCATATAAATCTGATGGGCTATTAAATAAATAATGAAAATCAACGGGTGTCATCATAATAATGTCTGCTTTTTTGGCTTTTTCAATCGCATCGTAGTACGAATTAGAAAAAATTGAGGATTCACTCTTATGGTAACGTTGTAACACACCAACGATATCCAGTTCTTGATTCAACGTTGTAAGATCTAATATGGTTCGTGTCGTTTGCCAATAGTAGGTAGCAGCTACAATCGTGAGATCATGTGAATTAATTTTGATTTGATCTAACAGATGTACCAACTTTATTAATTGTTCTCGACAAAGATATCTTCGTGGATGTCTTAAATGGACAACATTACATTGCTGGTGACACGCAATCATTTTAATTTTTAATTGGGTTGATTCTTGTTCTGTCACGATGATTGTTGAGTGATGTTCCAGCATTCGTTCAATCAATGTCATCATTGTAGCTGTGTCGATGGGTCGAATTGGATCTTCTAAAATGGAATGCGGATTTTGATTCCATTGATTCAGAATATAATCAACTTTCGATGACGACAACGCATCATGATGAATAATATCTAAAGATTCTGTTGGCTCTAACTCAGGCAGTTGCGTAACTTCTAAATTTGGTTTAATGATAAAGTGCTCAGGTTCACTCACGAAAAAACTGGTACCAAAATCAATTTTTTGGGTAATTGATTGTAATATTGATCTTTCAGTAGGCTCAAGGTTAAGACATCTTTGCGCAAGCTCTGTTATTAAATACCGTGTCATTCTTGCATCTTCAATGGCTTGATGAGCATCTGTGAATGGAATCCCTAATTCCATCGATAATTCCATTAAGTTAAATCCCTTAGCTTCAGGTAAAAATATTTTAGACAATTTTACGGTATCGATTGATTTCGGATTAAACGTTAAATGATATTTCGCAAATTCTTCTTGCAATACTTTTAAATCAAATGCTGTATTATGAGCCACAAAATAACAGTCGTACAGTAAGTCATACCATTCTTTAGCAATCTCTTCAAAGGATGGACATCCTGCTACATCTTGGTCCGTAATTCCTGTTAGCTTTTGAATGGGTTCAGGAATCGATCGTCCAGGGTTTATGGTTTGGGAACGTTCTTCAACGACCTGATTGTTTTCAATAATTAAAGCTGCAAGCTGAATAATTTCATCTCCATCTTCAATATTGGGGCCGGTTGCCTCTAAATCAACAATCGCAATTCGTGGATATTTATTTGACATTCATATCACCTACTACTGAATAATGTTGTCTTACATAATCTTCAAGTACTCGGCTTTTATTTTCAAGTTGTCTATTAATAACGCGCATTTCAAGGTTGGCTAATATCTCGCCAATCATCGGTCCTCCACGATTCAAATTAAACATGTCCATCAAACGCTTACCGTCGATTGCTAATTCTTTACGTGTTTGGATGGGCAATTGCTCTTTTTGTAAAAGATAATTTTCTACACTTAGATGATGTGCATCAAGATAATCTTGAACTTGTCGAATCACACCCGTATCAAGCGTATAGATTGCCATTGCAGTCACTTGGTTCTTACGTATTAAATCTAAAAGTTCACGAATTTGAACTACTTGACGAATAAAATCATTACTATGTGTCCAATCTTTCAAATAGCGCATCGTCTCCTGTTCACTATATCCCAATAACTGTGTAATAAAAGCCCAGATGAGTTCGCGGTATTGAGATCTTGATGCTTGGAGGGGTTTTACTTTTTCAATCAGTCGATCGAGTAATCGTTTTACATTGACTTGATCGAATCCAGGTAATTGGGCTGATAAGTGTGTTGTTTCTAGCAAATGCGCAGTTTGCGTAAAATAATCCCCTTCTAAAAACTTAATAAACTCAATCCGAATTCGTTCGATCGCAATATGCGCTAAACTTGGACTCAATGTTTCAATGGCTTGCAACGTATTATCTTCAATCTTAAATCCTAATTGACTGGCAAAACGGATAGCACGCATCATTCGAAGGGCATCTTCATTAAATCGTTCATAAGGTTGCCCCACACAACGAATTATTTTTTGCTGAAGATCATCTAATCCACCATGATAATCATAGAGTTTACCCCGTACATCAAATGCTAATGCATTAATCGTGAAGTCACGTCTTAAGGTGTCTTCTTCCAAACTTCGGATAAAAGTTACTTCATCCGGACGACGGTGATCCGTATACGTTGATTCGCTTCGAAAGGTAGTAACTTCATACAATTCACCATGATAGACGATTCCAATCGTCCCATGTTCGATTCCTACGTCAACGGTATGCGAAAATATTTCTGCAATCTCTTGCGGAAACGCACTGGTCGCAATATCAATATCATTAATTGGACGATTTAACAATGTATCCCGCACACAGCCACCAATAAAATAAGCCTCATAACCATGAGACTCAATTTGTTGAATAAGTGGCAATGCACTTTGAAATAAAGGATGATTTAGCGTTAATTTCACGATAATTCACCTCTTATGGCATGGATTTGTTTCAGTAATACTTCCGCCTCTTCGAAAGAAGAACGTTCGATTGCCTGATCAAATTGTTGTTCTAAATCTTTTAACTTAGTCTGAGAACTTAATTGCGATAAATAATGATCGAGTTGATCCAGTTGATGATCTTCTGCTGGGATATATGGATTATTTTTATAAATATCAAATGAAAAAACTTCCTGATAATAATTGGGTATATCGAGTTCAATATAATAGGTAATATCATCCCGTAACTGATTTAACCGAATATCATGGAATGCTTGATTACTATCCGTATATTTATGGGGCCCTTTGTAATAGACAAATGGGTTCATTGGATTTTCCTGATATGAGATAAATAAGCCATTTGGGGCATATTTCGATGCATCTGAAAATTCAATCCGATCCAATAATTCTGGATGAGAAGCCAAATATTTCATTAAGAAATTTACCGTTGGGTGTACATGCTTGAAATTTTTCATGATCCATTCAATAAATTGACGTTTATTTTCATTTGACGCCATTCTATCCCCCCTTTTCGCTGGTACATCTTTTAGTATACTGCATTTGATTCAAAATATCTTCATAAATCCGTTCAAATTCAAGTCGATCATAATAAGTTAGACGATAACGGTCAATTGTTTCAAGTACTTTATCATATATTTCAAGTTTTTGGTAGCAATTCACTAATCGTAACACTGCATCTTGATGTGGTGTTTGTTGATTGATTGCATTGTCAAAATATTCTGCGGTTTGTTCAATATTTGGATGATCAAAAGCTTGGTAAAGTATACCATAAAGATAATCAAAAGTTCCTTCAGGCATGCTGCCATCATCCATACAGCGTAAATAGTGTAAACCGTCCTTTGGCTTTTTAAGTCGACAACATAAATGGATTAAGTGACTCGCAATTTGATAAGCTAAGCTATCTGAATTCGCAACTTGATAACTCTTTAGTAAGATGGGAATAAAATCAGGATGGTCAAAAGAGATATATTCAAAATAAGTTGCCACCTCAATTATAAGTTTTGAATACTGATAATCATTAGGCTCGATGGCTTCTAAAAGTAGTTCCGGGTTTGGTTTTAATGCTTTACCATTCAAGAGTTGATGCTTCAACAACTCTACCTCAAGTGAATGATCCTTAGTGATCAATCGATTTAAAGTTAACAAACCATTATCATACTGATGTTGTAAGTAATAAATTTTTGCGAGATTTAAGATATCGGTCGGATGATTGACATTTTTTATTAATGGGTGATTTAATAACAACTCATTTAAAGAAAAGGATGAAGTAAGAGTATCTGCTGCAAAATTTAATAATTTTTGGTAAATAAATTTTTGTTTTGGCGAATTGATCAAAAGTTGAGTGTAACAAATCACTGATTGTTTGTAATCACCCATCCTGTCGTATAATTGTGCTAATTCTAATTTGATTGAAAAGTTATTGGGATAATCATTGATGCTTTTTATTAAAACTTGAATAGCTTTTTCGTATTGAAGCTGTTTAAGATATAACTCATATTCTACGAGTCGATATTTTAAAATGGGTGGCTGATTGGCTGGGGCAAATAATTTTGAAAGCCAGTAATTTTCAATCTCTGCATAATTTTCAAGCGTCAATAAACATTGACAGATATTATAAATTATTTTTTTTGATGGGTATGCTTGATAAGCAAGTTGTGCTAAATCTAAACATTTTTCTGGATTAAGATACTGATGTATTACAAGGTAATCCCGTACTTGTTTACGTAACTGCGTATTCTGACGATAATACCTTATAAATTCATTGCGTTTTGATGATTCATCTAACGCATTCGACTCAATAATATCTTCCAACAGGGTTTTCATATTACCACCTCCATTTATATTATACTATATAGCCATTTACAAAAACACTCAAAAGACGAACATTCGATTAAATTTTTAAATATAAAAATAGAACTGGCTATATTAATTGAAAAAAATAGGTTACCATGAAAATTGTAATTATAGATATTTGGAGGTCATTATGGAAAAGCAAATTGAAGTGTCGTCAATGGGTCAAAAAAATGAGTTGGTGTATGATATTGATTCGAATCCTCCATTTGGGTTATCATTAATACTAGCACTACAACACATTTTAGCCTCGTTTGCAGGGATTGTGGCTGTGCCACTTGTAGTAGGTACAGCGCTGAATTTCTCCGTTGAAGAAATGGCCATTATGGTCAGCGGGACCATCTTTGCGTCAGGTATTACTACCATTATCCAAGCTAGAAAGCTTGGTATCATCGGATCAGGATATCCTACAATGATGGGAACCGACTTTACTTTCGTTAATCCTCAAATTAGTGTTGGAGCACGATTTGGTATTCCAGGAATTGTCGGTGCAGCCATCTCAGGTGCCTTACTTGAAGTAATTTTAAGTCGCTTTATTAAACCATTGATGCGTTTCTTCCCGCCGTTAATTACCGGAATTGTAGTCTCATTAATCGGAATTACGATCTTACCTGTAAGTATTGATTGGGCTGCTGGAGGCGTTGGAGCCGCTGATTATGGTTCATTAAGAAATATCGGGATAGCTTTTATTGTTATGATCTTTACCTTATTCCTAAATCATTATGGTAAAGGAATTTGGAGTACAGGAGCTGTTTTTTGGGGTATGATTTTTGGTTATTTAATCTGTATTCCACTTAATATGGTTGATTTAGAAGCTGTTGCAGCTGCTAAATGGATTGAAATCCCACATATTTTCCGTTACGGAGTCAAATTTGATTTCGCTTCTACCTTATCATTTTT
The DNA here is from genome assembly GCF_000301055.1 of Falseniella ignava CCUG 37419. Taxonomy (GTDB): domain Bacteria; phylum Bacillota; class Bacilli; order Lactobacillales; family Aerococcaceae; genus Falseniella; species Falseniella ignava. The sequence continues at coordinate 727,264 of NZ_JH932300.1, forward strand.
ACCTGCTTTCTTAGTTTCAGCCATCGGAACGACGGGTGTTTTAATGGCTGTTGGGGAAGCTTCAAATAAAATTCCAACCGCAGATGAGATTGCGGGAGGGGTTTTAACAGACGGTGTTGGATCAATTATTTCTGGAATTTTTGGTGCAGGGCCTAACACTGCTTTCTCACAAAACGTTGGACTAATCACTTTAACAAAAGTTGCAAGTCGTTCTGTGATGATTTTAGCGGGAATCATACTTATTATTTTAGGTATCTTCCCTAAAATTAGTGCGATTATCTCAGTTATTCCAACTCCAGTATTAGGTGGTGTCGGTGTTATTATGTTCGGACTTGTAGCAGCTCAAGGTATTAAATCACTAACAAGCATTCACCTAGGTGACCGTGAATTACTTATTATTTCAGTGGCATTTGCAATGGGGATTGGGGTTACCGTTAATCCAGGAATCCTAGCAAACTTACCAGACTGGTTACAAATGATGTTATCTTCAGGTATCTCAGCAGGTACAATTGCTGCGCTTATCTTAAATATCGTCATGAAAGACAAAAAAGTACAAGCTTAATCAATCGTTAATACGCATAAAATTATCCTATGGGAATCTCGTTTCCCATAGGATTTTTATTTACTATTTTTTAATTAATAATCCATTAAATATCCCACTCTCGAACGGCGATGCAATGACCGGAATCATCGAAATTCAATTCAACCACCCATGGCATTTGATCTTTAATTCGTAAAGTGTCTTCGACACCAAAAGAAGTATCATAATAATTGGCAATCGCACTCATCGCAGTCCCATGACTCCCTATAACGATGGTCTGCATGGGATGTTGTCGTATAATATGTTCTAAAGCTCGAATATTGCGCTGTTGAACTTGATTAATCGATTCGCCTCCGGACAAATGATAATCAAAATCAGCCCACTGTTTTGTTATATAATCCACTTCAGGTTTTTGCCAAACGTGGCCAATCGCTCTTTCACGGAAGTCTTCAACAATTTGAATCTGAATCCCTACTTTGGCAGCAAATGGCTTGATTGTATCATAGGATCTACGGTAGGGGCTTGAATAAGCATAGTTAACGTGTTTATCTTTAAGAAAATCAGTTACACGCTCTCGATCTAATAAGCCTTTATCAGTTAACTCACGTTGGCGATCATCGAGATTAAGATAGTTGGGGTGGCAATGGCGAATAAAATAAACTGTTGTCACAATATATTCCTCTCTACAAACAAATTCTAAATAAAACTTAATAATAGCGGTACAGTAATAATCGATAAAATAATCGATACACAAGTTAATTTGGCAGCAAAGTCAACATCCAAATTATATTGGGCCGCTAAAACCGTTGTCGGCGTCCCTATCGGCATTCCTGCTAAAATCACTACTACACCAGTTAGGGTTGAATCCAGGGAGAATCCCTTCATAACCATTAACACAATGAGTGGGATAGCTAATAGACGGATAAAACAGTAATATAATACCCCCGGTTCTAGAAGACTTTTTAAACAAACTTGTGAAATAATTGCCCCAATTAAAACCATTGCTAAAGGTGCAACAAGAGAAGCAATTCCCATCGAAGCACGTTCGATAAATGGCGGTAAGTTAATTTGTAGTAGTCCACGCGCTAACCCGATAAAAACAGCAATAATCGAAGGATTTTTCAGTAATTTAAGCAGTGCATTTAGCGTACTTTGCCCTTCTTTTCGGCTGGCTCCTAACATTGTCAAACCTACCGTCCACATAAATAAGCGGTGCGGAGCTAAATAGACTGAAGCCATCATCGCCCCCGTTGATCCATAGATGGATTCTGCGATAGGTAAGCCTGAAAATCCAGCGTTATTAACTAAAGTTCCATATGCCATCACACGAGCTTTCTCTTCGGGATAACTTCGATATAATATTGGTGCTATCAAACTGTTGATTGAATAAATAATCACTGCTGCAATCATCGCTTGCAAACTTAAGAGTAATAAATCAATAGTCACGGTCTTAAATGAATTAAAAACCATAATGGGTAAGAAAACATTAATTAATATTGACATCATACCATCTCTCCCCACATGGGTCAGTATTTGTTTGCGTCCTGCAAAAAATCCAAGTGCAATATATAGTAGTAAAGTTAACTGTAAATCAAGTAATTGAAGAAACTGTTGCATCTCCGCCTCCTTTATTGTTTATAAAAAATCTATAACTAATTGTATGCTTTCTGTTAGAACTTGATACTTTTGACATTCTGTTGGGTGTAATGTGTACAGGTAATCATTACCATAAATAATTAGACCTAATCGGTGTCCTTCAGGTAACGTATAATCCATTGGAATCATATCTATTTCGTAAGTTTGAAATCCTTGATCATCCGAAGAATTGACAGGTGTTTTCAAGTTCACCCATCCTCGAGTGATAATATGTGAATCAGATGCATCGAGTTCATATGTAAAAGTAGTTTGTGGTAGTTTCGTTGAAAGACCGATACTCCGTTTAGTTGATGTTGATTGTGTACGCTCATTAACAATTCGATGCGAACCATAATCGACTAGTAAGCACGACAAAGCACCTTCATTTCGATTGGATTTCACTTTTAATTGTATTCGCATTGTACCATGTAAATGTAGCTGATTTTCTAGCGAATCTGACTCATAACGTATCGCAAGTGTACTTTTAGGATCTAATAACTGCTCTTGCCAATCCTTTGCGGAAAGAAAATCGAGCTGAGTCTCGAATGTATCTATCGTTGCTTCAACTGAATCATTCGTTGATATATCTGATTGAATGAGACGATCACCTTCAATTTTAAAACGGATCTGTTGCCGTTGGTCATAATTAACTTGGTCCCACTGATTTGGGTTGAGATTTGATTGAACGATACCTTGTCCGTTCGTTAACGGTTGAGCACCTAAATCAAGTAGATAATAATCCAACCACCGATCCATCAGATCCATTAAATCATAATTATCAATTGAATGAATTGAGATATGTTTACCCCGATGAATTACAAAGTTTCGGCTAATCGAATTATTCTGTGTTGCTTCCATTAATTTGAATAGATGTGAAATCTTTACATTCCAATCATTGGTACCATGCATAATTAACATCGGTACTTGAATCTGATCCGCTTGATTCAAATAATTACGTTGGTCCCAAAATTCATTATAATATCCTGATTCACGGTCCATATCATGGCGCATTGCTTCAAATAATTCACGGAATCGTTGGCGTTTGGCTTGCGTCGCATTCGTCGGGTTCATTAAAAACGATTCACAAAACCAAGATAGAATATCAATGTCTTCTCCAGGATATCCTTGAGGAGCGACTACTAAGTTATTATAGCGATAGTAATCGTACCAATTTGAGATACCTGCTTCAGGTAATATTGTTTTTAAAGAGCAACTCTTTGAATATGTTGCGGTACCAATAGCTAAGGTTCCTAAATAAGACTTACCCGTCATGGCCACCGTACCATTTGACCAAGTTGGGACGACGCGCTGTGTCGCTTCAAGATCATAATATCCCGCAGTATCGCCATCAATCCAACGCAAAGTAGCATCAACTGCATCCAACTCTTCAATCGATCCGGTTAGATTATAACCTTGCGAATAATAAGCACCCCGACCCGCATAATAAATTACGGCGTAGCCTTTAGCCAGATAGCGTTTCATTGCAGGATTCCGTCCATAAAGTGGTGGTTCAACAATTTCTTCTAATGATGCAGTCAGTTCAGGGAGTAATCTTGTTTGCCCTGGCTTACTATAATCTGTTAATTGATAGGATTGAATCGGGTCTTCGTGCGTTTCAGTAATCGAATGTAATGCCTCGGGTGCAAAGGCATCATTGTTCGTTCCCATTACATACGGATTCGCAATATAGAGGATTGGAACAGTCCCCTCTTTTTGATACTCTCTTGGACGTTCGATGTAGATTTCCACTAAATCACTATAAGGGCTGTCCGTTGTTGTATAAGCAGTCTCGATAAAGACCCGCTCTTTAATCGTCTGTGTCTCATCATAGGCCATGATTGTCACATCATGATACACAATCGGCCCATTCGGAGTATATTGTTGAACGAACTTCGGCAGATAACCCGCTGCAATCAATACTTCAAGAACACTGCGTTGATCGGACAATTGAAGTTGTAAAAGATCATCGAAATAAGTCGTTAAACTTGAATGGACTTCAAGCGAAAGACGTTCAATCGCTTGGGCTATTGTTGTCGAATAGACTTCCAAACGTTGAAGTAATAATATCATTCGTTTAGTCAAATCATCGTGAGATTTAATTGCCGTTCCAAACAACTCTTGCATTATTTCTTCTAAATGAGGGTTTTGAATATGTATCATTAGAAATTCTCCTTAAATAACATTAATACTACAAAACTTTTTTATTTACTTGATAAATCATATCTTGATGTTCTATCCCAGCATCCAAGTAGATGGCATCATTACAAGTATTAAAACCGACTGTTTGATAGAACCCTATCGCTTGAATCTGAGATGACAAATGAATTTGTGATATTTTTTGTTGATGAGCCCATTCAATCACCTGCTCCATTAATGCTCGACCATACCCTTGACGACGATATGAAGCAGAGGTCGCAATACGTTGTAATTTTAGACATAATTTATCGGATTGATTAAATATATAAAAACGTGCAGTTACAATTGGTAGCGCATCGAGATAACCGACGACATGCCAACACTGTTCATCGTTTCCATCAATTTCTAAAGACTCGCTAACGTCTTGCTCGTCAATAAAAACGGCACGCCGAATTGATAGTGCATCTTGGTAGATTTCTCCATCTGTACCAAGTTGATATTTAAAAATCATATATTATCCTCCGTCAACTATGAATAAACCTATTATAACGATAAACGCAAATAAAACCAATCTAAGGCAAATAAAAAAACTAGGCACCTAAATGCCTAGTCTAAAAGGTATAATTATTTAACAATATCTTTTAAAGCTTTACCAGCTTTGAATGCAGGAACTTTGCTAGCTGGGATTTGGATTTCTTCACCAGTTTGTGGGTTACGTCCTTTACGAGCTGCACGGTCACGAACTTCGAAAGTACCAAAACCAATTACTTGAACTTTCTCACCATCTGCTAAAGCTTCCATAACTGTTTCAAATAATGCTTCAACGGTAGCTGTAACGTCTTTTTTAGTTAAGTTTGTTTTAGCTGCTACGCGTTCTACTAAATCTGCTTTATTTGCCATTGAATTTCCTCCTCAAATATCTCATCATATGAAAATACAATAAAATATGCTTAGTGACATATTGAATCGCATCTCAATTATTAGAATAGCATATTAACCTTGCTATTACAACATTTTTAGTTAATCTTCCATGTTATTTAATTTTTATTTTCACGAACTAAAATACGAATTGGTGTTCCGATAAAACCAAAAGATTCTCGCAATTTATTTTCTAAATAACGTTGATAACTGAAGTGCATCAGATCAACATCATTGACAAAAACAACAAAAGTAGGTGGATTTGTTGCCACTTGTGTCATATAGAAAATTTTAAGTCGACGTCCTTTATCGGTCGGAGTTGGATTCATCGCCACTGCATCAGATACTACCGTATTAAGCGTCGATGATTGAATCCTTTGATGGCGTACATCATGAATTTCTTTTAGTAGTTGAGGTAATCGATGGAGACGTTGTCCTGTCTTGGCACTCACAAATAAAACTGGTGCAAAACTTAAATATTGAAATTCCTGGCGGATTTTATCGGTGAATTCATCAAAAGATTTATTATCTTTGTCAACTAAATCCCATTTATTCACTATAATGACAATCCCTTTACCCGCTTCATACGCTAATCCTGCAACGCGCTTATCTTGCTCAATAATTCCTGTTTCTGCGTCAATAACAATACATGCAATATCGCTTCGATCAATCGCCGCTTGAGCTCGCATTACCGAGTATTTTTCGGTAGATTCCCAAACCTTGCCACGCTTACGGATGCCAGCTGTGTCAATCATTAAATAATCTGTGCCATCTTCAGTAAAATGAGTATCTACCGCTTCACGGGTAGTTCCTTCGATATTTGAAACAATAACACGTTCTTCATTTAAAATACGGTTGACAAGACTTGATTTCCCCACATTTGGGCGTCCGATAAAACAAAATTTTACATATTCGTCTAGATCAAAACTTGCATCATGCTCTGGTAAAGCTTGAAAAAGCGCATCTAATAAATCTCCAAACCCAGTACCATGAGAACCCGAAACCGGATATGGTTCGCCTAGCCCTAAACTATAGAATTCATATATCATTTGACGTTGCTCAGGGTTATCTGCTTTATTAATGGCTAGTAGAACAGGTTTGCCCGAACGTAATAACATTTGTGCAACGCGTTCATCTTCGTGTGTAATACCTTCCCGAACACTCGTCACCATAATAATTATATCCGCTTCTTCAATCGCCAATTCCGCTTGGTACTTCACTTGATCATTTAACGGTGTATTACCTAAATCAATTCCACCCGTATCAATCAACCGGAAAGGCTTGCCTAACCATTCTGCCGTCGCATAAATTCGATCACGAGTCACACCGGGCAAATCATTAACAATTGAAATACGATCCCCAACTAATCGATTAAAAATTGTAGATTTTCCGACATTCGGTCTTCCAACCAGTGCTACTACAGGTATCTCGTCCATCATTATCACCTTCTTCAATAAAATAATAAAAGACTGACTTAATAATCTAAGCCAGTCTGTGTCAAATTAGATCTTATTACTCTTCGTCTTCACCAAAAGATAGACCTTCAAGAGCTCCACCGCTTATCATATCACCTAGAGTGAATCCTGATTCAATTTCCTCATTTGAGGTAGCTTGATTGGATTGACGACGCGGACGTTGTGATTTTTCACGACGTGGACGTTGACGACTTTCTTTTGCAGTCGATTCATGTTTTGTCTGTTCTTCTGCTTCCAGCTCAGCTGGTTTTTCTTCTAAAGCTTTAATTGATAGAGATAAACGATGCTCTTCTGGGTTAACAGAAAGTACTTTAACTTTAATTTCTTCACCTTCAGTTAATTTTTCTGCAGGTGTTGCAATATGTTCGTGTGCAATTTGTGAAATATGAACAAGACCTTCTACACCTGGGAAAACTTCCACAAAAGCGCCAAAGCTTGTTAGTCGTTTTACAATACCATCTAAAACTGATCCTTCTGGTGCTTTTTCTTCAATATTATCCCATGGACCTTCTAACGTGTCTTTAATCGACAACGATACGCGGCCTTCTTCTTCATTAATAGAAAGAATTTTTACATTGACAACTTCGCCTGGAGTTAGGTGATCACTTGGTTTATTAACATGTTCGTGAGCAATACGGCTGATATGAACTAATCCATCAACCCCGTCAAGATCAATAAATGCGCCAAAGTTAACCAGACGAGCTACTGTACCTTCAATAATGTCGCCTTCTTTTAACTCTGCTAAGCGTTCTGCACGTTTTGCTGCTGCTTCTTCTTGCGCGATTTCTTTGTGAGATAAGATTAAGCGATTTTCGCTTGGTTCAATCTCAACAATTTTATATTTAAGTGTCTTTCCAACGTAAGGTGTGAAATCATCAACAAAATGTTCTTCTACCATTGATGCAGGAACAAATCCACGAACACCTGTATCAACAACTAGACCACCTTTGACAACACTCTTAACGGGAGCTTCAATAATCTCACCATTATCAAATTTAGCTTGTAATTCTTCCCAAATCTTTTTAGATTCGATTTTTTTCTTAGATAATAAGAAGTTTCCATTCTCTTTATCTTTAATAGGCTTAATTACAACCAATTCGATTTCATCCCCAATATTTACAATATCAGTTACGTTCTCGAAAGGTGTTGCTGAAAGCTCGTTGCGTGGAACTACTCCTTCGAGTCCGCCACTTTCTTGGATTGAAACACGTACTTGATCATTCTCATCGAAAGCAAGCACATCCCCTTTAACAATGTCGCCACTATGGATTTCTCGGACGCTATCTAAAGCATCTTCCATTGTCACCATCGTTGGCTCTTCTACTACTTCTTCATTTTCTAAAAACTCTGTCATATAAACCATTTCCTCCTAAGCGTTCCCAATATAAAAATCAGCCAGAGTTGACTAATCATATAAATTTTACCAAATTTTAATCGTTAAGTCTAGTACAATATCATAAGTTATCCAATCTATAGCTGGGGTTGGATCATCGAAATGACCTTATTCACGACTTCTTCAACCGTCAGGTTACTCGTGTCGACTTCAATCGCATCCTCAGCTTTTCGTAAAGGGGCAATTTTTCGATTAGAATCATACCTATCTCGTTCAATAATTGCTTGCAATATATCTTCATAGGACTGAGTTAATTGATTTCGTTGTTTATTTTCTTCGTATCGACGTTGTGCTCGAACTTCAGCGCTAGCAGTTAAAAAAATCTTAACTTCTGCTTCTGGTAAGACAACCGTTCCAATATCACGTCCATCCATAATTACCGAATAATTTCGACTTAATTGTTGTAATTTATGATTTACATATTCCCTAACAAATGGATAAGCAGATACTTCCGAGACAGCTGCTGTTACCTGCTCAGAGCGAATTTCTAAACCAATCGGTTGCTGATTCAATCGCACCTCAAAATAATCTTGATCTGCCATTAGCTCAATATCAAATTGCTGAAGCTGTTCCTTGATAGCTTCACTATCGTTTGGTTGAATATTATTTTCTAATAATGCATAGGTAATTGTACGATAAATAGCACCGCTGTCAACGTAGGCAATATTTAATTGACGAGCAATTTGTTTGGCAATCGTACTTTTCCCAGACGATGCGGGGCCATCAATGGCAATTTGAATAGTCATAATTAATTCCTCACTTTCGAATTCATATAAAAAAGATCCCAATCGATTCGTGGGATCTTATCTTTTGATATTATGGGATTTGAATGGTATCGCCAGGGAATAATGGTGAGTCGATTGAAGCTCCATTAAACTGAGCAAGTTGATAAACATCAATGCCATAATTTCGTGCAATCGCAAACCATGAGTCTCCCGCTTGTACCGTATAAGTTCCACTTCCTTGACTTGGTGTTTGAGGTGCAGGTGTAGGCTCTGCCGGTGGAGCTTGAGTTGTTTGCGGTTGGGCTGTTGTCGATTCAATGGTTTCATTGGTGACTTCTCTTGTTGCTAAAGTGATCTCGTTCGCTGTTGTCTCTTTCGTCTCTTCTTTGGTTGTTGAGTTACGATCAATACGGACTTCTGTGGCTGGACGAGTAGCAATTTGATCATTTTTCTTGCCACCATTCACTATAATATATAATAAGAAAGGTGTAATAAATCCTACTATAATAATTAATAATAACACTTTCGATAAATTACGCGCTTCTTTTGCAGGTTGATTACGAACTGATCGCGAAAATTGGCGCTCTTTTAAATTATCTTCTTCGAATTTATTATCCCATGGTTCTTGAGCAGATTGTGAAGGTGAATCGTGGTTCATCCCTTCCGTTCCCCTATAATCATTTTCATTATCTTTTGGCATAAGAAACCTCCTGATTGTAAGTATCATTCTAAGTATGTAAATTTTAATAGATAATACTTATAAATATTAACATATCTTTTCTTTATTGTAGCCAATAATGCCCTAAAGTACTATCAAAAATACGATATTGACATCATAATGTAATCAATATGTAATATAGAGCGTTACAGATTGGTAGTTGGCAATTACATCCTTGTATATTTGGGATTTAAATAGGGTTTGAACGAACGAATTGCTAATTGAATTACTCCCCATTGCATCACTGTCATAAGTAAACTCTTAATCAAATTAAAAGGAATGACTGCTGCTTTAATAAAGGTCATCTTCGATTCAATTTGGAAATTAAGAACTCGGATATAGATCGGTAATGCGATGAAATAATTAAATAATGACATCGTAACAACCAGTAAAACAGCAGAATAAATAGCTATTTTTAAATAATCAATCCACCCTAGCGCCGTAGTATGACGTCTTAAAACAAAATGTGTTGGAATAAATAATGAGAATGATGCAATAAAACTCATTGTTGCTCCAATCGGGATACCAGCTTCCCCTCCTTTAATTAAAAAGTTAAGTAGGTCTCGAACAAATGCCACACAAATCAACCCAAACGGTCCATTCGTTAGCATACCTATAAATACAGGTATTTCACTTAAGTCCACTTTTAAAAAGGGAGCAACCGGTAAAATAGGGAAATCAAACATCCTTAAGACGACTCCCATCCCACCTAAAATTGACAACAAAACTAATCTTCTTGTTCTATGTTCCATATCCTCTAGCTCCTTCTTTTTTCGTCACAGGGAGCAAAAATTCCCATACCAAATAGGGCATGGGAAATAAAATTCATATCTTATGAATTATCGCTTCTTCCATCCAGACTATACTGTCGGTCTTGGAATTGCACCAAGTCAACTTACATTTGTAAGCTCGTGGACTTTACCACCGGTCGGGAATTACACCCTGCCCTGAAGACATATATTATTTTTAATTCATTATATCATCTTGGGCACTAAATGCAATCTTCTTTAATTTATCAACTTCAAAAGCTGAGAGTTCTCGCCACATCCCTGGCTCAAGTTTACCAAGCTCTAGAAAAGAAATCTTGACTCGTTTTAAACGTTGTACAGGATGCCCTACCACTTCAAACATTCGTTTAACTTGATGATTCCAACCTTCGTGAATCTCTAGACGGACCCGAGAGGTTTGTTGTCGAGGTTTTTTATTTAAAAGGCGTGCTTTTGCTGGAGATGTCTTCACGCCGTCTAAATCGACTCCCCGTCGAAGAAGATTTAATTGATCATTTTCAATAATCCCCTCCACTAGGGCTTCATATTCTTTACTTATCTCATATTTTGGATGCATCATCAAATTAGCAAACTCACCGTCATTTGTTAATAAAATTAATCCGGTTGTATCATAATCGAGGCGACCTATTGGATAGATTCGCTCCTCAATTTCAGGTAACAGATCAGTAATAACTTGACGGTCTTTTTCATCGGCTGTTGATGTAATAACACCCGCTGGTTTATGTAATAGAATATATCGGTAATCTTCTTTAAAAATCACTTTCCCATCAACTTCAATAAAATCACTTGGTGAAACTTTCGTTCCTAATTCGGTGACAACTTGTCCATTTACTTTAACTCGCCCTTGTTCAATAAGGTTTTCACATTTACGCCGGCTTGCGACACCACTATGGGCCATGACTTTTTGTAATCTTTCCATTTATTACTCATTCCCTTCGATTTCATCGAATTGCTCGACCTCTTCAATTTCTTCCGAGTTTAATTGCCATGGATAAAGCTCAAATAATTCATCTGATACTAGTTGAGCATTTAACGCTAAAGGTTCAATTTCTGGTAGGTCATCCAAACTTTCCAACCCAAAATAATCCATAAAATAATCTGTTACACTATAAAGCACAGGTCGCCCAGGTGCTTCAATGCGTCCAACTTCTTGAACCAAATCCCGATTGATTAACCGCTGAATTAAACTGCTCGAATTTACCCCTCGAATCTCATCAACAGTCATCCGAGTTACAGGTTGGCGGTAAGCAATGATAGCGAGTGTTTCAATCGCTGCTTTCGATAACGCTTGATTAAATGGAGCTTTCGCAAAATTCTCAACATCTTCACTCAATTCACTCTTCGTCACAAAACGTAAAGTCTGATTGTAATAAGTAAGTTTAATAGGAGAATAATCATTACAATCAAACCATTCCATCAGTAAGGTCACTTTATCTTGAATGATGTTTAAATCTTCAGCTAATGTTTGAGCCAACTCTTGATAAGTGACACCTTCATCCCCTGCAACAAAAATAATTCCTAATATCCTTTTTTCAATCTTCATGCGGCATTAGCTCCTTTAATTTAACCATTTCGATGGGTGAATGATTATTTGTTTGAATAAATGAAATATAACTCTTTTTGACGAGTTCTAACATTGCTAAAAAAGTCATAATAATTTCATGCGAGCTTCGACTTGTTAATACCTCATCAAATTGAATTGATTCATTAGGCTGAAGTGATTCAAAATGTTGTTGAATTCGACTAATTTGATCATTAACGGTTAAGTTTTCATGATAAATTTGCCGTTCTAAAGGCTGACGCTCTTCGAATCTTTCCATCGCTTGTTGCATTGCACTCGCAATATCATTCAAAGTATAGGCATCTACTTTAAGCGGAATAAATTCTTGATAGGCAGTGAGATCCGCTGGTGGACGACCAAAAGACATCGAACGTTGATCTCGATAGGACTGAAGTTCAAACGCAATATCTTGGAAATGTTGATATAAGAGAAGCTGTTGAACGAGTTCATCTCGTGGATCAAAATACTCTTCTTCCTCTTCATTGAGAGTTGGTTCAATCGGCAATAACATGCGACTTTTTATTTCCAATAAAGTAGCAGCCATCACCAAATAGTCGCCTACTCGGTCTAGTTTGACTTCTTCCATCGCATGGATATAGGTTAAATACTGGTCTGTAATTTGAGCGATTGGAATATCAAAAATATCAACTTCTAGCGTTCGAATTAAATGCAGTAATAAGTCAAAAGGCCCTTGAAATGAATCAAGGGTCACATTGAGTTCGTTACTAATAAGATCACTTCCTATTCACCCAAAGCTTCTTGCTGAAATTTCTCACCCCATTGAGCAACTTTTTCCGATAAATCCATCGTTCCTATAATTGCATAATTAGGATATTTTTTTCGCAACTCACCATACATTCGATAATCAATGCCGTCATCAATAAATGAAGGGACAATACCGTAACGTTGAATTACTATTGATGTTGAGTGGCGTTGATCGTTTGATTCAAGCGTATTAAACTCCACCACAAAGATACCAATAAAATTATCAGTCTCTGGATCACGATAGAGAAATATTTCTTGTGAATCATCTTGGTAGATACTCTCTAGTAATTCTTTTACATTCGATAAATCTCGCTCATCCTCAGGAAATGTTAAACTAAGGAGACCTAATACTACTTTGTCATTGTTCGTTTTTGAGTTGACTAACATGTATAATCACCTTTTATAGTATATTCATTGCTACTTATTTTAGGCATATTCACCAATAAATTCAAGCAATGTTTTTTTGAAGTTCGGTTTTGCTTTTTGAGAAACTTCAATCACTTCCTCATGATTTAAAGTTGCTTGCATTCCGGCTGCTAAATTCGTGATACATGAAATGCCAATTACTTCCATTCCACAATGTTGTGCAACGATAACTTCGGGAACAGTAGACATTCCTACAGCATCTCCACCTACTGTTCGGACCATACGAATTTCAGCAGGCGTCTCGTATGTAGGACCTGTTAACCAAGTATAGACTCCGCGTTTCATAGGTTGATATTTTTCACCAATTTGAGCTAGGAATTCAATGGCTTTTGCACTATAAGCATGTGACATATCTACAAATCTCGGCCCATGTTCTTGAATATTCTTGCCGATGAGTGGATTCGCTCCGGTTAAATTAATATGATCCGTAATAATCATTAAATCACCAGGCACAAAATCCGTATTAACTCCTCCCGCCGCATTCGTGACAACCAATTTGCTGACACCTAATTCATGGAAGATTCTTACAGGATAAGTGACGGTTTCTAAATCATAGCCTTCATAATAATGGAATCGACCTTTTAGCGCAATCACCCAACGCCCAGCAAGTTGACCATATACTAATTCTCCCGCATGTCCTTCTACGGTTGATACTGGAAAGTTAGGTATCTCTGAATAATCAAGACAAATTGGTTGTTCGATTTCATCTGCTAAATCACCGAGCCCAGAACCTAAGATTAATCCGAATTCTGGTTGGGTAATTCCTTTTTGCTTCAAATATTCAACAGTTTGAGTAAATGACATCGTGTCCCTCCTAGATTAATTGATTTAAAAATGATTGACCGTTTGAAGTTGATTCAACTTTAAAATTATCACTGATCGTTGCTCCAATATCACTAAAATGCTTAGCTTCTAGTTCTTTAGGCTGCTTTATTGAAGGACTATATACTAAAATTGGAACATATTCTCTTGTATGGTCAGTACCTGTAAAGGTTGGGTCATTCCCGTGATCTGCAGTAATTATTAATAAATCATCTTCATGCAATTTTTCTAAAATTTCAGGAATACGTGCATCAAATTCTTCTAGAGCTTGTCCATAACCCGCCACATTTCGGCGGTGACCATAGACTGAGTCAAAATCGACTAAGTTCGTAAAACTCAATCCATTAAAGTCCTCGTCTAAAACACGTAATAATTTGTCGACACCATCCATATTATTTGCCGTACGATTACCCTTTGTAATGCCACTTCCATTGAAAATATCTTCGATTTTCCCGACTGATATCACATCGTAGCCACCATTTTGAACATAGTTTAATGTTGTATCTTCAAACGGGCTCAATGCATAATCATGTCGATTTGAGGTACGTTCAAAATGACCCGGTGTTCCGACATACGGTCTAGCAATAATACGTCCAATCATATATGGATCTTCTAAAGTTATTTCACGAGCATATTCACAAATTCGATACAATTCTTCAAGTGGAATCACTTCTTCGTGAGCAGCAATCTGCAAAACGGAATCAGCAGAAGTGTAAATAATTAAATCACCTGTTTCAAGTTGATGAGCACCATATTCATCAAGTATTGCCGTACCCGAAGCCGGTTTATTTGCTACCACCTTGCGACCAGAGAACGTTTCAATTTTTTCAATCAATTCATCGGGAAATCCATCTGGAAATACGCGAAAAGGTGTCTGGATATTTAACCCCATAATTTCCCAATGTCCTGTCATGGTATCTTTGCCTGCTGAAATTTCTTCTAATTTTGTATAATAACTTGTTGGGTTAGTAACAGGTTCCATCCCTTCAATTGGTGCAATATTAGCTAATCCCATCGCACGTAAATTCGGCATTTTTAATCCTACTGTTCGAGCAATATTACCTAAAGTATTCGCTCCAACATCACCAAAATCAGAAGCATCTGGGGCTTCACCAATACCAACAGAGTCCATTACAATAACATGAATTCGTTTAAATTTCATCATATCCTCCTTATTATCTAACCCCCACTATGCTCGAGGGAATGTTTGCCGATAGACTTTTTGTAAGCGTTGTTTAGAAATATGTGTGTAAATTTCTGTCGTAGATATATCTGCATGACCTAAAAGTTCTTGTACCATCCTTAAATCAGCACCATTCTCCAATAAATGTGTTGCAAATGAATGGCGCAACATGTGAGGAGATACATTTCGATCAAGACCTATTTCTAGACAATATTCTTTTAATGCTTTCCAAATACCTTGTCGTGTAAATCCACTTCCTCGTTGGGTTAAAAAAATTATTTTTGTTGGTTTTTTATTATTATATAGAGGATACACCTCGTTTAAATACCTGTCCAGCCAGTAAATGGCTTCTTCACCTAAAGGAATAATTCGTTCTTTATTCCCTTTTCCGAGTGTTTGAATAAAACCGAGATCAAGATGCAAATCATCGCGAGTTAAATGAATTAATTCACTGACACGCAGTCCTGTTGCATACATTAATTCCAAAATGGCACGATCTCGTATCCCTTTATTGGTCGATGTATTTGGCGCATTCATGAGCTGATCTACTTGTTTTGAACTAATCACTTTAGGTAACCGTTTAGATGATTTAGCACCTTGAATTAATTCGGTAGGATTATACTCAACTTCACCTTGTAATTGCAAATATTTGAAAAATAAACGGAGTGTAGACATCACACGATTAACTGTCGAAGTTGCATAATGATTGGCATTCAAGTAAGTCATAAAGTTCGACATAATTCGATAATCGACTTGTTTTATATCTTTCACTTGGTTCTCTTCAAGATAGCAATAAAATTTTGATAAGTCTCGCATATAATTTTCAATTGTATTCGTAGATTTACCTTCATCAATCAACAAAAAACGTTTAAAATCTAGCTGATAATCTTTCATTGATTATCACCCGATGTTTTTAAATAAATACCTTCCTGGCGAACTTGGGTAACTATATCCGCTTTCATTAAACGTCCAACCGCTCTTTTGAATTGAGATTTACTTAGACCTAATTGCCTTTGTATTTCATCACTTGGTGATTTATCATGTAACGGCAAGAATTGATTGGGTTGCTTCTCAAGCACAGCTTGAATCATCTGAGCATCGTCTTCAAGTGCTTCAAAAGCTCTAGGACGTGTGGACGCATTCAACTTACCATTTGGATGAACTTTTATAACTCTAGCCTCGACCACTTGACCAAGTTTCAGTGGATCTAATTGTTCTGATTCATGGATAAATACCTCAAAGTTTTCTTGAGATAACCCCACCATCCCGACCCCTTTATCTTCAAATAAGGTTACTTGAAGGGATTGATTCATCAGTCTGTTAGGAGCAGATTTTCGGTATTGTTCAATATCATTCGCTTTAAGCAAGTGTGCCCAATAACGTTGACGCTCATCGATACTCATCTGGACTAATAATTTTGCGTCAAGTTCCGGCCATTTAGCAATATCATCCGATAACTCATCTAAAGAAATCACGATATCTTTATTCGGTAAGCCCACATCAATAAATAATCCGAGATTTGGACGTCGTCCGACGACCCGACCCCAACCAAAGCCTTCCGTTATAATTGGAGGTAAATCGATGATAAATTTTGCTCGATTATCACGATCGATATACCCAAATCCTAAAATAGAATCTCCAACTTCTATAGGAGACACTACTAAATCTTTTACTAATTCATAAGTTGTATTTGCTTCATCTTGGATATAATATGCATATTTATTTTCGTCGCTCACTTTACCCATGATTTGAAATGTATTCATTCAATCCCACCTCACTCTTTAAGTATTTTTGATTAATAATGATAAAAAGCATATTAAATAGTGGTAAACCGCTAGATAATATGCTTGAAGTCGTTAAATGCTTACTGTTGCTCCGCGATAAATCCGTCCTCGACGTGCATCAACAGTAATCATTTCATTTGATTTTATAGCTTCTAGGGCTCCTTTAGCGGCTACGACTACTGGAATGCCGCATTCCAGTCCCATAATGGCAGCATGAGATGTGATACCACCTTCTTCAACAACTAAAGCACCTGCTTGCATAATCGCTTCATTGTATGAAGAGTCTGTATGCTGAGTAACTAAAATAGAGCCTGAACTCATTTGTTTAATGGCTTCTTCAGCAGTTTTAGCAATGACAGCTTTGCCAATATGATTGCCGATACCGACACCTTCCCCTTCTGCAAGTAAAGTACCAATTAATTGAATCTTCATTAAGTTCGTTGTTCCAGATTCATAGACCGGAACACCCGCTGTAATTAAGATTAAATCTCCTTCGCGAGCAAATCCTACTTGTTGAGCAAGTTCACTCGCAGAATCTAACATATCGTCTGTTGATTGTGGTGGTCTTACTTTACGAGCTTCAACCCCCCAAGCCAAACTAAGTGAACGCTTTGTTTCCTCACTAAATGTTGCGGCTAAAATATTTGCATTCGGGCGATATTTAGCAATCATCATTGCAGTATGACCAGAACTTGTAGCCGCTACAATTGTATTAATATTAAGATTCTTAGCAGTATGTCCTACCGCTTGACCAATTGCTTCTGATAAATCACGTTTATCATAAGCTTTTAAACTTAATGAATCTAAGCCTAATGTATTTGCTTCAGTATTCAAGCAAATATTTGCCATTGTATTCACAGCTTCAACAGGATATTCACCTGAAGCAGTTTCTCCAGATAACATCACAGCATCTGTTCCGTCAATAATGGCGTTAGCCACGTCACTCGCTTCTGCTCGTGTTGGGCGAGGGTTTTTTTGCATGGAATCTAACATTTGCGTTGCGGTAATAACATATTTACCAGCTTGATTACATTTTTTAATAATTTGCTTTTGTTCAATTGGTACTACTTCAGGTGGGATTTCAACACCTAAGTCACCACGAGCTACCATAATTCCGTCAGAAACACTTAAAATCTCATCTAAATTATCTAATCCTTCTTGGTTTTCAATTTTTGAGATGATTTTAACATGAGGTTGTCCTGCGTCTTCTAAGACTTGACGGATTTCCATCACATCCGATGAGCGACGAACAAAACTAGCAGCAATAAAATCAATGCCCTGTTCTAGCCCAAATTTAATATCACTTTCATCTTTTTCGGTAATTCCTGGTAATTTAAGCGATACATTAGGTACATTGACACCTTTACGTGATTTTAAAATACCATCGTTTAAAATTTCTGCCGTGATAATACCCGCTTCGTAGTCTAAATCAGTAATTAAAAGATCAATCAAACCGTCATCTAATAGGATATGACCTCCGACACTCACGTCGTGAATTAGATTCTCATAAGTCACTGAGAACATATCGTCCGTACCTTCAACTTCCTGCATTGATATTTTAATTGAATTCCCTTTATGCAATTCCACAATCGGTGTTGCCATTAAATGCGTACGGATCTCTGGACCTTTAGTATCGAGCAAAATCCCGATATTTTGACCCGTTAATTCACGTGCTTCTTTTAATAAATTCATACGCTCTAATTGCTCTTCATGATTCCCATGTGAAAAGTTAAAGCGAGCTACGTTCATCCCCGCATTAATTAAAGCGACGAGCTTGTCTAAACTATCTACAGCAGGGCCTAAAGTACATACAATTTTGGTTTTTTTCATGATTGTCTCCTTTTAATAACTTCCTATATACCGCGATCGGTTAAATTAATATTCAATTGGAATAAGTCTTGTCTTACAGCGTGCTCTGTTTTCTTCAAAGTTTTAACAATATCAAAGACAGCAAGACGTTCTTGTTTAATCCCTAAGTAGATAGCGGATTGACCTTGAATAATCAAATCAACGGCGCGGGCCCCCATAAGCGTTGCGAAAACACGGTCACGAGCAGATGGCGTTCCTCCACGTTGAATATGTGATAACGTCACCCCGCGAATACTTTCATCAGGTGAGTATTGTTTATATTCTTCTACAAAACTATTTACATCTGAGACACCTTCAGCTAGAACGATTAAAGAATAGTCTTTCCCTCGATTCCTACCTGCTGCAATACGACGTACAATACTTTGCATTCTAAATGATTCTTCAGGAATTAGGATCGCATCTGCCCCAGCTGCAACCCCTGCCCAAATCGCAATATCTCCTGCATGACGTCCCATAACTTCAACCACAAAGGTTCGGTTATGACTTGCTGCGGTATCAGAAATTTTATCAATTGCATCTAACGCCACACTCACTGCAGAGTCAAATCCAATGGTATATTCAGTACCAGGAATATCATTGTCAATTGTAGCTGGAATTCCAATGGCAGGAAAACCTAACTTAGTCAAAGCTAATGCCCCTTGAAAAGATCCATCTCCCCCAATAACGATTAATGCATCAATATTATGATTATTTAACTGTTCGACTGCTCTTCGTTGATATTCTTCCTTTGAAAACTCTGGAAAGCGAGCAGAATAAAGAAAAGTTCCGCCACGACGAATATTATGATGCACATCAGAAGTTGTTAGTAGGCGAAAATCGCCTTCAACTAATCCTTTAAATCCGTTATAAACTCCATACACATCGATGCCATGATGAATTCCTTGTTCAACTGTAGCACGGATGGCTGCATTCATGCCAGGTGCATCGCCTCCACTAGTTACGACTGCTATACGTTTAATATCCATAAGTCACCTCTAATGATCCACATAGTTAATCTTTATTTTAACATTAAAATAAACTATTGTCATAAAGTTTTTAAAAGTATTTCATTTGTTTTCATTATTATTTGAAAACGACACATTCATTTCCAAAAAAACCTTTAAGCTTCTGCTCTAATTGGATTGAATAGTTTAATCGATAACTCGAATCAAGTTGGAAAGCCTTTCGTTCACTATTGACGATAATAACATCGATTGGATAAGTCGGGTCGCTAAATTGACCTATGTAATTTGCTGCTTGATCTAATGCTTCGAAAGAATGAATTTGTATAAAACATTGTGTATATGTATTTTCATTATGAGTATGCTGCGAATCGGGAGTTGCATCTAAGATTGATTGAATAATTAATTGTTTACGTTGGTTACGCCACTCAATCTTTCCACGCACTCGCAAAACAGCATTCTCCGATAATAAACGTCGATACTTTAAATAATCACTTGGAAATAAGACTGCTGATAGTTCACTTTGCATATCAGTAAGGGTAACAAAGGCCATCTCATCCCCTTTTTTTGTCCGATGAATTTTAACCTGCTTGATGATAGCAAGTGTTTCGGCATAACCACTCGAAGAATCTGCTAAAATGGATTGTAATGATCGCACCGTTCCATTCTGAAAATAACTTTGATAAGCTTCGAGAGGATGCCCACTTAGTGTAAATCCTAAATAATCATTTTCATATCGGATGCGCTCTAACCGAGAAAATTCAGAAACATAGTTGATTTTTGGATTTAACGCTTCAAAGAGTGACATATTATAACGAGTATATTGGATACTTTGTAATAAACTATCTAAGTTAGTGACTAAAGTTCGTCGATTCGATTCTAAAGTATCGAAACACCCTGTTAAAATCAAAGCTTGTAAAGATTCTTTATGTAGTTCACGTTCAGGAAGACGCTGTAGAAAGTTAATAAAACTAGTAAATTTTCCAGCTTGAGAACGCGCCTCAAGCATTGCATCGATCATGCTCTTTCGAACACCACGGATTGCATTAAAACCAACACGTAACTGAGGTCGAGCTGTAAAGTTTGCTTCGCTTAAATTAATATCTAAAGGTAAAGTTTTACCTAAAGCACGTTGCGCTTCTTGAATATAATTCACTTGGCTTTGGCGACTTGATGAGCCACTATTTATTAATGCCGCATAAAATTCTGCGGGATAGTGGGCTTTGCAATACGCCATTTGGAATGCCAAATATGAGTAAACTACCGAGTGAGATCGGTTAAATCCATAATTTGCGAACGCTAAAATATATTGAAAAACTTGTTCAGAAATTTCTTGTGAATGGTTACGTTGGATAGCGCCTTCTACAAAAGACTGATGAAATGAATCGAGCAAGTTTAAATTCTTTGAAGCAATAGCTCGACGGAATGAGTCAGCTTGACCATAAGTGAACCCCGCCATTTGCACCGCAATTTGCATGACTTGCTCTTGGTATACAATGACACCATAAGTTGCTTTTAATATTTGATCCGTCGAAGGATCGATGGTAGGAATCGGTTCTTGTCCACGTTTACGTCGATTAAATGTTTCAATTTGCTTCATAGGCCCTGGACGATACAAAGCATTCACAGCCACAATATCTTCAAAAGAGGTCGGGTAGATTGTTTTTAAAACTTTTTTTATGCCGGCTGATTCAAACTGAAATATCCCATTTGTATCACCTTGTTGAAAGAGTTTTAATGTTGCTGGATCATCTAAGGGAATGCCTCCCCAATCAACAGTACTTTGTGTATTCTTTTGAATTTGCTGCTTCATTTGATCTAATAGCGTTAAATTTTTTAAACCAAGAATATCAATCTTTAATAATCCCATCTGTTCAACTTGATCCATAGGTAATTGAGTGAGTAAAACTTCTCCTGGACGATTTCGAACTGGAATAAGTTGATCGATTGGTTGTTGGCTAATAACAACTGCCCCAGCATGCGTTGAAGATTGACGTGGTAATCCATCTAAAGTCGTACCCATCCGATAAATTTGTTCATTTATCTTTGAAGCATGCACATAATCTCGAAAAGCTTCAGATTGGTCATAAGCTGATTTAAGTGAAAGAGTCGTGTTAGTTGAACTAGGTAATAATTGTAACCATTGTTTGGTTGTTTTTTCATCGACTTCTAAAGCCTTCAGTATATCTCGTAGCACGGATTTAGCTCCAAAGCGACTAAACGTGATAATTTGAGCCACTTGATTTTCACCATATACTTGCGCTAAAAAGTGAATCACTCGACTTCGTGATTCATCCGATATATCGATATCAATATCTGGCAAACTGAGTCTTTCTGGATTTAAGAAACGTTCAAAAATTAAATTATATTCGAGTGGATCGACTTGAGTAATTTCAAGTAGATACGCAATCAAAGAGCCTGCTGCCGACCCCCGTCCCGGTCCAACCGGTATTTTTTGTTGATGACAATACTGAATAATTTCCCAGACAATTAAAAAATAATCATCAAATCCCATTTGATGAATAATTTGCAATTCATGTTCAATTCGTTGAATGTAAGAATTTTTTTGGCTTAAGCCGAGAACAGTAAGTCGTTGCATGACCAAATGCTTTAAATAGCTTGCTGAATGGTCAAAGGTTTCTGGAATATGAAATTGCGGTAAAACCTCTTTATTGGGCTCAATTTGAATGGCGATATTTGCTTCGAGTTTGCTAGTGTTCGTTAACCATTCTGTGTACCCTAAGCAAGCACACTGTTCCTTAACGATATGATACGGGCGCATATAATATTCGGTCTGATGGTCTAATAAATCTTTCGTCATAGGTTGATTTGCTTTAATAGACTGGAGCATTTGAATACTCGAACCATCTTCTGAGTTTAAGGCATGAATATACTGACTAATAATAACCGGAATGTCCAATTTTTTCGACCACTTATCCACTTGTTTCAATTCATATTCATTGCTTGGGAATAAATTAACTCCGATATAGATTTTGTCTTGACCAAAAATTTGCACTAAAAAGTTATGTAATTGTTGAATTTGATCCGTTTGATCACGAACCATTGCATAAAGCAGTTCGTTTTGATTGGATGAACTTATATAAACTAAATCTTGCGCTTGGTATTGGAGATATTGCCAGATTACTGATGTATCCACTGAGTCAGTTAACAATTGACGAGATAGTTGTCCTAAATGGTAATAACCTATTTTGGAAGTAGCATATAAAAGAAATTCATAAGGTACTTCTGAATCCACTATTCCAGGCAAAATAACCCGCAGTCCGATGAGTGGACGCAGGTGATGTTTTTTGGCTAATTGATACAGCTCAAGGGACCCATAGAGTACATGCGTATCCGCAATTCCGATGGATTGATAACCGTATTCTTTAGCTTTGATCGCATATTTGTTCAGTCGGAGTGTACTTTCGAGAAATGAATACTCACTTTGAATATTAAAAAGCATCGATCCCCCTCCTCTTAATTATAAAATCAACATGGCATCTCCAAAACTAAAGAAACGATATTCTTGGTCAACAGCGTGTTGATAGGCTTCCATAATAGCATCTCGTGAATAAAAAGCACTGACTAACATCATTAAAGTTGACTGTGGCAAATGGAAATTTGTAATTAAATGATCTACCGCTTTAAATTCAAAACCTGGTGTAATAAAAATATCCGTCCAACCAGATTCTGAAACAATTTTACCTTGGTTACGATGCGCAATCGTCTCCAATGTTCGTACACTTGTCGTTCCGACGGCAATAATATTTCCGCCGTCCGCTTGGACTTTGTTAATTTGCTGGGCACTCATTTCAGATAATGAGTAAAATTCTGCATGCATCTGATGGTCTTCGATATTATCAACCGACACAGGTCGAAATGTTCCAAGTCCAACGTGCAAAGTCAATGGAATAATTTGAATTCCTTTGGCTTTAATTTGGTCCATTAAGTCTTTCGTAAAATGTAACCCTGCAGTTGGGGCTGCAGCAGAACCATTTTCTTTCGCATAAACTGTTTGATAGCGTTCTGGATTATCTAATCGCTCTTTAATATACGGGGGCAAAGGCATTTGGCCTAATTCTTCCAGTCTTTCAATAAAGATACCTTCATACTCAAACTCGACGATACGTCCCCCATGTTCCAATTCCTCAATGACAATCCCTGTTATTTGTTGTTGATCTCCAAATTCGATGCGTGTTCCTATTTTTGCGCGGCGGGCAGGTTTAACCAATGTTTCCCATCTGTTTCCTTCAATATTTGTAAGCAATAAAACTTCAAGGTGACCACCTGTATCAGGCTTCACGCCCATTAGTCGCGCTGGCAAAACACGGGTCTCATTAATAACTAACGCATCTCCAGGATTCAAATAATCGATAACATGTTTAAAATCTGTATCTTCAATGGTGTGTTGTGTTCGATTTAAAACCATCAAACGTGATGCACTGCGATCAATTAGGGGTGTCTGAGCAATGAGTTCTTCTGGCAAATGGTAATCAAAGTCTTTCGTCGTAATCATTCGTTTCCTCTTTCATTTCGGGTAATTCATAGCCTAAATGTTGATAAGCTAATCGTGTTGCAATACGCCCTCTTGGGGTTCGGCGTATTAAACCTTGTTGAATTAAGTATGGTTCGTACATATCTTCAACCGTCTCAATATCTTCACTAATATAAACAGCAATCGTGCCTAACCCAACCGGTCCTCCAGCATATTCTTCAATCATTGTTTTAAGAAGCTTTCGATCCAGAGGGTCAAGTCCGATCGGATCAATTTTCAGCATATCCAACGCTTGTTGGGTTATTGACTGATTAATTTTCCCTTCGGCATAGACTTGTGCATAATCGCGCACCCGTCTTAATAGTCGATTCGCAATTCGAGGCGTCCCCCGGCTCCTTCGTGCTATTTCCTTAGAGGCTGTTTGGTCAATCGGTGCTTGAAATACATTAGCACTGCGCTCGACAATTTCTTGCAATTCATCGTTATTGTAATATTGCATATGAGAAATAATTCCAAAACGATCCCTGAGAGGTTGGCTTAGCATTCCTGCACGAGTGGTAGCCCCAATTAAAGTAAATGGTGGCAATTCAAAATGGATAGGTTGACTAGAAGCCCCTTGACCAATCACAATATCAACATAATAATCTTCCATTGCTGAATACAGCACTTCTTCAACCACTTTAGGCAAGCGATGAATTTCATCAATAAACAAAATATCTCCCGGATTTAATTCATTTAATAGCGCTAATAAATCTCCCGAACGCTCAATCGCAGGACCATTTGAGGTAATAATATTGACGTCTAACTCGTTCGCAATCACCATTGCCATAGTTGTTTTCCCAAGACCTGGAGGGCCGTAAATAAGACAATGATCTAACGCTTCTTCTCTTAACTTCGCTGCTTGAATATAAATCGATAGTTCTTGCTTCATTTTAGTTTGACCGATATACTCAGCTAAACGTTGGGGACGGATATGCATCGGCTCCATCAAATCTCCGGTAATTTCATCCGCTGATAAGATATGCTCGTTATCCAATTATATCCCTCCTTTTATTTTTTTAACAATAATTTAAAGGCATAGCTTAAACCAGTTTGGACAGAATCAAATGATTCTGATTTAAGTTGCTTTTCAACCCGTGTCACTTCACGTTTCGAATAGCCTAAACCGCTTAATGCTTCCAAGATTTCTTCGTGAATTTGTATTTGTTGTGAATCAGGTACAGCTGTTTCATCAGTAATCGGTTGTAGCTCTCCTTTTAGATCCAAAATAATTTGATTCGCTGTTTTTTTCCCGACACCAGGAAATTTCGTTAAATAAGTACTATCAGCTGATTCAATCGCTTGAACCAGTCCCTCATTATCGTCTGCTGCTAAAATCGATAAAGCACTTTTAGGACCGATACCGGAGACTTTATTTAAAGTTTGAAATAATTTTTTCTCACTTTCGGACTTAAATCCGTATAAAGTCATCGCATCTTCTCTAACTACCAATTCGCAATACACTTCAATTTCTTGACCAATTTGATCAGACCAATGATACGGTGTTGAAGCAATAACGATATAGCCAATTTTATTTGTTTCAATAACTAAGTGGGTTGGATGGATAGAGATTAAGGTTCCTTTAAGATACTCGAGCATAATATTTCCTCTCTTTAATTATATTATTCGTTGATCAAACGGATCGGTTGTATGACTATCTTGAATTCGTTTGAACAACTTTTCTATGGTTGCATTGACAAATTCAATTAAAACAGGACGCCCATGAGGACAATGGAATGGATCTTTTAACGTTCCCAATTGTTCAATAAGAAATTGTGCTTGTTTTGAATCCAAGTAATGATTCGCCTTAATTGCCCCTTTACAACTTTGCATAATAATACTTCGCTCTTTTAATTCATTCACAGTTAAGTTTGGTTCATTCATTAATAAATCAATTAAATTTGGTATAAATTGATCCAACTGTGTATCTTTCAGCCAAACAGGGTAACTATCAAGTTTATAAGTTTGTTCACCAAACGGTTCAATTGAAATGCCTAGTCGTTCTAAATCGGATTGAATTTCTAATAACTGAGAAATCTGTGCACTCGATAAATGAATTAATTCTGGCATTAACAACGTCTGTTGTTCTTGAATCGGATAATCTTCAGCCATAAAGTGCTCATAATTAATTTTTTCTTGAGCCGCATGTTGATCAATCAAATAAAACCCACGTTCATTTTCTGCAATTAAATAAGTACCATGAATCTGTCCGACATACCTTAAGGCATTAAAATCAATGAAATGATTGGTTTCTGTTGATTCCAATGATAACTGATTTGAAACTTGCCCCGCTTCACTTGTTTCCTCTTTGACAAATTCTACCGATTCAGCTTGTTCATTGGATAACTCTGAATCAAGTAGACTAGCTGGTGAATCCGTTCTTTGAAAATAATTTGCGATTTTGTTAGATTGTAGTGTGTTTTCGGAAGGTTCAGATAAATCACGGGAAAGATTTGATTGATAGGGTGAATATTTTTCATTAACTTCTGTCCTTTCTTTAACTGATTCTACTTCTATTTGGGGTATATTTTGATGTTTTTCTAATTGTTCATGAATCGCTTCTGTAAATAAATCGACTAATTCCTCTTCTTGACTTAGCCGAACGGTATACTTGGTTGGATGGACATTCACATCAACGAGTCGAGGATCTACTTGAACATTCATTACAGTTATTGGATAGCGTCCAATCATCAATTGGCGCCCATACGCTGCAATCACCCCACGATCGAGTACATGACTATGAACAGGACGACCATTGATCATCCAGTGCATATAGTAGCGATTTGTTCGCGTTAGATTTGTAGGAGAAATATAGCCATCCACTTTAAAAGTTGAATTACTTGCTTGAATTGAAATTAACTGACGGGCAATCGATGGATGATAGACGTTTGCAATAGCCTGTAGTAAATCTGACCAGCCACTTGTCCGGTAGATTAACTTATCATTATGAAACAATTCAAAACGAATATTAGGATGCGCCATTGAGATATTTTGAATAAAGCGAGTTGTATGTGATAACTCCGTTTGAAGTCGTTTTAGATGCTTCAAACGAGCGGGTGTATTATAAAATAACCGTTCAACCGTAATTCTCGTTCCTAATCGTGCATTCGTAACGGATTCACTGATGATTTCTCCACCTTTTAACTCGATTTGATATCCTTTATCTTGTTCTGGTTGAGTTGATTCCATTAAAACGTGGCTGACTGAGGCAATACTAGCGAGTGCCTCAC
The DNA here is from genome assembly GCF_000301055.1 of Falseniella ignava CCUG 37419. GTDB lineage: Bacteria > Bacillota > Bacilli > Lactobacillales > Aerococcaceae > Falseniella > Falseniella ignava. Next base: position 754,708 of record NZ_JH932300.1, read on the forward strand.
CCCGAAATCCCAGAGTACGAATCGCAAATAAGTCATTCGTATCGTACAATTTACTGGTTGCATGAGGCAAAAAAGCGTGACGTAGATCATTTTGACTCAGACCTATCCCATTATCACTAACTTTTATGCCTTCGATACCAGCTTCTGTTAGTTCAACAATAATTTCTGTTGCTTGCGCATCAATCGAATTTTCCACCAATTCTTTAACGACGGATGAAGGCCGTTCGATCACTTCACCTGCCGCAATTTGATTCGCTAAAGTATCTGACATCTGTTTAACAATATCCATCTCTTACCTCTAACTTTCGTTAACATCTCTTTGAAGCTCTACCAAAAGATTTAGCGCATCAACCGGCGTTAATTGATTAACATCCAACGCTTTAATTTTATTTATTATCTCAGAACTTAATGCTGTTGTTTGTATCTCTTTCTTTTCTTGTATTGTTTCTCTAACATTCGGCAAATACTTGGCTTGAGACTCTAACGCTTCTAAAATTTCTGCACTCTGCCGAATTACTTGCTTTGGTAGACCAGCAATTTGTGCTACATGAATACCATAGCTACGGTCAGAAGGTCCTTCCAATACTTTATGCAGGAAAACCAGTTCGCCATTTAGTTCCTCGCTACCTACATGAATATTACGAACAGCTGGAAGATCCGAATCGAGTCGTGTTAATTCATGATAATGTGTAGAAAAAATTGTTAAACATTGAATTTCTTGAGCTATGTATCGAATAATCCCTTCGGCTAATGCCATTCCATCATATGTTGCTGTTCCACGCCCTAATTCATCAAATAGCAGCAAACTATTTGCCGTAGCTTCTTTCAACGCTACTTGAGTTTCCATCATTTCGACCATAAAGGTACTTTGACCTAAAGTCGTATCATCTGCGCTACCAATTCGGGTGAATATTTTATCTATTATTGGCAATTTAGCACTTGTCGCAGGAACAAAACTTCCTATTTGACATAGAATAAAGCAATAAGCAATTTGACGCATATAAGTACTTTTACCTGACATATTGGGCCCCGTTAAAATATGTAAATAATTCTCTGAGGTGCTTGAAAAATCATTAGGCACAAAATTTGTTTTTTTAATTAATTTCTCAACAACCGGATGGCGTGACTGAATAATTTCAACATCTTTCGGCTGAGAAACAATTTGAGGCTGGACATAATCCTCTTGATCTGCCAACGAGGCAAAAGCAGATAAGACATCTAATTCAGCAACTTGCATCGCTAATTGTTGAAGTGGCTCAATATAGTTCAAAATTTGTTCACGAAGCTCAACGAACAATTGATATTCTAAAGCGGTTGATTTTTCTTTGGCATTTAAAATCGTTTGTTCAATCTCTTTTAATTCATCTGTAAAGAAACGTTCAGAATTCGCTAACGTTTGTTTTCGGATATAGCGGGGATCATCTAATTCTGCTGCTTGAACTCGACTAATCTCAATATAGTATCCGAAAACTTTATTAAAGCCAACCTTTAATGTTTTAAGCCCAGTTCGTTCACGTTCATCAACTTGCAATTGAGCTAGCCAATCTTCTCCGTGTTCTAAAGCATCCCGGTATTGGTCCAATGTTTCATGGACTCCTGATCGAATCAAATTTCCTTCACTTGAGGATAAAGGAGGATTATCAATCAATACGGATGAAATAAGGTTAATTAATTCACTAAAATCATTCAACAATTGAAATGATACTGAAGAATCGAATTGATTCATCGAATCTAAAATTTGATTTATGGTTCGAACTTCGCAAAGCGATTGATAGAGATGGTCAATATCTTTGGGATTAGCATAACCTAGACTAATTTTAGATATTAATCTTTCTAAATCATAAATATTTTTGAGCGAATTGACTAAATCCATTCGCTCAAAGTAAGCAGATAAGAAGGCGGCTACTTTCTTATGTCGCGCTTCAATCTTTTGCTGATTAATTAAGGGTTTATCTAACCAACGCGCTAACAATCTACCTCCCATTGCTGTTTGTGTTTGGTCGATATAGGATAAAAGAGATCCTTTGCGTTTATGTGTACGTAACGAGCGAGTGAGCTCAAGCTGAATATTAGTGTAATGATTTAGTTGCATCGCTTGATCTATGGCATAACGCTGGACAGGTTTAAGATGTGCAAATGATTCCATTTGCAAACGATTCAAATAACTTAATAAATATTCATAAATCGGAGCTTCATTACTTGTAAGTTCTTCAATGAGTGAGGTTGGATAAACTATTTTTGATTCAGGTAACGCATGTTCAGTAAACGTAATTGATTCAACTGTTTTAAATTGATAAATCATTTCTTTTAAAAATGTTGGAATAATTATTTCACTGGGATGAACACTTTGAATTTCATTCCATAGCATTTCTGTATCGCCGCAGCACGTTAAATAACTTTCACCTGTGGCTATATCGATATAACAAAGACCAAAATCGTTATCTGTTAACGGGTAGATTGCTGCTAAGAAATTATTTTCTTTGCGATCTCCTACTTGGTCATCAACGTAAGTGCCCGGCGTAATCGTTCGAACAATTCCACGTTTAACCATACCCTTTACGCTCTTCGGATCTTCTAACTGCTCGCAGATGGCAATTTTATAACCAGCATCAATTAATTTTTTAATATAGTCATTGGCTGCGTGATATGGGACGCCACACATTGGAATCGGATTATCATCATTTTTATTTCGCGAAGTTAAAGTGATTTCTAATACTTTAGCTGCTGTAAGCGCATCCTCATAAAACATTTCATAAAAATCACCCAATCGATAGAAAAGAATAGCATCTGGACAGGTTCTTTTTATTTCAAAATATTGTTCCATCATTGGCGTTAACTTCGCTGGTTTACTCATGATATCATCCTTCTCTGTTATTACTATGAATGGGTCGTAATCACTTCTTTAATGATACGATAACTTTCTTCGAGCTGTTCAATTTCAGGTGAATAGGAAACAATCATGACTTCATCGGGATGATATTTTGTATTAATATCTTTCCAAACATTGGCTACTTCCTCTGGATTACCGTATAGGTTAATCCCACCTCTTGTTTTCAAGAAGAATTTCTCGACCGTTGTTAAATGATTATAAAAACTTATATCTGGAGTTTGAATTTGGCCAGATTCACCTCGAGCAATTTGAATCGAATGAAAATCCCAAATGCTCTTCATTTCTTCTGCTTTTTCAGTTGTCTCTTGCGCCGTACCGATCATCGCTAAAATTAAATAAGGTTCTTGCAAATATTCAGAAGGGACAAATTGTTCGCGATATATTTCAATTGCTTTATCTAAAAAATTGGGTGAGAAATGTCCCGCAAAAGCGTATGGCAGTCCTAAATCTGCTGCAATCTGGGCTGACGTGGTGGTACTCCCGAGTATATATAATGGAACTTGGCGATCAATTGCTGGAACTGCAATGACGCTTTCTTGTGATTCTGCTGGACCAAAATATCTTTGTAGTGCACGGATGCCGTCTTTGAAGCCTTCTTCTGAAGTTTCTCCATGATAAATCAATTGAGCTGTTTCTGTATCCGTCCCAGGTGCTCTACCTAATGATAAATCGACTCTGCCAGGATGCAAAACGTCTAACATGCCATAAGTTTCTGCGACTTGAAGGGGCGTATGATTTGGTAACATCACTCCACCAGCACCAACACGAATGTTTTCTGTTGCATCCAAAACATATTGGATTAGAACAGACGTTGCTGTTGAAATGACCCCCGGTGAATTATGGTGTTCTGCAATCCAATAACGATCATAACCTAATTTTTCTACAATTTGAGCAAGTTCTCTTCCGCGGCGGATTGCATCAATTGGCTGATCCTGTAAAAAAACTGGGAACAAATTGAGTGCTGATAGTTTAACCATAATAATTCCTCCCAACAAAGTTCTTTATAATAATTATACCAAAATCCTTCATTAGACTAAAGTTAAGCGAATGAAAAAAGATTAGGCATTATCGCCTAATCTCAATATCAAAAATTATTTTGCATAGTCAATAGCTCGCGTTTCGCGAATAACTGTTACCTTAATATTGCCTGGATAAGTCATTTCTCGTTCAATTTGAAGTTTAATATCACGAGCTAATTTAACAGCTTGCGCATCATTAATTTGATCTGGTTCAACCATCACACGGATTTCGCGTCCTGCTTGAATCGCAAAAGCGTTTGAAACCCCTTGGTAGCTGTTAGATATTTCTTCAAGTTGTTCAAGTCGTCGAATATAATTTTCTAATGATTCATTACGAGCACCTGGTCTAGAAGCGGAGAAAGCATCTGCTACAGCCACAATAACTGATATTAATGAAGTTGGTTGTGTATCACCATGATGAGCAGCAATCGCATTGATAACCACTTTCGGTTCTTGGTAACGACGTGCAATTTCAGCACCAATTTCAACGTGAGTCCCCTCAACCTCATGGTCTAACGCTTTCCCAATATCGTGTAGTAGTCCAGCACGACGTGCTAACATTTCATCTTGACCAATCTCAACCGCTATAAAACCAGCCAGTTTTGCCACTTCCATCGAGTGCTTTAAGACATTCTGTCCATAACTCGTACGATAAGCTAAACGTCCAATAATCTTAATCAAATCGGGATGCATTGAGTGAAGCCCCAATTCAAAGATTGCTTCTTCCCCAGCTTCACGAATTTTCTCATCGATTTCTTTGCGTGATCTTTCAACCATTTCTTCGATTCGTGCAGGATGAATTCGTCCATCTTGAATTAATTTATCAAGTGCTGTGCTAGCAATTTTACGACGAATTGGATCAAAACCACTTAAGACGACCGTATCGGGCGTATCATCGATAATTAAATCAATTCCTGTCAGGCTTTCAAACGTTCGAATATTCCGTCCTTCTCTACCGATAATTCGACCTTTCATATCATCATTTGGTAAATGGACTACGGTTAAGGTATTGTCCGTGACGATATCCGTAGACGTCCGTTGAATTGCCTGTAAAATAATATTTTTTGCTGTTCGATCTGCTGTATTACGAGCTTCTTGTTCAGCATCACGAATCATCGTAGCAATTTCATTTGTCAGTGATTCTTCGGTATCTTTCAAAACAATTGCTTTAGCTTCATCGGGTGACATCGCAGCCACACGGTAAAGTTCTTCTTCCTGTTGTTGAATCAATTGACCAATTTCTTGCTCTTTATCGACTAGCTGTTGTTGTTTTACTTCAAACTCAGCTAGTTTCGCTTCAAGCTGACTATCGCGTTGATCTAATAAATTACTGCGATTATCTAGGTTTTCTTCACGATGAATCATTCGTGCTTCAGACCGACTTACTTCATTCCGACGTTCTTTTAATTCCTCTTCGACCTCATTACGGTACTTAAGATTTTCTTCCTTCGCCTCGAAAAGCGCTTCACGCTTAAGTATTTGTGCTTGTTTGATAGCGTCATCTACAATAACATCCGCATTGAGTCTTGCTTTTTCAATATTTCGTTCATCAGAAGCTTTTTTAAATAAAAAGCCCATTACTAATCCTACAATTAAGGCAACAATCACAAAGGCGATTAACTTTAAGTCCATAAGAGTCACCTCCTTGATTGTTTATTTTTATTCAATTATATTTAATAATTAATTGTGTTTCCACTTCTTAATCTTATGCTTAATTGCAAGAATAGTCAAATATCTTTTGCCCTTTAAATGAGATAATCATTATTCATCGAAAAGTAAGTCAGTAGATATTTCTTCACTACCTTGTTCTGCAGATTCTTCAGCAGGTGCGTCCGTTTTAAAATAATGTTGGCGGACTCTTTCTTCAATTTCGGCTAAAATTTCAGGATTTTGTTCTAAGAAATCTTTAGCATTTTCCCGGCCTTGGCCAATGCGTTCATCTTCATATGAATACCATGACCCTGCTTTATGCATAATATCTGCTTCTGATGCGAGGTCGACAATCTCTCCAGTTTTTGAAATACCCTTACCATAAATAATATCAACGACAGCTTCTTTAAATGGCGGGGCCACTTTATTTTTAACAATTTTAATTCGCGTACGATTTCCAATAAAATCTGATTTATCTTTAATTGTTTCAGTACGACGTACTTCTAAGCGAATCGTTGAATAGAATTTTAAAGCACGGCCTCCGGGTGTTGTTTCCGGGTTACCAAACATAACGCCAACTTTTTCACGAATTTGGTTAATAAAGAAACAAATCGTTTTGGTTTTATTAATTGAACCTGATAATTTACGTAGAGCTTGAGACATCAGTCGGGCTTGAAGTCCAATGTGAGAATCACCCATCTCCCCTTCAATTTCTGCCCGAGGAACTAAGGCTGCTACAGAGTCCACAACGATAATATCAATAGCTCCTGAAGAGACAAGCGCATCTGCAATTTCTAAAGCTTGTTCCCCGGTGTCTGGTTGAGATAATAATAACTCTTCAATATTGACGCCTAAATTTTGAGCATATACTGGATCTAAGGCATGTTCCGCATCAATAAAAGCTGCGATGCCACCTTGACGTTGTACCTCAGCAATAGCATGTAAAGCGACGGTTGTTTTACCTGAAGACTCTGGACCGTAACATTCAATAATTCTTCCACGAGGATAACCACCCACTCCTAATGCCATATCGAGTAGGATTGATCCCGATGAGACCGTTGATATTTTCATACTCGTTTGTTCTCCAAGACGCATTACTGCCCCTTTTCCAAAATCTTTTTCGATATTTTTTAAGGCCATCTCTAAGGCTTTTTTACGATCATTTGTTGTCATGATGTTCCTCCATTTTCTTATCTGATACTATTCTACTTTGTTTATACATGATAATCAAGAAAATAAGAACATTTGTTCTTATTATTTGATTAAATTATACAATAATCGCATAACTTCATTAACGGAGCGATTACGCACAGCATTACGATTAGGGGCTGGAAAATGATAAACCTTTGAAATAACCGGCTGATCTTTAAAGGCTATTCCAATATAGACCGTCCCAGGTGATTGGTCTGCAAGCCGGTTTGGTCCAGCTACACCCGTTAAAGATATAGCAATCGTGCTATGAGTTCGTTCTCTTAATTTTTCTGCCATTGATTGTGCCACTTCATGACTTACGACACTATATTGTTGGATAGTCTGTTCAGGTACTCCTAATAGCTGTGTTTTCATTGGGGTCTGGTAAGTAACATATCCTCCTCGGACTACTTGTGAAGCTCCAGGAATGGACGTTAATTTAGCTTGAACTAACCCTCCAGTCAGGCTTTCAGCAGCTGAAAGCGTATAACCTAAACTTTGGCACCGATGAATAATGTATTGTTCAATCGTAAAGTCTTCCCCTTCGCCAATCCAAGGAGAATATAGGGTCTCCTGCAAGCGCTGTTCCATCCTTGATAAAATTATATCGCATTCTTTATCATTACAAGCATTCGCCGTCACCCGTATCGTAACCATATTATTTTTTGCATAAAGAGCGATGGTCGGATTCGTTTGGGCAGTAATTAACGTTTCGATTTGTTTTGCAATGGCTGATTCCCCAATATCGTACAAATGATAATAGCGGGACTGGATAACCATTGATTCACTTTTAAGTATTTCATTTTTAATAAAAGGAACCACTTGATTCAAAAACATCGCTTCAAGTTCAGCAGGCGGCCCCGGTAAAACGACATAATCAGTTCTTCCTTGAGTTCTTTCAGAGGTGTAAATTAAACCACAAGCTAATCCTACCTGGTTAATCAAAGTCGTACCGTTAGATATTGTGTAAGCTTGACGAATATTATTCGGAGCCATTTCGCGACCTTTATTCTCAAAATACTGAATATTTTTCTCATGTTGTATATCGCAAACTTCTAACGTCTCGCCTAAAAAATCAGCAAAGACCTCTTTGGTTAAATCATCCTCAGTCGGTCCTAAACCTCCCGTTATAATAATTAAATCACTTCGTTGCGAAGCCAATTGAAATGCGTTGTAAATTCGCTCATAGTTATCTCCGATAGTAGTTTGATAAAAAACACCCAAACCTAATTGCAAACATTGTCGACTTAAGAATTGTGCATTTGTATTTAGAATATCACCCATCAGGATTTCCGTTCCAATTGTGATTAATTCTACTTTCATTTTTCCTCCTAATAATAGATACATAAAATAATTTAAAATTTTTGATTAATTTAAAAAAACTTCTAAAAATATTTCATTTTAGAAGTTAAGTAAAACTTATAAAGAATCTGAAAAGACAAATCGACCTTGGTAAAAGTATTCAATCCCGGAATAAACTGTGAAAATCAAACAAAGAATTAATAAGATATAGGCAATGTCGACTGAGATTAAGGCAAATCCTATATTATTCAATAAGTAAAAAACAATTGAAAACATCTGAGTAAAGGTTTTAATCTTTCCTGGTAAAGCAGCCGCCATAACTTTTCCATTGGAACGAGCTAATAATACGCGTAGTCCTGTGACTAATAATTCACGAGAAATAATGATTAAAACAATCCAAGCTGGAACTCGTTGTTGTTCTACTAGAACAATAAATGCGGCAATGACTAACAACTTATCGGCCATCGGATCAAAAAACTCTCCAAAAGCAGTCACAAGATTAAGTTTACGAGCGAGATAGCCATCAAGAAAATCAGTCAAACTTGCAATAATAAATACTATAGCTGCAAGAAGTTGATTCACTGGAATAACCGCTCCAAGCACCGTCACATCGCCATGAGATGCCGGTAAGTACATCAAAATGATAAATACAGGAATTAAACACATCCTTAAAATTGTCAATTTATTCGCTATGTTCATTTTAGCCATATCATTGACCTTCTTCCTCAGACGGAATCGTTAACTCTTCTGTTTCAGGAGTACTTTCAGTTTCTGGAACACCTAGTTCAAAAACAATCGTTTCTTTCATATATTCATTTTTCGATTCTACTTTAGTACCGTTAACTAAAATATCTGCTCCCTCTGGATAACCTAATTGTAGACGTAATCGTCGGGTTCCTTCTGACACTTTATACTCAAAAGTTTCACCTTCTGTGACAGTTGAATCTAACGTAATTTCTCCATCCTCAAAGGCACCAATCCACACGAAATTATGTCCTTTAAACTCAAATTTATATTGATCAAATGGTGCATTGAGTCGATACGTCGTTTCTTCATCAGAATTAGAAATTAACGTAATTGTTTGTGCTCCTACACGAATATCATTCTCACTTGTTGCGATGGTTGTCTCCTCAACACGTTGAGTTGTGAGTGATTCCGTTGCTTCGTCAGGTTCAATGACACTTACAATTTCATTCGTCTCTTCAACTTGAGGTGCAGGTTGATTCATCCGATTAATATTATTAATCGCTATAATTAGTGAGATGATAATGGCGAAGATAATCGCTATAAGTAATACTAACGGAACATACGAAAGTAAGATATCTAAGTTATTTCGTTCTTTTTGTAAGTAGCGTTCAGTCCTTGAAGGCAAAGTATCGGTTGTACTTTGAACCATCGCTTCTGGTAATTCACTATTTAAATCGATTTCTTCTTCCAATTCAATTAATAATTCTTCACTATCTAATCCTACCATATCCGCATATTGTTTAATAAACGCGCGAGTGTAAAATGCGCCAGGCATTTGATCAAATTGCCCTTCTTCAATGGCTTGTAAATATTTTTTTTGGATTTTAGTCATTTGTTGTAAGGTGTTTAAGGTATAACCTTTTTCAATTCTTGCATCTCTTAATTTATTTCCTAATTCACTCATGAAACATGGCTCCCTTATCTTTCATTCACTCTAGTGATTATACCATATTTTATCGTGAAACATACATGAATTCGTGTTTCGATTGAAAAACTTTGTAGAGAATTTGATTCAATAAAAAGAAGCGTTTGACTGAAATGCACATTCTTCCGATAAAATAGGAAGAAATTCACCTGTTCAAACGCTGCTTTTTAATTGAGCATTATTTAGATTTAATATATGTTTTACCAATCGCTTTAGGACCAAATGATTGGCCAACGAATAGGACTAACGCCACAATCGTAATGACATATGGTGCAATTTGAAGTAAAACAGGTGGCACCGATTTGATTACTGGAATTTGTGACCCTACAACTGATAGTGATTGAGCAAACCCAAAGAACAAGGCAGCTAGCATCGCTCCAATTGGATTCCACTGACCAAAAATCATCGCTGCCATCGACATAAATCCTTGACCTGTAATGGTTGAAACAGAGAAGTTTAAAGAAATCGATTGGGCTAATACTGCGCCGCCCATTCCACCAAAGAATCCTGAAAGTAAAACTCCCGCATATTTCATACCGTATACATTAATCCCCAGTGTATCGGCTGCTTGAGGATGTTCGCCCACTGAACGCAATCTCAAACCAAAACGTGTTTTATTCAAAAGCCACCATGCGATAAATGTCATCACAATCGCAAAATAAGCTGGTAACGAGGTACTTTGGAAAAAAATTCGACCGATAACTGGAATCTCTTTCAAAACTGGAAAGTTAAAATAACCAAATGATTCTTTAATAAAATCTGTTTGACCTCTACCATCGAAAATAACACGTGTTAAAAAGACTCCTAGAGAAGGTGCAATAAGGTTTAGAACCGTACCAGAGATAATGTGATCTGCTCGTAAGTTAACGGTTGCTACCGCATGAATCGAAGCAAATAGAACACCCGCTAATCCACCGACTAATAAACCAATCCATGGAGTCCAATCTCCAAACATACCCCCAAATGTTAAGTTAAATACAATCGAAGTAAAGGAGCCTATGACCATAATCCCCTCAAGACCGACGTTAACAACCCCACTACTTTCTGAAAATACCCCTCCAATTGCTGTCAATATTAATGGCGCTGAGTACACAAGTGTGGAAGATATAATGGATGCAATTCGATTAATCATGAGCTTCACCTCCATTTTGGCTAGTTTTTGAGGCGGTACCTCTTGGAACCGATTGTTTCTTTTCAAAGAAGTATGTGATTACATAATTTGCTCCGACAAAGAAAATAATCGATGCAATCACAATATCTACGATTTCACTTGGGATTTGTGCCATCAGAGGCATACTAGTTCCTCCAGTTTTTAGTCCACCAAATAATAAACTAGAAAATACAATACCTATCGGATTTAATACTCCCAATAGTGCAACCGCCATACCATCAAATCCAATCGCAGGTGCTACACCATTCGTAAGGAAAATATTACGGAATTCACCTAGGCCGTTCATTACGCCTCCTAGGCCGGCTAACGCACCGCTGAGGAACATTGCAATAATAATATTACGTTTAGCGTCCATACCTGCATAGGTTGCTGCAAACCGATTCATCCCAACCGTCTTGAGCTCAAAGCCTAAAGTTGTATAGTGTAATAAAATATATACAAGCAACGCGAAAATTAAAGCTAAGAAAATCCCACCGTGAATGGTTGATCCTTTTGTTAAATCAGTCAGAGACTGAATTTTTAAACTTGCATTGGGACCGATATAAGGTGTCGCATCCATTCGGTCGGTAATAATATTTCGAATTGTATAGTCAGTAATATAGACTGCTACATAGTTCAACATGATGGTGACAATGACTTCACTGGTATTAAAGAAAGCTTTTAGAACGCCAGCAATCGCAGCCCATAAAGCACCTGCCAGACTACCTAAAATAATGGCACATGGTAACAAAATCACTTTAGGCGCATCTGGAAATGATATTCCAATCCAGACAGAAATTAACCATCCCCATAATGCCTGACCTGCAAGACCAATATTGAAGAATCCCGCTGTATAAGCAATTGAAAAGCCAAGTCCTGTAAAAATTAGTGGTGTGGCTGCTCGAATCGTTTGCCCAATATTAAATGGACTTCCAATCGCACCGTCCACTAAGGCACGGTAACCTTGAATCGGATCATAACCGAATAATAGCATGATTAGTGCACCAAATAACATTCCTATCGTTACTGATAAAATCGGAATTAATAATTTCAATGATTTCTTTTGATTCATTCAGCTTCAACCTCGCTTTCATTTCGCAAAGCTAAGACGTCTTCATAAGTCGTACCTGCCATCATCAATCCAATTTCATCCTCATTCGTTTCATGAGTTGGAATATTCGCAACAATCTGACCATTATACATTACTAAAATACGGTCCGTAATATTTAAGATTTCTTCTAATTCAAAACTCATCAGTAAAACCGCGTTATTTGCATTACGTTGCGCGATAATTTCTTGATGAATAAATTCAATCGCACCCACATCTAAACCACGAGTTGGATTCGCTGTAATCAATAGACGTGGCGCACTAGTTAATTCCCGAGCAATAATTGCTTTTTGCTGGTTTCCACCTGAAAGTGAGCCTGCACGAGCCTGATTAGAAGTCGTACGAACATCAAAATTACGAATTAATGTATCGGCATGATCGTTAATTTGTCGATAATTTAAAATACCTTGTTTAGAAAATGGTGATTTAAAATAATTTTTTAAGACTAAGTTTTGATCCAAAGGCATATCCAACACTAAACCAAATTTATGGCGGTCCTCCGGAACATGCGAAACATGCATTTCATTTATCTGTTTTGGTGTCGCGTTCGCCATATCCTTACCTTGAACCATAATTTGACCGGACTCTACTGGCATTAAGCCGGTGATAGCTTGGATTAATTCAGATTGCCCGTTCCCATCGATTCCTGCAATTCCGACTACTTCACCTTCTCGTACTTCAAAAGAAATATTCTCAACCGCTGGGAGACCATTCTCTTTCATAATGCAAACATCTTTAACTTCTAATACATTCGCCCCAGGATTACTCTGTCCTTGGATACGGGTCGTTTTCACATTTCTTCCAACCATCATCGTCGCCAATTCTCGTGATGTTGTGGTCGCAACATCAACCGTATCAATTGATTCACCACGGCGGATGACGGTACAACGATTGGCTACGGCTTTAATCTCATCCAATTTATGGGTAATGATAATTATCGCTTTACCTTCTTTTGCCAAAGATTTTAAAGTAACCATTAATTCTTGAATTTCTTGGGGTGTAAGGGAAGCTGTCGGTTCATCAAAAATAAGAATATCTGCTCCACGATACAAGACTTTTAGAATCTCAACCCGTTGTTGCATCCCGACACTAATTGAAGAAACTTTAGCATCTGGGTCAATACTTAAACCATATTGTTTAGATAATTCTATAATTCTTTGACGAGCTAATTTACGGTCAAGTTGCACTCCTTTCAGGGGTTCTTCACCTAACATAATATTTTCGACGACGGTAAAAGCGTCAATTAGCATAAAATGTTGGTGCACCATTCCAATTCCGAGTTGATTCGCTTTTGTCGGTGTATCTATGATTACTTTCTCGCCTCGAACAAAGATATCCCCCGAGGTTTCCATCAACAATCCGGAAAGAATATTCATTAATGTGGACTTTCCTGCCCCATTTTCACCTAATAGAGCATGAACCTCACCCGCATTGACAGAAAAATTAATATTTTTATTTGCATAAAAATCGCCAAATTGCTTAGAAATATTACGCATTTCTATTACGGGCACTATTGAGTTGTCCATATAATTCCTCCTTTCAACCTCAAAAATATATACATAATTTCATTATAACTGAAATCGTTAAAAATGATAACCCTATCATAAAATATTTTTTCTATTCATCTCATCTACAAATGATAATGTCTCAAGTAACCGTAAATGAAAATGTCCCACTTTAGTGTATATTAAATCTAAGGAGGGATCTCAATGGAGGATTATCTTAACATGAATGAGACACATAAATATAATATCATCAAGGCTGTCGTCAATGGACGGAAATCCAAAGCTCGTGCTGAAGTGGAATTAAACTTATCCAGACGACAGATCAATCGATTGATTCTTAAATACAAACAAGAGGGGCGAAAAGGCTTCAGACATAAGAATGCCAATCGCAAACCTTCTAAAACCATTGACCGTCATACTCGAAAGCGAATCGTTCAGCTCTATCGCTCGAAATACTATGACTTTAACTTCACACACTTCCATGAAAAACTTCAAGAAGTTGAGGAAATCCTTCTCTCTGAAAGCTCGCTAAGAAATATCTTGAAGGAAGCACACATTGTCTCGCCTCTAGCTACCCGTCGAACTAAACGGCGTGTCGCTAAAGAGCTCGAAGACAAAGCAGACAAGAAAGGCCTGACCCCTCACGAAAAAGAAACCTTACAGGAGGTTCAAGTCGTTGAAGCCTCAAAAGCACACCCGAGTCGCCCACGATGCAAATATGCTGGGGAACTGCTTCAGATGGATGCTTCAGAACATCAATGGTTCGAGGCTGACGAGAACTATTACTATCTCCATGCCGCGATTGATGATGCCACTGGTACAGTCGTTGGTGCTTATTTCGCAGCACAGGAGACACTTGAAGGCTATTATCAAGTCTCACATCAATTCCTGACCCACTACGGTATTCCTCATCGCATTTTGACAGATTATCGATCCATTTTCTCAGGCGTCAACACCCCAAAAAAGGGCGCTGCTCTTGAAGAACAGGCCCTCACTCAATACGGATATGCTTGCCAGACACTTGGAATTGAACTGGAAGCGACCTCAGTACCCCAAGCTAAAGGACGTATTGAACGTCTTTTCGGTACGTTTCAAAACCGCTTACTTCAAGAAATGCGGTTAAATGGTATCCGTAATATGGATGAAGCGAATCAGTTTCTAAGGGACTACCTCCCACAGTTTAATCAAAAATTCGCCCATCCCATTAAAGATAGCATAAATGCCTTTGAAAAACTATCAGCAGACACAAATCTCGATTACATCCTCGCTAGATTTGCCCTGCGTGTCATTCACTCTGGTCATACTGTTCGATACAACAACCATGTCTATCATCTTTACGACCAGCATGGGAGGCAAGTCCATTTGCCAAGAAAAACTAAAGTTATGGTCATTAGTACGCGTGATTTACAACTCTTTGTCTCTCATAAAAATCAACTCTTTAAACTAATTGAAATGCCGTCACACCAAGCCATATCTAAAATACTAGATATTCAAGAAGCTAAGTCTAAACCGAAACCACACATTCCACCGATGTCGCATCCGTGGAAAGGACAATCTTATCAACGTTACCTAAAGAAGCAAGAATACATAAAGAAAAAAGAGCTAATTGAAGTGTAGTGATAATCCCTCGTGATGAAGGACGATGCGCTTTTTGTATCGTCCTTCATCACGAGGCAACCAAGCGAGCGAAGCGCGGTAGTTTTTAACCCTCTTTCGTTACACGCTAAAAACCCAAAAATCGGGACATATTCATTTGTGCTTGACACCCTATCATAAAATATTTTTTCTATTCATGACTATCATTATTTAGATACAAAAAAACGAGACATTAATCAAGAGAAAGATTAATGTCTCATTAATCACTAGGTGAGGTCTATTAATTATTCTGGTTTTTCAGGAACTTCAATTTCACCATCAATTATTTGTTGACGGTATTCAGCGATTTTTTCTAGAGTTTCATCTGATAATTGACCTTCAGTTAACTCTACACCGCCGTCAGCTAAACCATAAATATAATGGCCGCCTTCGAATCCTTCTTCTTGTGTTTGGATTGTAAATTGTTTCACCGCTTCACCAACAGCTTTAAGTGTTGAAGTTAATGTTAAATGACGTTCCTCGCCATCAACTTCTACAATACCTTCTTCTTCTTGGTCACGGTCAACACCAATCACCCAGATGTTGCGTGATGGGTCATTTGCAACAATATCTTTCGCTTCTGAGAAGACACCGTTTCCTGTGTCACCTGAAGCATGGAAAATTACGTCAACATCGTTAGCGTACATTGCTGCAGCAATTTGACGTCCGCGAGGTGCATCCCCGAAACTTCCCGCATATTCAACAGTGATGTTGATATCTGGATTAACTGCTTTAGCTCCAGCAACAAATCCAGCTTCAAAACGGTCGATAACGAATCCTTCAACGCCCCCAACAAATCCAATATGGTCTGTCTCAGTTGTTAAAGCCGCTGCGACACCTGCTAAGAATGATGCTTCATGGTCTTTAAATGTAAGTGAAGCAACGTTAGGTTGATCTACTACAGAGTCAACAATCGCGAAGTGGCGATCTGGATATTGTTGTGCAAAATCATCAATTGCAGCTTCAAGTTTAAAACCGATTCCGAAAATTAAGTCAAAATCTGCCGAAATTGCAGTATTTAAGTTTGTTACGAAGTCTGAGTCGCTATTAGATTGAATATAGTCATATCCATCTTTACCGCGTTCTTTACCTTCAGCTTCGCCCCACTCTTGAATACCTTCCCAAGCACTTTGGTTGAATGACTTATCGTCTACTCCCCCGATATCCGTAATGATAACCGCTGAGAAATCTTCAGCTGCTTGAACTGTAGGAGCTACAGCAGCTACCGCCATTAATGCAACAGATGATGCTTTCAATAATTTTTTCATAAATACCTCCCAAGTATTGATAAATTAATTATAAACAATTCATTTTTAAAAAGCAATTCGAAAAAATCTATGATGGATGGACCATATGACGCAAATTAATTGATTAGAACTTGACGCGGTTTACTACCATCTTGGGCACTTACGTATCCCAAACTTTCTAAATCATCGATCAGTCGTGCAGCTCGATTATAGCCAATTCGGAAACGTCGTTGTAATTGAGAAATACTAACGGTTTCCAACTCTTGAATTAATTCTACAACCTCGTCGAATAATTCATCACTCGACGCCTCTGCTAGTTCCATACTTTCCTTCGTCACAATAATATTTTCATCATACTCAGGTTCACTTTGAGCTTTAATATAGTCTGTTATTCGCTCGACTTCCTCATCAGAAATATAGGCCCCTTGAACACGCAATGGTTTTGAACGTCCCATCGGTTGGAATAACATATCACCCCGGCCCAATAACTTCTCTGCACCATTGGCATCTAATATTGTCCGTGAGTCTGTTCCACTTGAAACTGCAAATGCTAAACGACTCGGTATATTGGCCTTAATAATTCCAGTAATAACGTCCACGGATGGTCGCTGTGTTGCAATAATCATATGAATTCCAGCCGCACGAGCCATTTGAGCCAACCGTATAATGGCTGTTTCGACCTCGTTACTTGCGACTAACATTAAATCTGCTAATTCATCAATAAAGACAACAATTTTGGGAAGTGGCTGATACCCTGTCCCCTCTGTTTGATTGAGCTCAGCAATTGTTTCATTATAACCTTCAATATTACGAACCCCGGTTGATGCAAATAATTCATAACGATGCTCCATCTCTTGAACAACATTATTTAGAGCTTGAGCCGCTTTACGCGGATTCGTAACAACCGGCGCCAATAGATGGGGTAATTCATTATAAAGTGTCAATTCAACTTTTTTCGGATCAACCATTAAGAATTTCACTTCATCCGGTTTGGCTTTCATTAAAAGAGAAGTAATAATCACGTTCATTCCAACTGATTTACCACTTCCTGTCGCTCCCGCAATTAATAAGTGCGGCATTTTACTTAAATCCGCTAAGCAGACCGAGCCCGAAATATCTCGTCCTAATGGAACTTCTAATATCTTGTTTGATTTTAGGGCCGGATCAATAATTTCCCAAAAAGAGACCGGACTCACTTGGATATTTGGCACTTCAATACCAATCAGTGACTTGCCTGGAATCGGTGCTTCGATTCGTACATCACGTGCTGCTAATGCCAAAGCAATATCGTCCGCTAAAGAGACAATCTTGCTTACTTTTACCCCAATTGCAGGTTCAATCTCATATTTTGTGACAGAAGGACCCAAATTTGCTTTAACGACTTTAGCATCCACTCCAAAACTTTCAAAAGTAATTTCTAGTTTTTTGATATTTTCATTGATGCGTTTATATTCATCAGATTGATCCACAGGTGGGATTTTATTTAGTAACGACTTCGTTGGTAATTGATAACTTTGAGGTTGTTTCGTAGATTTTGGTTTAGAAACTGTCGATTTACTGGTGCAATTCTCTTCAATTAAATTATCCAGTTCATCCGATGTTGTATTTTGTACAGTTGTAGATTTATTTTGCCAATGTTCTGCAGATTGTTCTGAGTGGTCCTTAACTGGATTAACCCCAGACTGCTCTTCAACTAAATCAGAAGACAAGATCGCTTTCGATGAAGTTAAAGAGGTCCTATCAGCGGGTATATCTTGTTCTGAAACTGTTGTACTATCTTGCACGACCGGTTGTTTGCTCTGATTTTCCGCTCCTGTACTGCCATCATTTGGTGAGATTTCAGAAATGGTTTCTCTACCATGCGTAGTAATCATCGGTGAAGTCCCAGTGAGATTACGCGCCGATTCAGATTGATTAATTTGATCAAAATAATCTAAATCTAGCTCTTTTTGGATTTTTAGCTGACGTTCTTCTCGCTCACGCTTCGCCGTCGATGCTAACGGGTCTTTTGACGTGTATCGTTCAAATTCAGTAGGTCGATCGATAGCCATTGGTAAGTCGTATTGATAACTATAATCTATCGTTTGTTCTTGAGAATCATTTGATTTAAATAATTGCTCTAACTTATCTTTTAACTTAAATGAATTCTTCGGTCTGGCTGGTGGCTGTGATCTATATTCTGAATTCACCTCATGACTTTTTACAGGATTCGCGGTGGTAGTGTCAAGTGAAGTTTGTACTGTTGAATTACTTTCTTCAACTTCTTCAGAACGATCAAAAGATTCGCGGTAATCATTTCTAGCTTGCTGAATCGATTGATTTGCTGATTGAAATAATTTCCCAATTTGACTGCCTAAGTGTTGAATTGATTTTTTGATCATAGATATTTCAATCCCAACTACCAAGAACAATCCAATCCAAAATAAAAAAAATGAAAAAACTATACTACCTTGAATACCTAAAAGATAGTTAATCGTTTGATATAAAAAAGCACCCATCATGCCGCCACCTAATGATAATTGTGACTGACCCATAACAAATTCATTTTTAAAAATAGTATAGGTTAACTGATAGATACCTTCAGATAACGGTTCTTGTGCACTAAATTCTTTCAAATGAAATAATAAAGTTAAAGATATTAATAACAATGTTCCACCAATAAATTTTTTAATGGGAATATTGACCATTTGACTGCGCCATACCATCATCACTCCCCAAGCACCAATTGCAAATAATCCAAGTGGGTAGACTTCCCCGATAAATAATCGAAATGAATTAACAATTAGCATCCCCATAAAACCTGTATGTATTAGTGCAATTGCAGACATAAAGACTAAAATTAATCCAATCACAATGTAGAGATACGAGCGGTGAGGTTGGTTTACTTTAGATTTTGATGTTGATTTCTTTGAACTCAATCCAATCCCTCAATTCTAAATATTATGCTTTCTTATTATAACAAAAGCTTTCTTCGATTGCATTCTTCGTATAAAATAGATTAACTCGTCGTTTCATTTGTTCTAAAGATTGAAATATGCTTTAAAATTCTATATGATAATCAATGTGAATAAAATGGAGAGAGTGACATATGGAAAAGATTAAAAAGAATTATAAAAAATGGATTGCTTTAGTCGTTGTATCTTTTGTATTAGTAGGATGTATTAAATACGATGCATCAGGTCAGCCTACCGGTTGGGTATTCGAATATATTGGCCGCCCAACAATTCAATTATTAGATTGGATTGCCGGATTATTTACTAATGCAAGTGGCGAAAAAAATTATGGGCTTGCCATAATTATCGTAACAATTTTAACTCGTATTTTTATGCTACCATCAAGTATTAAAATGACGAAAAGTTCCATGATGAGCGCTGCAAAAATGGAATTAGCACAACCTGAAATAAAAGAAATTCAAGCTGAAATGGATGCAACACAAGATCCATCCGTAAAAGCACAGCTACAACAAGAACTTTTAGCTGTTCATAAAAAATACGACATTAATATGTTTGGCGATACTTTAGGTGGCTGTTTACCACTATTAATTCAAATGCCGTTTATTACAGCCGTTTATGCTGCTATTCGCTCTTCCCAAGAAATTGCAAATAGTTCCTTCTTAGGCATTCACTTAGGTAAACGCAGCATCCTAATTGTAGCACTGGTTGTCTTAGCATATTTCCTGCAAGGTTGGTTAATGCAAAAACAAAGTACCGTCAGCTCATCCAACCCGCAAGCCCAACAAACAACGAAAATGATGATGTTAATGAATCCATTGATGTTAGGGTGGATTTCTTGGGCTTCAGCAGCTGGGCTAGGATTGTATTTCTTAACCGGTGGGATCTTTATGATTGTACAACAACTATATATCAACCACCAAGTTCGTCCTAGAATTGAAGCCATGGTTGAAGAAAAACGTGAATACTATGAGTCTCTACCTCGTACCAAACGTAAACGTAAAGTAAATGTTCAACAAGAAACATCTTCAAGAAATCAGCGATTAGTCCCAACTAAAAATACTTCGACACGCCGTAATGAAGGTAAACAAAGGCGCTAAATCAACGACGATTAGTCAAAGAAAATCCCACTTCGAGATGAAGTGGGATTTTTGTAATTTAGAATTGGTCTCGTTGTTTTCTTAATTGAATAAAACGATCTAATGTCGGCGCCATCATTAACAAATTTATTGTCCGTTCATGTTGAATGGAGCTCGGATAGGAAGGAATGTTTTTCTTCTCATATTTGCATGCTTGTTTTAATTCACGCTCTAAAACCGGATTATTTGGGAAAATTGACTGATTAAATAACAAATTGGTAATAGTATACTCATGTCCCGCGTAAATATGCACATCGTTCGATAGTTGTTTAAACCACTGCATACTACGATAAGCTGCTTCATAATCTCCGGTAAATACGCGACCACAACCTGCCGAAAATAGCGCATCTCCACAAAACAGATGTTGACCTAATAAATAACTAATGTGCTCCATCGTATGCCCTGGTGTGTGCATCACATATCCTGGTTGATTACATATTTCAAGCGTATCACCTTGACGTAATGTTCGAGTATTAAATTCATCCGTCTCGACAGGTCCTAATACTTCTACTTGAGGATATTTGGCAAAAATTTCATTCACTCCACCTGTATGGTCCTCATGATTATGCGTGAGGAGAATATGTGTAAGATCTAAAGAGTGGCTACTCAAATAGTCCAATACTAGCATCGCTTCACCTGGATCTACTACAACAGCAGTGCCGTCATGTATCATCACCCATATATAGTTATCTTTAAGCGCCCTCAATGGAACAATCCGCATCATATCACCCTATTTTATATTTCTTCTTTCTGCAATTTGCTTACGACGGTAAATCTGGCGAGAATCTGTCATAATTGGCAACGTAATGTAAAAAATTGAACCATTTCCAAAGACACTCTCAACACGAATATCTCCTTTATATCCTCGAATCAATTGCTGTGCAATGCTTAATCCTAAACCGTTTCCGCCCTTTTCTCGAACACGAGACTTATCAACACGGTAAAAACGACTGAAAACACGTTCTTTATCCTTCTCAGTCATACCTTCTCCGAAGTCTTGAACCGTTATTTCAACTTGTGTCACACTCTTGCTGACCGATACATGAATTTCTTTTCGATCTTTACTATATTTAACTGCGTTGTCTAACAATATAATCAACACTTGCTCAATATGATTGCGGAAAGCTTGAACATAAACATCCTGCCCTTCCATATCTGAATCCATATAAAAATCAAAATCTTCATGGATCAACTTAAAATTATTAAATACTTGTTCGGTTGTACTATATATTTCAGTGATTTCGTCTTTATAGTCAATATTGACATTATCGGCACGTGATAAGTCAAGCATTTCTTGAACAAGGTGTTGCATCCGTGAAATTTCTTGCAGCGCTGAAGCAATGGACTCCTCTAGAATCTCAGGGTCTTCCTTGCCCCATCGATCTAGCAATTTAAGATGTCCTTGAACAATCGCTACCGGCGTTCGCAATTCATGTGATACATCTTCCACAAATTGTTTCTGTCCCGTTACATATTTATCGAGTTTATCTAATAATGAATTAACATGAATATTTAATTCACTCCACTCGTCTTTTGAAGACAATCGCATCATACGAATTTGAGATAAATTTTCTTCCTCAATCGTATCCAACTCACTATTAAGAGAAGTTAATGGCTTTAAGAATCGATGGCTCAAAATTATTGCCATTAGAATAAAAGCAACACAAGTAATACCTAAAATTAAATAGTAATAACGTTGTAATGCCATTAAAAATTGAATCATTCCTTGTGGTTTTACAATCATCTGTAATGATCCAATTTTTATATCACTTTCTTTATGATAAATCGGTTGGAATGCAACAAAATAATCTTCTCCTTTGACATGTGTATTCGTTAAAATACCCGAGTGATTAATCGAAGGAATTGTATTATTACGTGTCATATAAATAAGTTGATTCAAATCATTAAATAATCGCAAATTGATCGATTCACTATCTATGGCTTGCAAGTACTGAATCGCAAGTTCATTATTCGGATGTTTAGGTTGATTGCCTGGAGACAAAATTGTCTTTTCTTTTACAAACGGATGATCAAATTCACTTAGAAAATTACAAGCTTCATCGTAGATGACTTGGAAATGACTTTCAACCGCTTGATGTGCGGCACGATCAATAACTACTTTGAACCGAGATAAACTAATAAATGCAATAAGAATCGTTACAACACTAATAACAAAGCTCCATTTCCATTTTAAAGAAATGGGCCGATGGCTTTTTTGATTTGTCGTATTCATTAGTCACGCATTACATAACCCGTGCCACGAACTGTTTGGATATAACTATCTTGTCCTGGAACATCCAGTTTATTACGAATATAACGAATATAGACATCTACCACGTTAGTTTCGACTTCTGAAGTATAACCCCACACTTTATCTAATAATACTTCACGTGACATAACTGTATTGATATTCTCCATTAAGAAGAGTAATAGTTCATATTCTCGTTTCGTTAAATCAACAACTTCATCGCCTCTTTTAACAATTCGATTTGCTTTTTCAATGGTTAGATTGCGGTAATGAACCGTTGGTTGTTCTTGATTGCGTTTTTCTTCATCACTTTGAATACGACGGAATAAAGCTCTTAGTCTAGCTAATAATTCTTCAATAGCGAAAGGTTTGACGATATAATCATCTGCACCTTGATCGAGACCAGCAACCCGGTCCATCACTGAATCACGTGCTGTCATAATAATAATTGGGGTATCTTTTAACGGGCGAATTCGACGACATACTTCAAGACCGTTCAATTCCGGTAGCATTAGGTCTAATAGAATCACATCCCAATCTTCATCAAGGGCCGCTTCAAGGCCACTCCGACCGTCATAACGAATATCCGTTTCATACCCTTCATGTTTAAGTTCTAAATCTACAAAGCGAGCTAAATTCTTTTCATCTTCAATAATTAGAATACGTGGTTTTTTTGTATCTTCAGACATTTGGCTCTCCCTCCAATAGTTTTCATATCAATATAATATTACATAATTTGAATGAATTTTTCCATAGTAAAGTATTAAAACTCTCATTTTATTCATATTTTACCTTAGTGTAAAATAACTGTTGGTAAGCTAAAAGCAAAAAAGATAACCCTCTGCTATACTGTTAGTAGCCAACACACACAGAAAGTTAGAGGATTATCCATGAATATTGTAACACAAGTTATGCAAGAAATTAGTAAAATGATGACAGATTTATATCATCAAGCGATTCAAGGGGAAGTAGACTTTTCAACGTGTATCAAAACCATCAGCGATACGATGCGTCAACTCTCAGTCGATTTAGGAGAAGATCTCTGTGCAACGATTGAGGAATCACTTTTTGAAAGCCCTGGAAGAAAAGCAAGATATCGCGTTCATCGTAGTCATGATGAAAAAACAATCTCCACACTGATCGGTGATATTAAACTTTCAAGGCGTTATTACAAAGATAAGCAAACGGATGAGTTCTGCTACTTATTGGATGATTACTTATCGCTCACACCTCACCAGCGCGTGGATCTAGATTTAGAAGCAGCCATTTATGAGGAGGCCAGTAAGCATTCTTATCAAGCGACTCTGGATAGTTTCGAACATATCGGGATTCATAGTCGTCAGACCGTCAAGAATATTGTGCATAAGTATTGCCCGGATTCTGTTACGTTGCCGGTGGGAGAAAAACGTCAGGTAGACTGCCTATACATTGAAGCTGATGAAGACCATGTAGCCTATCAAGATGGGAAGAATCGGGAAATGCGCTTGGCGTATGTTCATGAAGGATACAAAGAAAATTTAGGATCAAGTGATCGAAAAGCATTAAATGTTCGTCGAATATTCACAGGCTTATACGAAGATAGCGAAGAATTGTGGGAAGACGTCTATTACTATCTCGACCAACAATACGATTTAGCGGCCTGTCCGGCTCTTTATTTAAGTGGTGACGGGGCTCACTGGATTAAGAAAGGGTTGGACTATCTCCCGACTCAGACGCACTTTGTTCTTGACCCTTATCATACGGTGAAATATCTTCGTCAGGCATGTGTTGGTATCAGTACTGAACATTTATACGCCACGTTACATCGCTGGCTTCATACAGGTGAAAAAGACTATCTACAGGACTACTTCAAAGTGCGACTCAGCGATCCGTCGCTACCCGAGTCCTCGAAACAAACGCTTCAAAAGGTTCGCCGCTATCTAATAGGCAATTGGGATGCGATCCAAAGACAAAGAGAGTCGCAATATATCGGTTGTAGTGCCGAGGGTCACGTTAGCCATTGGTTAAGTGCTCGTTTAAGTTCGAGACCTCTGGGATGGAGTACAACAGGCGCAGAAAACATCGCTAAAGCGCGTGCTTATGACCTAAATGGTGGTGATTTAAAAGCTTGGGTAAGAAATCAAACAAAAACAGAAGAAAGAGAACGAAGAGTCAATAAATTAGATGGCCGTGTGGGGCGAAAATACGCCCGCCAGTATGAATGGAGTGGTAAAGTAGCGATCTTACACTATTCTAATAACACACGGAGTCGACAGATTTTTGAGACCATCGCTGGTTATTGAAATCCAAAAGAGTGACCCCCGTCTTCATAACGAAAGCGAGCGGCGACGAACTGAATGCCGATGGAGGCACGGTGCCAAAGGCGCCGGTTAAAATATGGAATCCATGAAACTGGGTTCAGGGAAATATAAAAGTATGGTAGAGGAAAACCAACAATAATTTGACACTATCATATTTTACTCATTATCTTGTTAATTACAAAAATAAATGTTAATTTATTACATAGATGATAAACCTTATTAAAAGTTAGGAGATTATTAGTTGAAATTTAATAAATCAAACAAACGAAAAAAATTAAGTAAAATGGATTATATTGTTAGATTGATTGCGATTGTAATGGTAACGATTATGCTAGGCACGATGTTATTTAGCCTCGTAATGAACGCAATTCCAATGTTTAAATAATTTATCGCATACAAAAAGGCTGCATCATGCAGCCTTTTGTACTTTTCATTTTTAAAATGTTATCGATTATAAATCAGATTTTGTTTTCCCATTCCAACCTTCCATGCCACCTTGAAGGATATAGACGTCAGAATAATTTGCTTTACGCAAAAGATTGGCACAACGAGAAGCACTATTAATTCCGAAGTCATAAAGAACCACTGGTTGGTCTGAACGTATCTCATTCAATCGCATTTTAAATTGGGTACTGGGAATATTTCGCGCACCTAAAATATGATTTGCTTTATAATCAGCATGTTCTCGTACATCAATTAACTGAACTTTGCGAATAATTTTTGAAAGTTCAACTTCGTTAATCATTTTTGCTGAGCGTTGACGCATTACCCATAAAACAAACCAATAAATAGCATAAGCGATTAATAATATTCCAATAAATGTTAATAATATATTTAATAATGTCATCCTTCTCTACCTCTCCTAGTCATTGATATAATTATGAACTAATCTTGCTGCTCCATATATCCCTGCATCATTTCCTAGAGTCGCTAATACCAATTTAGCGTGGTTACGGATGGCTGGGAATGTATACTGCAGCATATAAGATTCTACTTTTGCCCGCATCATTTCTCCCGATTGCGCAACGCCACCACCGAGAATAATACGCGAAGGATTGAGTATACAACTTAGGTGACCACATGCAAGCCCTAAATAACGACAAAATTGATCAACAATTTGTTGACTTAAAGTATCTCCAGATTGGGCACAGTCAAATATTAGTCGAGCATCCAAAGGTAGACCCACTTCAACAGCTTCTTTTAATTGACTCTCGATATCTGTTTCTTCCATATACTTTTTAGCGAG
The DNA here is from genome assembly GCF_000301055.1 of Falseniella ignava CCUG 37419. Taxonomy (GTDB): domain Bacteria; phylum Bacillota; class Bacilli; order Lactobacillales; family Aerococcaceae; genus Falseniella; species Falseniella ignava. The sequence goes on from NZ_JH932300.1 coordinate 780,961, forward strand.
ATTTACGATTCCCGTAGCAGAAGCAAGCGCTTCAAGACAACCGTGATTGCCACAAGTACATTGAATATCTGTATCAGGATCCACAATAATATGACCAATTTCACCAGCAGATCCGTAAGTACCGTGTAGCAAATCTCCTTGAACTACAATACCTCCTCCGACGCCAGTTCCTAAGGTGACCATTACTACGTTTTGATGTCCTTTTCCGGCTCCCATCCACTGCTCTCCTAAAGCTGCAATATTTGCGTCGTTATCGATACAAAATGGAGCATCGAAAGCATTCTTAAATTGTTCACCTACATTTTGTTCAGTTTCCCAGTTTAAGTTATATGCTCCAATAACAGTTTGAGCTTTGTGATTAACTGCTCCCGGGCTACCCATCCCTATTCCAATGAGCTCCTCGACGGATAAATCTAACTCATATATTTTCTCTTTAATTGACTGAATAATATTTGGGACAATATTTTGCCCTTGTTGTTCAATATCAGTAGGAATTGACCACTTTGATAAAATCTCACCCTCTGGTGTAAGGACCGCCATTTTCGAAGTGGTTCCCCCTAAATCAATTCCAATAACAAATTGCGACATAACGATCTCCTTATCTGACAGTATTCATATATCCGAAATAATACAAAGCGCATTTTAATATAATTAGCACGAACACCGCAAATATTCGATGCCGTTGGCTAAAGAATTCTTTTGAAGAAGGTCCAATGACTAGCGTAATTAATGCACCATATACCGCCCCTCCTAAATGCCCCCAAGTATCAATCCCTACCGAGAATAATCCCGTCACAAATTGTAAAATAAGTAAAGTCATAAAAGTGATTGAGCGAGATTTTAAGGTGTAGGAATCAGGGTTCAAATAACTCAAAATAATATAGCAAGCAAACAGACCAAAGATACCTGTACTTGCCCCTGCAGAAACATTCAGATTTGCTAAACTTGAAAATAAATTGCCGCCAACACAGGCGAATAAATAAATACAGCTAAAGTTAAAATGTCCTAATAACGCTTCAATATCTTTACCTAGAAAATAAAGGGTAATCATGTTAAAAATAAAATGTTCAAACCCAATGTGAATAAATGATGCCGTTATAAAACGCCACCACTCATTTTGAAGATAGACGAGTGGACTGTACATTGCGCCAGTTTGAATTAACGCATCAATCGACTCAGTGGTCCGGTAATGGTACAACATCCAGCCATAGACGGCAATATTTAAAGTGATTAAGCCATAGGTTACAAGCGGTACATTAAAGTACTTAGAGATTCGTTTATTCACTGATAGTCTCCCGTTGATCAATTATTACTTGTTGAACTGGCAAATCGAATTCATTTAATTCCCAAACTCGTTGTTGATTCCATTGTTCTTTGAATATCAAAGATACCGTAGGTGTCTTGAGGTCTTTTAATACACGATCATAATAACCTCCACCAAACCCAACTCGATACCCTGCAGGCTCAAATGCTACTCCTGGAACAATTAATAAATCTAACTCATTCACATCTAAATCTGGAGCTGATTCAATTGGTTGAGGAATTCCCCATTCTTCTTCGAGGGAATCGCCAACTTTATAAAGGTGAAAGCGCAGCTGACGTTTCGGCATAATTCTTGGTAAGTAAAAATCAATTTCTGGAAATTTTTCAAAGAATTTTGTAGTCGTTAATTCCGGAAATTTACCATAGTAGAATCCAATTTTTCGGTATCCTCGTTGCTTAATTAATGTTTCAAATTGGTTCATTAAGTTCAATTCTGCTGCTTCGCGTTCACTCCCTGTGAGATTAGCTAGTTGTGTTAAAGTATTTTGTCTTAGTTCTGCTTTATCCATACAGCTCTTCCTTTCTCATCATATATATCCCTAGTATAGCAAAAAAAGGTATAACAAAAAACCGTTACAAGAGTAACGGTTTGACAAATTATTTCTTAACTTCTCTATGAAGCGTTACTTTACGAAGACGTGGACAATATTTCATAACTTCTAAACGTTCTGGATTGTTACGACGGTTTTTTGAAGTTAGATAATTGCGGTCTCCACATTCAGTACATTCTAAATTAATATTTACTCGCATTTATGGACCTCCTTTTTGCTGCCTTAAGCATAAGTACTGAAATATTGTATCATAGGTCTTCAAATAAATAAATACTTTTTTATCATTTATTGGAATTTTCACCTTACCTTGAGTTGTAAAGTTAAATGCAACACTTTCTGTTACATGATTCGATGAACTTAAAATCTCTTTACTTCTTCCCCTAGGAGAAGAAAAAATTTAAATACGACATTGTTGAAAATACTCTTCTGATGAACGTAGCCCTATCACTTCTCTAATCCTTTTATTGATTGCCTGAGTGGCTTGATCGATATCCATTTCTGAAAAAAGATGGATGGATTTTCCTTTAGGGATGAATTCCCTCAACAGTTTATTGAAGTTTTCGTTTGAGCCCCGTTCCCAGGATGCGTAGGCATGACAAAAATATACGTCTGTATTGAGTTCAGACATTAAGGAGAATTCAGAACCATTATCAAAAGTTATTGAAGCAAATAGGTTAGGGTTATCTGCTAGAATCTCTTCAAAGGCATTTTTAACCGTTTGACTTTTATAGTCGCTGATTTTCTTAGTAATGGCATAGCGTGTTTTTCTCTCTACCAAGGTAATGATTGCCGGTTCATTTTTCGTTTTCTTCCCTTTAACCAGATCAGCTTCCCAGTGTCCAAATGTTTCTCTTGATAAGACGTCCTCTGGACGATCGGTGATACTGGTACCTAAGATTCTTTTGTTTTTACCCTTAGGGTTACTATGCTGGTTTTTTCTTGGTTTCAGACGATACATGACAGGTAAGTCATGTGGTTTGATAGACAAAAGACCTTGACGTATATATGAATAGACGGTTTTAAACGTTGGTATATTCTCTACAGGATGCTTTTTTCTATAAAGAGCTATAAATGTCTTTATGTTGTAGAGCCGCTGTTTACCTTTAAACAATCCTTTAGTGAAGGCATCCTCCAGCGCAGAGAAGAAAGCGCTCGAGAAAGAAACAATCTTTTTGCGGACACACTTTAAACGTCTATTTTCATAAACAGATTGACCAGAATCTGAGTAGTACACAGTGACTTTCTTATTATAGCCATTAATCTGCTTGATCTGTTCTACAGTGCCCCGATTAATTTCTCTATGGATTGTGGAGCGGTTACGTCCAAGGCGTCTGCCTATCTCTGCTTTACTAATATCTTCATTTAACCATTTTTCTATTAGCTGTCTTTCTTTAAAGTCTAAATGAGTAAATGATTGGTTCTGATTTGTGTTATAATTATTTGTGGACATGAAGATTCTCCTTTGCTTATTTTGTGGTGATTTAAGTATAACGAATCTTCATGTCTTTTTGTATTTCAGAAATTACTGAGTGTTGCAATTCATTTTACAACACACCATTTTCACCTTACTGTAAAGTAAAAACAATTGATTCTTTCGTGACATTTGATAATATATTTAATTGAGGTACTATTAATTTATGAGAGAGGTGTTACTATGGAAATTTGGATTTTAATTATTGTATTACTTGCGATTGCCATCATTCTACTTATTGCTTCATTCTTTACTCAAGATACGAATGATATTGATCGTGAATTAAGTGAATTTACGGTACAACAATCAGAAGAGATGTATCAACTGAAACAACGTATTGCTCATTTAGAGCAACATCAAGGAATTACCCCGCCTTCTTTCTCTTTAGAAACTGAGCCAGACGAGTTAATTGTTGGGCAAGAAGAGGCAGTTTTAGTTACCGATAATCATGGCAATGAAGAATTGATCGAACATATTACAATTGATGATATTGATGATAATACGTACGAAGAAATCATCCGTCTTTATTCACAAGGTTATACAATGAGTGAAATTAGTCAACAAATTGACCTATCCACTCAACTCGTCCAATCGGTCATTGATAATTACATCGAGAATAAATAAAGAAGGTGAAATTAATGAAGAAGCAAACATTGCGTATGATGGGCGCTGGCTTTTTAGCTGCTGCAATCATCACCATGGTCTTCGCTTTATTACAAGGACATGTTCCTGTTTCAGGAAATACCGTCGGATCTATTTTCAATTCGGTCGATCAAGAAGAATTTAATCAATTAAAACAACAAAACGATAAATTGACAAAAGAAATTGAAAAACTAGAAAAAAATCGTAATGACTTAAATGCTGAAATTGTCGCACTTCGAGAAAAAAATAAAAATGCACAAAATCAGCCAACACAAAATGAAAACAATACCTCACAGACGACTTCTACTCAAGAAGAAGCCTCTGAGAATATACAGTATGAAAATACTCATGCGTTTACGATCGACCCTGGTGAAACGGCAGATGAAATTGCACAACAACTTGAATCAAATGGAATTATTGACTCAGCCGATGAATTATATCAACTCATCGAAGAGTGGCAACTTGAATCTGTAATGCAAAGCGGAACATTCGAATTAAGTCCAGATATGTCCTTAGATGAGATTGCGAATATTATTACAGGCGGCGCGTATTATTACAACTAATAAGAACGTTTTATAAAGCCTTAAACGAAAACAAACCCCAGAAGTTTATTCTAAAAACTTCGGTTCTATAATAAATGATGTTGGTGAGTGAAAACTCATTGGCATCATTTTTTATTTTATATTGAAAAAGAGCCATAGAATTCCTAAAATGTAAGTGCTAATCAAACATTAGAAAGGAAGTTCCTATGACTCAGAACCATTGTATCGCAAAATTGTTAAAAATTGAAGACCCACATATCAAATTAGAAGACCAAGTGGAAACCGTTCGCCATAAGAATCGTAATGAAATCCATTTAATTGGCACTTTAACCTACCGGCCTACAGCTTGTCAGCACTGTGGTGCTACCAATCATTCAAGTGCAGATATCATCAACCACGGATTTGTAAAGTCCAAGCTTCTTCTAGGTCAACTAGACTTTCAAGCGATTCGTTTAGTTTTGAAGAAGCAACGATTCTATTGTAAGCATTGTCAGCATACCTTTACTGCTCAGACAGATCTGGTGGATGCACATTCCTTTATTAGTAAGCGAATCAAGCACATGATCCTTTTTGAACTGGCTCAAACACAGTCCATGTCCTTGATTGCTCAACACTTCAACGTATCCGTGACCACGGTGATTCGTATACTTGAAGAGAGTTTAGAAGCAGAGAAGAGCTACCGTCCACATCTACCTCAACATCTAGCTATTGATGAATTTAAATCTGTTAAATCAGCTGTTGGAGCCATGTCCTGCGTGCTTGTTAATAATCATAAGCATACTCTTTTTGATGTCTTAGAAGATCGCACGCAAAAGACCCTCGAAGCTTATTTTATGCGCTATTCTCTACAAGAGCGTCGAAAAGTGAAGACGATTACTATTGATATGTACAGTCCTTACTATAAATTCTTCCAAGAGCTCTTTCCTGATGCCAAAATGATTATTGATCGCTTCCATGTCATCCAACTACTGAATCGGACCTTAAATCAAATACGAGTGAAGGTGATGAATCACCTCAAGACAAAACGCCCACGTGATTATCGAAAGCTCAAGCAAGAGTGGAAGTTAATCCTCAAAAATAGCGAAACGTTAGACTTTACCAACTATTACGCTCATCGTCTTTATGAGGGAGTTATGACTGAGAAAATGCGAGTGGACTATTTGATTCAGTTAGATCCTCGCTTGAGGCAAGCTTATGACTGGGTCAATCGAATGAAGTTTGCCGTCAATCACCATCATGACTCGGAAATTGAATACTTGTTAGAAGAAAGCCGAAAATATACCTTCTCTCGTCCACTTCGTAAGAGCTTTAATACCATTAAGCGCTATCTCGAAGGAATCAAGAAAGCTTGTCATTACACCTTATCTAATGGCTATATTGAAGGAGTTAACAATAAAATCAAGCTCGTTAAACGAACCGGTTACGGTTACCGTCGCTTTGACCATCTCAAGGCTCGCATTATCCTGACTCAAAAACTAACATCCGAAGGCAAACTAATCCTACGCCCCTTAACATTTAAAGAAGAAAAGCAACAAGAAAAAGAAAAGGAAGAAGCTAATATACATTCTGCTGCTTAGTTAGCTGCTTAGTTAATAGATAGCACAATAAAAACCCAGAGAAAAATTCTCTGGGCAGGAAATTCTCCACCAACATCATTTGACAGAGAACCAAAACTTCTGGGGTTATTTGTTTAATCAACCGTGGAAGAGGCTGGTGAGTTCATATAGTCCTCTATCAATTGTTTTGTTTCTGCCTTTAATTCAAAATATGCATTCATTACTTCTCGAGCAATCTGGGTACTAATCCGTCCCCAGTTCTCTTCTTCTAGAAATGGAACTACCACACTGATTGCAATTTCAGGGTCATCATAAGGTGCAAAACCAATAAATGTAGCATTCGTTACAGGTTGATTTTGTGCATATTGAATTGGACCTGAATAGAAAGCTTCTGTTGTACCCGTTTTAGACCCGACTGTAATCGGATAGTTTTTGAATAAATAACGTGCTGTACCCTCATCAGTATGAGAAACTTGTCGCATCCCCTCGTGGATTCGCGCCATTTGCTCTGGACTGACTGGGATAATATTCATCACTTTAGGCTCGATGGTTGATTTGACATCACCTAAATTACCATCTGCATCTGTTCCGCGAATTTCTTTAACTAATCGAGGTGCATATCGAATTCCACCATTTGCAATCGTTGAGACATACTGAGCCATTTGTAGTGGCGTATATAAGTCAAACTGCCCGTATGATAAGTCTAACGCGCTAACGAGTTGATCGCTTTCAGGAAGAAAACCAGCAGATTCATTCGGTAAATCAATTCCTGTCTCGACACCTAGCCCAAATAAAGCAAAATATTGACGTATTTTTTCTAATGTTTCAGGCACAATGCTTAAGCGCCCTTCTTCTTCATAAGTATACTGACCACCAATACGCATTGCCAATTTAATCATATAAATGTTCGATGATTTTTGTAGCGCGGTAATATCATCAAGTTCAATTTTCTCATTCTGTTCAACCCGGTTAAATACCGAACTCTTCCATTGGGAAGCTTGAAATTTTAATGGTTCATCAATGATTTGATTATTGTCGATTGAAATTACATTTTCCATATAACCAATCAGGACCATCGCTGGCTTGACACTCGATCCCATACCAAAGCTCGAATTAATTGCACCCAGCGTATCATCGATAATTTCATCTTTATTATAATTGTCTGCATTGGCATCATATTCATACCGCTTGCCTGAAATACCTAGAATATCACCATTTTTGGGATTCATTGCAACAACATAAGCTCGGTCGTTCAGCCCTTGTTGCGGCATATCACGTAGAGCATTTTCTAGAATGTCATCAATTCGCTTTTGAAAATCAGAATTAATAGTCATCACGATGTTGTCGCCCTTCGTTCCTTCGAATAGCTGTTCTGATTTAATAATACTATCCGAAGAATCCGTCACAAAATTATAAAGTGATTTTGTTCCTCGTAATGAATCTTCATATTGTTGTTCTAAATAACTAATTCCGACTCGGTCATTCATTGCATAACCTCTAAGTAAGTATTCTCCGGCCACTTCACTTGGAATACCTCGTCGTTCAGAAGAAACTTGTCCTAAAATCGACGTTAACATATCTTCTTGTGGATAGATTCGTTGCCAATCTGTTCCGATACTAATTCCTGGCAGATTTCCTAACTGCTCGGAAACACGGGCAATCTCTTCCGGAGTCACATTTTGGTTTTTAACTGGTACAGTGGAGAAAGCATACGCTGCATTCATTTGTCTGAATAAAGCAGCAATTTTTTCTTCAGCATTTGAAAACTGAATGTCTTCGGAGGTAACTTTATCTAACTGTGCTTGGTAAAGATCTGTTCCTTTTAGTTGTTTTTCTTCTTTAGATAACCGATCATTGACAGTCTTTGTATTTTTAACAATAAAATAATCCTTTAAATCTCGCTCGGTTAAATGAGTATTTGGCACCTCGATCAATGAGGCAAGTTGGGTTGCAATATCTACTAAGTCATTTGGGGAGACCACCGAGTCGCTATTTCTCGTATAAAGTATTGCTTGTTCTGGTCGATTACCGACTAATACTTTACCAAAGCTATCATAAATCATTCCACGTGGCACCGTTCCGGTAGAAAGTGTGGATTCTGTTCGTTGAACCATATTTGAGAATCGTTCACCACTATAGAGTTGGATATATGCTAAACGAACAAACAGTGCTGCAAAACAAAGAAAGGTGACAAAAAATAAAAAATTGAGTCGCCCTGGAATATGAGATTTATTCTGTTTTTTAGAGATGGATTGATTCAATGCTTGACCCCTCTTTACTATAAAAATTAAGCTGTTGCTAGTTTATCAAAGTACAATTGATAAATCAATCATTGCCGTATGTTTGATTAATTAACAAAAAATAGTATAGTAGAACTATTCAGAATATTTATTAAGATTTTATGAAATAATTGTTATCAATCTCTCGAAAGAAGGTTTTGTCAATGCGCAATTTAATTAATATTGTTCGCCATGGTGTGCGTAACCCACGCTATTATATTGAATCACTCAATATTAATTGGTGGATACTGCAACTTGGAATGGCACTTGTTACACTTATTTTAGCTATCTCTACCATGTTGAAAGTAACTCCTCTAATTCAACAAATCAGTACTGAAATGTCTGAAGCCATTGAGTATCTACCAAATTATGAAATTCAAAATAATGTGTTACAGCTTGAGGAAAACAGCAAGCCACTTTATTACGAAGGAAGTTACTTTAAACTCATTATTGATGATGATTTAAAGCGTGAGTCGCTAAATCAGCGCGCGTTGAATGAAGAACGTCCATCAACATTGAAAAGTACTAAATTTTTATCACTTTTTATCTTACAAGATGATGTTACAGCCGTATTAAATCAACAAGTTATTACAATTCCTAACGGACAATATCTTGTAGGGAATCCACATCGACTCAAGTTATTATTAGATTATCCACAAACTAATCAAATTAGTATGTTCCTATCCATTGTCTTCAGCTACTTTATGATGTTCTTTATTCGATATTGGTTTGATTTGATTCTAATCAATGGAATTGCTGGACTATTTAACTTTCGTCTCACACGCCCGATTCTTTGGCGCGATCGCTTAAAAATTATGACGGTTATTTCATATGCTCCAGTTTTATTATTAGAAGCGGTATCTTGGATTTTCCCACTAATATCCTCATCTTTTCTTATTTTGTCAACGTTGTGCTTGGTAATTTTCTTTATCTGTTTAAGAAATCACACACATTACATTCAATTTATCATGAAAACACTAGATATTGACATCGATTCTGTTCAAGATGAAATTAAACGTCAGATGGATGAACTCAATCAACGCGAAAATTCAAATCAACAAAACAAAGAAACCGATCAAAAACGTTCTACTGATGTTGTGGATCTATATCCTAAAAATGAAGATAATCCCTCGGACAAAGATAGAGATAAATAAATAGAAGACTCAAACTGCATAGTTTAGGTACTGACTTCTCTTATTATGAAGCGAGTGCTTGAAATAAATACAGTTTGAGTCTTTTTTTAACGTTTCTTATTATTCTTTTGTCGACGTAAATGTTGTTGTCTCGATTTAATTTGCTCTTTCATTTTCCGCTTATAACCCGGTTTGACTTTCTTTTTACGTGTCTGATTGATAATTCGGTTAATTTCTTTATCATCGCGATATTGTGGACTGACTGTCGTGTTAACGGGTCCTGGTTTCGAATCGATAGCTTTGAAATCCCCCTGTACAATATCAATCCATTCAAATGGGATACCTCTTGATCGAAGTGAATCAATGTCGTCCATATCGTCAGGAGTAATCAATGTATAAGCTTCACCCAATAAATTATGACGTCCCGTCCGGCCAATTCGATGAACAAAGAAATTCAAATCTGTTGGAATCTCCATATTTATAATCATAGATGTTCCTGGAATATCAATTCCTCTTGCTGCCAAATCTGTTGCAACAACAAATTGATAATCCATATTTCTTATTTGACGCATCACACGCTTACGCTCACGCGAAGAGATGTCCCCATGTATCTTTGCAACTTTCATTCCTTGTTGCATTAAGTAACGGTGAATTTCATCAACATATTCAATTGTATTCGCAAAGATGAGGACTAAGTAAGGTTGACCAATTGTTAACAATTCATGGAGTAATGCTAATTTATCCCTACCCCGCACATTAATTAAGTAATTCGTAATATTTGAAGAAATGACTTCTCCAGGATTTAAGCGAATGACCTTCATTGCAGGCATATATTTATTTAAGAAAACTTGTATTTCTTGTGGAATCGTTGCTGAAAAGACCATCATTTGCAAGTCTTGTGGCATTCTCGAGGCAATCTCATCAACAATCGGTAAAAATCCTAAATCCAACGTCATATCCGCTTCATCGACAACAAAAATCCGAGTCGTTTGTACATGCAATGCATTCTCAGACATGAGGTCAAAAATTCGTCCAGGAGTTCCAATGACCATTTGTGGCTGGTTTTTCGGCGATAGTCGTTCTATTTGGCGCTGTTTATCTGTTCCCCCCACATAGCAAACGATTGAAACCGGTTCTTCTAAATAATTATTAAGCTGATTTGCGGCTTGATAGATTTGATCTGCTAATTCACGGCTTGGTGCTGTAATGACGACTTGGACTTCATCTTTTTCGCGATCAATTTTTTGAAAAATCGGAAGCAAGAAAGCATGAGTTTTGCCAGTTCCGGTATGCGATTGGACCATTAAGTTTTCGCCTTGCATTGCTAAAGGCAAAACTTGTGTTTGGACCGGGGTTAATTCTTTAAAATCCAAATCTTTTAAAGCAGCTTGAATATCTTTTGGTAATTCTAACAATAGATTATCCATTTTTATTCACTCCTTTCAAATGTGTTTAAATAATATTGAACTTGTTCTTTTAAATCCTCTAAAAATTGATTGATAACTTCTTCGTTAGCAGCATTAGCTCCACTAGCTTTTGGATGTCCGCCTCCCTCGTATTTTGCAGCCAGTTGATTGATTACTGGGCCTTTTGAACGGATTCGCATGCGCCAAGTGCCATCCTTCTGTTCCACCAACATCACCCATGCGTAAACTTCTGCTAAAACACTCGGTAAATTAACAAATGCATTGGTTTCTTCTTCAGTGATATCAAATTTTTGTAGCACTTCTTGCGTAATCTTCATCCAGGCAATTCCTGGTTCACTTACATTCAGTTGATCGAGCAAATAACTTTGGAATTTTAACATCGGAAAAGACAATGTGTTGAAGGTAGTATGTATTTTAAACAAATCGACTTCATATTGCATTAAAAATGATGCAGATTCAAAGGTAGACTCCGTCGTATTATCAAACATGAATCGGCCTGTATCTCCCACAATTCCTGCATAAAGCAGTGAGGCAGCCGCGTGATTCATACGAAACATCGATGGATTTTGTTGAATCATTTGGGTAATTAATTCGCACGTCGAGCTCGCTTGAGGATAGACTAGCGATAAATCACCGTATTCATCCACTAATGGATGGTGGTCGATTTTAATTAAACAATCTCCATGTATATAGCGACCATCATCAATACGAGGACGGTTTGCTGTATCAGTAATAATTACTAAACTCCCAGAATAATCATTTTGATGAATCCGATCCATTTCGCCCATCCACTGTAATGTCTCCGCGGTATTGCCCACTGCATAAACTTCCTTGTGAGGAAAATTATATTGGATCAATTCCTTTAATCCAAGTTGAGATCCAATTGCGTCAGGGTCTGGATTAAGATGGCGGTGAATGATAATTCGATCATATTGATGGATGTAGCTCATCAAGTTTTCTATATCTTGTTTTAAAATATACATGCTAATCTCCTTACATACTTTCAATAATTTGTGCTGTAATAATTGCTTTAGCGCACAATGAATTTTCATAAAAAATATCAATTTGAGCATGCGCATTACGGCGATTTTGATGGAATATCTCAACTTTAAAATGAATCTCATTATAAAGTTGAATTAAATTAAATGAGTTGAGGTGAATCTTTTCAATAATACTACTATAGCCTGTTACATAATTAATTTTTTGATTCGTAATATAAGATAGTAATTCGCATAAAACACCATTAGATAAGGTTCCGTATGAATTTAGCATCTGAGGTTGAACTGTAATCGAGAAGTCATAAGGATTCTCATTATCCGTTACCATTAAATGATTCAAATGTGTAATGACTTCATCTTCATAAGTATTAGAATATTGTGGTTGATTTTCAATTGAATGCATGGCACGCATTACATCTTGTCGTGAAATTATCCCAATTAATTCAAGGTTATCGGCCACAACTGGGAGCATTTCAATGTCTTCACGGACCATCAAATGCGATACATTGGCAATCGTCATATAATCTCGAACCGTTACGACTTCTCGTGTCATAACACGCTCGATAAGTGTCTCCTCTTGCTTTCCGATGACATCCTTTGCAGTGACAATGCCTACTAAACGTTTGTTGTAATGTACTGGAAACCGAGAAACACCGGTAGATTGTGTTAATTGATTAAAAGTTCGAACTGAATCAGAACCGACTAAAGAATTTGCCTTGTCAATGGGTATATAAACATCCTTAATCGTCATGATTTCCTTTTCAATTTCTTGATTCGTCATCATACGATTGATGCGTGAAGCAACCGTAAACGTATCGAATGGGGACGTGATAATTGGCAACTCTTTTTGATTTGCTAGTGCAATCATCGAATCATTCGGCTTAAACCCCCCCGTAATCAAAACAGCGACATTATGTTCCAACGCTTGTTTTTGAACATTTGAGCGGTTACCAACAATTAAAAGCGTATTGGGCAAATAATATTTTTCAATTTGATCCAAGGTCATCGCACCAATAATAAAACGATTTAAATGACGATCTACCCCCGTCTCTCCTCCTAAAATTTCTCCTTCAATAATAGGTACGATTTGACGATAAGTTAAATAGGTTGGATTTGATTTTTGATTATTTTGTTCAATTCTTATCGTACCCACTCGATCAATTGTTGAAACAAGCCCAATTTGCTCTGCTTCTTTTATCGCTCGATAAGATGTCCCTTCACTCACACTTAATTTTTTTGAAATTCCACGAACAGAGATTTTTTGTCCAATCGGCAAAGATTTAATATGTTGTATCACTAATTCATGCTTAGTTGACATCTGGATGCACCTTTCTTTTATATTTATACGGTCTATTTTTCAGTCTCGTGATGCTTTCGGATGATGTTTATTAAAAAAGACGCATCGGGCTATAAAGTGGATCATCAAAGTTAGATAAAGTAATACCCAATAATCTGACCGATCGAGTAGCATCACCATGCTCTTGCCATAATTTGCTTACCACCTGCACAACTTCTTCGGGTGTGGTAACGGGCTGGAACAATTGTGTTTGACGGGTCAGTGTATCAAAATTTTCATAGCGTACTTTTAAAGTGACGGTATAAGCTCGAAGCTCTTTAATTCTTCCATTACGATCAAGTAATTGCGCTAGACGTTCTAATTGATCGTTTACTGCAGCTGGTGTCACTAAAAATGGCGCAAAGGTCCGCTCACGACCATATGATTTTCGATGGTTTTTAGGTTTAACTTCAAAGTTTGATACACCTCTAACCTTATAATATAAAGTATAGCCCAATTTCCCAAAATGCTGAATTAAAAACTCTAAGTCTTTTTCATACAGATCGGCACCAGACTCGATTCCCAATTCAATAAATTGTGGATAGGTTTTTCTTCCGACACCAGGAAATTTTTTAATATCTAATTGTTTCAAAAATTCGGCTGCATCAGTGGGTTCTACCACTGTAATACCATGTGGTTTTTTGAAATCAGAGGCAATTTTAGCAATATATTTATTATACGAGACACCCACCGAACAAGTAAGATGTAACTCTTCTTCAATTTGAGATTGAATTTGTTGCGCAATAATGGTTCCGCTATTAATTTTCTTTTTGTTATCTGTCACATCTAGGTAGGCTTCATCTAATGAAACAGGTTCAATTAAATCTGTATATTGTCTAAATATATGATGAATCGACTGCGATATTTGTCGATAATAATCTATATTCGGAGGGATGAATACGGCATGGCGACATCGATCATAGGCTTCTTTAGCACTCATCGCTGAATGAATCCCATATTGTCTAGCAATATAGTTGCAGGTGGTTACAATGCCCCGACCTTGAGTTAGTTGAGGATGACGCGCAATCACCACGGGTCGATTTTTCAAGTCAGGATTATCTCGAATTTCAATACTGGCATAAAATGCATCCATATCGACATGCAATATTTTATGCGATATGTCAGGTTTAGGTTCTTGAAAAGTCAAAATACCATATCGCATCAATATCCTCCTCTACTCAATTTATTTCATAAATAAAACCCAAGTAAACTATCCCAAATTAGGTAATACTTTACTTGGATTATGTGAAAAATCTTTTAGATTATTCTTGAGTGTCTTCAACACCCTCGACATCTTCAACAACATCAACTTCTTCAACAACAATACCATCTACGACGGGCTCAACTGGCTCAACAACTTGTGCAATCGCAGGAAGGTTGAATGTTAAGTACACACCCTCACAGTCAATCACAGCAATGCCTTTAGTATGATTTACTTCATCGACTACACCGTGAAGTCCACTGATTGTGATAATATGATCACCTGGCTTTAAATTGTTAAGCATGTTCAGCTTTGTTTCTTGTTGTTTTTTCTGTGGTCGTATCATTAAGAAATACATAATCCCCATCAAAACAATAAATGGTAAAAAAGCTTGAAGTAATTCCATTTATACTCCTCCTTCACTATATATTAAATTGTAACAAATTTTAAATTAAATGACTATCTAAAAATCTTTTGCATTAGGTTTATTATAACCATAACGCTCAAAGAAATACTCACGGTAATCTAATAGTTGGTCGTCTCGAATGGCCTGACGAATATTTGCCATATGATTTAACAAGAAATGCGTATTATGAAGCGAAGCTAATCGCAAACCAAACATCTCATTCGTATGAATCAAGTGACGAATATAAGCTCGTGTATAATGACGACAAGCGTAGCAATCACAATCTGGATCGATTGGGGTAAAATCATCTTTATACTTTGCATTTTTGACAACAAGTCGGCCATCATGTGTCATACAAGTTCCATTACGACCAATTCGCGTTGCAAGCACACAGTCAAACATATCAATTCCACGAATCACACCGTCAATTAAAGAGTCTGGTGTTCCAACCCCCATTAGATAGCGAGGCTTATTTTTTGGAATGACGGGCGTAATATAATCTAAGACTTCATTCATTTCTTCTTTGGTCTCACCGACAGAAAGTCCCCCAATCGAATACCCTGGGAAATCCAGTGAAACTAAATCTTTAGCATGTTGCAAGCGTAGATCCTTATAGCCCGCACCTTGAATAATTCCAAATAAAGCTTGTTGATCTGGTTTTTGGTGAGCTTTCAGTCCCCGCTCGGCCCAGCGTGTCGTTCGGTTAATCGATTTTTCGACATAATCGTGTGTTTGATCAAAGGGCGGACACTCGTCAAAACTCATAATCATATCCGCTCCAAGCGCATTTTGAATTTCAATCGAACGCTCTGGTGTTAAAAATAATTTAGAGCCATTTAAATGATGGCGGAAATGAACGCCTTCCTCAACAATTTTACGATTGGCACTCAGCGAGAAAACTTGAAAACCACCCGAGTCAGTTAAAACTCCTTGCGGCCAATTCATAAAGGAGTGCAAACCACCTGCACGTTCCACAATATCTTCTCCTGGTGTTAACCATAGATGATAAGTGTTACTTAAAATAACTCCTGCGCCAGCATCGATTAATTCCTCTGGTGACAGACCTTTAACAGTTGCTAATGTCCCTACAGGCATATACATAGGTGTTTCATAACTTCCATGTGGTGTATGCAAAATGCCTAAGCGGGCCCCTGTATATTTTTCTTCTTTAATTAATTCGTATGTTACTGCTGGTTTACTCATAGTGACCTCTCAATCATTTGTTTTTATTTGCTAGATATGCTTTAATATAGTCAATATTTGAACCCAAATAAAAAGGTAGGTTATTTATGTATTATATCATACTACACATCTTAAAATTTATAATATTATTATTTCACGGTCAACCTGGTGTGATTGGTCGAAAAAATATCTCAGATCGACCGGTTATTTATGCTGCTACACACCGCTCATGGATTGACCCAATTTATTTAATATTAGTTCTTTTACCCCAAAAAACTGCAATGATGGGCAAAGAATCTCTATTCAAAATACCAATTATTGGTTGGATCATAAAACAGATCCATGCATTCCCTGTTAACCGCGAAAAACCAACCACTCGAACAATTCGACAAGCAACGAAGATTCTCACTGAAGATCAGATGAATTTAGGAATATTCCCTACAGGATCGCGGTATTCAACTCAAATTAAATCTGGTACGGCATTTATCCAAAAACTAAGTAAAGCAGATATCGTTCCGGTAGCCATTCAACCACCAAAAAATTTATGGCAAGTCCTTACCCATCAAACAGGTTGGATTGCCTTTGGCGATCCGATACCCTATAACAGCAATTTAGCTTATAATAAAGAGGACTTCGCCAACATTGATCAACAAATTCAAGCCGAATTCGATCGCCTTGATGCCTTAATCAATCCAAATTATCAATATCATATTCCTGAAGACAAACGACGTGATTAATATGACAAATAATAACAGGCTAAGATTTTTCGCTCAAAATCTTAGCCTTTGTTTTTTAATTCATAGTTTGCAATTGATACATTTGATAGTATGTTCCTTTTTGAGCAATTAGCTGATCATGTGTACCTTGCTCAATAATTTTACCTTGATCCAATACAATAATATTATCTGCATCTTTAATGGTGCTGAGTCGGTGCGCAATCGCAATGGTCGTTCGATTCTTACGCATCTTACTTAAACTTTCTTGAATGTATTCCTCAGTTTCAGTATCAATGTTCGCTGTCGCTTCATCAAGAATTAAAATTTTCGGTTGGCGGACCATGGTTCGAGCAAATGAAATCAATTGTTTTTCTCCACTTGAATAACTTGCTCCACGCTCAATTACGCGTCGTTGATAGCCTTCAGAATATTTATTAATAAATTGATCGGCATTGACAAACTCTGCAGCCTCTTCAACTTCTCGATCAGTAATTGTTTGATCGAGCAAACGAATATTCCGACTGACATCCCCGTAAAACAAGAATGAATCTTGTAAAACCAGTCCAACCTCTTGACGCAATGTATCATATGAGAAGTTACGGATTGACTGACCATCGATTAGGACATCTCCAGATTGAAACTCATAAAATCGCATTAAAACATTAATAATCGAGCTCTTACCACTACCGGTATGTCCAACAATCGCTACGGTTTCTCCTGGAGGAACCTCAAAACTAACATCATCTAATACATTTTGTTCCCCATCATACGAAAAGGTTAGATGATTAAAAACGATATGCGCGTTGGTAATCGTGGCAGGATGTGCTGGATCAACTTGTTGATGTGGAACTTCCTCTTGGTGATCTAACACTCTCAGAATTCGATAAGATGAAACAACCCCCTCTTGCAACATACTCAAGCTATCCATCATCATTCCCATCGGACGGAAAAATTGAATACAATATTGAGTAAATGCATATATCATTCCTACTTCAACCAATCCATCAAAGAACTGCCCCCCTAAAATATAAATAACTAGGGCTAAGGCAAGACTCTCTAAGAATCCGATTAAGCTCATTAACAGTAAAGCATTCATCCGGATCATTTCTTTACGCGAAGCAAAATGTTGATCGTTCATCCTATCAAATTCTTCCATCATACGATGTTCTTGTCGGAAAACTTGAATAATATTCATCCCCAAGATTGTCTCATTGATTTTCGAATTCAAACGACTGACAATTTCTCGCATTGATCGATAGACTCGAGAACTATAACTTTGGTAATACCAAATAATTAAGAACATGATCGGAATAAACAGTAGAAAATACAGTGCCATCTGTGGGTTGAGTAAATACATCCCGATAAAGACACTAATAATCGTCACAATGCCTTCAAATACCGAGAAGAAGGTTAACCAAAAGTTCTTTAATGTTTCAGTATCATTAGTCACTCGTGTCACAATTGACCCCGCAGGGGTTTGATCAAAGTAACGCATTCCAAGTTGATTAACTTTCGTAAAGATAATCGTCCGAATATTTTGAACCGTCCGTTCGGATGCCATATTAAAAATATACGTCGTCAGATAGTTAAACAATGATTGTAGTACCAATAAAACTAAATAGATTACAGCAAACATCAATGCAATCCGAAGGGTTACATTACTGGTTTTTAAATAACGGTCAATATATAATTGGACGAGTCTTGGCAGCACTACGGTAATTCCAATACTTATAATTGAAAAGACAATTGCCATTAGAAATTGTTTTAGATATGGACGAGTATACTTGGAGATACGCTGAGTCACTTCGATTTGTTCTTTAATCGGAATTTTTTGTGACCAAACGGATTGTTTTTCTTGCACCATTATACCTCCTCCTCTTCGAATGTCTCGGAAGCTTCTAGTTGTTGATGTTCAAACATCTCTCTGTACCAGCCGCCTATTGCAATCAATTCATCGTGATTACCTCGTTCAGTAATACGACCTTGATCAACGACAATAATTTCATCAGCATGCATAACACTACTCAAACGATGAGCAGATATAATCGTCGTCTTATTCGATCGATTTTGTTTAATCGACTGAACAATACGCTCTTCCGTTTTTGCATCTACCGCAGATAAAGAATCATCTAAAATTAAAAGTGCCGGATCAATAATCATTGCCCGTGCCATCGCAATCCGTTGTTTTTGTCCACCGGACAACGCAACACCACGCTCACCCACCAGTGTGTCATAACCTTGACTAAACCGTAAAATATCATCATGAACACTCACTAATTTGGCTGCTGCTTCTACATCATCTTGGGTAGATTCCATATTCGCAAAACGAATATTATCACGAACGGTTGTCGAGAATAAGAAATTGTCTTGTGGTACATAACCGATTCGACGGAGCAACGCATCTAATGAATAGTCTTTAATGTTTTGATGATCATACTCGATCGTTCCCTTAAAGCGATCATACTCTCGAAGTAATAATTTAAAAATGGTTGTTTTACCAGAACCGGTCTTCCCAACCACACCCAATGTTTGACCTGCTTTCAAATTAAATTGAATATCTTGAAGTGCGGGAGCACTCTCACCTGGGTAAATAAATTCTTGAATGTCCACAGAAAGTGAACCTCGGATTGGCGCCTCAATGGCATTCGGTGCTTCAATAATATGACTCTTTTCATCTAAAATTGATTGAATCCGATCATAACTTGCCGCGCCACGTTCTAAAATATTAAATAACCGGCCGATGGCAATCATTGGCCACATTAATCGCGTTAAATAGCTGATGAAAGCAACAAGCAATCCAATCGTAATTTGGCCATTAGCCACTAGAAAACCACCATAAAAGATACTGATTACGGTCGCAAGCCCCATAATCATTCTACCCACTGGCATAAATGTCGCATCATATTGATAGACTTTTTGGTTTTTATCGACGACTTGCTGAGTTAACCTGTTAAAATCTTCAATATCCAGTTCTTCCTCACCAAACGTCTTAATTACTTTGACCCCTGTCACACTTTCTTGTACCTTATTATTTAAATTTGAAAATGCTGCTTGAGCTTTGCGTGAATGGTAGTTTAATTTAGATCCGACATGACGAATTAAGAAGTATAAGAGTGGTATCGGAATAATTGAAACAAGGCTCAAACGCCAGTCAACTAAAAAGAACATCATAAATAAGGTTAACAACCCTTGAGACATGGAATCAACTAACGTTAAAATTCCAGCCCCTGCTACCATTTGAATCGCACGCAGGTCATTCGTACAACGAGCCATTAGATCCCCTGTACGATATTTTTGAAAGAATATCGCGTCCATTTTGGTAAAATGTTCAAACAATTGACGTCGCAATATATTTTCTAATTTAGCAGCCGTTCCGAATATTTTAGTACGCCAAATATAACGCATAAAATATTGAGCAATCGCAATAAACAATAACATTCCTGCATATATAGTAAGATCGTTTCGAGTTAATGTGCTCGCATTCATTCCATCGATAACTTGTCCAATAATAATCGGAACATATGCTGTAATCAGACTAATTAGAATCAGCATCAAAATTCCTACCATATATTCACGAATATGTTGTTTAAAAAACCATCCTAATTTACTAAACATATTCATTCTATCCAAACCTCTCAATCTGATTTCAAAAAGACATTATGAAAGAAGTCCCACTATGGGGACTTCTCATTTGTTTTAAGAATTTCGTGTTCGCATTGAGTTCATAATTTGTTGAACTTTGCGTTTTGAAGGTTTTTGGCCCATCTGAGCCATCATCATCGTAATCATTTGTTCATCAATTGGCGGATTTTCTTTAAGATAGTTCATAATATACTTACGTGCTGTAAAATATCCTAATACTAGTCCTCCAATAAATGCAAGAATTGCTATTAAGATCCAACCCCATTCTGGCATAGAATCCCTCCTCATCTATTTTATCTACCTTATTATCATACCCGATATAATTTATAAAAAAAAGAATTATGCTGGGAAAAACAAAAGAAATTTGAATCTACTTATTTGGTGTAATGTCGTTACCTTCTGGATCAATGACTTTTAGATGATCCAGTTGTTGACGCATCGATTGACGAAAAGCTTGCAAGTATTCTTGATGTAAAACTTCACGTTCTACTTGTTCACTTTCTGTCAAATCACCTGCTTTTTTCTTTTGAGAGAGCTCTTTAATTCGTCTTAATTTTTCTTCACTTAACATGGGATACCTCCTGTTTTTGATACGAACATTTGTTTGCGTCGCTTGTTTAAATTTGTTATACTATATAAAACCCTAGAAATGAGTGACATCCATGAAACGAATATCTGACAAACAGCGGACTATTTTAGAAACAATCTATCAAGAAATTCAAAGCAATGGCTATCCACCTACTGTGCGAGAAATTGCCAGTGCCGTTGGACTGGCTTCAACATCCACAGTTCATGGCCATCTTGCTCGATTAGAGTCTAACGGTTACCTAATCAAAGATGCGAGTAAAACTCGGGCGCTTGAACTTACCGAAAAAGCTTTAGAATTAGTCGGTGCCGAACCTCAAAGTATCCCGCTTCTTGGTCGTGTCGCTGCCGGAAGCCCGATTCTTGCAGTTGAAGAAGCTACAGATTACTACCCTATACCTGAACCACTCAAACGCTACGATCCAAGTCAATTATATATGTTAGAAATTGCAGGAGAAAGTATGGTCAATATCGGTATTATGGATGGGGATATTGTGACCGTTTTACGTCAATCCTCAGCCAATAACGGCGATATCGTTATCGCCATGACTGATGATGATGAAGCCACCTGTAAGACTTTCTTCAAAAAACCAGATCACTTTATCCTTCGACCTGAAAATGATAATATGGATGATATTATTTTAAATTCCGTATCCATCTTAGGTAAAGTCGTTGCGCTCTTCAGAGAATTTTAGTACAAATAATAAAACATTCAAGTGATTCGCTTGAATGTTTTATTGTTTTAATAGACCATCAGTGATTTGTACGGATAACCTTTAAGCATCTTTGCACCCTCTAACTCTTCAAGTTCAATTAAAAAGGCACACCCAACAACTTCTCCCCCAAGCTTTTCAACAAGTTTGATGGTTGCTTCAATGGTTCCACCCGTTGCTAATAAGTCATCAATAATAATAACTTTTTGTCCTGGACTGATGGCATCGCGGTGCATCGTTAAAATATCAGTCCCATACTCTTTCTCATATTCCACTTCAATCACTTCTCGTGGCAATTTTTTGGGTTTTCTAACTGGAGCAAAACCTATTTCCATCGCATAAGCTACCGGACAACCAATAATAAATCCTCGAGCTTCAGGACCAACAACTAATTCGGCACCAACTTCACGAGCATAGTCAACGATTTGTTGTGTTGCATAAGCAAATGCCGGTCCATCTGCCATCAATGGCGTAATATCTCTAAAAAGAATTCCTTCTTTTGGATAATCAGGAATGGTTGCAATATAATCTTTTAAGTTCATAATTTACCTCTCTTCAAAATAGTTCTTAATATCATTCACCGTGCTGACATAAAGTAGCTCTTCACTTTGAATATAATCTTCAAATTGCTGATATGATCGTGTTTTAGTATAGTCTGTTTTGATATGTTGCTCAATCGGATTTAGTCGCAATTGTCCTGCCTCAATTCTAACAAACTGTAACTCAACAAACATAATAAAAATTTGTCGCACCTTAATAAGTGGAATTGACAATTGAATAGCTATATCATTTAAATAATGATTATAGTCCATTTGAGGATACTGTAACATAAACCGATAAACTTTAGTTACTTCTTCTCTTTCAATAGGACCTGCCCAATAATGTAAAGGATCTTGGGTACAGCCTAAATAAATCGCATTCCATGTTAGATCTTTAATGATGGTTGCCAAATCCTCAAGCCGTTCAGGGGATTCCATAATCACCAATGGCACCGGATTCGTAAAGGATGCCATGACTTGATTTATATTAGAGTATAATGCAATTATGGCATCTTTTCGTATCTTAGCTTGAAATCGTTCTAAGACAGACTGCGATTGGAAAAGGTACACTGCTTCAGAGAGCTTTGCTAACATTGTTTCCGATTGTTTACTACGAGCATCGATCCAACGTGTTCCATCACTCCCCAGATCTTCCAAGTTTAACTGCACTTGGGTTTGCCCATTCCATCGATTAATATTCAATGTTCCAATCGCACTCACTTCTTCATTAAGCTGAAACTGATCGAAAGATTCACCCTTAAAGAACCCGATGGCATTCAATTCATATTCAGCTTGCTCAAGTGTCAAACGAATATGTTGCTGATCTTGTCCAATACGACGCTTTGAATTAATTTGTACATGTTCGATACAAAAAATAGGTTTAGCATTATCCATCCCAAAGGGGGCCAATTGATTGACTTCTTCGATAAATTCTTGGTTGATTCTTTCAATCGGTACCGTTAAATCAACTTTAATCGAATCGGGTTGATCAATAACGGATTGATATTTTGCAAAATGACTTTCCAACTCTGTTTTTAAAGTTTCATAGTTGGACTTTGTCAATGTCATCCCAACAGCTTGAGCATGGCCTCCAAAATGCTGCATTAGCGACTTAAAAGGGGTTAGATTATCAAAGAGATCAATCCCCTCGATACTTCGTCCACTTCCTTTATATATGGCTTTATCTGTTGATTCTTGAAAAAGTAGTGTAGGTCGATGGTACAGCCGAGCAATTTTTCCTGCTGAAATACCTAAAACACCACTCAACCAGTGAGGGCCACTCATCATAATAATCGGTGGGATTTTTGCAAGGCTCTCGAGTGTTTCTATCACTTCGGACTCGATTTGCTCGGTTAATGCCTTGCGCTGGTCGTTAATCGACTCAATTTTTTGACTTATTTCCTCGATCCGGACCGGATCGTACGTATGAAGTAACTCTAAACCTTCTTGAGGGTCATCTATCCGACCTAATGCATTTAATTTTGGAGCGATGGAGAATGAGACGGTTTCTTCATCGAAATACTCAAAATTTTGAGGGCTTTGTTCAATTAATTTGATTAACCCTGGTCGTTCCGTGCGCCGAATTGCTTCGAGACCCATTTTGACAATCGTTCGGTTCTCATCAATCAAAGGTACCATATCCGCGATTGTACCTAAGGCGGCTAACTCTAGAGCATCGGAAGGGACTTCTTCCAATAATGCACTTATAACCTTTAAGGCAACCCCTGCTCCACTTAATTCTTTAAAGGGATAATTTCCATCGGGATGCTTTGGGTGAATCACCGCGATTGCGGGCGGTAATTCTCCTTGAATCTCATGGTGATCAGTAATAATAACATCCACTTGATGTTCTTTCATCTTTTGAACCGCACCGTGATCAATTACACCATTATCACAGGTAATAATTAAATTAAGTTGATGTTCATCAATGAGTCTTTCCCATGTTTTGATATTGGGTCCATATCCATCTGTATATCGATTTGGCAAATGATAGAAGACATTGGCTCCTAGTGTCTGCAGTCCTTCATAGAGAATTAAAGTACTAGTAATTCCGTCCACATCATAATCACCATAGATCAAAATTGCTTCTTGGTTCTCAATGGCTTGAGTAATCCGCTCGATTGCTAAATCAATTTGGTACAACTGATTTGGATGGTGATATATTGGTTGAGGAGACACAATTTCTGCTTCAAATTGCTCAACTGTTTGAATACCACGCTGTATCGCTAGAGTAATAAATTCTTCTGAATAAGACGAATATCGTTCTTTGATTGCTGCAATTGTTGTTTGGTCCGGGGTTTCTGGCCATTGCCAGTCATATATCGAATGGGTTATCACATCGAATCACCTGCTAAACCAGAAGCCATTGGAATATCAAATTCCTTTAAATCCGCTGCGATATACGTTTCCTGAAATACTTTTCGCGTTTCTGCTAATATTTCTCGGATGTCTTGGTTTGTATATCGAGGACTAATATGGTTGAGTAATAATAATTTTACATTAGCTTCTTTAGCAACTTGTGCAGCATGTATGTTGGTTGAATGATAATACGCATAAGCCATCTGTCCCTCTTCCCCACTATGGGTTGCCTCATGGACTAAGACATCTGCATCCTTAGCCAGTATTCGACTATTATCACACAATCGAGTATCCCCTAAAATCGTAATAATTTTTCCTTTTTGATCAGGTGCGATAAAATCTCGTCCATCTAATTGCGTACCATCTGCTAATGTGACTATTTCGCCACGCTTTAATTGGCCATAAATTGGCCCATTTGGAATCGAATATTTTGCTAATTGATCTATCAATAACTCACCAGGCTTATCAGGTTGCTCAATGCGATATCCTAATGATAAGACACCATGCTGCAATGGCAAATACTTAACCAACCAGCCACTCGAAGTTGTCAGCTCTCCTCCCTTAGGATTTAATTCATCAATATGAATTGGATAGGTTAAACGACTTTTCGTTAATCTAAGATTCGATTGAATATACTCCTTAATACCAGGAGGACCGTATATATTTAACGATGTTTCTCCACCTTGAAAGGATCGACTGCTTAATAAGCCTGGGAGCCCAAAAATATGATCTCCATGCATATGTGTAATAAAAATATTCGCTATTTTTTTGGGGCGAATGGTCGTATGTAATATTTGGTGTTGAGTTGCTTCACCACAATCAAACAACCAAACTTCATTAATTTCATCATGGAGACGCAAGGCTAAAGAACTCACATTTCTAAATTTACTAGGAATGCCAGCTCCTGTCCCTAAAAATTGTATCTCCATTTATTCACCTACTTTCGTCCATCATTACCTCTGTCTAAATAATTCACTTGCAATATACTTCGCAAATTCTTGGGAGCCTTCTTCGGTTAAATGACCAAAATCATCCTCGTTCCATGACTGATGATTTTGAGAATAACTTGCCCAATCAATGACATGAACATTGCCAAATCGTTCTGCCGCCGAGTAAATCTCTCTGTTCGCATCCGCTACCCATGAACGATCCGCAGTAGCTGTTACAAAGAAAATATCATGATTTTGACCGATTGCATTAATATAATCATTAATTTGACCTGGTGTGAAAGTCCCATTATTGCCAAGTGTGGTTACCACTGTCGGTTTCATTAGATTTTGATTATTTAATGAATGAATCGTACTTACACTATTATAGAGTTGACGACCGACTTCTCCGTTAATGACCGACTTTGGAAAGACTTGGCGCACCTCATCCGCAGCCGCTAGTAAAACAGAATCTCCAATAAAAGTTACTTCAAGCCCATTAGCATATAATAATTCTTGCTGATCGAGACCTTCAATATTATTTACAATTTTAGTTGAGTCTGTATTTTCATTTTGTGTTTCTTCAATAAGTTTTTTGTTTTTCTCAATTACAGATTGAATATTATTCGCCGTATCTCCTTTGGTTTCAGGTGCAGCAATAATCCCCGCAAAACCCAGTATGGCTATTAATGCATAACTTGCGGTAAAAATCTTAATGGATTTTAATTTATGCGGATGATTTTTCAAAAACTTAAATTGGAATATACTCTTACGAATATTAAAATCTTGTCCTAACGGTAATGACACTCGTTGTAGTTCAAAGAATTGATAATTGATTTCAGCTAAAATCATCAAAATAATAAATTGACAGGCCATATTCATTCCAAATGACAGGTTCAAAGGCCGGATAAAACGAGCAATAATTAAATATACAGGATAGAACCATAAATAATATGAATAGCTTCGCTGACCTAAAAAGGTAAAGATTTTTAAACTTAAAACTTTATGCCAAAATGTATCCGAATGGATTGTTGCAATTAGGAATAATCCTGCCACTATCGTGTAGAGCGTCATTCCAAACCGATAAGCAAAAGGTTGCGTTCCATACATAAATTTCATCATAATAATCATCAAAATCAGGCAGACTGTTCCAACACTATTAAGAATCAATTTTGCTTGGCGTTGCAATGGCTTTGGATTTAGTTGGATTGGGAACAATAGACCAATTGCTGCCCCAAAAGTATAAGCCGATGCACGAGTTAACACACTATAATATACTCCCGTTGGATCCATGCCATCCTGGTAGCGAAACGCCATGTATCCAGCAGAAACAGCAGACACAATTAACAACATATTCGTTGCATACGATGGTTTTCTATGCCATGAATAAAATAAGAAGAAAAGAACTGGCGTTAGTAAAATTAACTGCGCTAAAATTCCAACATACCACAAGTGCGTAAATGGACTTGGATTAGCTGCCTGAACAAAATAGGATTGTTCGTTAAAAATTTGATAATAATTATTTACAAATAGTAATGAAGATAACGCCATATTCCTTAAATTGAACATAAAATCTCTCGCAAACAATAGGATGATTGTTCCCGTGGAAAGAATCATTGCCAACATCGGAAAGAATAATCGTTCAAAGCGTCGGCGATAAAAATGCAAAGCTGACAATGGTCGATGTTGCAGATCGCGAACATAAAAGTACCTAAAGTTAAAGAACCCTGCGACTAGTAAGAAAAAGTTAACCGCTAAATAGCCTCCAGGTAAAAGATGTTGATAGAAGTAATATAAAATAATCGCAATGATTGAAAAACCCTTATAGCCATCAAAAATGGCCAAACGCTGCTTAGTTTGATTGTTTCCCATAATATCACCTAATCTAAGAACTCGAATTGATAGCCTGAGATTGTGATAATATCACCATTTTGTGCTCCTTGTTCTCGTAAGGCATCATCAATTCCCATTCTACGCATTTGACGTGCAAAACGCGCCAAACTTTCATCATGTGCTAAGTTTGTCATTGCAAAAAGTTTCTCAATACGAGCGCCCGTAATCTCCCATTCCGATTCACTGATCTGATGAATTACAAAGTCCGGTTCAGGTGTTTCAAGTTGATAGACCACTTGATCTTCTGCTTCCTCTTCAAACAGCGCAATCTCTTCAGCAGAAGCCAAAATAGATTGTGTCAATTGAATTAGTGAAGCCGTGCCTTTATTTTGCCAGGCACTAATCTCTATTACTGGTGGCTGATCCCGGTCAATCGATTGATAGTATTCTGCTAATGACGTTTTAAATAATTCTAGATTCTCTTTCGCATCGAATGTATCCATTTTATTCGCTACAATAATACTTGGGCGATCTAAAATCAGTTCATTATATTGACCAATTTCTTCTTGAACCGTTAAATAACTTTCAAACGGATCTACATACTCTCCACTCATATCTAGGACATGCCATAATGCTTTCGTTCGTTCGATATGCTTTAAGAATTGAATCCCTAACCCAACACCTTCAGACGCACCTTCAATTAATCCTGGCATATCCGCCACGATAAATTCATGGTCTGAATCAACCTTCACTACACCGAGATTTGGCTCTAACGTTGTAAAGTGATAGTCAGCAATTTTCGGTTTCGCATTACTTACTACAGATAGGAGTGTTGATTTCCCAGCGCTTGGTAAACCTACAATTCCAATATCAGCAATCATCTTCAGCTCTAAAATAACATCAAATTCTTCACCGGGTTCACCATTTTCAGCAATTGAAGGCGCTGGGTTTTTATGCGTAGCAAACTTAACATTGCCGCGCCCGCCACGGCCTCCTTTGGCAATCAGTGCAACTTGGTTGTGCTCCACTAAATCAGCGATTAATTGCTGATTATCCGCTCGACGAACAATTGTTCCAGGTGGGACACTGATATAAGCATCTTCAGCATCAGCACCGTATTTATTTTTACTCATGCCATTCTCGCCATTTTTGGCTTTAATATGACGGTGATAGCGGAAATCAAGTAAGGTTCTTAAGCCTTCATCTACTTGAAAATAGATACTCCCACCTCGACCGCCATCTCCACCTGCCGGACCGCCATCTGGGACATATTTTTCACGACGGAATGCAACCATCCCGTCCCCTCCCTTACCGGCTTTTACATTCACTTGAACATAATCGATTAATGAGGACATATTTTCACCTCCATTTTAATGATTAAAATTTATAAATAATTAATCTCGGATCCATTTCTTGACGAATATATTTTGATAAACGAGCCATCGTATTCATACGATTGATTCGAATTGTTTCGTCTTCATGGTTTACTAAATTCTCTTCAAAATATTCTTTAATTGGCTTAACTAAATCTACCCACTGTTGGATGGAATCTTCTGATTGTAATTGAGAAACTTTTTGAATTAAAATTTCTTCCGAATTACTCTGAGATAAGTCTGATTGAATGGAAATTTCACTTTCCTCTTTATCGCCAGCAATATTCATCACTCGGCTAAGTGCTTCAATCATAGACTGAAACAGTTCAGGCTGCTCTTGTTTAAGTTGTTGAAGTTTTAGTGCAAAATGAATTTGACGATACGGATTCAGTTGATGAGCATGCGCAACGCCATCAATAATATCGTAATCGACTTGCAGATTTTGTAAGTGTTTTTCTAAGCGCGCACGAATAAATTCAACAATTTTTTTCTTTAAGTCTGATTGGGTAAGTGACGTATCCATAGCATGTATAATACGATCCATCGCATCAAGATTCAATGACCATTGATTTGCTACTAATATTTCAACCATCCCAATAGCTTGTCGACGAAGTCCATAAGGGTCACTTGATCCAGATGGAATAATACCTACGTTGAAGTATTGAATTAATGTATCAATCTTATCAGCCAATGCTAGAACGGAACCTGCAATTGATTTAGGCAATGCGCCACCACTTTGATTTGGTAAATATTGCTCTGAAATTGCTTGGGCGATCGATGATTCAATACCGAATTTCTCAGCATAGACGCCACCGATAATTCCTTGGAGCTCGCTTAATTCATCGACCATCAACGTCGCAAGGTCAAATTTATAAATTTTAGCAGCGTGTAGTGCTGACTCCACATCTGCAGCTTCTAAATTCAATGGCCGAACTAATTGCTCGATAATTTTGATCACACGTTTTTGTTTTGCAGCCAATGTATCTAATTGGTAGTGTTCTTTAATATGACTTAATTTTTCCACAAAATAATCTACTGAATGCTTCATATCCTCACGATAGAAGAATAGCGCATCATCCAATCTAGCACGCAATACTTTCTCATTACCATGAACGACATTTTCAAGATGATCTGCATTGCCGTTACGTACACTAATAAAGTAAGGTAGGAGTTCATCCGTTGCCTTATCTAATACATAGAAATAACGTTGATGTTCCTTCATGGTCGTAGTTAAGACAACCGGAGGCAATTCAAGGAATTCCGGTTCAAAAGTCCCACAAAATGCGGTAGGCCATTCAATCAAGTTATTCACTTCTTCAAGTAGTGATGCATCCATTGGAACAATCCAATGGTTTTCATTCGCAAGCTTCGCGATTTGCTCGCGAATTGTATTTTCACGCTCTTGTACATCTGCTATAACGTATTGCTCACGTAACGTATCGAGATACGCATTCGGATGTGATAGAAATACCCGTTCTCCAAGGAAACGATGTCCTTCAGTATAACGATCTGCGGTTAAGTACAAGTATTCAATCGGAATGACTTGATCGTCATATAAAGAGACAATCCAATGTAGCGGACGAATGAAAGCTTTTTTCTCCATTCCCCAAGTCATGCTGACTGGGAAAACTAATTTATCAAAAACTTGACTAATATTTTGAATAACCTCTTCAGCTGGAACTCCGGCCTCAAACTTATTAACGAAGATATAATCTTCTCCCTTAATCGATTGAATTTCAATATCATCTGTCGTCGCACCTTGACCACGAACAAAACCCTCTGCCGCTTTTGTCCATTGTTTTTGGTCATTTTGAGCAATTCTTAAAGCGGGGCCTTTAACAAGTTCTTGATGATCCGTTTGTTTTTCTGCTAGACCATGCACAATCACTGCAAGGCGGCGTGGTGTTGAATAGCGCGATACCGAATCGAACGATAAACGTTGCGCTTTAAAATAATCGTTCACTAATTGAGCCAATTGTTGACTCAAATCATCAATAAATCGTGAAGGAATTTCTTCTAAACCTAATTCTAATAGATATTCTGCCATTTATTTTGACGCTCCTTCCGTAGGGGATTCTTCATTTAAAAGCGGGAACCCTAATTTCTCACGCTCGGCAATAAATTGTTGTGCGATTTCACGTGCCATTTTACGAACTCGTGCGAGATATCCAGCACGATCTGACACTGATATATAACCTCGTGCATCTAACAAGTTAAAAGTATGACTGCATTTTAAAACATAATCATAAGCTGGATGAATCAAGCCTAATTCAATTAAGCGCAATGCTTCTTGTTCATACTGAGTAAAGAGTGAATACAACATCTCACCGTTACTTTCTTCAAAGGAATAAATCGAGTGCTCACGTTCAGGTTGTTGAAAGATATCACCGTATTTTACACCTGGAGCCCAGGGTAATTCATAAACATTATCCACATTGAGTAAATACATCGCTAGTCGCTCAATACCATAGGTAATCTCGCTCGTTACAGGATAACATCGTTGACCACCCACAGTTTGGAAATAAGTAAATTGTGTAACTTCCATCCCATCAATCCACACTTCCCATCCTAAACCAGAACATCCAAGTGAAGGATTCTCCCAGTTATCTTCAACAAAGCGGATATCATGTTCTAAGGGATTGATTCCAAGCTGTTCAATACTCGCCAAATACAATTCTTGAATATTAATTGGGGACGGCTTCATTACCACTTGAAATTGATGATGTTGATAGAGACGATTCGGATTCTCACCATAACGGCCATCAGCAGGACGTCTCGATGGTTCAACGTAGGCAGCATTCCAAGGCTCTGGGCCAAGTGAACGAATAAAGGTATAAGGACTCATTGTCCCCGCCCCTTTCTCACTGTCATAGCTTTGCAAAATCAAACATCCTTGCTCAGACCAAAAATTTTGTAACGTTAAAATCATTTCTTGGACAGAATTAACCATGCTTTTCCTCCTCCATAAATATAAAAAGCGTCCCTATGATTATTAAATAATCATAGGGACGAATTAACTTCGCGGTTCCACCCTAATTCAGATCACGATCTGCACTTTAAAGTATATTTATATAAGTTTTGACGAGCTGCCATCGATTCAATCTAGCTCTCACTGTCCTAGATTCGCTTCATTATCTTCATTCAATGCTCTAACCAAATTTTATACATAATTCACTCGTTAGTCAATGCTAATCAACGGTTTACGTTAAATATTTTTGTAGTTTATCTAGATAAGATTTACTCTTCAATCGAATACCTACATACTCCTGGTAAAGTGCACTCATAAAATCGCGTAACATTTTCAATGTCTCATCAGAGACATCAATCGATCGAATTTGCTTTAACTTTGCTTTTGACAGTACTTGTAGCAAATACACCACTTTCGGTGAAAGTAGCCAACGCATTTCATCGAGATGGGCATGGTCCGAACAGAGCATCCCATTAAGTCTCATACTGAAATCCATCTCGTAATGTGGTTTATGGCAAACGACACAATGATGAAAATCGAAGTGCACCCCAAAATATGGCAGTAAAAACAACTCAACATAGGTTGCTATCACCGGATACATGGTCGACTTCACCATCAATTCAAGTGCATCTTGCAACAAAGCAAAGAGTTCCGGATGATTTTCTCGGTCATTGATTGACGCATCAATTAATTGCGCAAGATAGATACCGTATGCATGCTTTTCAATATCTTCATGAATTGGTCGGTAAAAATTTAGTGTCCGAGCTTCTTGCAGAAAAGACATCCCTTCTTGATTGATGGTTCCCCAATAATCATTATACGTGAGGGGAATCAATTGACTCTTTAAAGTATGCGTCGCTTGATTAAAACCGCGAACAAAGAACATCTGGGTCCCTTGATCTTCCGTAAAAATCTTAACCAAGCCATCTTTTTCACGGTAAGGTCGCGTAAATAAAACAATCCCCTTAAAATTTGTTCTCATGATGAACTTAATCCATTAATATTCATCCGGACGATAGCCGTATTCATTTAAGAAATGACGACGATCACGCCAACTATTTTGAACTTTTACCCAAATTTCAAGGTAAGCTTTCGAACCGAGTAAGACTTCGATATCTTTTTCGGCTCGTTTGCGAATATTGCGAATCATCTTACCTTGACTGCCAATAATGATTCCTTTTTGTGATTTACGTTCAACAATGATCACAGCCTGTATTTCAACCGATTGATCTTCCACATCGCGATGCATCGATTCCACTTGAACTGCCACTGAATGTGGAATTTCCTCGCGAGTTAAATGGAGTACTTTCTCACGAATTAACTCTTGAACAATAAAGTACTCCGGATGATCGACCACTTGGTCAGCGGGATAGTATTGAGGACCTGTTGGCAAGATAGACATAATTTTATCTAAAAGAATATCGGTATTGTAGCCTTCAGTTGCACTGATTGGAATAACCTCATCGAATTCATACTCATCGGTATAAGTTTTAATAATATCAAAAATTTCACTTTGATCAATTAAATCCACTTTATTAATCACTAAAAATTTAGGGATATCTAGTAATTTAACATGATCAAGTACTACCCGGTCTCCGGGTCCAATGGGTTCTGTAGCATTAACGACCACTAAAACACCATCCACACCTCGGGTAGACTTTAACGCCGTCTGAACCATAAAGTCACCTAAGGCGTGTTTTGGCTTATGAATACCAGGTGTATCAATAAAGATAATTTGACCTTCTTCATTCGTTAAGACACCTTGAATTCGATTACGAGTCGTTTGTGGCTTATCCGACATAATTGCAATCTTTTGGCCTACAAATCGATTAATTAACGTTGATTTTCCAACATTCGGTCGTCCAATAATCGAAATAAAACCAGATTTAAAATTTGTGTTCAATATATCACCTCGTTCAATTTAAAAGATAAGGATAAAAAATTAGTACGCCAATTATCACTGTGACGATGGATGCTAACAAAACTGCCCCGGCACTAGCATCTTTGGCCCATTTAGCCAATTCATGATAATGATAATCCGATGCCAGGTCAACAGTCCGTTCAATCGCAAAATTTATCAATTCCAATGCTAAGACTAGCCCAACACACAGTATGATAATTATCCACTCAATACGTTGAATTTGAAAGTAAGCGCTCAATAGAATTGTACATAGTCCAAAAGCTAATTGTATCTTGAAATTCCGCTCTTTTAATATTGGGCCTGTAATCCCCTGAAGTGCACAACGAAAAGATTGGTATAACTTAATTTGCTGCTTGGCCTTTGAATTATCGTTCAAGTCCATAATCTTTCAAGACCTCCTCTTGCAGTTGGAACATTTCTTGTTCCTCTTCTACGGTCTGATGATCATAGCCATTAAGATGTAAGAATCCATGTACGGTCAAAAAGGCCAGCTCACGATCAAGAGAATGGCGATACTCTTCAGATTGACGAACAGCTTGATCATAAGAAATAATAATATCGCCCAAATGACGATTTAAGCCAACATTCATTTGGCTCAATTCTGACCAAGAATCTGGTTCACCTTCTTCCAACGCAAAACTTAATACATCTGTCGGGCGATCAATCCCCCGATAATTTAAGTTTAGTTCATGGATCTCGCGATCCGTTACGATTGAAATATCCACTTCAATTTCTGGTTGTAGCGAGAGTCGTTCGGCAGTTAATTTAACAATTCTTTCAATCAATTCATATTGGTCTGAGTTTAAGCGTTCGCCTTCATCCATAATATCGATAATCAATGCAATCCCTCCGTTTACTCTTCATTGCTATACGCACGAATAATATCCGCAACGGCCGGGTGACGTACAACATCATAAGCATCAAAATAGACAAACTCAAGTCGTTTGAGACCACTCAATTTCTCTTCAGCATCAATTAACCCTGACTTCACACCGGGCATTAAATCAATTTGCGTATGGTCCCCGTTCACAATCATTTTAGAACCAAAGCCAAGTCTTGTAAGAAACATTTTCATTTGAGCAATCGTTGTATTTTGAGCCTCATCTAAGATCACGAAAGCATCATCTAACGTACGTCCACGCATATACGCAAGTGGCGCAATCTCAATGACTTCACGTTCGATAAGACGTTCAGTATGTTCTTTACCTAAAACAGAATAAAGTGCATCATAGATGGGTCTTAAATACGGATCAACCTTCTCTTTGAGGTCTCCTGGTAAGAATCCTAAACGCTCACCTGCTTCCACAGCCGGTCGTGTTAAGATAATTCGCTTCACCTGACCATTTTTTAATGCTTGTACCGCCAAAACTACGGCTAAATAAGTTTTCCCTGTTCCTGCAGGACCGATGCCAAAGACAATATCTCGTTTCCGTGTTGCTTGAACATAACTTAATTGCCCATAATTTTTAGCATAAATTGGCTTACCATCATAAGTACGACTGATTTGTTCGGAATGAAGATCTACAAAATGATCAATCGTGCCTTTCTTAGCCATCTTAATTGCAGTGACAAAATCTACGGTCTTAGGTTGAAATCCTTTTGCTAGCAATTCAAGCATACTTAAATAAATCGAACGGACTTGCAGAACTGATGCTTCATCTTGACCTTGAATCGTAATATCTTCACCACGGTTACTAATCGCGACATCGTAATAATCTTCGATTAATTTAACGTATTTATCTTGCGTTCCTAATAAGCTCATTAACCATTCTGAATTCGTTACTTTGACGACTTGCGTATAAGATTCTGATGGATTCAAATAATTAACTCCTTTGTCTAATAGTCTTACCTCTATTCTACTACAAATTAGCCTTCCAACCCAATAAAAAAAGGCAAGATTCAACGAAATGAATCTCACCTTTATTAAATCATTAAGATTGTGGGTCTTTAGAATGAATTCTCCCTCGAACAATTCAAACTAAATCAGACCTACCCATTACGAGTCGTAATGAATTAGTATTTACGCTTACGAGCAGCTTCTGATTTTTTCTTACGTCTTACACTAGGCTTCTCGTAATATTCACGTTTACGTGCCTCTCTTAGAGTACCTGTCTTAGAAACGTCGCGTTTGAAGCGTCGAAGAGCGTCTTCTAATGATTCGTTATCACGAACTACAGTTTTAGACATTATGAATCCCCCCTCCCGAGCTTGAGTACTTTATAGCTTTATAAAGTCTTTAACATTATAATGAATCCCAAGCAATAAATCAACCCCTCTCAAACAAATGATATTATCTCAATGCAATTAAGCATATGTTGTGATAAAATAAGGGTACAACACGCAGGAGGAGCTTATGTCGATCGATAATAAACTGCTACACATTCATATCATTTCAGACTCGATTGGCGCGACAGCGACGAAAGTCGCCCAAGCGACGGTCGCTCAATTCCCAGAAATGGAATACGAGATTCATAAACACATTTTAATCGAAAATGAACAACAATTAATTGAAGCGCTCGAATCAGCCAAACATACCCACGGCATCATATTTATGACTATTTCAAACTCGCATCAAGCTTATATTGCCGAAGCTTTTGCGGCGGAAAATAGCTTAGTCATTCATAATTTAATTCAACCTTTTACTAAGGATATTGAACAACGTACTGGGATTAAACCCGTTGGCTTAAAAGGTTCACAATTTGAGTTGTCAGATCAATACTTTAACCGAATTAAAGCGATTGAATTTACATTAAATAATGATGATGGTAAAAATCCCGAAGCGTTAAAAGAAGCTGATATTGTAATTTTAGGAGTTAGCCGGACGGGTAAAACACCTTTGAGTATGTACTTAGGGACTTTAGGTTATAAAGTAACGAACTTACCTTTAATTCCTGAAAAAGAAATTACCCCAATATTATTCGAAATTCCTTCATCAAAAATTGTTGGTCTAACGAATAATGCAGATATTATTTGTAATCATCGCCAAAAACGTATGAGTGAATTTGGGTTAAGTAGCGCGACACGTTACGCATCGAAAGAGCGCGTTGACGAGGAATTAGCCTATGCTGAAAGTATCTATCAGAAGCTCCAATGTCCGGTGATTAATGTATCGGAACGGAGCATTGAGGAATCTTCCGTGATTATCTTAGATGTATTAAACTTACCTCATAAACCACGCTGGTAAAATCTTAAATATGGATTAAAAGTCCCTAGCAATTCAATCGATTGTTAGGGACCCTTTTTATTATTGACCTTTTGTTTCGATAATTTGCTTAATTAGTTGCGGGTTATACGCTTCTTTTCGTAGCATTTCAATTTCATATTTATAAGGAGGATATTTCACCTTATCTTTTTCTGGATCCGCTACCCAAGGTGTCTCTAAAATTTTTGGAATACCGTTTAATTGTGGATGATGAACAATGTAATTTAATGTCTCAAAACCAATATTCCCTTCGCCGACATTAGCATGTCGGTCTTTATGTGATCCTGATGGATTCTTAGAATCATTAATATGGAGTACTTTCAGTCGATCGAGGCCGATAATTTTATCGAACTCATTTAACACACCATCAAAATCATTTTTAATATCATAACCTGCATCAAAGACATGACACGTATCAAAGGTAACCGATAATTTATCATTATGGGTGACCCCATCGATAATTTGGGCTAACTCTTCAAAGGTGCGCCCTATTTCTGTTCCTTTCCCGGCCATTGTTTCTAAGGCTATTTGAACTGTATCGTCTGGAGATAAAATATGATTCAAACCGTGAATAATTTGTTGAATGCCAACATCTACGCCTGCTCCAACATGCGCTCCAGGGTGTAACGTAATTTGATTTGCTCCTAAAGCCATCGTACGGTCTAATTCTTCACGGAGAAACTCAATCGCAAAATCATGATAGCCTTCCTTCGTCGTATTGGCTAAGTTAACAATGTATGGCGCATGTACTGTAAAGAATTCAATACCCACTTCTTTCATCAATTGATAACTCTCTTCAATATTGAACGTCTCAATGGGTTTACGGGTCGTATTTTGAGGAGCCCCGGTATAAACCATAAAAACATTACTGCCATAAGATGCCGCTTCTTTAACTGATCCTAATAGCATTTCCTTCCCTTTTAGAGAAACGTGTGATCCTAATAACATACGAACTCCTTTCTAAGTGATAACACTAGTCTTTTTTCACTGTTAAATGTAATTCATCTAATTGATCTTGTGCCACATGGTTTGGTGCTTCCATCATTACGTCGTAACCACGACCTGTCTTTGGAAAGGCAATCACTTCACGAATATTTGGTTCTTTAGCCAACAACATAATAAAGCGATCTAATCCAAGTGCAATTCCTCCGTGTGGTGGGAATCCATATTCCATCGCATCTAATAAGAAACCAAATTGGCTCTGTGCTTGTTCAGGTGTAAAGCCGAGTAAGCTAAACATTTCATCTTGTAAGGCTTTATCATTGATTCTGACACTACCTCCACCTAATTCATAACCGTTAAGGACAATGTCATAGGCATTTGCTAAAGCTTCTTTCGGGTTAGCTTTAAGTGCTTCAATATCTTTATTTTGTGGTGAGGTAAACGGATGATGCATTGCCACATAGCGCTCTGATTCTTCATCATACTCTAAGAGTGGCCAATCTACCACCCAAATAAAGGCAAACTCATCTTCATCATATAATTGGTGAACTTTACCTAAATGATTACGTAAAGCACCCAATGCCGCTTGCGTTACTTCAAGTTGATCCGCCACAAAGAAGACGATATCCCCTTCTTCAAGTGCTAACTTCTCTTGGAACACGGCTAAGTCTTTTTCATCAAAGAATTTTGCAATCGGTCCGTTTAAACCTTCGTCAGTTAATTTAACCCATGCTAGACCTTTAGCACCATAAGGCTTCACAACATCGGCTAGTGCATCGGCTGTCTTGCGTGAGTACTCATCTGCTAACCCCTTAAGGTTAATCCCTTGAACAACTCCACCACTTGTCACGGTATTTTTAAAGACGCCAAATTCACATCCCTCAGCCCATTCAGTAACATCACGTAATTCAAGCTCAAAGCGAATATCTGGCTTATCAACCCCATAACGTGCCATTGCTTCAGCATAGCTAATTGTTGGGAATGGTTGATCGAATTCTAAGTTCATCACTTCACGCATGACTTGTTTAATCATCGCTTCTGCTAACTGTTGAATTTCTGCTTGAGTTAAGAAGCTGGTCTCTAAGTCCACTTGAGTAAATTCTGGTTGACGGTCACCCCGTAAGTCTTCATCTCTAAAGCAACGAACAATCTGATAATAACGGTCAAATCCTGCCGCCATTAACAATTGCTTAAATAATTGAGGCGATTGCGGCAAAGCATAAAACTCACCCGCTTCTCGACGTGTTGGCACTAAGTAATCTCGTGCACCTTCAGGTGTTGATTTCGTTAAGAACGGTGTTTCAACGTCGATAAAGCCAGCATCATTTAAGAAATTACGAATCGATTGGACCACCTGATGTCTTAACTTCAAGTTTTTAAACATTTTCGGCCGACGTAGGTCTAAGTAACGATATTTAAGACGGACTTCTTCTGAAGCATCGAGGTCATCTTCAATATAGATGGCTGGTACTTTACTACGCGTGAGTATTTCAAATTCTTTTGCAACTAATTCCATTTTACCGGTCGGATGGTTTAAGTTAACTGCGTCTTCACTTCGATAACGAAGTTCACCGGTCACTTCAATAATATACTCCGTACGAATTTGATCGACGTCACTCATTTGGTCTTTTAAAATTTCAGAGTCAAAAACAATTTGACAGATTCCTTCACGGTCTCTTAAATCGACAAAAATTAATTTTCCTAAATCACGTCGCTTTTGTACCCACCCTTTTAAAGTTAAAGTTTGGCCAATCATCGATTCATTAACTAATCCTACATAAGTTGTTCGTTGTGTCATGTCTATTCTCCTTTAAAGTAGTTATCAATTACCGATGTATCCATCGTTATTTGACGGAAAAAAACATCCGGTTGTGTTAACCAATCTGATAAATTAACGCTAATTTGTTTTTGTGTTTCAGTATTTTTCAATGTAAAGCTTTGCGATTGAACTTCGTCTTCCCCGAGGACAATGACTGTTTTTGCTTTCAATCTATCAACTGTCTTAAATTGGGATTTCATACTGCGTCCCATATAATCACGGTCCGCTTTTAAACCAGCTTGTCGAGCTGCTTGAATAATCTCCATCGCCATCGCATCAATGGTTTCTCCCATACAAATAACGAAGACATCCACTGCTTCATTTTCTGGAACAGCAACTTTTTGGTCTTTTAATAATAAAATTAATCGTTCTAAGCCAATTCCAAAGCCAAATCCTGGTGTCGAAGGTCCACCTAATTCTTCAACAAGGCCATCATAACG
The DNA here is from genome assembly GCF_000301055.1 of Falseniella ignava CCUG 37419. Classification (GTDB taxonomy): domain Bacteria; phylum Bacillota; class Bacilli; order Lactobacillales; family Aerococcaceae; genus Falseniella; species Falseniella ignava. Next base: position 820,985 of record NZ_JH932300.1, read on the forward strand.
CCCGCCTCCACAAATGGTCGACTGACTTCCAATGGAATCATCTTCCACCATCATTTCAAAAATCGTATCTTGATAATAATCAATACCTCGCACTAAGAGTGGGTCTACCTCGTATGGAATCTCCAATGCGTCTAACATTGATTGAACCTTTTGAAAATTATCGAGACTCTCTTGACTTAAATAATCAGAAATCTTAGGCGCGTTGACTAATAATTGTTGATCCTTTGCGTCTTTAGAATCTAAAATACGTAGAGGATTTGTCTCAAGTCTTCGGCGTGAATCTTCACTCAGCTCCTCTCGGTGCGGTGTTAAATATTCAATTAATGCGTCAATAAACTGACGACGCTCTTTTGGATGACCAATCGTATTAATAACGAGCTTTATATTAGTCAAACCTAATTCCTCAAATAAGTCCCAAGCCATCGCCATGACTTCAACATCCATCGCACATTTGTCTGTCCCTAAAACTTCGACACCCATTTGATTGAATTGACGTTGTCGACCAGCTTGAGGACGTTCATAACGAAACATCGGTCCCGTGTAGTAGAGCTTATAAGGCTTTGGATATTCTGGTCCGTACAACTTGTGCTGTACAAAAGCTCGGCAGATAGAAGCTGTGCCTTCTGGGCGTAAAGCGATACGACGGCCTCCTTTATCTTCAAAATCATACATTTCTTTTGAGACCATATCCGTCTCATCGCCTACACCACGTTGGAATAACTCGTAGTCTTCGAAAATCGGTGTTCTGATTTCTTCAAAATTATAACTTTCAAATACATTTCGCGCAGTATCTTCAACGTACTGCCAAATATAAATCTCGCTTGGCAAAATATCTTCGGTGCCTTTTGGTTTCTTTATCATCTTATCAACCTCTCTATCATATTCATTAAAAAAGCCCTATGGCAAATAGCCATAGGACGTTCATTACAACGTGGTACCACCTATTTTTGTAATCAAAAAATGATTTACCTTCAAACGATAACGTCGTTAACGGAACTGAATCTTCTCCACAATGTCAAACAGAATGCTGACTACTTCACACCACCCAGTAGCTCTCTGAATTATTCTATATTTAAGTTGCTTCATCGAATTTAAGTATGTATATAGATATAATTTAAGCTTAAATCGTGCAATTGTCAACATTTTTCATTCTGGCGACATATATTACTATTCGATGACAAAGACGCTTTATACCGTAAAATACGTTATAATTATCTTTAACATCACTATAAGGTAGGATCCGTATGATTGAATCATTGCAACGTTTTATTATCAGAATTTATACTGAAAAATATTTTCCATTATTTATTGCGATGACCATTGCAATTGTGTCATTGCTGACCGTTACCGCCCTGGTCCGTGAAGAAGTTTACACCATTGAAAACCAGACTATCACATTAAGAGTGGGTGCCGCTACGAACAGCGCTGCCATTACAACATTAAATAAAGGCGACCATGTAGAAATTGTCTCTGAACGGAACGGTTGGTATAATGTTGTCGTGAATGGACAACAAAATGGTTATGTGCCTAGTTGGTTATTGAATAAAGATCAACCTATCGATGACACAGAACTCGCAGTACATATTGAAAAAACGACACCACTTTATCAAAGCGCCCATACTGACTCGACGATTATTCATCAAATCCCAGCCGATGAGTATCTTAAAGTTAACTTTGAGAATAATGGTTGGTTACAAATAAATTATAAAAATGATCAAGGTTATATTAAAACCTCTGAGGTCACTTTGATAAGTCAAAATGATATTCCGGATAAGTCACACGAAAGTATTACGTCAAACAATGATTTATTAGCGGGATTAACACCTGAAGAAGCCAGTAAAATCATTTATATGCGACAAAATAATCAAGCGCTCTATGAGTATCCTGATGGATTAAGCCCCGTGATTTATCACCCGACTTATAACCAACGCTTTGAATACTTGTCAACGAATCAAGATACAACCGGTCATGATTATTACTTTGTTCGCGATGATGAAGGTATTGAAGGCTACTTAAATTCAAGTCACGTGGCCTTTGCGAGCGATTATATTGGCCATGAAACACCCGAACGTCCTGCTTCAATCAGTGAAGCAGTTATCCACGTCGATGCCGGACATGGCGGAATGGATCCAGGAACTTCTTCTTTAGACGGTACTTTGCATGAGAAAGATTACACTCTTCCTACCGCTTTATATCTAAAAGAAGCTCTAGAAAAAATGGGTGCTCGTGTCATCATGAGTCGTGAAGAAGATATTATGATTGGTTTAGAAGAGATTGTCCAGATGAGTAACGATAATCAAGTTGATGCATTTGTATCCATCCATTTTGATGCGCTCGATGACCCAACTTGGGGAGGTACCGCAACCTATTATTTCCATGAAAATGATTATGAGCTTGCTGAAACAATTAATGAACGACTCAAAACAATCGAATTGGAAAATAACGGAATTGTCTTTGGTAACTTCCAAGTCCTAAGGGACAATCATCGCCCATGTCTATTATTAGAACTCGGCTATATGACCCACGAAACAGACTTGGCTTACTTTACGAAAGAAGAAAACCAACGTAAATTAGCTCAAGCAATTGCAGAAGGGTTACAAGATTACTTTAAATAAAAGAATCATTAATAAAAAGGTTGATGAAATATTTTCATCAGCCTTTTTATTATGCCACTAAAGGCATAGTTCCTATACCTCATTGAGCATGGATACTTTTTTATAGATACCTATGTTCAACACAAGACAAATAGGAATTAAGCTAAGGGGTAAGCTTAATTCCTATGATAAATTTTAATAGCTATGAAGATTTTATTATTATAGTTCGATTAAGACCAGTGTTCCTGCCGTAATGAATTAAAAGTTAATCTTCATTTCTTTTCTTGCTTCGACCCAGTGTAAATACTCCACCTAGCATTGCCAATACTGCAGATAATATCGTAAAATCACCCGTCAATTCACCCGTATTCGGTAATTCTTTATCAGAAGAATTATTGCGTTTTGGATTTTTATTCATTGGCTCATTAGGCTTTTCTGGCATACCGGGTTCGTCTGGCATACCAGGTTCATCTGGTGTGCCTGGTTCATCTGGCGTACCAGGTTCATCTGGCGTACCAGGTTCGTCTGGTGTACCGGGTTCATCTGGTGTACCAGGTTCGTCTGGTGTACCTGATTCATCTGGCGTACCGGGTTCATCTGGCGTACCTGGTTCATCTGGTGTACCTTGTTCGTCTGGCGTACCTGGTTCATCTGGCATACCTGGCTTATCTGGTGTACCTGGTTCATCTGGCGTACCTGGTTCGTCTGGCGTACCTGGTTCATCTGGTGTGCCGGGTTCGTCTGGCATGCCAGGTTTATCTGGCGTGTCAGGTTCATCTGGCGTACCAGGTTCGTCTGGCGTACCAGGTTCGTCTGGCGTACCAGGTTCGTCAGGCGTACCAGGTTCGTCTCGAATTTCTGGATCAAGTTCTGTCTTTGTATAGATATACGTAATACGCTGATACTCTCCAGGTTTATACGTGCCTTCAGTCTTATCATCTTTATAGTAGTCTGGTGTCTCTAAGTCGTTTGTTCCTGTGATTTTCTCGAACTTATAGCCGTCTTTTTCTTCTGTTATTGCTGAGAAGCGATGCTCATCTCGGAATCCTTCTTGATAATTATTTGTATGTTCGGATCGTTTCACACGACGTGTTTCATTACCATCTTTGTCCGTATAAACGATGTAGTACTCATGCGTATCTTCGAATCGGCCCGGTTGTTTCACTTTCTCATATGAATAAGTTACTTCAAGATTTTCTTTTGGTTTATAGTTACCTTCTGCTTCTGAACCATCTTCGTTATGTTTTCCTGTTCCTTCAACCTTCGTCAGTTTATAGCCGTCTTTTTCATCTTTAACTGTTTTGTATTTTTTTCCTTCTTTTGTACCTTCAGTTTTTTCTCCATCATAAGATGTTTCTTCATTCTTTTCACGGCTAATTTCGTTGCCGTCAAAGTCTTTTTCTACATCATAGTAGTTATGGTGGTCTTGGAACGTTCCTTTAGTTGTAATCGTTTCGGTCTTGTAGTAGTTGTATACAACTTCTTGTTGAACCCCTGCTACATAGTCTCCTGCAACTGTTCCTTCTTCATTTAGAGTTGTTCCTTCTTCGAACTTAGTTGTTGT
>NZ_JH932300.1:826462-850115 GCF_000301055.1 Falseniella ignava CCUG 37419
TGACCTGCTTCAACTGGATTACCTTCTTTATCCACTGGATTACCATCTTCATCTACATAAACAATGTGATAATGATGTGCTTCCTTGAATCGACCCGGTTGCTTCACTTTCTCATATGAATACGTTACATATTGCGTTTCACCTGGAATGTAGTTTTGGTTTTCGATACTACCATCATCATTTACATTTTGATTCAGCATATTTGAAGAAGGTGTTGTTTGAACCCATTTATATCCATCAGGAATTGGAGATGTATTAAATTTTTCATCTTCAGTACCTTTAGATTCATTTTGCTTCAATACTTCTTTTACTTCTGTCTTTTCAGGAATAAGTTCTCCTTCAAAAGTCAGAACTTTATCATAATAAATATGATTTTCAAAGAATGCACCTGGTTTATCTGTACCCTCTCCTGATGCTCCCTGTCCAATGACAACAAGTCCAGTTATCATTCTTGCTGTTGTGTTGTAATCATGAACATTACCAATTTCAGAACCAACTACGAACTCTCCTTGTTCGCCTGGCAGCAGTTGTCTAGCTTTTCCTTTAGTTACAGCTACGTATGATTTATTAGGATTTATAAGATCAAATCGCCATCCATTGCTTGATTGATCAAACGTAAGGTTAACATCATTTGTCACATCTACAGCATTAACTTCTTCAGGTACAAAGTAGTGACTTTCGTTTAGCTTATTACCTTCACTCACTTCATAAATTGTTACTTTTGCTTTTTCAAATTCCATAGGATTAATCGCTGAATCAGAAGTTTTGAAAGGATAAATCAGTCCGTATGTGCCTGATTGTAACTGATTAAACGTTGGGTTAAAATAAGAAATATTCGTATAATCTCGACTATCAATCACTTCATACAATACATTACTTACACCATAACCATTTTTCATACTAGGTTGATTGTTCGCATAATCAATATAAACATTTTTCTTATATTCTTTATCACCAATTGTATATCCAACAGTGTAGTTTCCACTATTAGGTGCATTCTCATAGTCATAAGCATGAGTATAACGTTGATTTATCTTAACATTCGATTTTCTTTCAACATAGTTTGTTAGAATATAGCGAATAAAGCTTTGGTCTCTGTAATCTTCTATCTCAGCAATCAATTCCCCAGTATTTCTATCTCGAACACCACGTTGAATTCCGGTGATTGGATCTCGCCCATTTGTTACATCATTAGGGTTAACTGGAGACACTGACAATGCAGGCTCATAATAGACGTCAAAGTAGTCCCCCTCTTTTGCTGTTAACGGGATTTCTGCTGTAAAATCGAAATTAGTATAGCCTAAATCACCATGTTTTCCACCTACCGCATGGACTCTATCTTTCACATCTAGAGTAGCAGTAACATTAAGTTGATCACTAATATTACCTCTTGTTGCATTCACAGAGGCCTCTTCAGTTTTTGGTAAATATTGGGCAAACGCTAATGATTCTTGATTTTCTTCAGAATCTTGATTTACTAATCCATCTTCTTCTACATTTGGTAATTCCTCAGAAAATATTGATGGCTCTTGATTTTCTTCATCAACTTGCTTTATAGAATTAACTTCTTCATCACCAATATTATTTTCAGACAATAATATATTTGTATCTTCGACAGGTTCTTCGGCCGCTTGTACATTATTTCCTAAAAATAATAATGAGCCAATAAGAACCGAGGCAGCTCCAAACTTAAACTTACGTATTGAATACTTATTAACTCGATTTGATAAAAATGTTTGTTTCTTCATTCTTTAGTACTTCTCCTTTATTAAAACAGATAAAGTCCATATAATTGTGTAAAAGTTAAAAGGCCATGTAACAGCCCTTTTACGGTACAATGTTTTTAACCACTAAAAACATACCCAGGAGGACGTTACATGACCCAAGTACATTTTACACTGAACAACGAAGAGGTTCAAAGTATTATTGAACATTCCGTTAAAGATGATGTGTCTAAAAATATTTTGACCACTGTTTTCAACCAATTGATGGAAAATCAACGAACAGAATATATTCAAGCCGATGACTATGAACGTTCAGAAAGTCGTCAGAGTCAAAGAAATGGCTATTATGAGCGAGACTTTACAACTCGTGTGGGCACACTCGAATTAAAAGTGCCTAGAACACGTGATGGTGAATTTTCACCGACGGTGTTTGAGCGTTATCAGCGAAATGAAAAGGCACTGCTCGCTTCAATGCTTGAGATGTATGTTTCAGGCGTTTCGACACGTAAAGTTTCAAAGATTGTTGAAAAGCTCTGTGGAAAATCGGTATCGAAATCTTTTGTTTCTAGCCTGACTGAACAGTTAGACCCGATGGTCAACGAATGGCAGAACCGTTCGCTCTCAGGTACGAATTATCCTTATCTGATGACTGATGTTCTCTACATAAAAGTCCGTGAGGACCATCGAGTGCTTTCTAAAAGCTGCCATATTGCGATCGGGATAACAGAAGGGGGTGATCGTGAAATCATTGGCTTCATGATCCAAAATGAAGAAAGTGATGACACATGGTCCATCTTCTTTGACTACTTAAAAGAACGCGGTCTACAGGGGACAGAACTCATCATTTCTGATGCCCATAAAGGCCTAGTGTCTGCGATTCGTAAGTCCTTTACCAACGCAAGTTGGCAGAGATGTCAGGTCCATTTTTTAAGAAATATCTTCAGTTCCATTCCAAAAAAGAATTCAAAACCGTTTAGAGAAGCAGTAAAAGCGATCTTTAAGTTTACGGATATTGAACTCGCTCGAACAGCTAAGAATGCCTTAGTCGGTGAATATATTGACCAGTCCAAATATACAAAAGCATGCGAAACATTGGATAATGGCTTCGAAGATGCCTTTCAATACACGGTCATCGGAAATGGCCACAATCGGCTAAAAAGCACCAACCTTCTTGAACGACTGAACCAGGAAGTCCGCAGAAGAGAAAAGATTATTCGTATCTTTCCCAACCGAGCGTCCGCCAATCGATTAATTGGAGCTGTCCTTATGGACCTTCATGATGAATGGCTCAGTTCTACAAGAAAATATATTAAGTTTGATCAATGAGTGACCGGTAAAACATTGTATAGTATTTTACACAGGATTGTGGACTTGACTCATTTTTATTCAGCTTGCTGATTTTAATTTATTGATTTTGCTCGATATGCGAACTCGATTTATTATATTTTTTATTTCAATAAATATATTTGAAATTTGAATTTCTCATTTTATAACTAACGAAAATTTATTGAACAATAAATTATTCTACTATCAAACTAAAAACTGTCTCTTTACAGTTGATAAAAATCAACTGTAAAGAGACAGTTTGCACCATTTCATGTGTATTACCAATCTTTATCCTTTGAGTCAATCAACAATGTCATCGGACCGTCATTAATAATCTTCACTTGCATATCCGCCCCAAATTCTCCCGTTTCAACTTTAAAACCTAGCGCTCTTAATTGCTCATTAAAGTCTTCGTAAAGTTGATTAGCATGGTCCGGTTGGGCAGCCCGGATAAAGCTAGGTCGGTTCCCTTTCTTAGTATTCGCAAATAAACTGAATTGACTAATGGACAATATCTCGCCTTGAACATCTTTTAACGAAAGATTTGTCTTTCCATCTTCATCTTCGAATAATCTTAAGTTGGCAATTTTTCGAACGCAATAATCGACATCCGACGCGTCATCATCATGGGTAACCCCAACTAAAATGACAAAGCCTTTATCAATCGAGCCACTCGTCTGTTGATTGACTTCAACCGAACTTTGTAGGCTTCTTTGAATCAATATACGCAATTTATTCACCCTTTAATTTGATAATCGACGAACTTCATAAACATTCGGAATATTTTTTAATTTGACCATTAACTCATCCAATTGCTGAGTATTTTTCACTAATACCCGTATCGTTACGATCGATCCGTTATTTTCATTAACTTTCCCATTAAAGCTATTTAAATTTGTCACAGTATGATTAATGACATGTAAGATATCATTTAGGAGCCCTGATCGATCAAAGCCCTCAATAATAATCTTGGCTTCATAGCCTCCCTCGTTCTCACTGTCTTGATCCCAATGCACTTCAATAAGACGATTTTCTAAATCATCTTCAGCATTTAAGTTAGGACAATCCATACGATGAACTGAAATACCACGACCACGCGTAATATAACCGACAATCTCATCACCAGGTACTGGATTACAGCATCGGCTGAGACGAATCATTAAATTATCAACACCCTCTACGACTACACCACTCTCATGAACAGAGCGAGGTTGATTTTTTTGCGTAGCGGGCTTAACTTGTTTTTGAGTAAGGATAGCTTCTTTGGCTTTCGGTTTAATTTCTAAATAATTTATAATGCTGGCAGCACTGATTTCACCTAATCCAATGGCAGCATACACATCTTCAATCGTTGCAAAATTAAATCGCTCCAAAATCCCTTGCTCATTTTTCTTCGTAGTAATTACTTTTAGGGTACTACCAATTTCTTTGAGTTCGCGTTCTAAGATATCTTGCCCTATTTCGCTATTGAGCTCACGCTCTTCCATCTTGAAGAACCGTTTGATACGGTTTTTAGCTTTACTTGTTGCAGTAAAGTTCAACCAATCTCGGCTCGGTCCTTTAGAATTAGGATTCGTTAAAATCTCTACAATATCACCATTACGTAGCTTGTAGTCCAGCGGGACGATTTGACCGTTAATCTTTGAGCCCACTGTCTTATTACCAATCTCAGAATGGATGTGGTAAGCAAAGTCAATGGGGCATGATCCGGTTGGTAATTCAATGACATCCCCATTTGGCGTAAAGACATACACTTGGTCTTTAAAGATATCTTCTTTAACAAAATCCATAAACTCGCTCGCATCTCGAGCCGCATCTTGTAATTCTACTAAGTCACGGAACCAGTCTAATTGCTTTTTGATTGTGTCATCTTCTTCGACTTTATCGACTCGGCCTTCTTTATAAGCCCAGTGCGCTGCGACCCCATATTCCGAAACATCATGCATTTGATGGGTACGAATTTGAATTTCAACCGGTTTCCCATTGTTACCTATCACTGTCGTGTGAATTGATTGATACATATTGGCTTTCGGCATGGCAATATAGTCTTTAAATCGACCAGGCATCGGTTTCCAGCGAGTATGGACTGCACCTAAAACGGCGTAACAATCTTTGATGGTTGGCACAATCACTCGAATCGCTAATAAGTCATAAATATCATCGAAATCTTTCTTTTGATCAACCATTTTTCGGTAAATTGAATAAATATGTTTAGGTCTTCCATAAATTTCTGCTTCAATATTCAAATCTTCAATTGAACCTTGAATATCTTGAATGGTTTTTTCAATAAAAGCCTCGCGCTCGACGCGCTTACTGTCCATTTTCTTCACAATATCATAGTAAGCGTCTTTATTAATATAGCGTAACGCAATATCTTCGAGCTCCCATTTAATCGAGCTAATCCCGAGGCGATCCGCTAACGGTGCGTAAATTTCAATCGCTTCTTGCGACTTTTCAATTTGTTTCTCAGGGCTTTGATATTTCATCGTGCGCATATTGTGAAGGCGGTCAGCCAATTTCACGATAATTACTCGCATATCTTTTGCCATCGCTAATAACATTTTGCGATGATTCTCAGCTAAGGCTTCCTGTTTACTTTGAAATTTCAACTTCCCTAACTTTGTAACCCCGTCGACTAAAAAAGCGACTGTTTCGCTAAAGCGTTCCGCAATTTCATCGAGTTCAATCTCTGTATCTTCAACCACATCGTGCAAGAATCCAGTTGCAATCGTATCCGGATCCATATGTAGCTCTGCTAAAATTCCAGCAACTTGGATACTATGAATGATATAAGGTTCTCCAGATAGTCGTAGCTGGCCTTCGTGAGCTTGGGTGGCAAACTCGAGTGCCTTTTTGATGAAAGCTACCTTAGTTTCATTCATATATTCACTACATAATTGGATGACTTCTTCTGCACTTAAATCATGACCTCTCACTCAGCTCGCCTCCTTCTATTGATTGATATTTTGTATTGGGTTTTTATTCACTAACAATTTGAATTCCTTTTGAAGCACCAATTCGTGTCGCACCTGCTTCAACCATATTCAACGCATCTTGGCGGTTACTAACGCCACCACTCGCTTTGATGCCAATTCTTCCTTGAGTAACAGTGTTCATTATTTGAACATCATTTAAGCTAGCACCGCGAGTTGAGAATCCAGTTGAAGTCTTCACAAAATCAGCTCCCGCATTGACAGTTGCTTCCGTTGCGTTTTTGATTTCTTCATCTGTTAAAAGCGCTGTCTCAACAATCACTTTTAAAACAGCTTTGCCTTTGACAGCTTCAGCAATTTGTTTAATTTCTTCTTCAACAGCTTCCCATTGTCCATCTTTCGCTTGACTAATATTAATTACCATATCCACTTCAGTGGCACCATTCGCAATCGCATCTTTCGCTTCGAAAACCTTCGTTGCAGTCGTATTCGCTCCAAGAGGGAACCCAATAACGGTACAAACTTCAACGTCACTCCCCTTTAATAATTCAGTCGCTTGTGGTACAAATGCCGGATTAACACAGACAGACTTGAAGTCATAGTCTTTTGCTTCTTGACAGAGTTGTTTAATTTGTGCTGAAGTTGCATCAGCTTTTAATAATGTGTGGTCGATTAATTTATTTAATTTCATAAAGGTACTTCCTCTCTTATAATTCTAATTGATAACTTAAAGCACTTAATAAATAGATTGGCGCTGTCTCTGCTCTGAGAATACGTGGACCTAAACTACAACTTAAGTAGTTTTGTTCATTTAAATATTGAATCTCCGATGGATCAAATCCTCCTTCAGAACCAAATACAGCGATAATGCTGTCAGTGGATTTAACGGATTCGAAGGCTGTTTTTAATGCCCCATGTTGCCCACTTTTTGCGGTATCTTCATACATTACCCAGCGATGATCTGCTTGGATCATCTTCGTCATTTCTTGTAGCGTCATCAGGTTATGGACGTAGGGAATTATTTCTCGTTTACTTTGTTGCGCTGCTTCTTTAGCAATCTTTTGGAGTCGTTCAACACGTTTTTGAGCTTTTTTGGGCTCCCATTTCACTACATCTCGTCTTAATACTAATGGAATAAATTCCATCATACCTGTTTCGGTTGCTTTTTGAACAATCCAATCTAGCTTATCATTTTTAGATAAACCACAAGCTACAATGACTTTAACTGGTAATTCACGTTCAAAATAAACTTGGTCTAATGCCTCAAGTTCCCATTCTTTTTCCGGTAGTGCTTGGAGCTGACAGCGATACGTCTGACGCTCTGAATCAACTACATGAATAATCTCCTGACTTTTTAATCGCATAACATTAATGATATGGTGCATATCATCTTGATTAAGTTGAAATCGGTCCCCTGTCTGTAATCGATCAGAATAAAAATATTGTTGCATCCAAATTCACCTCGAAATTCGACGATATACGATGGATACCCAATCATTTAATGGATATGATGCTACCCATTCAAAAGGATACGTCGTTAAATCCTCTTGGATAGATGGTAATTTATCTTGTAGAATTCCACCCAATATCAAGTAGCCCCCCTCACTGAGTAATCGGGTTGCATCTTCGAACATTCGAACAAGAATATGCGGTAAAATATTGGCTACAATCAGATCAGCAGGTTGGTCAATATCAACCAATAAATCATTTTGTTTAAAGTTTAACCGATTACTTTGTACCAAATCACAAATTGCTGTATCGGTTTGATAAGCCATATTTTCCTGAGCTGATTTTACCGCCATTTCATCCAAGTCTAACCCGAGCACTTCACTCGCACCTAAGGCCGCACTCGCAAAACTCAAAATACCCGTACCACAACCGACATCGATAACTTTATCACCGGGATGCAATACCGATTGAATTGCTTGCGTAATCGTTTCAGTGGTTGCATGATGTCCCGTACCAAAAGACATTCCCGGGTTCAATATAATCACATGTTCTCCCGGTTGGCATTCATAACTTAGCCACTTTGGCACAGCTACCAAGCGATCAGTTAGATGCTTAATTTCGTAATAGTCCATCCAATTTTGTTGCCAATTTTCTTCTTGCATTTTTTCTACTTCTAGAACATATTCCCCAAGAAGTCGTTGTTCCAACCACCCACACCACTCAGCTTGAAAATCATCTTTTTCATAGTAGACGATGAGTTGAATGGGTTGTTCGCGTTGACTCTCTGAAAGTTCTAGTGGAATCTCACCAAACCAGTCTTGATCGGATGTATTCATATATGTGATCGCATTTTTAACTTCGACTCCGCTCGCACCTAACTCGTTTGCATAATCAGTGATTTCTTCAATCAAGAGATTGTGTCCTTGCGGAATAGTGATAATGTATTGATACCAATATTTAATTTTAACCCTCTCCTTTAATACGGGAAATAAACCCGTTTGGGATTATAGCGACCCGACTGCTTCATCGTCTGAACGAGGCGTTGATACTCACAATTATTCCAGTGAATCAAGTTGAGCTCCTCACTAAAAGGCTGTTCATGGAGCTGAAGTCTTATCTTAGCCACTTGCCGTCGAGTATATTCTACAATACAGTACAATTCTCCAATCGCAATCCCTTGCTTATCATCGATGGGAATCGTATGAGATTGATGAAATTGCAACTGATCAATCGCATTTGAATTATATAAAATTAATTGATAAACATACACAGGTGTTTCAAACGGATGGTTCGGCAACAATTCATCTTTTAAGGGGTATTGAAATTGAATCGTAATAAATTCTTGGTTGTTAACCCAACTAATTCCCCACTCACAATGAAAGTAAGCTGCCTCCATTAATTCTTCTAAAACATCCAATATATATATATTATACATCACTTCACCTCGCTTATCATAATACTATTATGAATGACTCGTGAATGTTTAGCAATCCACTTGAGTTGTAAAGTTAAATGCAACACTTTCTGTTACATGATTCGATGAACTTAAAATCTCTTTACTTCTTCCCCTAGGAGAAGAAAAAATTTAAATACGACATTGTTGAAAATACTCTTCTGATGAACGTAGCCCTATCACTTCTCTAATCCTTTTATTGATTGCCTGAGTGGCTTGATCGATATCCATTTCTGAAAAAAGATGGATGGATTTTCCTTTAGGGATGAATTCCCTCAACAGTTTATTGAAGTTTTCGTTTGAGCCCCGTTCCCAGGATGCGTAGGCATGACAAAAATATACGTCTGTATTGAGTTCAGACATTAAGGAGAATTCAGAACCATTATCAAAAGTTATTGAAGCAAATAGGTTAGGGTTATCTGCTAGAATCTCTTCAAAGGCATTTTTAACCGTTTGACTTTTATAGTCGCTGATTTTCTTAGTAATGGCATAGCGTGTTTTTCTCTCTACCAAGGTAATGATTGCCGGTTCATTTTTCGTTTTCTTCCCTTTAACCAGATCAGCTTCCCAGTGTCCAAATGTTTCTCTTGATAAGACGTCCTCTGGACGATCGGTGATACTGGTACCTAGGATTCTTTTGTTTTTACCCTTAGGGTTACTATGCTGGTTTTTTCTTGGTTTCAGACGATACATGACAGGTAAGTCATGTGGTTTGATAGACAAAAGACCTTGACGTATATATGAATAGACGGTTTTAAACGTTGGTATATTCTCTACAGGATGCTTTTTTCTATAAAGAGCTATAAATGTCTTTATGTTGTAGAGCCGCTGTTTACCTTTAAACAATCCTTTAGTGAAGGCATCCTCCAGCGCAGAGAAGAAAGCGCTCGAGAAAGAAACAATCTTTTTGCGGACACACTTTAAACGTCTATTTTCATAAACAGATTGACCGGAATCTGAGTAGTACACAGTGACTTTCTTATTATAGCCATTAATCTGCTTGATCTGTTCTACAGTGCCCCGATTAATTTCTCTATGGATTGTGGAGCGGTTACGTCCAAGGCGTCTGCCTATCTCTGCTTTACTAATATCTTCATTTAACCATTTTTCTATTAGCTGTCTTTCTTTAAAGTCTAAATGAGTAAATGATCGGTTCTGATTTGTGTTATAATTATTTGTGGACATGAAGATTCTCCTTTGCTTATTTTGTGGTGATTTAAGTATAACGAATCTTCATGTCTTTTTGTATTTCAGAAATTACTGAGTGTTGCAATTCATTTTACAACACACCGTTTAGCAATCCAATATCGATGAACTTATTTTTTATTTGCTATTTAAAAGGAATAACGATATAATTTTTATGACTTTATGATTGGCCAAATGCCATAAATTAAGAGATATTAGTCCAAAGAATTATGAGGTGATCGACATGGCAGAAAAAAATTTAACGGCAAAAGATATTTTACAAAAAGAATTCAATCGCTCAATGCGTGGATATAATACCGCTGAAGTTGATGAATATTTAGATAGTATTATTCGTGATTACGATTCTTTCCAAAAAGATGTCGCCTATTTAAAAAATGAAAATGAACGATTAATTAGCAAAGTTGATGAATTATCTAAACAGCTTGCTTTAGCTAAAAAGAATGTCCCTACTTCACCAGGTAGCGGCGTCACCAACTTTGATATTTTGAAACGTTTATCAAACCTTGAAAAGCATGTTTTCGGTTCAAAAATAGATAATACCGATAATACGATTGATTATACACAATCAACCAAATTTTAATTTTAAGCTATAGTAAATTTCGGATAATCGCGGCGGATCAGCCGAGGAAAGTCCATGCTCGCACAAGCTGAGATGCTTGTAGTGTTCGTGCTTAGTGAAATAATAAGCTAAGGGAGTATTTATACTTACGGCAGCTAAACAACCTAAGGCCTAGTGCGATGGTTTAGTCAGCTCTAAGGTGCCACAGAGACGAGTCTTATTAGAAATAATAAGAATGGAACGGGTAAACCCCTCGAGCGAGCAACCCAAACAAAGGTAGGGGCACTCTCTCTAACAGGAATTCAACTTACGAGAGAGACAAATTTATTTGTAGATAGATGGTTATCCCATCACGATGATTCCTATGTCTTCGCGGTGGACAGAACATGGCTTATAGAAATTTACTACTCATAGGTAATGACTCTGGTTATCAGAGTCTTTTTTAATAAGAGAAGGAGGCACTTATGCAACAGTATCAACTTATTGCAACAGCTGCAGCAGGAATTGAAGGACTAGTCGCTAAAGAATTACAAGCACTAGGCTACGAAACACAAACTGAAAATGGTCTCGTTAAATTCCATGGTGACGCCCATGATATCGCTCGAACAAACTTATGGTTACGAACAGCTGACCGTGTCAAAATTTTATACGGTGAATTCAAAGCAAAAACGTTCGAATCCTTATTTGATCAAACGTACGCTCTACCTTGGGAGGATATCATCCCACTAGACGGCGAATTTCCCGTAAGTGGTAAATCCATCAAATCAACCTTGCATAGTGTGCCAAACGTTCAACGGATCGTTAAAAAAGCTATTAGTAAGAAATTACAAGATTACTATCACCGCCGACAATTCTTGCCAGAAACAGGAGACTATTACCCAATCGAAGTAGCGATTCGAAAAGACGTCGTCCGAATTACACTGGATACGAGTGGAACAAGCTTATTTAAACGTGGCTACCGTGAAGAAAAAGGAGGCGCCCCACTAAAAGAAAATATGGCTGCAGCCTTAATCCAACTGACGACTTGGTATCCTGACCGCCCCTTATATGATCCGATGTGTGGTTCCGGGACAATCCTAATTGAGGCGGCATTAATGGGGCATAATATCGCGCCAGGACTGTACCGTCATTTTGCTGCTGAGAAATGGCAACTCCTCAATCAAACTGAAAACCCCTGGGAACAGCAACGTATTGAAGCACGCCAAGCTATTAATCACGACGTGGCGCTACAACTTTATGGTAGTGATATTGACCATCGCATGATTGAAATTGCGAAAGCCAATGCTGATCAAGCGGGTGTTGGAGAATCCATTCAATTCAAGCAGATGCAAATTAATGATTTCTGTCCAACGGATGAATATGCGTTACTGATTACCAATCCACCTTATGGCGACCGCTTGATGGACGAAGAAAGTGTTCATGAATTGTACCGAACGATGGGTGAACGTCTAAACCCGCTGACGACTTGGAGTAAATATATCTTAACCAGCGACGATGACTTTGAAACTTATTATGGCCAAGTCGCGAATAAGAAAAGAAAATTATACAACGGTGCACTTAAAGTCACTTACTATCAATTCTGGTCACAATCAAATCGTAAACATAATTGATCAATGGGAATCGCCTCTTTCGCTTGATGCAATGCTTGCCGTGCTAGTTGATCGGCGTAGCGATTGTCTCGCTCACTGACCCACTTTGCAAAGAACAGAGAATACGCATCAATATACCGAAGTAAATTCTCAAGAAGTCGTTCATAACGTTCTTTTTTAGCATAACGCTTGTGAATCGAATCAATTACGATTTGACTGTCCGATTGATACTGAATTAACTCTATTGGGGATGCAATGCCCTTTAAGTGATGCATTGCGATTATCGCAGCCGCAAATTCCGTTTGATGATTATCATCCACATCGGTTAAATAATATTGATATTGGTAGCGTTGAGCGCCATCGATGACAATCCCAATTCCTGCGGTTTTTTGGACGGGATGATAGGCAGCATCCGTATATATTTGAATCACATTGTCTCCCCCTAAATTCTTATTAGAAAGGTTGTTTATGAATCCAATTCCTTTCCCTCACTCTAGTGAAAATGATTTAAAACGAAGTCAAAATTTACTAATGAATCATAAAGTTGCGCAAGCCGAAGCAATCCTTCGCCAAAGCCTTGAACATCAGTACGATATGAGTATTTTTAACGAATTAGTTGCAGTCTATCTCGATCAAAAAGATCACAAAGCAATCAAACAACTATGGCAGGACTATCCTTCATCAACCGATGATCTTATTCAATCAACTTCTTTGGCGAAAAGTTATATTGAGTCGCAAGCTTTGATGCCTTATCGATCACAGTCTTTATTGACCCTATATTCCTTGAAAGACCACTATGCTGATACAGAGCTCTTATCGTCGATTAATTTTGCGATCGAGCGATTTCGACAAATTGAATCCCTTGAATCGATACTCGATACATTGAATTTATCGACTGATAATCCTGACGATATTTTCCAACAATTCACGCAAAAAACGAACTTATCACTTCAACAAATCTTGCAATACTTGAGACAATCAAACCACGAAAATTTACCTGCGCTAATGCAACAACTCTTACTACTTGAATCTCTCGATAATTATAATAAATCATTCATCCTAGAATGGTTTATCCAAAACCAAGCTCCTACTGAATTGGAGCTTTACTGGTTTGGTGAAAGAATTGAAGTCAATACGTCAAAATTACCGATGCTCAGCGAAAGCTCTCAATATCTGCATGGATGCGAGATTTTTCAAGACTTCTTTGATCAATTTGATCCCCATTTGGCAGAGAGTACTTTTGATTTATTTCAATACAGTGCTCGAAGTTTCTATCCGAAGTTAGGCGAATGGCAAGATTATTTACCGACCTGGTTGAATCAGTTATTTCAGCACCAATCCTCTAAGTCAGACACCATTCAAAATGATCTCACTACTGCGCAACATTTTTCGCATATCTTGAACGACTATGCGGCATTCTTACTCGAACAAGGGGTTACTCCCCCTGAGGGACAATAACTTGTAGAGCAGATGGGAGGGCCTCTAATTCAACTGGTAATACAGGTCCGCTATTGCCATCAACATTCACGATCCGATCCATACCATCGACTTGTTCGATGGTTATTTTTTGACTTGATAGTGTTAAATAACGTTCTTGCGTTGGCGTATCCAGCTTATAATCTACAGCGGCACGGATTGTATCGAGTGTCGTTTGTCCTTTAACTGCAATAAGATGAATCAATCCATCGTCTACCTTTGCATGCGGAATCATTTGCTGGAAGCTTCCCACACTATTCGTTAAGCCCACAATTACTAAATTTGTTGTAAGTCGTAATTCTTCGCCTTCACCAGGTCGAATTCGCAATTCCATTGCATCTTGATCAAAAAATGTCTGTACCCCTTCTCGGACATAAGCCATAAAGCCCATTCGCTCTTTATCTTCACTTGACGTATTCATCACCGTATCAGGAAGCGCGCCAAGTGCTACAACGTTAATAAAGTACTCATCATTGATTCTCCCCACATCGATAAATTGTGTTCTCACATTGGAGTATTGTTCGATCAGTTGGTTTGGATTTAAGCTTAATTTCAAAGCGCGCGCTAAATCGTTCGCTGTTCCTAATGGGATAAAGC
Source organism: Falseniella ignava CCUG 37419 (assembly GCF_000301055.1). GTDB lineage: Bacteria > Bacillota > Bacilli > Lactobacillales > Aerococcaceae > Falseniella > Falseniella ignava. The sequence goes on from NZ_JH932300.1 coordinate 840,775, forward strand.
CAAAAATAGGACGCTCAGAATTTTGCATCAAACCATTCGCAGCTAGCGTCAAAGTGCCATCTCCCCCGAGACAGATCACCGTATCGTATCCTCGATTCGATGCCGTCATACATTCACGATAGATATCTTCGCCGGATTGAGAAATTTTGATATGACAGACTGCTCTATAATGTTCTTTTAATTGTTTCGCAAGCAACTCCCCATATCTTGGGGACTCTCCTTTACCGGCTGATGGATTACATACAATTAATACTTTTGAGAACATAAGCTTCCTCCAATATTGATAACATGAAATAAAATAAAAAAACTGTTAATATATCATTTAGATTACACTTTAACAAGTTATCATTCAACTCATTTCATTTATAGTATAATTGAAGGCGACAATGTGCGATTCACTAACATAGTGTATTCAATATGAATATTTTATATTATTGCGAAAGGATGGTGGATATTGGCATGGATTCAAAAGATTCGAATCAAAATAATCTTCAATCAAAAAATAAAATAAAACAATCCAAGCATAAGGCACCTGAAACCAAAGAGAATTTAGAAGCGACTCAAGTCCATAAATTCTCATCTTCAAAACAATCGAATGATACCAATCAAGAATTAACTAAAGTCATCGATCGAAAAGCACTCAATAAAAAATTAAATAAACAAGACGCGATTAAAGCTGAGCATCGTCAAAATCTTGAGAAACGACAACAAGCTAACTCGAACACGATGTCGGAGAAACATCACATAGACGGTCGTCGAACAACGGAGCTCCCATCTCGGCGAAACCGCAAAAAAGCTCGTCCTTCTTTAGAAAGTTGGTTTAAGCGCCCTACTTCTCAGACTAGGTCTGAAGAATCCTCTAATGATTCTCAAAAGAAGAAAGTTCGCTCAAGATCAAAAACTAGCTCAAAAGATACTGGTCCATCTAATTATTCATTAAGCCAATATACTGCCAAAGAAAAAAGCCAGATGATCTTAAATATTATTTTAGGTGTATTAGGAAAATTATTACTCATCGCTCTCGTAATCCTTTTATTAGGTGGGGCCCTTGTCGGTGGTATCGGTATTGGTTACTTTGCGAACCTCGTCGCAGATACGCCCCCACCAAGTCGTGAGGAAATGACCGCTAAGATTAACCACTTAGAGCAGCAGAGTACGTTGTACTATGCGAGCGGCGAACCGATAGCCAATGTACGAACGGATATTGTACGCTCTATTACAGAACTAGATGATATCTCACCATTTATTATCGATGGATTGATTGCCACAGAAGACGAACATTTTAGAGAGCATCCTGGCGTTGTTCCTAAAGCAATTATCCGAGCGACCATTGAAAATCTGCTCAAAGGATCAGGCACCGGAGGATCTACCTTAACTCAACAATTAGTGAAACAACAATTACTAACCGATGAGGTTACTTTCTTCCGGAAAGCCAATGAGATTCTATTAGCTTTACGCGTTGAGAATTACTTCTCGAAAGATGAAATCTTAACCGCTTATCTCAACGTTGCTTCCTTTGGGCGAAACAACAATGGTGATAATATTGCGGGAATTGGTAAAGCCGCAGAAGGTATTTTCGGAGTCAAGCCAAGTGAGGTTACCCTTCCCCAAGCAGCCTTCTTAGTGGGATTACCTCAAGCTCCTTATAGCTATACGCCATATAACCAATATGGTCATTTGCGTGAAGATCTAACCGACGGCATTGATCGCATGCATGAAGTTTTATTCCGGATGTACCGTGAACAAAAGATTACTAAGGAACAATACGAAGAAGCTAAGCATTACGATATTACGAAAGACTTCTTACCGATGGTTCCGCGTCAAGAAGAACGTCAGTCCTATCTCTATAACACCATTATGAAAGGTGCAATTGAGAAATTAATGCTAATGAAGATTCAAGCCGATAATCTATCTTGGCAAGAAGTCTATCAAGATGATGATTGGTATAATGAGTATTACTTTGAGGCTGAAAAACAATTGCAACTCGGTGGTTATAAAGTCTATTCAACCATTGACCGAGAAATTTATGATCAACTGCAAGTCTCTGCTCAAGCCTATAACGACCAAATTGGTGTTACCTATGACAGTATCTATACTGATCCTGAGACTGGCCATGAGACTTACTATGTTGAATCTGTTCAAACTGGAATGGTTGTGATTGAAAATGCTACCGGTAAAGTCTTAGGCTTTGTTGCCGGAACAGACTTTGAAAATAACCAGATTGACCATGCTTTCGGAATGCGACGTTCACCAGGTTCAACCATTAAGCCGCTGGCAGTTTACGGACCGGCGATTGAAAATAATTTAATTAATCCAGCCACCGTTGTACCCGATACAGCCTTTATCGAAGAATACGAAGATGGCAGCTACTGGGCTCCAACTAACTATGGTAATGCGATTAGTAATACGAATATTACGGTTCGTAGAGCCTTACTGCGTTCCGACAACTTACCTGCGATTCGAGTCTACAACGACCTAATCCAACGTGGTGTGCCAATTATTGACTACTTATCGCAAATGGGCTTCAACACCGTCGATAGTTACACTTATGAAGATACACAAAACTTAGCCTTCTCCATTGGAGGAGTCACTACTGGACCGACCGTCTTCGAAGAAACTCGGGCCTTTACGACCTTTGCTAATGGGGGTAAGTATATTGAAGGATACTTTATTGAACGAATTGAAGATGCGTTTGGTAATGTGATTTTCCAACAAGATACGCCGGCTAAAGATGTCTTCAGCGAAGATACCAATTATTTAATGGTTGATATGTTACGAGACACCTTGTCTCAAGGGACAGGACGCACAGCCAATGAAAATCTTGCCTTTACTGCAGACTGGATTATGAAAACCGGAATTAGTGAGCACTCAAAAGATATTTGGGTTCTCGGTTCGACTCCTAAAGTAACCATTGGTTCTTGGATTGGCTATGATTCAAGATATCAAGACTATACGATTGATGTAAATGATGGATTCGGATTAGAATCCGTTCGAAGCCAAATTTATTGGGCTAAGATTGTTAATGATCTTTACAATTTACGCCCTGAAATCTTTGGTACAGAGCAAACCTTCCAGCAACCTGAATCGGTTATCCAACAAGAAATCGTTGAACTTACCGGCACACTACCTGGAACAACCATCGTTAACGGTCAAACTTATAATCTATCTGGACCACTGAAGAGTGAACTCTTCAAGATTACCAACCCTGCCCCACCCTTAACAAGTAACTTCTTATTCGGGGCGACAGAAGAAGAACAATATTCATTCTGGTCACAACAAGCCAGCCTAGAGTATAAGTTAAGACAACAACAGCAACAACAAGAAACGACGACTGAAGATGATGAAGAAACAACTCAAGAAGCTTCAGAAGAAGTCTCTGAAGTTACTTCAAGTAATGATCAATAGGCATTTAACCACATTAACGCCCCAAAATTGGGGCGGTTTTTTTACAATAAAATAAGGTTGATGGATACATTTCCATCAACCTTTTATTATCAAATTGATTTATTCTTCTGTTGTCTTACGATGCTTAATTTTATGTGGTAAGTTCACCCTTCTCTCGTCGACTTCCTCATTATTCATAACTTTCGTCAACAGACGCATTGCCACAGCTCCAATATCATAGAGTGGCTGTTGAATACTTGATAAGGCTGGGCGAACAATTTCAGAGATTAATGAATTGTCATTGGAGATAATTTCAAAGTCTTCAGGAACTTGAATACCACGATCTAATAATTCAGACATCACTGCCGAAGCAAGTGCATCATCTTTAATAATCGCTGCATCGGCTTTCGCTTGCAACAGTTGCTCCACAATATTACTTGCATCTTTATAAGTCAATGAACCTTGAATTAATAATGAATCATCAAAGTCCACTTGATGCTCGGATAACGCACGTTTATACCCCTCAACTTGTTGAGTTGATAATAAGATATGTGGGCGCCCCGTTACAAGTGCGACTCGCTTCTTATGAGTTAACAGGTTCGATGTTGCATCATGATAAGCAGCAATCATATCGATATTTACACTATACGCGTCTTCAATGTCATTCGCTGTTCCAGCAAATACCACTGGTGTATTGGTCCGTTCAATCTCACGTTTAATTGAATCGGTCACATTCTCCGCCATAAAGACAATCCCATCTACTTGATTATCTAACATGGTATTGAAGACTTGAATTTCTTTTTCTTTACTTTCATCAGAGTTCGCTAAGATAATGTTATACTTATACATCAACGCAATATCATCAATTCCTCGAGCGAGTTGCGCGAAGAACAAATTGGTAACGCTCGGCAAAATAACGCCAACCGTCGTCGTCTTCTTACTTGCTAATCCTCGTGCGACTGCATTTGGACGATAATTTAATTTCTCGATTACATCTGAAACTTTCTTACGGGTACTTGGTTTAACATTTGGGTTTCCGTTAACTACACGTGAAACCGTAGCCATGGACACACCCGCTTCTCTTGCAACATCATAAATTGTAATAGTTTGTTTCGCCATGCCGGCATCACCTCTTTCATTCTAACATATCCAATGTAGCATAAAACCCAAAGGGTTGCAAGCGCTTAATTCCCTTTTGCGATATCTTTTCATTTATTTTCATAGAAAAAATGCTCACATTTGGTGAGCATTTCTTAATTCAACTTTCAATCGAATTATTTAGCGTCCTTGGCAGCTTTTTGAACTTTATCAGCAGATTCTTTAGCTGAGTCTTTTAAGTCTTTTGCTGCATCTTTTGTTTCATCTGCTAAGTGCTTAGCTTCTTTTTCAGCTTGTTTAGCACCAGCTTCGACTTTATCTTTAGTTTCTTTTGCTTCAGATTCAAGTTCTTGACCTGCAGCCTTAGCTTCTTTTTTCGCTTCTTCTGCTACATCTTTGGCATCAGATTTAACGTCTTCCCACTTATCTTCAGCTTTGTCCATTGCTTGGTCAAATGAATGTCTTACATCATACGCTGTTTCACGAATTTGAAGTTCAACATCATCTCTCATCTCAGCTGCTTGATCCATTAGATCTGCACCGCGATCCATTGCGTAATCTTTGTATCCCTCTGCTTTGATTAAGAACTCATCAAATTCGTCTGAGATATCTTGACGTAATTCTGCCCCTGATTTAGGAGCGAATAATAAAGCTGCAATACCTGCTACAGCAGCACCAAATACTGCTCCTAATACAAATTGTCCATCATTGTTTGATTTTCTCATGAATAATCCCCCTTTAGAATTTAATTATTTTTTAATAACAACTTCGCCCGCTGTTTTAGACGGTTGTTTATCCGTTAAATTAAATAAATCGTTCTCTTCTTGAGTCCAGTAATGTTCTGTCGAACGTATTGGCTGTTGTTTAACCGGCTGTCCCTTTCTTGAATAGTCGGTCGCATAAGTTCGTTTACGATTTATCGTTGGCTTGGCAATTCGAGCAATTCGACTGAGTGTATTGGGCTTTTTCTTTCTAAAACTTGCACCACTTAAAAAATTCGATGCCATCGCTTTAGTTGAATCATTAACCTCAGAAACTGTCTCACCCAAGTCACCAATGGCAGTGAATAAAGGGTCTGTTTTGTTTAATTTACCACCAACATCATCTACCAATGCATTTGTCTTATTCAATAGCCCTTCGACTTCAATCGATAAATTATCAACGTCTTTAGTAACAATATCAATCGTATTATTTAACTTATTGACCGTTACACTGACTTCTTTAATCACATCCGCTACTTTTGACAAATTGAGACAAATAAATGCAACTAGCACTGCAAAAGAGATTGCAGCAATTAGTCCTGCTAATCCACCTAATGACACGCTATACTTCACCTCTTTTCACTGTTTGTATTTATTATACATTGATTTACTTTCAACTACAAATAATTCTTACCGACATTTCATCCGTCAGTATGGTACACTGAAGAAGTAAATAGTATGAAAGGAGCACTATTTTGAACTTATTTAACTACTTCGAATCCGTTCTTCGCAGTCGTCTGCCTGAACAATTATCCGAACATTCAATTGATTTGATTATAATTATTTCTTCAATGATTGCTTGTACATTGCTAATGTTGATTGCTCGCTACGTGATTAATAAATTAATGAACGAGAACTTAATCCAAAAAATTAGTCTCAATCGATCACGTTCAATTAGTCGTATTCGGACGATCAACAGTATTTTGCGAAATCTTTTTATGTATTCGCTCTACTTTATCTATGCTTATACCATTCTTGATTTACTAGGTCTGCCTGTTCGAACATTGGTAGCAGGAGCTGGAATTGCGGGGGTAGCAATCGGTCTTGGTGCCAAAGACTTAATCAGTTCATTTATTACGGGGTTCTTTATCTTATTCGAGAATCAAATGGAGATTGGTGATTTAGTTGTAATTAACCAAGAGATTATGGGGACGGTTACAAAAATCGGAATCCGAACGTCAACCATTCGGACCGCTACTGGGGATAATTATTATATTGAAAACAGTGAAATATCAATAATTAATAATATGAGCCGCAGTATTCGCCAAATTAACATCGACTTACCCGTCAGTGATTTGAATGATCTCTCAGCTTTTGAATCTGTTATTCACCAGACAACCGAGGAGATTTGTCAAAACTATAATAGCGTCATTACTGATGAGCCTACTTATATTGGTCTCGTTCGAGGCGAAGGGCAATCTTTTAATTATCGAATCTCGATTCGCGTTCAAGTAGGAGAGGATTATGTCCATTCAGGTATTTTCTACCGTGAATATTTTCGCGCTCTTCAAGCACATCAATACCATATCCCTTACTCAATTTACGACACCATTCCAGCTACCGATATTTAATCGGCAAGCTGGGATGCTGTCTTTTTAATTTTTTCAATTTGTTGATCTGTCAATGTTAAATCCTTCGAATGAAGTAAATGATTTAAACGAGATAACAAATTACGTCGGGTCACAATCCCTAGGAAAGTCTGATTATCATCCACAAGACATAAGAAATTATCTGTAACAAGTTGAGATAGAATGTATTCAAACGAAGAATTGCGGTGAATCATAATTGGTTTTACTAATTCGATATCTTTAACTTGAATATCATTGAGCACCAATAAATCAAAATTTTGATTTTTTAAGGCTTCGTTAACAATGACTCTTAAATTGATTAATCCTACAAGTTGGTCTTTATTATTAAGTACAGGGATCGTTGAATACTTGCGATTGGTTAAAATCATCAATGCGGTAATTAACGAATGTTCCTGATAAACACTGGCAACATCTTCACTAGAAATTAAAAAGTCATCCACATCGTTCATAATTAACTTTGCTAAAGCTTGATTAATCAAATTATTCTCCCTCATTCCATTCAAATTGTTGTGATAATTCTTTTATTTTTTCATGCTTCAAACTGTAATAATCTACAATAACTCCAATTTCATTCAACGTGATGAGCGCATAAGTTGAAGTTGGATATGCCCCCCGAGATCGACTCACACTTCCTGGATTAATCAATGTACAATCTGAATAGCGAGTCACCCTCAAACAATGCGTGTGACCATGTAAGACGATTGAAGCGCCGACTTGATTTGCGGAATGACGCAATCCTTCATCAGACCAATTCACTTGATACAAATGCCCATGAGTGATAAATAGTTTCCCATAAGGGGTTTCTAAAACTTCTTGATCAGGATAGTCTGGATAAAAATCCATATTTCCTTTTACAACGACATCCACGGATTGCCAGATTGGATCATCGGGACGGAATTCAGAGTCTCCACAATGAATAATATAATCAACATTCGGTCGATATTTAGCGATTAGCGATTTAACATAATCATACTGTCCATGATTATCACTAAGAACCAGTAGTTTCATCTTGAACTCCTTCTAACCATGTAGGTAATGATTGTTGTAATTGATCAATCGCACGGCGGCGATGACTCACCTTATTTTTTTCATAAAGTGGCATTTGCGCAAAGGTTTGTTTCGCAGGCGGATAGTAAAAGAGCGGGTCATAACCAAACCCTTCATCCCCTTGCAGTACTTCAAGTATCAGTCCTTCAGCCTTTCCTTCAACGGATAAATAGGCTCCGTTCGGCGCATAAACAACTAGGTGTGAGACGAAATAAGCCTTGCGTTGATCACCTTCTAATCCTGTCATTCGTTCCAATAATTTAAGATTATTTCGGTGGTCATCTTTAGGCTCACCACTGTATCGAGCGCTATATATTCCAGGCTCATTCCCAATCGCTGGCACAACTAACCCTGAATCATCAGCTAAAGCATAGGCTTGATATTTTTCAGCGATTGACTTAGCTTTAATCAAAGCATTCGCTTCAAAGGTATCCCCATCTTCAATAATTTCTTGATGATCGTTTAATTCAAGTAATGACGTTACCTCAAAGCCAAACGGTTCAAGTAATGGAATAAATTCTTTAATTTTGTGCTCATTATGGCTCGCAATAATAATCTTCACAAATAATGTCTCCTTTAATATGGCATGGTTTCACTTCAATCGTTGAATCTTGTAACCAAACACGTGAAAAGTGGGTAAATTGTTCTGCATTTCCCGTGGTATAAATACGTAAAGTGGCCGGATGATCCAATGCATCGTGAGTGGTCTTACTAATATTAAAATAATCAAGGACCATACTCACTTCATTAATTGTCTCTACACCAGAGTCAATTAAAGTCGTATCTTCTCCCATTACCTCTTGAATTTGATCGTAGAGATGCGGATAATGCGTACAACCTAGTACTAAAGTATCAACCTGCGCCTCTTTAAACGGCTGAAGTCGTTGCTCAATCACTTGAAACGTCGAAGGTTGATCCATCGCATTATCTTCGACAATCGTTACAAATTCCGGGCAGGCAATACTAAAAAGTTCTAAATCCATATTTTTATTACGCATCACTTTGGCATACATTTCACTCTTAATAGTACCTTCTGTTCCAATCACACCTATGCGACCCGAGTGGGTCATTTTAATTGCGGCTCTCGCTCCCGCATGAATAACACCGACTACCGGTATTGACACTTGACTTCGGATTGTTTCCAATGCCGCTGCTGTTCCAGTATTACAGGCGATGACTAACATTTTTATTCCTTGGTTTAGTAGAAAATGAGTTAATTGGTGGATATATTTTCGGACGTCCTCTGACGATTGGGGTCCATAGGGCGCTCTTGCACTATCGCCCAAGTAGATAATCGATTCATTGGGTAACTGACGTAAAAGTTCCTTCACTACGGTTAAACCACCGTATCCTGAATCAATCACGCCAATTGGCAGGTTCCTCATTTCATCACCTAGTTCCTTTTATTCTTAATTAAATTATACTATAAGATTAGAAAAACCTCGAATAAAATTCGAGGTTT
>NZ_JH932300.1:852476-885512 GCF_000301055.1 Falseniella ignava CCUG 37419
AGATTAGAAAAACCTCGAATAAAATTCGAGGTTTTGTAAAATATAATAATCGAATATTTATAGACTACTACGTTCGCTCTTCCAAAGTTGATATGAGCGTTTTAACGTATTTATCATGCCCTTGTCACTATAGACGAGCACATTGCTCTTATAAAATACCATCGATACCATCAATAGTATTATAGCAAAAACGATTGATAGAATTACTGAAATAACAATCTCTTGAGCGTTGACTGTACCCGCCGCAATTCTTGATGGCATGACAAACGGAGTGAACAGTGGGAATTGAGAACCAATACGCACTACCGGATTGTTCGTACTATTCAAGGCATACATTCCTATGTAGAATCCAGCAACCCCGATAAAAACCAGTGGGCTGACCATCTTATTAACATCTTCTGTCTTAGAAACGAGTGAACCTAAGAAGCCACTCAATGAGGTATACATAATAATACCCAAGAGAGCGTATAATAATCCAAGGTAAATCACTGGTCCAGATTCTTTGAAAATCATCGATAAATCAAACGGTAATTGAGCGGTTAAATCAGTGAAAACAGCGAATTGATTTTTAATAAACCAAAGAATCAATCCAATGATGATATAAATCGCAATTTGAGCCGCAATGACCATCGCAATTCCGAGTAATTTGCCTAGGAAATGTGAGGTAGCACTAATACTTGAAAGAATAATCTCCATAATTCGAGATCCTTTCTCGGCCGCAATTTCTTGCGAAATAATCGACACATAATTAATGATAAAGAAGAAGACTAAGAAACATACTCCGTAGGCCGCTCCCATTTTGATTATTTCAGCTGGGTTACTTGTTGATACTTCTTTCGTCTCGCCACCTTCATTAAATGAGACATTAATTTTATCGATAAAGACATTTTGGTTTTGTAACTTCATTAAGTCTTGATCACTGATGCCAAGTTCCTTAGCCTGCTCAAGCATTTGATAATTTGAAATCACCGAAGCAATTGATTTAGTATCGATATCTTTGCTTGTTGTTTTGCGGTAATATTTCAGATTAGTTAAATCATCTTCCCAAACTAGGTACCCTTCAATTTGATCCGATTCTAATTGGCTTCTAGCTTCATCCATTGACAAATCAAAATGAATCTCATTTCCGGTGTCAGCTTGTTGAATTAATGAAACCACCTCACTCGGTGCATCCACTACTGCAATTTCACCGATTGAAGACTGAGCAGCATCGCGTCCAATAAAGAAAGCAACTAAGCCGACAATTGCAAGGGTAATAAATGGGCTGAAAACCATCCAGAAGAATGACCATGATTTTACATTTTTACGAAATACTTGTTTGGCAACAATCCAAGTTTTATTCATGATGCTCACCTGCTTTCGTTTTAAAGATTTCTTCGAGGGTTGGTGGTAACTGTACGAATTTCGCAATATACTGACCTTTTGTGATGATTTGATAGAGCTCTTTACCATAGGATGCATCTTCAAGATGTAAGATATAATTATTTGGGTATTCCTCAGTCGCTGAGGTAACCCCTGGCAAGGCCTTTAATTCTTCCAATGTAAAATCCTTGGTCTCGATAAAGAGTCGGGTTCGACCGAAACTTTCACGAACTTCGTGGACCCCACCATAAAGTACTTTATCCCCATTATGGATCATTAATAATTTATCGCACATGGCTTCAACGTTATTCATATTATGACTTGAGAAGATAATGCTGCTGCCTTTCGCTTTTAATTCCATAATTCCATTTTGGAGTAGCTCCGCATTCACCGGATCTAGTCCACTAAAGGGTTCATCTAAAATTAATAACTTCGGTTCATGAATTAAAGTCCCAATCACTTGCACTTTTTGTTGGTTACCTTTGGATAATGTTTTAATTTTATCGGTCACTTTCCCTTTGACAGCAAATTTCTCCATCCAAAATTCCAAACGTTCAATAATTTCATCGCGCTCCATTCCGCGCAATCTAGCAAAATAAATCACCTGGTCTTGGATGGTCATATTCTCATAAAGTCCACGTTCTTCAGGTAAATAGCCGACAATATTACGAACTTGATTGCTCACGGGCATTCCGTTCCATGTTACTGTGCCACCTTTTTCGGGGTGTAAGAAATCCAGCAACATCCGGAAAATCGTTGTCTTACCCGATCCGTTTTGCCCGATCATCCCCATAATCGTTGCAGGTTCAACGGTAAAACTGACATCATTTACAGCGACTAAGTCACCAAATGTCTTCGTTAAGTGTTTTGCTTCTAACATCATTTTCCTCCTTTTATATTATTCTCCAGAAGCTTCGGTTTCAATTTTTTGAACCATACCATCTTCCGTTGTAAAGATTGAGATTGATTGTCCTTCTTCTAAAAATGGTAAGAAATCTGCCAACTTAATATTCGCTTTATAGATTTTTCCATCGATTGTGAAGTAATACATCGTATTACCATCGACAACAGCCGCTTGAATCGATTGAATTAGACCCTCAACATGATTGAGGTCTCCATCTTCAAATTCAATTTCTTCAACCTCAATCGAATTTTCTAGAGCATAGGTTTGCATAAGCTTGTTAACAGAAGATTCAACATAAACTTTCTGATAATTTTGCGCATCAATCAAGGCATAGGCTTTGATTAAACCAGATTGATCTTTCAAAGTTAAGATATATAGTGGTCGTCCCTCGATATTAATTAGCAGTGGGAATGTAGCCTTATACTCTTTCTCTTGAACGCTACCTTCTGCGGAGTCCATTGTAGAGAACTCTTCCGCAGCACTCAGAGGATAGAAGGTTGCATCTTTCGTTCGTAAATTCACCAACATAAAGCCAATATTGGAGTCATCTGCAACGACTGACGTAATTCCGGTATATAAGTATAAGTCATCATCCATTGGCAAATAATTATATCCTTCTGTCGGTTCGGTAACACCATTTTGCGCAAAGTAATAGTTAAAGAATCCGTTACTATAGTGTCCACGCATCGTTAATTGATGAATAATTAAATCCGCAGGATAGATACGGTCAATCCAAGTAGGAATCGAATCTAATGGATAGTGTTGCGTCTCCCCAGTCATTGCATTCACCGTGATCACACCGGTAACTTCAGGTTCACGTAAGAAGAAATTCCGACCATAAGTTGAAGCGATATAATACGGTGTTCCTTCATCATCCACCTCAAAAGCTGGTGCATTAAATAAAGTAAATGGATAATTAAAACGAAGGTGACGCAAAACATTTCGATTCAATAATTCAGAATAACTATAGCGAATCGGTTGTTCCGGTGTTTTAAGTTGGACCTCCCCCGTCACATTATCAATTTGTAAGTAATGAGGAATTCCTTTCTTAAAATTATTTACCCAACGGAAAAATCCAGCATATTCTAGTGGGGTCACTCGATAAGGATGCGAATTGATATTGATTTGGGTGTAGTCAGGTGAAGGAACAAATTGAGAAACAAGCTCTGTTAAGTTACCTAGCTGACGATTCCCTAAACGAACTGCTGTATCTCGGTCTACCAATGGAATTTGTGACACATCTGTTTCTGGGAAATCTTCCGCAAAATCTTCCTGATGTACGTCAATCATATTCGCGTATTTATTCGACATGAAAAATGGCGAAAAGATTAAATTACTGACAATACCGACCACTAAAATAATCGGCCACGGTAAAATTAATAAACGATACTTCCAGGATAACTGCTTAAATGCTTGCCGATATTGTCCCCAGGAAGCTTTTTTAACAACTTGAAGTGAATCATTTAATAATTCAATGACTAGAATACCCGCTGTTATAATCAGTAAGAACATCCAAAATGCCATCGATGCATAATGGATTGGAGGTAAGACAATATAATAGTATAGTAAAATAACTAGGATAAATGGAATATAAAGCCAACGTGCATTGAATCTCATCGAACGCTGTGCCGGTTTAAAGATTGAAGCGCGAGTAACGTCTTTCATAATCATTATCTCCTTTCATTCGTTAGTATCATTTTATTATACATTTGTATCACTGTCAATATCATCATGCAAAAAAACATCTCAAGTCGCTAGAAATAGCTGCTCGAGATGTTTAATTTTTAAAGATATTGTCTTAAAATTTGTTCTAAACGAGCTTGATCGTGATAACCGACCAACGTTTCAACAACTTCATCATCTTTTTTTACAATCATCGTTGGAATTGACATAATGCCAAATTGTTGTGCTGTCTTGACTTCTTCATCCACATTCATTTTGTAGAATTCAACTTCGCCCTCCATTGCTTGGCTTAACGTTTCAATAACAGGTGATTGCATGCGACATGGTCCGCACCATGGCGCCCAGAAGTCGACTAATACAACCCCTGATTTAGTAAGTTCATTAAATTGTTCATCACGTATATCTTGTACCATTGTTTTCTCTCCTTTCTGAATAACCATATTATAACAGACACAAGGCAATAATCTTCTTAATATGCTTAACCCTTAAAATAGACAATAGTAGAGCCATCGCCACCTGCGTTAGGAGGAGAATATTCAAAGCGTTCCACTTGTGGATGATTAGCTAATGCTTGTTGGACACCCTTGCGTAATGCGCCGGTCCCTTTGCCATGGATAATTGTCACCATCGGATGGTTGGATAATAACGCCTGATCTAAATACTGGCTTAATCTTCTCAACGCAGCATCAAACCGTTCACCTCTTAAATCAAGTGAGGTGCTTACTTTAGAACCAGCATGTCGTTGAACGTTCAGTCTTCTTTGAGGTTCGACAGATTCGAGAAGTTTTACTTCAGAAGCTGCTACTTTCATCTTCATTACGCCCATTTGTACAATGTATTCTTTAGATGATGGAATCTCAACGATTGTCCCGCGCTGTTGATATGCCAAAACTTCAACTTCGTCTCCTACTTCAATTCGTTGTTGCTTTTTGGCACGTTGCAAGACTTTATTTTTCTTCAAACGTTCTGGTTCCGTTAAGTCACCGAGACGTTTTTTATTTTCGATAAACGTATGTTCTTTAATAGGTTGCTGACTTGATTGTTCGAGCTGTAAATCTCGAATATCTGAAATAATCTTTTCTGCTTCTTCTTTTTTTGCTTCTATATATTGATTGGCTTCACGTTTCGCTTGTGCCATCAAATCTTCTTTAGCATTCAACCACTGTTGGTATTCATCTTTCAAGCGATCTAACAGTGTTTGTGCATCATCGAGATAACGTTGCGTTTGTTGATGTTCTTCTTCCATCTCACGGCGCTCTTGATCTAGCTGCATGACCATGTCATTCAATTGTTGGCTTTCTTGTTGGACTCCTGATTGAGCTTTTTCAATAATATCCGAGCGTAAGCCTAAGCGTTTTGAAATTTCTAAGGCATTACTGCGCCCTGGGATGCCAATTAATAAGCGATAGGTAGGTGATAGTGTCTGATCATTGAATTCCATACTAGCATTTTGAGTATTTGCGGCGTGATTTGCATATACTTTGAGCTCTGGGTAATGAGTGGTTGCAAGTACAATCGAACCTACGGATTGGAAGTAATCCAAAATCGCCATCGCGAGCGCCGCTCCTTCTTGCGGATCCGTTCCAGAACCTAATTCATCGAGCAAAATTAACGACTGATAGGTAGCTCGCTGAATGATGGAGACAATATTTGTCATATGACTTGAAAAAGTACTCAAGTTTTGTTCAATCGATTGTTCATCGCCAATATCCGCATATACTTGATCGAAAATGCCGATTTGACTTGCCTCTTCTGCCGGTATATAGAGTCCCGACTGTCCCATAATCTGCAGCATACCTAGTGTTTTCAGTAAGATTGTCTTACCCCCTGTATTAGGTCCGGTAATAATCAATGACTGATAATCACCACCGATTAAAATATCATTCGCTACAATTTGCTTTGGATCAATCAATGGATGTCGCGCTTGCCAAATACGTACTTCCCGTTCTGGCGATAGTGTTGGCTTCGTCCCTTCGATTGCCAGAGAATATTCCGCCCTTGCTTGCACATAATCAAGGTATCCCAGTGCGTAATGATTTTGATTGATTTCTGATAAATAAGGCAATAACTGCTCTGTTACTTCATCTAGAATGCGGTCAACTTCAACCTTTTCTTCACTACGTAGGGCAGCTAATTGATTGTTCAAATTAGTGACACTTTGTGGCTCAATAAATAAGGTTTGCCCGGTACTACTTTGGTCATAGACAGTCCCCTTAAATTGAGCACGGTAATCCGTTTTAACTGGAATGACATAGCGTTGATTACGAATTGTAATCAATGTATCAGATAATAGATTGGCTTTTGATTTAATAATCGTATTTAAGGTTTCACGGATCGATTGTTCAGTACGAAGCTGTGCTCGGCGAATGCGATTCAATTCCGAGCTCGCAGTATCCAGGATGATTCCATCTGAATCAACCGTCTGATCAATTCGTTGCTCAATTTCAGGTAAACTAACTATTTTTTGTACCCATTCATTTAACTGAGGGAAAAATTGGTTATTCTCTTCTAACTGCGAAAAAAAGCGAACCAATTGTGAAGTCGTACTCAACAGCTTACCAAGTTCGGCAAGTTCTTTCCCATTAAGTCGTGCCCCGATTTCAACGCGCTTGATGGATTCACGAACATTGGAAATACGGGGAATCGGTAGCGTAGCTGGTAGCGAAAGAATTCGAACAACTTCTTCGGTCTCATCTAATAAGCGTTGAATCGTTTCCTGCTTAGTTTGGGGGAGTTGATCGCTAACAAATTGATGCCCCATTTCTGTTTGTACGCGCTCGATAAGTTGTTGTTTAATTTTATGGTAATCTAACGTCTTTAATATTTTTTGATCGAACACTATTGCCCTCCTCTCTGACAGGTTAATCGTAATCTAAGATAATGGGTTCACAGATAACCACATTTGTGCTGCAAAATCAGATAGTAATGGTGTATTAGCGACAATACCATAGGCTAAAGGATTATTCACAAATTGTTGTTGAATAAATTCAACTGGAATAAGAGATAACGCAAATAAAATAATAAAAACAATAATATAAGCAATAATCAAATTGATGATACCCCCACCGATCCGATTAATATGATGCAAAACATCATAGTACATCAATCGGTTAAAGAAGAGTGACACATAATTGGTCACTAACCAACCGATAAGTCCGATTAACATAAAGGTCAAGACACGATAAAATGCCGTATCCAACATAAAACTAATGGCTTCATCGTAGATAGCCAATTGTGTATCGGGTTGAATGGATGGAAATGGAATAATCATCTCAATCCATTTCGATAAGGGTTCAAAAAATTGCGTCGCCAAAATAAAGGTAATGATATAGCCTAAAAAGCGGATTGCTTGCATAATGAGTCCTCGACGCCATCCCATATAAAAACTTAATACAAAAATTAATAATATAACAATTGTAAGCATGTTGCACCTCGATTTGAATTTTTATTTGAAATTCATGCCGTTTTGAGATTTGATGGCCTGAATCTCTTCTTCAAGTTGTTTAATACGATTTTCACGACTTAAACTATCTGAAATAGCGTTAATTGCCATAAGAATACAGCGGTCCGTCGTATCTAATGTCGGATCAATATGATGTAATTGTTCAAGTTGTGTTTTCAATAGATCAATCACTACATCCATATGTTGAGCACTTTTCTCACCTGTGATAACATAGTCTTTACCATTAATGGTGGTTCTAAAACGTTTGTGCAAAATCCTCACCTACTCTAACTTTAATACCTTTATTTTACCAAAAAAACAGCCTGCGTGCCAAAAAACTATTAAAGGAGCATATTCAATGAAACAACACACTTTAAAAATGACCCCGTCACAACTCCAACAACTCAAACAATACTATCAACCTCATCTTACATCATCGGTTCCTTACAGTGTATTTCGAGCAGTGCACCAACAAACAACCATTACAGCCTATACGAGTGGCAAAGTGCTGTTCCAAGGAAATCATACGCTCAATGAACTACAACAACTGAGCCAACAGTTCGATTGGATTACTCCGCCTCAAGCTGGTACGAAGACGACACCCAATACTCAAACGCGTTCTGTTTCAACCATGGTTAGCCAACAATATTGTGTCATCGGTAGCGATGAAGTTGGGAACGGTAGTTATTTCGGATCATTAGTAGTTGCCAGTGTCTATTTACGTCCGGAAGATATCGATTGGGTCAAAGCTCTCAAAGTCAATGATTCCAAAAAGTTAACGGACCCACAAATTGAAGCCATCGCACCCAAACTTATGGAGCGTTTATTCTATAATGTCATTGAAGTATCCCCTAAACAATATAACAAAGTCATGGGTATCAAATATAATGCCGTCAGCCTGAAAGTCATGATGCACTATACAAATTGCCAACAGCTTCTTCAAAAAATTGAAAATCAGCCGCTCGAACGAATTATTATCGACCAATTTACTACCCCTAAAAATTTCTATCATTATTTAACAGGTCGAGAAACTATCGATCGATCGCTGATTCTCTTTAAAACACAAGCAGAGTCCCAATATCTATCCGTCGCTTGTGCTTCGATTATTGCGCGTCATTTATTCTTAGAATCGCTAAGAAGATTCGGCGCGCCGTATCAATGCACACTCCCTTCCGGAGCTGGGACACAGGTCGATCAAGTAGGACGTGAATTAACACAAAAATATGGAGCTGCCATCTTAGATGAGATAGCCAAGCTCCATTTCCGCAACACTGAAAAAATATTAAATTAACGCAACTGGATGTCGTCTAATTGAAGTAGCGCAGATTCAATGCGTTGCATTGCCTGATCCACATCTTCATCGGACATCGTTTGATCTGGATTTTGGAAGATTAAACGATAAGCTAATGAAATATGGTCGCTATCGATTGCCTCACCTTGATAGTAATCAAATAAGGTGACCGACTCTAAATATTCAACGCCACTCGCATAAATTGTATCGACAATTTGCTGGTGGTTTTGTGTTTTAGAGACCAGTAATGCGATATCACGCATTGAGGCTGGATATTTTGGTATCGCTTGTTGGCTGCGTTCCGGCAACGCAACTGGGTACACTCGATCAAGATAAATCTCAGCAAAATATGTGTGTGAATGAATGTCATAATCACGACACAGTGTCGGATGAATCTGACCGATGATTCCAATCACTTGGTCGCCAAGTTTAATTTGAGCTGAGCGACCTGGATGAAGTTCTTCGATACTTTCTACCTTTTCCCACTGGATTAAGGATTGGATTTGTAGCTGCTCAAAGTATGTCTCTAACATCCCTTTTAGATCATAGAAGTCATAATAACGAGCTTTTTGTGACCAACTATCCACTTGAGCGTGACCGGATAAAATAATGCCTAATCGATCGACTTCTTCAGGCATTTTACGGGCATCTGCGTGTCCTTGGAAGACACGTCCTAACTCAAATAATGCCAAGTCATCATTACGACGCGCTTGATTATATTGTGTAATTTCAAGTAAGGCTGGTAGAAGACTTTGACGTAATACTGAGCGTTCCTCACTAAGTGGTAGTGCCAGCTGGATTAATGGGGTATTAGGATTTGCCAATAACTGAGCGTGCTTCGATGATTGTAAACTATAACTAATCACTTCATGCAGTCCTAGCCCTTCCATCACTCGTCGTGTCGTACGACGCATCAATTGTTGAGGCTTCAAACCAGATAGTGGTGACTGAATTTGCGGTAAAGTATTTGGTATATGATCATAACCATAAATCCGAGCAATTTCCTCAATCACATCGGGTTCAATTTGAATATCCCAACGTCTTGGCGGTACTTGAACATCGAACGTTTCCCCATTTAAAGTGATGGTAAATCCTAAACGTTGAATAATTTCTTCTAATTCTGAATCAGTCAGTTCAATCCCAATTTGTCGTTCGATTGCGTCACGACGAACGGTCACCATAACCGGTTCAGCTTGCACACTCGTTTGGGCTAAATAACCTGGAATTGCTGTACCACCGGCAAGTTGTTGCATTAGCTCCACTGCATAATCACCTGACGCATTAACTGTTTGTTTATTCAAACCTTTCTCGAAACGTTGACTAGATTCTGATCTTAAACCTAAACGTTTAGACGTTAAGCGAACCGTTTGTGGATTAAAGATGGCAGTCTCAAGTAAGACATTTTTCGTTGATTCGGTTACTTCGGTATCATAACCACCCATCACCCCGGCTAAAGCAATTGGACGGTCTCCGTCACAAATAACGCCATCTCCTTCAACAAGCGAGCGTTCTACTTGATCAAGTGTCAACAGTTTCTCACCATCTTTGGCATAACGAACTCCAATGGTATCACTTGTCAACTTGTCATAATCAAATGCATGCATCGGTTGTCCGTATAACAGTAATAAGTAATTAGTAATATCGACAATATTATTTACGGGACGAATCCCTGATTTCATCAAGCGCATTTGCATCCAAATCGGACTTTCTGCCACTTTCACATTTTGAATTAAACGTAACTGGTACTGCTCGCTTACATTGGCATCTACCTTAAGCTCTTTCAAATCTGCTAAAGTTTCAACTTGTGTTAATTCTGTCGAGACACTTTGGATTTTTGGCGTCTGACTTAAGATTGCACCTACTTCATAGGCATTACCTAGCACACTTAATGCATCCGCACGGTTGGGCGTTAAACTTAATTCAAAAATCGGATTATTTAATTTTAGATAAGTAATAATATCTTCACCGACTGGAGCATCTTCAGGTAATAACACAATGCCATCACTATATTTTTTTGGTATGACATTGGATTTAAAGCCTAACTCTTCATAAGAGCAAAGCATTCCTGATGAAGGAATATTACGAATTTCAGTTTGTTGAATTTCGCCCATTGGTAATACTGCCCCTGGTAAAGCACAAATTACTTTAGCACCTTGAACAATATTCGGTGCGCCACAGACAATTTGTAATACTTGGTCGTCTCCAACTTTTACTTGGGCAATATTAAGCTTATCTGCTTCTGGATGTGGCTCTAAATGTTCGACAAAGCCAACCACAAGATGACTTAAGGTTTTGCCGTAATTTTCTACGCCTTCAATTTCAATCCCGGTACGTGAAATTCGTTCAGCTAACTGTTCACTATCAACATGAGATAATTCTAAAAAATCGGATAACCATTCTAAGCTAAGATACATTATAAGGTCCCTCCTTTAAATTGATTTAAGAAGCGTAAATCATTTTGATAAAAATGACGAATATCATCAATATTGTATTTCAACATCGCTACCCGTTCAATTCCAAGTCCAAAAGCAAATCCGCTATAACGTTGACTATCAACACCTGACATCTCGAGTACATTTGGATGAACCATTCCAGCGCCTAATATTTCAATCCAACCGGTTTGCTTACAGACATTACATCCTTTACCTCCACATTTGAAGCAGTTCACGTCCACTTCAACAGACGGTTCAGTAAACGGGAAATAACTTGGACGGAGACGAATTTCGCGGTCTTGGCCAAACATTTTTTTAGAAAATGCGAGTAAGGTCCCTTTTAGATCAGCTAAGGTTACTTCAGATGCAATAACGAGTCCCTCAATCTGTTGGAATTGATGTGAGTGCGTCGCATCATCATCATCTCGGCGGTAGACTTTCCCCGGACTAATCATCATTAATGGACCGTTTTTTTCAAAATCATGTTGCTCCATCGTTCGTGCTTGAACAGGTGATGTATGCGTACGTAAGAGTAATTCATCGTTAATATAAAACGTATCTTGCATATCACGGGCAGGATGATTCTTCGGTAAATTCATCTTCTCAAAGTTATACAAATCTTGTTCGACTTCAAATCCGTCAATCACTTGATATCCTAAGCCAATAAAGAAATCTTCAATCTCCATTAAAGTTTGACTTAATATATGGGCTGTGCCGAAAGGTTTAGAGTAGCCCGGTAAAGTAATATCAATTGATTCACTCATCAATTGTTGATTCAGTTCTTTTTCTTTTATTTGGGATAATTGTGTTTGGAAAACTTCATTAAATGATTGGTTAAAAGATGAGATTGCTTTACCTAGCTTTGGTTTATCGTCATTGGATAAATCCTTCATCTTTTGTGTATAAGCTTGTAGTGCACCTTTCTTACCAGTATATTGAATACGAATTGCTTCAAGCTGTGATGATTCTTCTGCTTGTTGGATGGCAGCAACCGCTTCTTGACTCAGTTGGTCTATCTCTTGTACTAATTGTTCAATCATGGCCAATCCTCCTAATTTTTCTAATAAAATATAAAAAGTAGCGCATCCCAAAAAGGGACGCGCTACCGTGGTACCACCCTTATTCCCATTCTATGAAAATAACATAGACTGAGCTCTCAATCTGTAACCGTGATCAGCGGAATCTTTTTCAAATCAAAATTGATTCTTAACAGATTAACTCGGAAATTGAAATTAAAGTGCGACTTATATTATTTAGTTTCAGCCTTGCTAAATATCTCTGTGGTTGGCGTACTTTAGTGATTTCGTCATCGTTGTTATCTAACTATAGCATGTTTATGAATTAAACGCATCGATAAATAGATTAAATAATCGCTTTAGCAGCATAACGCTTCATTTGGCGGTAGAAACGATATTGGTTCAAGTAATAACTTATTTTGTGAGAACAATAATGTGATCCTTCCGCAATACTACACCGCTTATCCATCAGGGTGACTAACCAGCTTTCGATATAGCGTGGGATGTCTAACGTCGCACCAAACATATGTTTCAAAATAATGTCTTGTTCAACATCTGATAGTTCTGTAATCTTTAAAGCATTCTCTAAAGCAATTCTCGGATGTTCATAATTATGTCCACGTGGGCCAGCAGTATGCTTATCGATTGATTCGTAAAAGAATAAATCATGTAATAAACCCGCTCGTGCGACAGCACGTGCATTTAAGCCCAAACGCTTTGCCCAACGATAACTACGATAGGATACACCAATCGAATGCGCTAAACGCGTCGTAATATGATGATGAGTGTAGTTTGCTAATCGTTGAACATCCGAATGATCCATTAAGTCATGTACCATCTCAAGATATTCTAGATCGTGAATCCAATCTTTTAACAAATAACCTTCTCCTCTATTTATGAACTCTAATGTTTATTATACGCTATTTATATGCGAAAACCTATGAATTTTTTATTAAGCTTTGATGATTATTTCGGACAATTTGCTTGAAATAAGAAAATTGCGGTTGCAATCGCAACATTTAATGATTCAGCCTGTCCTTGCATTGGAATATAGGCAACTTGGTCGCACATCCCTAGTAACTTAGGGTCTACTCCCTGCCCTTCATTACCCATCAGCCATGCACAAGAATTTTGCGTATCTAATTCATAATAAGGGACAGCTGAAGAATCTAATCCCGTCCCATAAACTTGGATGTCGTGTTGCTGTAATAATGGAATAGCTTCTTCCAGGCTCAAAGTAACGATCGGAAGGTGCCATAATGAGCCTTGAGTCGATCGGATGACTTTATCATTATAGAGATCGACACATCCTTCCCCCAATATAATCGCATCGATCCCCGCTGCATCCGCTGTACGAATCATTGTCCCTAAATTTCCCGGATCTTGAATTCGGTCTACGAGTAAATACTTATTCCCATCATTGAGCGGCAGGTTCTGATCATTCGCCACCTCAATCACTGCAAAAATGCCTTGCGGAGAAGGTGTTTGAGCAAGCTGACTTGCTAATGAATCGGCAATCAGCACCGGTGTAAAGCACTGGTCATGCGTTTGCAGATGGTCCCATTGTTCCGCATAGTAACTTTCTGTCATGATTAAACAATCCATCGCTACTTGATGTTTTAGTGCTTCTTCCACTAAATGAGTGCCTTCGACGAGATACTTTTGTTGTTTTCGTCTTTCTTTCGAGGTAGCTAATTTTCGCCAAGACCGTAGTTTAGCATTATTGGCTGAGCGAATGACTTCGATTGACATTTTAACGGGTTAAGCGATAAATTGCTTCAGCATAAATTGCAGTACATCTTAATAAATCACTGACGCTAAAGAATTCATTCGCTTGGTGCATTGTGTCGGTAGAGTTTGGGAATAGCGCGCCATACGCCACACCACGTGGCATTAAGCGTCCATATGTGCCGCCTCCAATGGTTTTTTCATAACCTTTTTCACCTGTTTGGTTTTCGTATACTTGTAATAATGTTTCAACCATTGGGTCATCTGCTGGAACATAATGAGGTTCTTTCGCTTCGCCCATTTCAATCGATAGAGAATATTCTGTCAGTGCTTTTTGCATTCCTTCATGAATACGTTCTGGATTTGTTCCTTCTGGATAACGGAAGTTAACATTGATATCCATCCCTTTTCGGTCTTGATAATTAACAACACCGACGTTCATACTTAATTCACCCATCACATCATGCGTATGGTTAACACCAATACCTGAACCGTCAAATCCTTCATATAGTTGATGTGACAGCATTTGAACCAAATGGTTCGCATCTTGTTGGTCGAAAGTATAGTTCACTAAAAATTGTGATAAATGAGTAGCTGCATTCACTCCTACATGTGGCGTAGAACCATGAGCAGCTTTACCTACTAAATGGAACGTAATTTGGTCACTCTCAATTTCATAAGAACCTTTTAAGTGATTTGGATGTTCTTTGACAAAAGAATCAAATGCTTCTGCCAATGTTTCTAAATCAGCTCCTTGAACAACCGCATCACAATCTTGCGGAACCATATTCGCACGTAATCCCGCATTTAATGAAACTAGGTGATAATCGCCCTCTACCTTCGTTTGATCTGATTGTGTAATTATCGCTGAAACATTTCCTTTTTCACCGTTAATAATTGGGAAATTCCCATCCGGAGAGAAACCAAAATCTGGCATTTCTGCTTCTGCAAAGTAATGATCCATACATTGCCAACCAGACTCTTCGTCGGTTCCGATAATTAAGTGAATTCGCTTATTAAATTTAACACCTAATTCGAGCAATAGTTTAATCGCATGATATGCCGCAATGGTAGGCCCTTTATCATCGCTTGATCCTCGAGCATAGATTTTTTCATCGATAATTTGTGGTTCAAACGGATCGGTCTCCCAACCTGTTCCAACCGGAACTACATCTAAATGTCCTAAGATCCCTAATAATTCTTCACCTTCACCGAACTCTACACGTCCAGCCCATGGGCCATATTGCTTGGTCGTAAAACCATCTTCTTTAGCCATCGCCATAAAATCTTCAAGTGCTGCTTTAGGACCTGGGCCAACCGGCGCATCTTCTGTCGCTTTATCATCTTCTCGAACTGACGGAATTCTTAATTGACGGAATAGATCTTCAAGAATTGATTCTTTACGTTTAGTAACCTCTTCTAACCATTGAATGTTTTCCATTGTGCTCCTTCTTTCTACCTTATATTTCTTTTAATAGACGCAATTCTTCAGCAGTTAACTCGCGGTATTCCCCTTCAGCGAGATGTTCATCTAAAGTAATCGGTCCCATACTTATACGATGAAGCTTTAAGACCAAATTGTCAATAGATTGAAACATTTTTTTAACTTGATGAAACTTGCCCTCATAAATCGTCACCTCAGCCCATATTTCATCGGGTTGATTAGATGGCAAACTTCGTAATTGGGCGGGGCGAGTCACATAATCATCGATTTTTATCCCATTTTGAAATGTTGCAATATCCACATCAGTAATCGGTTTAGCAATTTTCGCTTGATAAACTTTAGGGACTTGATGTTTTGGCGAAGTCAATCGATGGGCTAATTGGCCATCATTTGTTAAAAGTAATAACCCAGTTGTGTCAATATCTAATCTACCTACGGGGAATAAATCGACATGTTGATAATCAAGCGCAACCCAGTCAATCACTGTTTCATGGAGATGATCAAATGTTGCGCTAATAATTCCATCTGGTTTATTTAACATCACATAATAATACTGTTGGTAAGCGATGGGTTCATCATAACAACATACTAGATCTGTTTCGGGTTCAATGTGTAGACTTGACTTTGTCACCGTCTCCCCATTTATCGTAATCGCTCCAGATTGTATAAGCTTCTTAACATCTTTGCGGGTACCGAATCCCGAGTGGCTTAATAACTTATCAAGTCTCACTCTACAAACCTCATTTCATCTTGTAATTTTTGATATCGATTCCCCAGTATAATATGCAATAAATTCAGTAATCCAAGTGCAATCACATAGATTACAACGGATACGAATACAACAATCATAATCTTAATAAGCAGCATCCAGCGCCCATCTCCCGGAATTAATACATTTACTAATTGATTCCATAAGACTGCAGCCACTGTCATCGTAATCGAGGCGATAAAAATTCGTACCATATTCGTTAACAAGACATCATAGTTAATTTTTAATTTTTTCGAAATCGCAATCCAACTTAAAGTACTTGTCACTGTAAAGCCAATCATGGTTGCAATAAGTGCACCATGAGCCTTCAGTAATGCCACCATTGGAAATTGTACGACTAATTTGACAAGTAAACCTACTAATAAATATCGTACAGCTAAACGACGTTGATTCATTGATTGCAGGATGGTTGATAAGACCGTATAAAGTCCTAATATCACACTTGAAATCGCTCCAGTCACTAATAAGTTAGGCCCTGCTTCAATACCGTATTCAAAGAAGAAGAAATAGAGATTGTTTGCAATAGCTGCCATACCTAAAGCAGCAGGCAACATAACAATAAAGAAAATAGACATAATATGCGTCACCATCTCACTCGTTCCTTCTAAGTTACGTTTTGCGTAATAACTTGTAATGGTTGGAACTAATGAGGAAGCAAGCGCTACAGCGACGGAAATAATAATCATCACTAACTTATCAATATCAAGGCTCATTAAACCATAGAGTTGTGAGATTTCAGAGAACATTAACGATGATGTTCGGCTTAAAATTTGGCCAAAAGATAATTGGTCTATAAATTGTGCAATAATGATTCCTGATCCTAATAAAATAAATGGAATACTATCTTTTAAGACTAGCGTCATACTTTCATTAAAATCAATATCAATTTTATTAGATGATTGTGACATTAACTTATCCGTTTGAGGCTTATATCTAAAGTACTCAAATAATAAATAACCTAGGGATAGTATCGCACCGATGAAAGCAGCGAAAGTTGAATGTACGACTGCTGTAGTTGGCTCTCCTTGTTGTATTTTAAGAATCGCATACGTTGCAACTAGTAAATATGCCACTCGCGCTAATTGTTCTAAAATCTGTGAAATAGCCGTTTGTTTCATATCATTAAAACCTTGGAAATAACCTCGTAATAAGCTCATTCCTGGTAAAATTAGTAACGCAGGTGTTAATGAGCGGATGACCGTTGTGGCTGCATCCACATTTTGAGTTGCCGACATCGAGGCTATCCATGGTGCGGTGATAAATAATATTAAAGCAGAAACAATTCCGGTACCAATCATAATATACAAACTATTTTTGAATAGTTTATTAGCGACTTTATATTCGTTATGCGCATGGAAATACGACATTTGCTTAGCAATCGCACTTGGGAATCCGGCTGTAGCAATCGCTAAAAATAGTGCATATGGTTTATAGCCTATACTGTACAAAATATTAACTTTCGTATAAGATTCACCAAACATACTGGCCCATGGAATAATATAGAGTGCGCCAATAATGCGGGAGAAGACACTTCCCATTGTTAACCACGTTGCACCGCCTACTATAGAGCGCTTATCATGCAGGCTTTCATCCACTTCTTCAGCAATTAATTGACCCGTCGTAAGATCTTCTTCCATCCGTTGTTCGGTAATAATTGGCTCAATTGTTTCAGGTTCCTCTTCCAACATTTCTGTCGCACTGGTTGTCTCAATCGAATTTTCCTCGGTGATTAGATCCTCTGTTTTATCTACCTGTCCTTTGCCAATATGTGAAAAGGTATTTTCAATTTCAGATTCGGTCGATTCATCTTCAACTTTTTCCTCTGAAGAAGGTAGTTGATTGATTGTCTCGTTTGATTTTTCAAGGATTTCTTTTAATTGATTGACTGAAAGCCCTTCACCTTGTTCTTCTTGTTGATTTTGGTCGAGATCAGATATCTCTACTTCAGCTTCAGCTTCAGTTTCGGCTTCATCGGATAAGGATGAAGTCGTCTCTTCAGTGAGCCTTTGATTATCCTCACCAATTTCTGTATCAACCTCTTGGATAACATCGGTTTCGATATTTTCATCAACTTCTATTTCTGATTCCGTTTCTTCACTTTCTTCAACTTGTGGATCATATAAATTGCGAAGCTTATTTAAGATTGACTTTCCTTTTTTCGTGGTTAATTCTTTTGATTCAGCCGCCACTGGCGTATCTTCCACCGAAGTTTCTTCTCTAAATGGATCCAGTTCTTCTGACTCTATTTTCACTTCTTCACTTTCATCTTCTACAAGATACTCTCCTGTATAAAACGATTTTAGTCGTTTAAACCAGTTCCTGTCCGTAGAATCAGCATCATCTGCATCATCACGCACTTCAGCAGGCAATGATTTCGTTATATTCGTTTTTTCAGTTTTTTGGAACTTAGTATCTTCAAACCCAGTTTCATTTTCTTCATTTTGAGAAAGAGCTTCTAGTTCATTGGGTTGGTTTGTTGTAAGATTCAACTTCATTTGAATCGTATGCCATAAAGAGTGATCCTCCTGAATCTCTGATATTTCACCTTCTTGATTTGTCTCCATCTCAAATTGATTATAGGCTTGAATATCATCTAATTGATTCATATCATAATGTTCTTCATAACTCGGTTGGATCCAATTGCGTTTTTCAGCATTGCTTGCTTCTGCTTCAGCTTGCTCTTTCAACTGTTCACGAATCGAAACATAACGAAATTCGTTATACGGTGTTTCAAACTCGGATGTTGAATTAGACTCAAACGGCTCAGATATAGATTCAGACGACTCATTAGCAGATAAATCATCTGATTGAGTAAAGTAGTCACCATCAATAGGTTGCGGATTTGGGTCACGTAACTTCTTACGATCTTCTGAAGTAAACTCAATTGTATGCGATAAATCATGCGTTGACTTCAGGTCATCTCTTTTATACTTTTTAACCATAAGCAGCCTCCTTTCATATCATTACTTAATAACAATATTAACTAAACGATTCGGAACAACGATAACCTTTCTTATTTTTTCATGGTCATAATCTGTTTTTTGCTCGATCATTTTGCGTGCCATAGACTCAACTTCTTCATTTGATAAATCAACTTCAATATTCATTTTTTTAATCAATTTGCCATTGACTTGAATCACGACTTCAACAGTTTCATCCTTCGTCAATGCTTCTTCATAAGTCGGCCATGTCTCAAGGGAAATGGATTGCGTATGCCCCATCGCCTGCCACAATTCTTCTGCCAAATGTGGCGTAATCGGAGCGATTAAGGTTAAGAATCCTTCCATATAAGTTTTCGGCAAGACGCTTTGCTCGCGTGCTGCATTTAAGTAAATCATCAATTGTGAAATTGCTGTATTAAAATGAAGTTGCTCGTAATCTTCTGATACTTTCTTAACGGTTTGATGATAAATCTTCTCAAGTGACTTATCTTCTGAATCAATAATATTTGGATTCAACTGTCCTGTCTCTTCATCAATGAAAAGTCGATAGACACGGTCTAGGAAGCGGCGACTACCTTCAAGACCTTTCTCACTCCAAGCAATTGAAGCATCTAAAGGCCCCATAAACATCTCGTAAAGTCTTAGCGTATCCGCACCAAAATCATGAACGATATCATCTGGGTTTACTACATTGCCTTTTGATTTAGACATTTTTTCATTGTTCTCCCCTAAAATCATTCCTTGATTGAATAATTTTTGGAAAGGTTCTTTGGTTGGAACGAGTCCTAAATCGTAAAGTACTTTATGCCAGAACCGTGCATAGAGTAAGTGTAAAACAGCGTGTTCTACTCCACCAATGTAAAGGTCCACCTGCTGCCACTTCGCAATGGCTTCGGGACTTACAAATTGTTCGTTATTATGCGGATCCATAAATCTTAGGAAATACCATGAGCTACCTGCCCATTGTGGCATCGTATTCGTCTCACGGCGCCCTTTCATACCTGTTTCAGGGTCTACAACATTGACCCATTCTGAAATATTAGCAAGTGGTGATTCGCCGGTTCCACTTGGTTTGATTTGGTCTGTTAAAGGAAGTTCCACCGGCAATTCTTCTTCTGGAACAACTGTCACTGTACCATCTTCCCAGTGAATAATCGGGATGGGTTCGCCCCAGTATCTTTGACGTGAGAAAATCCAGTCGCGTAAACGGTAATTAATTTCAGCATAACCTTTTTGATGTGCTTCTAACCATTCAATCATTTTTTCGATGGCCTCTTGATTGTTAAGGCCATTTAGGAATTCGGAATGAATATGAGTTCCATCTTCAACATAAGCTTCTTCTGAGATATCCCCTTCAATCACTTGATTAACCGGTAAGTCATATTTATGGGCAAACTCATAATCTCTTTGGTCATGTGCAGGAACGGCCATCACAGCACCTGTCCCATAGTTATATAGAACATAATCACCTATCCAAATTGGAATTAATTCTTCGGTAACAGGGTGAACGGCATAGCTTCCAGTAAAGACTCCCGATTTATCTTTATTAAGCGAAGTACGTTCTAAATCACTTTTAGTTTCGATTTGTTTTAAAAATTGTTCTACCTCTTTTTGGTACTCTGGCGTTACAATCTGCTTAACTACTGGGTGCTCAGGTGCAACCACCACATAACTAACACCGAATAGTGTATCAGCACGCGTTGTATAAGATTCAATCATTTCATCGAAACTATCGACTTTAAATTTAATGACTGCCCCTGAGGATTTACCAATCCAGTTTCGCTGCATTTCTTTAACGTTCTCTGGCCAATCTAAATCATCGAGTCCTTCTAATAACGGTTCTGCATATTCCGTAATTTTCAAGACCCATTGTTTCATTGGCTTACGATAGACTGGAAAACCTCCAACTTCAGAAACACCATCAATGACTTCCTCATTGGCTAAGACAGTTCCGAGGTCGGGGCACCAGTTAACCATCATCTCATCTTCGTAGGCTAACCCTTTTTCGTATAATTTCGTAAAGATCCATTGGGTCCATTTATAATACTTCGGATTCGTTGTATCAATTTCCCGGCTCCAATCATAACTAAAACCGAGTGATTTCAATTGGCGACGGAAAGTATCAATATTTTTTTGTGTAAAATCTGCGGGGTTATTTCCAGTTTTAAGCGCATATTGTTCAGCTGGAAGTCCAAAAGCGTCCCATCCCATTGGATGTAATACGTCATAACCTTGCGCACGCTTCATTCGTGCCATAATATCTGTTGCAGTATAACCTTCAGGATGCCCAACGTGAAGCCCTTGTCCAGATGGATATGGGAACATATCTAAAACATAATATTTTGGATGTTCAGGTCCTCTATCTAATGTTTTAAATGTTTGATGCTCTTCCCAATATTCTTGCCATTTCTTCTCAATTTCTAGATGATTATATTTCATGTTGGAATTCTCCTTTTTTCTATAAAAATAACCCTATGTTACTCATATCATAACATAGGGCGTCTTAACGCGGTACCACCTAATTTTCAAATATAATCTATTTCTTATATTATATTTGCTTAATATCGATAACGTTGATATCACGGCTTAATCTACTTTTTTCAATTAAGCTAGCATAGAATGAGTTCATTACCCCTTACTGACTTACTTTCACCCGGTGTAAGCTCTCTAAACAGCACTGAATAACTAATAATTTCTACGATCTAATTTAGTTTATTAAAAATTAATCACTTGACCTACGTGAATTAACGATGAGCCCTGATTATTTGCAATCAATTGATGTACATCGACACCGTAGCGCATTGAAATTCCATAGAGTGTATCTCCAGCTTGAACGACATGTGATTGTGTCGTCGATAGCGTTGATTCTGCTGGAGCTGCTGGCGCTTTCGATTCGGCCTCTTCAACTACCGGTGTTGATTCCACTACAGGTTGAGTGTAATTAGGCGCTATCGCGGTATTCGACGTTTCTGGAACATTTGGTGTAACCTTATTTTCTGTCACTGTTTCTTGAGTTGTTGGTGCAGTTTCCTTAGATGAGGCAGATGAAACTGTAGGAGTTTGACCTTTAACTTTCAAAACTTGTCCTGGATGAATTAAGTAAGAAGTTAATCCATTCATTTGCATCAATTCATTTAATGTCATTCCATTTTGACGCGCAATCGTATATAATCCTTGTCCTCGTTGAACAACATAGGTACCTTGTGTAACACGAGGTGTAGAAACACCTTGTGAAGGACGTGGCGCAGCTGGTGCAGGTGTCGCAGGGACTATTGGTTTTGGTGTTGCTTGAGGTGCGGATGCACTCGGAGCTGGCGTTTGATTAATTTTTTCGGTATTAACTTTATTCTCATTCGATTCAGTTGCTGGCTTAGACTCAGATGGTGCTGCAGGTTGAACTGGTTTTGCAGCCGTTCCTAAATTGAGGACCTGACCTGGATGAATCACTGTATTAATATTGAAGCCAGTTTGTGCGAGTAACTGATTCAATGTCATACCATGAGCAGAAGCAATACGATACAATCCATCTCCGGGTTGAACCACGTAAGTAACCCCTGATGAATTTGATGATGTTTGATTTTGTGCTTGGCGAAGCTCTAATTGACGTTGTTGCTCAGCCAGACGTTTTTGCTCTTCTTCAGCTTTAATTTGGCGCTCTGCAATCGCAGTTGTATCCACCACATCGTAACGCGTTAAATTATACATTTTAATAATGCTATCTAATTTTGGTCCATAACGTGTATCTGTTGCATAACGCCCTGTTAAATGCTTCGTCGCATCATGATAACTTTGGGTATTGCTTCTTCGAGCTCCTGCATAGAAGTTATAACGCCAATCGCTTGAGTCATGCCCTCCCGTTAACAAACGTGCATAATCTTCTAGTGATTCTGCATACTCATCGTATTTACGGAAGTGGTCATTAATTTGGTAGTACTCTCCTTCACCGTTATCTTCCAAAGTTGGCATCTCAACCGATTGTCCTTCATACTTCCCTTTAATACCAAATAAGTTATGGTTAGGCGCTTTAGCAAGCGTACTATTCCCCCAAGCAGATTCAAGTGCGGCTTGAGCAATCATAACAGACGCATAAAGATCATTATTCGCAGCGATTCGTTTTGCTGAATCAGCGACTAAATTTAAAAATTGTGCTGGAGATAAATTTTGCGCGTGCACGGTTAATACGTGACCGGCTTGTTGATAATGAGCAGGTGCAATACAAGCAGCACTCAATAATGCAAGCCCCGTATTGAAGGTTGCCAATCGCTTCATCGATTTTTTTCTTTGTTGATATTTATGTATACTACGACGGGTACGCATTCGCCAGTCCTCCTATTTTTCGAAATTATATCACGGTATGAATTATAGCTGATTTAAAGCCAATAGTGTTGATTTTATGGTATTTTTAGTTAACATGTAATACATGTAATAACTTTGTAACTCAGGAGGGATTTTTATGCTCAATGCTATGCGATTTAGTCATCAACTTCTTGAAAAAACAATCAATCGATTCCCATCAGGATTTTTTATCGATGCAACGCTAGGAAACGGACATGATAGTTATTTTATATTAAGTAATAAAAACTTTAAAGGTCGATTATTATCTTTTGATATTCAAACTAAAGCGATTCTTAGCTCCTATCAACGAATCAATCAACTTCAGACTACTTCCGCTTCTTATCAATTTATTCATGGTTCCCATGATACTTTGTTCGATTATCTCGACACAAATTCGTTAATTCACGGTGCAATTTTCAATCTCGGATATCTTCCTGGGGGCAATCATCAAATTACAACCCGCTCTCAATCAACATTAAATGCTCTTCAACAAATTATGTCAAAACTTGTTCGAAAAGGTCGGGTAATCATTGTCATATACTCCGGTCATCCCGAAGGACAAGTCGAAAAGGAACAACTATTAAATTACCTTAAAACAATCGATCAACAAGAATATCACATATATCACTATCATGCACTTAATCAAAAAAATAACCCGCCGGAATTATTAGCTATCGAGCGCATCTAGTATCAATATCTTCAAACATCGTTTCAATGTAATCTTGTATAAATTATGGTAAAATTAGTCATAGGAGATTCATGATTTTAAGAAAAGAGGTTTATTATGACTCATAAAAATAGATATCAATGGTTTTTACCTATTATCACTGTCTTCATGTTTATTACATTATTTGCTGCCGTTTTAAGACAATCCAATCCTTTAACCATGGTGGAATTACTTGCGCTTACTTCAGGTATTTACAGTTATGTCCTATTATTAATGATTGCCTTTCTAAGCACCCCACTAAAATGGCTCCGAAAAAAAATAACTGAGGAACATCAAAAAGATATCCTCACAGGTTTCTTTGTTTTACTATTTGTATTTGTAGCCATTCACTTACTTACTAGATTAGCTATCCCAACGTTAATACTAGATAGTATTTCATCTATTTTAGGCTATATTAGTCTAGTCCTATTAGTAACCATCGTACTTTTAACAATAATTTTTTCTCCTCAATCATTTGGAATTGCTCGTAACAAACTCAAAAAAATAACCGCTAGTCGTTTTAGTCATTTTATTGACCTTTGGATGAGTCGCGTGGTTGTTATTGCTACTTTAGTGGCTTACTTCCATATCACACTCATTCCACTCTATAACCAAAATAATTTGTTTATGACGTTTATTAATTTATACTCACTAATTATTCTTGGCGTCTATGCTTTTAAAACATTCCAGTCCTATACATCACCAAAATATAAATTAATTGATAGCACCCGAATCACTGCGCAACATTACTTGATTACCACTCAATCCAATGATGCACAACTCAATCAATATCAGCCAGGTGATATTTTTAACATTCGCTTTAAACAAGGAAATAAAATCATAACTGATAATCCTTTAAAAGCTTACACGTTACCCGACTCATTTGCTGGAAATCAACTGCGTTTTGTTGTTAAGGACTCAACACCAGAACAAGTCTTTCAAAACAATATATCCCAAGGGGATAATGTTATATTAGAAGGCCCTAATCAAAATGAAGCTAGAAATATTCTTAAGAACCAAGCCCGAAGTCTATATCTATTCACAGCGGGAAGTGGGATATTCTCTGGTTTAAGCTTGATTCAACAACTACTATATCAAGAAAAATCAGAACAACCAATCACATTAATTTGGAGTCTCACATCTGAGGAAGATATTTATTTGCTTGATATACTCAATACACTTAAAGAGACTTTCTTAAATTTTAATTATCGAATTATTTTAACGAATGAAAAAACAACCCAGTATGATTATGGATTTATCGATGCAACTTATCTTGAACAACTTTTAAATAACAATGATCTAGATACAACGTCCTTTATAATTAGTGGCCCAAAAACCTTTGTTCAAGCAACCGAAACATTCTTGCAACAAATGAATGTTTCAGAGAAACATATTTTTACTGAATACTAGAGAATAGGAGGATAAATCCAATGAATAAATCAAAAACAATACTAAATGTTCTTATCCTAAGTATCATTTTATGGGTTGCTACACTACTATTTTATACAGATAAAATATCGTTTAAATCAATAGATAATGGTTCAGATATTATTGAAGTCATCAATAATCACCCTCAGTATGATGATGGGATATACTTTGGTCTCGCAAAAGAAGATTCGGACTACGTTAATGTTAAAGTATCCGTCCATGACCGACAAATTGAGGATGTTCAAGTGCTAGACTATGCTAGCGAAGCAGAGGATGCTGAAAAAATTATCAAGCATTTCCCATCATTAATTGTAATGGCAAATTCCCCCGATATTGAGGGAGAAACCCTTGATTCACGACCTTTAATTGAATTAATTAAAGCATCGGTTCGTCAAGCACTAGAACAGCCTGCTGCCATCGATCAACAAGTAACTCCTACAACAACCGCAGTCACAGAAGATGAAACAACTAAGGTTATCGAAAAAACTGAAGAAACTGAAGAAACAAGTAATGTCGAAGAAACATCTGCTGAATCTACCTCACTTGAAGCAACCAACGAAACGAATGAAATAACTGAGGAAGAATCCAGCGAAGAAGATGACCTAGCAACGACGATTGAACCCGAAACTACCATATCAAACGGAAAATATACGGGTAAATCAAAGAAAGATCATCATGAAGTTGAAGTCGAAGTTACACTTAAAGATGCACAAATTAAATCTATTAAATTTTTAAATATTAATTCTGATCAAATGGCAAAAAATAAAACATACCAGTTAATCTCTCAATCAATTATTAACTCAAACTCTACTCAATTGAATTTAAGTCAACCAACTTCATTAGCTGAAGCTATTATCGAAGCAGTTGAGGATGCTATCAATCAAAGTCGTTAAACATCTCATTAAATCAAAAATAGCGGCGTGCTTTAATTGGCATGCCGTTATTTTTGTTTGATTATTATTTAGCAAGGTAATCCTTAATAACATCAACTTTATCAAGTTTTTCCCAAGTAAACTCTGGTAGATTGCGTCCGAAATGACCATAAGCTGCTGTCTTACGATAACGTGGTTGACGTAAATCTAGCATTGATATAATTCCATTTGGCGTTAAATCAAAAAGATCACGAATCAATTTGATAATTACCTCATCTGGGTACTGAGCCGAATTATATGTATTCACATAAATACTCGTAGGCTCACTAACTCCAATCGCATAAGCAAGCTGAATCTCAAGTTCCTTAGCCACACCGGCTGCCACTAAGTTTTTAGCAATATAGCGGGCTGCATATGATGCAGAACGGTCAACTTTGGTGCAGTCTTTCCCTGAAAATGCTCCTCCTCCATGGTGTGCAACACCCCCATAAGTATCTACGATGATTTTACGCCCTGTTAATCCCGAATCGCCTACTGGACCTCCAATAACAAATTTACCGGTCGGATTAATAAAAATACGTGTTTCATCATCTAACCATTTCTCATATACAATCGGTTCGATTACATGTTGGATAATATCTTTGCGAACTTGCTCTAATGTAACCTCTTCAGCATGTTGAGCACTAATTACTAAGTTATCGATACGAATCGGCCGACGATGTTCATCAAATTCAAAGGTAACTTGTGTCTTACCATCTGGTCCTAAATAAGGTACAATTCCAGATTTACGTACAAAAGCAAGGCGTTCTGCTAATTTGTGGCTGAGTAAGACAGTTAAAGGAATATATTCTTTCGTATCATCAGTTGCATAGCCAAACATAATTCCCTGGTCTCCTGCACCAATTAACTGTTCAGAATCTGCTGCTCGAGATTCTAATGCATGGTCTACCCCTTGCGCAATATCAGGTGATTGTTCATCAATAGATACCAACACAGCTACATTATCAGCATCAAATCCATATTTGAAATTTTCATAGCCAATCTCTCGGATGGTCTCTCTAACGATGGATTGAATATCAACATACGCTGTTGTAGTAATTTCTCCAAAAACAAGTACTAGACCGGTATTAACAGCTGTCTCACATGCTACCCGTGCATTTGGATCTTGCTCTAAAATGGCGTCTAAGATAGCATCGCTAATTTGATCTGCTACTTTATCGGGATGTCCTTCAGTGACAGATTCCGATGTAAATAAATAATTTTTATTCAATGTATTTTCCCCCATTTATATATTGGTTACAAGGCAACATTCAATTAAATTGAATCCCTATCGGGAATAATGATGTGTAACATATGAATTATAACACTGCGTATATGAATAATCTAGTAAATGAGGTTTGAATCTTGTATCAAACTCAAATATTAGATAAGATATACATAACATATTCACCAAGAAAGGGAATTTATGAAAAATATAATTAAAACATTACAATTACCTATAACAAAATTATTGTTATATCCCTTATCAACAGTTTTGTTTGGCCTTATTTATGGGTATTTCACTTCAAATGTATTTAATTTTATGACATCTATATTACTTTGTGTAATGGTGATGGGTGCCGAGACTACTCACTATCTTTTTCATTTAAAAACAGATCGATATTATGATCATCCTAAACTAAACATCTTTTTGATTATTTCGGAAGCAATCTTAACTATTGCTTTACTCACACTATTTTTTAGGATGAATTGGCGAATCAACCTACTTTTATTTATGTATGTAGCCTTTATTCATCTACAATATTTCCCATTTAATTTTTCAGGGACAATTTACCAAATAATCTTAAAGGTAATGTTTAACGGATTCATCCTTAATTGTATAGCCTTATATTCTCAAATACACAGTCTACCAAAAGAGCAATTAATAGCTTTTATTCCATTAGTTTTTATTCAGTTTGCGATTAGCTTAAGTTCTTACAATATGTGCTGTTATTATAAATACTTAACCCCTGCGATTCAACCAAAAATGATTAATCGTATAATGATTATCAGTTCGTTTATCGCCGTTAGTTTAGGGGTATACTTAAGTTTACCATCCACATTCTATTACCTCGCACAGATTATATTTGTATTGTTATCCGTATTTCTGCTAGTACCCATTGTCAATCCAGTTAAAAATGAAGTTCAAATGAATCATAAACATTATTATCTCTGTTCTATCAGTACCATTATTACATTACTATACGCCATTGCCTATTATTACTAAACTGATTTATCCATTCAAAAAGAGGGTTAGTGAAAGCACAAATCTTTCACTAACCCTCTCTTTTGATTAAAAAAATAACAAAATAAAAAAGCCTAACGGCTTCTTAAAATACCCTACTCGTGATAAGCGGGTGACGAGAATCGAACTCGCGACAACAGCTTGGAAGGCTGTAGTTTTACCACTAAACTACACCCGCATAAAAACGGTCCGGACGGGACTCGAACCCGCGATCTCCTGCGTGACAGGCAAGCATGTTAACCACTACACCACCGGACCTAGATAAAATAGATTAAAATGATCCGTACGGGATTCGAACCCGTGTTACCGCCGTGAAAGGGCGGTGTCTTAACCACTTGACCAACGGACCTTAAAAAAATGTTTTTATAAGGAAGTGCTTATCGTTAACTGCACTAAGGTTAGCTCCAGATTGGTTATGCTTAGCAGTTAACAGCTAACCACTTGACCAACGGACCTTAATATAATTACAACGGAGAAGGAGGGATTTGAACCCTCGCGCCGCGTAAATGCGACCTATGCCCTTAGCAGGGGCACCTCTTCAGCCTCTTGAGTACTTCCCCAAAATCCAAGATATAAGCAATGGGCCTGAGTGGACTCGAACCACCGACCTCACCCTTATCAGGGGTGCGCTCTAACCAGCTGAGCTACAGGCCCATTATAGAAAAAAAGCGGGTGACGAGAATCGAACTCGCGACAACAGCTTGGAAGGCTGTAGTTTTACCACTAAACTACACCCGCAAAATAAAAAATTGCGGGGGTAGGATTCGAACCTACGACCTTCGGGTTATGAGCCCGACGAGATGCCAGCTTCTCCACCCCGCGATAATAAAAAAGGAGGATGAGGGATTCGAACCCCCGCACGGTTTGACCCGCCTTTCGGTTTTCAAGACCGACCCCTTCAGCCAGACTTGGGTAATCCTCCATAATAATACAATAATTTTTTCAGACCCTTAATGGACCTTGTAGGACTCGAACCTACGACAAGACGGTTATGAGCCGCCTGCTCTAACCAACTGAGCTAAAGGTCCAAAATCACAATAGCGGCGAAGGGGATCGAACCCATGACCTCCCGGGTATGAACCGGACGCTCTAGCCAGCTGAGCTACACCGCCATATTAACAAAATGGAGAATAGCGGGATCGAACCGCTGACCTCCTGCGTGCAAAGCAGGCGCTCTCCCAGCTGAGCTAATTCCCCATCAATCGGGAAGACAGGATTCGAACCTGCGACCCCTTGGTCCCAAACCAAGTGCTCTACCAAGCTGAGCTACTTCCCGGAGTACACACCCTGCAGGAGTCGAACCTGCAACCGCTTGATTCGTAGTCAAGTACTCTATCCAATTGAGCTAAGGGTGCATAAGTATTAAATTAAATAAAGCAGGTGTATGCCGAGGGCCGGAGTCGAACCGGCACGGAGATCACTCTCCGCAGGATTTTAAGTCCTGTGCGTCTGCCAATTCCGCCACCCCGGCAATAAGCCGTATGAAACACACTTGGCAAAGCGGAAAACGGGGTTCGAACCCGCGACCCCAACCTTGGCAAGGTTGTGCTCTACCACTGAGCTATTTCCGCGTATTATGCCGGCTAAAGGACTTGAACCCTCGACCCTCTGATTACAAATCAGATGCTCTACCAACTGAGCTAAGCCGGCTTGATTAAATTATTATGCGGGTGAAGGGACTTGAACCCCCACGCCCGAAAGCGCTAGATCCTAAATCTAGTGCGTCTGCCAATTCCGCCACACCCGCTTGATAATGCTGTAAAAGCTTGGCATATTGTACTATTAACTTGATTAATAGTAATGACCCGTGCAGGACTCGAACCTGCGACCCACTGATTAAAAGTCAGTTGCTCTACCACCTGAGCTAACGAGTCAGATTATAAGTGGAGGATGACGGGATCGAACCGCCGACCCTCTGCTTGTAAGGCAGATGCTCTCCCAGCTGAGCTAATCCTCCGTATAAAATAATTCAGCGTGGCGACGACCTACTCTCACAGGACCCAAGGTCCAACTACCATCGGCGCTAAGAAGCTTAACTGCTGTGTTCGGGATGGGAACAGGTGTGTCCTTCTTGCAACCATCACCACACTAAATTATCTGAATGAACCTTTGTCCACTCAAAACTGAATATCTCTTCCAAAAGTGACCTAAAACTAACTGACTCGTGGTTAAGTCCTCGACCGATTAGTACTAGTCCGCTCCATACATCACTGCACTTCCACTTCTAGCCTATCTACCTGATCGTCTCTCAGGGGTCTTACTTCTTACGAATGGGAAATCTCATCTTGAAGCTGGCTTCGCACTTAGATGCTTTCAGCGCTTATCCATCCCGCACATAGCTACCCAGCAATGCTCCTGGCGGAACAACTGGTACACCAGCGGTGCGTCCATCCCGGTCCTCTCGTACTAAGGATGGCTCTTCTCAAATTTCCTACGCCCGCGACGGATAGGGACCGAACTGTCTCACGACGTTCTGAACCCAGCTCGCGTACCGCTTTAATGGGCGAACAGCCCAACCCTTGGGACCGACTTCAGCCCCAGGATGCGATGAGCCGACATCGAGGTGCCAAACCTCCCCGTCGATGTGAACTCTTGGGGGAGATAAGCCTGTTATCCCCAGGGTAGCTTTTATCCGTTGAGCGATGGCCCTTCCATACGGTACCACCGGATCACTAAGCCCGACTTTCGTCCCTGCTCGACTTGTAGGTCTCGCAGTCAAGCTCCCTTCTGCCTTTGCGCTCTGCGAATGATTTCCAACCATTCTGAGGGAACCTTTGGGCGCCTCC
The DNA here is from genome assembly GCF_000301055.1 of Falseniella ignava CCUG 37419. Taxonomy (GTDB): domain Bacteria; phylum Bacillota; class Bacilli; order Lactobacillales; family Aerococcaceae; genus Falseniella; species Falseniella ignava. The sequence continues at coordinate 883,901 of NZ_JH932300.1, forward strand.
GCTACGCTTTAGGAGGCGACCGCCCCAGTCAAACTGCCCACCTGACACTGTCTTCCGTGTGCTACACGCGAGTTAGAGGGACCATCTGTCAAGGGTAGTATCCCACCAACGCCTCCCTGTAATCTGACGACCACAGTTCCTAGGCTCCTACCTATCCTGTACATGACAAACAATCACTCAATATCAAGTTGCAGTGAAGCTCCATGGGGTCTTTCCGTCCTGTCGCGGGTAACCGGCATCTTCACCGGTACTATAATTTCACCGAGTCCCTCGTTGAGACAGTGCCCAAATCGTTACGCCTTTCGTGCGGGTCGGAACTTACCCGACAAGGAATTTCGCTACCTTAGGACCGTTATAGTTACGGCCGCCGTTTACTGGGGCTTCAATTCGTACCTTCGCCGAAGCTAAGCACTCCTTTTAACCTTCCAGCACCGGGCAGGCGTCAGCCCCTATACGTCACCTTTCGGTTTGGCAGAGACCTGTGTTTTTGATAAACAGTCGCTTGGGCCTATTCACTGCGGCTGACATACGTCAGCACCCCTTCTCCCGAAGTTACGGGGTCATTTTGCCGAGTTCCTTAACGAGGGTTCGCTCGCTCACCTGAGTGTTCTCCACTTGACTACCTGTGTCGGTTCTCGGTACGGGTTGGTTAAACTCGCTAGAAGCTTTTCTCGACAGTTTGATCTATTCACTTCGCTACTATACTTCGCTCCCCATCACACCTTACCCATCAGCCATAAGCATTTCACTCATGACAAAGCTCGGTGCTTGGACGCCCTATTCCATCAGGGCGATGAACACAACCTCCTGTGTCCCTCCATCACTCAATCGTTTAATCCAAGTACAGGAATCTCTACCTGTTATCCATCGCCTATACCTATCGGCTTCAGCTTAGGTCCCGACTAACCCTGGGCGGACGAGCCTTCCCCAGGAAACCTTAGTCTTTCGGTGGACGGGATTCTCACCCGTCTTGCGCTACTCATACCGGCATTCTCACTTCTATACGCTCCACCACTCCTCACGGTATGGCTTCACCGCCTATAGAACGCTCTCCTACCATCCTTACGGATCCACAGCTTCGGTGTTCAGTTTAGCCCCGGTACATTTTCGGCGCAGAGTCACTCGACTAGTGAGCTATTACGCACTCTTTCAAGGGTGGCTGCTTCTAAGCCAACCTCCTAGTTGTCTGGGCAACTCCACATCCTTTTCCACTTAACTGATACTTAGGGACCTTAGCTGGTGGTCTGGGCTGTTTCCCTTTTGACTACGGATCTTATCACTCGCAGTCTGACTCCCAAAGATAAGACAATGGCATTCGGAGTTTATCTGAACTTGGTAAACCATAAGGCCCCCGCATTCAAACAGTGCTCTACCTCCATCGCTCTCACTTTGAGGCTATACCTAAATATATTTCGGAGAGAACCAGCTATCTCCAAGTTCGATTGGAATTTCTCCGCTACCCACACGTCATCCAAATACTTTTCAACGTATCCTGGTTCGGTCCTCCAGTGCGTCTTACCGCACCTTCAACCTGCACATGGGTAGGTCACTTGGTTTCGGGTCGACAACCATTGACTCCTCGCCCTATTCAGACTCGCTTTCGCTACGGCTC
>NZ_JH932301.1:0-8803 GCF_000301055.1 Falseniella ignava CCUG 37419
CACTCATGCTCATTCATTAAATCTAGTAGTTTTTCAGCACCTTTATGACTATTTGAAAAACGCACAGTTTTTCCGAGATGATTTCCATCCTGATCAAGTAAAGCTGCTTCATGAGCACGCTTACCGATGTCTATACCTAGGTATTGCATATTCATCAACCTTTCTTTAATTAGAAAGAGGTTTTCCCCATACTCTATGGACGATATAGCCTCGTAAGAGATACAGAAACAATGTTCTATCCAGCTGATTCATATACTGTCTATAGAGATGAGGTGCCAGTCTTAAAAGGGAAAAATAATTTTCAAGGAGGAATTGGGCAACCTCAATCTTTACAAACAATTATACCCCGAAAGGGGTAACAAGTTTAAAGTCTTAAAAATCATTCATTTAAGACTACATTTATTATACGAGGAGGAATAATAATGTTTTTATGTTACTTTCTAATTGGAGCCATCTGCGGTTCATTTGGACAATGTTTTGCTTATGATTGGGCCTATCACCAAGTTAACTTAATGCGACGATCTCAGTGCGACTTTTGCAGGCAGAGACTTCGCTGGTTTCATTTAATCCCAATAGTGTCATCGTTATGGTTTCGATTCCGCTGTGATTATTGTGGACAATACCTCGGTCGTTATTACTTTTGGGGTGAACTATTGTCAGGGATAAGCTTTTGTTTGATTTATATCCTTTTCCCGTCCGATTCGATATTGTGGCATCTATTATGGTTCATAACGATCTTATTAATGATATTGATGGATCAAGAAGCGATGTGGGTACCGGATACGCTCCAATTTCTTAGCGTTTTTCTTCTATTAATAAATCAAAGTTATCCATTATATTTTACCTCGTTTTGTTATGTCGGATTTCTTTTAATTGTCTTTTACTTTCTCTCACCGGAAAAAATCGGGGGAGCGGATATTAAGTTGATGATTTCTTTCAGTTTATTAGTGTCGCCTTATTTGCTTGCCTATTATTTCTTCGGTATTTCGACAGTTGGTCTGATAAGTTGGTTGTGTCACAACATCCGTGTGCGTCAATGGAATCAGCCGTTCCCATTTATCCTTTCGATTATTATTGGCTGGCATCTCTACCTTTGGTTTGTCGCATAAAAATAAGGAGCACGGGACGCATCCCTTGCTCCTTATAATGATATGATTAGTTATCTTCGGATTTTGCTGTTTCAGCAACCCGTTCTGCCTCTTTATGCGCCGCTTCTTCTTCACGTTTACGCTCTTCTTCTTCCAATAATTCTTGAATAATGGGTTGCGTGGACGTTTCAGTCTTGCGGTAGCGTGGCATTCCCGTTCCTGCTGGAATTAACTTCCCGATAATGACGTTCTCTTTCAAGCCGATTAGACGGTCGCGATCTCCGCGAATCGCCGCATCCGTTAAGACACGTGTTGTTTCTTGGAAGGAAGCTGCCGAAATAAATGATTTTGTTTCAAGGGCTGCTTTAGTAATTCCTAGTAATACTGGGCGTGCCGTCGCTGGAACTTCACCTGTGCGAATCGCTTCTTCGTTCGCACGTGTAAAGTCAGCAATATCCATTAATGCACCCGGCAAGATTTCGGTCGAAGCAGGGTCCATTACGCGGACCTTGCGAAGCATTTGGCGAACCATTACTTCGATATGCTTGTCACCGATCTCAACCCCTTGTCCACGATAGACTTGTTGCACTTCATTTAATAGATATTCTTGAACAGTAATAACGTCCGTCACGCGAAGTAACTCTTTCGGATTAATGGACCCTTCCGTTAATGGCTGACCACGCTTAACGGTATCGCCTTCGGCAACCTTTACACGAGACTGGAATGGCACGTTATATGTACGCGTATCCGTTGCCCCTTTAATTGTAATATCTTTTGTACGGTCGGATGCTTTCTCTTCGATTGATTCAACCACACCCGATACTTCCGTAATTTGTGCTTGTCCTTTTGGATTTCGCGCTTCAAAGATTTCTTGAATCCGCGGTAAACCTTGGGTAATGTCGCCACCACCAGCAACCCCACCCGTATGGAAGGTACGCATGGTTAATTGCGTTCCGGGTTCACCGATAGATTGCGCTGCGATCGTTCCGACAGCTTCGCCTACTTCAACTTGTTCACCAGTTGCTAAGTTAATACCATAACATTTCTTACATACGCCATGGTTACAATTACATGTAAAGACGGAACGAATCGTAACGGTTTCGATACCCGCTTTAACGATTTCGTTAGCCAAATCTTCCGTAATCAATTGACCTGAAGCAACAATGGTTTCGCCCGTTTCTGGGTGGAAGACGCTCTTATGCGCATAACGGCCTGTCAAGCGTTCTTCAAGTGACTCAACTACGCGGTTACCGTCTGAGATAACACGGATTTCAAGCCCTTTGTCGGTTCCACAGTCCTCTTCACGCACAATCACATCTTGTGCTACGTCAACGAGACGACGTGTTAAGTATCCCGAGTCGGCTGTCTTCAGCGCCGTATCAGTCATCCCTTTACGTGCCCCGTGCGTCGAGATAAACATCTCCATAACCGTCAAGCCTTCACGGAAGTTCGAAGTAATTGGAAGTTCGATAATCTTACCACTTGGCGCTGCCATGTTCCCACGCATCCCCGCTAGCTGAGTGAAGTTCGAGATGTTACCCCGAGCTCCTGAGTCCGCCATCATATTGATTGGGTTCAGACGTGGTAAGGAAGCTACTAGTTGGTCAGCAATGGATTCACGGGCTTTCTCCCATGTACGAATGACGCTCTCATAACGCTCGTCTTCTGTAATCAATCCTCGACGATATTGTTTTGTAATATTGTCCACTTTTGCGTGAGCTTCATCTAAGATTTCTTGTTTCGTATCAAGACGGATAACGTCAGCTACCCCAACCGTAATACCGGATTTTGTTGAATATTTATAACCTAAGTTCTTCAACTTATCTAGCATGTTGGATGTTTCCGTCACTTGGTATCGTTTGAAGACTTCAGAAATGATATTTCCTAAGTGTTTTTTCTTAAATGGCGGCACCAATTCCATTGAAGTGATGGTTTCTTTAACGTCTTGGCCTACCTCTAAGAAATACTTATCCGGTGTGGATTCCAATAAGTTCTCCATTGTTGGCTCGTTTAAGTACGGGAATTCGGCTGGCATAATACTGTTAAAGATTACCTTACCAACCGTTGTAACCATTAATTTGTTGCGTTGACTTTCAGTGAACGGCTTCTCTGGGAAGGCACTTGCTGGTAACGCAATACGTGTATGTAAGTGAACATACCCTTCGTAATAAGCCATCTCCATCTCGCTTGGGCTTGAGAAGTACATCCCTTCGCCTTCGCGTCCTTCTTCTTCCAGCGTGAGGTAATAGTTCCCCAACACCATATCTTGAGATGGTGTAACAACAGGTTTTCCGTCTTTTGGGTTCAGAATGTGCGTTGCCGCTAACATTAGGATACGTGCTTCAGCTTGCGCTTCTTCTGATAACGGCACGTGAACCGCCATTTGGTCTCCGTCAAAGTCCGCGTTATAAGCTTCACAGACTAACGGGTGTAGACGGATGGCTTTACCATCAACTAACGCTGGTTCAAATGCTTGAATCCCTAAACGGTGAAGGGTCGGTGCGCGGTTCAGTAGGACTGGATGCTCACGAATCACTTCTTCAACCACTGGCCAGATCGCATCATTTAATGTTTCAATCATGCGTTTTGCATTTTTGATGTTGCCTGCAATTTCTCGTTCAACTAATTCTTTCATAATGAAAGGTTTGAATAATTCAACAGCCATTTCCTTAGGAAGACCACATTGGTACATCTTAAGTGAAGGACCTACGACGATCACCGAACGACCTGAGTAGTCGACTCGCTTACCGAGTAAGTTTTGACGGAAACGACCTTGTTTTCCTTTCAACATATGAGATAGTGACTTCAACGGACGATTACCTGGTCCTGTCACTGCGCGACCGCGACGACCGTTATCGACTAACGAGTCGACCGCTTCTTGCAGCATACGTTTCTCATTTTGAACGATAATACCAGGAGCTCCTAAATCTAACAATCGCTTGAGTCGGTTGTTACGGTTGATAACTCGACGATATAAGTCGTTTAAGTCACTCGTCGCAAAGCGTCCCCCTTCAAGTTGGACCATTGGACGCAACTCAGGTGGAATGACAGGTAAAGCTTCCATTACCATCCATGAAGGTTGATTCCCTGACGCTAAGAATGAGTCTAAAATATCAAGACGGCGAATTGCGCGTGTCCGTTTTTGACCGGTAGAGGTCTTCAACTCTTCTTTTAACTCTGCAACTTCACCTTCGATATCGACGGCTTCAAGCAAATCTTTAATCGCTTCGGCTCCCATTTTCGCGACAAAGCGATTGCCGTATTCGCGACGTTTTTCGCGATACTCTGCTTCTGTTAAAAGTGACTTAGGCTCTAACGGAGTATCTCCTGCATCAATCACAATATAAGAAGCGAAATAAATAACTTCTTCTAACAATCGTGGGCTCATATCTAAGATGAGTCCCATACGACTTGGTATTCCTTTGAAATACCAAATATGAGTTACCGGTGCTGCTAACTCAATATGCCCCATTCGTTCACGGCGTACCTTAGAACGGGTAACTTCAACGCCACATCGTTCGCAGACACGTCCTTTATAACGAATGCGTTTATACTTACCACATGAACATTCCCAATCTTTACTTGGACCAAATATTCTTTCACAGAATAAGCCGTCTTTTTCTGGTTTTAATGTACGGTAGTTGATGGTCTCTGGTTTCTTAACTTCGCCGTATGACCAACTACGGATTTTCTCTGGAGAGGCCAAGCCAATCTCCATCGATTCAAATGTATTCACATCTATCAAAGGGCAAACCTCCTTATTTATCCCTGATACATACCTACTCGATTATGACGACTCGTTGCGATTACGCCTCGTCGGTAACCGCAGTGGTGTCGTTATCTTTCACTTCATTTTGGCTCTTACCGGCATTCTTTTGATCTTCTTTATACTGATCTAATGCATTCAGATTAATTACATCATCTTCATCATCATCTTGCAGATCGATTTCTTCATCGAATTCATTTAATACCCGTAAGTCTAATCCTAAAGATTGTAACTCTTTCACTAAGACGCGGAATGATTCTGGAACGCCTGGTTTTGGAATTGGATCTCCTTTGACAATGGCTTCGTAAGTTTTAACACGTCCGACCACGTCATCTGACTTGTAGGTTAGGATTTCTTGTAATGTATAAGCCGCACCGTACGCTTCAAGCGCCCAGACTTCCATCTCTCCGAAACGTTGTCCACCGAATTGAGCTTTACCACCCAACGGTTGTTGTGTAACAAGTGAGTAAGGGCCTGTTGAACGCGCATGAATCTTATCGTCGACCATGTGTCCAAGTTTCAGCATGTACATCACACCAACGGATACTTTACGGTCAAATGGCTCTCCGGTACGACCATCGTAAAGAATGGTTTTAGCATCTTCATTGAGGCCTGCTTCTTGAACTGTCTCCCAGACATCATCTTCACTTGCCCCGTCAAAGACCGGTGTCGCAATCTTGATGCCAAGTGAGCGGGCCGCCATTCCTAAGTGTAGTTCAAATACTTGTCCGATATTCATCCGAGAAGGAACCCCAAGTGGGTTTAATAAGATATCAACGGGTGTACCATCTGGTAAGAATGGCATATCTTCTTCCGGAACAACGAGGGATACAACCCCTTTGTTACCGTGGCGTCCGGCCATCTTATCTCCTTCTTGAATTTTACGTTTTTGAACGATATAGACGCGGACTAATTTGTTCACGCCGGGTTGAAGTTCGTCACCATTTTCACGCGTAAAGATCTTCACATCATGGACGATTCCGCCTCCACCGTGTGGAACACGAAGTGAAGTATCACGAACTTCTCGAGCTTTTTCACCAAAGATAGCGTGAAGTAAGCGTTCCTCTGCCGATAATTCAGTGACACCTTTCGGGGTCACTTTACCGACCAAGATATCACCGTCACGAACTTCTGCACCGATAGTAATGATGCCATCTTTATCTAAGTATTTTAAAGCTTCTTCAGAAACGTTTGGTATTTCTCGCGTAATTTCTTCTGGTCCTAATTTTGTTTCGCGCGCTTCAGATTCGTACTCTTCAATATGTATCGAAGTATAGACATCATCTTTCACTAAGCGCTCTGACATAATGATCGCGTCTTCGTAGTTATAACCTTCCCAAGTCATAAAGGCAACGAGTGGGTTTTGACCTAGGGCCATCTCGCCATTTTGCATTGATGGGCCGTCTGCTAGGATTTCGCCTTTTTCGACGCTTTCTCCAACCTCAACAATCGGTTGTTGGTTATAACATGTACCGGCGTTAGAGCGTGCAAACTTAGTTAAGTAGTAATCATCGTAAGATCCGTCCGATAATTTAATGCGAATACGGCTTGCATCAACGTATTCCACTTTACCTGGACGACTGCATATTAAAGCTGCTCCCGAGTCATGCGCCGCTTGATACTCCATTCCTGTTCCCACTAAAGGTGATTGAGGTTTAATTAATGGCACGGCTTGACGTTGCATGTTCGCTCCCATTAGAGCACGGTTGGAGTCGTCGTTCTCTAAGAACGGAATGGATGCTGTCGCAACCGATACAACTTGCTTCGGTGACACGTCCATGTAGTCAACTCGACTAACTGGAACTTCTAAGTTCTCGGACTTGAAGCGAGCCATTACGGTGTCGTTCACAAAGTAACCTTCGTCATCTAACAGCGAGTTCGCCTGCGCAACAACATATAGGTCTTCCTCATCAGCAGAAAGATAATGGATTTCATCGGTCGCTTGAAGTGTATCTTTATTTACGCGACGATACGGTGTCTCAATGAAACCAAACTCATTAATTTTAGCGTAAGTTGCTAAAGAGTTAATGAGTCCGATGTTCGGTCCTTCGGGTGTCTCGATCGGACACATACGACCGTAGTGAGAGTAGTGAACGTCACGCACTTCCATCCCGGCTCGGTCACGAGTTAACCCACCAGGTCCTAAGGCAGAAAGACGACGTTTGTGCGTTAATTCCCCTAACGGGTTCGACTGGTCCATGAATTGAGACAACTGGCTCGAACCAAAGAATTCTTTGATAGCAGCGACAACGGGACGTATATTAATCAACTGTTGCGGCGTCATGGATGAGATATCTTGTAGTGACATTCTTTCACGTACGACACGTTCCATTCGAGATAGACCGATACGGAATTGATTTTGTAATAATTCACCTACCGAACGAATACGACGATTCCCTAAATGGTCAATATCATCCGTTGTTCCAATCCCTTGATCTAAGAATAAGTAATAATTCACTGACGCAATAATATCTGCTGGCGTTAGCGACTTGATCTCATCTGGAATATTACCATTACCAATGATATTAATAACTTGTTCTGGATCTTCTGGTGAATAGATTTTAATCATTTGAACATCAACGCTCTCACCTAACACACCTTCAGGAGAAGGATGCAGCGTGACCATATTGATGCCCTTATCTAAATACGGAACTAATTCATCAATCTTTTGTTGATCTAGCAGCGTTCCTTCTGGGAAGATAATTTCACCTGTCTCAGGATCTGCTAATGTCTCTGCTAAAGTTTGGTTAACGAGACGGTATTTTAAGTGTAGTTTTTTGTTCACTTTATAACGACCAACTGGCGCTAAATCATAACGGCGTGGGTCGAAGAAACGAGCAATCAATAAATTCCGTGAACTTTCAGCAGTCTTAGGTTCACCGGGTCTTAGACGCTCGTAAATATCTTTTAAGGCTTCCTCAACGCGTGAGTCCATAGCATTTTTATGCGTATCTTTATCGATTGTATTGTTTAATAGTTCGGACTCGCTCATAATCTCATAGATTTCTTCATCTGAACCAAAACCTAAGGCACGAACAATGGCCGTAAGTGGCAATTTACGTGTGCGGTCAATACGAACGTACGCAATGCCTTTCGCATCCGTCTCAAACTCTAACCAAGCTCCGCGGTTTGGAATGACGGTTGAAGTAAAGGTATGACGGTTCTTTTTATCTAACTTATCATGGAAATAAACGGAAGGTGAGCGAACTAATTGGGAGACGATAACACGTTCCGCCCCATTGATAATAAAGGTTCCCATAGGGGTCATCATCGGGAAATCACCGAAAAACACAACTTGTTCTTTCACTTCACCCGTCTCACGGTTCACTAGACGCAACTTCACATAGATGGGTTGAGAGTAGTTTGCATCATGCGCACGCGCTTCATCAATGTTGTATTTTGGCTCTCTTAATTCATAATCAATAAAATGTAATTCTAAGTTCTCAGTGTGGTCAACGATAGGCGAGATATCTTCGAACATCGTTCGAATCCCTTTATCTAAAAACCACTCATAAGAATCTGTCTGAATCTCAATTAAATTCGGTGCTTCAAGCACTTCTTTAATTCGAGAATAACTTCGGCGTTCTGCTTTCTTACCATACGGCACAGTATGAAATTGACTCAAATAGTTTCACTCCTTCGATAAAATTGGGCGAAGTTTACAATTAGGTAACAAATATTAAGGTTTGTTATCAAATGATGTTTCTTCACTAAAAAAGGGCAAAAAAATACAAAAGATTGTCGCTTGTTTGAATCTAAACTCGCTGATCTTTTGTTGTATACGGGCGAAAAAGGTTGCCGGACAATATTTCGACACACTTTCTCTACATCATAATTACGTTGTCTAATACTATCACTTCAGCCCCGACAAGTCAAGGCAATAATTTAAAAAGATAGTGTCAAATTATTGTTGGTTTTCCTCTACCATACTTTTATATTTCCCTGAACC
>NZ_JH932301.1:10473-67973 GCF_000301055.1 Falseniella ignava CCUG 37419
TTCATCTTCTCTGTGACTTCTTTCCACCAAGCCGTTTTGCCAAGGACTGTAGGGTGCTGTTGTTTTATAGCTAATCCCAAGAAATTCTAAAACCGTTTGAAACCTCGACTTCTTATCCGTTTCATAAGAGTCGTTTGTAAATTCTTTCCCATTATCTGTCTGAACTTTGTCTATCTTAAAGCCCATTCTTTTCTCTAAATCTATAAGAAATTCAGATGTTGTATAAGTGCTATTTTCATTCATCAAATCAAGAACTCTAGTTCTTGAATAAGCATCTATAGCTGTGATTTGATAGTATCGTTTATGGTTACTGGCAAAACCTATAGAATGAATAGGAACGTACTTCACATCGATTTGAACTAATTCTCCTGGATAAGAATAGTTGGGTTTATCTTTTTTCTTGATTCGCCTTTTTTTCTTTTTAGAAGGAGGTTTTAAGTTCATTTTCCGTATTTGACGACACATAGAATCATAGCTTCTAGTATAGCCCTTATCCCTACATTTACGATAGACGTGGGCTAATCCTCGATGCCTATGGTATCGATAGTTATACTTGATTAACTCTAATTCAGTCTGTGTGTGCTGATTAGGATGAGATTTAGGGCGAGTTGACTTCTTTCGAAGGGATTCAATCGTCCCATCGTATCGCTTCCGCCATCTTTGAACATATTGACGGGATGTGTGATACTTTCTCGCTGTAAGAGCATTATTATTCACTTTTATAGCATGCTTAACAATTCGTTCGCGATGTTTCATTCCTTCTGTTATAATAGACATATGAGAGATCCTCCTTGGATGATTTTTGATTGCACATCTATCATACCAAAGGGGGCTCTTTTTTTGTTTGTTTTATGTCACAAATGTATTATCTCCTAACAATAATTTAAAAAATACCCCCGCTCGATTTGAGCAAGGGTATTGATTGTTACAATTAATGTTGATGTCCTTGACCATCATATTGATAGCAAGTACAACGGACCCAGTGACCTGGTTCCACTTCACGCAGTTGAGGGTCTGCTTCATGATACTCTGCTGGAATCCATGGGACCCGTGAAGCAAAGCGACAACCTTGCGGAGGATTGACCGGACTTGGAACATCTCCTTCCAAGACAATCCGCTCGCGTTGCAATCCATATTTAGGAATTGGAATTGCTGATAGCAATGCTTTTGTATATGGATGTAATGGGTTTTCGAATAATACATCGTAGTCTGCTAACTCAACAATTTGTCCTAAATACATTACCGCTACTCGGTCACTAATATGACGAACAACCGATAAGTCATGTGAAATGAATAAGTAGGTTAAGTTGAATTCATCTTGCAGCTGATCCATCAAGTTCAACACTTGCGCTTGAACTGAAACGTCCAGTGCAGATACTGGCTCATCTAGCACAATGAATTTTGGTTTTAAAATGAGTGCCCGCGCAATCCCAATCCGTTGACGGCTCCCACCATCCAATTCGTGAGGGAATGCACCTGCTACACTTCTGCGCAAACCAACCGTATCCATCATATTGTAAACAGCCGCTTCCAACTCGCGTTCAGACTTGAACAGATGATTCACCCGAGCAGGCTCTGCAATTAAGTCAAAGGTACTCATCCGTGGGTTCAGTGAAGAATATGGGTCTTGGAAGACGATTTGCATGTCCAGACGGATTTTATTGATGTCCGCTTTTCGCTTCAGTTGCGCCACATCTACCCCGTCAAACAGTACTTGACCCGATGTCGGCTCATGCAAGCGAATAATCGCACGTCCAACGGTTGATTTCCCACAACCCGATTCCCCGACAAGTCCGAGTGTTTCGCCGCGCTTAATATCGAAGCTAACACCGTCAACAGCCTTTAGATCTCCAGCTTTGGTCGGGAAGTACTTCGTTAGATCTCTGACACTAATTAATACATCTTCGTTACTCATTCAACTCACCTTCCATCTCTGCTGTTAGTGGGAACGCAACAAAATGTCCAGGACGTACTTCTCGGTACTCTGGCGTAATCACTGAAAAATCAGGTAACGCCATATTCATTGTTGCTAAACGTTCAACATCTTCGTCAATACTTGGAATCGCAGCAAACAATCCCTTCGTATATGGATGATATGGATGCTCAAAAATTTCTTGAACCGTACCATGTTCTACAATCGCCCCACCATACATAACAGAAACATAATCACACGTCTCTGCAACGACACCCAAGTCGTGAGTAATTAAGATCATCGAAGTATCGAAACGATCTTTTAAGTCTTTAATTAACTCTAGGACTTGCGCTTGAATTGTTACGTCCAATGCGGTTGTCGGTTCGTCTGCAATAATCAAACTAGGATTACATGCCAATGCCATCGCAATAACAACCCGTTGCTTCATACCACCACTAAATTGGTGAGGGTAGTCATCAATACGCTCTGGACGAATTCCAACAACTTTAAGCATTTCTTTTGCGCGTTCACGCAATTGGTCTTTTTTCAGATCCTCGTGCAAATCTAATACTTCTTCAATTTGCTCTCCAACGGTCATAACAGGGTTCAATGACGTCATCGGATCTTGGAAAATCATCGAGATTTTATTTCCTCGAATTTTATACATTTCATTTTCAGGGACGGTTAATAAGTCTGTCCCTTCTAGAAAGATTTCGCCAGATGTAATCTCTCCTGGCGGAGTTTGGATAAGTCGCATGATTGCTTTCGCGGTAGTCGTTTTACCCGCACCGGTCTCTCCAACTAACCCGTGCGTTTGCTTTTTGTCGATTTTGAAGTTCAGATTATTGACCGCGTGAACCACACCACTATCTGTATGATATTCAACACTTAAGTTTTTAATATTTAATAATTCACTCATCATAATCTCCTATCTCTTCAACTTCGGATCGAGCGCATCACGCAATCCATCACCAAGTAAGTTTAAGGCTAGAATCGTTAATACAATTGCCAACCCAGGGAACAACGTCATATGAGGATAGTCACGAATATAAGCACGTCCTCCAGATAACATCGCACCCCATTCTGGTGTAGGTGGCTCTAAACCAAGCCCGATAAAACTAAGCCCCGCTGCGTTAATAATGGCATAAGCCACCCCTAACGTCGCTTGAACAATGATCGGTGCCATACAGTTCGGAATGATGTGTTTTAAAATAATTCGTGCATCACTTGAACCGTTTGCTCGAGCTGCTTCAACAAACTCTTGATCTCTTAATGATAAGACTGAAGAGCGAACTAAACGAGCATAACCTGGGATTGCAGCAATCCCGACCGCCACCATTAAGTTCGTCAGACCTGGGCCTAAGGCAGCCATAATCGCAATCGCTAATAAAATATCTGGAAGGGCTTGAACAATATCAATAAAGCGCATCAAGATATTATCAATTTTACCACCATAATAACCCGTAATCGCACCAATCGCGACCCCAATCGTCATCGAAATACTTACTGAGATAAAGCCGACCCGGAGTGATACCCGTGAGCCATAGACAACTCGACTAAAAATATCGCGCCCGAGTTCATCCGTTCCAAACCAATGCTCGGCATTCGGTGTTTGGTATTGATTAGCTAAGTTCTGTTCAGCATAACCGTATGGAGCGATATAATCGGCAAAAATAGCTGTAATGACGAGAATAATAATAATCACTAACCCCACCATCGCCAATCGATTTCGCTTCATTCGTGTCCAAATATCACGTAGCCCTCTAAAACGTCCACGTTCAATACGTTCGGTATTTATTTGTTCTGTCATAATATCTCACCCCTACTCGTATTGCGTCTTAAGTCGTGGATCCACATAAGTATAGAGAATATCTACAACTAAATTCACTAAACTAAATGTAACCGCCACGAATAGAACGCACCCTAATACCATCGGCATGTCTCGTTTCATAATGGAATCCACCATCAAACGCCCAATCCCTGGGATAGAGAAGATAACTTCCGTCATCAAGGCTCCCCCCATTAATTGTCCGAATTGAGTACCGGTGATTGTAATAATCGGAATCAACGCATTTTTAAGTGCATGTCGCCAAATAATTTTGTTACGACGTTGCCCTTTGGCTTTTGCGGTTTGAATAAAATCTTTACGAATTACTTCTAACATCGATGACCGCGTCATCCGCGCAATAACCGACACGGATTGTGCCCCCAATGCCATCATTGGTAATACCATATGCATTGGTGTTGAATAACCAGAAGATGGGAACCAATGTAATTTCACTGAGAATAATAAGATTAATAATAAACCTAACCAGAATACTGGCATTGAAATCCCGATTAAAGCAGCCACCATCGTTACGTTATCAAAGATTGAGTATTGGCGTACCGCACTAATAATACCAACTGGCACTCCGACCACGACAGCGAAAGTAATCGCTGTTGCCGCTAATTTTAGCGTTGCGCCCGCCCGAGACATAATCTCTGGCGTCACATTACTGCGTGTGATATAGGAATAACCTAAGTCAAAATGGAAAATTACATTCTTTAAGTAACGTCCGTATTGGACTAAGAATGGGTCTTCAAGTCCCATCTCTATTCTTAACGCTTTTACCGCTGCTTCTGAGGCAGAAGGTCCTAAAGCGTTACGCGCCATGTCTCCTGGCGTTAAGTAAAGCAGCGAGAATACAATAAAACTTACTCCTAATAGGACGGGAATAAGATAAAGCAGTCGCTTTAAAATATATCTAAACATTATTACACCTCTCTATAAAAGGAGATGGCAGGCATCTCCTTTAAATACGGTTTTAATACGATTTTTTCTATTATTCACCGATCGTTACATCTGTAAATGAGTGGAAGCCAAGTGGAGATAAGTGAACGCCACCGATTTCCTTCTTAGTTCCCATGGTCATTTCTTTATTATGAAGTGGGATCCAAGCGTAAATATCCATCAAGTATTCTTGAACTTCTGCGTAGTAGTCTGCACGCTGTTGATCGTCTTGAGCATAGCGTCCTTTTTCTAACAGTTCGTCAACTTTAGGATCTTCTAAGAAGATGTAGTTTCCACCTTCACCTTTAGCTGATGAGTGGAAGCAAGGATATAAGAATGTATCTGGGTCTGATGAGTCCGCAGTCCAAGCAATCATGAATAGATCTTGATCACCGTTTTTGATGACTTCGTTAAAGGCAGACCACTCTAAAATGTTAATCGTTGCATCGATACCTGCTTGAGATAATTGTTCTTTCATTGCGGTTGCCATGTCTGAACGGTCTTTATTTTCGTTAGTACTAATCGTTAAGCTTAGACCATCTTCATAGCCAGCTTCTTTAAGTAATTCTTTCGCACGTTCGATATTTTGTTGGCGAACTTCCATTTGATCTGAGATTGAGTAATTCAATGTTGGAGGAAGTACCCCAGTCGCTGTTTGACCTAAGTCATGGAATACCGCTTTTACAATTGAATCAACATCTAAAGCTAAAGCAATGGCTTCACGAACTTTTGGATTATCAAATGGCTCTTTCGCTGTATTGAATCCCATGTATGTTTCACCATAGTCTAAAGCTTTAATTAAGTTAAGATCTGCGTTATCTTCAACTTTTTTAATATCTGTTGCGATAATGTCGTAAGCAATGTCTACCCCACCAGATTCTAACTCAATCACACGGTTACTTGGTTCTGGAATAACTCGGAATAATAATTTGTCGTAGGCTACTCCTTCACCGTGATAGTCTTCGAATTTCTCAAGTTCGATCGAATCAGCACGTTTCCAGCTAACGAATTTCAATGCGTTCGTACCAACTGGATGTTGTGCGTAATCATCGCCACCTTCAGTGACTGCTTTTTCGTTGACAATAAAGCCACCTGGGTGACATAGCGCAGGAATAATACCCGCGAAAGGTTCAGTCTGTTTAAATTCTACGGTATAGTCATCAATCGCTTGTACACTATTAACATCGATTGTTTGGAATAAGTGCGTAACGTTTGGCGCTTCAATCGCGCGTTTTAATGAGAAGACAACGTCAGAAGCTTTTAGCTCTTCACCGTTATGGAACTTAACGCCTTCTTTTAATTTGAAACGGTAGGTCACATCATCCACTTGTTCATAGCTTTCTGCTAAGCTCGGTTGAATTTCACCGCTTGGATCTAATTTAACGAGTCCTTCATAAATTTGTGTTGTGACGTTACTTGATTGGTTGTCATTGGACATCACTGGGTCTAATGAGATAGCATCGCCCGATAAACCAATCGTTAATTGGTTTCCGCCCGTTCCTCCACCAGAACAACCTACTAATAACAATACACAAAGCATTGTTAATAACATTGATAACTTCTTCTTCATAATTAGAATCTCCTTATCATTATCATTCTACTTTGACACTTGCGACAGACAGTTGACTACGCGACACGACAAAATTTAATATCCACCACCTCTGTAATAACACGTTTTTGTAAACGCTTCTATACTCTATGAAAAGCCTAACATAGTTACTTCTCATTCGTCAATCTCTCTTTCAAAAAATTATACAATCGTGAATTGAACATTATTATATTTGTCCGAACGTGTGACAAAAGCTTGTGAAAAAATAAAAATCCTTATTCGCTATCGACAAAATCGAAAGTGAATAAGGAACGAATGATTATTGATAATATTGTGCTTGGGCTTTCCATAGTTCGGAATATTTGCCCGGCTGATGAACTAACGCTTCGTGCGTTCCGCGCTGAATAATCTTGCCTTGGTCAAAAACCAATATTTCATCACAGAAACGACAGCTTGACAAACGATGTGATATATAAAAGGCCGTTCGATCTTCAACCATCGCATCAATATGTTGGTAAATCTCAAACTCAGCGATCGGATCCAACGCGGCTGTTGGCTCATCGAGAATCATAATCGGACTTTCTTTGTACAAAGCACGGGCCATCGCAATTTTTTGAGCTTGTCCTCCTGAGACATTGCTCCCATTCGATTGATACTCTGTCCCTAAATACGTCTCAAGCCCTTGTTCAAAATCTGACACTTTCAGCCCGACTTGATGGAGTGCGCGTTGCACCCGATCAATATCGTATTCTGGGCTTACCGCAATATTCTCCGCTAGGGTCAGACCTAACAAGCGATAATCTTGAAAGACGACCGAGTACAATTGATACCATTCTGCCAGTGAATATTTCATGCCATCGACTTGGTTCAGTTCAACTGAGCCCGTGGTCGGTTCATAAAGTCGCAGTAGTAACTTAATAAAGGTTGTTTTACCTGAGCCATTCTCTCCTACAATGGCGTAGCGCTTGCCAGGTTCGAAGTCCTGAGTAATTCCTTTGAGAATCTCCTCATCACTCCCTGGATATTTGAACGACAGGTCTTTCACAGAAAGTTGATAATCATTGTCTAGCCGTTTCTCAATTGGCAAGGTGCCTTGGGCTTTTTCATCTGGTAAGTCCAACAATTGATAGAATCGGTCCATCGGTTCTCTTTGAGCAAATACAGAAGATAACGATAATAATCCTCGCATGGAAGTCATCAACTGGTTCATCGCTCCCATCAATTGAACGACCATCCCGATAGGTAAGCTACCTAAAATCACCCGAGCGCCAATCAATAAATAGATTAAGGTATTAATGACACCTTCGCTGAATGCCGCCATCAAATTCGAATGCGAATTAACTTTATGAAACTGCGCCATAAACTCAATCATTTTTTTAATTTGCTCATTCCACATTTTGACGAACTGAGATTCCCCATGGTACAAGCGGATTTCTTTGCTCGATTCCGGGTCTTCTAATAAATTAATCAAATAGAAGGCGAGCGCATTTAAGCGAACAATCAATCCTCCTTTGGTTTCTAATATCCCCACGGCACGTTGCATTTCGAGTATTTGAATGACAATCAATGATACCATCGTGGCAATTAAGGCGACGTTCACCCAATATGAGTCAATCCAGTGAGCGCCTTGTGCGTAGGACCATAATGGCCACATTAGGATAAGAGACATCCCCATTCCAACAAGGCTATCTAAAGCACGCAAAGTATGTTCACAAATATAGTAGAAAGAAGAGTTATTTTGCATTTGATCTCGGCCTACTTGAAAGGCCAGCGATTGGATATTTGGATCCTCAACATAAGTATACTCGGTAATCGCCATCTTCTTATTTGGAATATCGAATAAGTCTCGCCGCATCTCCGTAAACCGAACCCCATAGATTGGACGAAGTAAGGCATTCGCAAGTTGTAAAGTTCCTATGATCGTTAGATAACGTATAATCATTGGCATAATCGCATCATAATGGCCATACGATAAATTTGATAAGACCCGTGACATATACCAGAAGTTTGCAAATGTCACGCCATGAGTCAAGAAAGCCAAGAGAATTCTTAATAATAAAATTCCTTTAAAGTAGTACCATAAATCCTTAAAAGTTCTTATAAATAATTGCTTTCGACTCATTTAAATCACTCCTCCTTGTTCGCTCACAGCTTCTGGCTCTTCATTTCCATCGCCTAAATCACGATAATAGTATGCTTGATGGTGGAACATCTCCGCATACGCTTCATGTGACGCCAGTAACTCCTCATGGGTTCCCATCTCTTTAATGTAGCCGTCATCCAAGTAGATAATCCGATCGCAAAATTGTGTTGAAGCGAGGCGATGCGAGATGAATAGGGCAGTCTTGCCTTTAGAGAATGCCAAATAGTGTTGATAAACTTCACTTTCGCTCAATGGATCCAACGCGGCAGTCGGTTCATCCAATATTAATATCGGCGCATCTTTATAGAGTGCCTGAGCTAATTTTAATTTTTGCATTTGCCCGCCGGATAATTCCACCCCGTCATAATCAACTTGTCTAACAATTTTGGTTTGGTCGCCTTCCGGTAACTTATCGATCACTTGATCCATACCACTCTGTTCAAGTGCAGCTTGATATTTTCCTGGATCATAAGGGGCTCCTTGTAGAATCGTATCTCGAATATTAAAGGTAAATAAATGCGTGTCCTGGAATACGGGGGCTATTTGCTGGTAATAAGCTTTTCGATCAAACTCACGCAAGTCCGTCCCGTTAATTAAGATACAACCAGAAGTTGGTTCCAAGAGTCCTAAGATTAATTTTACTAACGTTGTTTTCCCGGCTCCATTTGTCCCGACAATCGCTAGCTTCTCACCCGGATGAATGGTTAAATCCATTTGATCGATAATCGCTTCTTGTCGATTCGGATAACGATACGTTACTTTTTCCAGCTTAATTTCAAAAGGAACACCTTCAGTCGCTAAAGGTTGTTCACCCTTAAATATCGGAGCCAAATGCATATAATCATAGAACGGTTCGATGTCGATTAAATATTCCAGCGTCATGGCAGATTCTTCAATCAGTTGCGACAACACGGTGATCACAACGGTCACCAACCCGACATAGACGATAAAGTCGCCAACCGCAATCTCCTCTTTGATTAAGCTTTGAAGACTGTAGTAATAAGCTAATCCAGACATCAGCAGTGTCATCAATAGAACACCGATACTTTCAATCCGATTCAATCGGTTCGTAGGGCGAATTAGCTGATAGTACTGCTTCATTAGTTGTGCTTGAATCTCACTAATCCAATCCATCATTGAATAAAGTCGAATATCTTTCCCAACACGATGATCGCTCATAACTTTCCGCGCATATTGATACTGTGTTTCATTGCTCAGCCGCTCATCGCGATTGCTACGCTTTAATTTCAACTGGAAATGTTTGATTACAAGTAGGAAAATCACCAAAATCAAAATCAATCCCAACATAACAGAATCGAGTTGAAAGAGTAGCGTAGTATATAAGATCATTCCAATTCCAGCTCCAACTAACTCGACGCCTCTCAAGATGAATCCCATCAACGGCGTCCCATTGTGATCCGCTGCGTATACCGCTCCTTTGAAGGCTGCACTATTCTCTTCGCCAATAATTAACGGATAATCCATCAACACCTGGTAGGATAGCACTTGCGCTAGCGTTAACAATCGCAATCGATCGGAAAATTTATTTTCAATCCATTGATTGCTATAAACTAACAGCATTTCTGCCAAAATCAAAAGACCCATCATTTTAAGTGTGTATAGTAAATAACCGGTCAAATCGCTTTGATGTGTCGTTTGCAATAAATAATTCACTAAACCTCCCGACACGAGCAATCGCGCCATCGGAAGCCATGCTTTGACAATTACTTTGGTCAATGCGATGGGGTAAAACTTACGATCCACTTCAAAAATTAATTGATTAATATAACGAAAGATTGCCCATTTCTTCTTCATCTGATCCCTCCTGACGCTTTCAGTATAAATGAAAAAAGACATTTTATTCGATAAAATGTCTCAGATTGGAGACAAACCCCGTTTGAGTTAATCTCAAAATAAGGGTTTGTCTTTTGTTTTAGTGAAATATCCTCTGAAAATAAAAAAACGAAGCCTTTCTAGCTTCTCAATGCCAGTATATTGGCCAGTTTCTTCATGTTTAAGCAGGCAAAAGTGAGCCCTGCTTTGAATTCCATCAAGGCTTTCCCAACTAAATGGGTATATCGAAAACCGTGATGTTCCTTCGCAGTGCCAAATAATCGCTCTACCGATTGCTTACGTTCTTGATATAGTGCACGCATGCCGTCTGAATGCCGGATTTCTTCGCAGGTTTCAAGGGCTTCCTGCCAGACATGCCGTGTAATGACGCGTTTACTTCTTTCCTCTCCCGATGCGCGATACTCTCGGTAACCTTTGCGATTCGTTGTTGTGTAATGATAGACGGTATTGTTTTCATCTAAATAACAGTCATAGTATTCATCATAGACAATGTCTCGATTCTCTGGTTTGCGTCTAGGACGTGTATAAGGAAATATTGGGGTGATGGCTTTACTTAATAAAAACTGAGCGATAGTGGGGGTTTTATACCCGGCATCCGCAATAATACGGGCAGGATCAAACGAGATAATCTTGTCAAATAATGACGGGAAAGCTTGTGTATCATGAGTGTTCCCTGAATGTACGCTGTAACCTAATACCCAACCGTTCCGATCACAGGCAGTTTGAATATTATAAGCAAAGACTTGTTTGTGGTCTCCTTTATGGAACCAACCGGCCTCGGGATCATTGGGACTGATTTTTTGGGATTTTGTTGAGGCCACCTTTTCTGTATTTTTTAGGGGCTTTTTTCCATGCATCTCCCGATCTTTTTGAACAGCTTCCATCATCTCATCCGCTAACCATTTTGCCTGGATAAGGATTTCCTCATTTGTATACTTCCGACCATTGGCGCAAGCTTTAACATGGGTGCCATCAATGAAAATATCTTTAGAATCGACCACGCCTGCCTCAAAGCACTGGATGAGAATCTGTGAAAAAATTTGTTCGGCGATATTGGTTCCTTCGAAACGTCGCTTATAATTTTTTCCAAATGTTGAAAAATGTGGCACGGTATCCGTAAAAGATAAACCGAGAAACCAACGATAAGCTACATTTACTTGAATTTCTTGAATCGTTTGACGCATGCTTGGAATCCCGAAGAGATATTGAATGATTGGGATTTTAATCAAAGTAACCGGGTCGATACTGGGACGCCCGTTATCAAGGCAATAAACATCTTCGACCAGATCATAGATGAAAGAAAAGTCAATGTAGCGATCAATTTTTCTTAGAAGATGTTCCTCAGGAACGAGATCTTCAAGCGCATGAAATGCGATTTGGTGACGTGCTTCAAACGTCTTACTTTCAGCATTAATGGACATCATAGAAATCACCCGTTTTCTTTTTATTATATCGAAAAAAGCTCATAAAATCACTCGAAAGAAGTGATTTAATAAGCTTTGTCTACAGTCTGAGACATTTTATTCGATAAAATGTCTGAGTGGTTGAAAATTTGACCTCAACGGTTATTTTAATTACAAAGGCAGGGTAACCTCCGTGACAAAGACCCCTTCTTCCCATTGACGGTTGACGATACCATGATTCGCTTGAACCGCCGCATCAATCCGACGCAAGCCATACCCTTGCCGATTCGGTTGCTTTAATGAGCGATACCAAGGGAGCGGAGCATGATCCATCGTATTCATCATACTGATATATAAATTATTCTTTATAGGGGCAATATAAAGTCGAATTCGTGCACCACCTTGTTGCTTTAGCGTTGCTTCAATCGCATTGTTCAACAAATTTCCTAAAATAATAGCCAGATCGGTTGAAGGAATATTTAATTTATCTGGGGCAATGGCTTCTGCCTTCACTTCAACTCCGGCACTGACGGCTCGCGTTAGCTTTGTATTGACTAACGCATCCATTAACGTATTCCCAGTACGGATTAAGGTATCGACTTGATTTAATTCATTCGTTAATAATTTTAAATAGTCACGCAAAGCAGTGAGGTCCGATTGGTTCGCATACGCATCAATCACTTGCAAATGATTGCGATAATCATGACGAATCCCCCTTAAACGGTCGTAGATGGCTTCCACTTCCACCACATATTCATCTAATTCTTGTTGTTGAATTTTAACGGTTTGGAGTTTGATCACTAAACGCCAAATAATATAACCCATTCCAAGGACTAGGATACCTAAACTTACCAATATAACTCGATTCATCAATAAGCTCCTTTACGATAATGCGATACAAAGGCGGCTTGCACTTCTTTTAACAGTCTTCTCGAAAGAGGAATCGCCGTACCATCTTCCATCTGCACCTCATTGGCGTGGATGGCACTGACATGATTTAAGTTAATCAAGTAGCTGCGGTGCGGACTTATAAAATCCGCATTGAGCTTCTCTCTAAAGGCGGCTAATGTCTCACCCAATTCAATCTGTTCATCTTCGAGCGCTATCGTTAAACGCCGACGATTGACCTCGACCCAATAGATTTCATTGGCATTCAGCGCTCGACTCACCCCATCGATGGTATCAACTAGCACGTAATGTTCTTGGACAGGTTGGATCGTCAAATACTTT
This sequence comes from Falseniella ignava CCUG 37419, assembly GCF_000301055.1. Taxonomy (GTDB): domain Bacteria; phylum Bacillota; class Bacilli; order Lactobacillales; family Aerococcaceae; genus Falseniella; species Falseniella ignava. The sequence continues at coordinate 23,335 of NZ_JH932301.1, forward strand.
TGAATGACCCGCTCAATATCTGCGTGATCAATTGGCTTTACTAAAAAGTCCAACGCATCCACTTGATACCCTGCGACGGCGTATTCGCTATAACCGGTCGCAAAGATAATCTCGATTTGCGGAGCGATTTGCCGAATTTGATGTGCCAACGACATCCCGTCGAGCGTGGGCATTTCGATATCTAAGAATAGAAGTTGCCATTCTGGATGTTCTTCTAATTCAAAGAGAAAATGTTCGCTACTCTCAAGGCAAGTAATAGAACAATCTACCTTTAGCGCTTGGCAAGCTTGTTGTATTAATGCTTCCATATAATCTCGTTGAATCTGTTCGTCATCTACCACGACGATGTTCAGCATGGTCAGTCCCTCCTACTCATTAGTCAACTCATTATAGCATATCTAATCCCTTTGACGGACAGAAGAAAGCGTTGTACTATAGAATTATAAAATTTACAAAAGGAGAATGATTATGTCAAAAGTTACCCCACTGAATACGGATAAAGCACCTGCCGCTATCGGTCCATACTCTCAAGCAACGACCGCAAACGGCCTCGTGTTTGTCTCTGGTCAATTACCGATTGACCCTGCCGTAGGTAAAATCGAAGCGACCGATGTAGCTGACCAAACGCGTCAATGTCTTGAGAACTTGAAGCATATCTTAGCCTCAGACGGTCTGACTTTAGCCGATGCATTGAAGACAACGGTTTATTTAGCAAATATCCAAGACTTCGCCGCGATGAATGAAGTCTATGCAGAATATTTCCAAGCACCTTACCCTGCACGTGCTGCCTTCGAAGTGGCTGCCCTACCTCAAGGTGCACTGGTTGAGATTGAACTTGTTGCTGCAAAATAATTAGCCTTAAATACAAATAAAGCCGGGAGCAATCGCAATTGCTTTCGGCCTTATTTTTTTATCTTAATATTTCTACGACATTCTTTCTTGATGCGGCTCGAGCAGGAAAGACACTGAATACAATGCCAATCAAGACTGAAATCAATACACTGACCAATGCCGTCGTCACATCAAAGAGCGCATTAAATGGAATAAATCGGCTGACTAAAAGCGCAATCCCGATCCCGCTTAAATAGCCAATAATCCCACCGAAGGTCGTAATCGCAATCCCTTCCAGTAAGAATTGCCATTGAATACTATCCTTGGTTGCCCCGAGTGAACGTCGAATCCCAATCTCTTTTGTTCGCTCTGAGACAGAGATATACATCATATTCATAACCCCGACACCAGCAATAAAGAGTGAGATTCCTGCCACCGCAGAAATAAAGAGTGTTACCATCGACAGTGTCTTACCGACTTCAGCCATCATCTCAGAACTATCAAAATAAGTATAGCTCCCATTGCTAATTTCAGCACCCGCTTCATCTAAATAGCTCTTAATCTTCTTATTGATGGTGGACATATCGGCACCATCTTCGAAATAGACTTGAATGCCAAAATCAAAGTTTTGCGCATAATAATAACGATCAAACGTCCCACGTGGCATCACACCACTAATGGTCGAGAAAATATAACCTTCTTCTTGTAGCTTTTGTTCTTCTTCAGACAACGTCTTAATAAAAATTCCCACAATCGTAAATTCATGCCCATCCAAAGTCGCAGATCTTCCAACAGCCTTTTCGGCACTACCATACAATTGGGTGGCAACATCTTCATTCAACATCATATAAGGTGACCGATAATCCGAATCAGCTTGGGTTAGATTCCGTCCCGCAATTAACGGATAGTCGGATTCCTCTAAAATTTCAAACTCAAAGTCGAGATTTTCTTCTCTTACTTTAATTTGACTATACTGCGTCTGAACCGAAGTCTCGCTATCTAGCTTGACTTCATCTACACCCGGCATTTCTTCAATTGCTGAGAGGTTATCTTTACTAAAAGGCGTAATTTGTGCCCAGTCAATATTTTGATTTTCTGGGTTAAAACTAAATCGCTGGCTCATTCGTCCTTTTTCGTCTTTCGTTAAATTATCAATTGTTTGTTGGCGAAAGCCATTCCCTAAGCTCATAATTGTGATCACGGCGGCAATCCCGATAATAATCCCAATCATCGTTAGAAAGGTTCGTCGCCCGTTCATTCTCAGTGTGTCAAACGATGATTTTAAGATTTCACTCATTCGCATCTTCAGTCACCTCCTGAGATTGAATATTCGATCGCTGGGCGAGTGTTTCATACTCTAAATCTTCCCAGCGTTTTTGACTAATTTGCCCGTCCACAATTACAATATTGCGCATTGCATAGGCTTGGAGTGCCGGGTCATGTGTCACCATCACGATCGTTACGCCATCTTCTTCGTGGCGTTGTTTTAAAATATCCATAATCAATGTAGAGGTCTTCGTATCAAGCGCACCTGTCGGCTCATCCGCAATAATAAATTGTGGATTATTAATTAACGCACGTGCAATCGCAACGCGTTGCTTTTGGCCTCCTGATAATTCATGTGGCATATTCTTGAGTTTGTCTTTTAAGCCCACGCGCTCCAGTGCAGCTTCGACTTTCGGACGCGTTTGCTTTGCGGTCATCCCGCTATAAATTAGCGGTAAACGAACATTTTCTTCAACGGTCATCGTCTCAATTAAATTAAAATCTTGAAAGACAAAGCCCACTAATTGATTACGCAGTTGCGAAATTTGACGATCGGTTCGTTGTTCAATCAACTTGCCATCTAAAATATACGACCCCTCAAATTGATTATCTAAAAAGCCTAAAATATTAATTAACGTTGATTTCCCGGATCCTGAAGGTCCCATGATCGAGACAAATTCACCACGATGAATTTGTAGATCAATATTCTTTAAGACATGGAGCTGTTCCTCACCGGCCGTATAATACTTATTAATGCCTCGAATATCAATTAACGGCACAGAAGTATTAGTGACCATCATAATCCATTCCTTCCATATCAAATTGATCGAATTCTGCATTATCCATCACTTGAATGGTCTGTCCCTCTTTGACATCGTATGGATAAAGGATGACCACTTCACCTTCCTCAACGCCTCGTAGAACGACTTGCTTCACACCTTGGCGTTCTAATTTAATCTCTTTCTTAACTGCGACGCCATCTTGAACCGTATAAATAAAAGTCTTTTCACCTTCGTAGACAATCGCATCGGTTGGAATCACATAGCCTGGCAGGCCAATTTGGACTTTCACCGTAAACCCAGGTTGAATAAATTCATCCGCTTTAACTGTAAAGCCATATTGGGTTCCAGAGCTACCTTGGGATGCATTATACATCGGTTCATTCGATTCATCGGACCTCGGCGAAACTTTCGGAATCTTATCGTAGTGAATCATCGTGCCGGTAACATCGCGGTCCTCAGCATCAACATAAAGATTAACCGGACGATCTTCACCTAACGCGTAGAATTCGTACTCTGAGACGGATCCAGTAACGGAGATATCTTCACTAATTACACGAATAAATGGTACTTGTGAGTCCGTCTTTCCATCTTGATTTAAGATGACTTTACCATCTATTTTTGCAACGACTTGGCTATCTTGATCCTTCAACATTCTTGCAACCTTAATATCAATATCTTCAATTTGTTGGTTTAAAGTTCGAATCTGATCTTTAATGCCATCCGCTGAGCCATCTTCTGGGGGTGCTACCAATTCACCAGATTCATCCATCACCGGTGGATTGACCGGTTTATTTACATACTCCCCTTTGCCAATCGGCACCGAGACGTAATATTGGTAGCCATCTTCGGTCCAATAACCTTCAATCAAATCGCCTTGCCAGTTATAGGCATTACCGGTCATTTCTGACAATTGATCAATCAGGCGCTCACGTTGGTTATAGAGTCGGGTCTGTTCACGTCGGGTATCTTCGAGTTCGTAGACGGCTTTTTGTTCATTGTACTTAAATAAAGGTTGCCCTTTTTTGATTACTTGCCCATCCGTCACATAGACTTCTTGAATATCTCCCCGTTCAGCATTGTAATAATAAGTCTGATCGGTCTTCAGCTGAGCGACCCCATTAATTGTAATCGGTTCTTGGCGGTACAAGGTCATTGTTTGATAATACTGCTCAGATTCCGAGGCTTCTTCTGGGTCTTGACTATAGGCGAGTCTCTGTCCAATAGGTCGTCCATTCGGATTCGACCAATGAATCTCCCCATTAATAAATCCATAGGCTAATAATATTGATAACGGACCTGCGATTAACAGGCTATAATTTAATTTCTTGCGGTCCAAGGATACTCCTCCTCTGTTACGTTTTTGTAACATTTATTTAATTATCAATAGTATATCGTTATGATTTATCTTAATCAATAGCACTTCATTAATAATCTCACTTTTAAGACAACGAAAAGATGGGAAGCGGCACACTTCCCATCCATAATTCACTTATGATTTGACGACTAGCTGATTAATATCGGTCACCTCATGTTGCTTCGTTACCACATAGACAAAATCCCCTGGTTTAATTTGGGTATCCCCGGTTGGCACAATAAATTCATCTTGTCTTAAAATACCGATAATCAGCGTTTGATCTTCGAGCATCAAATCCCGCAAGGTGTTTTGCGTAATTAAGCACTCATTCAACACCTCGAATTCTAACGCTTCAAGCTGCCCTTCAATTAACATATAAAGGTTATTTACCGCTGAGTTTTCGGTTGCTTTGAGACTCCGTGTCAATTGAATAATTTTATCCGCCACTAATTGTTTCGGTGTAATAATCGTATCGAGCCCTAAATTTGCTAATGGGCGCAATAGATAAGGACGATCTAATTTTGTAATAACTTTTGGGACGCCCTGATGCATTGCAAATAATGACGTCACCATATTTTCATGGTCACTGCGGTTTAAACTAACGACAGCATCATAATTCTTAATATGTTCTTCTTCCAAGACACGTTGGTCTGACCCGTCACCATGAATGACTTCAATTTCAGGGTAGCTAATGGCCAACTGCAACGCTGTCTTATAATCTTGTTCAATCACTGTAATCTCCAGATGGCGTTGCTTTAATTCTTCTAATAGATAATGCGTTAATGTCCCTCCATCGATAATCAAAACTTTCTTAATAGTCACTTGTTTCGTTCTTAGGCGGTTGTATAGAATTTTTAAGCGATTTTGCTCACTTAAAACATGAATTCGGTCTCCCGCTTGCATGACGAAGTCACCATCCGGAATATAGACCTCATCCCCGCGTTCAATCGCACAAATTAAAATATCGCCGTCTAAGTAATTTCTAAAGTCCATAATCTTACAGTTAGCGGCGGCACTCTCGGGTGTAATTGTCAACCCGACAATATGCATCCGACCATTCGCGAAAGCTTCGATTGAATTGGCGAAAGGATACCTTAAGATTTGGTCAATCACCACTGCGGCATCATGCTCGGGATTGACAATCCGATTGACCCCGATGGCCGATTGCATAAATTGAATATCTTCCATATATTCTGGATCCCGCACTCGTCCATAGACATGCTTAACACCAAAGTTTTGAGCAATAATCGAAGAGATAATATTCTTCTCATCCGAGTTGGTAACCGCAATAAAGACATCGGCTGTCGCAATCCCGGCCTCTTGCAAAATCCGAACCGAAGCCGCTGAACCGACGATTCCTTGAACATCATATTGCCCCGCAATCTCATCAATAATGTGCTCATTCGGGTCTACAATCACGATATCCGCTGTCTGGTACAATGCTTCACAGATGGCACTTCCGACTTCGCCACCACCACATATAATGATTTGCATGATGATTCCTCCTAGTATTTCGTTGTCCAAGTGCGTTTCAGTAACAGAATTAACACGGGATATATTTCCAAGCGTCCAATAATCATGGAACAAATTAAGGTTACTTTTGCAAAAGGATTAAACGAAGCAAAATTACTGGCGGGTCCAATATTACCCATCCCTGGTCCGATATTATTAATTGTCGCAGCTACCGCACTGAAGGCGGTCATAAAATCATTTTCAGAAATAGAAACAAATAGCGTCAATACAGTAAATACCATAAAATAAGTTCCCAAATAGATAAAGGTCCGCTTAATATAAATATTCGACATCAATCGCCCATCAACTGTGATCGGCACCACTTTACGTGGGTGTACGGCTTGAATAATATCGCGTCGAATGCCTTTAAGATAAATCAAAATTCTCGACATTTTTATTCCACCAGCAGTTGACCCAGCCATACTTCCTGAAAACATCAATAATAAAATGATGAGCCGGGCAAATAATGGCCAAAGAGTAAAGTCCACCGTCCCGAAACCAGTCGTTGAAATAATCGTTGTAACGGTAAAGAACGCATCGCGAAAGAGCGGTTCAAAATGTAAATAATCTGCATGCATAACAAGCATCAACAGTAAAACCGCTGCCGCAAGTACTTTTAGAAATAATCGCAACTCTTCGCTTGAAAAGAATGTTTTAAATTCTTTACGTAATAAAAAATAATACAAATTAAAGTTAATACCAAATATAATCATGCCAAAGGATAGAATATACTCAACCATCGGATTATTAAAATGGCCGACACTGAGGGCTTTATTACTAAAACCGCCTGTCCCAGCCGTCCCAAATGCATGAATCAATGCATCAAAAGGTTGCATCCCAGCTAGCATCAGTAGTAAGACTAAAATACCCGTCATCGCAATATAAATTGTATAAAGAATCGCTGCGGTATTTTTATTTTTCGCAACTAACTTACCAAATTCAGGTCCGGGAACTTCTGCCTTCATAATACTCACGGAACCTTCACCCAGTTCAGGAATTAAAGCAAAGGCAAAAACTAGCACCCCCATCCCACCTACTAAATGGGAGAAACTGCGCCAAAACAACATCGATTGACTGAGTGCTTCAACATTTTGTAGAATACTTGACCCTGTCGTTGTAAATCCTGACGTCATCTCGAAGGTTGCATCAATCACGCTTTGAATTTCCCCACTAAATATAAATGGGAGCCCACCAAAAAATGACAGTAAAAACCACGATAAGGCTGTGATCGCAAAACCATCCACTAAGGTATATGATGTTTGCTCGGGCTCAAATAAGCTGAGAAAAAAACCACAGACGACTAAAATACCGATCGTATAAATAAAGCTTAATAAAGTCTCAGGCCCTTCCCGGTAGATTAATCCCACAACAAATGGAATTAACATTAAGACGGCTTCTAAATAGCATATACGCCCTAGAAAGCCTGCCACCATTCGCTTATTCATTGAGCTTAGTCACTCCCTTCTTGCTTAATTGACCGAAGAATCCAATAACCACGGTCTTGCTTTAACCGTTCAACATTATCAAAGCGTTGCACCATATAATCACGCATCGAAGGTGCTCCTTGTTTCTTCTGGATAACTACATATAACTCGCCTCCTGGCTTCAGTGCAATCTCCGCTTGATCCACAAATGCTTGGATCGTTTGCTTGCCAGCACGAATCGGCGGATTGGTCACTACACAATCGTACTGCACATCCCAATTCACTTGCGTAACATCGCTTTGTATCCATTGGATTTCTTTAATTTGATTTAATTGTTGGTTTGTTTGCGCTAAATCATACGCGCGTTGATTTAATTCAATCCCTGTTACTGTTAAGTCTGGTCCTTCCGATTCACTTAATTTCTTCAATATAATTGCAACTGGGCCATATCCACTGCCTAATTCAAGCAGGGATTGCCACCTTGGTTGCCAATATTTGCGGACCGTCTTAATTAAAACTTGTGAACCATAGTCAAGTCCATCTCGCAAGAAGACGCCACGATCGGTCTCAAATTGAAAGGTAGTTCCTTCTTCTACCCAAGTATAACGTTTTGGATCGTGTTGACTCGTTGGTTGTTGTGAATAATAATGATCGTTCACTTGATAAAACTCCTTTAATTTCAATACTCAATCATTATACACTAGTTTAGCTAAGGTTTTACGGTTATTTAATTAAATAGATTATGTTATCATAGGAAAGAAAGATATTTTGAAGGAGAGACAGATGATTAAATTATTCGTATCCGATATGGATGGAACGTTACTCAATGAAAACCATGTAATTAGCGAACGTAATGCCGAAGCGATTCGCCAACTTGAAGCTGCAGGCATTGAATTTATGATTGCGACAGGTCGGACATTAATGTCAGCCACGCCGTTACTCAAAGAACACGGCCTAAAGTCTCATATGATTAATTTAAATGGCGCAGCGATCTATGATACACAAGGACGTTTGGAATACTCGATTCCAATGGAACCAAGTACGGTTGCTGAAATTATGAGTTATTGTGCGGTGAACGGCTTAGGGTACACTTTAATGACCGATCAGCATACCTTTGTCATCGATGTTGAAGAATTTATCGAAGATATGAAAAAGTTTATGCCCGTTCGTGAACAAGAAGATGGTCAAGAATTAAGCTCCCAAGCTCAGTTTGCAGGAATTCAAGAAGACATTCGTCCGTTAGATGAATTTGACTTCAATCACAACCATACGATTCTTAAAATGATGGTCTTCAGTCCGCAAGATCCAAGTAAATTTGACGCTTTCCACCAAGTCTTTGATAAGTTTGACGATATCGATATCACTTCATCAGCGGTTGATAATCGTGAAATCACGCACACCAATGCGCAAAAGGGGATCGCTGTTGAAAGCTACGCCCAACAAAAGGGCTACACAATGGATCAAGTCGCAACGATTGGAGACTCGCTGAACGATCGCTCGATGCTTAAAATGGCAAAGTACAGCTACGCGATGGATAATGCTAGCCCAGAAGTCAAAGCCATGGCGAAGTTTATTGCGCCGAGCAACCGAGAAGATGGTGTCGCTTTAGTTATTGAACAAATTCTATCTGAACAAGCTCAAAGTTGATTCATTGATTCCATCAAATCACATGACGCAGTTTTAGCATCCATAGCTTAGATAGAAGGGACACATGAATACAAAACACTATTATAAAAATGCACTAAAAATGGCTTGGCCCTCCGTCTTAGAAAGTTTTTTCATCTCATTAGCTGGGATGATTGATACGATGATGGTCAGTGCAATGGGGACCTATGCGGTGGCCGCAGTGGGACTGACGACACAAGCTAAATTTATCGGACTCACTGCCTTTTTTGCAATTAACGTCGCCGTCTCTGCCCTTGTCGCTCGGCGACGTGGCCAAGAAGATGAGGACGGTGCCAATGAGATTTTCCTAACCGCGCTCGTGATGTCAATCATTTTATGCTTGATTATCAGTATTTCGATGGTGTATTATGCAGGACCCTTAATGCGAATTTCAGGAAGTCAAAGTGATACGCATGCGCCTGCTACGCTATATTTTAAAATTATTACGAGCGGAATGATATTCAACGTCATTGCGATGGTCATCAACGCCGCCCAGCGTGGCAGTGGGAATACAAAGATTGCTTTCGTGACCAACTTAACCTCTTCAATTGTCAATATTATTTTCAATTACTTATTGATTAATGGTTATTATGGCTTCCCAAAATTAGGGATTAAAGGAGCGGCGATTGCGACCGTCTTCGGCACTTTTGTCGCCATGGTAATGAGTATTCGTTCACTGTTTCATCACTCAAGTTATATCCGCGTTAAATATATCATCAAGCACCACATCCGAACACAGTGGCAAACGGTCAAATCCATTGTTCAGTTCGGCTCAACCATGCTCGTTGAAAACCTCGCCATGCGAGTAGGTTTTCTAACAACCGCCATTACTGCCGCCAATTTAGGCACAAGTTCTTTTGCGGTTCATAATGCAGCGATGAATATTATTCGTATTGGCTTTGCCTTGGCTGACGGTATGCAAGTTGCTGCCGTGGCATTGACCGGCTATGCACTGGGGCAAGGTGAGCGCGAAGAAGCAATTACTTATGGCCATATCTGCCAACGAATTGGCTTGGCTATTTCCGTGGTCGTTGCGATCGTCTTCTTCTTCGGTGGAGAGACCATTATGAGCGCCTTCTTCAGCAATCCAGCTGAAATCGAGATGGGAACGATTCTCACTCGCTTTATGACTGTCATTATCTTATTGCAAATCTCGCAAATCATCTACGGGGCTTGCTTAAGAGCGGGTGGCGATGTCAAGTATACCTTGATGGCAGGGATTGTTTCTGTCACCTTTATCCGAACCATTACAACCCTCACACTGGTCAATGTCTTCCAACTTGGGTTAATTGGAATTTGGATTGGAATTTTCTCCGATCAATTCTCTCGCTACCTCTTTATGCGACACCGATTCAAACAAGGTAAATGGACGGAAATTGCGATTTAAATTTTAAGAATCAATTCATAGAAAATATCATAGCAAGTGTTAAAAATCGGAGTGAGTTGCACACACTATGTGCGTTCACTCCGATTTTTCATTGTTTTGTATTAATGTTACTTTAAAGCGTTAGATAGCACGTGGTTTTCCCCTATGTAGAGGAGTTAATCGCCGAGTCTCAGACCGATGGTAATAAGGATTTGGCTACGATGGCCTTGATTCTAGGCTTTGCTCTCATGATGACTTCAGATGTTAACCTAGGATAAGCCAATGATATCAAATCTATCTACCTTAATCAGAAGGCGGCTCAATCTTTTTACTTTACCACCGTTAATCATCATTGCCTACAGATATTTACATAGTTTTTATTATTAATTTACGTAGTTTTAATAATTAGGTGGTATAATCAACGATAAAATTATGTTGATTAATATGCTATTATGTCTATCATAGATAGTTATTGAGGAGGGCTAAGTCATAGCTAAGGAGAATAAGATGAAAGCTATTGAAGTAAGACACCTGAAAAAAGCTTATGGAGACTTTAAGGCCGTGGACGATATTTCTTTTTCTGTCGATGAAGGAAGTTTGTTTGCCTTTTTAGGTGAAAATGGAGCTGGAAAATCAACTACCATTAATATGTTGTGTACAATCCTTCAAAAATCCAGCGGAGAAGCAGACATTCTAGGATATCGACTGGGCGAAGACGACGACAAGATTAGAGACAGGATAGGAATCGTTTTCCAGCATTCTGTGCTCGATCCTGAATTGACCGTCCGAGAGAATATTCTGACTCGAGGAGCATACTATGGACTGTCTTCCCACCAAGTCGACCAGCGATTGGCAGTATTTTCAGAATTATTTGATTACAACAGGATCAAGAATCAGCACTACGCTGACCTAAGTGGCGGTCAAAGGAGACAAGTAGACTTGATGCGAGCCTTGATTAATCAGCCTAAAATTTTGTTTTTAGATGAGCCGACGACGGGCTTGGATTCTAAGGCGCGGCAGAATATCTGGCAATACTTGAATTTATTGCGCCAAGAGTTACACTTGACTATCTTCCTCACGACGCATTATATGGAGGAAACGAAAAACTGTGACCAAGTGGTGATTATTGATCATGGTAAGATTATCGCCGATGCTAGCCCTCAGCAGCTAAAGAATAGCTATACCTATCCCAAACTCCTTTGGTACACCGATCGGTCAAAGAGTCAGGAAGAGATTTTAGAGGGCTTGGATTATGAATACAAGAACGATCATTATGTCATTAAGTTTGTTGGCGATATCCACCCATTTTTGTACCAGTACCGGGATCGAATTCAAGATTTTGAGTTTATCAAAGGCGACATGGATGACGTCTTTCTTAATATTACAGGGAGAGTGATGAAGCGATGAAGCGATTGCTAGCTTTTACTCAGCGTAACCTGATGGTCTATCTAAAAAATAAGTCTTCCATTTTCTTTTCAGTGCTGACCTCTGTGATTGTTCTTGGCTTGTACCTCTTGTTCTTGCGCGGCAATTACACGCAGCCGTTAATCGAGGTTGCTGATCAAATGTCGCTGGGTCTTTCAGCGAAAGATATCAGCTTGTTGTCAGATGAAGTCATCATTGCTGCTACGATTAGTCTCTCGACAATCACTATTCCAGTGACAGTTTTACAAAATGTGGTCAATGACAAAGAAAAGCGGATTGACTATGATATTTTGTCAAGTCCCTTAAAACGTTGGGAAATCATTCTCGGATATTTCTTATCTGCGGTCATTGCGTCCTTTGCTTTAAGTAGTCTTTTGACGACGATTGCATGGATCTACCTTTACTTCCAAGCCGATACGGCTGTGAATACACGCAACATGCTTCAAATTTATAGTCTGAATCTGTTGTCGTCCTTATCATCGTCTGCCTTATATATGATTGTAGTCAGTTTTATCCAACGCCAAGCCAGTTTCTCATCTTTTTTTGGCTTGTTTTCAGCAATGATTGGTTTTATCGTTGGTGCTTATGTGCCAATCTCTCAGTTTCCCGAGATGGTTCAAAATTTTTTTCTTTTTGTGCCTCAAACGCTCTTGACCTGTCTCTACCGGCGTCTATATACGGAAAATCTGCTCGACCATTTGTATCAAACTACTAATCATCCTGCCGCTGCAGGTTTCCTAAATGAGATGAAGCGCATCTTTTCAATTGATGTTACTTTCTTCGGTCACGATTTAACTAATGAGATGATCTTGGTTTATGTCCTAGTGTTAATGCTTTTAAGTCTATCGATCGCTATTTTCATCTATGCCAAACGTTACAAAAAATAACCACTTTCTAAGACAAAAAACTGATCTACCGCATAAGTTGCGGTAGATCAGTTTTTTTATTTGGTTTTTTAAGCAGTTTAGTAAGTAACCGAAGATTCGCCAATGGCGTTCAAGCGAGCTTCCCACTCATCATGAGTTAGGCCGTGCTCCTGGACGTAAAGGTTACACGGATAACGACGACATCCGGCGAAGATATACATCTGTCCCTCCCAGAGGTCGCCATAGACTTCTGGGTCTTTGCCGTAAGTATCGATCACAACTTCAATTTGTCTGACCGACTGGCCAATAGCTTCGATAAGATTTATCGAAGGCTTTTTTGTGAGGGGGGTTTCTCGCTTCTTCCATGTACATTTTTATTCTCCAATATATTTAATATATATTTGGCACGGGTTCCATTCATCCCAGAGTGTTGGGAAGACTTCTAGTTCTTTATAGCCTACGGATTGATAGAATTGATTCGTTATATCATATTCATCGTAGTGACCTGTTTGAACGGTTTTAACTTGTGAATAAGTGTAGCCAAGACTTTTCGCCAACTTTTCATACGCTTCATTTAATTGTGTTGCGGCACCTTGACGGTGATACTTCTTTTTAATTCCCATGACAAATACGTCCGCACAGTCTGGACTCTTTGCATTCAAAACGATAAATCCTACTACTTCATCTTGATAAAAGGATGCCAGGAAAGGTTTATCTTGTGAGTCCACAATGTATTCTTCGGTACTCTCAGGCATACCAAACCACTCTGGTAAATCATTCAAAACTTCCCTAGCGATGGCTTCCTTTTGTTTTTTATCTTTGATTTCTTGAATCACAAATTCCATCTAGTTCTCCGATCTTTAAAGTTTTTTATGAGCCTACCATTTGGCTCCATTCTTCCTATTTGATATTTTCATCATTATACATGATACCTATAAACAACAGAAGTAATTAATCAGTCAGGTTCATAATGTTGTGTAATTTTTAATAGTACAACATTTACTATTTCATTCATACCTCCATAAATTAAAAAAAAGTAGATTTTTTCTCTACTTCTTCTTATAATTTACATTTTATTTTCCCTCATATTTTTCAATGACTTTTTCTACTTGTTTTTCAAGCTCTTCCCTATTTGGGATATACAAGGTGTATTTTGATGCGAATATTTTATTTGATAAGTTTCCTAGTGCGTATTCTGCTTGTACCCCGTCCTTATCGGTACACAGAATTATACCAATTGGTTCATTGTCCATTTCATCATTGACTTCTGCCTTATAATAATTTAGGTACATATTTATTTGACCGACTGCTTCTGGCATTAGCTTGCTTGTTTTTAGTTCGATTAAGACATAAGATCTTAATATTTTATTGTAAAATACCATGTCCACATAATAATGTGTGTTTCCTAGGGTTACTCTTTGCTGGCTACCTACATACATAAAACCCTTGCCAAGTTCTAACAAGAATTTTTCAATGTGGTCTATAAGTGGTTTTTCTTCTGGCAAGCCTAAAAATTCAAATACATAAGGGTCTTTTACGAGGTCAGATGCCTTATTTATTTCATTGCCCTTTAAGGCTAGGTCCAGGACTTTTTCTTTATTTTCTTCTCAAGCTGATAAAAGCAATCTTTCAAAAAGAGATGTTTTAATTTGACTTTTAAGTTCTCTTACCGACCAGTTTGCATTGATACTTTCTTTTTCATAGAAGCTTCGCTTTTTCTCATCGCTAATAGATAAGAGTTCGCAATAATGCGACCAAGTCAATTTTCCAGACAGTGTCTGGAAAATTGGATAAGATAAATATAATTTTCTCATGTTAAATAAATTTGACTTTGAAAATCCTTTACCATATTCCTTTGTAAGTTGTCTTGACAAGTCATTTATAAGCTCTTTACCATACTCGGCTCTTTCTGAATGTCCTTGCTCATCTTCTACGATGATACGTCCAATCTCCCAGTATGTTTGCACCAAAATATTATTGACTTCTCTTGCAACTTCTTTTCTTGCTTTATCCATCAATGTTTTTATGCTATTAAATCGGAATTATAGCCACTTCCGTCCTCGAATTCTTTTAATATCAAGACTGTATGTTTCAGAGAGACACAAAAAAGAAACTAAGCTACAAAAAGTAGCTTAATTCCTAAAAAGTATTTCATCAATCTGATTTGACAAAGTGATTTTCTTATTAACTTTATTCGTTACTCGGTTATTAACTGTATAAAGCAAATCGCTTCATTCTAAGACAGATTCTCTGCCGAACGTTGTTTATAGTAATAATTAATCAATAAGATTAAGACAATAGTCAACACGGCAAAGAGGCCGGATGTGAATAATGCAAATTGATAATTTCCAGTAAAGTCGACACTGTAGCCATAGAATGAAATGGCTAAAGCTCCCCCGATATTCGATATAAAGTTGATTGCTGGAAAAACTTTATTGAAACCTTGATTACCGAAGAAATGTTTAGCTAATAAAGCCATTCCAACAGCAACCATGGCTGGGACCGAACCGTACAGCACACTTCCGGTAATCAACATGCTCGTTCCTTGACCAATATAGAGTAGAGCAATCCCAAGTGTTGTTACCGTCATAATCGTAATCGTCGCAAAGACTTGGCCTTTCCAGTCTGATAGCGTCCCGATTAATAATTTAAACGTAATATTTCCAATCATGGCGGCAGATAGCATCGCAGCTCCGAGTGCGGCAGTATGTCCTAAGTTCTCGCCGATCCCTGGAATATGTTGTGCTAAACCCGTTAAAGCTGTGGTTAGGAAACTCATCCCCATTAATAAAAACACGGGATATTTCGGGATGATCATTGGCTCGGTAATTTCTTGACGAACTGACTGCTTAACTTCATTCGCTTCTCCCCCATAAGGAACGTAGCCTTCATCTTCAGGATGGAATGTAAATGGATAGAGAATCGCTGGTAGACTCAAGCCTACAAAAATTATAGTCTGCCATAGGTAACCTGTTCGCCAGCCATAGTTTTCAATGGCATACATTAAGATTGGTGAGAAAACTGCTCCCGCTACACCATTAAAGCTGGAAACAAGGCTTGAAACTAAACCGTGTCGTTCATGGAACCAATTATTAACAATCATTTGGACCGGCACCATTCCGTAGAAGGCTGAGGCAAATCCTCGAATAAAGCCGAGCACACTAAATTGCCATGGTGCAGTAGCGCGTGACATCAGTAGCGTCGTTCCTGCAACGGTCAAACCGGCTACCAATAAGATTGCCTTAAAGTTAACCCGCTCTTTCACTTTCATGAATGCAAGAGCACCGAGTGCCATTCCCATAGAAATTAAGGTTGAGTGAACTGAAATATCCCCCAAGCCAACATTTAAACCATCTGAAACAGGAACTAGAAACACACCTAGTGTATTTAAATTGACTCCAATTGCTCCACATGTTAATAATGCCGAGACAATGGCAACCATAATATATTTACTTTTCTTCATCGGCTTCCCCTTTAATACCTAGTTTTTATTATTTTGATAATGCTTTCCAGATCTTATCATTCACATTATTAGCAACAAGATCAGGCGTATGTTGATTAAATCCTTGGAATGTTAAGCTAATATAATCGTCAATTGATTCACTTTCTGGCAACGCCGTCCAGAAAATCACATTGACTAATCGTCCGGTGACCAAGCTAATTTGGTAATCAAGCCCATACATCGCTTCTGAAGATTGAATTAACCCACTACCGTCAAAGTCTCCTAATGCCGCTTCAAAATCTGAAGCTACTTCAAAAATTTCTCGATATGCAAGAATATCTTCTCGATCACTTTCTAACTTCGTTAGTTCTTCACCCGTTAATTGATCGAATCGTTGCACAAAATGTACATAATTATTTGGCATCGGTTGGGAAGATGTTACAACTTGCTCCCCATCTAAGGTATATGCTTGGCCATCGACCACTAAACTACCTTCACCTAACTCTTCATCTACAATCGGTGTCGTAATCACACGGTAAACTTTTTGATTGACCGTATTATAGTAATCTACATAGCGCTCTGCGGTGTCCTCTTCTTCTGTAGACTCTGGAGCTTCGGTTGCTTCTGAGCTTGTTGGAAGTCGGAGTGTCCGTATTTGTTCATAGGTTGACCATAGTGAGATTGGATTATAGTCATAGAAGTTATCTACCACTTCTTTACTACTTAGCAATTCGACCGGTTCACTCGAAGTATCGCTATCTGATTCATCGGTCTCAGCGGTTGGATCTTCCCCCTCCTCTTCAGCTTGCTCAGCGCCTTCGGCAGTCTCTTCAATTTCGCCAGTCTCCTGCTCTTCCTCTGAAGAACCTTCCTCAGAATCAGTACCCTCGCCAGAATTTTCATCCGCTTCTAGCGCCTCTGGCTCCGCAGCTTCCTCGGATTCTTCCGATTCATCTTCTGTGATTGGCACGTTAAAGTCTAACTCTGGCGCAGTCTGTGAACCAATGGGTTCAATTTCAGCCGATATCTTATGGACAATCCCTTGATCATTAGCTTCAATCATTAAAGTCGCAGTCTCAATCATACCGGATTCACGATCTATTCCATATGTTAGGTGCCCTTGATAAGTCGTCTCGGGTGATAATAAGACTGGAAAATCAAAAGTAAAGGGAATCAAATCCAAATGTTCTTCATTTAATTCGTCAATTTCAACGCGATATTTGGTATTATTATCGATTAATTCTGCACTAAAATCTTCTTGTTCAATGAGTAATTTGCTAAGAATTAAGAAGGTCAATTGGCCACGTTGTTCATACTTTGAGGAACTCCATGGGGCTCCATTAATTTGTTGATAGAACTTCTCCCCGTCATAGTAGAAAGTTTCTTTTAAGCTTTCATCCCCTGCTTGCGTATCACTCGTAGTATGGTATTTTCCTAATTTAGAATCTTTATATGATTGTTGCGTAATCAGATGACGACTAAACTTGCCCAATTCACTGTCATACGAAATGGTTGTTTGATAAGACACTGTAGGGTTGGATTTTAGATAGTCAAATACACTTTCCGCGGCCACTTGTTGGATTGGTTTTGGAAGCGGTATGCGGTCCTCAAGAGCCGTTGTTTCCTCTTGATTACTTGATTCTTCAGCCATCACAGCTATAGTTGGGCTAAGTAAGCTCGCCGCTAGGAATAGGGCAATAGAGCCTCGAATTATTTTTGATCGATTCACTCATCTCATCCTCTCTAATATACCCCTATAGTATACCATGATATGTGATTGCACCATACCTAAAAAAAAGCACTTGGCATTTCGCCAAGTGCTTTAAAGCTTGAGTTAAATCATTATTTAGCTTCTGCTTTACCGCCAACTTCTTCGATTTGAGCGATAAGTGCGTCAGCGTCTTCTTTAGAAAGACCTTCTTTAACAACTTTTGGAGCGTTGTCTACTAATTCTTTAGCTTCTTTAAGACCTAATCCTGTAGCTTCGCGAACTACTTTGATTACTTTGATTTTTGCGTCGCCAGCTGATACTAATTCAACGTCGAATTCAGTTTTTTCTTCAGCAGCGCCAGCTTCAGCAGCACCACCAGCAGCAGCAACTGCTACAGGAGCAGCAGCTGATACACCGAATTCTTCTTCGATAGCTGATACTAATTCAGATAATTCAACAACTGTTGCAGATTTGATATCTTCGATAATTTGTTCAATATTTAATGCCATTTTTATTTTCTCCTTTTATTTAAAAATTATTTTAGTTCAAACAATATACACTATTTTGTCTCAGCGACAGCATTAAGTGCGTAAGCCAATCTAAGCGCTGGGTTAGCTTGTTGTAATACAGAAGCTGTATTGCGCATAGGTGCTTGTAATACAGAAAGTAACATAGATAATAGGCCTTCGCGGCTTGGAAGTTTAGATAAGGTTACGATTTGATCGATTGATACTGCAGTACCTTCTAATAATCCACCCTTAACTTCTAATGCTTCAAGATCTTTCGCAGAGTCTACTAAGATTTTAGCAGCAGCTACCGCGTCATCTGCGTGGTAAGCAATGGCTGTTGGTCCAGTGAATACTTCATCTAAACCTTCGATTCCTGCTTCATCCGCTGCACGGCGTAGCATCGTGTTTTTAACAACGCGCATTTGTACACCTGCTTCACGTAATTCTTTACGTAATTCAGTCACTTCTGCTACGTTAAGACCTAAATAGTCAACAACCACAACACTTGCGGAATTCTTTAAGTCTTCAACTAATCCTGCTACTTCTGCTTCTTTTTGTTCACGGGTTACTTTAACTCTTGCCAATCAGTTCACCTCCGTCATTTTGGTATAAGACTTGATTATAGAATATAAAAAAGCCCTATGTCACCTTAGACATAGAGAACCATTCCTTAATGTATCAATTTGATCACTACTGGAACTTCCTCGGTAAGATATTTAAGGCAGATGCCACTTACTGTCTACGGTCGTTTAACACAATGAGTATTATAACTTGACCTAGCTAACAAGTCAAGAACATTTTATTCAAAATTCAACTTCCAAATCCTTACTTGAACTTGGAAGTTGATTATTATTTTTTATTATTCAGCGCTTGGTACATCTAATTTGATGCCAGGGCCAAATGTTGTTGTTAAAGTTAAGCTTAAAATATACTTACCTTTCGTTGATGCTGGACGTAAACGAACAATTTCGTTATGTAATGCTTTTAAGTTTTCTTTTAATTTTGCATCTTCAAAAGAAACTTTACCGATTGGGACGTTCACAATCCCTGCTTTGTCAGCACGGTAAGTAACTTGTCCTGCTTTAATGTCGTTAACTGCTTTTGTGACGTCTTGCGTTACAGTACCAGTCTTAGGGTTTGGCATTAAACCTTTAGGACCTAAAACGCGTCCTAAACGTCCTACTTGTCCCATCATGTCTGGTGTCGCAACCATCACGTCGAAATCTAACCAACCGCCTTCGATTTTAGCGATTAAGTCTGCATCTCCGACAAAATCTGCGCCAGCTTCTTCAGCTTCTTTCGCTTTTTCACCTTGGGCAATCACTACAACGGTTTGAGTTTTACCTGTACCGTGTGGTAATACCATTGCGCCACGAATTTGTTGGTCTGCTTTTGTTACGTCGATATTTAAGTTATATGATACTTCTACTGTTGCGTCGAAGTTTGCAAAGTCAATTTCTTTTGCAAGTGCAATTGCTTCATCTGCAGCATAGAATTTTGTGCGGTCTACTTTTTCAAGAGCCGCTTGGTATTTTTTACCTTTTTTAGCCATGTATATTCCTCCTATTATTTGTGGTATTAACGGTCATGCCTCCCACACCCGATAGAGATACGGGCTGGAAGCTGCTCTGCGGGATGCTTACCCTTCAACAGTGATTCCCATTGAACGAGCAGTACCTTCGATCATGCGCATAGCAGCTTCAACATCTGCTGCGTTTAAGTCTTTCATTTTAGTTTCAGCAATTTCTTGCACTTGTGCACGAGTAACTTTACCTACTTTTTCTTTGTTAGGTTTACCCGATGCTTTATCCAATCCTGCTGCTTTCTTAAGTAAAACTGGTGCAGGTGGAGTTTTAGTGATAAATGTGAATGAACGGTCTTCATACACATCGATAACAACTGGAATAATTAAGCCTTGTTGATCTGCTGTTTGAGCATTGAACTCCTTCGTAAAGGCTACAATGTTCACCCCAGCTTGACCTAATGCAGGTCCAACCGGTGGAGCAGGACTAGCTTGTCCAGCTGGAATTTGTAATTTAACTTGAGTAATGACTTTTTTAGCCACGAAACATTCCTCCTATTATATTTAATCGTGATGTGGTTGACGGGCCGGAGCCCTCCCACTCAGTGTGCCGTCAAGTGCACTCGAGTATTATAGCATAACTCATGCATTGAATTCAAGGCCTAATTGCCCATTTGCCCCACAAAAATAACGAATGAGTCAGAGCGGGTAACCTCGTCGCTCTTTAACTCATCCGTTATGACTTTAAGGTCCTTTATAATAATCTACACCGTGCTGATACTCACCACTTGCATTCCATAAGAGGAATTCATAAATGCCATTATCAGCTAGCGCTTGAATTTGCGCTTCAACCTCTGCAGGGCCATACTCTAAGAAAGTTCCAGGTTCTTTATACCAAGTAAAGTCTTGTAACCAAGGACGCGTATTTACTTCATTTTTAACGGAGGTATCAAAAACGTGCTGCTCTTCCTTAATATAAGCATCAACAAATTCATATGGATATAAGTCAGGATAGTCAAAGCCTAAGAAGCCTGCATCCCAGTGGGATGGATAGATCATCGAAGATACGGTATCTAATCGCTCTGCCATTTGGGCAAAATTTTGTCCGATTCCTCGAACGTCGTACTTATCTCCGGCAATCGCCGTATAACCGAAGATGTCGGCGCTCACTTGAACATCGTAAAGTGTCAGACGTTTCTTAGCATACTCCAAGAAATGGTTAATTGCTTCGACCCGCTCATAACCCGTACTTTGTCCGGTCTCATCGCGTTCAATACTAAAGTCCCCGATATTATATTCTAGCATTGGCTCCACTTCGAAGAAGCCTTCTGGGAAACGAACATAGTCAAACTGAATATCTTTAAAGCCTAACTTCGCTGCTTCTTCCGCAATTTCCAGAATATAGTCCCATGTTGATTGCAAAAATGGATTCAAGTATTTAGAGCCATTCGGGTCAGCCCAGACCGACCCTTCTTCTTTATCGAAGAAGCTTAAGTCCGGACTTGCATCGGCCGTTAAATTATCTTTAAATGTTACAATCCGAGCAATTGGATAGATTTGGTATTCTTCGAGACGCTCGAGAATTTTACGCATATCGATATTTAGACGATGGTCATCAATAACGGGATTATCACTTTCCTCTTGATTTGCGATATGACCATAGTCTGTCTTGAAGTCAATCACCACGGTATTGAGTTCCGTATCTCGGACATATTCCAAAATATAATCCATGTATTCGGGATCCATCAGCATCGCATCACTAATATACAACCCGCGAACTCCGTTACTTGGATATGGAATATCAATGCCTGTGTTGTAGGTCAGGCTCGCCGGTAATGTATCTGGTAAGGATAGAATCGGATCATTAGAAACAACAAGTCCCTCATAGCGATTGGTTTTACCCATTCCCGCTTTTTTCTTAAAATCCGAGATGGTTTCTTTATCATATTTCGGGGTGATTGTAGGCAATTCATACGATGGCGCTTCGTTCGGTTTGGATGTCGATAGCGTCGGAAATCCTTGACACCCTGTTAATAAGATGATGCTTAGTAATATGATGCAATCTCTTAATTTCATAGCTCTCCTCATCTCTATAATCAATTCGATGATTTTTTCCTTGATTTTAATGGCTTATTTGATGAAATTCAAGTTCTGCCACCGTTTCACGTCCAAACATTTCAATCAAGACTTTTACTTTCTGGGCATCTGGGTCGATGCTTTCAATTTTACCTTCAAGTCCACTAAAGGCACCGTCCGTAATTTCAACGACATCGCCAATCTCAGCATCCAATTCAATATGTTCACGTGGCGCATCAATGTCACCTAAGATATACGCAATTTCTTCATCTAACAGTGGCGCAGGCTTACTTCCAGCACCGTGTGATCCGACAAATCCTGTGACACCCGGTGTATTACGTACAATAAACCATGCTTCATCGGACATGATCATTTCAACTAATACATAGCCTGGAAATTTCTTTTGGACTTTTTCTTTGGTGTTACCTTCTGCTGATTCGCGCACCGTCTCTTCAGGTACCATCACTCTAAAAATATTCTCTTCCATTTCCATAGATTCTTTACGTAAGTCAATGTTTTCTTTAACTTTATTTTCATAGCCTGAATAAGTGTGTAGTACGTACCATGCTTTATTATTGGATTCCATGCTCTTGTTCCTCCTTAATATCTTCCATACAAAAAAACCTACCCCTTGGCAGGTCTACCCCCAATTATAGCAGAAAAGGCTGGCGATAGAAAGCGCCAGCCTAATATTTTATAAATTAACAAACCACTTAATTAACCAAGAAAATACTTGGTCAGCTAAGCCGAAGTAAGCCGCAAAGACGACAATAAACATCACTGAAATCCAAGTAAAGTGATTCGCTTCTGACACGGTTGGCCAGGTTACTCGTTTCATTTCTTTACCGACTTCTTTGAAATAACTCATTTAGCTCCCACCTTTACTATTTGGTTTCTTTGTGTAAGGTATGCTTATTACAATAACGACAATACTTTTTCACTTCGAGTCGCGTTGTTTTCCCCATTTGGGTTGGAGTCATCTGATAATTGCGCTGACCACATTCAATACAAGCTAACGCTGCTTTCTTCTGCGCCATTGACAGTCCTCCTTTTCAATAATACATGTACCTCTAGCAATCATACTCAATGATCGCGTCACTGTCAAGTTGTAGTTATCTTTAACGTATTACACAATTCAACCTTAAATTATTAATTAATTAGTTGGGAAGTAAGCTGGAAAGGCTTCTTTAAGTTCAGCCTCTGTCATAATTCCTTCGTCAATCAACACATCGACAAATGGACGATTTTCTTTCATTGCTTGTTTTGTCAGGCTCGAAACTTTTGAGTAGCCTAATTGAGGCGATACGGCTGTTGCTAAAGCAAAGGACTGACGAACGTACTCTGAAGCTTGATGTTCATTAACGGTAAGTCCTTCAATACCATTGACACGTAATGTTGTACAAGCATTGGTTAAATAATCGATCGATTGGAATAAATTATAGAACAAAACAGGTTCGAAAACGTTAAGTTCCATTTGGCCGGCTTCAGATGCTAACGTAATTGTTAGGTCATTCCCAATGACATGGAAGCAAGCTTGGTTGGTAACTTCGAAAATTACCGGATTCACTTTCCCAGGCATAATGGATGAGCCAGGTTGTTTTTGTGGAATGGTAATTTCATTCAATCCGACTTTTGGACCTGATGCCATTAAGCGCATATCGTTACACATACGTGATAAGCTTGCCGCGAAACTCTTCAATGCACTCGATACGTAGACAAAACCGTCAATATGTTTCGTTCCATCCACTAAATCTTCTGCTGTTTCAAAGTCAAATCCAGTATATTCTGCTAAGTATTTTGCCACACGCTCTTTGTAGCCAGGCGTCGTATTAATTTCAGTTCCTACCGCTGTTGCACCCATATTGATGGTATGCATCTCCTCTAAAGCATGTTGGATACGGCGAATGTCTCGGCGAATCATTGTCGCAAAGCTCTGGAACACTTGACCGAAGGTTATAATAACAGCATCTTGTAAGTGTGTCCGTCCGACTTTCGTTACGTCACGATATTCTTCGGCTTTAGCTTCAAGGGAAACAGCAAGTTGTTCCATCGCATCAATTAATGCTTCACTTAAGAATAAGATTGTTAATTTGCCCCCAGTTGGGATGACATCGTTAGTTGATTGCGCTCGGTTAACGTGATCATTCGGATGGACTGTCTGATAAGTTCCTAGAGGTTCATCCAACAGTTGCGCTGCCCGATTGGCTAAGACTTCATTCATATTCATATTAATTGACGTCCCTGCCCCACCTTGAATCGCATCCGTCGCAAATTCTTCTAAGTGATCACCAGCAATAATCTCATCAGCAGCTTGCATAATTACTTTCGCCACTTCTTCAGTTAATTCACCTACTTCATAATTCGCCAAGGCTGAAGCTTTCTTCACATAAGCGAGTGACTGAATCATCGCAGGATGGACCGTTTGTCCTGTAATATGGAAGTTATGTTGGGCGCGCACTGTTTGTGCGCCATATAATGCTTCTTTAGGGACTTTTACTTCGCCTAAGGAGTCGCTCTCAATTCTGTATTCTGTCATTTTCCATTCCTTTCAAATATCTCTATAGTTCGTATGGTTTAATCATCGCTTCGTAATCGAAGAATGCATCAAATTCATCGGCCGTCATTAACTGATGTTCGACAATCACATCTTTAATTCTTAAGCCGCGTTCATGTGCTTCTTTAACGATTCTAGCAGTTTGGTCGTAACCAAAACGGTTATTTAAGTAAGTTGCTGTCATCAATGACTTTTCTAGATTTTCGCGCATTTTATCGCGATTGACTTCAATTCCTTGAACACAACGTTCGCGGAATGAATTCAATCCATCCGTTAGAAGACGGATTGATTGCCAAGCATTGTGTAAAATCATCGGCATATACACGTTTAATTGGAAGTTCCCCTGACTTGCACCCATCACAACTGCTTGGTGATTGGCCATGACTTGAACACACACCATCGTGATCGCTTCGGCTTGGGTTGGATTCACTTTCCCAGGCATGATCGAACTTCCTGCTTCATTCGCTGGGATGGTTAATTCACCAATTCCACAACGTGGCCCACTCGCTAACCAGCGAATATCATTGGCCACTTTCATCGTATCCGCTGCAATAGCTGTCAATGCGCCATGCATAAAGACGATCGCATCTTTGGCACTCATTCCGTGGAATGGATTTTCAGTTGATTCAAATTGTTCGCCGAGATTTTCATTTAAGTAGCGTGAGACGTCTGCCCCAAAACCACGATACGCATTCAATCCCGTTCCTACAGCTGTACCACCAATCGTTAATCTACGAAGCATCGGCAAGATTGCTTCTAATTGGCTTAGGCATTGACGGTAACAATGTGCCCAAGCTGCTGCTTCTTGGCCAAACGTCACCGGTGTCGCATCTTGTAAGTGTGTGCGCCCTGTCTTTAGAACATCTTGGTGTTTCTCAGCTAACTGATCTAATTCATCCCGCATCGCTTCAATGGCTGGAATTAAATCTCGATTGATCATTAAGGTTAGACATACATGCAATGCTGTCGGGAAAACACAGTTAGAACTTTGCCCTTTATTAACATGATCATTCGGATGCACCACGAGACCGGGATGATTTTTATTCGCTAAATTCGCAATCACCTCGTTGGCATTCATATTCGTCTGAGTCCCGCTTCCCGTCTGCCAAATGGCCAGTGGAAACTGATCGTAAAGTTCCTGCTCTAAAATTTGATCACTCGCTTCAATAATCGCATCCGCAATTGACCGATCTAACACTCCTTTTTCACCATTCGCTTGTGCCGCAGCTCGCTTAATATGAATTAATGCTTCGATCAATTCACGTGGCATTTTCTCGACACCGATTGGGAAATTTTGTAGACTGCGCTGCGTATTTGCGCCCCATAACACGCCTTCTGGGATTTCTACCGAACCATAGATGTCATTAACTTGTGACACACAATCTCCTCCTTTGTGATAAACGCTTTCACCACTATCATAGCCTATTGCACTAGCGTTTACAATTAGAGTTTGATGTGAATAAAGGAAAGGATGTTTTGCAAAGAATGATGGTTCACTTCATTATAATTGGAGAGAATGAATTAAAGAGATTTGAGTCGTAGGTAGAGGAGTTTGGAGCATTAATTTGGAGAATTTCAAACGAGCTCGATAAAGCGCGTTGTCAACTTGATAACGTGAGCGTTGTAAGAGAGAGGCGATGTCATCGGGTAACAATCCGATAATCATCAAACGGATTACTTGGTTTTCTAATGGAGTTAAACTTTGATAATAGGCCTGCATAAATTCATTGCCGATGAGTCTTTCTTCCATGGCGTCCGTCTGAGGTTGTTTGACGGTCATATAATAGGGATTTAGATCTTCACTGAGGAAATTATCGTGATAACTTATTTCATGCATACCTGCACCTCTCTTTTGAGCTTGGCTCATTCGATACAAGTTCAATAGATGGTGATAGAGATTGGTCTTATAAAAAGGGGCGAAGGTCACACCGCGATCGAAGCGATACTCTTGGATACTGCGGTAAAGGACAATTCGCCCTTCTTGTCGATAATCATCCATTTCATAGGATGGTATTTTAATTTGACCGTAGAACTTCCATAATAAATTATAAAATCGACGAAATAAATGTTCGAACTTTTCGCTACAACTGTCTTTTATAATAAGTTCAACTAATGCTTCATTCGATAAGTCATAATACACCGCTATTTCCACTCCTTTGTATTGGAAACAGCTATCTTTTATGAACGTCGTTTTGGATTCTCTAGCTCATATAACAACTGATTCAATTGTTGCAGATGATCCATGGTCCACGGACTGCGCCGTCTGAGCCGTTGATTATAGTAGGTCGTGACGTCTTGATTGATTTCTGCTTTCGCATAGTCAACCTCCATCAAAAGCTCCTTCGCCGACTGGCGAAGCACTCCTTGTTGGAAGATCATCCACTGTTCAGCAGCATCACTCGTTGCCACCACGACGCGTGTCAACGGATTAATATAGCGAGGGACTTCGCGTTCAATATAAGAGTCAGCTGTCTCTCCTTCTGCTGTGAAGACAACGGTACATTCGTATTCATCATAACTTGACGTAATACCCGGAACAAATTGCGCATCAAACACCACGATAACTTGGATATCTCGGTACTTACGGTAATTGGATAATTCGAATAACAATAAATCTCGAGCCGCTCCTAATTCATCTCGTTGCTTAAGATGATTTAATTCTGGCCACGCCCCAATCATATTGTAGCCGTCTACAAAAAGGATGTCTTGTTTCAAAGTAACACCTTCATTTCTCAATCCGGTGACGGGCGACTTCATAGACGACCATCCCCGTTGCAACGCTAGCATTTAAGCTTTGAACATGACCTACCATCGGAATCGTAATGATCCCATCCGCTTTGTCGAGCAAATTGCGCGAGACGCCCTGTCCTTCATTACCAATAATGATCGCAATACTGCCCAATGAATTCCACTGACGGATATCCTCTCCATCCATCTCGGTCGCAAAAATCCAGACACCTCGTTCTTTGAGAGTTTGGATCGTCTGAGCCAAATTCGTAACTCGGACAACCGGAACATGCTGTAAGGCTCCAGCCGCAACTTTAGCAACAACCCCGGTTAGACTTGCTGAGCGACGTTTCGGAATTATAATACCATGAACTCCCATCGCATCCGCTGTTCGAATAATCGAGCCCAAATTATGAGGGTCTTCGATGCCATCGAGAATCAAAATAAATGGGTCAGCTTGTCTTGCTTCCGCTAATTCGAAAATATCGGACAGTTCGCTATAAGGATAAGAGGGAATCGTTGCGAC
The DNA here is from genome assembly GCF_000301055.1 of Falseniella ignava CCUG 37419. GTDB lineage: Bacteria > Bacillota > Bacilli > Lactobacillales > Aerococcaceae > Falseniella > Falseniella ignava. Next base: position 50,893 of record NZ_JH932301.1, read on the forward strand.
GACGCCTTGGTGATTCTTCCCACCGGTCAATTCATCCAGTTTACTTTTAGGTACTTCTTGAATAACGAAGCCATTCTCTTTCACTAATTTTAAAATATCAGAGATGGCAGCACCCGCAATGCCTTTTTGAAGATAGAGCTTATTTATTGCTTCATCCGATTCTAAAAAACTTAAAACAGGATGTTTTCCATAAATAATTTCGTTTTCTTTGGATTGATTATCACGATTATTGGTTTTTTTATTAGAATGTGTCATACGTTTCCCTCCTTACTTTGAATGCGTTGATTCAATCCACTGAATCGCTTCTTGCATCAATTGATTCATTCGATCATGCTGGTTGGATAAATATAACCACCCCATAAGTGCCTCAAATCCAGTTGCTTGCCGATAATCACCAATTGAAGCATTTTTTGCCTTTGTATTCGTTTTATAATTTCGACCCCGCTTATAAATTTGTATCTCCTCCGGCGTCAGACTTGTATCATCGCTGAGCCAATGTTTCATCACTTGTGCTTGACCGGCTGCTTCTACAAATCGAATGGCCAGTCGATGCAGTTGATTCGGATGAGTCTCGCCAGATAGAAGTACGTGCTGTCGTACTGCAACCTCGTAGACGGCATCGCCGATATAAGCCAGGGTTGCCCCGTTCATTAATTCTGGTCTTTCCACACTATCCTTCTCTCTTCCATGTCGTGCCTTGTGGAGTGTCATCTAATTTAATTCCTTGCGCCTTCAACAAATCACGAATCTCATCTGCGCGCGCAAAATTACGATCTTTTCGAGCTTGATTGCGCTCTTCAATCAACGCTTCAATCTCTTGGTCGATCGCTTCATCTTCAGTTAGAATAATTCCGAAAATTTCCAACCAACGTGTAAGTTGTTCTTGCATTGGTTGGAGTACAGCCTCCGAAACTTCTTCTTGCGTTAAGTAATGATTGATGGTCTTTACGAGACTACTTACGGCAGTTAACCCATTCGCTACATTGAAGTCATCATCCATTCCAGTGACAAATTGCACTTCGAGTTGATTTAAACGATCTAACCATTCAGTATCCGTATCAAGTTGTGTTTCTGCAAGTGATAAGCGATTATTAAGGCGACGCGTCACTTCTTTCAAACGTTCAATATTGCTTCGAGCTTCATCCAAAGCTGCTTGATCATATTTAAGCGGACGGCGATAGTGCACTGACGTTAATAAGTAACGCACCACCGTTGGATCTTCATTTTCGAGTAAATCTCTTAATAAGACAAAGTTACCCAATGATTTACTCATCTTTTCTTCATCTTGCCCGATAGTAACAAAACCGTTATGCATCCAATAATTACTGAAAGTATGTCCAGAGCAAGATTCCGACTGTGCAATTTCATTTTCATGATGAGGGAATTCTAAGTCTTGTCCCCCGCCGTGAATATCAATCGTCTCACCTAAATGCTCCATTGCCATCACCGAACACTCGATATGCCAGCCAGGACGCCCTGGACCCCATGGAGAGTCCCAATAAATTTCAGAAGCATCTTTGACGCCTTTCCATAGTGCAAAGTCCACTGGATTTTTCTTGCGCGCAGTATCTTCACTTTCAGTCCGTTGGCTTGCACCGACAATTAACTCATCTAAACTCTGATGACTGAGTTGTCCATAGTTAGCGTATGATGTTGTGTCAAAGTAAACATCGCCTTCAACTTCATAAGCATGGCCTCGTTCAATTAATTGCTCGACAAACTGTATAATCGACGGAATATGGTCCATCACTCGCGGGTGCAATGTCGCGGGTTTGATCTGGATCGCTTGCGTATCCTCTTCAAAAGCCGCGATGTATTTATCGGCTAATTCCTTTGGAGTGACGCCTTCTTGCGCCGCTGCGCGTATAATTTTATCGTCAACATCGGTAAAGTTAGAGATATAACGAACTTGATAGCCACGATATTCTAAGTAGCGACGAATCGTATCGAAAGCCACTGCACTTCTCGCATTTCCAATATGAATATAGTTGTATACCGTCGGTCCACAGACATAAAAATTCACCTTCCCAGGTTGAATTGGCTCAAAAATTTCTTTTTGACGGCTTAAAGTATTATATATTTGAATCGTCATAGGTTCACTCCTCACTCATCTTTTATATCTTTATCATTGTACCATATCTCGATGTGATACCGGTGGAGTTTGTTTGTTCATATTAAAAAGAAGCGACCTCATTTTCGAGTTCGCTTCCAATTCTCTTTACTCTCCAAACCAACGGCGCTTAAAACGAATCCACCAACTATCCCTTTTCGGTCCAACATACGTTGAGGATTGTTCACTCAATTCGCGGCGGGTAGACTTCATTCCATTATAATGTTCGAGTTGCTTACTTAAGCGCGCCATTTCTCTACTTTGTCTTTCTCTTACATTCATCAGCCATCATCCTTTCTTGATAAGTTGACCCAGCAATCATTCTATTCTAAATAATTGGACGACGTGACCTTGGTTCACTCATGATTAAAGCTGCTCTCAATGCTTGTCGGTCGACTGACGCTTCAGACACTGAATCTAAATTTGTAACCTCGATTTTTTTATTTCCCGTAGTATTTAATTCAATCCTTTTAGTTGGCTTTTGTTCAAGTGCCTCTACATGCTCCTTGTCAGATTGCGTAGTCTGCGTATCTTTTGGCATCATCCGGGAAACTCCTTCTTTAGTTCGCGGTTGATTTCGCTTCGCAATACGGTGCCGCTTTTGAGACTTCTCTAAAGTATCTTTTGGCATTACTTCTTTCGGCACTTTCAAGTGTGCAGTCTCTATTGCCTCTTCTTGAGACGCCAACCAACGCCTCAATGGCATTCGATATTTACTTGAAATTTTTAAAATTACGACAAAAAGTATAATTAGACCTGGAAAGAAACTCATCGAATCCCTCCTTATTCTCCTAAGCTAGAGCGCATTTTCGTATCAGCTTCAATATTTTTTAGATTGTAGTAATCTAACACCCCTAAATTACCATTGCGCAATGCTTCAGAGATTGCGCGAGGCACTTCCGCCTCGGCCTCAACAACTTGTGCACGACGTTCTACAACGAGTGCGCGCATTTGTTGCTCTTTAGCAACGGCTTCTGCCCGCATTTCTTCTGCTTTAGCTTGGGCAATATTTTTATCTGCTTCTGCTTGGTCTCGCTTCAATGAAGCCCCGATATTGCGGCCAACGTCGATATCTGCAATATCAATCGACAAGATTTGATAAGCCGTCCCCTTATCGAGTCCTTTTTTCAGAACCGTCTCAGAGATTAGATCTGGATTTTCGAGCACCGTGCCGTGATAAGAGGCACTACCAATGGTCGTAACAATCCCTTCTCCGACACGCGCAATAATGGTATCTTCACCAGCCCCACCGACTAAACGTTCGATGTTAGCACGGACCGTCACTTTCGCTTTCGCAATCAGTTCAATCCCATCTTGTGCAACAGCAGCAATCTCAGGTGTTTGAATCACTTTTGGTGTGACCGATACTTGAACAGCTTCTAATACGTCGCGCCCTGCCAGATCAATTGCTGCCGCTTTTTTAAAATCGAGTTCAATATTCGCACGTTGCGCCGTAATTAAAGAGTTAACCACTTGATTTACATCTCCACCGGCCATATAGTGTGACTCCAAATCATTCAACGTTAAGCCTCTGATACCTGCTTTATGTGCCCGAATCATTGGTTCAACAATCGCACTTGGGCTGACTCGGCGAAGTCGCATCGCAAATAGCGTTCCAACGCCCACTCGTAACCCACTTGATAAGGCTGTAATCCATAGCCCAAGCGGTACAAAATATAAGAAAAAGGCTATCCCAACAATCACCAGTGCCACAATAACATAAAATAATGCTCCCATCATACGCCTCCTTTAAATTTTTATCACCATTGGTTCCACTATAAGTTAAAATCTTGTTTGATTTGATTTGCTACGGTTGTACTCAATAGTTCTGCTGAAACATCTTCTAAAAACTGCAACGTTAACTCCAAAATCAAATAATTCGTATCACTATGATGTAAAGCAGTTAACGGTTCATAAGTAATTCGGATATCACCGTATGGTTGCGGCGTAAGTCGAAAATTCCCTAAACTTTCAACTTCTTTACCGGATCTGACCGGTCGTTGCAACGTGGCTGTAAGGTCTGTCTTTGCGCCGGTAAAAACTAAGAACCATTGCTGATCTCCGCTGACCGTAACTTGATACCATCCTGTATCGGAGTGTAAAATAGCGAGATCAACTAATTGGAAGAATGCACGGGTTGCTACCCCTTCAAAAAATGGATTAAATAATTTTTCCGTTGCCTCTTGTACATTGGCATAAAGCGACTCTTGTTGATCAATGCTACCTTCCACTTTTTGTTCGAAGCGATTCAAAGCATCTAATATTTCACAATTCGTTTGAACGGGTTCTTGTTTCGTCTCCTCACCGGCTCCTCGTTTCCGAATAATTAAAGTACCCGAACCTCTCGCTTTCAAGTGAACTGCATCTTCAGCTTGTAACTGCAAAGCTTCTACAATACTTTTAGGTAAGCGAATGGCAAGCGAACCTCCCCATTGTTTTACCGTACTATCTACAGCATTTTCAAATCCTTCATCATACAACGTTTCACCCTCCTCTCCATTCTGATATTAAATATCATCTCGCTATCATTTTATGATACTTTTACCAGAAATGCAATTCAAATGTTTATTATGCTAATTTTTTCCTCAAAAAATTTCATCAGTAAAAGGTTTAACATTCACACCCATAAAATCCTTTTTTGACTTTAATCGCACAGAAAGATACAGTACAATAGAGTTAATTGATTGGGAGGCAAATATGAAAATAAATTATTTAGTCGGCCTGCTAGGAGGACTGACCCTCTTCCTTTATGGGATGGATTTAACTAGCCAGGGCCTTGAGATGGCAGCGGGAAATAAACTGCAAGGTTGGATTGAAAAATTTACTTCTAACCGATTTAAAGGTCTCATTATTGGAACAGTTGTCACGGCAGTGATTCAATCATCTTCTGCGACGACCGTTATGTTAGTTGGTTTTGTCAATGCGGGAATTATGACCATTGAGCAGACCATCGGAATTATTATGGGGGCGAATATCGGAACAACGATTACCGGGCAAATTGTCGCCTTAGATATCGTTGCCGCAGCGCCAATTCTTTGTTTTGTTGGTTTCTTACTTTTGAAATTCGCAAATAAAAATAGCGGCTTAAGACATACGGGACAAGCAATATTAGGACTTGGGGTACTTTTCTTAGGAATGAAGACCATGTCAAGTTCGATGGCTCCGTTAGCTGATAATCCTGAATTTGTTCATTTAATTGCCAAGTTCCAAAACCCTCTCTTAGGTATTCTAGTGGGGACGGCAATTACTTGTATCTTACAATCCTCTTCTGCTTCGCTCGGTATTTTGCAAGCGACTGCGAATATGGGGTTGATTGCATTAAGACCGAGTATGTTTATCATTTGTGGATTTAATATCGGAACATGTGTTACCTCTGTCTTATCAGCCATTGGTTCTAACAAAAATGCACAACGAACGGCAGCCAGCCATGTACTATTTAACGTCATCGGGACCGCCTTATTCTTAATTCTTGCCTTTATTGTACCCGTTGAGAATTTCATTACGGGAATATCGCGCAATGTCCCTGCAGCGCAAATTGCGAATATGCATACGTTCTTTAATATTTTTGCGACCGCAGCCTTATTCCCATTTGGTAATCAAATTGCGAAAATGTCTAAGTTTATTATCCAAGGGGACGATAGTGATCGAGATGAAAAATCTCTACTTTATCTCAACCCAAATATTCAAGATCCTAACGCACTATTCGCTGGGGTTCGCGCTGAGACTGAACGTATGATTTCACTAGCACACAGTAACTTCCTACTTAGTACGGAACTATTTCGTCAGTTTGATCAGGAGAACTATGATCGTTGCTTCCACAACGAGTCGATTATTAACTATTTAAACTCTCAAATTTCAAAACATATCATTGAAAATATTAGCTTACCAATGGACGATTCTTTGGCCTCCCTCTACACAGCCTATTTGAGGATTGTACGAGACTTGGAGCGGATTGGTGACCATACGAAGAATATTGCAGAACATTCTCAATATTCAAATCTTTCTCGCCTCACTTACACGGAAGATGCTTTAGAAGAATTCGATGCGCTAGAATCCATTATCGATGATATGTTCGAATCGATTGAAATCGATCCAGTTAAGTCACATCGAGTGAATGATTTACGTTTAGCTTATACTGGCGTTGAGAGCAATGTCGAAAATTATAAGCGAATCCATATTGATCGAATGAAAAGCGGCGCTTGCGACCCTGAAAGTGGTATTATCTTTGAAAAATGCTTAGTTGCTTTTGAGCGAATTGCTGCATATACCTATAACGTTGGTAAATTATCACTATAGCCAAAAACCCGAGATGATTTTTCATCTCGGGTTTTATTAGATTGATACGAAGTCCCCTCAAAAATCCGTTTTGGATTGAGGGGACTTTAACTTAATTTGATAGAATCTTCTTATTTTTATGGATTAAATGAAACGTGGACGTGATCGAAGTGGTTTGCTGTAATGTTTCCACGATCTTCCATATCTTGCCATTGGTAACCTGTCCATGGCCCTGCAATACGTTGTTTCCAAATGACATAACTAATTCTACTTTGGCCACTCTTCATTTGTTCTAAAGTATATTCAGCCACTGCATCACCTAGCTGCTCGTTGCTATAAACCATAAAGTCAACAGCTAATCCTTTACCGTGATCTCCTGGATCTCCTGGGCGGAAGGTACTGAAGTTCGTAATGCCGAACATCGAACCGACTAAATCTTTATAAGCTGCGGCATGTGGTTGTAAACCATCCACTGACGGTGTCTCAGCCGGTGTTTCAGGTACTACTTCTTCTGTTTCTTCAACAATCGGTTCTTCAATGGATACTTCAACTTGAGTCGTAGTTTCTTCCACTGGCTCTGCTTCAACTGGCGGTTGTGTATAAACACCCTCGTCAACTTCTTTTTCAGGTTTTGGTGCTACTACTTGTGTTGTCTCTTCTGTCGTTTCTTCAGTTGTTTCTAACGTACTCTCAACAACTTCTTTTGTCGTTTCTTCGGCGTTAACAACAGGTGGTGTCACAACATTTGCTGGTTTCTCTTCTTGAGTAGTAGACGGTTGTGCCTGAACTTTAGGACTTGTCAAATGTAATGAGTTCGAACGTGATTGTTGTGGCTCTTCTTGAGTTACTTCAACTTCAGGAGTCGATTGTTCAACCGCTGGCGTTGCCTCTGTCGCTTCTTCAACTTCCTCAACCGTTGTCTCAATCTCGTCAACGGTCACAACTTCTTGGGTTGTTTCTTCAGTATATACCGCTGGTGCCACTGGCGTAGTACGTTGAACGAAAGTTGCTGCTTTTACTTTATGGAGTGGCGTTAAGTTAACCGGTACGTCCACTTCAACAGCCTCTTGCTCTGGGGCTGAAATCGTCATGCGCTCAGCGCGTTGATTCGAATCAAAATGCGCTTCGATTACTGCACCAGGCTTGATAATATTTACTTGACCTGTCTTGTTCAAGTACGCTAAAACGCGTAAATCCATCTTAAGTTTGTTCGCAATCGTACTTAATGTGTCACCAGACTTCACTTGATAGCTAGTTTGACGTTGTGTAGATTGTACTCGATTGGCTTGTGCTACACTCTTAGGTTGTGCTGCCACCGCTGGACCTTGAGCACTTACTAAAACGCTGGGTGCCAATAAAGCGACCAGCGACGTGCTTAACCATAATTTTTTTGTTTTATTCATAATTTCACCTTTTTACCGTATTATAATTGCAACTGTAGTGTATCACGTTTCAACTCAAAGACCAATATTGGTTTCTGGATTGAAATGTTTTGTTGCCAATTTGTAATATTCATGCATTAAACAGCCCTCAAAACATCGAAAAAATTAATTAAGTACCTAAGCATTAAGGTACACAAAACCTTTAAAATCATTTATACTAGAAACACAATAAATTAATTGTATAAAATTGAAGGGGGTATTTTATGCTATTTACTGAAGATGCGGTTCAAATTGCACAACAGATTCGAGGATCCCATATCTCGATCGTTGATACGGTTCAACGAGCACTTGATAATATTGACCAGTACAATCCGTTGTTAAATGCAGTGACGCATACCCAGTATGACGCTTTAGACATTGCTGAAGCTTATCAAGCAAAGCTCGACGCATTGAGCGATGATCAAAAAGAAGCATTACCACCGTTTTACGGGGTACCAATTCTTTTGAAAGACCTCGGTCAAACCCAAGCAGGGCAACCGAGTACTTCTGGCAGTCGATTGATGAAGGATTTTATTGCACCCATCACGGATAACTTTGTTCAACAAGTATTGGATGCAGGTTTTATCGTTGTCGGAAGAACCAATACACCTGAGTTTGGATTCAAAAATGAAAGTGATTCCGATTTTAATGGGGCAGTGAATCATCCGATGGATTTAAAGCGTAACCCAGGAGGCTCGAGTGGTGGAGCCGCTGCTGCCTTAAAAGCCGGGTTGGTTCCAGCGGTCACAGCCAGTGATGGCGGAGGTTCAATACGGATTCCCGCTAGCTTTACTGGATTAATTGGCCTTAAACCTACTCGGGGTCGGATGCCCGTTGGTCCTGGAGGTTACCGTGGCTGGCAAGGGGCGTCGATTGACTTCGCCATCACTCGAACCGTGCGAGATACTTGGGAAATGTTAAAAGCTTTGCAAGTTGAACAGACTGAGGCGGCTTTCTTCTGTCCAAAAATTGCCCAGCAAGAATTGACCGCATTAGATCGTCCACTGAACATCGCATATACTTATGATGTTCCAGCTGGTTACGCCTTACGAGAGGAGGCTCGTGAAGCGCTTGATCAAGCTGTCGAACAACTAAAACGACTTGGACACCAACTGGTGGAAGTTCCACTTCCTACCGACGGACGCCGCGCAATGGAAACATATTATATGGTTAACGGTGTAGAGACCCAAGTGATGATGGAAAGCATCGAGCAAGGTCAACAACGTAAAGTAACTCAAGATGATATGGAACCGATGAGCTGGGCTCTCTATCGTTCAGGTGAGAAGGTGACAGGTGCTGATTATTCTAGAGTATTAACGTATTGGGATAATTTAGCTGTTCAAATGGAACAATTCTTCCAAGAGTATGATGTGCTATTAACGCCTACTAACAATGGAGCTGCCTTTGTTCATGAAGAATTCCACAAACAACCCGAAATGGTTGATCGACTCCATCATATTGATGATTTATCGAAAGCTGAGCAGCAAAGTTTAATTTGGGAGATGTTCGATCGCAGTCTCGAGTGGACACCTTTTACCCAACAGCAAAACTTAACCGGTCAGCCAGCGATTTCATTACCGATGTATCACACAGCGCAAGGTCTACCGATTGGTATTCAAGCATGGGGCGGTCGCGGTGAAGAATATTTACTACTTCAACTCGCACTTCAACTTGAAGAAAACGGCTTATTACATACAGATATTATTGATTTATCAACACAAATTAACGAATAAAGGAGCAATATTATGAAAAAATTTCTAACAACATTACTTGTATTTCTACTGTCACTTACTTCAATCAACACTGCCATTTATGCAGAAGACAAGCAAGATGACTCACTCGCTCGCGTTGAAGAGAATGGTAAATTAGTTATCGCTGCTTCAGGAACTTTATACCCCATTGCTTATTACAATGAAGATAATGAACTGGTAGGTTACACCATTGATATTCTTAAAGAAGTCACAAAAAATATGGGGCTAGAGCTTGAAGTTAAAGAGATGGGCGTCGACGGCATGGTGACGTCTTTGGATAATGGTCAAGTTGATTTAATTGCGGAAGGCTTCGATATGACACCGGAAAGAGTAGAAAGCTATCGATTCTCTACACCGCTTATTTACAGTCTTGGAACCGCCGTCGTTCGAAGTGAAGATAACTCTGGTATTGAGAGTGTTGAAGATTTTGCCGGGAAGAAATCTGGTGGAGCAGCTTCAACATCTTATATGAAAATTGCTCAAAAATTCGGTGCTGAACCTGTCGTTTATGACAATTCTTCTAACGAGCAATATTTTATGGACTTAGTCGCGAAGCGTATTGATTTTATTCCGAATGATTATTATACCATTAAATCCGCTATTGCTTTCTACGGTGAGCAATACCCGATTAAAATGGCAGACGTTTTCTTTAACCCAACTCAAGCAGGCTTTATGTACCATAAAGACGCTGAGACATTAGTCGAAAAAATTAATGAAGAAATTGAAAAACTTCGCGAGAGTGGTCGCTTAAAAGAAATTGCAGAACTATACTTTAATGGTGATAATCCTTCTGAACCGTTTAAAGAAATCAACGGAACTCCTATCGAAGATATCCCTGTGATTGAGTATTAACATTAGAAATTGAGGCTGAATCGATGACGCCACTTAATGAACTGATTGATTTTCAATTAATTTGGGAGAACCTTGATTTTGTCTTAATGGGGTTAAGCACAACACTTTCCATTGCCCTCATTAGTTTCTTAAACTCATTATTAATTGGAACCTTGATTGCCATCGTTCGAATCTTACAAGTCCCAATCTTACATTGGGTTGCAAGATTTTATGTATCATTCTTTCGAGGCGTTCCTGCACTTGTTGTCTTGTTCTTTCTATACTTTGGGTTACCCTTTGCCGGTGTCACATTAGAGGCTTATACTGCTGCGATTATTGGATTTACCTTTACTGCCAGTGCCTACAGCTCCGAAGTGATTCGCAGTTCAATCATTGCGATTGAGCGCGCCCAGTGGGAGATGGCGATGGATTTAGGCGCGAATCTTAAACAGGTGATTACACGTGTTATCCTCCCGCAAGCAACAAGAATTGCCATTCCAGGCTTGAGTAACATCCTATTAGATCTCATTAAGGGAACCTCACTAACCGCGATGATTACGGTGCGAGATATTTTTCAACAAGCAAAGATTGTTGCTGCTTCGAACAATAATTTTATTACGATGTATCTCTTATTGGCTGTCTTATATTGGTCAATTTGTTTCGTCTTTGAACAAGTCCAACATTACTTGGAAAGACGTTATACGGTCAAAGAAACCCCAATTTCGTTTCAAAGTTTCTCTTAAATTTAAACTAATACTCAAACAAATAAGCTACTGAACTCATCATACGTTGATGAGCTCGGTAGCTTACTTTATTGATTAGTGATGATGATCGCACTCTACTTCTTGAATATGATCTAGTACTTGTTTCAAAATACTAAACACATGATCATCGTCTAACTCATAGTAGACATTTTTACCAGAACGCTCAGATTTCACGAGACGTGCTTCTTTTAACGTCTTCAACTGATGTGACGTGGCGGATTGTTCCATCATTACTTTATCAGAGATTTGTCCCACATTGGCGGATCCTTCGCGTAAAAAAAATAAAATCGCTAAGCGAGTCGGATCGCTAATAACTTTAAACAAGCGACTCACTGCTAATAAATCTTCATTATTAAAGTCTGTTAAACTCATTATTTCGCCTCCCTACTCCTCTATTATAATATCTTTTTATTAAAAATCATATGAAGACTTTTTCCCTTGACAAATCTGTCCGTTCGGTATAATATGAAATTATAATCATATGAATGATTACTCATAAGTTGAATGGAGGAATTTTTATGAAACATACACACCATCACCACGAACATCATCACAATCACGGTAAAGCACCTATCATTAGCTATCTCACTGGTTTAATTCTAGCATTGGTTGGATTGTTTTTAAGACATTCCAACCCTTCGTTAGCGAATGTTACTTTTGTCTTATCGGCGCTGCTGGCAGGCTATCACGTAATTATTATGGAAGGCGTCTCCCAAACTTGGCACGAGACGGTCGAACATCGTTCGTTTAAACCCAATGCCCATATTTTAATGGGACTCGCTTCAATCGGTTCGATGGTACTTGGCGAATATTGGGAAGGGGCACTGCTTATATTAATTTTTGCAGGAGCACACTTCTTAGAAGACTGGGCTCAGGGCAAGAGTCAACGAGAAATATCAAAATTAATGGCAATCAATCCTACAACTGCCCGAAAAATTATGTCGGATGGAAGCCTTGAAATTGTCTCTGTCGATTCATTACAAATTGGTGATCAACTTCAAGTTCTCAATGGCGACCGCGTTCCTATCGACGGCGTGATTCTTTCGGGACGAACAAGCATTGACGAATCTACCTTGAATGGTGAATCATTACCTAAAGAGAAAACAGCCGGAGATTTAGTTTATGGCTCCACATTGAATGGTACGGGAAGTTTTACGATGGAAGTTTCAACCGAACCGTCAAATACATTATTTGCTAAAATTATTCAACTTGTTGAGCAAAACCAAACGAATCAAGCGCCAGTTGCTAGCTTTATCCAACAATACGAACCTTCTTACGTTAATTTGGTTCTAATTTTAGTTATCTGCTATATTTTGTTTAGTTCTTTACTTTTTAATATCGATATTGCCTCGAGTTTCTATCGCGGACTCGTTCTATTAGTTTCTGCTTCTCCGTGCGCTTTAGCGGCTTCAACCGTTTCGGCTACTCTCTCCGCGACCTCAACTTTAGCGCGCAAAGGAGTTATGTCAAAAGGAAGTGTCTTTTTAGATCGGCTAGCACAGTTACAAGCCATCGCATTTGATAAGACCGGAACTTTAACACGTGGCCAACTCGAAGTCACGGATGTGATCATTGATGACGAATTCGATCCAAGTATGATTCATAATATCGTTGTAGCACTAGAGCGAGAATCCAATCATCCTCTCGCCCAAGCGATGCTCCGTTATTTTACCGCTAAACAAGTCTTAGAGCTTGAAGTCAATAATATTATTGGGCATGGCCTCGAAGCCCATTACCATGGAGATTTATATCAATTAGGTAAACCTACCGAGGAGATTGCCTCGACACAACCTGAATTGAGCCAACAAGGCTACACGTTGGCCCAAGAAGGCAAGACTGTTACTTATTTAGCACGCAATGGCCAACTAATCGCAGTAATTGCTCTGATGGATGAAATCAAAGACGATGCGCCAAGCGTTATCCAATATTTCAAACAACACCAAATCCACACAACCTTAATTACGGGAGATTCCAAGGAAACTGGCGAAGCTGTTGGGAAACAACTGCAATTGGATACCGTCCTTGCGAACGTCTTACCTGAAGAAAAATCGAATTTAGTTGCTTCACAAAAACAACAACATGGAACCATTGCCATGGTCGGAGATGGTGTCAACGACGCACCAGCGTTAGTCCAAGCTGATATTGGCATTGCGATGGGACAAGGAACGGATGTCGCTATCGAAGTCTCAGATTTAGTTCTAATGCAAAATGATTTAAGTCGCCTTGTCGAAGCGCATCAACTCGCACACAAAATGACCCGAATTATTCGTCAAAACATTATTTTTGGTCTAGCAGTGGTCATTTTTCTAATTACTGTTAACTTGCTCGGATTATCAAATATTACTTTAAGCGTGATTGTTCATGAAGGAAGTACGCTTGTTGTCATACTGAATGGACTACGCCTTCTGAAAGGATAATGCAGCTATATATAAGAAAATCCCTTAGCATCTCACTGAGCGCTAAGGGATTTTTCAATGATTAAATATGATTTTCTTTATATAAATTGGTGGACTCGATCATATAAGTCATGACTGGAATTAAAACTAATTGTAAAATAATTCCTGGCAGTCCCGTCATAAAGTTGTTTGCAATATAAAGCAATGGGTGGATATTCATATCCGCTACGAAGAAACTAATAAACCAAGTTACGAGTGCACCGACAACTCGTCCAGATAAAATCCCGATAATTAATGATGGGTAGATACCAAGTTTGAATTGACGACGCATTAAAGCAGTGATTAAAGCATAACTCCCTAACTCAAACATCATGACGGTCATTGTTGGAAAAACAGGCGGCATCCCAGTGAGTAAAGTGCTCATCACCGGTGTTAAAATCCCTACAATTACCGCAATCGATGGCGATAAAAGCATCCCTGCTAACAATACGGGGATATGCATGGGTAGGAAAACACGTCCCCCTAGTGAAAAGTAATGAAAAATCGATGGAACAATCAAACCAAAAGCAATTAATACTGCCCCTAAAATTAACTGACGTGTACGATTCATAATTATTTTCCTTTCTGATTTTGAGCTATTTTTTCAAAAAACGATTCAATTCTTATACATAATGACTCAACACAATCCGGCGTTAAGTCACCCGCTAGTTGTTCGATTGGACAAAGGTCGGAACGATCTCGATTTAAAATATGTGGAACGGATTGACCATACTCATAGTGGATACCATTCGATTGATAAATCTCGGTGGCATCCGCTGACATTAAGTCTGCATAGACTGCTTTTGCCCCTCCTGCTACACAAAGCATCGCATGAGCTTTTCCACTCACTTTGTCCGCTACCAGGCTTTGATTTAAAAGCGCTTTTTGATGTCGGTAAACTTCGTAAAGAGGGCGAATCCCTCGTCCTTCAAAAGGATAAACTTGCTCTTGATGCTCGATAACGAGTGCATAATCTTCATCATGTAGTAATTTAATCACGGATTCTAATGTCACGCGCATATCACCTCATCCAATATTTTTGTCAATCGTATTTTAACATAGTTAATAAACATAAGATATAAGAATATTCATTCATATAATCAAGTTTTTGAAATCCCTTAATACACTTCCAAAAAAACACTTCAGTACTTAGTTTCATCTAAGTTTTGAGGTGCCTAAAAAATTATGCACCGCGTCCGTGAGGTTCATCCCAATGTGAGAAATCTGCATTTGTATCCACTTCATCAAGACGGCCGTTCATTGAATAATAACCCTTTTGAATCTCACTGAAATGCGTTGTTTCATGGAACTCAGGCATTTGATATAAATCACGCATATAAGCCCATAAGTGTGGATAGTCTTGTAACTGAATTTCTCCACGGGCATAAAGTGCACTATGTGCAGGTTCAAGACGAACTAATGGCGTATAGACGAAAATATCTGCTGCGGTAAGTTGATCACCTAGAACATAGCGTTGTGACTTCAATCGCTCATCGAGTTGTGCCATATAATCCGTATAGCGTTTCTTCATACTCTTGAAGCGATTGTCACTACCATTATCCATTCCATAGATGGTGCCGAGTAATTTTTTATTGACAGCTTCAATGACTTCCTCGATTTCTGCTTCCTTCTCTTCTGGGAATAAATCGAACGCACCCTCTCCTTGAATCGACTTAAATTGTCGTCCTAAAAGCTCCACTAGTTCCGCAGATTCTTTATTGACAATTTTTTTGTCCGTTAAATCAACCAACACTGGGATTGTGCAGCGTCCATCATAAGCAGGATCCGTTATATGATATAACTCTCCCATCGTCTGAACATCTAATACAGGATCTTTCCCATCATCATTTTGTGTAAAATCAAACGTTTCACCCGTTTTAATCGGATTAACTTTTGTCAATGAGATGGCGTCTTCTAACTTTGCTAAGCGGTAGGCTAAATCAGCTCGGTGAGCATAAGGACAAAAATCTCCGACTACTAAGTGATATCTTCCAGCCTCAATCGGAAACTCACCAGGATTTTGTGCCATTGTTGATATAAATGTTTCGGTCATATCATTTCCTCCTTGAATTTATTATTTTTTAATTATAAAGTACGGCGTTGCGGATGGTAACTACAACTTACTTCAAATAGTCAATCGCCACTTGATAGAACACGTCAATAAAACTTAAGTAATCTGCAATTTCAATCGATTCATCGACAGAATGCGCTAATTCAGTAATTCCTGGTCCATAGATTGCTAAATCAAACGGCTGTTTCAATCGGGCAAAATTCGAAGCGTCTGTTGCTCCAGATAGCGTCAAAACTTCAACTTCATTCTCTACCACAGACTGAATGACTTGAACTAATTTAGAATCAGGTTGAGACTCTACGGGCAGGTTATTTTGCATCACATTCAGTGAGAGTTGCCCTTCATGTGTTTCATTCATTTCTTGAATTAACTCTTCAAATAGGTCCAGCATCGCTTGATTATCAAATTGAGGTACAATTCGAGCGTTTCCCATCATCTTTGTCTCAGCAGGGATCGAGTTAATTTGCGTCCCCCCTTCAATAACTGAGAAAACATTGAGCGTATCCCCCATTTCTGGGTGGCGCTTTCCTTGAATTCGTTCTGCTAATGTTTGATTGAATTGCTGAATAAAATCAGACATTAATTCAATGGAGTTAATCCCATATTCAGGCATTGAACTGTGTGCAGTCTTGCCTTTGGCCGTTAATTCATATTGAATCGACCCTTTATGCGCATAGTATAATCGTTGAGCTGTTGACGGCTCCGCCACAATAAAGGCATCAACTTCATCCAAGTAACCTTCATCCACTAGTTGCTTTGAACCAAGCATCCCAATTTCTTCGCCGACTGTCGCTACGAGCATTAATTTCCCTTTAAAGGGAATCTGTTGTGTTTTAATTTGAATAAAAGCACATATTAACGCTGCTAAGCCGCCTTTCATATCGGTTGCACCACGGCCGTAGAGGACACCATCCTCAATTTCAGCACCGAACGGATCATAGTGCCATTCATCCGGATTCGAGACTTCCACCACATCCATATGCCCATTGAAAGCAAGCGTTAAGCCGGATTCATCCCCTTTTAAAGTTGCGATTAAATTCGCCCGATTCTCATCATAGGGAATAATCTTGGAGTCAATCTCATATTCCGATAAGACTTGTTGAATATATTCAGCAACTTCTCGTTCGTTGCCATTCACCGACTTGATTTTTATGAGATCTTGTAAAATTTTTACACGTTGTTCCGAATTCATGAGGACCCTCCTCGCCTGATTTATGTATTTTCATTATAGCATATTTTGCTTGCCAGACATAAATACACGCTGAGTGAAGATAGTGTCAAATTATTGTTGGTTTTCCTCTACCATACTTTTATATTTCCCTGAACCTAGTTTCATGGATTCCATATTTTAACCGGCGCCTTTGGCACCGTGCCTCCATCCGCATTCAGTTCGTCGCCGCTCGCTTTCGTTATGAAGACGGGA
>NZ_JH932301.1:68633-77887 GCF_000301055.1 Falseniella ignava CCUG 37419
CCTTGAATCGCTTGATGATATAAATCTGTCATCATTTTACTAATTTCTTGCATAACTTGTGTTACAATATTCATGGATAACCCTCTAACTTTCTGTGTGTTTTGGTTACTAACAGTATAGCAGAGGGTTATCTTTTTTGCTTTTAGCTTACCAACAGTTATTTTACACTAAGCTGAGTGAATACTCAGTGAATGTATAAAAATAACTCGAGCGATCAGCTAACTCGAGTTATTCAACGATTTAAAATAACGGATAACTTTATATTTATTCTTCCGTTAAGCCTAAATCAAAACCTTGTGCTTCAACAACTTGAAGCATTTGAGCTCTTTTCGGATTATAACGATCCAGTTGTTTTAATACATTATTCGTATACGTCTCAGAACGTTGGTTGCGTTGGCGTGTGTCATAGTAATGGGTCATCTCATCATCAAAGTCAGCCAAGGCCTCTACATAATTTTGATGTAATGGATAACCATTTTCTCCTAAAATAAAATCAAGCGACATTCTTGGCTTTAATTCAGGATGATCATCTGGTACACCAAAGCCTACCCCTACTAATGGGAAAGTATACTGAGGGAGTTCTAAAATTTCGATAATTTTCGCCGGATCATTTAAAATACTCCCAAAATAAACTGCACCGAGTCCATCCGATTCAATCGCATTGGTTAAATTTTGTGCAGCTAAGTATGCATCAGCTGCCCCCTGGAAAAAGCGATCCATTGTCGCGGTTCTCTCAGTTGAATGTCCTTTTTCTTTGGCAATTTGATGAATTCGATAGCAGTCCACGATAAAAATAACTAGCTCTGGAACGTCTTTCAAATAAGCTTGATTCGCGACTTCGGCCAAGGCAGCACGCTTAGCTGGGTCGGTCACTCGAATTGCAGAATAAGATTGTAAGCCTACACTCGTCGCTGTTCTGCGCATTACTTCAAAGTATGTACTCAATTGCGCATCAGAAATCACTTCATCTTTAAAGAAACAAATACTACGGTGAGCTAATTGATGTTTGATTGTTTCGTTCATAACGCATCCTCCTATAAATTATATTAATTATACTCTAACATGAGTCGATAAATGTGACGAGTTAGACGCTTCATCTATTTTAAAACAATACAAAAAACGTCATACCATCCTTTAGAAAGGTTGATATGACGAGTTTCAGACTGCCAGCTGCAGGAATCGAACCTGCGACCTACGCGTTACGAGTGCGTTGCTCTACCTACTGAGCCAAGCTGGCAAACACAATGCTATTATCATATGCCTCACTTTTCGAATTGTCAAGACATTCGAAGGAAAGTTAAAAAAATTTCTAATAGCATTGTCTATTTAGTTAAATAAATTCACAAAGAAATGACGGATTGACTCATTAATATCGGATATCGTACGACCGAGTCGATTCAAAAATTGTGAAATAACGCCACCTTCCGAGATCGTTTCTTGAAGCGCCACCGATACATTATTCGAAGCGCCAGAAGGAATAAATTCAGTGGTCAGCCCGTCCGCACAAATATGCATTTGACCAACCTCAGTGCCTTGCTCTATGGGTGCCGTTAATGAGCCTGATTCATTAAAATAATTCGAATCTGGATTAAACTGATACTTGATTCGCGGCAAAGTATCTACAATAGGCATTACAATCTCTAAATCTGCGGCATACTGCAGTGGGGCATCAGCTTTATCGCCCCCTTCAATATCCACCTTACCTATCTGTGTTACCATTTGTCCCGCTTCAATGACTCGCTCACTGCGATATGCACTATTGGCATATTCAATCAAACGTACGGTATCTTGATATCTAGCTGTGTCTTCCGTTCCTAAAACCGCAATAATCACCTCAAATTCATCACATTCGGATAAAGTTACCAGACTGGTCCCATCCTGCTCAGAGAATCCTGGCATCAAACCTTTAACCCCTTCATAACCTTCCGGTCGTCCTGGAATTAAATAGTTATAATTGAGCATCTCAATGCGATCGCTTGACTTGGGTTTGAAATAAGACTTCGCTTGTTTCGAATACTCCGTAAAACGTGGAAAATCTTGAACTAAATGATAAGCAATCGTGGCTGCGGCCTCTGCCGATAAACGATTCGTCGGACCACTCTCGCCATCACGAGGCAATCCCGTACAGTTAAAGAGTTCGTAATCTTGAATACCCCAGTCATCGAGCTGTTGTTCCATTAATTTGACATAACTCGCTTCATCGCCCGCAATAAATTCAGCTAATGCCAGGGTAGAACCATTCGCTAATCCAACCGCAATGGATTCAACGAGCTCATCAATCGTATAGTTCATATCTTGTCGTAGTGGAACATTACTTATATCGTAATCTTGACTTAATTCGTAAGCCCGATCTGAAATATCAATATAGGTGTTCTCATTCCAAGCTTCATGTTCTCGAAAGGCTTTATAAGCTACGTATACGGCTAAAAGTTTACTAATCGATCCCGCTTCAACCGACTGTTTTCGATCTTTTTGATAAAGTATTTGCCCATTGACCCGGTCAATCATTACAACACTTTGACCCGAAATCTGTGGTGGATTTAATGCCGCTTCAATTGATTTAGCAGGATAAAAATTAAAACCACTCATAAAACAGCACACAACAAGCCAACGCAATAAGATTCGTTTAATTTGCTTCATGGCTTACCTCCTCAGATTGAGGTGGCTCTAAAATAACTCGGAAAACCGTCTCATTATCTTCGACCGTTGCATAAACTTCACCATTTTGCGCCTCAACTAAGTTCTTTACAATCGATAAACCAAGTCCACTGCCTGGAATCGACGTATTTCTTGATTTTTCAGTCCGATAGCTGCGTTCGAAGATTTGTTCATATTCCGATTCTTCGAGCAAATCGCCATTATTTCGCACCTCAAGGAAGACGGTTCCCTCTTCTTCACCTACGCCACGGTATGCAATTAAGCGAATTAAATCACCGTTTCCATATTTTAAAGCGTTAGAGATAAAGTTACTGTAGACGCGCACCATCTTTTCCGGGTCCATCTCTACTTCCAAATCTTCGGGCTCAACAATGACTTCCATCCGTACGCCCGATTGTGCAGCACTTAATTCAAATTCTGCGACAACTTGAAATAAAAAGAATTGAATCGGTATCATCTGGTAGTTCGTCTCAAATGAAGGTTGACTCGATTCAATATAATAGAACAAGTCATTAATTAGGGTATTCATCGCTTCGGCTTTATTCACAGCAATATCGATATAATGCTCTCGCTCTTCGTCTGTTTGATATTGTTGTTGCTTTAACACGGATAAATATCCCATCACCGAGGTTAGCGGTGTTCGAATATCATGCGACACATTCGCAATTAGCTCATCCTTAGTCTGCTCAATCCGACGCTCTTCTTCAATCGATTGCTCAGTATTTGCAATTAAAGCGTTAATCGAATGAATAATTAAGTTTGTTTCAGCATTTTTAACCAACTGGATACGATAATTATATCGGTCTCCTTCAGCAATAAAGGTTAAATGATTAATTACTTTATTTAACAAAACATCATCATAATGTCGCAAGATTCGCCGATAAGCTAGGAGCGACCCAAAGGCTAAATAAACAATCGTAATGATCATATTGTAATTGTATCGATAGAGTTCGTAGCGTTGAAAGGCATTTTGTCCATCCCATACCTCACGGCGCACATTAATTAATTGATTCAAACCTAAAATAATCCCAAGATAAACAAGAAAGACAATTCCTAATGTAAATGTCGCATAAGAAATAAAATCAAGCCAATCTTGTCGTGTCATCTCGGTTGAGAGCATGATTTTATTTTCATTATCGTTCAACTTTATATCCTACTCCCCAAACCGTTTGAATCACTTTATTACCACCCGTAGCTGCTTCAATCTTGTCACGCAAGTGGCTCACATGTACCATGACAGTCTTATTACTTACAACACTTTCTTGATTCCAGACCGATTCAAAGATTTCATCCGCACTAAAAACTTGCCCAGGATTACTTGCTAACAAGTATAAAATGCCAAATTCAAGCAAAGTTAATTGGATTTCTTGACCGTCGGTCGTCTTAACTTCGTGAGAATCTTTACGGATTAATAATGGACCAATTTCAAGGGTATCTGAAGGCACTTCAGCGGTTGCATAATTATATTGACGTCGTAGGAGTGATTTGATCCGTGCAATCACTTCTAATGGATTAAAAGGCTTCGTAACATAGTCATCTGCTCCGGCAAGCAAGCCTTTAATTTTATCTTTATCTTCCGTCTTCGCACTGGCGATAATAATTGGAATACTCAGGTCGCGTTTTCTTAATTCTTCGACAATTTCGATCCCAGTCATTTTTGGCATCATAATATCCAAGACTGCCAAATCAATCGATGGATCGTTCAATAAATAATCGAGCGCCATTTGTCCATCACATGCTTTAACGGATTCAAATCCTTCATTACTTAAATAAATTTCAAGTAAGTCTAAAATATCTTTCTCATCATCCGCAATTAATATTTTCATCGCAACTCCTCCTTCTAGCTATTTTAAATTAAGGCTTTTTTATTTTTTAAAAAATAGTTCCTTGAATATTCCAGCGACGTTTTAAGATATAACGGGTCACGATGGTAATTAAACCAATCAAAATATACGATTTTGCCGGTAAGATCGGGTTAATTGCCGCCGGTAGAATAATACTTGTCACGGTCACAACTAAGAACCACCCAATCATTGACAAAGAGGAGACTAAGAAATATTTGCCCAGTCCTCGTTTTTTCTTATCTTTTGAATCAAAATCTGGTAAATACTTAGAAGATGTTAATATCGCAAAACCAGCGGCAATATAGTTCACAATCATACTAATGATTCCCATATAATTCTCTGCTTGAATTCGATCGCCACCCCGAGTTAATGCAACACCCGTAATAATTGTATAAATTGAACCTAGCATTAGCGCACCATCTAACCCGATTTGCCAGTCCGGCGAGCGCTCCATGTTTTGTTCAACTTCGCCATACTCTTGCTTTAAGATAGCATCTGCTGTGTCCGTCGGTGTCCCGTATATTTGACGAGCAGTCTGGCTATGCGCCTGACCGTCAATTAAGGTCTCAACCATTTCTGCATAAATCTGGTGACTTAATGCCGTATCCAACTGATTAGCTAATTGCTTATGAACAGCTACCATAAAGGTCTGATTTTTCGTTGTTAATTGATTAAATAAAGATTGCGTAATCCCTGGAATCACACTGAATGAATCGGTGGCTTCTATGGATGTTGGCACTATTTCTTCACTTACTTCTACTTCGTTTTCTTCTATAATCTTTTCTTCTGATTGAATTGGTGTATTTTTTTCTTGTGGTTCCATTCTTCTATCACCTCTATACATTGAATCTAAAGAGCATAATATCGCCGTCTTGAACGACATACTCTTTTCCTTCAGAACGGTACAAACCATTTTCTTTCGCCTTGGCCATGCTTCCTGAAGCCATTAAGTCATCAAAAGATACGGTCTCTGCCCGAATAAAGCCTCGCTCGAAATCAGTATGAATAACACCGGCTGCTTGGGGTGCTTTCATTCCTTTTTTAAAGGTCCAAGCACGTACTTCTTTCTCTCCTGCAGTGAAATAGGTTCCTAATCCTAAAAGTGAGTAAGCTGCTTGAATTAATTTGTCTAAACCAGATTCTTCCATATCATACTCTTCTAGGAATAATGCTTTTTCTTCGTCATCTAAGACCGCAATCTCTTCTTCCAGACTTGCACAGACAGGCACGACTTGCGCTCCTTGGGACTCTGCCAACGCTTGGACTTGGCTTAAATAAGGATTGTCTGTTGGATTTGCTACATCTTCTTCGCCGATATTTGCTACATAAAGCATTGGTTTACGTGTTAGTAAGAATAACCCACGTACAATCGGTTCTTCTTCTTTATTGAATTCAACCGAGTTAGCCATTTGGTTATGTTCGAGGGCATCTTTTAACCGGGTCAAAATATTCAATTCCATCACAGCTTCTTTATCTTTTAATCGTGCTAATTTTTCAACGCGAGTAATTCGTTTATCGATGGATTCTAAATCGGCTAAGATTAACTCTAAGTTAATGGTCTCAATATCTTCAATCGGATCAACACGACCATCCACGTGCGTAATATTTTCATCATCGAAGCAACGAACCACATGACAGATCGCATCAACTTCACGAATATTGCTTAAGAATTTATTCCCTAATCCTTCACCTTTACTAGCACCTTTAACAATTCCTGCAATATCGGTAAATTCAAAGGTCGTTGGAATAATTTTTTGCGGTGGAATCACCGAGCTGATTGCTTGTAAACGGCGGTCTGGAACTTCAACCACCCCTACGTTCGGATCAATCGTGGCGAAAGGATAGTTGGCCGCTTCGACACCCGCTTTAGTAATTGCATTAAATAATGTGGATTTACCAACGTTCGGTAACCCAACGATGCCTGCTGTTAATGACATAGTTACACTTCTTTCTACTCGTTATAATTATTCTTCAGTTGAAGATTTTTCAAGAATCTTTTTTAATTTTTTATTAAAATCACGACGCGCTAGCGTCACCACATGTTGGCAGTGGAGACATTTAATTCGAATATCCATTCCCATGCGTGTAATTTGCCAACGATTTGTTTGGCAAGCATGCGGTTTTCGCATCTCAACGATGTCTCCTTTATTATAATCTAATTGCATCGTCTTTGCTCCTTTATATCTCGATTTTCAATAAATCTAAAATACGAATTAAATCCTCTTCCGATAAAAATTCAATCTCGATTTTTCCACGCTTTCCACGTTGAACAATTTGGGTACTCGTTCCCAGTATTTCTTCGAAACGTTCTTCAATCGCCAAAATATGCTGCGGTTTTTGCACTTCAGGGTGAGTCTTTTTCTCATTTGATTTCGTTTTAGACGTTGCATTAAGTTGCTGAACGAGATCCTCTAATTGGCGTACGGTCAATCCCTCTTTAATAACGCGCTCTGCGACTTGCGTAATTTGATTTTTATCTTTGAGTCCTAAAATCGTTCGTGCTTGTCCCATAGACAATTCTTTACCAACATAAGGCTTCACCTCTTCAGGTAGTGATAATAGCCTTAGATAGTTAGCAATATAAGGGCGACTTTTGCCCATGCGTTCTGCCACTTCAACTTGAGTTAATGCAAGTTTATCCATTAGGACTTGGTAGGCTTCTGCTTCTTCCAATGGACTTAAATCTTCCCGTTGTAAGTTTTCTAACACCGCAATCTCAATCATTTGTTGCTCGTCCATATCACGGATAATCGCCGGGATTGTTTGATTCCCTGCCAGACGGCTCGCACGCACACGACGCTCGCCAGCAATCAATTCATAGCCTTTAACCGTCGACTTGCGAATAATTACCGGTTGAAAAACACCACTTTGTTTAATCGAATCTGCTAATTCTTGTAAAGCTTCTTCGTCAAAATGTTTTCGTGGTTGATATGGATTAGAACGAATTTCATTCAATGGTATTTCTTGGATATATTCGTTTTCTCCAGGTGTTTCCTCTAATCCTTGGAATAAGGCATCCATTCCGCGACCGAGGCCGCCACGTTTTTTCTTACTGGTCATTACCGATCACTTCCTCTGCTAATTCCATATATTTTTGAGCGCCACGCGATTTAGAGTCATACTCAATCGCTGATTGACCGTAGGACGGTGCTTCTGAGAGTCGAACATTTCTAGGGATGACGGTTTGATAGACTTTCTCATGGAAATATTTACGTACTTCCTCAACCACTTCGAATCCTAAATTTGTCCGTGAATCTAACATCGTAATCAAGACCCCTTCAATTCTGAAATCTCGATTGTAAGTTTTTTGGACTAAACGAATCGTATTTAACAATTGCGTTAATCCCTCTAAGGCATAATACTCTGCTTGAACTGGAATCAAAATCGTATCACTCGCGGTAAACGCATTGATCGCTAATTGCCCCAGTGAAGGTGGACAGTCAATTAAAATATAATCGTAATCATGCCGTAAATTCACCATCGCTTCTTTGAGTCGGGATTCACGATTCTCTAAGTTCACGAGTTCAATTTCAGCGGCTGCTAATTGAATGGTAGACGGAATAATATGCAAATTATCAATCGATGTTGGAAGTACCACCGATTCAGCTGGAACTTTGTCGATTAAAATATCATATAAACTATGTTCAATAATGCCACGCTCTATCCCTAGTCCACTAGTAGCATTTCCCTGTGAATCCGAATCGATAATTAAGACACGTTTCCCTAATGTTGCGAGAGCAGCACCTAAGTTAACAGTGGTAGTGGTTTTACCCACGCCCCCTTTTTGGTTCCCTATTGATATCATTCTTCCCATCGATTTCGTTCCTTTCTGTTATATATAGATTCAATTATTTTAAAGGCGATTTAGTTGGTTTACCAGCTTTACGCGGATATTTATTCGGGGTATTTAATGTTTTACGGATACTCAAAATTTCGCGTTCACTTTCTTCAATTGGTAAAAGCTCATGATGGCTTTCTTCGTATTTAGCCCCCAACTTTAGCAAAGATCCCTGTGCCTCTTCTAATTCTTGTTGGGCTTTTTGTCCTTTTAACGCGATAAAATAACCACCTTTTCGCACGAGTGGCAAGCAATACTCCGCTAGAACATTCAACCCTGCCACTGCCCGAGCAATACTAATATCGTATTGTTCACGATGCTTTCGATCGTGCCCAAAATCTTCCGCCCGCGCATGGATCGCTTCTGTATGAGTCAAGCCTAACTGGTCGATCACTTCATTTAAGAAAGTTACACGTTTATTCAATGAATCGACCATCGTTAATTGTAAATCAGGTTGTACAATTTTTAGCGGGATTCCTGGAAATCCAGCTCCCGCACCAATATCAACGATTCGAACTTCTCCTTCAAATCGTTCTGGGACGAGCCACAATGGCATTAATGAATCATAAAAATGTTTCAAATAGACTTCTTCTTGTTCCGTAATTGCCGTCAAATTCATCTTTTGATTCCATTCAACTAGCAACTCAAAATATTGTTCAAATTGTTGTAATTGTTGTGCTGTTAATTCAATACCTTTTTGCGCAAGGATTGTTGCAAATTCTTTGGGATTCATTCTATTACCCCTTTAATCTTTTTTGTGAAACAAATGTTTCACGCTTAATATACTTTAACTGAAAAACAGCGATTTTGCAATGTTTTTAAGCGGTCAAAGTCAGCCAAAATTGTGACTTAGTGTAAAATAACTGTTGGTAAGCTAAAAGCAAAAAAGATAACCCTCTGCTATACTGTTAGTA
>NZ_JH932301.1:79562-113490 GCF_000301055.1 Falseniella ignava CCUG 37419
TCCCGTCTTCATAACGAAAGCGAGCGGCGACGAACTGAATGCGGATGGAGGCACGGTGCCAAAGGCGCCGGTTAAAATATGGAATCCATGAAACTAGGTTCAGGGAAATAAAAAAGTATGGTAGAGGAAAACCAACAATAATTTGACACTATCAAATTGTGATGTACGCTTGCTTATTTTCATAGCATTTCGGTATAATAAGTCAGAGAAGGAGGCGGTAAGATGCGAATTAATATGATTGCCCACGGACAAAATGTCAAAGGCCAAGGGGTAGGAAGTGCCTATTTTGAACTCGTAAAATTGCTCGAGACGCACGCCGCTGATCAAATTCAATTGTCTTTTAATCATGCGAAAAATTGCGACTTCAACCATATCCATACGATCCATCCATATTGTTACTATCAGATGGCAATGTCCAAGCTCCCATCTTGCATGCACGTCCATTTCTTACCTGAAACCGTTGAAGGTAGTATTAAAATACCGAAATTTGCTCAAGGCGTTTTCTACGATTATTTTATGAAAATGTACCGTTCAGCCAATGAACTGATCGTGGTCAATCCCATCTTTATCGAACCCTTAACGCGATATGATATCGATCCGGAGCATATTACGTATATACCGAATGTCGTTGCCACAAAAGATTTTTACCCAATCGATCGTTCAAAATTAGAAGCGACCTATGCTTTGTACGACATCAATCCCGATGTATTTACGGCGATTAGTGTAGGTCAAGTCCAAACACGCAAAGGTGTCATCGACTTTATCGAGATTGCAAAGCAAATGCCCGATATTCAATTTGTCTGGGCAGGTGGCTTTAGCTTTGGCAAAATTACCGATGGCTATGAAGCATTGAAGCAAGCAATCGAGACCGCACCGAATAATGTAAAATTTATCGGCATCGTAGAACGTGAACAGATGAACGCACTCTATAATATTTGTGATGTGTTCCTATCCACTTCGTATAATGAGTTATTCCCAATGGCTATTTTAGAAGCCATTAATGCGGGACTGCCCCTGATTATTCGTAATTTAGATCTCTATCAACAAATTTATTTTGCAGATTATTTAAGAGCGGACACCCTCGAAGAATATCAGACACATCTGAACACACTCAAAACATCTAAAACGGCATACTTATCCGCCCAAGCTGTTTCCCAAAAAATTGCCACAGATTACTCTGAAACGCAAGTTCTCCAACAATGGCTCAATTACTATCACGGCTTTATGGAACGTTGGGTAAAATAATACTCGATAAGATAAAACCCGAATGCAATCGACGCATCAATGCATCGTAACACATTCGGGTATAATTTATTTTAAGAGATCAATAACAACAACCTCTGGTCGATTAAATAATCTTGGAATTCGAGTGGTTGCATACGCTAAGCCCCGACTAATAATTAAATAAGCATGGTTGGGTAATTGGTGCAAGCCATGGGTATAGAGTGGACGAAATCCTTGTTGCGGTGCATATAAACCTTGGTTCGCCCATGGAATTCGAATTTGCCCGCCGTGTGCATGGCCTGACACAATTAAATCAAACGGATATTGCGTATATTCTTTAATGCGTTGCGGTTGATGACTCAATAAAATATTGTAAGTATCAGATGGCAGTTGCCGATCAATTCGCTTCAACTGTTGCTTAAAGATTCTACGACGTCCTCGATTAGGATCATCAACACCACTGATGGTAAAATCCATTGTTCCGTGTTGAATCTTTACCGTGTCTCCTGCCAAAACTGTGACTTGATGGCGCGTTAGCCAATTTTTCAGACGTTGAATACTTGGGTATTCAAATTCATGATTGCCAGTAACATAGTAGACCGGATAACGTTCTACCAATGCCAATATCAATGTTTGAGCAGCTTGAGCGCTCCAACGTGAATCAAAAATATCCCCGACTAGTAAGATATAATCCGGTGCCTCCACTTCAACCCGCTTCAATAAATCTTTCTGCTGCTCACCAAAATAGTGATTATGTAAATCGGTTAATACGACAAATCGTACCGATTCAGTAACTTTCGGATGTTGTAGCCGATAATAACTCATCGAGAGACGGTGACTAAATCCTTCTCGTAAAAGCGCCAGCCCTGCAACTGGGACGCCCACTTTAAACAGTCGTTTGATGTTCATTGTATTCTCTCCTTCAGTACTAACCCTTCTCTTACACCTCTTCGCGTCTTTGAATCCGTCCTTGCTGTAAGTATATCGATAATACGGCGATATCCGCTGGGTTAACTCCACTCACACGACTCGCTTGCCCTAGCGTCTCAGGACCAATCATCTTCAAACGTTCGCGAGCCTCGGTCGCTAAATTATCGACGGCATCCCAATCAATATCTTGAGGAATCCACTTTTCTTCCATCCCAATCATTTTATCAACTTTTCGATTGGCTTTATCAATATAACCATCATACTTAATTTGAATCTCAACTTGTTCTGCTACCACCCGTGGTAATTCTCCGGCTTCAGGAGGGATAATCTCCATCATATCAAGATATTTAATTTCTGGACGACGCAATAAGTCACTTGCCAAAATTCCATCTTTCAAAGGTGTCGAACCGACTCGCTCAAACCACTCTGATAAACCTGGTGTATTAGGCGTCAAGCGAATTTGACTTAGACGATTAATTTCCGATTCAACTTGTGCTTGCTTCATTTGGTAAGCTTGGTAGCGCGTTTCATTAATTAATCCGAGTTGATAGCCGTACTCCGTTAATCGGATATCTGCATTATCATGACGCAATAATAGACGGTATTCGGCGCGTGAAGTTAGTAATCGATACGGTTCAATCGTCCCTTTTGTCACCAAGTCATCGATCATCACCCCGATATAGGCTTCATTACGTTTCAGTATAAAGGGCTCTTCGCCACGAATTTTACGAACGGCATTAATTCCGGCAATAATTCCTTGACCTGCTGCCTCTTCGTAACCACTCGTTCCATTCATTTGACCCGCCGTAAATAAATTCGGTAAAGACTTAACTTCGAGTGATAAGGTCAATTGATGCGGAACAACCACATCGTATTCAATCGCATACCCCGGACGCATAATTTCAGCTCGCTCGAGTCCTTGGACGGTTCGCATCATTTCTAACTGCACATCTTCTGGCAAGGAGGTAGACAATCCTTGGACATACATCTCTTGATTATCTAACCCTTCCGGCTCGATAAAAATTTGATGTCGCGGTTTATCACTAAAGCGAACCACCTTATCTTCAATCGATGGGCAGTATCTTGCGCCAACACCTTCAACCATTCCACTAAACATCGGTGAGCGATGCAAGTTAGCTTGAATAATTTCATGTGTTTGTGCATTCGTATGGGTTAACCAACACGGCACACTGTTAGGATTAAAATCTTCATCAGATGTTTCAAATGAAAAATGGTTTGGCTGTGTATCACCGGGTTGAATTTCAGTCTGGTCATAATCCACCGAATCTTTATGAATTCGCATTGGCGTCCCGGTCTTAAATCGTACCAATTCCAAACCTAATTCGAGTAAGTGCTCTGATAATTTAACAGAAGGTAAGGTGTTGTTAGGTCCTGATGCATATTTCAAATCACCAATAATAATTTGACCCCGCGATGAAGTTCCTGCAGTTAAGACCACTGCTTGACTTTCATAAATAGCACCGGTATTCGTTATAACACCCTGTATCTCGCCGTCCACTAGATGGAGCTGGTCTACCATGCCTTGCTTTAAAGTTAAGTTGGGTTCGTTTTCGATAACCGATCTCATCGAATGAGCATAAGCTTCTTTATCTGCTTGCGCACGTAACGCTTGAACTGCCGGCCCTTTACTTGTATTCAATAAGCGCATTTGAATATAAGTTCGGTCAATATTACGACCCATCTCACCACCTAAGGCATCGACTTCACGCACTACCACTCCTTTAGCGGGACCCCCAATAGATGGGTTACATGGCATAAAGGCTATCATTTCAATATTCATCGTCAGAAGTAAGGTATTAGCGCCCATACGAGCTGCGGCTAACGCTGCTTCGCATCCCGCATGACCTCCACCCACAACAATCACTTCATAGGTTCCTGCTTTAAACGTATTCACTATCTGATTTTCCTTCCTTTAAGGGATAAAATGTTACGTCATTTGCCACTAATTGTCCTGTTACGTCATATTCAAAATATGCTGAGAAGAATGGAGCATCCTCTAATACCCAACGTAAGAAAATATAGTCACCTTCCCACGTTGGTAGCTCCATCACCTGATCATAATCGACCCACTTCAATGTTCCTTCAGGGCAGTCATCGATTAATTCACCGTTAAATTCTCGGACACGATACACGAAGCTATACCAATCTTCACCATCATGTCTAAAATCCGGAAACGTAATGACACCGCATAATTCTAGGTTTAAAGCTTCTAAACCTGTCTCTTCTCGAATTTCACGAATCGCACATTGCTCGGGAGTTTCGCCAGCTTCGAATTTCCCGCCGACACTCACCCATTTATCTTGATGGATATCCCCCACTTGCTTATTCCGATGTAACATTAAGAGTTGTTCTCCATTATCGATATAACAAATTGTGGCTAGTTTTACCATTAATATCCCCCTACTTGCCTAAGCAAAATTGACTAAACAGTTTATTTAATAATTCATCTTGAACATTTTCCCCAATAATTTCACCGAGTAAATCCCACGCATGCGTATAATCAATTTGAATTAAATCAACTGGAATCCCCATCTCCGTTGAAGCCACCACTTCATCGAGCGCAGCACTCGCTTGTCGCAATAACTCGGTATGGCGCGTGTTCAGTAAATAATTGACATCGCGCGATTTTAAATCGCCTTGGAAGAAGTATTCTTCAATTCGTTCTTCAAGTTGATCAATCCCTGCCTCCGTTAAGAGCGAGGTTGTAATAATCTCATCTGATGCCGCATAATCTAATATATCTTCGACTGTAACTTGTGGGGTTAAGTCTTGTTTATTCAGTAAAATGACTCGAGGATAATCTTTCGTCAAGTCTAATAGTTCGCGATCCATCTCATTGAGCGCTTCGGAAGCATTCAACATTAAAATAATAAAATCAGCCTGTTCCATCACCGCACGACTTTTTTCGACCCCAATTTGTTCGACAACTTCCTCTGTCTCGCGAATTCCTGCAGTATCAATTAAGTGAAGCGGCACTCCGCGAATATTGACGTATTCTTCAATGGTATCTCGCGTTGTACCTTCAATATCAGTCACAATCGCTTTATCATAACCTGTCAGACGATTCATTAAGCTCGACTTACCGACGTTAGGCCGACCGATAATTGCCGTTTGAATCCCTTCGCGGAAAATGCGTCCTTGTTGCGACTGTTGCAATATTTGCTCGATTTGTTGCTTGACACTTAATGCGGTCTGGTTCATTTCCTGAAGTGATAACTCTTCGACGTCATCATACTCTGGATAATCAATCGTCACTTCTACTTGAGCCAAAGTTTGTAACATTTCGTGGCGTAACTGCTGAATTTTTCGCCTTAAACTCCCATTCAATTGGCTTATGGAGGCATCCATTGCTTTGCTCGTTCGGGACTGGATTAAATCCATTACCGCTTCCGCTTGAGATAAGTCAATACGTCCATTTAAGAAGGCGCGTTGGGTAAACTCTCCTGGCTGTGCGATGCGCGCCCCGTTAGCTAAGACCATCTCTAACACGCGTTGAATGGCAACCACCCCTCCGTGACAGTTGATTTCGACACTGTCTTCTGTTGTATAGGATCTCGGTGCACGCATCACAGATACCATCACCTCATCAATCACTTGTTCGATCTTAGGATTGATAATATGACCATAATGAATAGTATGACTCGGTACTTCGATTAAATTCGTCCCTTTAAAGATACGGTTCGCAATTTCGACCGACTCACTACCGCTTAATCGAACAATTCCAATGGCACTTTCGCCTAAAGCCGTCGCAATCGCTGCAATGGTATCATTTTGATACATTTAAGTTCCTCCTTACTTTGTCATTCAATATTGTCTCATTCAACAAAAAAATGCCGACACTCCTCCTATACCCATCCAACCTTTAGAAGAAACGCTAGCACTTTGACTGCTATCTATCAAATTAATCTGAATTATATCGAATTCATCGCTAAAAATCAATTAAAGCGAGGTAATAAAACTTGCATTCACAAGAATAAACTCTATAATTACTGATGTATATTGCGACAATTTACCAGAAGGGAATGACAACTACTCTTGAATCCAAAAAATAAGAAAAATTTAATCGGCTTAGGCGTCGCTTTTATATTCGCCTTACTACTCTATATTATTTATATCAATCGAAATAATCAGCCAAGTAATCATCCGACTGCCGTCATTACGGAAACCGTTGAAATTACAACGACTGAGTCGATTGACACAAGTAACTCAAATCAACAACGTCAATCTGTTGAAACGTCCGAGGAATCCACGACGGTTTCATCCGATTCCGCTGCCGTTCGATTCGATCCAAACATTTATCGTACGGATCTCATCCAAGAATACGGTAAAGACCAATTTGATGTTTCGGAATATGACACAGTTGATGAGTTAATCGAACAGTTAGTGACGGATTATCAAGTTGATTTCAACCAAGTCGGTATCTCGTTCTATAACTTAAAAGATGATCATTATTACGGGTACAATGATAATAACTTTATTGTCGCTGCCAGTACGGCGAAAATTCCAGTCGTTATGGCCTTTATTGATTTAATCAATCAAGGACAGTACGATTACGAGACAGAACTGCTCTATAATGATTACTTTAACTATGAAGGGGGTGGCAATATTGCTAACTCACCTGCTCAAGCAAGCTATTCAATTGCTGATTTGATGGCAGAAGCCATCCGTCATTCCGATAATACGGCCTGGTATACCTTAGTCTTTAACTATCCGAATAACTTCGGGGGTGTTGCAAATTATATTTTA
This sequence comes from Falseniella ignava CCUG 37419, assembly GCF_000301055.1. Taxonomy (GTDB): domain Bacteria; phylum Bacillota; class Bacilli; order Lactobacillales; family Aerococcaceae; genus Falseniella; species Falseniella ignava. The sequence continues at coordinate 86,484 of NZ_JH932301.1, forward strand.
CAAAAAACGGGTAATTACAATATTCCTGAGTATTTCTATATGGATAATTATGGTTCTGCTTATCTCTATTTCCAATTGCTCTATATTGTTGCCACACAGCCAGAGTATGACTATTTAGTTCAATTAATGCGCGAGACAGATCCGCCACAACTCTTTACGTCATTTATTCATACCGATGTCTTAGCGAATAAGTACGGACGGGTAGATGGTGAAATCAACGATGTTGCAATCTACTATGAAAATGATCAACCACAATATATATTGACCGCTTTTACAACTAACGTACCTGGAGCAGATCACTTGTTAGAAGATTTATCACTCTATGTCAATTTGTGGTATCGTGATCACTATATTTTAAATTAAAAAGGAAGGTCAGAGCGACCTTCCTTTATTGATTTCTATACAAAGCTAATATTTTTCATAGCTTCTTGTGCATTTTTAATTTGATGATATTCGGCAGCAATCTCTGCACCTAAACGGGCATTATTGTATACCAATTCGATATTCGCTGCTAAACTACGTCCTTCGGTTAACTCAACAATTTTAGCTAGCAAGAATGGCGTTGAATCTTTACCTTTTACGCCAGCTTCACGTTCTTCTGCTAAAGCTTGAGCAATAATCCCATCAATTTCTGATTGAGGAATTTCGTGTTCTTTTGGAATTGGGTTAGCTACTAAATGAGCTCCTTTTAATTCCATCATATCTGCTGCAACCATTCGTTGCGCTACTTCTAAAGCTGAATCCACACGCGAATTTAATTTATAATCTGAAGTGCTTGAGAAGAATGCTGGTAGATAGTCTGTCTGATAGCCCATCACTGGAACACCTTGTGTTTCAAGATATTCTAACGTACGAGGCAAGTCTAAAATCGCTTTAGCCCCAGCACAAACGACTGTGACAGGTGTTTGGCCTAATTCAACCAGATCTGCTGAAACATCCATATGCTCTTCATAACCACGGTGTACGCCTCCAATTCCTCCGGTCACAAAGACCTTAATACCTGCCATATGCGCAATAATCATCGTTGTTGCGACGGTTGTCGCTCCGAGTCCTTTACTTGCAATGACTTCTGATAAATCACGACGTGATACCTTCGAAACATTCTCTGCTGTCGCGAGTAATTCTAAATCTTCAGCTTCAAGTCCTACTTTTAACTCGCCATTCATGATCGCAATAGTTGCTGGAACTGCACCATGATCACGAATAATTTGTTCTACAGTACGCGCCATTTCGACGTTTTGTGGATATGGCATACCGTGAGAAATAATCGTAGATTCTAAAGCTACAATCGGCTTACGATCATTGATTGCTTGTTCAACTTCTTGGCTAAATTTAATTAATGAGTTCATTGATTAGTTTCCTTTCTTTGTTTCAAATAATAATTCACGTTCTTCTTTTAATTGGGTAGCTGATAGATCCGACCGTACGGTCTGATGCGTTGCTACTGTATGGTAAGCATTGGTCATTCCAAGCTCAATCGATTCTTGAGCTGATAGGCCGTGAATACATCCATAGATAATACCGGCTGCATTGGAATCTCCTGCACCTGTAACATCTACGACATTCGGTTGAAGTGGAGGTTGAATAGCTAAATATTCTTCCTGTTGATTCGTATACACTGTCGGTCGCTTGCCACTTGTTATAACAACATGTTGAACACCACAATCTAGCCACCTGTGAGCTAATTGCTCTGTTGATTCTTGTCCCGCTTCGAGATTGAAATATACTTCAGATTCATCTTGGTTAACAATTAACCAATCCAAACCTTCTAAATGTTTTGGTAAGTGACTCATTTTTGGACCACTTACTGGTACAATAATTAATTTCGCGCCAGATTGCTTGGACAGATTCAATAGTTCTTCAATAACTTCCTTTTGTACATTTAAATCAACAATAATATAACTAGCATTTGAGAGGATTGATAAATATTCGTTAATCCATTCTCGATTCATTTGATCAGCAATCGACATATCCGCTAAGGCATAACGCATCTCGCCTTCTGTATCTAAAATTGCTGAATAGGCACTCGTTGACTGATCGCTATAAAGCTTCACTTTATTTAAATTAATGTAAGGCTCACTTTGTTGTTTAATATATTGATAATCTTGATCATTTCCTGCGACTGACAAAAGGGTAATATCCATACCTAAGCGACCTAAATTTTCAGCCACATTTCTTCCAACACCACCAACACTGACACTTGAAGTAACCGGGTTACTTGTTTGTGGCAACATCGGTTCTAGCAAACGATAATTTCGATCAATATTCATTCCACCGATACAATACACATTCATCGCATCTTTCACCACATAAGCACGGCCTTGAATTCGACCTTTGCGCGTTAGCGCCTGGATAATTGTTGCAACAGTTGAACGGTTCAAGTTCAATGTCTCCCCAATTTCCGCTTGGGTTAGATAAGGATCTTGTCGCACCAACTCCAAGACACGCTGCTCATTGGTATTCAGTTGTTCCACACGGCACCTCCTTTAACAATAATCTTTATAAGGACTTTTGTCTTTATTTATCATAAACTGTTTTTCTCTTTTTTGCAATCTTTTTTACAAAAAAAGATTGACGATTCTCCGTCAATCTTCTCTTTATGCATCTTATTCGTTACTTGTAGTGTCTTCTAGCTCTAAATTTTCTGTTATTTCTTCTTGTGACGCTTCTTCTGACGTTTCTTCGTCATCATTTTGGTCTGCCTGATCCGTTAATGGATGTTTTAAATAATAAATTCCATTGGATGGATATTCTACTTCTTGTGGAAGCATTCCATTTCCATCAACTGAGATGCGGACTTGATTTCTTTGGAAAAATTCTCCTAAAGTTTGAACTAACGCATCAATAATCCCTTGTTCCGAACTATCATAAGAATTTAAAACTGAGACAATTCCTGGTGAAAAATCAATATAAACGATGTCATCATCAAAGGTAACTGATTGTACTTGAATCGTTTCATCAATTATCTTCGCGCGACGTAAAACATCTTGAAAGGCTTCAGCAAAAGTCCAATTTGTCTGCCATTTAAATTCAACATAAGTTGGATTCAAAATTTCTGAACCATCTTGGCGCACCGGTAAATAAACTGGAATTTCGGTAATAATCCGATTATTTGGAAAATCACCATTTAATACCCAAGTAGTTTCTGGCGTGATAGTGGCAATGAGTCCAGCACCTTCCGCATAATATTCTTTCGTAGGCTGACTTTGAGTTTCGTCTGTAACCGTAATTTCTAAAATATTACGGTAAGTTCCTGACGGGAGCGTTCCCTCGGCAAATAATTGCGTAATCTCACAAGTAATGCCCGCACGTCTTTCCCATTGGTGCCCAACTTGAAGCGGACTATCTAAAATTAATTCATTGGTAGACCCATCTGCTTGATAAGCGACCGTCTCCATTTGATTGACAAAAGGATTATCATTCGAGGCTTCAATCATTACTAATTGTAATGTGCCCCAATTATAATATTGGACTTCTTGAGAATCATCGTTAATTAAAGCAAGCTGCATTAAACTTAATTCATTATCAACATAAGTTGGATAGACCCGTCGTTCATGAGTACCATCTGTAAACTTCTTAAATTGATACATCTGACTTGGTAAATAATCAATCACTTCAAGTAACGGTGTTTCACTCGAAACTTGCCAATTTGACGAATCTAAAACAGCCGGTTCTTTCGGTTTTTCAGAATTTTCGCTTTCACTACTTGATTCTGCTACCGATTGCGAGCTTTCTTCAGCGTTATTTTCATCCGATATTGTTTGATCCGATGTTTCTGTGCTGCTCGTTGTATTTTCATTACGTCGTATTTCAAGTCGGGTTTTATTTTCATCACTCAAGTGAATCATCGGTTCTTTTCGACAACCTGTTAGAAATAATACGAAACAAAACAAACATAAAATTCTCTTACTCATATCAACCCTCCTTAATCCATTTATTTACTTTTAGATATTTTAAAGAATTTATTAAATTAATTCAACAAGTGCACTCATGACGCGCCCATTATCGATTGATTCAACAGTGATTTTCAATTGATCTATTTCCACACAATCGCCAACTTCAGGCATACGATGAATTAACTCCATAACTAACCCACTTACGGTTGAAGAATCCCAATCGCCTTCATAACGTTTATCAAAATAATCATAGAGATCCTCTAACGTCATTAAGCCTGACACTTGAATTTTTTGTTGTGGTTCTATTTCGGTCAACTCTAATTCTATTTGATCATGCTCATCCCAAATATCTCCAACTAATCTTTCTAAAATATCCTCCATCGTGACAATCCCTTGAATACTACCGAATTCATCGATCACATACGAAAGATGGACTTTATTTAATTGCATAAACTGCAATAAATCTGATAATAACATTGTAATCGGGACATAATGAGGTTTAGAAATAATCGAACGTAAGTCTTTATTTGATTCCGGATGATTCGCATGTCGTTTTACAAATCGATTAAAATCACGTTCATGAATCGTCCCAATTAACTCGTCAATGGTCCCATCATAAACTGCCAATCGCGTATGATTCGTTTGTTCAAATACTTGATCAATCTCTTCAAAACTACTCTCAATATCAATCCCATCGATATCAATCCGTGGTGTAATAATTTGAGAGACTTCGGTATCATCAAAGCGAATCGCCGCTCGAACTAAATCATGCTCATCGTCTTCTAAAGTTCCTTCAGATTTTGCCACATTCAACATAGTTAATAATTCGTCTTCACTGATGGAAGGAGAATTTTTAACGGGCAGGAGGTCAATCACCAAACGTTGCCATTGCGATAGAACCCATACGACAGGTGAAAAAAGTTTATTTAGGACGGTTAGAATTCCTGAAAATTGTTTGGCTAATTTTTCAGGAAATAACTTTGCAACTAACTTTGGAGTAATTTCGCCAAATATTAACAAAATAATCGTTGTAACAATCGTTGATATCGTGGCGCCATAGATTGGAAACAACTGAACAAAAAATAAAGTAGCGACAGCTGAACTTAAAATGTTTACTAAGTTATTTCCAATTAGAATGGTCGATAACAATTGCTCATATTGATTAATAAGTTTCTCCGCTTGTTGTGCTTGACGATTCCCTTCTTCAGCTTGATTTTTCAATCGGTGTTGATTTGCTGAAGTAAACGCTGTTTCAGAAGATGAAAAGAACGCGGATAAAAATATACATAAAATAAAGATACCAATACTGGTAACCTGATCAGTGCCCATAGAGGTATTTCCTCCTTATAAATTGCAAATTGCACTGAGTGTTTTTAAATCATTAAAAATCCAATCAGTGACTGAAATGATTGCTTTTATTATACCTTGAATTAAGCGATTATACAAAATTTCTAAAATAGTATTGACAGGTAAGTGTACTACTCATATAATACAGTTAAAGTTGTATTATATACTTAATACACTTTAAGAGAAAGGAGAGGCTTATGAATATTAATTCACACCTGCCTATTTATGAGCAGTTGAAACAATACTTCAAATCCGAGATTGTCTCAGGGAATTTAACACCCGGTCAAGAATTACCGTCCCGGCGATCGATTGCCCAAGAATTTAAAGTCAATCCGAACACCGTCCAACGTGCTTTTAAAGAACTGGAAGAGGAACACATTATTACAACCGATGCGAATGTTCCTAGCCGTGTTACAGAAGATATTCAAATAATCGATGCATTACGTCATACGTTATTGCAACAAGCGATGATAGACTTTTATCAATTAATCCAACAATTGAATATCTCTCCACGCACAGCGCTCGAGGCACTCAATGAATTTATTCAACAGAAGGAGGAAAAACAATGATTGAACTGAAACATGTAAGTAAAAAATTCGGCAATAAAGCTATTTTGAATGATGTTTCATTTACCATTCAACCCGGGGAAGTCACACTCCTTGTGGGAGAAAACGGGAGTGGCAAGACCACCTTATTGAACCTAATAATGCAATTAATCCCTCAAGGAAAAGGTGAAATTTTATACAACAACCAACCCATCACCTTCGATGATTATCACAAAATCAGTTACGTGCCGGATCAAATTATTGTATTAAAACACTTAACCATATCAGAAGCTTTACAACAGATGAAAGATTATTATGCTACGTTCAATGAAAAGCGAGCCTATGAGATTCTAGAATTTTTCAATTTAAATGCCAACGATAAAATCAATCAACTTTCAAAAGGGAATGTTGCTAAAGTAAATATTTTATTAGGGTTATCACTCGATAGTGACTTCATCTTAATGGATGAACCTTTTAGTGGAATTGATATTTTTACACGGGAAGAAATTCTTAGCGTATTTACTTCAAAATTACTCGAAGGACAGGGTGTTCTTATCTCAAGTCATGATATTCCTGAAATCGAATATATTGTGGATAAAGCAATTTTAATGCGCGATGGAACGATTGTAGAAGAAATTATTCCTGAACAACTTAGACAAGAACGAGGAATCAGTCTCGTTGATAAAATGCGGGAGGTGTATCGTTAATGAAGAAATTTATGAATTTACTGAATGATGAACTTAAACGCGCAAAATGGCTCTACTTGATTTTGGTTATCGCCGTTATTTTGACACAAAGTTTGGTAATTTTCCGTCAATTTCGTCAAGCGAATTACTATTTTATGAATCAAAGAGACACTTTCTATATGTTAACGCTGGCAGATATTTTTAAACAAACACCCTTATTTTTCTTAATTATTGGTGTCGCAGCTTTAAGTTTAATTTTATATAGTATGTTTACTTGGGTGCGTGAGTGGCATTTTCAAGGTAATTATATTTATCGGTTGTTAATGCTACCAGGTAATCGGATGCCAATTTTTATGGCAAAATTTATCAGTATCTTATTAATGATTGTTGGCTTATGGATGACTCAACTATTTATTTTATTCGCAACCGATTGGATTGGAAGTTTACTACCACACTTATATCATTCCAGCTCTGTAGTTCAAGTTTTAATGCAACACTTAGATGGATTTCAAGTTGTGATGCCAATGCACTTCCAAAGTTTTATCTACATTTACTTCTTTGGATTTAATTTTCTAATTGGGCTGATGAATATTACTATTATCGTCTTAAGCTATCGCAGCTATCATTTGATTCAAACGATTTTGTTGCCACTGCTCTATCTATTTTTCAGTTGGGGCATTTCTGCCTTAATTATTCAATTTGCATCGGCGATTAACTTTACAAGTTTTGAGTTTAATATCGTCGCAATGACCCTACTGGTGATAGCCATGGTTATTCAATTATCAATTAGTTATTACATTATGAATCACTACATTAGTGTTTAGGAAGGAGTCTTAACCATGCGACGCAATTTTACTGCAATTAGTACCATCATTATTAGCATACTATTTCTTATTATTTATTGGACAATGCCACTTCAAATTAAGCAAACCGTTAATTCAGACTTAATTCATGGGAATCGTGAAGTCATTCAAAGACTGCAACCCGAATTGTATTACAACTTGTCTAATCCATCGATTAATGATGCACCCACAATTATCGATGTCAGTGCCCAATCAATTCAACCAAAAATGTTTAATTTATTTCATAATACTGAACAACGTGATTCGATCTATCAACACTATTCATTATCTAAACGACCACCGATAGCCAATCAATTTCCAACCAACCATCCGCTAGTATGGTATAAAATCAACTATGACTTTAATGGCAATGCGACCGAACTTGATTATACTGTTTTTAATACCGATTATCGTGAATTTTCTACGTATCATTACCCATTAACCAATAATTACAATACACAATTCATCGCCTGTGTTGAAGATCAAGATTATTATTATTTCTTATTTACCTATCAAAACTTTTCTACAGAAAATGAGATGGGAAGCCAATCTATCGAACGACTCAAAATTGATAAAACATCCGGTGACGTTGTGGATTCGAAAAACATGGCAATTGATTCCAAATATTATTTAAATGTTAATTACCATTCATATAATACCCATCACCAATCTGAAACAACCTTAATCTGTCTAGATGAAGTTCAAACTGAACCACAAAATGATCTCGAGTATCAGCCAATTTCTCACTATCAGTGGCTCAATATTAAAGACTTGACGATGGAAGAAGTTAAACATCCAGAAATCGTTGAAGACATGTACTACAATCATAATCTCATTTATAACTCGACCTTTTATTTTGTGGAATTAAATCAAGATCAGACAGAAGCAACGATCAAAGCTTTAGATATTGCTTCGAATAAGACGAAAGAAATTCGTACCATTCCTCAAATGATGGATATTGCACTTACATCTGAGTTATTAATTACAGCTGAGAAATTATCTAATCAAAAGATTCAGCTTCAAGCATTCAATTTATTAGATAATCAATTGATTTATCAAGAAAATTTTGAAACTAATAAAGATTATCAATGGAGTGGTGTTAGTTTACAATCTGAGAATTATTAACCTTCAATGCGTATGATTGTATTTTTTGCTGAATCCTTGATACGCTAATAGTAGACTTACATAGAAAGGTTTGATTTTTAATGAAACAATTATTTACAAAAAGTAGTCTATTCCTTCTTGGTCTTTTGACAACAACATCATTTATCGTAGCGCCAGTCTATGCGCAAAATGATGCTAAGGAAGAAACAACCGTCGAAGTGAGTCAAGAAGATAAAAGTGAATTTCAAACTATTTTAGAAACTGCATTGAAGGATTTTGAGGAAAAATATCCCGAGGTAAAAATTAGTGGTTTGAAAGTAAAAATCCAAAAAGATGATATTATTGAAGTTGAAATTGAAGGGTTTGATAACGATTCAGACTACGAAGTCACTTACAATAGTAAAGAACAACAATTCACTAAGGAAGAAAAAGATGAATTAGATTCCGATGATGAATATATTGAATTAGCCCTAGATAAGCTCAAAACTTTGGATGAAATTACCGAAATTGCAAATCAAAAAACGAATTTATCTAACATCGAATCTTGGAAATTAAGTGCAGATGATGATCATAACAATCAACCTGTTTGGGAAGTCGAGTATGATGACGAGAAAGAAAAAGATGATGTTGAATTAAAAATTGATGCCCAATCGGGAGAAATACTCAAAGTTGAAGGGCTTGAATCCTAAGCTAACTTTCTAATTACATTAATGATTATTATGACAAAAAAACCTTCGGCTTCACAGCCGAAGGTTTCAATGATTTATGGACATTAAATCATTGTAATTAGAAGGTCATTTTGTTTATTTGGTAGGAAAAAATGACTATCAATTGATGAACTGGTCAAAGTGTACATAAAATCAACTCACTAATCTATTCTAACACAAAAAACTTTTTTCTGTTGATCTAAAATAACACTTTTTTTTTAATCTTCTGAACAACAAAAGGCTGACCTAGAATCAGCCTTTTAAAATACAATTATTGTGTTTTATCTACATATTCAACAACTAAATAACGATTTGGCTCTTTTCCTTCAGAATGTGTCTTAATACGATCATATTCAGCAAGATGAGCGTGAATTTGTTTGCGTTCATATGCAGGAAGTGGGTCTAAAATCACCGTCTGACGTGTACTTAAAACTTCCTTAGCAGTACGTGATGCAATCTGTTCAAGGACGTTTGCACGACGATCACGATAGTCGCCAACATTTAATAGGACAGATACACGGTGGTGACAATAATTTTGTAATAATGTTTGAGATAAAATTTGCAATGAATTAATAATTTTTCCGTGTTTTCCAATAACCAGACCTGATTTGTCTGTTTCAATATTAAAGGTTACTTGGTTACCATTGATATCAAATGTTGTTTCAGATTTTGCACCGTACTCTTTTATGACACGGTCAATATAAGAAGCAACTAATTCACTTGATTTATCCAATGGCAAACCTGTCGAATCAGTTTCTTTAGTTTCATTTGTTTCTTTTACAGCTGATTCTGGTGCACTTGGAGTCGCTACTGTTTGCTCTGTTGGCGTTGAAATTTCGACTTCATTTGTAACATCATGCGATAAAGGTTCTTCTACCACAACTTCTTCCGATGGTTCGACCGGCGCGGTAGTTGGTTGTGGCGATTGAATTTCTTGTTGTTCTTCTTTTTCTTCTTGAATTAAAACTTCAGTTAATTCTTTGTAGCTTAAATTATCTTTCACCTGGATTTCTACAATCGCATCTTGCTTCCCAAAGCCAAATAATCCTTTTTTACCTTCACTAATGACACGAATTTCAGCATCTTTTTCTTGGATATTTAGCTCACGAAGTCCTTTAGCAATTGCTTTTTCTACCGTTTCACCACGAACTGTTAATGAATTTTCAATCATTATATTTTCCTCCTACTTCTTCGGATTTCTTCCAGTTACTTTACGATATTGTCGTCTAAGTTCTCGTTGTTTTTCTTTTTCTGCCTTAATTTTCGCTTCACGTTCAGCAATAATTTTATAAGGGTTATTAAATAAGAAAGTCATCACCAGCGTTGCAGCATTGGATACGACCCAATATAATGCAATCGCACTTGGTAATCGAATGGCAATTAATAAAATCATAATTGGGTTTACTAACATGATTCCTTTTGTCGCCGCATTCGTATTTGGATTACTTTTCATTGAGAAATACGTCGCAGCAAAGGTTAATACCGCAGCAATAATTGGTAATATAAAATACGAATCCGGTTGACCTAAGTTCATCCATAAGAAATGTCCTTGACGTAATTCTGGGGTTCTTAAAATCGATTGATAAAGAGCCATCATTACCGGTAATTGAATTAAAAGTGGGAAGCATCCTGCAAATTGATTCACTCCACGTTCGCTCATCAATGCTTGTTGTTCATGTTGAATCAATTCTTGAGATTGTCGATCTTTATTCGGATACTTAGCTTTAATCGCATCTAATTCTGGTTGTAATTCCATCATTTCGCGTTGCGATTTAACTTGCATTTGGTATAAAGGTGTTAATAATACCCGAATAATAATTGTTAAAATCGCAATCCCAATAGGATAACTTTGTCCAAATAAATTAGAAAACCAAATAATCAGTTGAGACAAATTATAAACGATATATCGATCCCAAATTCCAACACTCTCAGCACTGACTGGTTCATTTATATTACCACAAGCTACTAACATCATCGTAACTGATAGTAAAAGACCTATTTTAAACCATTGCTTTTTCTTCATTCCAACCTCCTATGGTGTCGTATTATCATAGATGCCAGCAAGTTTCATGACATGAATGATAGATTGTTTAATTTCATGATAATTTTTATTTAAAATATCTTGACGTGCGATGAGAATAAAATCAATGTCATGCCGAATATGACCATCCAATTCATGAACAGCCTGGCGTAAATAACGCTTAATTCGATTACGCACCACCGCTGGACCCAACTTTTTACTGACCGAAACACCCAGTCTAAAATGTGCTTGGTCTAGTTTTTCATAATAATATAAAACCAGCTGGCGGTTTGCTTTTGATTTTCCTTGATGAAAAACTCGCTGAAAATCTCGATCTGATTTAACGCGATAAGCTTTTTTCAAATTATCCCTCATCATCTATTATTCAACGCTATACTCATTTATTATAGCGAACTTTCAATTAAAAGAAAAATTAAATTAGCTGATAAAAAAATAACATTCCCTATCAGTACTACATACCTGTTAGGAAATGTTGTTGACGCCTATATCACGTTTATACTGCTAAACGTTTACGACCTTTTTGACGGCGTTTGCTAAGTACGCGACGTCCATTTTTTGTACTCATACGTTTACGGAAGCCGTGAACTTTTTTATTTTTACGTTTTTTAGGTTGATATGTTCTTTTCGACATTAAGCTGCACCTCCTGCATATAAATCTGTACACTAACGCATACAATACCTACCTATTTTAAATAATCCATCTAGAAAAGTCAAGAAGATTTAAAGGGTTTTTATGCACAAAATTATCCACAACCTTTGATGTACTGTGGATATATTTAAGTGTTCAATAAAGTTTTAAACATCATCATCACATTAATTATCCACAATCCACAGTTTGTTAATAGTATTTTATTTTATCCTCAGTTTCTGTGAATATCTTTTCAAAACCTTGTTAAACCAATATTCATTAATATTTTTTTATGAACAATACAATATTTATTTACACTTATTTTGAAAGTTATGCACAAAAATCATCCACTTGTTCATAACTTTAAAATATGATTGTAGATAACTTAGTTATGCACAGAAAAAACTTGTTCAAAACTTTCGTTATGATAGAATAAGAAGTAACGAATTTCTTTAAAAAGTGAGGTGAATCAATTCAAATGAATGAATTAGAATCATTTTGGCATGGCTGTCAATTATATATGCAAGATCGTTTATCAGATAGTTCTTATGAACAATGGGTAAAGCCTGTCAAAGCAATTCAGATTGGAGACTACAGTGTCAAATTAGCGGTTCCTAATGATTTAACAAAAACATACTGGCAACGTCATTTAACAGGCTATGTCATTCAATATAGTGCTGAAAAGTATGGCGTTGAATATATTCCAGATTTTGAAATTCAACCGTTTGAACAGCCCATCCAAGAAACCAACGATTTTACGGATGACTATGAAGTAGGATTCTCTCAAGCAAAATTAAATCCTCATTATACCTTTGAAACGTTCGTCGTCGGAACAGGCAACAATATGGCGACTGGCGCTGCTTATGCTGTCGTAGATTCTCCAGGAACTACTTATAACCCACTTTTAATTTACGGAGGGGTTGGTCTTGGTAAAACACACTTAATGCATGCAATTGGAAATGAAATTTTAAAACAACATCCAGGCACACGAATAAAATATGCTACGAGTGAATCATTTATGAATGACTTCATCACCTCAATTCAAAATGGAAGTCAAGCCGAATTCCGAGCGATGTATCGCGAGATTGATGTTTTATTAATCGATGATATTCAATTTTTATCGAATAAAGGTAAAACCCAGGAAGAATTTTTCCATACCTTTAATGAACTCTATAACAATAATAAGCAAATTGTCTTAACGAGTGATAGACTGCCAAATAAAATCGCTAACTTAGAAGAACGATTGATTAGTCGATTTAAATGGGGGCTTTCAACCGATATTACCCCTCCTGATTTAGAGACACGAATTGCTATTTTACGTAAAAAAGCACAGAGTGATCGATTAGATATTAATGCAGACACCTTAACCTATATCGCAAATAATATTGATACTAATATTCGTGAGCTAGAAGGTGCGTTAGTACGTGTGATCGCCTATGCTGCGATTCAAGGGCGAGAGATTAGTATTGAGTTAGCGGCTGAAGCGCTGCAAAGTATTATTACCGATTCGGATTCACGACCTCTATCTACTGAAACGATTATCGAACAAGTGGCACATTATTACCAAGTAACTCCAAATGATATTAAAGGAAAGAAACGAGTCAAGTCGATTGTCTATCCTCGACAAATTGCCATGTTTTTAAGTCGAGAATTAACAGAACTGTCTTTTCCTAAAATAGGTGAAGGTTTTGGTAATAAAAACCATACAACCGTCATTCATGCCTATGAGAAAATTCGTGATGAATTAACATACGATTCGAATTTAAAACAAGAAATTGAACAACTAAAAAGCCGATTAAAATAATCGACTGTGGATAATGGTTGAATAAGTTCAACAGTTATTTACACCCACATTCACAAGAGAATTCCTTGCTATTAAACGAATAGTTTAGTTTATACACACAATACACAAGGCCTACTACCACTACTAATTTATTAATATTATATAAATAAAGGAGCCTAACGATGAAATTTACCATTAAAAGAACTGCTTTTATGAACCAACTTAATAATGTTTCTCGTGCGATTTCTTCTAAATCAACTATCCCAATTTTATTAGGTATCAAAATGACAGCGACTGAAGAGGGAATTACGCTAGTTGGTTCTGATACTGAATTATCAATCGAAGGATTCTTACCGATTAAAGACGAGTCACTTGGTTTATCGATTGAATCAACCGGGAGTGTTGTAGTTACTTCACGTTATTTCTTAGAAGTAATTCGAAAACTTCCGGCCGACACTGTGACTGTTGAAGTCAATGACCAAGCCATTGTAAATATTCAATCAGGGCAAAGTCACTTTACATTAAATGGCATTGATGGAAATCAGTATCCACTTTTACCAGAAATTATTTCTGAAGAATCCATCCAACTTCCTACAGAACTTTTTAAAGAATTAATTGCTCAAACAATTATTTCTACTTCAAATCAAGAAACGCGTCCAATTTTAACAGGAGTTAATATTACGCTTAAAGGAAAACAATTAACAGGTGTTGCTACTGATAGCCATCGCCTAAGTCAACGAACAATTGAAATTATGAATGATCAAGAATTAGAAATTGAATCGATGACAATTCCTAAAAAAACATTAAATGAATTAAGTCGTATTGTAGAAGATGAAGATCATATTAAATTAATTATTTCAGATGAACAATTAATTTTTGCGCTTAAAAATTTAACGATTTATTCAAGGATTTTAGAAGGAAATTATCCTGATACGGATCGGTTGATTCCTACCGAACATGCAACACGTATTGTTGTTAATGCGGATACGTTCTATCATGCGATTGATCGGGCAAGTATTATGTCCAATCAAGGAAAAAATAATGTCGTTCGATTAGAGATTGAAGATCAACGGGTTGAACTTTCTGTTTATGGTAGCCAATTGGGCTCTTCAAATGAAGCTATTGAAACTCAAACAGTGACGGGAGAGTCACTTCAAATCTCCTTTAATCCAGACTATATGAAAGATGCACTAAAAACTTTCAATGGGACTGATATTCAAATGGATTTTCAATCGAATGTTCGTCCAATTTTACTGACAGCTGTGGAAGATGAAACTTCTTCAGCAAACCTAATTCAATTATTAACACCGATCCGAACACATTAATCCAAATTTTTTAGACCTTTGTTTTATCAAACATAGGTCTTTTTTTTTGAATAATGAATTAAATGCTTCTACTAGAAAAAAATATTTCAGAAAGCTTTTTACATTATATTCAAATAGAAACGCTAAAACCCCCTTAAAATCGCCGATTATTTGATAAAACGTTCAAAATCAACTATAATATAAGGTAGTTTAATAGACAGGTAGGTGGAAAAATGGAAGAAATTACGGCATTAATTAACACGGAATATATTACGTTAGGGCAATTACTTAAATTAGCTGACTTGATTTCTAGCGGGGGTATGGCTAAATGGTATTTAAATGAGCACCAAGTCCTAGTAAATCAAGTTGAAGAAAATCGTCGTGGACGAAAATTATATTCAAATGACCAAGTTGAGATTCCTGAAGAAGGTATCTTAATTACGGTTGTCTATTCTGATGAAGATTAACCACCTCTCCTTGCATCAATTCCGTAACTATTCGCAACTTGATATTGAATTTAATTCGAAGCTGACGATTATTACTGGTGAGAATGCCCAAGGAAAGACCAATCTCCTTGAGGCTATTTTTTTATTAGCCATTGGAAAAAGTTATCGTACACAACGTGATCAAGAGTTAATTCAATGGAATCAATCGAGTGCGATGGTGGAAGGAATTATTGAATATCCTCATTATAATTTGCCACTTTCGTTAGTGATTAGTCCTAAAGGAAAAGTTGCTAAGGTCAACCACCTTGAACAACGTAAATTAAGCGATTTTGTTGGTAATTTTAATGTTGTTCTATTTGCTCCAGAAGATTTACAGTTTGTGAAAGGTCCACCGAGTATTCGTCGTAGATTTTTAAATGCCGAACTAGGGCAAGCATATCCAGTTTATTTAAGAACCGTTGTGGAATACGAGCGGATTTTAAAACAACGTAACACTTACTTGAAAAATTATGCCCGCACTGAAGAATTTGATGAAATTTACTTTCAAATTATGACAGAACAGTTTATTGAAAAAGCAGTCGATATTGTAAAGATGCGTCTTGAATTTATTCGACAAATTGAAGGTTTTGCACAATCCATGCATCATCTATTATCGAAAGAGCGTGATGAATTTAGAATGGAATATTCATCCTCTTCGTCAAAACTGAATTATGAACAAGTGGATACGTTAGCGGATCAATTCAAAGCGTTATTTGACCAATCTTATTCACGTGAATTAAAGCAACAAGTCACACTGTATGGTCCGCATCGAGATGATTTGAAGTTGTGGCTTAATGAACGAGAGGCGCAACAATTTGCTTCGCAAGGTCAACAGCGAACAATTGCGCTATCTATCAAACTAGCAGAATTAGAATGGTTTAAACAAATTAAAGGACATTACCCAGTGTTATTACTTGATGATGTCTTATCCGAACTTGATGATGAGCGGCAGTTTATTTTAATGGATCAAATCGAGAATCGCGTACAGACTTTCTTAACGACCGCCTCAATTAATCATGATTTATTAAAATCACTAAATCAAACAGATATTTTGTATGTCCATCAAGGACAAGTACAACGAAAATAAACGATAAAGGAGTAATCAATGACTGAAGAATTTCAAAATTACGATGCAAGTCAAATACAAGTTCTTGAAGGGCTTGAAGCAGTTCGGAAGCGTCCAGGAATGTATATTGGAACGACTAGTATTGAAGGACTGCACCATCTCGTATGGGAAATTGTCGATAACTCAATTGATGAGGCGCTCGCAGGCTATGCAGATCATATTGAAGTAACGATTGAAGCAAATAATAGTATTACTGTTGAAGATAATGGTCGAGGCATCCCCATTGATATTCAACAAAAAACAGGACTTCCAGCCGTAGAAACGGTTTATACCATGCTCCATGCTGGAGGAAAATTTGGTGGCGGTGGCTACAAAGTTTCAGGTGGACTACATGGAGTTGGGGCTGCAGTCGTTAATGCTTTATCAACAGAATTAACGGTTGAAGTATCCCGTAATGGTAAAGTATATTCTTTAAAATTTGAACGTGGTATTACTGTTCAAGAATTGACTGAAATTGGTGAATCAGATCACACGGGGACACGTGTGAATTTTATACCGGATCCGGCGATTTTTATTGATACAGTTGATTTCAAATTTTCAATGCTTGAAAACCGAATCCGTGAACTTGCCTTTTTAAATAAAGGGTTACGGATTACGCTTGAAGATAAGCGAGAAGAGCGTGAAGCATTCAGTACCTTCTATTACGAAGGGGGTATTCAAAGTTTTGTCGATTATATTAATGAGGACAAAACACCGATTATTGATGAACCAATCTATATTTTTGGTGAACAAGACGATATTCAACTTGAAATCGCACTACAGTATACGGAAGGTTATGAAACTAAAATTTTATCTTTCGCAAATAATATTCATACCCATGAAGGTGGAATGCACGAACAAGGCTTTAAATCAGCATTAACTCGTGCGATCAATGATTATGCGCGTAAGCAAAATATAATAAAAGATGGTGATGATAACTTATCCGGTGAAGATACGCGTGAAGGCTTAACGGCGATTGTTTCAGTAAAACATCCAAACCCACAGTTTGAAGGACAGACTAAGACAAAGTTAGGTAACTCTGAAGTTCGAACAATTACGGAACGATTATTCAATGAGAATTTCGGTAAGTTTTTAATGGAAAATCCTCGAGAAGGTCGCGCCATTGTGGATAAAGGTATCTTAGCTCAACGTGCACGAACAGCTGCTCGTAGAGCGAGAGAGATGACCCGGAAAAAATCTGGACTTGAGATTGCTAATTTACCAGGTAAATTAGCTGACTGTTCAAGTCGCGATCCTGAAAAATGTGAACTTTTCATTGTCGAGGGAGATTCAGCGGGTGGATCAGCCAAACAAGGACGTTCTCGGATGTATCAAGCAATTTTACCGATTCGAGGTAAAATACTAAATGTGGAAAAAGCGACATTAGATCGTATTCTAAATAACGAAGAAATTCGCTCACTCTTCACTGCGATGGGGACGGGTTTTGGTTCTGAATTTGATGTTAATAAAGCTCGTTATCATAAATTAATTTTAATGACCGATGCGGATGTGGACGGTGCGCATATTCGAACGCTGTTACTGACATTAATTTTCCGTTATATGCGCCCATTGATTGAAGCAGGCTATGTTTATATCGCACAGCCACCACTTTATCAAATTCGTCAAGGTAAGAAAGAAATTTATCTAGATTCAGATGATGAACTCGATCAATGGCGTCAAGAAAATCCTGATGCCCGCTATTCAATCCAGCGTTACAAAGGGCTTGGGGAAATGAATTATGGGCAATTGTGGGAAACTACAATGAATCCAGAAAATCGTCGTCTTCTTCAAGTGAAAGTTGAAGATGCACAAGAAGCAGATCAAGTAATGGATATGTTAATGGGTGAAGAAGTTGAACCACGACGTATCTTTATTGAAGAAAACGCAGTATATGTTAAAAACTTAGATATTTAATCGGAAAGGAGATAATCAATGACGGAAGAATTTATCAATCATCGTGAAGTTCAATCGATTAGTTTGCCGGATGAAATGCGAACCTCCTTCCTCGATTATGCAATGAGTGTCATTGTTTCACGGGCCTTACCTGATGTACGTGATGGCTTGAAGCCTGTGCAACGTCGTATTTTATACGGAATGAATGAAATTGGTGTCACGCCGGATAAACCTTATAAGAAATCAGCTCGGATTGTCGGAGATGTGATGGGGAAATATCATCCACATGGGGATAGTGCAATCTATGATGCAATGGTACGAATGGCACAACCGTTTAGTTATCGTGAAATGTTAGTAGACGGACACGGTAACTTTGGTTCAGTCGATGGTGACGGTGCAGCGGCAATGCGTTATACCGAAGCACGTATGTCACGAATTGCGCTTGAAATGTTACGAGATATCAATAAAGATACGATTGATTTTATGGATAACTATTCGCAAGAAGAACGTGAACCGGTTGTTTTACCTGCACGCTTTCCAAATTTATTAGTAAATGGTGCTGCTGGAATTGCGGTCGGTATGGCTACAAATATTCCACCTCATAATCTGTCTGAAGTCATCGATGGCGTGATTGCTTTAATTCATAATCCTGAAATTACGGTGGAAGAATTGATGGAATACATTCCAGGCCCAGATTTTCCAACTGGCGGGATTGTTATGGGTAAAGCAGGGATCCGGAAAGCTTATGCGACAGGACGTGGACGTATTTATGTTCGTGCAAAAGTTGATATTGAACCGATGAGAGGCGAAAAAGAGCGAATTGTTGTGACAGAAATTCCGTATGGTGTCAATAAAGCCAAACTTGTAAAACGGATTGCAGAATTAGCTCGTGAACAAAAAATTGAAGGAATTACCTATTGTAACGATGAATCCGGTCGAGAAGGTACTCGAATCGTGATTGAAGTTCATCGAGATGTATCAGCCAATGTAGTTTTAAATAATTTATTTAAATATACAGCAATGCAAGTTACTTTTGGCTTCAATATGTTGGCAATTGATCATGGGGTTCCTAAGATTTTAAGTTTAAAAGAAATTTTAGAAAAATATATTGCGCATCAAGTCAATGTTATTCGTCGTCGAACAGAATTTGATAAGCGTAAAGCAGAAAATCGAGCACATATTCTTGAAGGTTTATTAATTGCACTGGACCATATTGATGAGATTATTCATATTATTCGTTCATCTCATGATGGAGATACTGCCAAAGATAAATTAATCAGTCAATATCATTTGACCGAAGTACAAGCACAAGCCATTCTTGACATGCGATTAGTTCGATTAACAGGTTTAGAACGTGAGAAAATCGAAAAAGAACATCGAGATTTAATAGAATTAATCGAACGATTGACTGAAATACTTGGCAGTGAGCAGCGAATCTTAGAAATTATCGAAGATGAGTTACAAGAGTTAAATTCTCGCTTCGTTGATGCGCGACGTACGGAGCTTCAAGTCGGTGAATTAACTGACATTGAAGATGAAGATTTAATCCCTGAGAGTAAAGTCTTGATTGCTTTGACGAACAACGGCTATGTTAAACGAATGGATCAAGATGAGTTCCAAGTTCAACGTCGCGGTGGCCGAGGTGTCCGTGGAATGGGATTAGGGGAAGACGATAATATTCAGACATTAATCTCTTGTTCGACTCACGATACTCTACTCTATTTCACAAATACAGGACGGGTCTTTCGAACCAAAGGCTATGATGTCCCTGAATATGGTCGTCAAGCTCGAGGATTACCAATTGTTAACTTCTTAAGTCTTGATAGTGGTGAATCGATCAAGGAAGTGATTGCGATTGAATCACGTCGAGAAGAACAAGGTGTGTCAGATGGCTACTTATTCTTTGTAACCCAATCTGGAACGGTTAAAAAATCCAATATTAGTGATTACTTTAATATTCGTCAAAATGGCTTGATTGCTCTTAACTTGAAAGAAGATGATGAAGTAGTCAATGTATTTGAAACAGATGGTGACCAAGCAATCATTATTGGAACGCGTCATGGTTACGCGATGGCTTTCCATGAAGAAAATGTTCGTCCGATGGGCCGAACAGCTACTGGTGTTCGAGGCATTCGTCTTCGAAAAGATGACTATGTTGTCGCAGCGGATGTATTCAACGCTGGGGAAGAAATTCTAGTGGTGACTGAAAATGGTTATGGTAAGCGAACTGCCGTAGAAGAATATAGTTTGAAAAATCGTGGTGGACTCGGTGTTCAGACTGTTCGTTTAAGTGAGAAGAGTGGGTACTTAACGGGTCTAGTTTCCACCGATGGTAGTGAGGATATTATGATTATGACGGATACAGGTGTTGTGATTCGCTTTGATATCAATGACATATCCCAAACGTCACGTGTTACCCTCGGTGTTCGAATGATTCGACTAGATGAAGGCGCGAAAGTAAGCTCATTAACTGCCATTTCTTCGGTTGAAGATGAGGATGAATCGCAATAAGATGATGAATAAGTATTAGTATATTTATAACTTAGATATAATAGAATAAATTTAAAACGCATCGCTGAGTATGTTGGCGATGCGTTTTTGCAATTATGAACGAATAACATTGAATTGCAGTGTTTGTTCGAAGTGGTCCAGCGCCCATTTGTGCCCTATTTGATTGAAACTCGTGACACCTGCTTCTGGAATTGTCACATTATAACCTAAGTTATAAGCATCTACAGAAGTGTGTAAGATACAAATATCGGTGACGACCCCAACTAACCAAATTTCCGTAATATTCCGTTCTCTTAATCGAATATCGAGTTCTGTGCCGGCAAAAGCAGAGTATCTACGTTTATCCGACCAAAAGACATTCGGTTGCTCTTTATTATCTTGATATACTCGACCTACTTCGCCGTAGAGCTCGCGCCCCCATGTTCCTTGGATATTATGAGGTGGGAAAGCTTTGCTCTCAGGATGATATGTGTCATCAAGTACATGTAAATCATTGATAAATGCTACAAAATCTCCCTGTTTAATAAAATCCCCAGCTAAATCAGCAATATAAGTATCAAGTGCTTGAGCAGGTTCACCCGCTGTTAAAGCACCTTCTGAACTGACAAAGTCGTTTGAATAATCGACAATAATTAGACCTCGCATTGTGTTACCTCATTTCGTAATCATTTAGTACAATTATATCATGTAAAAGTTTTTAGAGGGCAATAAATTAGCTTTTTTTTACTATGAAAATTAGCTTTAAAATGCACTTGCTTAAAGTGCTTCTGTCTTGTATAATTAATTGATGTGAGTATTATCAAAATAATACTCTCCTTGCTCTATTCAATAGAGCCATTAGACCATAAGGAGGTGCAAGTGATGAGCCAATCAACAAAGTATGAAATCATATATATTATCCGTCCTGATTTAAACGACGATGAAAAGAAAGAGTTAGTTGAACGTTTTGACGGTATTTTAACTGACAACGGTACAACAATCGAAGAATCAGCTGATTGGGGTAAACGTCGCTTAGCATATGAAATTAATGATTACCGTGAAGGTGTATATCATTTAATTCATGCTACAGCAAACGATTCTCGTGGAATCGATGAATTCGACCGTTTAGCTCGTATCAATCGCGGTATCTTACGTCATTTAATTACACGCGTTGAAGAATAATGTTTCACGTGAAACACTAGGAGGGTAATCTAATGAATTCTGTTCAATTAGTCGGCCGATTAACGAGAGAGGTAGATTTAAAATTTACTCAATCAGGCATAGCAATGGGAACATTTACATTAGCAGTCAATCGTAACTTCACGAACCAACAAGGTGAACGCGAAGCAGACTTTATTAATTGTGTCATTTGGCGCAAGTCAGCTGAAAATTTTGCGAATTTCACTCGCAAAGGTTCACAAGTCGGTGTTGAAGGACGAATTCAAACGCGTAATTATGAGAATCAGCAAGGACAACGTGTTTATGTTACCGAAGTTGTAGTGGAACAGTTCCACTTATTAGAACCAAAATCTGTGACTGAACAACGTCCTCGTGGAGAGTCTCAAAATAATTCTTATAATCAAAATCAAAATTTTAACTCATCTTATCAAAATAATTACGGTAACTCATCCAATCAATTCAATGCAAACAATAATGCATCGAATTCAAATCAATATAATCCTTCATTTGATCAATCACCATTCAGTGGATATGATCAAGGTGAAGCCATTGATATTTCTGAAGATGATTTACCATTTTAATAAGAAGTTCGTTTAAATATTTAAGGAGGAATTCACATGGCACAACGTCGTGGTGGAAGACGCAGAAGAAAAGTATGTTATTTCTGTGCTAATAAAATTGACCATGTTGACTATAAAAATGTTGAGCTATTGAACCGTTTCGTATCTGAAAAAGGTAAAATCTTACCTCGTCGCGTTACGGGAACATGTGCAAAACATCAACGTACATTAACTACAGCAATTAAACGTGCACGTATGATTGCATTATTACCATTTGTAGTTCAAGACTAATTAGAATGAAAGAGCTAACCTCAGTGTTAGTTCTTTTTTGTTTCACGTGAAACATTATACCAATCATGGCTAAACATTGAATTATATGATAAAATAAGCGATATACATTGAAGGAAAGAGGTGAAGTATGTTAGATAAGGATCGTATTAAACAATTTATGAAATTATTTCATTCTTTAGAGATTGGTTGGCAAGTTTATAGTATAACGATAATTTATTTACTAATCACATTCGCGGCACTATTTCTTCGCTGGCAAATTGGTCTCATGCTTCTATTCTTACTAATTATTACATTTTTTGTTTTATACTTTAACTATGAGAATATTATTCGTAATTTAAATTTAATTGCGAATCAACTTTCAACCGATGTTAAAAATGCCCAGGAAGATTCAATTTATCGTGCGCCGATAGGTGTCCTACTTTATAATCCCTCGGATCACCGAATCAAATGGATTAATCCAATGATGCAACATATGTTAGGGGATAAAGATTTGGTGGGCACGGTTATGGATGAAATTGATGAAAAATTTGTCGACTTATTATCTGGAGATGACAAGCAATGGCAAATTATGAATTATCGTAATCATTCCTATAAAGTACTTCATCAAAAAGAGTCGAATGCACTCTATTTAATGGATGTGACAGAGGAAGTAGATATTCGTAATTTAAGAAAAATAGACCGGACAGTATTTGGTTATCTTTTCCTAGATGACTACAATGAAATTGTTGAATCAATGGATGATAAGCAGTCGACAACGTTTGACTCAGAGGTTATTACGGATATAAATTATTGGGCTAAAGAATATGGTATATATATGAAGCGAATTGATGATGAAAAATTCATTCTTCTCCTTAACCAATATGTTTTAGAACAACTAGAGAAAGACCGTTTCAAATACTACGATACACTGCGTGAGAAGTATTTAACACGTAATACTCCACTTTCATTTAGTATCGGAATTGCTTACCCCGAAGAAGATATGTATTCAATTGATGAATTAGCCATCCAGGCGCAAGCAAATTTAGATTTAGCGCTAGGACGCGGGGGCGATCAAGTCGTAGTCCGGTCGAAAAGCGAGCGTGCACGTTTCTATGGTGGTAAAACAGATCAAAGTCAGAAACGAACCAATATCCGTTCAAGATTAGTCTACCAAGGGTTAAAAACATCGATTACTCATGCGGATAATATTATTATCGGTGGGCATCGAACTCCTGACTTAGATTCAATTGGTTCAGCATTGGGACTATATCGAATTTGTAAAATCTTAAAGAAACCGACTTATATTGTCGTTAATGAAGAAGATTTTAATAAAGACGTTCGAAAATTACTTGAGATGGAGCAAGCGGCAGGACTATGGGATGCTGAAATATTAGTCGATATTGACCATGCTAAACAAGTCGCAACAAAAAATTCATTAGTTGTAATGGTTGACCATCATCGCCCAAGCTTAAGTGAAGTCGAGCCGTTGATTGGTAAATATGATACGGTGATTATTGACCATCACCGTCGTGGTGAAGAATTTCCAGAAGGACCGGTACTCACTTATATTGAACCGTACGCATCATCAACAAGTGAGATGATTACGGAATTCTTTATTAATATGCGTAATACGACGGAATCATTGAATGAATTTGAAGCAACGGCATTATTAGCGGGTGTAATTGTAGATACGAATAACTTTACCAATCGAACAGGGTCAAGAACTTTTGATGTGGCAAGTTATTTAAAATCACGTGGTGCCGATTCTGGACAAATTCAACGGATTATGCGAGAAAATCTAGCTCATATGCTGCAACGTAGTGAAATGTTGGAAAAAACTCAAATGATTGAAGGAAAATATGCGGTTATCGTGGCGGATAATGATATTATTATTGATAATGTTACTGCGGCTCAATCAGCAGATTTCCTTCTTGAAGTGGAAGATGTTGAAGCTTCCTTTGTTATCTACCGACGTACAGAAAATACTGTAGGTATTAGTGCGCGAAGTCTCGGTGAAGAAAATGTTCAAACAATTATGGAACGTCTCGGTGGCGGCGGTCATTTATCCAATGCGGCTACCCAAATCGAAGGTGTAACAACACAAGAAGCGTACAACCAGTTGTTTGACCAGTTAATTGATCAATCTCAAGGAGGTTAGAAAATGAAAGTTATTTTATTACAAGATGTACGTAAGCAAGGTAAAAAAGGCGATGTAATTGAAGTAAGTCCAGGTTATGGTCGTAATTATTTAATTAAAAATAATTTAGCTAAAGAAGCGGACGCAGGCGCCTTAAATAAGCTAAAATCTCAACAAAAAGCGAATGCACGTAAAGCAGAAGAGGAACACCAAGAAGCATTACAAGTACAAAAAGAAATTAATCGTGAAGAATGTGTTGTTACGATTCCGGTTAAGATTGGTGAAGAAGGTCGGGTCTTCGGAACGATTACTTCAAAGCAAATTGCAGAGGAGCTTGAAAAACAACAGAATATTCAAGTTGATCGCCGTAAAATTCAATTAGATGAGAATTTGGCTGCTGTAGGTGATTACCAAGTACCAATCAAATTGCATCCAGAAGTTACTGCAGAAATTAAAGTTCGCGTTATCGAAGAGTAATTATTAGATTTTGAGTAGGACTGAGTTCCTACTCTTTTTTATACAAAATGATGTATAATAAGATAGAATATTAAAAGAGGTGAACCGATGGAAAACCTAGAATCAATGAATTATCAATTGCCTAATAGTATTGAAGCTGAAAAAGCCGTGCTCGGTTCATTAATGTTGGATTCAGTACAAGTTGGGACGATTCAATCAATTATAACGGATGATGATTTTTATTTAGAGAAGCATCGTAAGATATTCCAAGCGATGGAGCAATTATTTGATCAAGAACGGACGATTGATGTCGTAACTTTGATTGATCTTTTGAGGTCTGTCAATGAGTTAGATAATGTAGGTGGCGAAGAATATATTATAGAATTATGGGAAGAGACGCCATCCGCCGCTAATGCAGATAACTATGCGCAAATTATTAGTGATAAAGCGCAACTACGTCGTTTATTCCATGCAGCCGATAAGGTCCGTAAAGCTGCGATGCAAGAAGGCGATACGGTAAATAATATTATTGATGAAAGTGAACGATTAATCCTTTCTGTCGGAGAGAACAATCAAAATGATAAACTTCGCTCGATTCGTCCACTCATTTCTGAAGCGTTTGAACGCGTCGAAGAACTATCGAAGCTAAAAAAAGAAGTGGTTGGATTGCCAACGGGCTATGTTCAATTGGATAAGTTAACAACGGGATTTCATCCTGATCAACTCATTATCATTGCCGCTCGCCCTTCTGTGGGTAAAACAGCATTTGCCTTAAATATTGCACAAAATGTGGCTACCAAACAGAAAGTCCCAGTTGCTATCTTCTCGCTCGAGATGGGTGCCTTGGACTTAGTAAATCGAATTATTTGTGCAGAAGGTAATATTGATGCGACGAACTTACGAACGGGACAGTTAACGGATAGTGAATGGGATAGTTTTGCCCTTGCTACCAATGTGTTAGCCGATGCACCAATCTATATTGATGATTCACCTGGGATAAAAGTATCTGAAATTCGTGCAAAGTGTCGACGTTTGAAGCAAGAAAGGGCCGATTTAGGTCTAATTGTAATTGACTACTTGCAATTAATCGATGGAAGTGGTCGAACTGAAAACCGTCAACAAGAAGTTTCTGAAATCTCTCGTCAGTTGAAAAAATTGGCGAAAGAATTAGCAGTTCCTGTGATTGCGCTAAGTCAGCTATCGCGTGGCGTTGAACATCGACAAAATAAACGACCAATGTTAGCGGATATTCGTGAATCCGGATCGATTGAGCAAGATGCTGATATTGTAGCATTTCTCTACCGGGAAGATTACCATCAACAAGATGAAGACGAAGAGTCAGCGCCATCGATTGGAGATATGCCGAATAATACGATTGAAGTTATTATCGCCAAGAACCGTGCAGGAGCGCGCGATACGGTGAAGTTATTATTCAAAAAAGAATATAATAAGTTCTCGTCATTAGTTCCATTTGACGAGTCTCAAATCCCCCCTGTCTAATAAATGTTTCACGTGAAACAAAAACCCTCACATTACAAAATGTGAGGTT
>NZ_JH932301.1:114450-219958 GCF_000301055.1 Falseniella ignava CCUG 37419
ACCCTCACATTACAAAATGTGAGGTTTTATTTTTAGCGAGGTTATCGATGGTATGGTTCAACATGGACATCAACGTCACTGACACTGAATTTGTATTGCATCAATAATTCAATTTGTTGAGTAATTTGATGAGAATCTTTTACTGACATTTGAGGGTCCACTTCGATTGTCACGTCGAGATAGACTTTGTTGACTGAGATGCGTCCACGAATTTTCGGGACGTCTTTAACTTCAGGTAATTGTTTGATAAATGCTCGATATTGTTTGACAGCATCAGGGTCAAAGCCATCTGTTAAGGTATGGGTACTTTCTAAGAAAATATCGAATGCAGATTTAATAATTAAAATACCTACGAGCAAGGAAATAAGTGCATCCAACCATAAAATATTAACTTGGGATGCGATAATTCCAATAATTGTTGTCGCTGTAATGAGTAAATCATTGCGCATATCGGTTAAGGTTGCTCTAAGTCCAATACTTTGAGTTTTTTGATTTAAATAATGAATATAGCGGTATGCAGTATATAAGAGAATTAAAGATAAAGCTGGAATCCATACCGCTTGGATGGGAACATATTGAAAATCTTGTTGGATGAGTTTTTGACAAGATGAAATAATAATTTGTCCACCCAATAAAATCATAATCAGAGAAACCATAAAACTTGAAATAGATTCATATTTATCATGACCAAAGTAATGATCTTCGTCGATCGGTTGTTGCGAAATTTTTAACCCAATAAAGACTGCGAGTGACGCGATAATATCAGAAAAGTTATTCAATCCATCGGCCATTAAAGCTGTAGAATTAAAGATTACAGCTGCTATGAGTTTACTAACGGCTAAGATTAAGTACACAATAATACCCACGAATGATCCGCGGGTAGCCGTTGTGTGGTTATTTGGGGTATTATTTTGAAACATGTTATTCACTCCCTATTTGCTTATCGACCAGTAATTGAGTGCATCTTGAATGATAGCTTGCTCATCATGTGGTTGAATACTATGCATTACTTCAAGATTGTCGTTGGAGTCATTGAAGAAGACTTGATGATTTTTGTAGCCTCGAATAATGATAAAGTGGCCAATATCGGTATAAGCTCCTGGACCGAGTGATGCGATGACAACTTCCCCTTCATCTAAAGCTGTCATTGCAGAATAAAAATCATTCCCGTAATTGTATAACTGAAAATCAAAATCTTCAGCAAAACTATGCAAAATATTCCATGAAGTACCTTGGTTATGCAAATAGAATCGATTTTGACTCCAATCAATAATTTCTTGTGGGTTGACATCTTTTTGATCAAAATATGCCTTCACCATGGCTAAGATAGTAATGGCACAGCCGTTTTCTCCTAATTCGCCAGTCCCATCCGTCCCATACTTAATATGACGAAATTCAGGAGATTTTTGAATATAAAGTGGAACATTGTGTTGTGTATCTGAAGCATAAGGTCCATACTTTGCTGGATATTTTGGTAGCGCAATATGCCCCATATATTCCATATCTAGATGATTCGCTCGGATTGCTTCAACAATTTCAGGTTGATGCTCTAACAATTGATCGCCAAAATGTGTTTGAATATAGGACTCAATCGGCTGAAAAGTCCCGGCTTGATCCGCACGATATTGACTGAATAATTGTTCTAGGGTTTCAAGTTCAGAAGATATTTCTTCTACTGTAGAAATATCTTCAGCGAGAGATTCTTCAATTTCTGGCTTTGATTGATTTTCTCCTTCTTCTTCAACCGTTTCATTTTGAGGGATAGTAGTTGCATCAGATGCCATCATCTGATTTACTAACAACCATGTTAGCAAAAATGTAAAAATAATTGAAATAATGGCTATAACGTGATGTTTTCGAGTTAACATGGCGGCCCCCTTTCATTAAATCTCTTTTCAATATACTAAAACCATGAAATGATGTCCACTTCTGTTGCTTTACAATTGGATAAATTAATACAAACATTATATTTCAAAAAGTGTGACAATACTGTGAAGTCAGAAGGAAAATCGGTAAAACTGTGGTACAATATTATTGCATTATCATAGGTATAAAACAATAAAAAATATTAATTATAATATAAAGATGTTTAAATTAGGAGGTACTGAATGACAAAAAGAACACGTGGCTTTGAAGTAATTTCCAAGTATCAAGATGCAAATATTAATCTTCCTGTAAGATCTACTTATCATTCGGCAGGTTATGATATTGAAGCGGCAGAGACCATTACGATTCCGAGTTTGTTTAGACAATTTAAAGAGGGAAAATCTGATCGCGATGCATCAAGTTACTTCCCTTCTACCCTGGTTCCAACCGGCCTAAAAGCCTATATGTTAGAAGATGAATATCTTCAAATTATCAATCGTTCGTCAAATCCTTTGAAGCGCAATCTCGTCCTACCGAATAGTGTTGGAATTATTGATCAAGATTATTACAATAATCCAGATAATGAAGGTCATATTTACGTTCAACTGATTAATTACAGTATGGAAGATATTGTAATTCAAAAAGGCGAACGGATCGCACAAGGTATTTTTACAAAGTACTATGTTACCGATACGGACCATGAAGCTTCTAACAAGCAGCAGCGAACAGGTGGCTTCGGTTCTACTGGAGAATAATCAATCATAGGAGGTCTGTATGGCCAAGAAGAAAGTAATCTATGAATGTTTAGCATGTGGTTATGAATCACCAAGGTGGTTAGGAAAATGCCCTAATTGTGGTGCTTGGAACCAGATGGAAGAGCAAATCGATATGGGTTCAGCAAAGAAATCACCGATGCATGTGCAGCTTGATGATGCAACGTCCCAAGGAGCGATGACTTTAGATCGGATTGAGTATCGCAAAGAAAGTCGCATGCTCAGTGAATTTGAAGAATTTAACCGAGTGTTAGGTGGCGGGATTGTTGCGGGATCGCTCGTCTTAATTGGTGGTGACCCGGGAATCGGTAAATCCACCCTACTTCTGCAGATTTCAATCCAGTTAGCACAAGACAAGCGTGTCTTGTATGTGTCTGGGGAAGAAAGTTTATCCCAAATTAAGATGCGTGCAGACCGAATTGCTCTCTCAAGTGATCAATTTTACGTGCTGGCTGAGACAGATTTATCGCTAATTGCGGCAAACATTCAACAATTGGCACCGGATGTCGTCATTATCGATTCGATTCAAACGATGATGATTCCAGATTATCAAGGTAGCGCAGGCTCAGTAGGTCAAATTCGCCAAGCAACTTCGATTTTAATGACCATTGCTAAGACGAATCAGATTGCGACATTTATTGTCGGGCATGTTACTAAAGAAGGAAATATTGCGGGACCGCGTATGTTAGAGCATATGGTAGATACCGTCTTATATTTTGAAGGAGAGCAGCACAACCGTTTCCGGTTACTTCGTGCCGTAAAAAATCGTTTTGGACCGACCAATGAATTGGGTGTCTTTGAAATGGAAGAAGCGGGTCTGAAGGAAGTGGTGAATCCATCTCAAATATTTCTAGAAGAACGCGTGATTGGCGCAACAGGATCTGCGATCGTCCCTTCTCTAGAAGGAACACGGACCATTTTAGCTGAGATTCAAGTGCTATTAACCCCAACGGTCTATGGTAATGCCAGACGTACTGCAACTGGGATTGATACTGGTCGTATTTCATTATTACTCGCTGTGATGGAGAAACATTGTAATTTATTACTCCAAAATCAAGATGCATTCTTTAAAGTTACTGGAGGAGTACGATTAAATGAACCTGCCATTGACTTAGCTATTGCAATGGGGATTGCTTCAAGTTTTTGGAACATTCCTCTGGAGGTTAGTGATGTTTTTATCGGTGAGATTGGCTTGACGGGTGAGATTCGTCGGGTTAACCAAATTACGTCACGTATTAAGGAAGCGGCGAAGCTTGGTTTTAAGCGGGTATTCTTGCCCTTTACGAACACGCAAGACTTAAAGATCGATGAAAAAATTGAAATAATTCCTGTTAAGACCATTCAAGAAGCGGTTGAAAAAGTCTTTCCAAGTCGAGATCGCCCTTCTAAGCGATCGTAGTTAATTATTATAATTTATATAGGAGGTGTTTGAATGTTTAAACGCGTGATTGTTTTTATTTCAGCAATCATTGGATTAAGTTTCGGGGTTACATTTGGTCCGGCTATCTGGGCGCAACTAAACTTGAAGTTATCGACATTATCGAATCCTTATCTTAATGCTTTTATTTTTGGATTATTATTTATTATTGTTGGAACGATCGTCGCGCCATTTATCGAGCGAGTTATTCGTCGGCTGATTGATTCACTCAATCGATTGAGTATTCCAATGTTGTTACTAGGATTATTTGGCATGGGTATTGGACTGATATTAGGTTATTTGTTAGGCATGCCTTTTGTGAACTTAGAGATACCTTTTATTTCTTCCACGTTACCGTTTGTTTTATCATTTATTTTTGCGCTGGTAGGTTACCATACGGCAATGAGTCGACGTGAAGAGTTTATTAATTTCTTCCGTCAAAATGCTTTTCGCACCGCAATCAATGATGAACGCCCTACTGCAACACTACCATCAAATCATCATGCTAATGAAGTTTATCATTCTTATAAAATATTAGATACAAGTGCCATTATTGATGGTAGAATTGTAGATGTCATTGAAACAGGATTTATGGAAGGAATTATTTTAATTCCGAATTTCGTTTTGCAGGAGTTGCAACATATTGCGGATGCTTCGGATTCCTTGAAACGTTCGAAAGGTCGGCGAGGATTAGATATTCTCAATGAACTACAGAAAAATAATTACTTACCTGTTGAGTTTTATGATAAAGATTTCGAAGATATCGATGAGGTTGATGCGAAGCTGATTCGCTTAGCAAAATTGGTCGATGGAGCGTTAGTAACGAACGATTATAATTTAAATAAAGTTGCAGAGTTCCAGTCGATTCCAATTTTCAATATTAATGAATTAGCGAATGCGATGAAGCCGGTATTAATTCCAGGCGAACAGTTAGAAGTCTTAGTGATCAAAGCAGGAACGGAGCGTAAGCAAGGTGTAGCTTACTTGAATGACGGAACCATGATTGTTGTTGAAGATGGTCAATATTACTTGAATCAACGTATTCAAGTTGTAGTGACCAGCACCATCCAGACGAATGCTGGGCGAATGATTTTTGCCAAGCCCGTCGAAGAATAAGTAGAGTATTATGAATAAAGGAGTAGAGAATCGTGTCAGAAAAATTTAGAGTTAGATATGCGCCAAGTCCAACCGGTGAATTACATATTGGGAATGCTCGAACCGCCCTGTTCAATTATTTATTCGCCCGCCATATGGGAGGAGACTTTATCATTCGTATTGAAGATACGGATACGAAGCGTAACTTGGCTCATGGTGAGCAAAGTCAAATGGAAAACTTAACTTGGTTAGGGATTGATTGGGATGAATCTCCAGTTAACCCTGTTGAAAAGTATGCTCCATATCGCCAGTCTGAACGTTTAGATATTTATAACCGTTATATCGATCAATTAATTGAAGAAGGCTATGCTTACAAGTGCTACATGAGTGAGGAAGAATTAGAAGCTGAACGCGAAGCCCAACGCGCTCGCGGCGAGATGCCGCACTATACTGGTCAGCATGCGAATTTAACTGAGGAGCAACAAGCAGCCTATGAAGCTGAGGGTCGCATTCCTTCCATTCGAATTCGCGTTCCTGAAGATAAAGTGTATAGCTGGAACGATATTGTCAAAGGTCCAGTGACTTTTGAATCTAAAAATATTTCAGGAGACTGGGTGATCCGTAAAAAAGATGGAATGCCAACTTATAACTTTGCGGTAGTAATCGATGACCACTTAATGGAAATCACGCATGTTCTACGAGGCGATGACCATATTGCGAATACACCTAAACAATTAATGGTATACGAAGCATTGGGCTGGAAAGCACCAGAATTTGGTCATATGACATTAATCTTTAACGCAGAAACAAATAAAAAGTTAAGTAAACGTGATGGTGGTATCTTACAATTTATCGAACAGTATCGCAATTTAGGTTATTTACCTGAAGCTATCTTTAACTTTATTGCGTTGTTAGGCTGGTCTCCAGTGGGTGAGGAAGAAATCTATTCACCAAGTGAATTAATAGAAATTTTCGATGTAGAACGTTTATCAACTTCTCCCGCATCCTTTGACCGTAAGAAATTGGAATGGATTAATAATACTTACATGAAAGCTGCGGATTTAGATAAGGTAGTAGAATTATCATTACCACACTTACAAGAAGCAGGTCGTGTGAGCGAAAACCCAAGTTCTGAAGAGATGGATTGGGCTAAAAAATTAGTCTCACTCTACCATAATGAAATGAGCTATGGCGCAGAGATTGTAGAGCTTTCAGAACTCTTCTTCAGAGATCAGTTACATCTTGATCAAGCATCACTCGATGAGTTGGCGGCTGAGACAGCACCAATTGTCATTCAAGCGATTGAAGACAAACTTAGTGCGCTCACTGAAGATGAATTTGTGGCTGAAAATATTAAGCCATTGACCAAAGAAATTCAAAAAGAAACTGGAATTAAAGGACGTGCCCTCTTTATGGCAATTCGAATTGCGGTGAGTGGACAAATGCATGGTCCAGAATTACCGAACTTAATCGAAGTATTAGGTAAAGAAAAAGCACTAGATCACATTAAACAAGTGAAATCAGCCATTGGTATGACTGCTTAGATTGGTTGTAATCGAATGAAACTAAATCAATTAACACGCAATCAAAAACTATTGCTTTTCGCTGTTGGCCTACTCGTAGGTGTTATTCTAAGATTAATCTTTAAATAAATAAATTTCCCTCACTGATCAAAGGTGAGGGAAATTTTTATTACCAACTAATTTTGTTACGAGACATCATCGTATTTTGT
Source organism: Falseniella ignava CCUG 37419 (assembly GCF_000301055.1). GTDB lineage: Bacteria > Bacillota > Bacilli > Lactobacillales > Aerococcaceae > Falseniella > Falseniella ignava. The sequence goes on from NZ_JH932301.1 coordinate 121,334, forward strand.
CGGACATAGATTGCCGTTTGAACTCCTTTGGTTGCTTGGTCTGGCAGTGGTTCATAAGATTGCTCATGAAGCTCTTCAATCGAATCAATCTTACCCGCTAAGTAATCATTAATACGAAGCGCGACGCCTTCTCCACGTGTTTTCAACATTCCAATACGAAATTCAATCACTTCAAGCCCTTGCGGTTTCGCTTCTGTTAACCATAAATCGCGTCTTGCATCCAGCAACTCGTCGAGAGCGCGGTTTAGGAGTGGAATCGTTTCGTTTGCAATGGTTGAGAGCGTTTGATGGTCTTTTGCTTCATACGCTTCACGCAATGTGAGTGGCAAGCGCCAACGTAATTTTAAAGCCCCTACTAATGCTTGATAGTAGTGATTGACTTGTGGGTCCCCTGCTTCTAAAGTTGCAAAGTAATGTTCAAGCTGTGTTAAGTGCTTCGTATAGTCTGTTAATTGATCGAGTTCTTCTGTGTATTGAATAAATAAAGGCATCAATAAATCTTGAAACAATAAATATTTTGAAGGATTCGCATTTAGTGAAGCAGGAATACTGAATTCAGGCAGCAAGTCCGCTTGTTCCTGTTTTAACCAATCTGCTAGGGAAAGCTCGGTATAAAGTCGTAAATGCGCATCGAATTCTTCTTCATTATAATGCGCATGATATTGCAAGTAAGTATATAACACCGCACCGAAACGAATGGCATCTTGTGGTGTTTCAGATCCTTCATCTCCCCAGCATGTAGCCAACAAATCTTTTACACCATATTTTTTAGCAGCTTCCAGTGCGGGTAAAGTGGTATAGAGTGTCTTACTGTGATGTGGAATCACCCCAGTCCAGCGCCATGCTCCCCCAGCAAAAGCTAAATCGTCGGTAATCGCTTGACGTTCTTTGAAACGTTGATCGTATTCGTCATAATCTGTTCGATAGTAATCCCAGTACATCAGTTGAACCCCAGAAGGGATTTGATAATTTTCGGATTCAACTTTTGAGTATTTAGAGAAGAACATATCATCCCACATAATCGGATTAAATTGATATTTATGACAAATTTGAAGGACATTTTCTAAGTGTGAATGGAGAATTTCAACTTTTGGTTTGAGGCCTTGTTCATCAAGATAAGTACCCCGTCCTAGATTATAGGCTTCATCCATCCCAATATGGATCTTATCAGTCTTAAAACATTGACGTAGGGATTGAATCATTTGCTCGATTAAGGTTAATGTTTCAGGACGGCCGACATTCAAGATATCATCAATATCACCATATTGACTTGTGATATGTTCCCACTCCATAAACTGATTTAAATGAGCGAGCGTTTGGATACAAGGAACGAGTTCAATGCCTAAATCCGCGGCATAAGCATCTAATTCACGAAGTTCATCATGCGAGTAACGGCCTCGATAAGCTCCAAAGTAAGGTTGTTCAGGGACATCATAGACATCTTCCATATAGAGCATTAACCATGTATGCCCCATCGTAGCAAATTGGCGGATGAGTGACTTCAAGTAAGAAACTCTCGGTACACTATTACGTGAGCAGTCTAACATCATCCCGACTTGTCTAAAGTTCTTTTGAACTGTCAGTGACTGGGTATCCGGCTCATTAGCTAACCGTTTCAATAAATACCAGGTAGTGGGTAAATCGGTAGCACTCAGTTCAATCGTATTATTGATGCGTTGAATGGACGATTGGCTGAGCGTCGGATCAATGGTACACTTGAGTGTCTCTCCCGTGGGATCCAATGTCACACCAAGTTCTGATTGAAGGCGCTTAACTTTATCATTAAGCGAGGTGTCCAAAACATTTAATTGCATGGGTATCGTACTCCTTTAATATGTCCTGTTATTATTATAGAATCAATGTTAGATAATAATCAATTCAAAAGTTAAATGATTGGATTTTTATCTATGAAAACGATTGATTAATCTCTTATGTAAGGTAAAATAAAAAGTAAGAATAGATATAAAAGAATGGAGAGTTCTTTGTGAAGTTAAATACAAAAATTTTACATGATTATCCGGTAGTATGTCGATATACTGGGGCATCATCGATTCCAAAGTTTCAAACGTCAACGTTTAACCAAGAAAGTTTATTTGATACAGATCAAGAGTTTACCTATACTCGTTTTGATAATCCAACCGTCCATGCGTTGGACGAAGGCTTTAAGTCGTTCTATGGAGCAGAATATGGGTTGTCTTTTGCTTCGGGGATGGCCGCCATCTCAACCGCACTTTTGCTATTTGAGGCGGGAGACCATCTGATTTTTCCAATCGAAGTTTACGGAGGGGCTTATCAATTTTCGTCGTCTATCTTGCCGAAGTATGGTATGGAAGTATCCTACGTGGATATGTCTGATATATCGAATATTGAGCGTGAAATTAAAGAAAACACCAAATTAATTTATATCGAGACACCATCGAATCCGTTATTAAAAATTACAGATATTCAAGCGGTCGTAGCCCTAGCTAGAAAGCATGACTTAATGACCATTGCGGATAATACTTTTATGTCCTTTATCTACCAAAATCCACTCAACTTAGGCGTAGATATTGTGATGGAAAGTGTGACGAAGTTTATTAACGGTCATAGTGATGTAACAGGAGGCTTGTTGGTTACAAATCAAGAAGCGCTCTATACCCAACTTAAGACATTACAAAAGAACCTCGGTGGTATTCTAGGGGTTGAAGATGCTTGGCTTGTTTTACGTGGTGTTAAGACGATGGGTATTCGGATGGAACGTTCTGTCAGCAACGCACAGACGATTGCAGAATATCTTGAACAACATCCAAAAGTTGAAAAAGTCTACTATCCAGGTCTGAGATCACACACTCACCACGAGATTCAGATGCAACAAGCAACTTCAGGTGGCGCAGTATTATCTTTCAAGTTGAAAGACCAAGATGCAGTGAATCGTTTCACGCAACATATTCAAATCCCAATTATCGCAGTGAGTTTAGGTGGAGTTGAGTCAATCATCTCTTATCCGACGACGATGTCTCACGCGTGTTTAAGTGAGGAAGAACGAATTGAACAAGGTGTTACGGATAATTTACTTCGTTTCTCAGTAGGAATCGAAGATATCGATGACTTACTCGCTGATTTAGAAGCTGCGTTAAAAGAAATATAGTGAATGATGAAAGAGTCCAGTCGGGCTCTTTTTTCATATCGAATGACTCGAAAAATAATAGTTAATATATAAGAAATATTGTACGATATAAACATATAAAGATATTAATGGGGTGATCGCAATGTTTTTAAATAATTGATATCAAACTGACTTAGTTAAGTTTCGTTTAATGTTGCGATATAATTAATCCAAGTTAAGGAGATAAAATATGCGTAGAATATTGAAATGACTAGGAGTATTCATTATGATGAGTAATTTATTATCGGGACAGCAGATTTTTGCAGAGTCTGTACCGAAGTTTGTTGATACAGAATGGTTAGCAGAAAATATTGAGAAAGAAAATATAAAAATTATTGATGCGACGATTATTTTTGCGAACCCAGAGGGTGAATTTATCGAGAGTGGCTATGACTTATACTTGGAACGTCATATTCCTGGGGCAATTTTTGCCGATTTAATCGCAGCGAATGTGCAAGATGCGCCCATTCCATTTACTTACCCTGGGGAAGAGCAAATGAAAACATTTATTGCCTCACTGGGAATTCAAGATTCTGATTACGTTGTCCTATATGATTCTGGGCCACAATATGATGTTGACTTTAAGGCGGATAGTTGGGCATCAAGGTTAGCATGGCAGTTGGAAGCAGCAGGACTGAAACAGGTAAGTGTACTTCAAGGAGGCATTAATAAATGGCTAGAAGAAGAGCGTCCTGTAGAGACGGGGGACAATCAACCTGAGTCCGCTCCGGAACTATCTTTACAAGAAGTAGCCGATAAATTTGTAGATCAATCCCAAGTTATTGAGGCATTAGAAGATGATCGCTATCTCATTATTGATGTGCTTGATGAGGCACAATTTTCAGGCGAAGTTGCGCCTTTTGGTGAAGACCGTGCAGGGCATATTCCTGGAGCGAAGAATATCTTCTACGGTAGTTTAACGGATGAGTCTGGAGATTTATTAGATGAATCAATGCTTAAGGAAAGATTCGATGAGATTGGTGCCTTAGATGAAGACAAACACGTCATTGTGTATTGTGGATTTGGTGTGGCAGCAAGTTATGTAGCCAGAGCTATCGAATCACTCGGACAAGATAACGTAAGCGTGTACGATGGTTCACTGCAAGAATGGACAGAAAATCATGATTTACCTTTGGAAAAGTAATTCAACAAAACATGTATATAGAGTTATGAAAATAGCACTTCAGTTTAAATCATGCTGAAGTGTTTTTATTAATCTTAAAATTTCTTTTGTGGGTGACGGTCTACGATGGCTTGATTATTTGATCAGGTTTTTTCTCCTTTTTCTGTGAGACGATATCCCCGGACCGGGACGAGCTCATCCAATTGGTGATCTGTAAAGTGGGCATTAACCAATTGGTCGAGTTCAGCACGTTTGATGGAACTCGAATATTTAGCGCCAACTTCAGTCGATAGCATCTTGAGTTGGGTCATATTGAGATGTTTTAAAGAATCCCGAGCACTATCAATAATTACATACCCCGCTTCGATTAAGTTAGCGAGATGCAGGGGGCCATCGATGCCGTAGGTAGATTCAAAATATTTAGGGTAAACTGAATTGGTTAGAAACGTCCCAAAATGAATGCGCCATAGTAAGATAATATCAAACCTTCGGACGTCGCAATTTGATTACGCTTTGGAATGTTTTTTGTTGAATTTGATTGAGATAGAGACATCGATTTCCTCCTGAAGTAATCTTCCAAGCTAAAAAGCTGCAGGTCCTTGACGGAGTTAGCCTGCAGCTTTTAACGTTAAATTATTTAGTTAATTTGCGTAAATTTCGAACGAGCTTAAGACCTAATAAAGCAATCGCAATCGCATAAATATGTGAACCATGACGGTTCCAGTAATTTTGTACATTGTGGCCGACTTCGGAAGCTGTATCTTGGAAATCATAAGCATAGTCACGGCCTGTTTCAACCCAATCTTGCGCGTGGTTTCGACCTGTCTCGAACCATTGGCTCGCTTGTTCTTTGGCTTGTTGGGCTATATCCGCAGCTTCATCGCGATATTGATCGAATTTTTCTTGGGCTTCGTGCTTGGCAATGGTTTGTTTAACTTTATTTTGGCTTGTGCCGTCTTTAACAATGGATTGGATATCTTTGAATTCTTTACTTAAATCAACCATCCTCATCACTCCTTTATTATAGTACTCCTATTATAGCAGAGAATTTATCTATCACATAATAGAATCTCTTTTGAGTCGTTGTACTTCAATTCTTAAGAATTTATTAAGATTGCGTTTTGAAGCAAGATTTTTGAGATTTTTGGGTATCTATTATTAGCAAAGGGCCAAAATAATTACCTCTGCCATCTCCCTTGCTGTGGCGCAGACAGCAACTTTTAAATTTCAGACATATATTCTTTCAAAAAATGGTCCTTGCAAAACGGACAATCAGGGAATGGGCTGATTGTCCGTTTTATTAATGTGAATTAGCTAAGAAGATGTAATAGGTTAGTAGCTAGGTTAAAGTACATAATTAACGCGAAACCGTCACAGATGGTCGTAATAAAAGGACCTGAAGCGACAGCTGGGTCAATACCAATCGCGTTGAACAAGGTTGGGACGACACATCCAACCACTGTTGCAATGGATAATGTAATTAATAGTGAAACTCCCACAATAAAGGATAGGATGATATTTTGATACATAACAAAGGCGATAATACCAATTGTAACGGCAGAAGCTAAGCCCATTAAAATTCCTGATAAAAATTCACGCAGGACGAGCTTGATGAAAGGTTCATCCGACTCTTCCGCTAAGGTAATACGACGGACGGAAACAGCTAAGGATTGTGTCCCAACGTTACCAGCAGAGTCGAGGATAATTGGCATAAAGGAAGCCAGTGCTACCACTTGAGCCAAAGTCTCTTCATAAGCAGAAATTAAACTTGCAGAACCAAGTCCTAATAGAATCAGGATAATAATCCACGGAACGCGTTGCTTGGTCATGTTTAAGATGGACTTATCTGCTGAATCATCATCGTCACCGGAGATACCCGAGAATTTACGGAAGTCTTCTTCCATCTCATCTTGGATAATATCCATCACGTCGTCAACGGTGACAATCCCGACGAGTTGGCGGCTTTGATTTACAACTGGAATGGCAAGTAAGTCATAGTCTTGGATGACTTTAGCCACTTCTTCTTGGTCGACGCTGGTTTCAACGAACTCAGGTTGCGTGTTCATAACGTTGCGGATGACTTCATTGCCAGGTGATAATAAGACATCACGAAGTGAGACAACGCCGGTTAATTGGTCGTGCTCATTGACGACATAAATGTAGTAAATCGTCTCAGATTGACGGCCGATTTGACGCATCTGTTGGATGACTTCATCAGCTGTGTCACTTTCATGTACACGAATTAACTCGGTGGTCATAATCGAACCGGCGGTTTCCGGTGCATGCGATAGGATCGCTTCAATGTCAATTCGGTCTTCTAAGTGCATCCGGTCTAGAATATCTTCTTGTTCTTCGGGTTTAAATCCTTGAAGTAAGTCGACCACATCGTCGTCGGCTAATTCTGAGAAGACTTCTGCTAGATAAGAATCTGGTAAATATTCCAGTGCTTCTTTCTGATTGTCGACATTCATATACTCGAATAAGTCGGCGAACTCATCCGGAGTTAAGATTTGAGAGATTTTACGTTTATTCTCAGGATAGAGAATTTCGAACAACTGTGCCTGGTCGTAATCGTGAAGGCGGAGGAAAATATCACGGAATTCCTCACGGTTGCCATTCTTAACGTAACGAATCAATTGTTCGAATACTTCAGGTTCAACGTATTCTTGAACTTGAAGTTCATCATGGTGTGTATCATTGTTTGTTTGTGTCATAGAATCACCCTCTTTTCATTTTATTTGAACATACTATTCATTATACGTTATTATCCTTTGACTTGAAAGTTGAAGCAGAATCTATTGAAAGAAAGTGATTGTACTTCAGCAGTAATTGACTTATCCTTATTAAGGAAGAGGATAATTTGGAGGAAATAAGATGAAAACAATGATTCGTTATTTATTATTAATGGCTATTACGGTGCAAATCGGATTACTGAGCGTTTTCGCTCAAAATATTGAACTAAGTCAACGGGATAAAGTTGCTCAAATCGAGTTAACTCTTGAAACAAATGAAATCCAACAACAATTATTACCACCAGGCGAGTTAGAGTATCATGAGGGCAAAGTAATTTCAGGAGAAGAAATGAAAGAATTCTATCAACACTTGTTCGAAGAAATTCGCCAACACGATCTAACAGAAGATCAATTGCTGGAATTTGCTCCCGAAGCAACTTTCGAAGAACAACAAGGGACAAAACAATCGCTCGGTTGGATAAGTATTGAAGAAGGGCAAGTAATTATCTTAAAAGCAATGATTCAAGATGGAAAAGTGATTGGCTTTGAGCGTCAATATCGCAGTCCAAAAATGTTATTGCCACTGGGTATAACGGAAGATGAATTTAAAGAACTTTATCAACAATTAGAGTTGAAACCGTTACTTGAGGTGTTAGGTGAACCTGAATTTATCGGCTATATGCGCGGAGAAGATTTATTGGTCTATCAATGGGGTTCTGTGAGAGAAGTTGAATCACAAGATGATGAGCTCGTTTCTATCTCTGCAATTATCGGTCATGATGACGTCGTGAAATCGGCTGAATATGTTACAGGCGCACGACATCGTGGAATTAAAGAGTAAAATTCTAGAAAAATTCTTTGAAAGTTACTTGAAGCTTATGTATAATAGCTAAGCAATTATAGCAAGATTAGAGGAGTAACAAAATGAAACAACGATTAAAGAAAATAATTTTAATGATGACACTATTAAGTTTAGGAATTGGATTGAATTTATTCGGTCCTTCAGTCTCAGCAAGTGGTGATGCATCGACTTTTTTAATTATGGGAGTCGATACGGCGGATAATATCGATACAGTTGGTAATGAGGGCGCTGGGCGTACAGATGTGATGTTGCTAGTAACTATTAGTGATACTTCGAATCGCGCGACGGTAACGAGTATTCCCCGTGATTCTTATGTGGAAGTACCAGGACATGGTACGCATAAAATTAATGCAGCCTATCCTTTAGGAGGCAGCAAGTTGTCTGTTCAGACGGTTGAGCAGTGGTTAGATATAAAGATTGATCATTATGTGACGGTGGATATGGCTGCGTTTCGTAAAGTCATTGATACGTTAGGAGGCGTGACAATCACCCCGCTAGCAACCTTTGAATTGGATGGCTATGCCTTTGAAGAAGGCGTTCCAGTCACGATGGATGGCGAGATGGCGTTAGCCTATGTCCGCGAACGAAATAATTCGGGTGGCGACTATGGACGTCAAGAACGTCAACGTCAGTTAATGTCGGCAGTTTTTGATTTAGCGCGTGATGAAATCACCGGTGTGACTCAGGCTATTGGTTTATTCCAATCACTGAGTGAGGATTTGGATACGAATCTAGGCTTAATCTCATTGACACGTCTTTTTGCGTCATATCATGATTTTAATGGGGAGATTGAGTTCCATCAATTACAAGGTGAAGGCCAATACATCGATGGGGTATACTTCGATGTGATTGATCCGACTTCGCTTGAAGAAATTAAGCAACTTATCAAAACAGAGACGGGCGAATAATAAAATATTGATATAAGTGGTATCTTCGTTAATTCCGTGATTTAATGAAAGTACCACTTTTTGTTATTTATCAAAGGGGAGAATCGAGAATGAGAAAGAAACTATACAATTGCTTAAGAGTGGTGCTTGGGATTGGACTATTGGTATCATTGATTCCGCAGGTTGATGCGCAAGCGCAGATAGCGAGTGGATTAGACTATGCGCCTTACACTTATTTTCTTCATTATGATTATCTTGGCGAAGGGAATGAGTTTGCTGAGCAGCAAGTGACCTTGGAGTATGGGGTTGATTCTGAAGGTTATTATCAATTTGTAATTAATAATCCAGGAATTCGAATGGCTTATGTTTATCGAATTACTGATGATGGGGTCTATGAAGAGGCTTATTTTCCGGATGCGAAGCCCGGAGTAGATTATCGAGAAGAGGCAGATGCAAGAGATGATCAACGTTCGTTAATTCTACCAACAGAGATTCAAATTGGCACTAAATATCAACATGGTTACCGTAAAGAACAGACCATCGAAGTGACCGATATATTGGAGCAATTTGAAGTAGGTGGCGCTCGCTACCTAAATGTGATTGAGCTCACCGTACATGACCCAGACCCAACCATCGAGCAGAAGTATTATTATGCACCAAAAGTGGGTCTCTTACTCGATCAATTTAAGACAAAGACTTCTGAGACGGATGAATATGTAGTGACCACAACTTTGAATTATTTTAGTGGTATGTCACAGCGTTTATTGGAAAAATAAGGCACTTAGCTAGAAAGTTTAACTTTGACCTAAAATAAAGTATAATGGGACACAGGAGTTTATGAATTTGCATGCTCCTCGTAAAAATTAATTAAATTTATATATTATCCATGAGATTATTTAGGAGGAACACATATGTGTCATTTATTAAAACGTTGGCTGAAAGGAACGCTAGCTTGTGTCATTCTAGCTAGTGGGTTTGGCTCTTTGATACAGAATTATCCGATAATTTTAGCACAGGAAGAAGAATCAAGTAATGAACAAGGTGAGAGTGAAGCAGAAGGACAAACAAATCTTTATACTCCCGAAGAAGCTCAAGCTTATATTCAATCGAATAATTTAGTAGAAGCGATGAAGCATGAGTTAGTGACGCAACAATACTTAAGTCAATCAAAAATAGATCGACTTCCAAGTGAGGCGATTTACCAAGCGCTTTATTATCAATTGACGATTGCGCCGGGGGAAGCGACTGTTCCAGGAACTTTCCACGTAATCGCCAGTCAGTATCCTGAAATTGTGAATGGTCCGGATCAACAGATGACTGCAGAAGAAGCTCAAAAATTTATTCAAGAAAACAACTTAGTTGAAACGACCAAACAATTGATGCTCGAAGCCCAATTATTAACGCAAGAACAGTTGGATCAATTGCCAGAGGATGCGGTAATGAATGCGTTAATTCAACAATTTACTGAGCACGATCCAGCCGGAGATTTTGGTAATACATTCCAAATATTAAAAGCAATGTACCCTGAAATCTTTGAGCCTGAAGTGGTTGAGACCGTTGTCGTACCGAACCATACACAACAACTTGATCGCAATCAAATCATTCAACTAGGAGAGCGCCAATATACTCTTGAACAAGTATACTTGTTAGCTCCCGGTGAAGCGGGTAACACGTCGAACGACTATTGGGTAGGTATCGAAGTAGAATATACGAATGAGACCGACCAGGTTGATAAAGATTATTACAAAGAGTGGATTACGCAAGTATTGCTTGTCCAAGACAGTGAGCGAGGCTACAACGCACTTACAATGCAACAATATAAACTGCCAAAGATTGATCGTTCTGTACGTCTTGAAAATAATGAATCAGCCGAGAGAACGACTTCCATTACGAAAAAAGAAGTCAAGCCGAAAGAGACCGTTCGCGAGATTATTTATTATCGATTGAATAATATCGAAGATGATATTGCTATCTATGTGGCTCCACAAGATACACAGTATGAGCTTGAAATGGAAGGTTTACGCCAACTGCCACCACGTAGTGCGGTATATTACAGTTCATCGAATAACCAGATTGCTTATTTGTTTGATTTTGATCAACTATACTTAGTCTATTCAGATCAGACACGTTTATCCGATATTAATCAAATTCCAGGCCGCAGTACTTCGGTACAGGAGCAAGCTTTATCAGATGAGGCTTGGGTTCAATATCAAAAGTTAGTTCAAGAACTCGATATTCAAAACAGTCAAATAATGTTACTGGATGAGGTTGTCTATGAACTCAGTGGTGATATGGTTGGGGTCCGTCAGCGTCCTAACGATGACGAAGCAGCTTCACCAGAAGGTGAATCCACTGAAGGAGAATCTGAAGAAGAACTTGATGGCTTATCAAATATCTTGCTTACGTTCCGATTAAATAAAGAACGCCAAGAATTAGTTAATGAATATCGCGAGATGTATAAACTACTCCCTGTCGATTGGAAGCATTTAGATATTGAATAATAAAGTAAAAGCTAGGATTTGAGGTGACCCTCATAATCCTAGCTTTTTTATAAACGATCAATGGTGATATATTTAGAGTTTTGCACGACTTGAAGCAAGCGCACGTTGCACTAGAGGATAGAGTAAGAAAGCAACGCCTGCACCGATTAATCCTTGGAGAAGGTTACCACCGATACTTGCGGTAGCTGCAGCAACATCATATAAGATGCTGTCAACGATAAAATAACCTAGCGCCATCACGAGACCCGCTGGAATCACTGCTGCCAGACGATTGTGGAAGCGATGGAATAAGTAGCCAGCTAGGAACCCTTCCAACCCTTTCACGAAAAATGTGAAGAGCGCATAATTCGCCCATCCAGCAAAGATATCGGCTAAAGCACTACCAATTCCGCCAATTAAGAACCCCCATTGAGGACCTAAGAGCAGTCCGCCAATCATTAAGACCGCATCGCCTAAATTAAAGTATCCTGCACCAAGTGGGACTTGAACGATCATTGTCATAATGACAGTCAGAGCAGCCAATACGGCACTAATAATTAAATAATAAGTCATATTTTTTTCTTTCATTTTTCCGAACCTCCTATGGTTTATTGCTATGATTAGTATGCCATAGACATGTCAAAATTGCTATACCCAAAATAGAGTGATGAGTGAATGTCTGAAATATTGTATCAATAAATGTTATTAAAATAAAATGATAAAAAGGCTTACATTTTTAGACAAGATGTGTCATAATGGTAGCAATCTATTTTCAGGATAAGGGGGACTACAATTGCAATACTCAGGTGTAAATATCATCTCAACCGAACGATTAATTTTGCGTCCATTTCGAATGGAAGATGCAGAAGTGATGTTTGAGCGTTGGGCAAGTGATGAAGAGACGGTCCATTATTTAAGTTGGATGGCGCATCAAAGTTTAAAAGACACCAAACGTATTTTGAAAGTTTGGATGAACGGTTATTTGACAAAGACGAGTTACGTCTGGGCCATTTGCCCGAAATCAACCCCTGATCAGCCGATTGGATCAGTTAGTTTGCACAGCTTTGATGAAAAATTACCTTCCGCTGAAGCGGGGTATGTTATTGCACGGGATTACTGGAATCAAGGCTATGCGAGCGAAGCGCTGCGTGCCGTGTTGGAATACGGATTAGATTTAATGAATCTCCATCGTATCTCAGCTTATCACCATGTTGATAATGAAGCCAGTGGGCGTGTTATGGAGAAAGCCGGTATGACCTACGAGGGTCGTATTCGTGAAGCTTATAAAGATAAGCATGGCAATTACATGGATGTGAAGCAATACAGCGTTTTACATTCGGACTTATCTTTAGGCTATCTTTAATTGATGTAGATTAGTGTAATCATTCCATTATTATCATTTCATTTTAACGATAAAACCGACTTCCTCAAAAGAAGTCGGTTTATTGTTATTAGTAATAATTAATATTCAGCTTGCCAGATGGCTTCGTCAATCGCAGCATCAATATCTTGAATCTCTACTTGAGCCATCCCTTCTTCAATCGCAGCTTCGATAACAGCTTTAGCAACGAGCTTAGAAGCCTGACGAAGCTTAGAAACATGCGGTAAGATTGGTGCACCGAGATAACTTAAGTCTTGTAGCGAAGCAATACCATGCGCAGCTGCGTTAAGCATTTTGTCTGTTACATGTTTAGCTTGGGCAATCACAATACCTAAGCCTAGACCTGGATAAAGTAAGGCATTATTAGCTTGACCAATCGTGAATGTTGTTCCTTCATATTCTACAGGGTCTGATGGACTTCCTGTTACACAGAGGGCTTTTCCTTTCGACCATTCAATCACTTCGTATGCTTGCGCTTCATTTAGCAATGTTGGATTCGAAATCGGTAAAATCGCCGGGCGCTCATTGTATTGACACATTTTCTCAATCACTTCTTGCGTGAACATGCCCGGTTGTCCTGAACACCCAACTAAGATTGAAGGTTGGATGATATCGATGGCTTCAGACAAGTCCATTAACGGTTCTGGGAATTCCTCCAGCGAGCGCGCGTAGCGAACTTTCCCGGATGTCATATTTCCTTCTTCATTTTGCCGCACTAATCCAAGACGGTCGAAGCAGTAAATATTTTGTTTCGCTTCATCAAATGACATTCCTTTGAGTTGCAGTTCGTTGGTAATTTGATCAGCAATACCGATTCCTGCAGATCCGGCTCCGAAGATTAAGACGCGTTGATTTTCAAGTGATTCCCCCATTACTTGACAAGCTGCAGCAATCGCCGCATTCATCATCACCCCTGTTCCTTGGATATCGTCATTGAAGGTACAGATTTCATAGCGATAGCGATCAAGTATTTGCGTTGCGTGGTCACGTCCGAAATCCTCCCAGTGAAAAAGTACGTTCGGGAACGCTTCCTTAGCTACTTCAACAAATTGATCGATATACGCTAAATAGTCGTCACCTCTTAGGCGGGGTTGCTTCAATCCAAGATAGTAAGGACTATCGATCAATTCTTGACGATCGGTTCCTGCATCAATCGAGACCGGTAAGATTGATTTTGGATTAATACCGGAGGCTGCGGTATAGACCGCTAATTTACCGGTGGTAATCCAAGCTCTTTGAACTCCCCAATCCCCAATTCCTAAGATACCTTCGCCATCGGTGATGACCATCATTTTAATGTCATCAAGCCCCTCGCTAGCTGCAAGAAGTGCTTCTTTGATGCGTTCAGGTTCATTCACATTCAAATAAGCCGCGCCGCGTGGTGTTTTAAAATCTCTCGAGAAATTCATAATGCCATCCGCCACGGTCGGAGTATATAAGATTGGAAGCAACTCGGTAATATTATGGATAACTGTGTAGAAAAATAGAGTGCGGTTCTCCTCATAAAGATCCATTAATGATAAGTGTTTAAGATAATTCGTTGGTAATTCGTGTAAAGCAGCGAGAACGCGTGTACTCTGTTCTGCGATTGTTTCTACTTTGGCAGGGAGTCGTCCCACTAAGCCATATTGTTGACGCTCTTCTTCCGTAAAGGCAGTTCCTTTATTTGTAAAAGGGTTCGCTAGGATATCATTCACATTAACAACCTCCAATTAATTGTATTCGCTATCATCATTCTAACATATTATCAATCAAAGGGGCATTAACAGTTTATGAGAATATGATGGTAAGTTTTATAAAAGCCCCTACAATTGTAGGAGCTTGAAATCGGGGTCTTATTTTACTGTTTAATCGGTGTATCAGCTAACAATTGAACGTGCGTCCAGTCAATGTCTTGGATATTGTTGATATCCCAATGTGAGACGCGGTTGTTAACAGCGGTTAAGTTGTAACGGAAAAGGGTTGGAATGGCAGGAAGCTCTTCCATCATATAAGCTTGCCAATCGTAGTAAGCTTGTTTACGGAAATCAAAGTCGTAAGCTTCTTTTGAATTAATGCGTTCAATCAACTCATCGTTCTTTTCGTCCGTCCAACGGGTGTAATTCCAAAATTCTTGGCGACCGAAGAATTCACCCGGGTTCGGGTCACCGCCCAGACCGAAAGCAGCTTGATAGACGTTAAATTCAGGGTCGTCGCCTCGAAGTCGCTCATAGAACGAATTCATTTCAAGTAACTTGCCGTCAACTAATTCAATATCAATGCCAATATCACGCCAACATTGGATATAATAAGTGGCAATCGGTTCTGCAACCTCACCGCCAGCTTGGAAACCAAAGTTTAATTTTAAAGGTTGACCTTCAGGGTCTTCGACAAAGCCGTCGCCATCGACATCGACAAAACCAGCTTCTTCAAGAATGGATTTGGCGAGTTCTGGATCATATTCAGGGTAAGATTGATCAGGATTGTAATAGTCGGCAAAGTTCGGAGTAATAAATGAATTGGCTTGATGTCTCAGTCCTGAATAGAACTGTGAACCAATGGCATTGTTATCGACTGCATGTGCCATCGCGCGACGTAATTCACGATTACTTACTGGGAGTGTTTCATCATAAATATTTTCTTCTAACTCATCATCCCAATGTCCCATTTTAAAGCCAATATAGGTATAGACGTTCGCTAAATTACCTGCGACTTGGAAGTTCGATGCGTCTTTGAATAGATCGTATTGGTCAGTAGGTAGATCGGCAATATCATAATTCCCATTTTTTAGTTCTTGAACGACTGTCGCACTGCTAACAGTGTCGAGTTGTAAGTAATCAATTTTTGGGCGTCCTTTGTAGTAATCATCGAAAGCAGTGAGTGTTACCGATTCACCCGGTGTAAAGGATTCGACTTTAAAGGGTCCGAAACCAACGGGGTTACCGTGGACATACTCGCTATCTTCTAACTCTGCAATCGGAATATCTTTGAAAATATGATTAGGTTGGATAAAGCTGCTAACCATCCCATTCGCTTGTAGCGCAGAATTACTAAATTCTTTGTAGTGAATCACTAAGGTGTGATCATCGACACGCTCGAGCCCTTCAATCGTATCAGTCTTACCTTCATGGTATTCATCCATGCCGACCACATTTTGGAATTCGTAGCCATAACGAATACCAGAGTAGTCTGGGTGACCAATCATATAATAAGGAATGATGACATCATCAATTGTAATCGGCTCTCCGTCGTGCCATGTATGGCCTTCAGGAATGGTGATTGTCGCGGTAAGTTTATCCGCATCAAGGCGGACTTTAGCGAAGCCAGAATCATCGATCACGAAGTTTTCATCATAGCCATATAAGTCCGGACTAATAAACGACATAATCAAAGAATCGGATTCAGAAGTATCGAACATATCGTTGAAAGCTCCGGTAAAAGGTTCATCGCTAACAACAGCGTAACGAAGGGTTCCACCTTCAATGGCTTCACCTTCATTTTGAATGACACTTGAAAAATCTAAAATATGATTTGCGGGTGTTTCGCCTTCTTCGGTAGCGAAAGCAGCTTGAATAGAACCTAAGATTTGAGTTGTAATACAAGTTGAGACTAAAATAGTTTGTGTTAATTTTTTCAAAAGATTACCTCCAATAAGAGTTGACAGCACTCAGTTTATCACTCGGAGTGCAGCGACGATAATAGATAGCTGGAACAGCTAGAATTATGGAATATCAATATCTAGACAAAGTTCATAACACTCCTTTTTAAGAAATTATTTGTTTTTATTTTATCGCAGATGAAGTATTTCACAAGAGGAAAAGTATTGTTTTGAACACTCACCCATCTTCAAATGATAAATTAACATAAATTTAACTGATATTTTTGTTAAAACATAGGAATATCAGGTAGAATAAGGTAAATGAAAAATAACGGTAAGGTCAGGTGAAAAATGTTTAATATCATAAAGCTATTACCATCTTTACATGATAAAGTATGGGGGGGTACCCTTTTAAGGGAAGAATTTGGAATGGAAATCCCTTCGGATACAACAGGAGAAGCTTGGGTTATTAGTGCTCATCCTAATGGCCAGTCTATTGTTGATTTTCCAAATGAATATAAGGGATGGACACTGGATGAATTGTATCAAAAACATCGAGAGTATTTTGAGTCCTCTTCAAAAATCAATACTTCAACCAAAAAATTTCCTTTATTAGTAAAGTTTCTTGATGCAAAAGGGCGATTATCGGTTCAAGTTCATCCAGATGATGACTATGCCTTAGAGCATGCAAGTGAGTTAGGAAAAACAGAGTGTTGGTATGTTATCTCTGCAAAGCCTGGATCCGAAATTGTTTTGGGACACAATGCGAGAAATCAGGAGGAGTTTGAACAATGGGTTTCGACAGGAAAGTGGGATAAGCTTTTACGTAGAATCCCTGTGAAAGCGGGAGATTTTTATTATGTTGCAGCGGGGACAATACATGGCATTGGAGAAGGAGTTTGTATTCTTGAAATTCAGCAAAATTCTGATACAACCTATCGTGTTTATGATTATGAGAGATTGGATTCTGAAGGTAATTTACGAGAACTACATCTTGCAGATGCTTTTGCAGTAACAACGATACCTGATCAAAATATTCAAAGTCAAAAACATGCTGTTAGTATACTGGGTGGAGAGGTGACTCAACTCATTGAATCAGAATACTTTACTGTTTGGAAGCTGCAGTGTTGTCAAACAGCGAGATTTTCTCTTAATCCAATAGAATTTTACTTACTGACTGTAATCGAAGGTGAGGGAGAAATTCAAGTTAAGGAAACGACTTTAAGCCTAAAGAAAGGTGAAGCGTTTATTATTCCTGTGGGTCATAGGGAGTTTGATGTTACAGGTCAACTTGAAATGATTATTTCAAAATCAAATGATTAAAGGAGTTATTATGAAAAAGACAATTGCTTTTATGATGGTAGCTTTATTATGCTTAAGCCAAATGGTTCTAAGTCCAGCACAAGTTCAGTCGGCTTCAGAGTTTGATGCTAATCGTCTACGAGTTGCCTATTCTGTGGATCCGGATGGGTTAGATCCACAACGGACAGTGGCAGCGAGTACCTTCCAAGTCACTAGCAATATTTATGATACGCTCGTTAAGGTGACCCCAGCAGGTGAATTGCAGCCTGGTTTAGCAGAAAGTTGGGAAGTGTCAGAAGACGGGCTCCAAATTACCTTTAAGTTAGTTGAAGGGAAGCAATTCCATAATGGAGAGCCGTTCAATGCTCAAGCAGTCGTAAATTCTTTTGAACGATTAAAAGAAGAGGACTCTCCTCGTGCAAAAGATTATCAAAATATTATCGAGATGGAAGCAGTCAGTGAATACGAAGTGCGCTTTACCACTGAGGAGCTCGATGTCGATCTTCCTTCAAAATTCGCTTACGCTTGGACAGCCATTGTTGAAACAGGTGTGGCAGATAGTTTACGGACTCAACCGGTCGGGACAGGATCATACCGACTCGTTGAGTGGACACCTCAAGAGCGGATTCTATTAGAGGCTTACGAAGGTGCCTTAACGCAAGCAAAGATTCGGACGGTAGAAATGCGTAATATTCCAGATCCGCAAGCACGTGTATTGGCAATGCAAAGTGGCGAAGTGGACTTTATGAGTATTTCAGGCGAACAACGTCCGCTGGTCGAAACAATTTCGGGTTATCAAGTGATTGCCAATCCGATGAATGGTATCCAGTTAATGCCGATGAATCAGGAAAATGAGTATCTAAAAGACCCTCAAGTCCGTCGGGCGATTGCAATGGCGGTCAACAAAGAAAGTTTAATTGAGCATATCTTTGCGGATGATGGCCAAAAAATTGGCTCGCACTATCCACCGATTTTAGCAAACTATGTTGATTTATCAGAATATATTCCATACGATGTCGAAGGTGCGAAGCAATTGATGGAAGAAGCTGGCTACGGCGATGGTTTTAAATTGAAGATGTACTTGCCGAAAGATTACCAAATGTATGTGGATGCCGGGCAAGTAATTGCGGAAGAATTAAAACAATTAAAGATTCAAGTCGAGATTGAAGTCGTAGAATGGGCTTACTGGTTAGAGAATGTTTATCAAGGACGTCAATACGACTTAACGGTTGTAGGACATACTGGACGTCTCGATTCGTATCAGTGGCTGGCGCGTTATCATAGCGAAAGTCCAGAAAACTACTTCAACTATTCAAACGAACGCGTCGATGAAATCTTAGAGACAGTGTCACAAATTCAAGATGCGACAGAACGCGATGTGCTCTATCAAGAGTTACAGACAATCTTGGCGGAAGAAGTACCAGCGGTTTATATTCAATCGCCAGCGCAATTAATGGCGATGCGTGAAGAAATTCAAGGATATGAGACCTACCCAATTGATATTATGCCGTATAGTGATTTATCATATCGTTAGAGAAAACTTAAAAAGTAATATAAAGGAGGATTCCGATGCTGAAATATATCATTCGTAGATTATTACAGGGGGTTGGAGTCCTCTTTGCTGTTACTTTACTTACTTTTCTAGCATTAAAAGTCATCCCAGCAGACCCAGCCACCTTAATCTTAGGTATTGATGCGACCCCAGAGAGTGTCGCTCAACTACGGGAAGCGATGGGGTTAAATCGCCCACTGTTGGTGCAATACTGGGAGTGGATTACCGCTGTTTTACAAGGAGATTTAGGGACCAGTTATTACTACGGTAGTGCGGTAAGTGATTTGATTCGTTCACGTTTGCCGTTAACGTTGACAATCGCACTCCTTACTACTTTCTTTAGTTTGATTTTCGGAACGTTTCTTGGAACATTCGCCGCTTTATATCGACGTCGCGGCTTAGATTACTTAATTCGTTTGTTTACACAATTAAGCGGGGCGGTTCCTAGTTTTTGGTTGGGAATGATTGCGTTAACTTATCTAGCAGCGCGACGCCAATGGTTCTCAGTACACCCGGACATCGATTTGACGAACCGATTTTGGGGGAGTTTATATCAATTACTCTTACCGACAATGGTGTTAACTCTGACGCAAATGGGACCGACAATTCGTCAGACCCGTTCGGCAATGTACGATGCACTCGAGGCAGATTATATGATGAGTGCCCGGATGAAAGGGTTAAGTGAGCGGCGTCGGATTATTCGCTACGCACTCAGATCAGCGATGATGGCGCCTTTAACGCTATCTTCATTGCAATTTGCGCACTTGATTGGAGGAACGACCGTGGTTGAAACGGTCTTTTCACTTCCTGGGTTAGGTCGATTATTGTTAGTGAGCGTGGAGCAGCGTGATTTAATGTTGTTGCAAGGATTGATTTTATTTATCACCACGATGGTGATTGTCATCTCCGTTGTGACGGATATATTATACCAATACATCAATGGCAATACAGAAGAAGGGGTGTAGTCATGACACAAGTTATTCAGCGACGCCGAGAACGTCGTTACTTGGAACGATTCGCATTCTACCTTTCGTGCAGTATGATTGTTTTGATGTTTATTTTATGTTTGGCTTCTTACTTTACCTCGCAGGATCCTACAGCGGTTGATTTAACGCAACGATTCCAACCGCCGAGTGCAGCCCATTGGGCAGGGACCGATCAATTCGGACGCGATATATTAACGCGAATTATGTATTCGATGCGTTCATTTATTATGATTAGTATGGGTGCGGTTTTGGTAGGAGCGACGCTAGGCTCCTTAATTGGCTTAGTGGCCGGTGTGGCCCGTCCAGGATGGCGCCGTCTTATGATGAGTGTGGTGGATGGATTTATTGCTTTTCCAGGTATTTTATTAGCGCTATTAATTATTTTTATTTTAGGGAAAGGCCAATGGAACACAGTGGTGGCAATCAGCTTGATGTTGATGCCCACTTTTGCCAAATTGGCCTATAGTACGACCATAGAAGTTATAGACAAAGACTTTGTAAAAGCAGCCTATAGTTATGGCTTAAGCCGCTGGGAAATACTTTTCCGACACGTCTTACCTTTCTATGTTCCGAAGTTAATTACCCAAGCGTCGGGCAGTGTTGCTAGCAGTATGATGATTGAATCGAGCTTATCTTTCTTAGGACTCGGTGTCCAACCACCGAATGCCAGTCTCGGCTTAATGATGAACGAAGCGCAGCAGTATGCGTTACTTTACCCGTATATGATTTTACCTACAGGAATTGTACTGGTCAGTGTGGTATTAGCATTTATTATGTTAGGTGACAGTCTCAATGACCGTTGGCAATTACGGATGGAGGTGTGGGATGACTAACTTATTAGACGTTCAAAACTTATCCGTTTTTGATGAGCACGACCTTCCCCTACTAAATCAAATTAACCTATCGATTCCAAGTTGTCAGGCACTGGGAATCGTTGGTGAGTCAGGTTCGGGTAAAAGCTTACTAATCAAAACCTTATTAGGTTTGCTTCCAGATAATTTAAGTGCTTGTTATGATCATTTAGCTCTTGAGACGGTTAATTTTTATCAAATGGCTCCCGATAAATTACGAACATTTCGTGCGCTCGAGATAGGTTATATTCCCCAAAATACAATGGAATACTTACACCCTTTGTTGACGATTGAGGAACAATTAACCGATGGTTATCGGACGCATTTGAAGGCGAGTGGAGCCGAGGCACGTCAACGTGCCTTAGAGTTGTTAGAACAAGTAGAAATTAAGCACCCTGAAAGGATATTGAAAGCTTTACCGCGTGACTTAAGTGGTGGGATGCGTCAACGTGTGCTGATTGCGATGGCTTTAATCAATCAACCCCACTTAATGATTGCGGATGAACCGACGACAGCTCTTGATGCTAAAGTTCAATATCAAGTCATGGAATTATTAGCCAAAGCTCAACAACAAGGCTGTCGTAATTTAGTCATTATTTCGCATGATTTGCACTTAATTCAAAAATATTGCGATTATGTCATTGTGATGCAACAAGGAGAAATTCGGGAAGTCGGGCCGACCGAGACAGTGTTTGGACAACCTCAATCCCCTTATACGCAAGCTCTATTAAACGTGCGGCTCGATCTGTCACAAGACCCGGATCAACCACTTCTCGATGTCCGTCATTATTTATCGCCGGACGCAAAGCCAGTCTCTCAGGAGGTTGAAAATGTTACAAGGAATTGAACTTAATAAAACATTTCAAGGGCGAGGAGGTTGGCTATCCTCCGCCTCTCAGCCGATTGTAGCAGTCGATCAAGTCTCGTTGGAATTGAATCCTAAAGAAACGGTTGGTTTAGTCGGTGAGAGTGGCAGTGGCAAGTCCACTTTAGGCGAACTATTAGGAGATTTGCAGCGTCCGACGTCGGGACAAGTTTGTTATCGTGGTCAAGATATCCAATCGATGGACCGAGAAGCGTATGCGAATTATCGGCGCAATGTGCAATTTGTTTTCCAAAGTCCACACACGTCGATGAATCCGACCTATACGATTCAACACGTGCTTGAAGAGCCATTACGTAAATTAACTAATTTTACTGAACATGAACGTATCGAAAAGATGGAAGCGATGATGGAACAAGTCGGGCTTCCCGTGCGTTACTTGAGTCGATACCCTCGCCAACTGTCCGGCGGACAATGCCAGCGCGTGGCAATCGGGCGAGCACTACTTTTGAATCCAGAAATATTGATCTGTGACGAATGCGTCTCAGCCTTAGATGTCTCTGTTCAAGCGCAAATCTTAAATTTATTAAATCAACTTCAAGAAATTTACGGAACAACGTATTTATTTATTTCGCATGATTTAGCGGCGGTTAAATACATCTCGGATCGAGTCTTAGTAATGCAACACGGTCAAGTCGTTGAGTCTGGGCCGACGGAACAAGTTTTAACCCAACCAGAGCATGCGTATACTAAGCAACTTTTACACTATCATCAACTCATTCATTAATGGGTCAAAGGCAGGAGGAATATTATGAAATGGACGGTTGTAGGCTATTACGGAGGTTCATTAAAAGCAGGTAAAGCAGCTTCTGGGTACTTACTCGAAGCGAAGGAACCGATTTTGATTGATTGTGGCTCTGGGATTGTCTCGACGCTTCAACAGCGAATTGATTTAAATCAAATTAATCATGTCGTCTTATCGCATTACCATTGGGATCATTTTAGTGATCTAGGAGCGCTCATCTATCATCGGGTGATTCAACAAGAACTAGGGATGACTCAACAACCCTTGCATCTATATGGGCAAGTTATCGAGCCGTATTATGAGTTATTGAGTCAGTATGACTGTGTGGAATTTCATCCGATTGAATCGGGGCAACCCTTCGAAGTAGTGGGAGTCCAGTTTACCCCAGCATTCACCCACCACCCCGTACCTTGTCTCGCTTTTAGCATCCAAGATTCAGATCATAAGATATTTTATGGGGCGGATGGAGAATATGCCCCGGAGCTCATTCCGTTAGCGCAAGACAGTGATTTATTGGTTATCGAAGCGAGTCTGTACTCAGAAATTTCTGGAGAAGCGTCAGGGCATATGAATGCGCTGGATGCGGCACAGTTTATTGTCGAGACCGAACCGAAGCAAGCGATACTCACCCACTTGCCAATATATGGTGATCCCGAAGAAATTTTAGAAGTCGTGCTTGAACGAACTGCGATTCCGGTACATTTAGCTGAGAGTTGGTTTACTGTTGATTTAAAATAACATGCGGCAAGATTATAAATTGACTTCTTCATTGATTTTAGGTAAATTAAGCTTGTAGTTAACATGCTTTACAGAAAAGGAGATACTATGAATAAGGGAATTGTGAAAGGGATTGCAGCCAGTGATGGGTATGCTATTGCCCCTGTTTATGTACTAAAAGATCCGGATTTAAGCTTTGAAACTGAACAAGTTTCAGATTCAGCTGCAGAAATTGAACGCTTCAAAGCGGCGGTAGCGCAGTCACGTGAAGAAGTTCAACGAATTCAAGAACAAGCCAAAGCAAATCTGTCAGCAGAAGAGCTTCAAGTTTTTGATGCGCATTTAATGTTTTTAGCCGATCCAGAATATGTCGGACAGATTGAATTAGTGATTGAAAGCGAAAAAATTAACGCAGAAGCAGCGTTACAACAAGTAAGTACGATGTTTATTACAATGTTCGAGTCCATGACAGACAATGCTTATATGCAAGAGCGAGCGGCCGACATTCGTGACGTCTCACAACGAATTTTAGCGAGTCTATTAGGTGTGGAACTTGCTTCTCCGGCAGCAATTGCACATGAAGCGATCTTGGTCGCAGAAGATTTAACGCCAAGTGATACGTCACAATTGAATAAGCAATTTGTTAAAGCCTTTGTGACAAATATCGGAGGACGTACATCACACTCTGCGATTATGGCACGCTCACTTGAGATTCCAGCGATTGTAGGGACAAAGACAATTACTGAAGAAGTACAACACGGTGACTTAGTTATTGTTGATGCGCATGAAGGAATGGTAATTCTCAATCCAACCGAGCAACAAGTTGAAGAATATCAACAAAAGATGGCTAAAGAAGCTGAATTCCGTGCGGAATTAGAGACATTACTCGACGCTGAATCTACCACCAAAGACGGTCATCAAGTCGAAGTAGCGGCAAATATTGGGACACCGAAAGATATGGCCGGTGTCTTGAAGAACGGCGCTGAAGGGGTCGGACTTTACCGTACTGAATTCTTATATATGGACTCGGCTGATTTCCCAACTGAAGAAGAGCAATATGACGCGTATAAGACCGTGCTAGAACAAATGGACGGCAAACCAGTTGTAGTTCGAACGATGGATATTGGTGGGGACAAAGAGCTCGATTATCTTGACTTACCAGACGAGATGAACCCATTCTTAGGCTACCGAGCCATTCGTATCTCATTAGACCAGACAGAGATGTTCAAGACACAGTTACGCGCTTTACTTCGCGCTTCGGTTCATGGATTACTTCGCATTATGTTCCCAATGATTGCGACGGTAGACGAGTTCCGACAAGCCAAAGCAATCTATGAAGAAGTGAAAGCCGAGCTTGACCAAGAAGGCATCGCCTATGCTGATACCATTCAACTCGGAATTATGATTGAGATTCCAGCGGCAGCGTTGATGGCCGATCACTTTGCTAAAGAAGTCGATTTCTTCAGTATTGGAACGAATGACTTAATCCAATATAGTATGGCAGCCGACCGGATGAACGAACGTGTCTCTAACTTGTATCAACCGTATAACCCAGCTATCTTGCGCTTAATCAAGTTCGTCATTGATAATGCGCATGCTGAAGGCAAATGGGTTGGTATGTGTGGTGAGATGGGTGGCGATCCTGTCGCAACACCGCTACTACTCGGTATGGGACTTGACGAATTCTCAATGAGTGCAGGTAGTGTCTTACGCATTCGTCACTTAATCCGCAACGCAAACTATGCGGATTGCCAAGCGCTTGTTGAACGCGCACTGACTGAGTGTGCTTCTTCTGAAGACGTGGTAAAATTATTAAATGAATTTCATCAATAATCGATTGACTAAGTTGCTCCGCCAAATGCATTGGCGGGGTTTTTCTATGAATTCGTAACCCATTCGCTAAAATCATCAATTAATAGATGAAAAAAATGAAGATATTTGAGATAATAAGAAAGAACATTAGGAAAGGGGATTAATATCTACATGTACAATGAAAAAGATACCGTCGCCGTTAACGCGCTGCGTGCGTTAAGTGTTGAACAAATAGAACAAGCCAATTCTGGGCATCCTGGGCTACCACTGGGTGCTGCACCGATGGCCTATGCAGTTTGGGCAGGTCATTTGAATGTTAATCCAGCTGTAACGGATTGGGTGAACCGTGACCGCTTTATTTTATCTGCAGGACATGGTTCAGCTTTGTTATACAGTTTATTACATTTAAGTGGGTTTGATGTGACTTTAGATGATTTGAAGTCATTCCGCCAATTAGGAAGTAGAACACCAGGGCATCCGGAAGTGAATCATACACCGGGTGTTGAAGTGACCACTGGACCTCTTGGACAAGGGATTGCGCAAGCGGTTGGTTTTGCATTAGCGGAGACCCACGCTGCAGCATTATACAACACCGATGAATATCCAGTGATTGACCACTATACGTATGCATTAATCTCAGATGGAGATTTAATGGAAGGTATTTCTTACGAGGCGTGTTCTTTTGCAGGACATAATAAGTTAGATAAGTTGATTGCAGTCTATGATAGTAATGATATTTCATTAGACGGTGACTTGGACATGGCCTTCAATGAAGATATTAAGCAGCGTTTTGAAGCTCAAAATTGGCATTACCAACTCGTTGAAGATGGTAATGACCTAGACGCGATCCATCAAGCGATTGAAGCAGCTAAACAACATAAAGGTCAACCATCGTTAATCGAGATTAAAACGGTGATTGGTTATGGTTCACCAGATCAAGGAACTTCGAAAACCCACGGTGCGCCACTGGGAGAAGAGAACTGGGGCGTGACGCGTGAATTCTTAAAATGGACCCAAAACACGTTCGAAATTACACCAGAGATTCATGCAACGTACAAAGAACGCGTGATTGACCGCGGTCAAGCGAAGTACAATGAATGGATGGAAATGTACCAAGCATACAAGGTAGCCCATCCTGAATTAGCAGAGACGTTAGAAATTGCATTCCGTCGTGAGTTACCAGCTGATTACGATGCTGCCTTAACATTCGCAATGCCGGATACGAAAGCTGACGCAACTCGCTCTAGCTCAGGCAAGGTTCTAAATCAATTAGCGGAATCTATTCCATTCTTATGGGGTGGATCTGCCGACTTAGCTGGATCAAATAAGACAACGATTAGCTCTTCTGGAGATTATTCACCAGCAGCACCTGGCGAGCGCAACTTGTGGTATGGGGTACGCGAATTTGCGATGGCAGCCATTATGAACGGAGCAATGTTACACGGTGGTACGCGTATTTTCGGTGGAACATTCTTTGTCTTCTCGGATTATCTGAAGCCAGCAGTTCGTCTATCAGCCTTATCTCAAATTCCAGCAATTTATGTGCTGACACACGATTCGATTGCGGTAGGTGAAGATGGACCAACACACGAACCAATCGAACAATTGGCAGCTTTCCGTGCGATGCCGAACTTGAATGTCATCCGTCCAGCAGACTACAACGAGACATTAGTAGGTTGGAAAATTGCGGTTGAATCGAAAGACCGTCCAACTTTACTAGTATTAACACGTCAAAACGTTCCAGTCTTAGAACACAGTGCGGAATATGCTGAAGAAGGTGTTCGTCGCGGAGCATATATTGCTTCACCGGCTCAATCGGGTCACGGAGAAGGAATTCTAATCGCAGCGGGATCGGAAGTAGCTTTAGCGATTGAAGCTCAATCGAAGTTACGCGAAGAAGGCATCGATGTTTCGGTTGTTTCAATGCCTGCTGAAAACCGTTTTGCAGAACAAGACGCTGCTTATCAAGAAAGTATCTTACCGTCAGACGTGACGCGCCGTGTAGCGATTGAGATGGGAGCTACTTATGGTTGGCATAAATACACCGGTTTAAACGGTGCGGTGATTGGAATCGACCGCTTCGGTGCATCTGGTAAAGGTGAAGAAGTTGTTGAACACTTTGGTTTTACAGCAGACAATATTGTTTCAACTTACAAGAAATTGAAATAAGCTAACTGCACATTGATGAAAATATAATTGAAAAAAACACCCCCCTTTTCAAGCTCTGCTAATTGTTGAGAATTTGAAGGGGGTGTCTTTGCTTGTTAAATAAGGGGATAAAGTTATAAAAGGGTTTGCAAAAGTGCATTCAATATGGTAAGATTTACTCACTTAATGCGTATAAAGTTTGATATAAAATAATCAGTGGTCATTCGAAATAGTAAGTGATGTAAGCGGTGCAAGTAGCATACGCTTTTTGCGTGTATAATGACCAATGATATCGCTGGGGCGACTCAGGCTAGGCAGTATTTAAAAAAGATGGATCTGGAGGAATAGTGATGGTTGAACTTAAGTTAAATCATATTTATAAAAAGTACGATGGCGCAGAAAAATATTCGGTAACGGACTTTAATTTGGATATTGAAGACCGTGAATTTATTGTATTTGTTGGGCCTTCAGGTTGTGGAAAATCAACAACAATACGGATGATTGCAGGACTTGAAGATATTACTGAAGGCGAACTGATTATCGACGGACAAGTCGTCAATGATGTTCCACCGAAAGACCGTGATATCGCCATGGTATTCCAAAACTATGCACTCTACCCACATATGACGGTATACGATAATATGGCTTTTGGTCTAAAGTTACGTAAAGTTCCAAAAGAGGAAATTGACCGTCGCGTTCGTGAAGCCGCAGAAATTCTAAGCTTAACTGAATACTTGAACCGTCGACCTTCAGAATTATCCGGTGGACAAGCTCAGCGGGTTGCACTGGGACGTGCGATTGTTCGTGAAGCGAAAGTCTTCTTAATGGACGAGCCGCTGTCAAACTTAGATGCGAAGTTAAGAGTTCAAATGCGTGCTGAAATTGCGAAGCTACATAAACGGATTAAAACCATTACGATTTACGTAACCCATGACCAGACTGAAGCAATGACGATGGCAGACCGAATTGTCATTATGAAAGATGGCTTTATCCAACAAATTGGTTCACCAAGTGAAGTTTATAATTATCCAGATAATGTTTTTGTGGCTTCATTTATCGGTTCACCAGCGTCCAATATTTTCGAAGTAATTTATAATGATGGTCGAGTTACGACGGAATCAGGCATTGATGTTGCCGTTACTGAACCACAGAAAAAATTACTCGAAGAGCATGTTGGTAATGGCCAGAGAGTGATTATGTCGATTCGACCTGAAGATATTCAAGCCGAACAAATCTTCCTGGATGCAAATCCTGATTCAATTATTGAAGCCGAAGTGGTTGTTTCAGAGATGTTAGGAGCAGAATCCATCTTATATTCTCAAGTTGGCGATGTTGAGATTATCGCTAAAGTTGATGCGCGTGACTTCCATGAACCTGGTTCTCACGTTCAACTAGGACTGAATATGAATAAAGCGCACTTCTATGATGTAGAGACCGAAGAAGTTATTCGTTAATTAAACTGAAACGATTCAAACGTTCACTCAATTCGAGTGGACGTTTTATATTTTACTTGACCCATTTATCTAATTGGCGGTCGCTCGCTAATACAAAATGATTAAGTCGAACCTCGTGATATTTTAAAGGTTCACTGAATTCTTCGTGTTGATAGATTAATCGCTTGCGATGCGCTTCTGATCTCGGGTTCGGTTGCGGAATAGCTGAAAGTAGTGATTTCGTATAAGGAGGCACAGGGTGGTGATAGATATCGTCAGCAGAAGCGAGTTCTAATATTTTCTCATGATACATTACCGCAATTCGGTCGCTAATATATTTGACCATGGATAGGTCATATGCAATGAAAAGATAGGTTAAATTCTTTTCTTTCTTAAAATCTAAGAGCATCAACGTTAGCAATGGATGGAGTCCCACTATAATTTGGTTAATGAGTTTCTATTTAAAATTCAAACCAACTTATTGCGCCCTAAAATAGATTGTGTTACGATGACATTGCTAACGCATTGTGTTTTATTTCACATATGTAATTGGTATAAAAAATAGAAGGGAGGATTTGTTAAGATGATGCTATTGGGATACTGCTATTGAGCGATGTCATCTGTCAGTTGGATGAATAAATTAGGACAGAAGCTTAAGCTATAATGAGTTTTGACAGGCGACTGATTAAAGCTTAAGCCTCCGTCCGAAAAATATTGTTGCTCTGAGCAATTAAGCAGACTTTAAATTAGTTATGATTTATACTAAGCAATCGAGGGGGAATGAAAATGAAAAAAATCTTTAAATTATTGATGTTATCGATACTCTTAGTCACGAGTGGCGTGAGTGGTGTAACAGCTTGGGCACAAGCAGATGATACCTTTATATATGCCATCTCAGGTGATCCATTGTCGATTAACCCGATCACAACGTCAGACCGTTGGGGATTAACGACTACCAATATGATTTTCTCACCATTAATTCGTGTTGAAGGTGACGGTAGCCATAAGTTCGAATTAGCAGAGGATATTCAAGTTGCTGAAGATGGATTGACCATTACAGTGAAGTTAAAAGAAGGCGTTACTTGGTCAGATGGTGAACCATTTACAGCTGAGGATGTTGTTTTCACTTATGAGACGAAAGCTGACAAAGCAAATGGTAATGCTGACAAATTATGGGTAGGCGACCAACCGATTGAATTCGTAGCGGTAGACGATCATACGGTAGAATTCAAATTACCAGAAGTCAATGCAGCGGCAGTCAATAATATTGCAACAGAAACTTACATTATTCCAAAGCATATTTACGAAGGTGAGCCTGATTTCTCAGTCAATGAATTACGCGCCTCTCCTGTAGGAACGGGTCCGTATAGACTAAAGGAATACCGTCAGGGTGAATACTTAGCATTCGAAGCGAATGAATCCTACTATGGTGGTAAACCGAAGATCAAAAATATTGTTTTCCGAATTATTGCGAATGCGGACACAGCAAAAGTAGCTTTACAAAAAGGGGAAGTCGACGCGTCCATTATTATGCCAGCAGATATTGCGGATTATGAAAATCAACCGGTGAATATTCACACGTATAGTGAGAACCGTGTGGGTTACATTGGGGTGAATACTAATACGCTAGATGATGTAAAAGTACGTCAAGCTATTTTCGCCGCATTAAACCGTGACGAAATGAACTTAGCAGCTTATTTAGATTCAGAGTATTACCATAACGCATACTCATTCTTACCGCCACAAAACCCATACTACACAGAAGATGTGAACAAGCATGAAGGTGGCGCAGAAAAAGCTAAAGAACTATTGCAAGAAGCCGGTGTTGAAGGATTAAAAATCACTCTAGGTTATACTGCAAATGACCCTGTTCAAACAATGGTGGCTACTTTAGCACAACAACAACTACTTCAAGCAGGTATTGATTTAGAGCTGAAAGGAATGGACGGCGCAGCGCTTTATGCTGAGACAAGCAAGCCAGACCAAACCTCTTTAGACCTCTTTATCGGAGGCTATATTATGGGAACAGACCCTGATTTCTATACACCACTCTTCACATCGGATGGTGCGTATAACACCTTCAAATATGCGAATGAGCAAGTTGATGAGCTATTTGAAGCTGGGGCAAAAGAAATTGATGATTCAAAACGAAAAGAAATCTACCATGAGTTACAACAAGTCTTAATGGACGATGCTGTGATCTATCCATTAGTAGATAATTTGAAAGTTTTTGCAGTCAATGAGCGTATCGATGGCATTGAAGATGCTCGCTTTGTGCCAATTTATACTATGGAAGATATGTCAAAATTATTTATTAAATAATATAGCATCAAATTGATGCGAATCGGTGGGTGCATGGGAACAAATCTATATTTGTTAACGTGCACCTTCTATTATTCGAAGGAGAAGATTATGCTTAAATTTATTGGCAAGAGAATATTGCAAATGATTCCGCTATTGCTAATTATCTCTTTTATTGTATTTAGTCTAATCTATGTAGCGCCATATGATGCAATCGATGCGATTGCAACGCCGAACATGTCGCCGGATCAGATTGAATTATTGAGACAAAAGCATGGGCTCGACCAGCCTTTTTTATTGCAATATTTTTTCTGGATTAAAAATATTTTAACGGGAGACTTAGGGTCTTCAATTATTACACAAAAACCGATTGCGGCCGAATTAGCTAAGCGAATTCCGAATACGATTAAGTTGGTTTTACCTGCTTATGTGACGTCATTTATTTTAGCAATTATTTTAGGCTTGGTAGCGGCTGCTAACAAAGGTCGTTGGTTAGATCGATTGTTAGATAATATCAACACGATTGGGATTTCAATTCCGCCATTTTGGTTTGCGATGTTGATGATTTATTTACTGGGTTATCGATTGAATGTCTTCCCGATTGTTGGAATGCATTCGGTAGGGCAAGAAGATTCATTTAGTGACTTTATGGCTCACTTCTTTATGCCATATATCGTCTTAGTCGTAGCGATGTTCCCAGATTTAACACGTTATATTCGCGCTTCGGCGATGACACAGCTGAATCTCGATTATGTTCAAGTTCAGCGTTCTCTTGGCGCGAGTCGAGTAGAAATTTTTAGTAAGCATATTAGCCGGAATGTTTTACTGCCATTAGTCACACAGATTGGGTTTGCGTTACCGATGTTAGTAACCGGAGCCATTATTAGTGAGACCATTTTCCAATGGCCAGGTGTTGGACCGTACTTTATGACAGCAACGAAACAGTTGGATTATCCCGTGATTATGGCTGTAATGCTATTATCTGCGACCCTCGTGATTATTGGTAATCTGTTAGCGGATATTTTGTATACGATCGTGGATCCACGAATTCGACAAGGAGGCGAGCGTTAATGTTTATGCGAAAATTAAAACGAGCGCTCTACTTGCGCCCGGCATATTGGATAGCCATCGTTATACTGGCAGCACTGATTGTCTTATCTGTAAGTGCGCCTTTATTCTCGATAGATCCTAATGCAACCGACGTAACGAACATGATGCAACCTCCTTCCGGTGCTCATTGGTTTGGGACGGATGAATTGGGACGTGATTATTTTATTCGTGTCTTATACGGTGGTCGTGTCTCGCTATATGTAGGGGTTATATCGATGTTAGCAACGACATTAATTGGTCTAATCATCGGTTTAATTTCAGGTTATTTTGGGGGATGGGTTGACACATTGTTAATGCGTTTAGTGGATATTTTATCTTCAATCCCGTGGCTCGTCCTTGTGATTGTGTTAAGTGTCTTTATGAAGCCCGGGCTGACAACGATTATTATTGTGATCGGCGGATTTTCTTGGATGTCATTAGCGAGACTGGTTCGTGCTGAGACGTTAGCGTTGAAGGAGCGAGATTATGTGGTTTATGCACAATTTATTGGGATTAATCCTGTCAAGATCATGATTCAGCATATCCTACCTGGCGTTGTTCCTACGATGCTAGTTGCGTCTACAGCAAGTATTGCGGGTGCTATTATGACGGAGTCTTCTCTATCATTCTTAGGAGTCGGGCTACAACCACCGCATGCATCATGGGGAAGCTTACTTCAAAATGCGCAGTCGAGCTTGCAACGAGCTCCGCATATGGCGTTGATCCCCGGGTTACTTATTATGTTAACAGTTTATGGATTTAACCAACTGGGACATTTACTAAGAGATACGTATGAAATGGAGGATTTACATGAATAAGCAAACAACTTATCGAGATCCCATTGTCGCCTTTGACAATTTAACGATTCATACGAATAAAAAAGGGCTTCCTAATCGCGAATTAGTACATTCAATCAGTACGAGTTTCGCTAAAAATAAGATTACCGGTGTTGTCGGCGAGTCCGGTTCTGGTAAAAGTATCTCGATGAAATCAATTATGGGGATGCTACCGGAGGGATTGGAAAGTCACTTTGACCAATATCGATTTGACGGCGATGCAGTTCAGAGTAAGAATCTACTTGATTTACCGATTTCGATGATTTTTCAAGACTCGAATGTGTCACTCAATCCTCTGCGTAAAGTGAACTATCATTTACTTGAAGTGATTGAGCGGTTCCATCATTTAACGGGAGACAAGGCGGAGCAACGTATGCTTGAAGAGTTACGCTCTGTCGGAATCAAAGATGCCGAACGTGTTGCGAAGCAATATCCTTTTGAACTATCCGGAGGAATGCGTCAACGCGTGATGATTTGTATGGCTTTATTAAAGCGACCGAAGTTATTAATTGCGGACGAACCAACCACGGCGTTAGATGTGACGATTCAAAAGCAAATTTTAGATTTAATTGTTCGAAAGAAACAATCCGAAGATTTGAGTGTGATTTTTGTGACGCATGACTTAGGCGTGGTTGCAGAAATCTGCGATGAAGTGAAAGTGATGTACGACGGAGTCATTGTTGAAGAGGGAAGCTTAGAGGATGTTTTCTATCGTCCAGCGCACCGTTATACTCGTGAATTGATTAAGGCCATCCCACGTGGAGTGAATGGTGAGAGACTATATACGATGGAACGACAAATTTTATCGGAATCTGAAAAACAAGGAATTCTTGTCAATGTGTCCGATGATAATTTAGAGACACCCCACCGCGTATTGAAAGGAGTGGACGAAACCGCATGATTACCATAGAAAATCTTAGCAAGGTGTATGAGAAAAAAGATATCTTCGGCCAAACGTTGTCTAAAGTTACCGCCTTAAACGACGTCAACTTGGAAATTCGTCAGGGTGAGACACTCGGCTTAGTAGGTGAATCTGGCTCAGGTAAGTCCACATTAGGAAATATTATTTTAGGTCTGGAATCACCCACTTCAGGGCAAGTGCTTTATGAGGGGCAGGAGATTGATGCGGCCTTACGACGTGAGATTCAAAAAGAATTAAAGTTTCAGCCTATTTTCCAAGATCCCTATTCAGCGATGAATCCGAATCGTTCAGCGTTAGAGATTGTGGCTGAACCACTCACGCTGACTTATTCAATGGCTGAGGCGAAACAGCTGGCAGGTAAGATGTTAGAGGAGGTGGGAATTCTTCCCGCTGATTTTAATAAGCGACCGCATGAATTTAGTGGCGGCCAACGTCAACGGATCGTTATTGCGCGGTCAATTGTGACCGACCCGCAATTTGTTGTTTGCGACGAGCCTGTGTCTGCGTTAGATGTGTCGATTCAAGCACAAATTATTAATTTGTTAATGGATTTACAGAAAGAGAAGGAGTTAACCTATCTATTTATTTCGCATGACTTGGCAATGGTTCGCAGTATTAGTCAACGGATTGCGGTCATGTATCTAGGAAATATTGTGGAATTGGCGGATACCGAGGATATCTTCAATCATCCGCAACACCCATATACTCGAAAATTATTGGAAGCCATCCCGCTGCCGGATCCGCGTGAAGCCCGATTGCGACAAGCCAATAAGGAACATCGCATTCCAGCCGAAATTACGATTGGAACCCGTTGGGAAGAAGTCCGACCGAATCATTGGGTGTTGTTGGATTAGAAGTTGAGAGTAAAGAAACGGACTGATTCCGTTTCTTTTTTTGTTCAATGAAATTGAAATCAAAAAAGGTATGTGATAACATTAACTTGCAATAAAGTTGCGAGCAAATATATAGGAGGTGGTAAATTGATTAGCATTATTGAGAACAGGTGAGTCATAGTAAATTGTGGCAGATGTGCCCTATTATCAAAGTTACTCTTAGGTTTTAATGAGTTAGAATGATAATTGATTAAAGCCTAAGAGTAATATAAGTTGGAAAGAAAAAAGGAGGAGTTAAAATGAAAAAAACCTTGAAAATATTTATGAGTTTTATATTATCTGCATTAATGATTAATCCTTTAGGAATTTTTGCTGTAACTAATGTCAATATTGCAACTACCGGTGATAATAAACCATATACTTATGTAGATGAAGATGATCAATTAACAGGATATGACATTGAGCTTGCGCGATTAATTTTCGAAAAATTAGAAGATTATGATATTAATTTTGAAATTACAACATTTGATAGCTTGTTCACGGGATTATCGTCCGGAGTATATCAAATGGGTGCAAGTATGTTGAGTTATAATGATGAAAGAAGTGAAAATTACTACTATTCGCGTCCTATCAATGAGTCGCCTTACTATTTTGTTTACAGAAAAGGTGATGAAAAACTCGACAATTTAACGCAATTTGCTGAAAAAGGTATGGTATTTTATGGACTGCCAGGTATATCGGCATCTATTATGATGGAAAATTGGAATGCATCTCAAGATGATGATAAAAAAATTGAAATTTATTATATCGATGGATCTGGAGGTCAAACCTTCTTGGGCGCTTTAGATAATGGGATTATTGATTTTACAGTATTTGAAGCACAATTATTAAATAACTTTAGGGCTTCTAATGAGAAGGTTGATGAAAAAGTAGATTATACTCTAATTGACGATAAAGTTTTAGAGGGATTACCTCAAGAAAAGATTGATGAGTTCGTAGGAAATGCGCAGACTTATTTTGTATTTCCTAAAACAGAAGAAGGTAAAAAATTGCGTGATGCAGTGGATGAAATTTTATTAGAGTTTTATAAAGATGGGACGCTTGAAAAGCTCCAAGAAGATATTTTAAAAGAAAATCAGCTTCCAAAACCAGAAAATATGGAAAAACAAACGAATTAATTATGTTAAAAATAAATGAGGTGCCATTCTAAACTATGGCACCTTTATTTAGGAGGAAATAATGAGTAGTTTTTTTGATATAGGATCTGTATTTTCACAAATGCCACTATTATTGGAGTATCTTGGTACCACTATAGTGTTAGCGGTTTTGTCTATGATACTAGGTATAGTATTAGGTTTTATTATAGCTATAGTTCGACAGAAAAAAATTCCGATTTTAAATACCTTATCAATAGTATATGTATCTTTTGTAAGAGGAACCCCAATTATTATTCAATTATACATTGCCTATTTTGGGATACCTATTTTTTTAAGATATATTAACTATAAACTGGGCTTGGAGCTTCAACTTGGAGGCATACCGCATATGTTTTATGCCATTACGGCATTAGGAATTAATCAATCGGCTTATTTATCCGAGAGTTTTAGATCAGCACTATTATCGGTGGACCAGGGCTCAATTGAAGCAGGTTTGACAATTGGTATGAGTAATGTACAAGTTGCTAGAAGGATTATTATACCAGAAGCGCTCTCAGTTGCTTTGCCGAATATAGGTAATTCATTCATCAGTCTTTTAAAAGGAACATCGTTAGCTTTTTCGAGTGGAGTAATTGAAATGACTGCAGCGGCAAAGATAATTGGTGGAAGAACGTATCGATTCATTGAAGCTTACGTTGCATTAGCAATCATTTATTGGATTTTAACAATAATTTTAGAGCTAATATTTTCATTTATAGAAAAGAAAATATCGATACCGGAAGAGTCTCCTGATATTCTTTAAGAAGAGAGGTAATTTCAGATGATAAAGGTTGAGCATTTAACAAAAAAATTTGGTAATACTGTTATTTTAGATGATTTATCATTTGAAGTAAAAGAAGGAGAAATCATCGGAATTATTGGATCTTCAGGTTCTGGTAAATCAACATTATTAAGGTGCTTAAATCTGTTAGAAAAACCACAAAATGGATATTTGACTATTGATAATGAAAAATTTAATTTAGCAAATCTTCAAGAAAAAGATACTTTGAGGTTACGGAAGAAAATGTCAATGGTTTTCCAAAGTTTTAATTTATTCAACAAAAAAACAGCTTTGGAAAATGTGACTGAGGGTCTAATCATTGTGCAGCGGATGGAGAAAAAAGCAGCAACAGAGAAAGCAATAAAATACTTAAGCCAAGTAGGGATGAAAGATTACGCACAGTTTTATCCAGCGCATCTATCTGGCGGGCAAAAGCAAAGGGTAGCAATTGCAAGAGCGCTTGCTTTAGAACCAGAAATAATCCTATTTGATGAGCCAACTTCTGCGCTGGATCCCGAGTTGGTAAATGAGGTGCTTAAGGTTATTCGCGAAATAAGTCAAACGCATGATTTTACAATGTTTTTAGTTTCTCATGAGATGGAATTTATTAAGTCTATATCAGATCGAGTAATGTTTTTGCACAATGGTTCAATATTAGAGTTTGCTAATCCTGAAAATATCTTTACTAACTCAAGGCATGATCGTATCCGCTCGTTTTTATCACAAATGGAACGAGAGTAGAAAAATTAAATTCATGCGATCCTGTTTGAATAAATCAAGGATGGATTTACTAATAATTTTATATCTATAGAAGGAGAAAAATATGATTAACTATGGGATATCATTGGGAAAAAGTAATAATGTTAATTCAAATGATTTCTTTGTTACAGCCGATTGGCTCCACAAAAAAATTGAAGAAGGCGGACAAGATATAGTTATCTTAGACTTCTCTTACAATAATTCAATTCAAAATGAAGATGCAAGAAAAAAACTATCTCAGATGGATGCCTCGCATCCTTTCCATCGAAAGTATGAAGAAAAGCATATACCAACAGCAATACCCATTTTTATTGGAGAGATAGAAGATAAGGAAACTTTTAATATTAAGGATGCAAATATTATAAAAGAAGTTTTGCAAAATAAAGGTATTTCAACTGACAAAACAGTCGTAGTATATTCGGATGACCAATGCATAGCAGCATATGTTGTTTTCATTATTTATTGGTTAGGAATTGATAATGTTAAATTTTTAGACGGTGGTCTCATAGGTTGGGAGGAAAAGGGCTACAATTTTGAAGAAGGAATAAATGTTGCAGCTGAACCTGGGAAGATTGATATTCAAGTACCTAAAAGACCTAATATTTTATTAAAAACACCGGATGATCTTTTAAAAGCAAAACAACAGAATCCTGATATAATCATTGCATCTGTAAGAAATTGGCAAGAATATTTGAATGAAATAAGTGGATATTCTTATGTGACAACTAGCGATAACATGGAGGTGGCAGGCGCGGTATATGCGAAGTCAAGTTATCATAATGACTGTGCATATTTCGTAAACAAAGAATTTGTTTATGACTCTCCTGAAGCAATGAAATCATGGCGTGAATGGGGAATCAATCCTAGTGAAGAAATTGTATTTTATTGTGGAGGAGGATATCGAGCAGCTCTTGTGTTTTTCATTGCTAAAA
Organism: Falseniella ignava CCUG 37419; assembly: GCF_000301055.1. GTDB lineage: Bacteria > Bacillota > Bacilli > Lactobacillales > Aerococcaceae > Falseniella > Falseniella ignava. The sequence goes on from NZ_JH932301.1 coordinate 159,599, forward strand.
CATTAGGATTCGATAAAGTTCGAATGTTTCAAGGCGGATCATTTCAATGGAATAAATATCATCGAATTAATCCTAAAAAATATCCTGTTCAAGTGGGGGATCCGCGAACCAATAAATTTAAAATAATTGATGGTTAGTTGTTATTATTTATAAGTATTTGAATAAAAAAACATATATGCTTATGACTCAAGAGAGAAATTAAAAACTTGGGGTTCTATAATGTGATGAAAGTTCTAAAAGACAGGGAAGAGATTTTATAAATCATTTGCTGTTATGATGTGTAAAAATACGTTATAGAAGATGTTGAGGAAAGAACAGCTATTTTGGATGATACTTAGGCTAATAATACTCATTATCATAATAGATACTCGGTGATATTTTTATATCATCGAGCTTTTTTGTATATTCCATAACTTGAGAGCTAGACTCAACTATTTTTTTATAACCACAATTCATGTACAATACAATTAACAGTCAAAATGAAGGAGGTTGCATGCATGGTTTTACTTAGAGAAATTTTTAGTCATCCTTTTTTTGATAAAATTGATATTGCGACAGATCGCAATGTTACATTGAATAAAGAAGTAACATCGGTTGTTTTGTCAGAAGTTCCCGACATTGAGAAATTTATTAAGCCGGGCGTCGTAGTAGTAACTACAGGAATTATTTATAAAGATATGCCTGATGAAATGATGAAGCTGATTGATTCGCTTAAGCGAGTGCATGCGGTGGCGCTAGGCTTTAAGGTTGGGCGTTTCTTTGATGAGATCCCACAAAATATTGTCGACTATGCCGATGAACAAGGATTGTTAGTCTTTCGCGTGCCCGAAGGGATCTTCTTAATTGATGTAGTAAATCAAATTCAAAATATGATTCAAGGTACCGATGATTTGAGCTTTGCTTTGAATATTCAGAAGCAGTTGACTGATTTGATTTTCCGAGAAGCGTCGCAGCAATTTATTATTGATCGTTTTGCAGAAATTGTTGGTACACCGGTTCTATTAATTTCGCCTTATTATTCGTTGGAATATGCTTCAAAAGATATTAATAAGGGGAAAAACAAATCGATCATCGATCGCGTTTTATCATTTCTTCGTGATCAAAAAATTGAAAAAGAAATGTCGATTCGTCTCCCCCTTGAAGACTCAGATCAACAAGTCATCCGCATTCGGGTTATTTCACTGAAGACCTACCAACATCATCCACATTACTTGGTAATCTTACATCCTGAGCAGTTACCTTATCCAATATCCGCCTTTACTTTCGAACAGGTTGCAGTATCCATGTCTTTCGCGCTTTATAAAGATCGCAAAGAAGCAGCCACCGAGCACGCCATTCAGTCAGAGTATTATCGACGCTTGATGGGCCTATCTAAAGTGGGACGAGTTCCGGATGAATCGCTCTTAACCGATTTAAATTATGGAATTTTGCCGACAAACTACTATCAAGTGATTCGAATTGGCGATGCCGCATCGCTGGGGTTACCATACAATAGTAGCTATGAAGAAGAGAAGATGGAGATTCTTGCCCAATGGCTACGTACCTATGCCGGTGATTATTTGAAGGGTACTGTCGTTTTTGAAGATTCGCGCAGTGATAGTCTGTACCTTATTTTACAGCAATATACTAAGAAGCTGAACGCGACACTTCACCAAATTCAGGAGCGCATTGAGGCAGATTTGAAGATGGATATCTATTTCTGTCTGGGCAATACATATTTAGATTTAAGTAAGTTAGGGTTATCCTGTAATGAAGCTAATATTGTGTATGATGAAGTTCAAAAACGAGCCGCCCACGATATTGTGAACTATCTGGATAACAACGTGTTCTATCATCTATTTGGTGAGGTAAATAGTGATGTCGTGAAATATTATTGTCAGTCTGTCTTAAAAGAGTTGGCTTATCCGAAAGACAAGCAAATGATTGAATTGCGCAATACATTGAAGACGTATTTAGGCAATCAATGTGAAATTTCTACTACCGCTAAAGAGTTATTTGTTCATCGCAACACAGTGATTTACCGGATTCAGAAATGTGAAGAAATGCTAGAGTACTCCGTTTCGGCGCCTCGGAACTCCTTAAATATCCGATTGGCTTTAGAGCTAAGTGAATAGAACTAAATAATGCTGGAACAATCCAATTTTTCCCGAAGATGATGCATCTTCGGGTTTTTGTGTGGCGTCGAACTTCATCTGGATTGCTGGAGGTGCAGTTCTGGTTTGGATAACTTCATCTCGTTCGCTTGAGATGTAGTTTTGGTTCGGTTAACTTCATCTGGGTTGCTTGAGATGTAGTTCTGTCTCAGTTAACTTCATCTCCGTTCATTGAGTTGAACAAACTCCGTGCGAAAGTTCATCTCATCCCATTGAGTTGAACAACCTCAGTGTGAAAGTTCGTCTCCGTTCATTGAGTTGAACAAACTCCGCCACAAAGTCCATCTCCACCCCCTGAGTTGAACAATCTCCGCCACAAAGTTCATCTCCGCTCATTGAGCTGAACAAACTCCGCACGAAAGTTCATCTTCACTCATTGAGTTGAACAACCTCAGCGCGAAAGTTCATCTCCGCCCCTTGAGCTGAACAAATTCAGCGCGAATAGACTTTAATCATATCAAGAGCTAACTCTAACAATATATGCTGTTAAACCATTTTAGTTAAAACAACTAAAAACGTTTTCGTTTTTTGTGCGCGGGTTGCCTAGGATAAGTTCATGATAACGATTACAGTATGAGGTGTAGATTAAGTAGGCGAGTAGGCCGAGTCATCGGATTTGGCTAAAAGCGGGGTTTAACAATAAAAGGAGGAAGATGTAAATGTTGAAGGATAAGGTCATTATCGTTACAGGTACAGCAGGTGGGTTAGGTCGATCGATGGCGATTGAATTTGCAAGTCAAGGTGCTAAAGTTGTTATTAACGACGTGCAAGAAGAAGGAATGAAAGAAACCGAACAAATGATTCTCGACAACGGCAGGACAGTTAAGTCGATTCTTGCTGACGTTTCAAGCAAAGCAGAAGGTGAAAAAATCATTGATACAGCGGTTAAAGAATTCGGTACGGTAGATGTCATCGTGAATAACGCTGCGTTATTAGCGGACTTCAAGCCGTCATTAGGCATTTCAGAAGAAGAATGGGATCGCATTATGGCCGTAAACTTGAAGGGTGTTTACTTAATGACCAACACCGCTTTACCATTAATGTTAGAAAAAGGAGCAGGAACCTTTATTAACATTTGTTCAATTGGTGGATCTATTGCGGGTGTAGGTGACGCAGCTTATATTACTGCAAAGCACGGAGTGATTGGTTATACGAAACAATTAGCCTTTAACTATGCGAACAAGGGTATCCGTGCAGTAACCCTAAGTCCTGGTTTAACGGATACACCAATGGTACGCTACGCAATTGATGCGGGACGTGAAGAAGTAATGCGTCAAATCGAAGCAACTCCAGCAGGAAATATCGGTAAAGCAGAAGATGTTGCATATTTAGCAGCATTCTTAGCAAGTGACCGTGCACGCCATATTAACGGTGTGGACTACAAGATTGACGGAGCACAATCTGTCCTTTAATTCATCGCATGACATTATAGAAAGAGAGAGAAACATGAGTAATTTATTAATTAGAAACGCACATATTAAAGACAACGAATCCGATAAAGATATTAAAGTCATTGACGGCATTATTGCTGAAATCGGAGAAAACTTAACGAACGAAGAAAAATTCGAAGAAATTGACTTGCAAGGTCAATCAATTCTACCGACACTGATTGAAAGTCATATCCATCCCGATAAAGCTTTCTTAGAAGAGCGTAAACCAAACGTCTCAGGGACACTTGACGAGGCGATGCGTAACACCGCTGAATTGAAATCAAAATACACTTATGAAGATGTATATAGCCGTGCAGAGCGTGTTATCCGCTGGTGTATTATGAATGGTTCAACGATTATGCGCGCGATTCCAGACGTGGACCCATTTGAGAAAACACTCGGCGTTCAAGTATTAGCAGATTTACGTGAAAAATATAAAGATGTGCTAGATATGCAAATTTGCTGCTTCCCACAAGAAGGAATCGTTCGTCACCCAGGTGTTTACGAAATGATGGAAGAATCGATTAAAATGGGTGCGGACGTTGTGGGGGGATGCCCTTATGCAGAAGATAACTTCGAAGGAACGAAGAAACATTTAGAAATGGTCTTTGACTTAGCACAAAAATATGACTTACCAATCGATATGCACGCAGACTTCGGTACGGATCCGAATGACCCAATGAACAACGTAGTAGAACTGATTGCCGATATGACCATCGAACGTGGTTGGGAAGGCCGTGTTTCATTAGGTCACGTAACCACTTTAGGTTCAGTTGATGTAGACCGTGCAGCGCATATTTTCGATAAGTTAGCGAAAGCTCAAATTACAATTGTGCCACTTCCTGCAACCGATATGTTTATGAACGGTCAAGCAGAGCCAGTGAATACACCAAGAGCAATGGCTCCTGTTAAACGTATGCTAGCGAAAGGTGTCAACGTTGCATACTCTACGAACAATATTCGTAATGCCTTTACACCTTTCAACAACGCAGACTTAATGGCGATTGGGTACTTACTTCAAGTTACACAACAAATGGGTTCAGCAACTGAACGTACAGCAGTCCTTGATATGGCAACGTACAACCCAGCGAAGACCTTAGGCCTTCAAGATACTTACGGTATTGAAGTTGGTAAGAATGCGGACTTTGTTGTTTATGATAACAAAGACCTAAGTAACTTAATTAACGATCAGCCGTTATTGAAATACGTTATTAAAAAAGGTGAAATTTTAGTTCAAAACGACCTAACAAGTAAGTTAGCACCAATTTTAGTAGACTAAGAAATTTAACAGAAAGTAGGAAAAAATTTGGTTGAAACGTTACTTAATAACAAAAAATTGACCGTTTCACCACATCCGCCTTATGATGCGCTTCAAGCATTTGTTCGCGAGAACCATATTGCGCTAGAAGGTGCCGCTGAAGGGCCATTGAAAGGAATGGCCTTCGCGGTGAAGGATGTATTCGATATTGTTGGAAGTACTTATTCGAATGGACATCCGATGTGGCTTCAAACGCATGAACCAGCTACTGAAACATCTAGTTTTATTGTGAACATGTTAGAAGCTGGAGCGGATTTAGTGGGGAAAACAATTTGTGATGAATTGTGCTACAGCATTAGTGGCGAGAATTGGAACTATGGGTCGCCATTAAACCCGCACGACCCACGCCGTTATTGCGGTGGATCATCAAGTGGGACAGGAGCTGCAGTAGCTGGCGGTTATGTGGACGTTGCTTTTGGTAGTGACTGCCTTGGATCCGTACGTGTTCCCGCAGCTTACAACGGCGTCTTAGGCATCCGCCCGACACTTTATCGAGTAGATAATAGTGGTGAAGCTCCTTACTGCAAGTCGATGGATGTGTTAGGTTATGTCGCGCAAGATCCAGACGTGTTCGAACAAGTATCTGAATTTATCTTAGGTGAAGACCAACATCAACAATCATTGAAGCGTCTCTTTATCCCGGTTGATTTATTAGATGTAGTAGATGACAATGTCCGCGAACATCTGAAATCGAGTATCGGGCGCATTAAAGGTTACTTCGATGAAGTGGTTGAAGGTAAGATTTGTCCAGGCGACTTGCAAGATTGGGTTAAAGTATTCCAGCATATTCAAGGCTATGAAGTGTGGGAGAGTTATGGAGGGTGGTACCGTAAGTATCGTCCGCAACTTTCTGAAGGACCGGGAAGCCGTTTAGAATGGGCTTCAACTATTACTTACGCGCAGTATCAAGCGGCTCTTGAAGCGCGCGAAGAAATTATTAAGCAAGTGGATCAAGTGATTACCGAGGATACAGTGGTTGTATTACCAACGGCAGCATCGATTGCACCGCTAAGAACAGATAGTGAAGAATCCATTAATCATACACGACTGCAATCAAGTCAGTTGCTCTGTATTTCACCACTATCAGGCGTTCCGCAAGTGACGCTACCGATTGCGACAATGGAAGAAGTTCCACTCGGAGTCTCATTATTGAGTCCAAGACACAGTGATTTACAACTAGTGAAGCTAGCTTGCCAAATCACACAAGATTACTTAAAAACTTAAAAATAAAGTGCCTTTGTGGCATCGATGAGAGAAGTGAGGAATTTATATGACATCACGTGAAACCATCATCACCCAAGAGATGATTCAAGAATATCAACGTCGTGGTTACACGACGGAGGAGTTACTTCCGAAGACGTCCGAAAAACGTAACATGGACAAGAAGAACTTCTTTACATTATGGATGGGGAATCTCCACAATATTCCAAACTATGCTTCAGCTGGAGGCTTCCTAGTATTAGGGATTGCGCCATTTAATATTATGTTAGCTCTTGTACTTGGAGCTATTTTAGCGGGGCTAGTGTTAGCGCTGAATGGTCGCGCCAGTGCCAAATATGGGATTCCATTTTCAATGCGGCTGCGTGCAACCTATGGGGATAAAGGAGCGAAGTTACCGGGAGCGCTCCGGGGAATCGTTGTTGCGATTGCTTGGTTTGCACTGCAGACATTTACCGGATCACAAGCACTCCTAATTCTAGTGGCTAAATTATGGCCAGGTGTGATGAATATCGGGGGTGGAGCATCCTTCTTGGGATTATCTGTCCCAGGTTGGATTATGTTTATCTTATTCTGGCTAGCGAACTTATGGATTGGTCTGAGCGGAGGCGAATTTTTAAATAAATTCAACACCATCTTAACCATCCTAATTTACGTTCTATTTATCGGAATGGGAATTTGGGGATTTGTCGTTGGCGGAGGCTTCGGTCCAATAATGAGCTATGCGGTTGAAAACGCAGCGGCAGCACCGAAAACAACCTTCGGTTATCTACTCATTATGAATGCGGTACTGGCATTCTGGGCGGCACCGACGGTAAGTGTAGGGGACTTTGCCCAACATGCAACGTCTGACGAAGCACAATTTAAAGGGCAAATCTTAGGTTTGGTAGTTGGCTACATTGTCTTTGCCTTTACAAGTATGTTTATCTTTATTGGAAGTGCCATCCATTATGGTGTAGCACAATGGGATGTTTTAGGCGTAATTAACTCATGGGATAGTTTACCAGCCGCAGTATTGGCTTCACTAATCTTACTACTGATTACTGTGAACTCGAACGCGGTTGCGAATATTATTCCAGCGGCTTATCAATTAGTAGCCTTATTCCCACAAAAAATTAATTACCGTTCAGGTGTAATCATTGCAAGTATTCTAGCGGTTGTGATTATGCCATGGAAACTCATGGAAAATCCAGACAGTATTTATACATTTTTAAATGCAATTGGAGCCATCTTAGGTCCAGTAACAGGGGTCATGTTATACCAATACTATGGTATTGATAAGCAAGAGATCGACTTAGATCAATTATACTTTGAAACAGGTCAACCATCGAAGTATCGCGGAACCAATGTCAAAGCGTATATTGCAACACTCGTAGGACTGATTGTCTCGCTAAGTGGAATGTTTATCCCAGCATTGAGCCTCTTCACCGAACTATCATGGTTCTCAGGCTTTATTGTAGCAGGGTTCGTGTATGCTATCCTTTCAATGAATCAAAAAGAAACAATCTAAAAATAATATTATGGAGGAATTAACTATGAAAATCGCAATTGTCGGCGCAGGTGCTATGGGTGCACTATATGGTGTTGTCTTACAAGATAAAGGGCACGACGTATACTTAATCGATACCGATCAAGCGCATGTTGATGCAATGAATAAAAATGGCGTTGTCTTCAACCACGTTATTGATCATGAAGTTAAGACTTATCCGGTTAAAGCTTTCTCAGATTCAAAAGACATCCAAGAAAAAATTGACTTGCTTATCATCTTAGTTAAAGGCTATGTTACAGATGTCGCGATGGAAGCGAACAAGCACTTAATCGATGAAAATACGATTGTGTTAACTTTACAAAATGGGGCAGGAAACATCGAGAAAATCGAAAAATACGTTCCAAGAGAGCAAATCTTGGCAGGAACGACTTCAACAGCTGGATTTATTACTGAACCAGGCCATATTGACCATACAGGTAATGGTGGAACGCATATTGGAGAAATTAACGGTGGACGTACAGAGCGAATCGAAAAAATCCAAGAATTATTTGTAGATCCACGCTTAGGTGAATCCATTGTTGATGAGAACGTTATGAGCTTAATTTGGGAAAAACTTATTGCGAACAGTGGTATTAACTCAGTCGGTTCATTAACTTACTTGAAGAACGGTGAAGCGTTAGATTCTGACGAGAAGAACTGGTTATTCGATCGCATTACTGAAGAAGCATTAGCAGTAGCAGATAAAGAAGGTATTAAGTTAAGCTTCAATGACTCTGAAGGAATTAAGAAAGTATGTCGCGCGACCGCAGAAAACCGTACATCCATGATGATTGACGTGTTGAACAAGCGTAAGACAGAAATTGATTCCATTAACGGTGAAATTGTACGTCAAGGACGCAAGCATAATATTCCAACACCAATTAACGAAGCATTAGTGAACTTAGTACACTTAAAAGAGAAAAGTTATTTAGAGTTTGGTGAGTAATCACTAGATTATTAAAAACATCCATAGAAAGGAGTCTGCACAGTGAATCCAATTCCTGTTACGTTATTAAGTGGATTTTTAGGTTCGGGTAAGACCACACTACTCAATCAAATTATTAAAACCAATCAATCCGACCAGATTTTTGTGATTATGAATGAATTTGGTGAGATTAGTATTGATTCTCAATTATTGTATGAGATTGACGAGACACAAGTATTTCAGCTCAACAATGGCTGTATGTGCTGTGTTGCCAATAATGAGATGAAAAGTACTTTTGCCAAAATTATGACCTTAATCGATCAACAACAAGTTCAGATTGATCAAATTGTGATTGAACTGAGTGGATTAGCGGATCCTGAACCGGTGATTCAGACGATTACGGAGACACCTTTCTTATGTGATTATTTCTATTTGGATTCAGTCTATACCTTAATTGATTCGCAAAATGGCGCTCATCAATTGGATGAGTATGAAGAATTAACTTCTCAAATTCTCTATGCGGACAAGTTACTTTTTACGAAAAATCATCCGAATGATTTGGAAAAATTAGTCGAACGAATTCGTCAAATTAATCCCTTTGTTCCAATGGAGACAGTGGAGTTAAATAGTCAAACGGCGAAGCATTACTTACACCGAAATTTATTTGGACAAAAACCAGTGGAGTTTGATGCGCATTTGAATCAATGGCTAGAAAATTATCACCAACATGCTGACGATCATGGCCATCATCACCATCACAGTGATTTGACTAGCTTTGCAATTGAAGTTGAGGAAGGCTTGACAGCCACCCAAGTGGAACAATGGTTGGAGTACTTAATCAATCGATATGGTAAGGACTTAGTTCGTTATAAAGGGTTTATAGCTGTAGAGTCTTTTGAGCATCAGTTGATTGTTCAAGGGGTCCATCAATGGTTCCAACTTGATCGAGGAAGATTATGGGAGCCAGAGGAGCCACGCGTGAGTCGGATGGTCTTTATTGGACGGCAACTCGATCCAGACCATATCAAGCAAACGCTGTTAGATCCAACGTTAATCGAAGTCAAATAGAAGGGAATCCAGATGAAAAAGACAAAGATTCCAACCACTTGTTGGTCGGACGCAACAAAAGGTCAAGGGAATTTACCGAGTGCAATCCAGGCGCTAGATCCAACAACTTATCTGGAAGGACCGGCTTATCCAGTCCAACTAGTCAAAGGTGATAATTTAGATTTAATCGAAGCGATTTTACAAGCACCTACGGGTAGTGTATTGGTGGTGAATGCTGCCGAGAATACTTCCACGGCGATCATTGGAGACAACTATGCCGCCGCAGCGAAAGCGCTAGGGATCGCAGGGATCGTTACTGATGGCCTTGTTAGAGATTATCAAGAGATTATCGATTTGAATCTCCCTATTTTTTGTATAGGGCACTGCGCTCGTTCACCGAAGAAACAAGGTGGTGGTCAGCAAAATAGGGCGATTGTGATCGGAGATGTTGACATTCATCCTGGAGATTATATTGTCGGAGACTGCAATGGGGTGATAGTTATTCCGCCAGATCAAGTTGAGACGGTTAGAGAACAAGCCCAACTGAAGGATCAGCGTGATGAAGCAACGAGTCAACGAATCCAAGATAATCCGCAAGCAGCACAAGCTTATTTAGAAGAGCTCGTTGCAAAATTCCGCTAATAAGATTCCATAAAAATTAAAATTAAAAACGTTCTGAATGGAAATCCGTTCAGAACGCTTTTTTATTTAGTCTGATTCAACTTGCGATCAGTTCGGTCAAATAGAAAGCAGCTCCCGCTAACATATCGTAACCGGACGTATGACCGTAGTGTTGAATGTGTTGAATGGCTTGTTGTAGTTGATTGGTGTCATTCTTTTGAATGGCTAGCATTAGCTGAATCCAAGGTCGACTCGCTTGCCCTGCTAGGACTGCTCGATAATAGGCCGAACTAACAGAGGTCGTCTGTCGTTCTTTCGAAGCTACTCGAACGGCAGATTGAAAGACGGGCGGTTGGTTCAGAGCTTGTTCAAAAATCAGTATCCCTTGTAAAAAGTCATCCCCGGAAGGGGTTAACCCTATCCCAGCTCCGATAAAAGGTAAGACCGCTGCTTGCCTCTGCTCTTGTGTTTCGGCACTCTTTAATGCATCCAACATTCCATCAAGTTGTTCCAAGGGTAGTCCTGTTGATTCGAGCGCTATTTGCGCGTTTAAGCGACTACTCACTTCAGTTTGAGCCAATTGTTTAAAAGTTAAGGTAGGAATGGACAGTGATTCAACCATTGTTTCGCGAATAATCAGTTGAATCGGTTGAGGACGTCGATACAACGTCCACTGATGTGGCTCGCACTTAATGAGCATCCCTGGCTTGATATAATCGATCAGCGAACGCGAATGTGTGAGTGCAACTTGACAGCCAATCGGTGATAATTGATCTGGCTGCATGGCTGAGACATAGATGAGCTGTTGTTGGATGTTCAGATTAAAGCCATTTTGGAAGATGGATCCCACCTTGCCAACCCAACCGGACTGAGTCAATGGATGAATCCACTGACTCAGTAGGATTTGGGCTTCAATCTTAGAGTGCGTCAACATCGATGCCGAGGTGTTCAGCATAAGCGATCAACGCTTTCTCAAAAGCAGCCACTGGCGCTGTTACGGTACCTGCACCGACTTGACCGACACCCGCTTTCTTATGAGCAATCCCCGTATTAATAATCGGCTCGATGCCGGTTTCTATGACTTTACGAATATCAATTCCTAAGTTAGCCCCTCGGAAGTCCCAAGTTGGAATCGACCAGTTCGGGTTTTGACCAACGACAATTTTAGCTTGTTCGTTCGAGATACGTACCGCATCCTCGAAACCACCCGCTCCGATAAAGCGTGTAACACCCGGTGCGGCAATCATCGCAGAACCACCTAGACCGATGGTCTCAGTAATCGCAGAGTCTCCAATATCCGCGTTAGCATCTTCTTCGCTGTATCCCGTAAAGAAGAGACCGTTCGGCGTATTAACTGGGGCAGTAAACCATTGATCCCCTAGCGCCGCAATGCGGATTCCAAAGTTCTCGCCGTTACGTGCCATCGTCGTAACTACCGTTCCTTTTTGAACTTTACGGGCATAATCAACCACAACTTTACCAGTGGCCATTGCAATGTTCAAGAAGAATTGATCCGTATCCGCTAAGAATTGTAACGTATCTTGCTTGTCTTTTTCATCAATATCAAGTTGGGTAATGATGGGTGCCACTTCTTTCAAGAAGACAAGTGAAGCCGCGATATTACGTTGGTGGAACTCATCTCCCATACCAATCGCACGGGCAATCATAATACTTGTATTCAAGCCGCCATCAATCGCACGTAGCGCTTGTCCTAATACTGGACCTAAGACATCGCGCATCCACTCGAGCCGCGTAATAACTTCTTCGTTATTAGCACCGAAGCGTAATACGTTTCCGATACCTTCGTTCATAATACAGTAGCCTTCCGTGTCGTCCAAGGCATTTTGTACGACAAAGACAGGGAAGTTTTGGGTCGTAATTCCCCCCATTGGACCGACAGCATTCACATGGTGACATGGCATAAATTCTACTTCGCCAGACTCAAGTTGTCTTAATGCATCCGCTTGATCCGTTGCCCAACCTTCGAAGAGCATCGCACCAATACATGAACCTTGCATTGGTCCCGTCATATTTTCGAATTTAATCGGTGGACCGGCATGTAAGATAATTTTCTTACCATGACTTAGTTCTGGAATGACTTCCTTAGCGTATTTCACGTCAACTAAGTTAGGTTGAGCTTCACGCATCCGTTGAACAATCTCTTCGTTCGCTTCATCGATTGCTTCAGCATGTGCATCGAGCGCATCGAGAACTTTAATTAATTTTACATTGCCGCCGGCACGTGGACGCCAGTCGTATTGAACGACTTTACCACCAAATTCTTGAATGGATTCTGAGAAACCTTCTAAACCAATATTAATCACGCGCGGTTGCGTTGTAATTAAGTCCATCACTTGCTCACTTGGTGTAGGTAAGCTTACTTTCTCACCTTGGTAGTCCACAAATGAACGATCAGGAAGTTTGTAATCAATTCCCATTAATTCAAGTGCGAGTCTAACCGCACGGGCATTGGTTGTTTCGACTAAGACTCCAGCCGCTTTCAAATCTTGAATCGCTTGCGAGTAGCTTTGTGGGTCAGAATCTGTACCAACCACTGTTGCAATTAGGTGCAATTCACGGTTGTTTGCTTTCGCATGGTCTAGTGCTTCGGTAATTTGTGGAATTAACGCATTCACCATATCTGGGTGAGATCCATAACCTAAGACCACATCGAATAAGACAATACCTGTTGTTTCGTCTTGTAGGACTTCTTTTAACTTGTTAATTCGAACAGATGGATCAATCATTGGGTGTGGCTTCCCTTGTGTATAGAAGTCATCGCCTAAGTCCATCACTTCGAATCCATTCGCATTTAAAATATAGCCTTGTTCATTTTGGATGTCGCCTAAGTCTAATGCGTCAGCAATCAACATCGCCGCTTCGTTAGCTAGCGTACCCCCAGAGTAGAGTCCTTTCACCGTCTTGCCATCGAGTGCTTTTTCTACGTGATTATCTAAAGCTTCGTTATAGTTTACTTTTAATGTCTCACCATTGGCTAGGTCGACCGACATACGCGCAGCTTCTTCCAATGTATAAGCAAAGGCAACGTTCCCTGCATGTTCCATTGGTTTTTCACCAAGGAAAATCGCTACAACCGGTTTGGTAATCGATTGTAAGATTTCAACCACGTTATCACGGATTGTTTTGGCAGGTGGTTTCGAAATCACACAGATAACATCGGTGGTCGGATGGGCTTCGAGTGCTAAAATCGCATCGATCATGGTCCGTGCGCCCACCTCTTCATTCAGGTCGCGTCCCCCGGTACCAATCTCATTGACAACCCCGCCACCTAGACGGTCAATAATCGTTGTTACTTCTTGGATTCCGGTTCCTGAAGCCCCAACAATACCGATATTACCGGGTCTAACCACGTTGGTAAAGGCTAATGGAATACCGGAAATAATCCCCGTTCCGCAGTCTGGTCCCATTAAGAGTAAGCCAGCTTCATGCGCTTTATTTTTAAGACGGACTTCATCTTCTAAAGCTACGTTATCTGAGAAAGAGAAGACGTGTAAACCTTGATTGAGTGCATGCTCAATCTCACGTGCTGCATATTGACCTGGAATTGAGATTAATGCTAAGTTCGCTTCAGGAAGTGCCTCAAGCGCCTCTTGCCAATGAGAAACATTTTGTTGGGTTGTCTGTGATTTTTTCGAGCTGAGATCATTTAAGAAACTCTCAACTCGCTCTAAGACGACCTCCATTACGGATTCATCATCGGATTCAACGACAATCGCCATATCATTCGCGCCTGCGGCCATCAATTCATCGGTGGATAAGCCTGCACCAGCGAAGATATCTTTATTAGCATCCGTCGCCATCATCACTTGCGCTTGTTTCACACCGGGCATATTATTTAATTCGGCCGATAGTAACATTAAGTTAATGGAGTCTTGATAATTGCCTTTTTGAATATTGGTAAATAACATTCTATACTTCCTTTCTAAATTTATTCAGCGGTTTTCTGGGTCTACACACCCTAATTTGGTGTTTTTGAAAGAGACAAAGATTCACCATAAGCCTATTGTACTGCAATATGAAAGCACTTTTAAGGATAAAACAAACAAACAAATTCACTCCCTTTGGTTATTGTGGCCAATTCAATTTTGAAGGTAAGTGCTATACTGAAGAAGCTAGGATGAATAGGGTGAAATCATGAAAGAAAAACAATTAACAATCCCACTTCAGGGGTTACCGTATGTCAAGGACGTGGGAGCCACCTACTATTACGGAACAACGCATCGTGGAACGATTCTTTACTTACACGGTGGTGGGTTCTTGTTCGGACAACGCGAAGATTTACCTCAACCATATTTGGAGCGCTTGATCGGTCAAGGCTATCATATATTGGCGCTGGATTATCCACTTGCTCCTCAGGTGAGCTTGTCACAGATTATGACCGCCATTAGACAATCGGTTGATTGGTTTGAGACAACAGGGTACCGTGAACTCGGCTTATCAGATAATAAATATTTCTTGTTCGGACGATCAGCCGGTGCTTATGCGGCGTTACTTTTAGCGAGTCATCAGTCGTCCGACCATCTACGTGGTGTAGCTAGCTTTTATGGTTATACAACGTTACAAGATGCTGCATTCAGTTATCCAAGTCGTGACTATTTGAAGTTACCTGCCGTACCGCAGACCGTCGCACAACAACTACAGCAATCGCCCGTCGTTACCCAAGATGCGACCCAACAGCGCTACTTGCTGTATGTGTATGCTCGACAAACCGGTCAGTGGCTATCATTATTAGGTATTTCAACAGAAGATTTGGCGCATTCATTCACTGTGCAAAGTGACCAAATTACTTGCCCATTATTTATCACCCATGCGCGCCGTGACCCGGATGTTCCGTTTCGACAATCAAGTCGTTTAGCGCAAGCGGTCGAGGACGCAACCTTTATTCCCGTTGAAAGTGATAGGCATGATTTCGACCGAGTAGATATCGAAGGACTCGGTATGTCCATTTATGAACAATTCATTCAATGGTTAGATCAATATTCAAGATAAGAGAGGTGTACGTATGCAATTAGATTTCTTTATGACGTTGCAGCGTGTTTTAGTTTTATTTCTATTAATTGTTATTGGCTTTATCTCGGGGAAAGTCGGCTTAATCTCGAAAAAAGGACAAAAAGATATTACGAACTTAGTTCTATATGTTACGATGCCGGCAACCATCTTTACTGCCATGCAGATGGAGTTGAATACCGAACGGATGCAGACTGCTGGAACGATTGCCCTGATTGTTGCCGCTGGATATGTTTTAATGTTTATCATTGGTTTAGTTAGCTCGAAGTTTTCATTTTTAGGCTTTGATGATGCGCAACAAGGTGTTTACCGAACATCACTCCTATTATCTAATACGTCATTTATGGGCTATCCGATTGTAGCGAGTCTTTTAGGGGAAGAAGCCTTATTCTATGCCGTTCTGGGAGCTGGCTTTATTTTCGAAGTCGTCTCTTGGTCGGTTGGAATCTACCTGATGGGACGTCGTGGGCAAGGCGTAGTCAACTTCAACTGGAAGAAGATTGTCTTCAGTCCAGGTATTCTATCGATTGTCGTCGGGTTGATTTTCTTCTTTGGGCAATGGACGGTCATGGCACCATTCTCGAATGTAATCGATACGTTAGCACCAGCTACCTCGCCATTAGCGATGATTGTCGTTGGACTGATCTTATCGCAATCAGATATTCAAGCGACATTCCAAAATAAAGTACTCTATTTTCAAGCGGCTATTAAGTTATTGGTGGTTCCGTTAATCCTATTGATGATTCTGAAGATGTTAAATATGACGGGTGCACAATTATTAATTCCAGTTATTATGTTAAGTATGCCAACCGCTTCTTATGTCGCAATGTTCGCATCCAACTATCAAAATAATGCGGAGTTAGCAAGTCAAATTGTCTTTATGACGTCGTTACTTTCAATTATCACGATTCCAATTATTACCTTATTCTTCTAATGGATCTATTCAACCAACCTGTAATCAAACAGGTTGGTTTTTTGTTGGAATAGAAAAGACTTACTTAAAATTACTAAAGGAAGTTTGAAGTAAAAAATACTAATTTATAATTATAACTATCAAAATATTGATTAATTTTACATTTGTTGTTGTAATAGCAAAAGTTTGTGATAAAATTAACTTGAAGTGTATATTTGGTTACATTAGACGAGAAGGAGGAATAATTTCAATCAAAATAATCAAAGAACACAAAAAATTACACTTCTTTTTTAAGAAAATGAAGTCTGAAAAGAATAGTTTGTTTTATTTAATTGGAGGTTAATAATGAAAACATGTAAAAAACTTGTTAGAATTGTGATGTTCTTGTCTCTTATATTTGGTTTTGTTTTTTCACCGGGTATTTATGTCCAAGCAGAAGAACAAAAAGTAGTAACTTTAGGAGCCTTAGGCAATCATCCACCTTTCAACTTCACAGATGAAGAAGGAAAGTTAGTTGGCTATGAGGTAGATGTATGGGAAGAAATAGCAAAAAGAAATAATTTCAAATTAGAATATCAAACCGCAACCTTTGACGGGTTGTTCCAAATGTTAGATCAAGGTAAGATAGATACTATTCTTTCACAAATTTCTATTACTCCTGATCGAGAAGAAAAATACGACTTTACTGAAACTTATATGTATAGTCCAGGTGGATGGTTTATCAGAGAAGATGCTGAAGAAGTTAAAAGCTTTGAAGACTTACACGGGAAAAAAGTAGCCATTGTACCTGGCGGTGCTGATGAAAAAATGTATGAAAAAAATGACCCTGATAAAAAAATCGAAGTAGTCCCTTTTAAAGATAATCAAGTAGGTATTCAAGCCGTGGCGGAAGGAAAAATTGATGCAACAGGTACCTCTATTCCTGGCGGAGCTTATTTATTAAAAGAAAATCCTGATTTAAAACTAAAAATTTCTGGATACAATGGTATAACTGAACATAACGCATTTCCTATGAATAAAGATAGAGATGATGATTTGGTGGAAGTTGTTTCTAATACTCTTAAAGAGATGAAAGAAGATGGAACATTAAAAAAATTGGCAGAGAAATGGTTTGGAATTGATGTAACTGTTGAAGACCAGACTGAATAATTTTTTAACCAAAATCCTTTATAGGATTTTGGTTTTTTGAAAGGTTAATTTTATGGATATCGAATTAATAAAAGTATATTTTTTTAATATTTTAAAAGGTACTCAGATCACTATATTCTTAGCAATAATTTCGTTGGTTATATCCCTAGTATTAGGGATATTGTTTGGATTTATAAAATTTTATAGGATTCCAATATTAAATCCATTTCTTAAAATATATACATCGTTTTTTAGAGGAACACCTGCCATGGCTCAAATTCTTTTGGTATACTTTGTTATATTTGGAATGAATGACTTCACCTCAAAGCTTAGACCAGAATATGCAGCAGTCACGACTTTGTCACTAAATGCTGCGGCATATTTAAGTGAGACTTTTCTGGGTGCTTTTAATTCTGTTAGTAAAGGGCAGATTGATGCGGGGTTATCTGTAGGAATGACTAACATAAAAATTATGGAAAAGATTATTTTCCCTCAGGCAATGGAAGCAGCATTGCCATCTCTCTTAAATACATTAATAGACTTAATAAAAGGAACTTCTATAGCATTTATGATAGGAGTGCCTGAAATGATGGCTGTTGCGAGTTTTGAAGGAAGTCGGCGTTTTGATTATGGAATCATTTATATTATTGTATCTGCGATATATTGGGCTCTCTCACTAATTCTTACAAATTTTCAAAGACATGTTTCTAAGAAAAGAAAACTAATACATGTTAGGAGAGTTAAGTAATATGATAACGATTCAAAATTTATCGCTAAGTTATGATGATGAAAAATTCATATTAAACAATATTAATATGGAAATTGGGGAAAAAGAAATTGTTGCAATCTTGGGACCATCAGGTGCTGGGAAATCGTCACTATTAAGAAGCATTAACTTTTTAAATAAGCCAAATAGTGGGAATGTAATTATTGATGGAGTGAAAGTAGATGCTTCGAACTCTTCTAAAAAATCGATTCTTGAATTAAGAAAAAAAACTGCGATGGTTTTTCAAAATTATAACTTGTTTAAGAACATGACAGTTTTAGATAATTTAATTGTTTCACTTACAGAAGGACGTGGAATAGGTAAGAAAAAAGCCAATGAGATTGCGTTAGAACATTTAAAAAAAGTATCTATGTCGCCTTACGTCGATTATTATCCGGATGAACTTTCTGGAGGACAACAACAAAGGGTGGGAATCGCAAGAGCTATTTCTCTGAGCCCTAAGGTATTACTATTGGACGAGCCTACTTCTGCACTAGACCCGCAACTTGTAAATGAAATAAAAAATGTAATACAAACTTTAATCCAAAGCAATAAAAGCATGACGATACTCCTAGTTACCCATGATATAGATTTTGCGATGAAGTTAGCAGACAGAATATTATTTATAGATGAAGGGCACATTCTCTTCGATGGATCTAAAGATGAGTTTTTAAATGTAAATGATGTGAATATAAGTAAGTTTATGAATCGCTTGAAAAGCAGTTAAAGGAGGAACCATGAAATATAATTTTACAGAAGTTGTTGATAGAACGGATATGATTGGTAGTAGATGGCAAGAAATGTATGAGCTTAAGGGAAATATTCCTCCAGGTACGGTTCCTATTTCATCAGCTGATATGGATTTCGAATTAGCACCAGAAATTGTAGATGGCTTAAAAAATCATATTAACCATACAGTTTTTGGATATACAGAACCCAACATAGCGTATTTCGATTCAGTAGTAAGATGGATGAAAAGTAAACATAACTGGCAAATTGATTCGAATTGGGTTGTACCAATGCCAGGAATCGTTGCAGCGTTAGCAGTGTTTATACAGGAATTTAGTAAACCTGGCGATGGGGTTATTATTATGGATCCAGTCTGGCCAATGTTCAATGAAATTCCGCAGAGGTACTCAAGAAAAGTAGTAAAAAACTCATTGATTATCGAGGATAATGAATACAGGATTGATTTTAAAAATTTAGAAAAGAACGCTGCTAAAAAAGAAAATAAGATTTTATTATTTAATAATCCTCATAATCCAGTAGGTAGAGTTTGGACTGAGAAAGAATTGATAAAATTAGCACAAGTATGTGAAGAGCATAATTTGCTTGTGTTTTGTGATGAAGTCCATGAGGACTTGATATATCCAGGACATACTCATGTAAAATTATGTGAAGTCTCTGATTATATGAGAGCTCATACCATTGTTGCGACTTCTCCAAGTAAAGCATTTAATTTATCAGGACTTTGTGTTTCTAACATAATAATATCTAACTGTGACTTGTTAGAAAGATTTAAGAAAAAAGCTGAATTTTTAGTGTTAAATAAGGTTAACGCAATGGGATTAGAAGCTGGGAAATTAGCATATAATAAGGCAGAACCATGGTTAAATAATTTGTTGAATTTAATTAATATTAATAGGGGATTGTTGAATGAGATCATAAGTAGTGAATTACCCAAAGCTGTAGTTTATCCTCTTGAAGGAACATACTTGCAATGGATTAATTTAAATGAATATCAGTTAAGTTCAAAAAAAATACATGAGAAAAATATTGAAAATAATGTTTTTCTTACTGAAGGTGATATTTTCGGTGATATCGGTGAAGGATTTAATCGAATTAATATTGCCACTTCTACTGATAAGTTAACAGAAACATTGGAAAGATATACAAAAGGAATCAGCGAATTGATTTAAATGAGGGAGAAAATGAAATTAAAAAAGAATTTTCATGATGAAATGACCCCAGTAGAAAGAAGAAGAGCCATTCAACAGGGGAAAGAAATTGATAGAATACCTGTGGATTTACTTATAGTTGATAATAAAGCTCAGTTAGTTAATTGTAATGTCCGAGATCTTTTTTTTGATAGGAAAATAATGGTAGAAGCCGAGTTAAAAACCTACGAGAGATTTGGTGTAGACTGGTTATCTTGTTCACCGAACTCAAAAGCAATTTCCCAAAGTTTAGGGGGTAACTTTATTTTTCCTGAAAATAAAAGCGCATATTGTGGCGATCCAATATTGAAGGATTACAGTTATTTAGAGATGCTAGAGCCTAAAGAAGTGAGTCAAGATGATAGATTAAAACTATATTATGAAGTTGCTGAAGATTTAGCAGAAATAATTTATAATGAAGTGAATATGCATATCTATATTGGAGGCCCCCTAACCATTGCATCATATTTAAGAGGTGTCGAAAATGTGATGAAAGATATGAGAAAGCATCCAGAAAATTTACATAAACTGTTAAAGATAGTGACTGAATCCATGAAAAAGGTCATTAACGCATTTTCTGAAATTGATGGAATTGTATTTGCTCTAGCAGATCCAGTATCAAGCTGTGACATTACTTCCCCAAAAAATTTTAATGAGTTTTCTTATCCATATTTAAAAGAAGTATGTGATTATGCATTTGAAAAGACCGGCGAAAAACCATACATTCATATTTGCGGCAAAACAGAAAAAATATGGGATCAAATCATAAAATTAAAATTAAGCACATTTAGTATTGATAACGAATGTAATCTAAGAGAGGCTGTTCTTTATTTTGGAGATAAAATTGGCATTACGGGAAATATTCCCCCGTATAGCGTAATGGCTAGAGGCACTCATGAAGATATAAAAAGAAGCTACGAATCTTGCTTGGAAAACGGGTACAGATTGAATAAAAATTATATTTTAGGTCTAGGCTGTGATTACCCTCTGGGTTCTGATTTGACAAATATAGATTATCTAATGCATCTAGTTAGATCTTATCATTGATAAGTAAAATACTGATATTGTCATTGGTCTAAAATAATATACAGCTGTTGTTTTATGTATTTTAATAAGAAATAACATCAATAAAACGTCTTCTTTAAAAATATTTACACAAAATTTTGATTCAAGAAAGTCATTT
This sequence comes from Falseniella ignava CCUG 37419, assembly GCF_000301055.1. Lineage (GTDB taxonomy): Bacteria > Bacillota > Bacilli > Lactobacillales > Aerococcaceae > Falseniella > Falseniella ignava. The sequence goes on from NZ_JH932301.1 coordinate 180,794, forward strand.
TTTAGTTCCTTTTTTATGTCTTCGTGAAATGTACATATTAAGTACTATGGTGGATGTGATGATAATCCCGATAATCTTTTTTATCATGATATTCTTGTTTTTGAATATAACGATAGAGTCTGAAAAAATCGTTAATTTTATTTATTGTACAATCATTCTATTCAACCAACCTGTAATCATGCAGGTTGGTTTTTTTGTTGGAATAGAAAAGACCCTGGAATAAATTCAGGGTCGATGTGAGGTACAATTATTTAGGTGAAACTAAGATCTTCACTTGAGATTTGTCTTTTGTTAATTCGATAAAGCCTTCTTCGACAATATCAGCTAATTTAATTTCTTTTGTAACGAGTTTGTCAGCTGGGAAGTAGCCATTTTCCATTAATTCAAGCACTTTCGGGAAGACATGACGGTAACCAATAATTCCTTTCATAGTCTTTTCACCAATAGCGAATTCATTAGGATGTAAGCTTGCTTCTTGTTCCCAGATTGAAACGATCATCGCTTCACCGGCTTTACGTACTGCTTCAATCGATTGTTTCAAGACAACAGGGACACCTGTTACTTCATAAGAAACATCGACACCACCGCCATTGATGCGATGTAATGCTTCAACAATACTTTCGTCGCCTTCTGGACGAACAACAATTGCGCCTAATTCTTCAGCTTTTGCTTGACGCTCTTCAGATAATTCAATCGCATAAATCTTAGAAGCACCTGCTGCTTTAAGCGCTTCGATGACTAATAAACCGATTGGACCGCAACCAAAGACAGCGGCAGTATCACCTGCTTGAAGGGCTGATTGACGAACAGCATAAAGAGCAACCGCTGCAGGTTCAGTTAACGCTGCTTGTTCATAAGATAATCCTTCAGGGATAATATGTCCTAGCTCTGCGTCACAAACACAGAATTCTGCGAAACCACCGTCAGCTGCAAGACCGACGAAGTTCAAGTTCGGGTCTAAGTTATAATCTCCAATTAAGCCATGTTCTGCAATAATTGGTTCGATTACAACGCGGTCACCAGGCTTAACATTTTCCACGCCTTCACCAACTTCAACAACTTCCCCACAGAACTCATGACCTAAAGTAATCGGCGCTTGATCTCCTGAAAGTGGATGTGGTTGACCTTGAGGGACGAAGATAGGTCCTGCTAAGTATTCATGTAAGTCCGTTCCACAAATCCCTGAATAAGCTACGGCAACTTTCATTTGCCCAGGGCCTACCTCTGGAATATCAACTTCTTCTACACGAACATCTTCGGCATTATGCCATCTTGCTGCGTGCATTTTCGTCATAGTATCACTCCTTCTATATATTGACTCTATGATAAAAAGTTCACAAGGAAATGTCAACTAAAAACAACTGGGAGGGGGATAAATTTTCATTTTGTTTTCAGGAGGGGAGGAACTTTATTATTTTGTTTAAAATTTAAATTTATGTAAAGTCCAATGTGTCTTTGATTTACACAAGCTAATTGTACTCAATTATATTTGTAATCGCTTTTGTTTAGTGTATTCTTAAAGTAGAAAGAATATTCATTTGATCGAATCAATTCTAAAATTGCATAATATATTAATTGTTTTGAAATAAACTTGTGAAATAGCAAGGAAGGAGGGGGTTCATGACAAATCAAATATATAATGCCGATCAACGACAAAAAATGATTTATTTAATGCTATTTGTCAAAGAAAACAACTCAAGTTTATTTCATATACAAGATGTATTAGAGGTAAGTAAAAATACAATTATCAATGACATGAATAATTTAAAGAATAATTTGCGAAAAGCTGGTTCACAGACACAAATCGTCTATTCTAGAAAAGAAGGTTATCGATTAAAGGGTAACGCAGTACAAGTCAGATCTGAAGTATTTGATTGTATTGATAAGCTTTTGCACGAAATAAGTATCGATATTATTATTCAAAATATCGTGGATGAAGATGTGGTATTTTTATCTAACTTCAGAGAAATGTTCAAGAAGATTACCTGTGAAATCACCGTTGTTCCATCGAGAAGAGATCGAGTTTTTCTATTCCTGTATTGTTTATTTCTACATTTAGATAGAAATGGAATCGGATTGGATAGTTCTAATCAATCCAAATTCAGTGTATCGAATAAAATCCAACAGATTGTTACCGAATTACTGATAAATATTGATAGGGCATATGAAGATATTGAAAAAGAATATATAGCTGGCGTACTTTTAACGATGAGCAATAATCAGTTTTTGATGGAAGATTTTCCAACCATTTCAAACGTAGCTAGGGAGATAGTGAAAGAAGTTGAACGGATTTCAGCGGTAAGGTTCGAGGAACGAGAAAAGTTAATTTCTGATTTATACAACCATCTAATCCCAGCCTATTATCGAATCGTTTTAGAACTAAAATTTGAGAATACTTTATTAAATAAAATCAAAAATGAGTATTTAGAAATGTTTAACATTGTTAGTTTAGGGCTGAAACCTCTCAAGCAATTTATAGATTGTGATATCCCTGAAGATGAGGTTGGATTTTTAACTTTATTATTCGTTGGTTACTCAAAACGGAAACGGATTGTTGACACGCTGAACGCTATTGTTGTTTGTCCAAACGGTTTTAGCTCCTCATTAATAATGAAATCAACTCTTATTCAATTATTTCCTAATATAAATTTCATAGCAACGCACAATCATGAATTAACTGAGAGTATGATTATCGAAAATAGAATCGATGCTATTTTTTCAAATGTTCCGATTAATTTGGGAGTAAAGAATTATGTTGTAAGCCCGTTGATGAGCGAACTAGAAAAAAGAGAATTATATAATAATATTCAAAATGATTTTTTCTTTAAAAATCAGGGGACACTTTTAATTGAACAAGTTATTGATAGTGTAATGCCTTATATAGTAATTAAAGACAATCTAACTAGAGGAGACTTAATTAATAGAGTTACAGAACAATTAAGCCTAGAAAAAGAATCAAGAGGTGATGATAAACCAATGTTAACAGACTTATTAACTACCGATAAAATTGTAATAGTCGATCAAGAAATGGATTGGGAACAGAGTATCGCGAGTGCAGCAAATCCATTACTTGAAAAAGAGTTCATAACGCAAGAGTATATTCAATCAATGATAGATGTTGTGAAGGAAATGGGCCCTTATATTGTTTTAGCCCCCCAAGTTGCTCTAGCGCACTCACGCCCAGAGAATGGGGTGAAAGAACTTGGAATTAGTCTCTTAATCAATAAGAAACCTATTGATTATAATGAAGCAAGTCAAGAGGAATTTGATGAAGATCGACTGGTCCAGCTTGTATTTGTTTTAGCTGCAATTGATAATGAAACTCATTTAACAGCCTTAATTCAGTTATCGCAAATAATGGATGACGAATCAACCGTTGCGAAATTGTTAGAGGCTAGCAATAGTGAAGAGGCATTAAAAATTATAACAAAAAAATTAAAGGAGGAAGGAAATGATTAAAGTTGTAACGGTGTGTGGTAATGGTATTGGAAGTAGTTTGCTTTTGAAGTTAAAAATCGAAGAAATTTGTAGAGAAGAAGGGATTGAAGTAGAAGCACAGTCGATTGACTCCGGTAATGCAGTCGGTGTACCCGCTGATTTATATGTCACGACTAAAGAATTGTCATCAATTTTTCCATCATCAGCCAATGTAGCTATTATTCGTTCATATACTAATAAGAAGAAAATTATCGAAGACGTGTTACCCGAATTACAGCGGTTAGCTAATAAATAAATAAGGAGAGAGAAAAATGGAAGCAATATTACAGTTTATTCAGGATATTATTTCAGAACCGGCATTTCTAATGGGGCTCATTGCCTTTGTTGGTTTAGTTGCTTTGAGAGAAAAACCTCATAAAATTTTAACGGGTACCTTAGGTCCAATTTTAGGTTACTTAATGCTATCTGCCGGAGCAGGCGTTATTGTTAGCAATTTAGACCCACTTGCTCAAATGATCGAGCATGGATTTAATATTACCGGCGTTGTACCAAATAATGAGGCTGTTGTTTCAGTTGCTCAAGAGATTTTAGGTGTTGAGACAATGACGGTTTTAGTTGTGGGGTTGATAGTTAACCTCCTCATTGCTCGATTCACCCGCTTCAAGTATGTATTTTTAACAGGTCACCACAGTTTCTTCATGGCTTGCTTGCTAGCTGCGGTATTAGGAGCGATTGGAATTCAAGGGATTGAGTTAATTCTCTTAGGTGGATTCTTCTTAGGAGCATGGAGTGCAATCTCTCCAGCAATTGGTCAGCGAATGACTTTACAAGTGACAGACGGCGAAGATTTAGCGATGGGTCACTTTAGTTCACTGGGCTACTATGTTTCAGGGTTAATTGGTAAGTTAGTAGGTAAAGGAAGTGCTTCTACCGAAGATATCGAAGTTCCTGAAAAATGGTCATTCTTAAGAAATACAACGATCAGTACGGCTCTAACAATGTTAATTTTCTATCTTTTAGCAGCACTTGTAGCAGGTCCTCAATTTGTTAACGAATTATCAGGTGGAAAAAACTATATTGTTTACGCAATTATTTGTGGACTTAACTTTGCGGTAGGTGTTGCAATTGTCTACGCAGGGGTACGAATGATTCTTGCCGACTTAATTCCAGCATTCCAAGGTATTGCCTCAAGAGTAATTCCGAATGCGGTTCCTGCTGTTGACTGTGCGGTATTCTTTACATTTGCACCAACGGCGGTGATTATCGGATTTATTAGTTCATTTATCGGCGGTATTGTTGGGATGTTAATCTTAGGATTCACCGGAGGAGTTTTAATTATTCCAGGTATGGTTCCTCACTTCTTCTGTGGTGCAACTGCAGGTATTTATGGTAATGCTACAGGAGGACGACGTGGTGCTACAATCGGTGCTTTTGTGAATGGTTTATTATTATCATTTATCCCTGCACTATTACTTCCGGTACTAGGTCAGTTAGGATTTGCTAACACTACCTTTGGTGATACAGACTTTGGTGCAATTGGTATCTTATTAGGACGATTAGGTAATTCAATGGGTAATACAGGCATTTATATTATTGCTGCGATTACTTTATTGGTCTTAATCATTCCTAACTTTTTAAGCAAATCAAATATCGCAATTAATAATGTAGAAGAATAGAAAGAGAGTGTAGTATGGATTTAAAAATAGATATTTATGCAGATGGCGCAAATATTGATCAAATGCAACATGCGTTTGATAATTTAAATGTTGATGGTTTTACCACAAATCCTTCTTTAATGAAAAAAGCGGGGATCACTGATTATGAGCAATTCGCAATCGATGTGTTAAAACGATTCCCTGATTTACCCGTTTCATTTGAAGTTTTTGCGGATGATATTGAAACGATGGAACTGGAAGCACGTAAAATTGCCAGTTTAGGTGAAAATGTTTTTGTAAAAATTCCGGTAGTGAATTCTAAAGGTGAGTCTACTGCAGAATTAATTCAAAAATTATCTAAAGATGGAATCAAATTGAATGTGACCGCTGTTTTTACCGTTGAACAAGTTAAACAGGTTGTTGACGCCTTAGAAGAAGGTGTGGATAGTATTGTTTCTGTCTTTGCAGGAAGAATTGCTGACACTGGAGTGGATCCAACAGATATTATGAAACAATCTGCTGAGATATGTCATACTAAGGAAAAATGTAAACTATTGTGGGCTTCTCCACGAGAAGTGCTAAACATTATTCAAGCTCAAGAGGTAGAGTGTGATATTATTACCTGTACCCCAGAGTTGATTGAAAAAACCAAATTATTTGGAAAAGACCTCGAAGAATATTCTAAAGAAACAGTCCAAGGTTTTGTGAAAGACAGCCAACTTCTAGGATTTTCGATTCTGTAAAAGCTCTTGGTCAAATAGGATCAATAAAACACTTTTGGGAATTAAGCTACGGTTTGTAGCTTAATTCCTTTTTTGCGTAAGGGGCTTGATACTATGTGTTCATATACTTTATGAAAGATAAGAGAGTCATAGTCTATTAATCAATATGCACGTATCTTATTTTATTATATTTACTTCGTGCTTTTAATATGAAGGACATCATTGTTTAATCAAGATAAAGAAAAGGTTGATGAAAATTGTGTCATCAGTCAAAATTAATTTGAGTCCCATTTTTTGAAATTTGAATACCAGAAAAACTAGGTATATCGTTAAGGTCGAATCCGCTAGATACTGCAAAGACATGAATGTTATCTTTTATTTTTAACTCATCGTTAGGAATTGGAACCCATATTTTTCCGTATGGGCAGGGTTATTATTTAAATACCCAGTCAACTCTGTTTGAGAAATATAATCTTCAATTTCGCATATTTCAAAATCAAATTCAAAGTATTTATTTTTAAAGCCATCTTCACTATTCATTATATCCTCGTATGATGTATCATACGCTAATTCTTGGCGACCTTTTTCGGTCTCATTTAAAAGTAACGACGAGGAATATCCTGCTTCTGTTAAACTCAAAAAGTCAACTTGAATATTTAATAATGTTTCATCAGAATTATCTGGACCGTATTTTGTCACAATAAGTTCCCGGGCATTTCTGTCAATAGTGCATGAGCTTGTCTGACCTTCCTCAATCTCAGACCCGATAACACTGTAAAATTCAGCTAATTCCTCTTCAGACAAGTTTGGCATAAATTTATTTGAAATTAATTTAACTAATTCTAGTAGCTGAATATTTTGCCAATGTTTTTTGAATTCAACTGATAAAGTGGCACCATCCCATGAATTCCTCTCTGTTGAAATGAAAATATATTGATTAGAATAACTTGTTATAGGAGGAAATAAATATACAGAATCAGGAATTTGATTCCCTTGATAAAGAGTTGAAATCTTAGATACATCAAAACTACTCTCATTATCAATTGTGTGCACTAATCTATTAATCCACGCACTATCTACATATTTATTATAATCGTGTGAATATTTTTCACTGAAAATATCATCTTTTCTATATGAAGAGCATCCTAACATACTAATAATAGCTAATGACGCAAATATAATTTTCTTTAATTTATTCATTTAATCACCTCTCTTGACATTAATTATACCCTACAGATTTAGCAACTCAATAGAATCGTGGAATAGGTTACGGTATAAAGGATTTTATATAAATATGTAAAAGTAATAAAAAAGAACAGATAAAATTACAATTTTTCAGTTAGCTGTAATTTATAAAAAAATTAGCAAAATCAAAGTGTTATTTTAACTTTAAGACATAAAATAAAATATATTTTCATGACATCAATAATAGTTCAAAACTCTTGCGAAAGAGGTTTCAGTGGAGTATTCTTTTATATAAAGATATTAGGGAGGGTTTTCAATGAAAGTAAACTCTAATAAGGTTTTACCAGCAGTGCAGAAATTAGGTTTTGCAATACCGGCAACAAATTTTATTGATTTAGATTCTGCAAGAACTTTTGTAAAAGTCGCTGAAGAAAGAAAGTTACCACTGATTTTAGCTTTTGCTGAATCACATCGACATATTATTTCGCTTGAAGAAGCAGCGTTGATTGGGAATTACTTTGTTGATAACGCATCAGTGCCAATTGTGTTACATCTTGATCATGGGACGAACCCAGAATTTATTTTTAAAGCAATCGAACTAGGTTTTAGTTCGGTAATGATTGATGCGTCACAAAAAGAATTTGAAGAGAACATCAAAATTACTAAAGAAATAGTTGATTATGCGCATAAACACAATGTTTCAGTTGAAGCCGAGTTAGGTCATGTAGGGTCTGAGGACTTGACTGAAGCATACGAATTAAGTGATTCGATTTACACTGAAGTAAAAGATGTCATCGAATTTGTTGACCGAACAAATGTAGACTCACTTGCAATATCGATAGGTACTGCTCACGGTGTCTATAAAGGAGAACCTAAGATTAATTTTGAAAGATTGGAAGAAATAAAAGAAATATCAAAAGTTCCATTAGTGCTTCATGGCGGGTCTTCATCTGGTGATGAGAATCTATCGAAATGTGCAGCAAATGGCATTTCAAAAATTAATATTTTTACAGACTTTATTAATGGTGCACTACATAAAATTGAAGAAGGGCATCCTAAAAACTACCTAGTTTTAAAAGAATTAGCTAATTTAGGCATGGAAGAAGTTTTGAATCACTATTATGACGTTTTTGGCACTCAGTCTATTGAAATATAGGAGAGATGAAATGACAGATAAAGTAAAAGCGCCTTTTTTTGTTTTTAATCCAAAGTCATATCTTTATGGGGATACATTGCTAGAGATGGCAATTGAAGCGGATCAGTTAGCTGGAAAGCATCCTGAATGCACTTTTTTTGTAACCTGTCCATATTCAGACATACAAAATATTGCTAAGCATACTGAAAATATTATTGTGACTGCTCAGCATTTGGATGGAATAAGTCCGGGTAGAGGAATGGGTAAAGTCTTGCCTGACTCCATCTATAATGCAGGAGCGAGAGCTACATTTTTAAATCACGCAGAGAATCCATTATCTTTCTCAGAACTTGTCCAATCGATTAATAAGGCAGATGAATTGAATATCATTACGATTGTCTGTGCTGATTCTATAAAAGAAGCAAAGGCTATAGCCACGTTAGAACCTGACATTATTCTATGTGAACCAACTGAGTTAATTGGAACAGGTCAAACAAGTGATAAAGAATATGTATTAACTACTAATAAGATTGTGAAGGATATTAGTCCAAATATATTAGTGATGCAAGCAGCAGGTATCAGTAGTGCTCAAGATGTATATGATGTAATCAAGTTGGGTGCTGATGGAACAGGATGCACTAGTGGCATTGTAAAAGCTCCAGATCCTAAAGCGATGTTGAAAGATATGTTTGAAGCAGCGATAAAAGCATACCAAGAGGGGGATTCAGATGGCAGTATATAAAAAAACAATAGAGTTAGATACAAAGGAAAAAATTGTAACCTATGTTGACGTGACACCCGAAATAAGAAAAGCCATTGAAGAGAGTGGTATCGAAAATGGTATCTGTGCGGTGGTTACACCTCATACTACGTGTGCTGTATTCTTTGAAGAGTATGCCCATGATAAAAATGAAGATGGACTCGATACATTGCAGCAAGATTTAAATAATGTTCTCTCGAAGATAATTCCTGCTCATGATTCTGCAGAAGTGTATAATTATCCGGGAGAGGAACATTATCAAGTCGTAGAAGCATGGGATAATGCCGCTGAATATTTACCGGGAGGTGATAGAAGAGCACTGTGGAATGGTGATGCGCATTTAAAATCAACCCTCATTGGAACCAGTGAGGTATTAAGTGTTGAAGACAATAAGTTGGCTGTAGGAAGTACAGGCTATGTCTACTTCGTTGACTTTGATGTGACAAGGGATAGAGTTCGAAAATGTTCAATCACCATTATAGGAGAGTAATTAAATGAAGGAGAATTATATCGATGAGTAATTTTAGTTTATTAAATAAAGATTTAATCTTTCTAAATAAGGAATTTGCAAATACAGATGAGCTTTTTGGATTTATTTCAGATAAAGGATTAGAGTTAGGGTTTTCGAAACCTTCGTTCGAAGACGCCCTCAAAACACGAGAACAAAACTTTCCTACAGGGCTAAAACTAAATGAATATAGTGTAGCAATACCTCATGCTGATGCTGAACACATAAAAGAAGAATTCATTTCACTCATTACCTTAAAGTCACCGATAACTTTCAAATCTATGGAGGATCCGAAGCAATCGGTGGAAGTGAATTTGGTATTTGTTCTAGGGTTAATTAACCCTGACAATCAGCTTGAGACTTTACAAAGTGTTGTTGAATTAATGCAGAATACTGACAAAGTAAGAGCTTTGTTAGATGCACAATCGATTGAAAAGATTGAAGAGATTATCAAATAAAATTTTTAAAAGAAATGAGGTATTATGATGTTTGATTTTGTTCAGAAGTTTATTGACTTAGGACCATCCATTGTCCTTCCAATATTAATTTTTATCTTTGCGTTAATCCTCGGAACAGCACCTCGTCGTGCTTTCAAAGCTGGTTTAACGGTAGGTGTTGGTTTTATCGGGCTTAATCTTGTAACAGGATTATTAGGAGATAGTATCGGTCCAGCTGCTCAACAAATGGTTGAAAGATTTGGTCTTTCTCTAAACGTAGTCGATGTGGGTTGGCCAGCAGCATCCGCTATTTCATACGGTACCGTACTAGGAAGTTTAGCAATCCCAGTTGGTATTGGAGTTAATATTATTTTATTATTATTTGGTCTAACTAAGACACTGATGGTTGATATTTGGAACTTTTGGCATGCTGCGTTTGTGGCTTCATTAGTTTTTGCTGTAACAAATAATTTCTCACAAAGTCTTTATGCAATGGTTGCGTATTTAGTCATGATTTATTTATTAGGGGATCTTATTGCACCGACAATTGGAGAATTTTACCAATTCCCAAATATTACTTTCCCACACGGAACATCTGCGCCTGGATTCATTATTGCATTACCACTTAACTGGTTATTTGATAGAATACCAGGCTTGAATAAAATTGAAGCAAGCCCAGAAACAATTCAAGAAAAATTCGGAATTTTTGGTGATACAACGGTTATGGGCTTAATGATTGGTATTGTAATGGGGTTACTTGCAAACTATTCAATTGGCGATTCATTACAACTAGGTGTACAGCTTGCAGCGGTAATGGTGCTGTTACCACGTATGGTTGCTTTATTAATGGAAGGTCTTGCACCCATTTCTGAATCAGCGAATGAGTTCGTACAGAAAAGATTCCCTGGTCGAGAGCTTAATATCGGGATGGACTCTGCATTATCTGTAGGTCATTCGGCAGTATTATCTAGTTCATTATTACTAGTGCCAATCACAATTCTTTTAGCATTTATCTTACCAGGAAATAAAGTAATTCCATTTGGAGACTTAGCGACAATTCCATATGCTGTGTGTTTAATGGCAGCAGTATTTAAAGGGAATATTGTTCGAACTGTATTGGGTGGTACTTTATATATGGCATCAATCCTATACATTACTTCTTGGGCAGCTCCGCTTGTAACAGCAGCAGCTAAAGCAGCAAACTTTGGTATGGGGAATAACGAAAGCATCACTGCGATGATCGAAGGTGGACTATGGCCAACATGGTTATTCATTACTGCCGCTAAAGTTAATGTATGGCTTATTATTACAATTGTATTAGTTGCTTCCTTAGCAGGACTATACTATGTAAATAAAGTGAAAACAAAAGCAAAATAATAATATTGTAGTTAATTAGGAGGAAATTCAATGAAAAAGTTACTAGTAATGTGTGGCTCAGGAATTGCCACATCAACAGTCGTGATGAATAAAGTAAAAGATTGGCTAAAAGCTGAAGGGTTAGATAAAGAAGTCTCATTATTCCAATCCAAAGTAGCAGAGGAAGCGAACCGTCTTGATGATTACGATGTCGTTATCTCTACAACAGCAGTACCAGACAATCTAAAAGATAAAGTAATTATGGCTGTTCCATTACTTACAGGTATTGGTGCAGATAAAGTATTTGAAGAAATCAAAGCAGAGTTAAGTAAATAAAAAACAATAATTAAAAGAAAGGGTTGATGAAAAAATCGTCAACCCTATTTATTATAGAATCAGTTATAAAAATTATGAAATGAAAATTGTGTTTACAAATGATAAAAATCTTCACCAACTTAATTATTAAAAAATTGAAATTCGTAGAATATTAATACTATTGGTAGATATTAATACCTTTACTTTTATATTTTTGAAATATTTCTTTGGACAAGTCATGTGTAAATATATTTAAGTTTCTGATATCAGAATCGATGATAAAATTACTGATAGTTTCAAATTTATCCGATGTAACAATTGAAAAAATAGATTCTGATCGTTCCATCATTAATCTTTTTATATTTGCTTCTTCAAATGTTGGTACAGAGGTGCCTAATGTAGAATCAACATGATAAATACCATTAATAAAAATATCAAAATTCATATTTCGAATGATTTCAAAAGTCGAAGCCCCTACATTAATCATGGGTTTCTTATATAGCTTTCCACCGACCACGATAATTTCACTTGATTCTAATTTTGCTAACTCAGTAGCGATGGGAGGGCAGTTTGTAACAAAAGTAGCATTAAAATTTGGTGGGAGCAATTTTACTAGTTCTAAGTTACTAGTGCTTCCGTCAATTAATATTGTCTTGTGTTGTGATATATAAGGAAGAATTTTTTTGGAAATCAATCTTTTAACATGGGTGTTAACAGAGCATCTATATTCAAAGCTTGTTACAGCTGGACCAATTCTAACAGCTCCTGACCTTATTCTTTTTAACATTTTTTGGTTTTCTAATTCTACTAAATCACGACGTACTGTATCTTCGCTAACATTTAATTTCGATGATAAATCAATAATGTTAACTTTACCTTCTATACTAATCATTTCCACAATCGTCTGGTGTCTTTTTTCTTTATTCATTGTCCTCACCTTGTTACTATTTATTTTTATGCCTACAATAGAATCATTTATTAGTACTTTTCTTGCATTAATTTGCAGAATATGTGCAAATAGGTGCAAAAAAAGTATTGACCCTTTTATTGTTTGCGGTTACAATTGAATTATGACTTAATAATAAAGAAAAATCAAATTTATCTAAAAATAGCTATGAGATTTCAATATGGGGGGAAGAATTTTAATGGGCGGATTTGAAAACGCTTATACAACAGTTCTAGAAGAACTTAAAGCTACTTTTGAATCAATAAATGAGAGTGAAATAGAAGAATTAATAACAATCATTACAAACTCAGACCAAGTTTTTTTTGTAGGGGTAGGAAGAGTGCTATTATCTTTAAAATCAATAGCGAAAAGATGGTCACATTTAGGGATTAAATGTGTAGTTGTAGGAGACATAACAGAACCAGCTATCAAAAAAAATGATGTACTTATCGTTGGATCAGGGAGTGGTGAAAGTATAATCCCTCTCGAAATTGCGAAGAAAGCGAAAGACTTGCAAGCGGTAGTTGTTCATATAGGATCTAATGGGGAGAGTTCTATCTCCAAATTAAGTGATTTATTTGTTAGAATCCCCGTACAAACTAAATTGTATTTAGACGACGAAATACCGTCATCACAACCAATGACAAGTCTATTTGAACAAATGTTATTGCTTCTGGGGGATGTCGTGGGATTAATGATTATTAAAGAAAAAAGTATTAATCTAGATTCTCTATGGGAATTTCATGCAAATTTAGAGTGATATTTTTCGAATTAAGTAACTTAAAAATTATATTTAAACAATTAAAGAAACAGTACTAAAGAGGTGATTTAATGAAATTGATACTTGATACAGCTGATATAAGAAAAATAGAGCGCTATTTGGAATATTTACCAGTATACGGAGTGACAACAAATCCAAGCATAATCAAAAAATCAAATCCGAATTCATTTGAAACGAGCATGAAAAATATTAAATCGTTATTAAGCAAAGAACAGAGCTTGCATATACAAACAGTTTCTTCAGATTTTAATGCTATCATTCGTGAGGCTGAATATATTATCGATAAAATAGGAAACGATACTTATATAAAGGTCCCAGTAACAATAGAAGGATTAAAAGCAATTAAATATTTGAAAGACAATAGTTTTAACGTTACGGCTACAGCAATATACAACGAAATACAAGCTCAGCTAGCCATTGGATATAATGTGGATTTTTTAGCTCCATATGTGAATAGAATGTTAAATTTAGATACGGATCCCTTTCGAATAATTTCTAGGATCAACAGTACAATTGTAAGAGAAAATAAAAGCACTGAAATTTTAGGCGCTAGCTTTAAAAATATTACTCAGGTGTTAAATGCATATCATGCGGGAGCGAATTACCTAACTGTGGGTGTGGATGTAGTTGATAAATTTCTAGATGATAAAAATATTAATTATGCTGTCGAAGCATTTGCCTCAGATTGGAAAGAGTATTATGGTAACCAAACTTTTGATTTTTAGGAGGGGATAAATATGAAACTTCAGGTTGCAATAGATGATGTATCTTATGAAGAAGCTTTGGATATAGTAAGAGATCTCCATCCATATTTAGATATTATTGAAGTTGGGACACCTATGATAATAAAATATGGATTAAAACTAGTAAGTGAAATTAGAAAAAAACACCCAAACATAGAAATATTAGCGGATTGTAAAATTATGGATGGTGGAGCTCTGGAGACAGAAATGTCACTCAAAGCTGGGGCTGACATAGTGACAGTTATGGGAATAACGGATGACTCAACTATAAAAGATTCAATCCAAGTGGCTCACAAGTTTGGCAAGAAGATTATGGTTGATATGCTTTGTGTAAACAATGTTAAGGTGAGAGCTACTGAGTTGGAAAGAATGGGAGCTGATATACTGTCTATTCATACTGGTGTGGATCAGCAATCTTCAGGGAAAAACTCATTAAAAGGATTAATAGAATTAAAAGAAGTAATTTCTTCTTCAAAAGTCGCGGTAGCAGGAGGAATAAATTTAAAAACCTTGTCCGAATATAAAGTTTTATCTCCAGATATCATTATTGTAGGAGGGGGAATAATAAAAGCTAATGATAGGATATCAGAGTGTCAAAAAATTTATGAAAGTATAAAAGGTATTACAAATGAATACTGAGAATAACTTTAAATTAATTATTGGAGAGATACAAGAGTATTTAGAATTAATCAACTTTCAACAAATAGAAGAAATAGTTGATTATATAATGACTTCAGAAAAAATTTATATTGCTGGGGCAGGCCGGTCCGGAGTATTTTTAAAGGGTTTTGCAAATCGTCTAATGCACTTGGGAAAAAAAGTTTACTTTATTGGAGATATAACCACCCCTGCGGCAAAAGAGAATGATTTGTTATTAATAACATCAGGTTCTGGATTAACTGAAACAATGGTAACTTTAGCTAAGAAAGCTAAGAAGTTAAAGGTTAATATTGCGTTGTTAACTATGAATGATGAGTCTGAACTAGCGAAAATTTCGAATGTTTTTGCTACGATACCTGGTAAAACACCGAGACTTGAAGGCCTGGGGTATAAATCAAGTCAGCCAATGGCAACTATTTTTGAGCAATTATCAGGTTTACTATATGATGCCATGATTTTAACATTAATGGATAAAATGGGAGTTTCTGAGAAAGAAATGTATAACAGACATGCTAATTTGGAGTGAAAGGAGGATTAGATATGGGAGAAATTATTAAAGGAATTGATTTGAAAGTATATAGTCCATTAAAAGGTAAATTAATTATGCTTTCCGATGTTGATGATGAAGTTTTTGCAACTAAGGCATTAGGAGATGGTGTAGCAATTATCCCAGAAATTGGAGAGGTATATGCACCTTTTAGTGGAAAAGTTGAATCGATTTTTACAACAGGACATGCGATTAGTATTAAAAGTGAAACTGGAGCGGACTTATTGATTCACATAGGTGTCAACACTGTTGAATTAGATGGACAAGGTTTTGAATGCTTTGTAACTGAGGGAGATTTAATTGAAAAAGGTCAATTCTTGATTCGATTCGATATAGAATATATAAAAAGTAAAGGACTAGATACAGTTACTTCTCTTGTTGTTCCAAATCATACAAAGTTTAAGGAAATCGAATATGAAAAATCACAAAATGTAGAAGTGGGACAATTAATTATGAAAATAGAGTCATAATCTGAAATGATTGAGAATTATAACTAGACACCATTAGAGATGTTGCTAGGATAATGAGATCTTAATACATCTTAGATGAAGGGAGGAAAAATTTATTTTTTTGTTAGTATTAAAAAATTTTATAGATTAAATGGAGGAATAAAAAAATGAAAAAAATAATGAAGTTTTTGGCGGTATTATTAATGGTATTTGGTCTAATGAGTCATAGTGCTGTAGCTCTTGCATCAGGTTTAGACTATGATCCAGCTACTTTTAAATCAGATAAAGACCGGTCTGAATGGACGATAGGTGTTGTAACTAAAGATAATACATCAGCTTGGTTTATGCGTATGGAAGATGGTATTGAGCAATTTAGGAAAGATACGGGAATTAATGTTATTTCACGCGGGCCAGCTAGCCCAGATGCTGCTTCTCAGGTTCAAGTTATTGAAGACTTGATTGCACAGGGTGTTGATGCGTTGTTGGTTGTTCCACTTGACCCACAAGCCTTAGAATCAACATTAAAAAATGCGCTTGATCAAGGAATTGTAGTAATTACACATGAAGCCTCAAATCAAGAAAATACATTATATGACGTTGAAGCATTTACATCAGATATGTTTGGTTCAACAATTATGGATGAGTTGGCTAATGCAATGGATAAAAAAGGCAAATATGCAATGATGGTAGGTTATACAACATCTACAACACATATGGAATATGCGAATGCTCAGCATGAAAGACAAGAAGAGGAATATCCAGAGATGGAGCTTATTAATGGAGAAGTACCTAGTGCTGAGTCAGAAGAAAGTATTAATACAGCATACGAAAAAGCAAGAGAAATATTAAGTGTTAACCCAGATTTAAGAGGGTTTACTGGAGTTGCTTCAACTGACTGTCCGGGTATAGCAAATGCGGTTGAAGAATTAGGACTACAGGAACAAGTAGCAATTGTAGGAGTAGGTACTCCAAATGAATTCAGACCATATATTGAGAGTGGAACAATCAATAAGTTATTATTATGGGATCCCGCGGATGCAGGTTATGCCATGCTACAAACAGCTGTCAAGGTGTTAAACGGTGAATTAATTGAGAATGAGTCAGATTTAGGTGTAACTGGCTATGAAAAGGTTGAAGTTTCAGAAAAAACAAACAGAATTATTATTGGTAATGCACCACTGATTATTGATTCAGAAAATATCGGAGATTACGATTTCTAATACAGATTTTAGCATGAAAGCGTCATATCGATTAAGGTCGAATCTATGACGCTTTCTTTTTATAGAAGAGGTGAGGAAATGGTACAAAAATTTATTTCAATGGAGAACATATGCAAAAACTTTGGTGGTGTAAAAGCTTTAAAAGGAGCCTCATTACAAATAAATAAAGGGGAGGTTCATTGTTTAGCTGGTGAAAATGGAAGTGGTAAATCAACAATTATTAAAGTTTTATCTGGTGTTCATAAACCAGAAAGTGGAAAAATAATTATTGATGACCAAGAATATACAGAAATGAAACCAAGTGAGGCTATTAAACAAGGAATACAAATTATTTATCAAGATTTTTCTATATTCCCTAATTTAACGGTTAGAGAAAATTTAGCGCTAAATAAGATATTATTAGACGGGAAGAAATTAGTAACCAAAAAAGATTTTGATGTTATAGCGAAAGAAGCGATTGCCAAAATAGGATTTGAAGTTGACCTTGACGAACTAGTTGAAAATCTTTCAGTGGCTGATAAACAACTTGTAGCGATTTCTAGAGCTCTACTGGATGATGCAAAATTAATAGTTATGGATGAACCAACAACAGCTTTGACAAAAAAAGAAGTTGACAGATTATTTGATATAATCCGCCGACTAGTAGCGGAAGATGTAACGATCCTATTTGTTTCACATAAATTAGATGAAGTGTTTGAAATTTGTGATAGAATTACTGTTTTTAGAAATGGTGAAAATGTAATAACACTCCCGATTTCTGATATGACAGAAGAAAAATTTTCATTTTATATGACAGGTCGTGATTTAAAATATGAACAATCTCACTACGAAAAGAATATTGGAGATACAGTACTTGAGTTAAAAGGACTTACAGGAAAGAACTTTTCGGATATAGATTTCTCTATTAAAAAAGGAGAAATTGTAGGGATAACTGGTCACTTAGGAAATGGACGCTCTGAATTGACACAGACACTTTTTGGTTTATTACAACCTACTTCAGGAGAGGTATATATTGATGGAGAAAAGGTAATAATAGAGAATCCAAAGCGTGCACAGGATTTAGGAATTGCTTTGGTACCTGAAGATCGTTTAACAGAAGGATTATTTTTACCTATGTCAATAAAAACAAATGCGACTGCTGCTATGATTGATAAATATGCCAATTCATTAGGAATAATAAATAGAAAAAAAGTTATAGAAAAATCAA
Organism: Falseniella ignava CCUG 37419; assembly: GCF_000301055.1. GTDB lineage: Bacteria > Bacillota > Bacilli > Lactobacillales > Aerococcaceae > Falseniella > Falseniella ignava. Next base: position 198,858 of record NZ_JH932301.1, read on the forward strand.
GAGAGGCAATAAATCAGTTTTCAATTGCAACAACAGATGAAGATCAAGCAGTAGGAGCTCTTTCAGGGGGTAACCAGCAAAAGGTCTTATTATCTAGATGGATAGATACCCAACCGAAAATTTTAATTTTAAATGGGCCAACTGCAGGTGTAGATATTGGAGCGAAGCATGATATATATAAAGTATTAAAAACTCTATCTCTTGCTGGCGTGGCTATAATTATAGGTTCGGATGATATGCGAGAAATAACACAAAATTGTGACAGAGTAGAAGTGATGACTGATGGAAAAATAATAACGACTCTACAAAAAGAGGAATTAACACCAGAAATATTATCAAACTATATGTAGAAGGAGCTGATAATAAATGAATATGAAAAGTAAAATGAATAAGTTGTTTTTTAAGTCAGAGTTTTTCGTGTTTCTGATTATAATTATCTTTGCATTGCTTGTTCAGGTTAGGTCTGGTCAATTTTTTTCAAATACTAATATGATCAATTTGCTCAGATCAATGACTGTACCGTTAATATATGGTTTATGTGCATATCTAGGTTTTATTAGTACTGGAGCCGATATTTCTTTTCCGCTAATTGCTGCTTTAAGTACTTATATGGGTACCATATTTGTTACCAATATGGGAATGACGGTGGGAACATTGGGAGCGTTTATTATTTCGATTTTATTTGGTCTTTTATTGGGTTTTCTAAATGGCTTTTTAATTTCTAACTATGATTTTCCTTCTCTTATTGTGACTCTAGGAACTTCAACAATATTTAGTGGTATTTTATTTGGGGTTTTAAATGCGGGACGAGTACTTTTACCTACAGAAATAATGAGTTTCGTTGAAAAACCATTAATCAGTGTTACGAATCCAACTACTAATATTAGTGCAGCTTTGCCCAAAACATTCATAATTGCATTATTACTGTATTTAGCTGTGTATTTAGTTCTAAATTATACTATTGCTGGAAGAGGAGTTTTTGCAATTGGTGGTGATTCTTCATCCGCTGAGCGTGCAGGCTTTAATGTAAAATTGATTCGTACAAGTCTCTTTACAATAAGTGGTGGGATTGCGGCGATTGCAGGTATGTGCTATGCGCTTGAAACTAAATATTTCTTACCAACAGAATATGTCGGAGGAGAAATGACTGTTATTGCTGCTGTGGTACTAGGCGGTACAAGTATGGCTTCTGGGAAGGGAAGTTTGACGGGAGTTTTTCTAGGTACTTTGTTACTAACAATGGTATCCAATAGTTTGATGCTTATAGGGGTTCCAATATATTGGCAACGAGCAATTGTTGGTTTAATAATAGTTGTTGGTACTGCAATATCGGTACTTGACATTTCAAAACTTCGTTTTGCTAAGTGAAAGAGGTGTAATAGTATGAATAAGGGTAAATATAATAATCACATATCACGACTAATATTGATTTTAATTGGGATATTGCTACTAGCATTTATCATAAAAGGAGATTCTTTTTATAAGACTACAAATTTTATATCTATGCAAAGACAAATGGTTGAATACGGCTTGATGGCTTTGGGTGTATCAGTTGCTATGATTTCAGGTGGAATTGATTTGTCAACTGTTTATATTGCAAACCTCAGCGCGATTATAGCTGGATTAATTATGATGAACTATTCGGGAATAACAGGAATCGTTTTAGCTGTGGTCTGTGCTATTGGTATTGGAGTAATTTGTGGTACTTTAAATGGGGTATTAGTGTCTAAAATCAATATTCCTCCAATGCTTGCTACTTTAGGTACAATGCAATTGTTCATGGGAATAGCGATTATAATAACAGCAGGACGAGGTTTAAGCGGCGTTTCTGACATATTTCCAGTCATTAGCAAAGTAACTTTATTTAATTTTATTCCATTATCATTTGTTATCTATTTATTTCTAGTAGCTTTAATAGCTTATATTTTTGATCGCACAACCTTTGGTTTGAAGGTATATTCTGTTGGAACTAATAGTTTGGCATCAAGATATACAGGGTATAATGTATCTAAAATTCTAATAAAAACTTATCTTATCTCAGGTATTTTGTCATCAGTAGCAGGATTAATTAGTTTATCTAGGATTAATTCAGCTAAAGCAGACTTCGGATCCAGCTATACAATGCAAACAATTTTGATAGCAGTATTAGGAGGATTAAACCCTAATGGAGGATCAGGTAAAATATTAGGAGTATTTCTCGCTACAATTATAGTCCAAGTACTATCATCATTACTTAATTTATTCCCTAATATCAATAATTTTTACAGAGATTTAATATGGGGAGGGGCCTTAATTTTCGTACTTCTTTTAAATTACTATGTAGATAATAAAAAAAGAAGGAGCTCATAAATGAAAAAAATTGTAGTGATAGGAAGTATAAATATTGATTTATTTATTTATGGAATAGAAAGGATACCGAGATTAAACGAGGCAGTATTAGGAGAATCATATGAATACGGATATGGTGGAAAAGCAGCTAATCAAGCTATAGCATTGAATAAAATGGATATAAAAACATACTTGATTGGTTCTGTTGGAAAAGATGAATACGGCAGTAACTATCTGAATTACTTAGATGGATTAAATATAAACACTGACCACCTAAAAGTAGTTGAAAAAGAGAAAACAGGAACTGCAGTAATAAACATTATGAATAATGGAGAATATTTTTCAACGACTATCCCTGGAGCTAACCACTATGTAGACGTAAGTGAGTTAGAAAAAATAATTACTGAAATAAATCCTGATTTTGTATTGATTCAATTTGAAATTTTAAAAGAAACTATATATTCAATTGCTGAAATCTGTAATTCTATGAATGTAAAATTAGTAGTAGATGCAGGTCCACCTTTACCTGGACTAGATTTAAATAAATTAGGAAAGATATTTATACTGTCACCTAATCAAAGTGAAGCAGAATTTTTAACCGGAATAAAAATTGAATCAGAACAATCGATTTATGAAACCGCGCTAACCCTTTATGAAAATAGCAATTCAGAATATATCCTATTAAAATTAGGGGAACAAGGTTCCTATCTATATGATGGACAAAAAGGTGAGTTGTTCCCGTCATATAAGGTGAATGCGGTTGATACCACTGCCGCAGGCGATACTTTTATAGCGAGTTTTCTTAAGAGATATTTAGAAACGCAAGATATACCTAAATCAATTGATTTTGCATCATACGCATCCTCGATTTGTGTAACGAAAAAAGGAGCTGCTGAATCAATACCTTCCTATAAAGAGGTTATGGACGGATACCAAAAAATGGAGGAATAGAAAATGGGAAAAAAGATTGCCATAGGAAATGACCATGGTGGATACGAACTTAAAAATCAAATAGTGACATTCTTGAAGGAAAATGGCTATGAAGTCCTTGATTTTGGTTGTCATTCGCCCGAGAGTGTAGATTTTCCAGGGTATATAAAAAAAGTTACAGACTCTATTCAAAATCAAACAGCAAATAAAGGCATTATTATATGTGGCACAGGAATTGGTGTTTCAATAGCTGCTAATCGAAATCCAGGAATCCGGGCGGCATTATGTACTAATGAGTACATGGCTAGAAAATCAAGAGAACACAATGATGCGAATATATTAGCTTTAGGAGCAAGAGTTGTTGGAACAGATTTAGCACTTAGTATTATTAAAGCTTTTTTAGATACAGATTTTACTTCTGAAAGTAGACACGTTAGACGTATGAATAAGATGGAAGAATTAAACAAGTAATATAAAAGGTGATGATAATGGAATATAAAATGTCTGCTTCTCTAATGTGTATGGATTTTTTAGATTTTAAACAACAATTAGAGATTTTAGATAAATATATGGATCTATTTCATATTGATATTATTGATGGAGTGTACAGTAAGAACTTGTCTCTATCACCGACACTAATGGAATATTTTAATAAAGTGATCACAAAGCCTATGGATGTTCACTTGGCTACTCTATATCCGGAGGATTGGATAGAGTTATCTGCAAAAGCAGGGGCAAAGTATATTTCATTACAATATGACGTGATTCAAAATCAAGCATTCAGATTATTTCAAAAAATTAGAGATTATAATTGTTTGCCAGGACTAGTAATAAATCCTGCCATAACTGTTGAACAATCATTTAACTGTTTATCAAAGATTGATTTATTGACTATAATGATGGTGGATCCCGGATTTCCAGGACAAAAATTTGTGTATGAAAGTTTAAAAAATATAGAGGAAGCAGCAAACGTACGTGAAAAAAATAATTTTTCATATAAAATCCAAGTGGATGGATCAGTGAATCAGAACACATATAAGTCACTAATTGACGCTGGAGCAGATATTTTTGTGTTGGGTTCTTCTGGATTATTTAACTTAGATCAAGATATAAACAATGCTTGTGAAATTCAAAAAAAGGACTTCTTAAATGCTATTAAAAAGTGATACCAAAAAAAATATTGAAAATGTTATTAGAGTTCATACTGAAAATATAAAAATGTTATTAACAGATGATGTAAATATGCAATCAAATAAATTAGTAAAATTAATTCAAAATAATTCTGGGTTTATTTTTTGCTTGGGTTCAGGGACATCAAGTATTCTAGCGCAAAAAGTTGTCCATTCTTTAAATTGTATTGAATATAGTAGTGTATATTTATCATCTTCGCGCACATTACACGGAGGAATTGGCTGTATCAAGGAAAAAGATTTAGTATTGTTTTTTTCTCGAGGGGGAGAAACACAAGAATTGATAAAAGCAGCCCAGATTTTAAAAGAGAAAAAAGTCGAGCTAGTAGTTATTACTGAAAATGAAGATTCTACACTTGCATCTATATGCCAAGAAGTAATTTTGCTTCCAAAAAGTGAAGAAATAGATAGAGATAATCTCTTAGCCACTGGAAGTTTTGTAATGACATGTGTTTTTATGGATACCACTATAAATATGCTTGCTGAGTTATCAGGCTTTAATAAAAGCTCATTTAAAAAGAATCACCCCGGAGGTTTTGTCGGGCTAAAACTGAATCAAATGGATGAGGAGGATAAAAATGAGTAAATACACGATAGGGATTGATTTTGGGACATTATCAGGTCGCGCAGTACTAATAAGAATTAGTGATGGAAAACAAATATCTTCTGCAGAAATGAAGTATCCTCATGGTGTTATGGATGAAACATTACCTGATGGACAACTTTTACCAATTGACTGGGCTTTACAACACCCTCAAGATTATTTAGATGTTCTTGAATATACTTTCAAAAAAGTTATTTGTGATTCTGCGGTTAATCCAAGTGATATTATTGGGATAGGTGTGGACTTTACAGCTTGCACAATATTACCAGTTAAAAAAGATGGGACGCCACTTTGTTTTTTAGATGAATTTAAAAATAATAGGAATGCGTACGTTAAATTATGGAAACATCACTCTGCTCAAGATAAAGCCGATATTATTAATGAGTTAGCTAATAAAGACAATGAATTATGGGTAAAAAGGTTTGGAGGTAAAATTTCCTCGGAATGGTTAATTCCAAAGGTGTGGCAAACGTTAGAAGAGGCACCTGAAGTATATGATGCAGCGGATTATTTTATCGAGGGTGGAGATTGGATAGTGTGGCAATTGACAGGGAATCACACTAGAAACGCTTGTACTGCAGGTTTTAAAGCTAATTGGCATAAGGGAGAAGGTTATCCTCCAATTGAGTTTCTAAATAAATTAGATCCTAGACTTAATGAATTGGTGACACATAAAATAAATATGCCTATTTCAAGTGTTGGAGAAAAGGCAGGGGGACTAACTGAGAATTTAAGTAGAAAAACGGGTCTTCAAACGGGAACATCAGTTGCAGTAGCCCATGCTGATGCACACGTAGCTTTTCCAGGTGTAAAGATAACTAAGCCAGGGGTGATGCTAGATATCATTGGAACGTCAAGCTGTCATTTAATTATGGATGAAGAAGAATATCTAATCCCAGGAATTAGTGGTGTAGTTGCGGATGGTATTATACCAGGATACTATAGTTATGAAGCAGGACAAAATGGAGTGGGCGATACATTTCACTGGTTCACAAGTAGAATGATTAACGAATCATATATTAATGAGTCAAAAGAAAGAGAAATTTCTATTCACGATTTATTAATAGAAAAAGCAAAAAAACTAGAACCTGGTGAATCAGGATTAGTAATGCTAGAGTGGCTTAACGGTAATAGATCAACATTGAATGATTCGAATTTATCAGGGTTGATAGTAGGATTGAATATTAGTACAACACCTGAAGAAATATATTTAGCTATCTGTGAAGCAACAGCTTTTGGAACAAAAGTAATAGTGGATAATTTTGTGGATAATGGTGTGAAAGTGAACGAATTTGTTGCCTCTGGGGGCATCGCTAATAAAAATCCATTTTTAATGCAGATATATGCTGACGTATTGAATATGCCAATCAAAATAGGTGGTAGCACGCAAGGACCAGCACATTCTAGTGCAATTTTTGCGGCTGTTGCAGCAGGAAAAAATAACGGAGGATATGATAGTATAGTAGAAGCTAGTGAAAAAATGGGTACAGAATATAGCGCAGTGTACCATCCTAATCCTGAAAAAGTTCAAAAATACGAAACTCTTTATTCAATTTATAAAGAGCTCTACGATATCTTTGGTAGAGAGAATAAAATAATGAATGAACTAAAAGAAATTAGGCTTAGAGAAAAGAAAGCAAAAGATTTAACTAGTGAGGTCAAGGATAATGAATAAAATATATCTGTGTCCATCTATGATGTGTGCAAATTTTGATGACTTAAAAAGTGAAGTAAATAAATTAGATTTAGCGGGTGTAGATATATTTCATATTGATATAATGGACGGAACTTTCGTGCCCAACTTTGCAATGGGAATAGGAGATATAGAGGCTGTAAGACGAAATACAACGAAGCCATTAGATGTTCACTTAATGGTTTCAAATCCTGGACGATATATCGATTTATTTTTGAACATGGGTGTAGATATTATTTATGTTCATCCTGAGTCAGATCCGTATATTGTTAGAACTATACAAAAGATTAAGCAAAGTGGGGTTAAAGTTGGTATTGCTCTTAATCCTGAAACTAGCATAGAAAGTGTGCAGTATTTATTGCCAATGGTTGATATAGTCTTAATAATGACAGTTCCACCTGGTTTTTCAGGTCAGAAGTATTTAAATTATATTGATGAAAAGATAAAATATGTTGCTAAGTATAAGGCAAAACATGATTTTAAAATTTTTGTTGATGGAGCAATTTCCGCAAATAAAATTAAGACATTAAGAAAAATAGGTGTAGACGGCTTTGTATTAGGTACATCAGCCTTGTTCAATAAAGAGGAAGATTATTCGGAATTAATTGAACAATATAGAAAGTATTAATCTATTACTCTGAATTTTTTGCTAGTTTTTAGAATTTTATTTAATAATAATGTTTATGTTTAGCAAAAAGTTATTACGAAGCGGATCAGTCAAGTCCACAATCCTGTGTAAAATACTATACAATGTTTTACCGGTCACTCATTGATCAAACTTAATATATTTTCTTGTAGAACTGAGCCATTCATCATGAAGGTCCATAAGGACAGCTCCAATTAATCGATTGGCGGACGATCGGTTGGGAAAGATACGAATAATCTTTTCTCTTCTGCGGACTTCCTGGTTCAGTCGTTCAAGAAGGTTGGTGCTTTTTAGCCGATTGTGGCCATTTCCGATGACCGTGTATTGAAAGGCATCTTCGAAGCCATTATCCAATGTTTCGCATGCTTTTGTATATTTGGACTGGTCAATATATTCACCGACTAAGGCATTCTTAGCTGTTCGAGCGAGTTCAATATCCGTAAACTTAAAGATCGCTTTTACTGCTTCTCTAAACGGTTTTGAATTCTTTTTTGGAATGGAACTGAAGATATTTCTTAAAAAATGGACCTGACATCTCTGCCAACTTGCGTTGGTAAAGGACTTACGAATCGCAGACACTAGGCCTTTATGGGCATCAGAAATGATGAGTTCTGTCCCCTGTAGACCGCGTTCTTTTAAGTAGTCAAAGAAGATGGACCATGTGTCATCACTTTCTTCATTTTGGATCATGAAGCCAATGATTTCACGATCACCCCCTTCTGTTATCCCGATCGCAATATGGCAGCTTTTAGAAAGCACTCGATGGTCCTCACGGACTTTTATGTAGAGAACATCAGTCATCAGATAAGGATAATTCGTACCTGAGAGCGAACGGTTCTGCCATTCGTTGACCATCGGGTCTAACTGTTCAGTCAGGCTAGAAACAAAAGATTTCGATACCGATTTTCCACAGAGCTTTTCAACAATCTTTGAAACTTTACGTGTCGAAACGCCTGAAACATACATCTCAAGCATTGAAGCGAGCAGTGCCTTTTCATTTCGCTGATAACGCTCAAACACCGTCGGTGAAAATTCACCATCACGTGTTCTAGGCACTTTTAATTCGAGTGTGCCCACACGAGTCGTAAAGTCTCGCTCATAATAGCCATTTCTTTGACTCTGACGACTTTCTGAACGTTCATAGTCATCGGCTTGAATATATTCTGTTCGTTGATTTTCCATCAATTGGTTGAAAACAGTGGTCAAAATATTTTTAGACACATCATCTTTAACGGAATGTTCAATAATACTTTGAACCTCTTCGTTGTTCAGTGTAAAATGTACTTGGGTCATGTAACGTCCTCCTGGGTATGTTTTTAGTGGTTAAAAACATTGTACCGTAAAAGGGCTGTTACATGGCCTTTTAACTTTTACACAATTATATGGACTTTATCAGCGGATCTTTATCAAATAATATTTATAATTGTTCTTTAGGAATTAAGTTACCTTTCGTAGCTTAATTCTTATTTTATTTATGAAAAGATATTTTTGCTGATTAAAATTCAACTTCAACACATATTGAATCTCAATATAACAATGTATATAATATTCATAATTAAATTTAGTTCAGGAGGTATCTTTATGAGCATAAGTTACAATAATTTGTGGAAGAACATGATTGATTTAGGAATAAATAAAAAGCAATTAGCGGAAATGACAGGCATTTCACCAACAACCATTACTAATATGGCAAAGAACCAATTTGTTCACTTAGAAACTATTTACCGAATTAGTATCGAGTTAGATTTAAATATTGAAGATATAGTAACGTTTAATTATAATTAAATAATTTAAAAATAATTGAGGTAAAGAGAAGATTTTCATAGTAGTAAGTTTATGTGGTCAGAATACTAAAACATAAGGAAGTATTTTTATTAAATTAGGTTATTACTTCAAAAAATGTTACAATTTCAAAGAATAATATTTGAAGGTGACTACAATGCAACATAGCTTCTTTACACAACAAAATAAATATGAAATAGACATTTATGTAGAACTTTTAGAGATCACAGGATCGTTATCAAACCTTTTCTCTGAAAGTATAAACCCATTTATATACTATAGAGCAATGGAAAAATATTTTTTGTAAAGCATTTAATGCGGAAAACTTATCAAGATCAGATATTTCTGCCGATGCAAGTAAAGATGGAATAGGAATAGGATTAAAGACCTTTGTTCAAGGGAATGGAAATACTTTTCAGAAAGTCGCAGAATTTAATAAAGATTTGTCTACCCTAAAAAACTTGACGGATAAAGAATTTATTCGCAAAGTGTCAGAATTAAGAAATGAACGCATAAGAGCTACAATGAGAATTTGTAATCTAGATGCTATGATATATCACTTATTAACAAGAAGTGAAAAATATTTTGGTATATATGAAGAAGACATGGATTTTGTTGATACAGAAAATATAAAAATTATAAAGAATACGGATAAAACAATTTATTTTGTAGATGGAATTAATGAATATAATTTCAATTTTTCAAAAAGTACTCTTTTAAAAAGATTTAATACAACTGATACTAAAATGCTTTATGGCTTTAATGTTAATATTTTGAAAGACCCTTTTGATTTTTTGTTAGCAACTAGAACTTCTATAAACGAAGCGAATTTAAAGTTTCCGCAAGGTTCTGAAGATAAACTTATAGATTACATTATACTCCCATTATACAGCCCTAGAAGTAGGGTTGTGGAATTAAGATCTGGTTTAAATCAATGGAATGCTTCTGGAAGAAAAAGGAATCAAGATGAAGTCTATATACCAATTCCAAGTTGGATACATCAAAAAAAGAAAGGATTTTTTGATTATAGTACATCAGATTACAAAACAGATCCTTTTGATGTGAAGTTGCCAAGTGGGGAAGTACTAAGCATGAAAGTTGCTCAACAGGGCGGAAAGGCATTAATGAGCAATCCAAATTCTGATTTAGGTAAATGGATACTTAGAGATATACTTCAATTAAAGCCAGGTGAAATTGTAACCATCAATCAATTACAAACGATAGGGATTGATAGTGTCATGTTAGGGAAAACTAATGAAGGTAAATATACATTAGATTTCTTAAAACAAGGAAGTTTTGATGATTTTGAGGAAATAATTAATAGATAGATTTTAGCAGAGCTTAACATTGAAGGACTGATTTTCTTCAAAGCGAGGATAGTGGGAGGTAACAATGAAGGTAGCAGGACTTTTTTCAGGAGTCGGAGGAATAGAACTAGGTTTTGAACAAGCGGGTTTCAATGTTATCTGGGGGAATGAGATAGACCTAAAAGCTAGTGAAACCTATAAACTTAATCACGAAAGTAAACTTATAGTAGATGATATACATAATATTCAAAGTGATGATATTCCTGATGTTGATGTTATAGTAGGTGGCTTTCCTTGCCAAGCTTTTTCTGTAGCCGGGTATAGAAAAGGATTTGAGGATGAAAGAGGAGAAGTTTTTTTCAGATGGCTAGAATTATTAAAGATAAAAAGCCTAGGATTGTATTCATTGAAAATGTAAAAAATCTACTTGGTCATGATAAAGGAAATACATATAAAGTAATAAAAGAAACATTAGAAAGTTATGGATACTTCTTGAAAACCATGGTATTAAATGCTAGCGAATATGGTAATATACCACAAAACAGAGAGAGGATTTATATTATTGGTTTTTTAAATGAAGATGACTTTAAAAATTTTAGAGAGATAGAGCCAATTGAGCTTAAGACAACAATCAAAGATATAGTTAAATCAGAAGAAAAAGTAGATGATAAATACTATTACACAAAAGATAAAACTAAATTTTATGATGAGTTAGAAAAAGAAATTACTAATCCAGATACTCTATATCAGTGGAGAAGAGTATGTGTTAGAGAGAATAAATCGAATTTATGCCCGACATTAACAGCGAACATGGGAACTGGAGGTCATAATGTACCATTAATATTAACAAAATATGGTATACGGAAATTGACTCCACAAGAATGTTTTCTATTTCAAGGATATCCAAAGGATTTTCAGCTTCCAAACTTAGCTCAAAGTCATTTATACAAACAAGCGGGTAATTCTGTGGTTGTTCCTGTTATCTATAGATTAGCTAAGGAAATAAAAAATGCTATCGAAAAGACAGATAAGCAGAATATTAAAATTTCAAAATAAAAAGGAGCTTAGATAATGAACCGATCTAAAGAGCTACAAGAAGCGCTTGAGGCGAGCTATGCTACGTTGAAGCAGGTGGATATCGCATTGGCTGCGCTGAAGCGAGCTTCGAGATGGGGTTGGATTGACTTATGGAAAGGCAAGAGACTGTCTAGTTATCTGAAACGTCGTAAAATTCGGCAGGCGAATCGAGCGATTGAGGCCATGGAAAGATCAGTAACACGGTTACAGTCTGAATTAGCGGATGTAGCATTAGTGATACCAAGTGCCGTAAGTGATCGTCTCCGTGATCATTTCTGGGATATATGGGTCGATAATACTTTTATAGACTTGAGTGTGCAGTCGAAGATCAAGCGAGGGCAACAAGAACTGAAGGCCTTTCGTAAAGAAATCTTGGCGCTAATTGAACAATTGAAAGATGAATTAAAGCAACGTTAAACGCAAATAAAAATTGTGAGTCACTCGAACGAGTGCTCACAGTTTTTTGTAGCTATAATCATCCTCTTTTTATTTAGATTAAGGTATAATTAATATTAACAAAAATAAGTAAGGAGGAAAAATTATGAAGTTAAAAACTATTTTAAAAGGGACAAAAGGTGTAGGTTTATTTGCTGGAGGCGCAATATTCGCTAGTCTGGCCCGTCAAGTATTAGGAAGTCAAGGTGCCCGTGAAATATACGTAAATGCATTGGCTAAAGGAATGCATGCGGTTGATGGTGTAAATACGGTTGTATCTAATGTTAAACAAGAAGCTGAAGATTTATATGAAGAGGCTAAAGACGTATATGCGCATGAGAAGCAACTTGAGGCGATTGAGCAATTAGATGAAGATGATGAGTGGAGTGAATAAAGGAATTAAGTGGCTTATCCTAAGGGAGAATACTGGCCGCATCCGTCTTGAAGTTTCTTTTAAATGTACTCCCGCTGTTCAAAGTTATTTACATGAATTGGCACAACAACATTCTGCGATTCAACGCGTGAAGTTCTATTTGAATGAGCATCGTCTATCTGTATACTACGAACCAGGGGAACGCGATGAAGTCCTGGCTTGGTTAGATTGCATCAATGTGGACGAGCTGTACCATATCTATCAAGATAAGCAAGAATTTACAGCTTTGAATCCCGGAAAGATCGTGACGAGTCAGCTATGTAAGCGCTGGGTCTATCTACTCTGTGTACCTAAATCGCTAAGAATTTATTGGACACTCGGTAAAAGTACTCTATATTTACTGGAAGCATGGCGTTATTTGAGACGGGGTCAATTAACAATGGAAGTGCTAGACTGTGCAGCGGTATTTGCCTCTATTGGATTAGGTGAAGTAGCATCAGCGGGTCGAATTATGTTTATTTTAGAATTAGGTGAACGACTGGACGAGTGGACCATATCGAAGTCAATTCACGACTTAACTTCCAGTTTAGATCAAGAGCACCTTCTAATTTGGGTAGAGAATGAGCAAGGTCGACGTTACCAAGTTATGACCCAGCATATTCAAGTTGGTGATCATATTGTAGTTCAAGAAGGTGAGCAAATTCACTTTGATGGACGAATTATTCGCGGGAGTGGATCAACTCAAGAAAGTAATTTAACTGGAGAACCGTTCCCGGTGCCGAGACAAGTTGGCGATGAAGTTTATTCTAATACGACGCTAGAATCTGGCGAGATTGTTGTAGAAGTCACAGATGCGGTCTTTAATAGTCGTCTTGAGGAGCTGGTAAAAGCAATCCATCAATCGTTGGGAGCGCAATCCGCCAATCAAGCAAGACTCTATCATCGTGCAGACAGCCTCGTAAAATATAATTTTCTAGGATTAGCGATCACCTACTTCCTTACCCAGAATTGGGGCAAGGCGTTATCATTCTTGCTGGTCGACTTCTCGTGTGCCATCAAACTGTCAACGTCTGTGACATACTTGACGGCACTTCGTGAAGCTATGGAAGCGGGAGTGATTATTAAGGGATCAAATAATCTTGATTTATATGGAAAGATTGATACCTTTGTCTTTGATAAGACGGGGACGCTCACAGAGTCTAAATTATCTATAGCGAAAGTTGCACCATTTGCAGGGCATAGTTATCAAGAAGTTCTTTCGATTGGGGCCTGTCTGGAAGAACATCTCTATCATCCGATTGCACAAGCGGTGGTTGATAAAGCACGTGATGAAGGTATTACTCACGAAGAGATGCATGGACCCCTGGTACATATAGCATCACGAGGAATCAAATCTTCCATTGATGGCGATGAAGTTTTAATTGGAAGTGAAGCGTTTATCCATTCCGAAGGGGTCTGTTTAACTCAAGAGCAGATAGAATTTGCAGATGATTATCGAGATTTGTATAATTTACTGTATTTAGCTCGAGCAAAAGAGTTAATTGCGATCTTCTGCATCGATACGCCACTGCGTGAGAATGCAATAGAGGTCTTGTCACAACTAAAATCTGAGGGCAAGCGGATTGTGCTATTAACCGGAGATACTCCTGAAAGGTCGAGATTATTACAAGAGTCCGTAGATTTTGATGAGGTCAAAACACAGGTCACGCCACAAGATAAAGTAACCTATATAACGACAGCTCAGCAGGCCGGACATAATGTATTAATGATCGGGGACGGTCTGAATGATTCAATTGCTATTACGCAGGCGGATATAGGTGTAGTGATGGGAGATGCATCTGATATTGCTCGTCAAGTTAGCGATATAATCTTTATCAATGATGATTTATCTTCCCTTTACACTTTGAAGGACTTGAATCAACGCCTCGACCATCAACTATCTCGCAACTTACATCGAGCGATTGGGATTAATACATCCTTAATTGGGCTTGGTTTGATGGGGTGGATGTCAGGGTCTATGTTAGCAACCTTACATAATCTATCTACTGTTTTGATTGTGGCGGATAGTTTTAAGTTAGAAGCTAAGTAATGAGCTTTGTTGTATGAATGGAATTAGCAGAAGTATCCTGTCAAGGATACCCAGGGCAAGTGTATTTGACTAAGAATAAAAACTGTGAGTCACTCAATTGAGGATTCGCAGTTTCTTACTATAATTAATTAATTTGTGATGCTTCAAAAATTTGTTCAATACAACTTTTAATTTCTTGATAATTTTTTGCTTGGTATGGATAATCACCTTCTTGATGATCGGTATACCAGATGGCTTCCCAACCGGCTTGAGTACTTCCCTCGACGTCATTCGGCCAACTGTCTCCAATATAGAGGATTTCGTCGGGCTTTAAGTTGAGTTGTTGCTCGATCTTCTGGAAGATCATTGGATCTGGCTTGGAGCATTCAAGTTCATCTGAGATAAAGAGATGTTCAGGGTTAACGTACTGTTCAAGTTGTAAGTATTGAATCTTTGCACGTTGGTCTTTGCTCGGTCCGTTGGTTAAGATAAATGGAATTAGTCCTTGTTCGCGCACCCATTGAAGAAGTTCCGCAGCCCCATCAACGAATTGAATTTCTTGGCGTAATGTCTGATATAAATGTTCGAACGCCATAGCCGTATCAGCTGAAATCGACTTGTCAAAGTGTCGATAAGTACGAATCACCCGGTCTCGCTTATAATCAAGCTTACTTTTCTCACCTGCCATAAACTTAAAGAATTCATCTTCAGAATAACGCTGGTAGACAGGGTTGAAGTCCTCAAACGGCACTTCCAGTGGAACGTGGTCCTCTTGCATCGCTTGGAACACATTATGATAAGTATCATAGCGTTCATAGAGCGTGTCATCTAAGTCAAATCCAATTGCACGAATCAATGGTATCCTCCTCGTATAATATAACGGTCGGGCTATTCAGGGCCCTTTCATTTGTTGTAGCATACACCTCTAACATCATATCATGAATTCGCTTAAATGAAAGAAGTCTTTCATGGATTATCAATAAATCCCCGAAGCGTTCCTAAATTGAGGAATCGCTTCGGGGATGATGGTTAGGATTGATGGTAGTGATGGCTAGAGATCTGTAAGAGGGCGCCGAGAAAGGTCGCCAGTAAGTTAATCGTCTGGACGGCTTGATCGCGATAAGTAATCTGGTAAAGGTCGCCCAAGCCACCGACTAAAACTGCTAAGGCGGGTAGTAAAATTAAGGCAATCCACTTCAGTGTGTCATAGTGTCGATTATCCAGCAACATAATAACAACCTCCTTGTTCGAGTCGATTAATGCGCTCTGCGTGTTGTTCGACTTGTGTCGTTAATTGGTCGATGCGTAATATCAGCTGATGAATGGCGGTAATCAATTGAATGGCTTTCGTAATAAAAGTAAAGGCTACCATCACGGTACTAAGGATGGTGCCGAGTTCAATCCAAGTCATAGTAAAACCTCCTGATAGAAAAGACTGTAGGCTACTTCTCTCGGGTAGGCTACAGTCTTGGGTTGTGATGTGACTCTCGCTATCATGACGGACGTGTGTCCATTGGGATTAAGGGTAAGGGATTAATTCGTCTGATAAATGGTATCAACTTGACGGGTGACGTAACGAGCGCCAGCTGGTTCGTGGTAATTCAAGCCATTCTTACCACGGAAGACTTTTTGTTGACTGATCGTCTCGAGTGATGCTTTCGCCGTATCAGCATTGACACCTTGAGTAGGGTTTTTAATGCTGATTTTGGTTGCTTTACCTAATTCATCTTTGAATTGTAATTCGAGTACGTGTGAAGTAGTTTTCATCGCGCTTCCTCCTTATATCTTATCGGTATTCGTAAGTAACAACGGCAGAGACATTCTCTACGGAATCTTCCGTTAACTGATCGAGTGTGTCACGGATGGCTTGGACCGCATCCCCTGGAGCATCTTCTGTCAAGTTGTTCAAACTAATGCGACTTTTCTTATCAGTTAGGGGGTTGAGTGTCCCTAAGACTAGACGGCTATTTGTGAATTCTCGTTTCATTTGAATTCCTCCTTTGAGTTAGTATCAGCTCGAGCTGACATCTATAGAAAGGGTGGCAAGGAATAAAATGGAACTATTTTTTCAATAAATATTTTAAGGGGTGGAGTTTGCGGCGAAGTTGGATGCGGCGCTTGTAGAGATTTTCGCGCGTAATACCGAGAATTTCAGCAATTTCGGTATAGGTCCCGACTTCGGTCGTCAGTAATAGGAAGAGTTGATATTCTTCTTCTGAGAGATGATGGCGCGCTTGTTCGATAAAGCGTGTAATGTACATTGATGCGATCGATGGGGGTGCTTGATGAATGTTCTCTGGTTCGCTGAGATTTTCAAGAAATGCTTGTAAGTCTTCAGGGGTCTCTTGACGAGCGAGGTCCCGTTGATCGCGTCGAATCAAATCAATTAAGTGCCAGTACAGTCCTCGCTGAGCATAGGCGGTGAATCGGTACCGATCATCGTCATTAGTAAGGGGCTGTCCGTCAAAGTTTTGAGCAATTTGCAAGAGTTTGATACGCAGCTCTTGCCAGTAGTCGTCATAATGGATATGCGCAGAATGAATATTACACCGGGCGAGCGTCTTATACACTAAAGGAGCAAATAAACGTAATAGGTGCTCGTGGTAGTAGTATTGATGATCCATAGATAACCTCCTGTGATGGTTGTATCGATTAATGTGGTGCGTTGGGATTGATTTGAGAGAAGTATTATTAATAGAGAAGAGCCTGGGAAGCGTTCGCAGGCTCGGTTGAGGTCATGCGCGAGGAATGCGCACGGACGGGCATTCTTGTGGATGAAGATTTAGCGAGAACGTCACATCGCAAGATTGGTGTGAGTAGAATGCCGTCTAAATTAAAGGGAAGTACAGCTTGATGATGGTGAAAGCATCATAATTCAAAGCAAAGTAAATTACATGCATTGTGCATGTTGCTTTGTGTCAAGGAGATTAGTTAGCAAAGAATATTTCCTGTATTTCACTATGGGTGAGCGCGAGCTCGCGGATAATGCAATTCATAAAATCATAGCTTGGATTGCGCTCACCGTTAAAACATCGATAAACTGTTGTTGGGGAATAATGAATAAGTTCGGCAAGTTGATATTTCGTTAAGTCACACTCTGCAAGTAGTTCTTCTAACCTAACCCAGTCAATATTCAAGGTAGTACCTCCTCTCATTTAACTTATCTAACTCGTTGAAACTGGTTTCTTAAGACCTATTGTAAGGGTGCGTAAATTGATATGTCAATATAAAAACAACAAAATATTTATTTTTAATAAAATTAAATTTAACTTTAGCGATACCATAGGCTTTGATGGGATATTTTTTCTGATTATATGCTCAATATGATGAATGATTCGGGGTGAAGATGAGATATTCAATTTGATAAGTCAAGCGTGTCGCTAGGCATCTAATTTGCAAAAGGGATGGAAGATGATATAATGGTCAAGAAAGGTCAGTGAATGACTCATCGAAATAATTGGATAGGAGGGATACAATGGTACGGCGCAGTATGTCGGATGTTATTGAGGCTTATTTGAAAGAAATTCTAGCGAGTCGCTCGACAGTTGAGATTAAGCGGTCAGATATTGCGGAGCGCTTTGATTGTGTACCTTCGCAAATCAATTATGTGATTAACACTCGCTTTACCCAGGAACACGGTTATATGGTAGAAAGTAAGCGTGGGGGTGGCGGTTATATCCGTATTTTAAAGGTCGAGGTGATCGACGATGCGCATGCGCTTGAGGAGATGGCAGCCCTGATTGGTTCAGCTATTACCTATCGCAATGCCACTACGATTATTAATACTTTGCTGGAAGATGAGATTATTGATCAGCGTGAAGCCATCTTAATGTTCTCGATGATTGATCCGGAATTTCTATCGGGGTTATCAACGCAAGAGGATGAGTTGCGCGCAATGCTTTTGAGGCAGATGTTGATGCAATTGCGTTATATTTATTAAACCGATACCCTGTTGAAAAGCAGAGGTTGCAATAACATAAAATCTTAACGAGGTGAGAACATGTTTGAAGAATTATTTACAGAGAGTGCAAGGCAAGCCATGATTTATGCGGCGGAACAAGCTTATTACTTGCGCCACCAAGCGGTAGGAACCGAGCATATTTTGCTTGGTTTAGCGCGCGAAGAACAAGGGATTGCTGGGAATGTGTTGCGTGAAGCAGGCGCAACGTATGATGTTCTGTTGAAAGAACTAGAGATGATTCATGGCCGGACAGCCATGCCAAGAACTGCCGGTGAGATTGTAATTCCATACAGCCCACGTTCGAAGAAAATTATTATGAATGCATCAAATGATGCGAAGCGTTTAGGTGTATCTCGTGTGGGTACAGAGCATTTGTTACTTGGTATGTTGAAAGAAGAAGTTCTAGCAACTGCGATGTTACACAATATAGGGGTTGATTTACAAGATTTACGCAAAGCAATCTACAAAGTGATTGGCCTTGAAGGTCATGGTGAGCATGGGCAAGAAGGCCGCCGCCAACGTCGTCGTGCGCAAGGGGGTAATGGTTCAAATCAGCGGAATGAAGGGGCAACAAGTGAGTCAACGACGCCGACGTTAGATAGTTTAGCACGTGATTTAACCGAGTTAGCCCGGTCTGGTAAATTGGACCCGGTCGTAGGACGTAAGAATGAAGTCCGCCGAATGATCCAAATTATTAGTCGTCGTACGAAAAATAACCCCGTATTGGTTGGGGAGCCCGGTGTTGGTAAAACAGCAGTCGTTGAAGGGTTTGCGCAACGTTTAGTGGATGGTACCGTGCCGGATAATATTAAGGACAAGCGCCTGATGATGCTCGATACTGGTTCGCTAGTAGCTGGAACGAAGTATCGTGGTGAATTTGAAGAGCGCATGAAGAAGATTATTGAAGAGATAACCCAAGATGGTCAAGTGATTCTCTTTATCGATGAGATTCATACGCTAATTGGTGCGGGATCGGCTGAAGGCGCGATTGATGCGGCCAATATTTTGAAACCTGCTTTAGCGCGCGGTGAGATTCAAGTGATTGGCGCGACAACGCTAGATGAATATCAAAAACATATTGAAAAAGATGCCGCACTAGAGCGTCGTTTCTCTCGAGTTCAGATTGATGAACCGAATGAGGAAGAGTCGATATTAATTATTAATGGTCTGAAAGAGAAATACGAGCAACATCATCAAGTCGAGATTACTGAAGAAGCGGTCAATGCAGCGGTGAAGATGAGTATGCGTTACATGACTGACCGTCGTCTGCCGGATAAAGCCATTGACTTAATGGACGAGGCATCAGCGAAGGTTCGGATTGATGCGACACAAGAAGCGACAGAGTTGACACGTTTGCGTAGCGACTTGAATGACTTGAATACACGGAAAGAAGCGGCGATTTTAGAGCGTAATTTCGAGAAGGCTCAACAAATTCGTGAACAAGAAAAGAAATTGGAGAAAGATATGGACGGGCTAATCCAAGAAGCGGCTCAAGATCAAGCTTCGCCTGAAGTGTTGAAAGTCACTAAGGAAGATATTGCTGAAGTGATCTCCTTAGCAACTGGTATCCCAGTTCAGCAGATGGACTTGGCAGAGTCTCAGCGCCTAATTAATCTTGAAGCTGAGTTGCACGAGCGCGTAATTGGTCAAGATGAGGCTGTCAGTGCGGTCTCTCGTGCGATTCGCCGAGCTTATTCTGGCTTGAAAAACCCAAATCGTCCGATCGGATCATTCTTATTCCTGGGTCCAACAGGGGTAGGTAAGACTGAGTTAGCCAAAGCGTTAGCTGCGACCATTTTCGGCAGCGAGGATAATATGATTCGCGTGGACATGTCAGAATATATGGAGAAACATAGCGTATCGAGACTAGTTGGTTCACCTCCAGGTTACGTGGGCTATGATGAAGCTGGCCAATTGACGGAGAAAGTTCGTAACAAACCTTACTCGGTCATTCTATTGGATGAAGTGGAGAAGGCACATCCGGATGTCTTCAACATCTTGCTACAAGCTTTTGATGATGGACACATGACCGATGGAAAAGGCCGCCGAGTGGACTTCCGTAACACCATCTTTATTATGACATCAAACTTGGGTGCAACCGCCTTGCGTGACGACAAATCTGTCGGCTTTGGTGCCGTTGATTATTCGAACGACTACGATGCAATGGCGGCACGAATCCATGAGGAAGTGAAGAAGACGTTCCGTCCGGAATTTATCAACCGTATTGATGAGACGATTGTCTTCAAACCCCTATCTAAAGAAGAAATTCGTGAAATTGTTAAACTTCAGGCGCAAGAAATTATCAATCGTCTTGAAGACCTTGAAATTTCTGCCCGTGTAACTGACACAGCGGTGGATATCATTGCGGATGCTGGCTTCGATCCAGAATACGGTGCCCGTCCAATCCGTCGCGCGATCCAAAAACAAATCGAAGACGAATTGAGTGAAATGTTATTGAGTGGAGCAATCGAGCTAGGAGACCAAATTACCATTGGCGGCCGCTCCGGCGCTATTAACATCAATAACCGTTCGAAGTAAGCGACACTCGAATGTTAGTTGAGCCTCAGTGTGAAGCTGGGGCTTTTTTATGTGGGGAAAATTGGTTGGGGTCACGGAATTTGTGCCAAATGGTAGGTGGAGAGGGTGTGGACAGTCAGTCGGGGGGTGGTTGTTGCCGGCGGAACTTCATCTGAGTAGGGCTGAGCTG
>NZ_JH932301.1:220741-269734 GCF_000301055.1 Falseniella ignava CCUG 37419
CCAAGTTTGTTCAACTGAAAGAGCAGAGCTGAACAATTACCCTCATTAAAACTCCCGCAGAATCAAGTAAAACAAAATAAGAGTAGAAACACAGTGGTTTCTACTCTGCATCGCTTAATGAAATGAGTGACCATTGGCCGTTTTCGTAGAGAGCGCATGAGCAACTGCCATCCTTTGGCAAAGTGGTCGATCCAGGGTTGATTACGGTTAGTCGATCGATTTGCTCGATGGACTTGATATGGCTGTGACCAAATAGGACCGTATTGGCACCGAGTGATTTAGCACGGTCAAGTCGATCCTCAAGAGTCTCCTCGTAACCATGGACAGCATAAATGACCACGTCACCCCAACGAAGCAATGCTTCCTTGTTCGACAAATCTTGTTGCGTAACCATGCTATCCACATCAGCGTCGCAATTTCCTTTAATAAAAGTAATGTCACGCCCTACTAAAAATTCAGCTAACTTAGCTGGTTCATAAGTCGCATAGACTGGATTGCGCGGACCGTGATACAGCACATCACCTAAGTGTAGGAGATAATCGCAATCACCCAAGGCTTCTAACGCTTTTTTCGTTTGGATATAGGAACCATGCGTATCGGATAGGACTCCAATTTTCATATACACACCTCATTCTATTTTACGCTATACATTGAAGTAGCGTGCTACTTTAATTGTAACGCATTTGGTTATTAGAAGGAATATGCTACACTCAAGGAGAGAAAAAAGTGATGGAGGGACGAGATGGGTCAGTTAATTCAGTGTGTGCCGAATTTTAGTGAGGGGCGCGACGCAAAAGTTATTGAAGGGTTACTAGATGTGGCGCAATCGGTAGAAGGGGTTACGTTAATCGATGCATCATCCGATGAAAGTCATCATCGAACGGTGGTTACTTTGATTGGCAATCCGGCGGGCATCGAGGAAATTGCAGTACGATTGATGCGTTATGCGGTGGAGCAAATTGATTTAACCGCACATCAAGGTGAGCATCCGCGGATGGGTGCGATGGATGTCTGCCCGCTGATTCCACTGAAAGGAATTACAACGGAAGAATGCGTTGAAGTCGCTAAGCGTATTGGACAGCGAGCATCCGAAGGGCTTGCACTCCCCATTTTCCTATATGAAGCGGCAGCGTCAGTGCCAGCACGCCGAAATTTAGCGCGAATCCGAAAAGGGGAATTCGAAGCAATGGCGAATAAATTACAACAAACGGAGTGGCAGCCCGATTATGGACCGAGTGCACCTCACCCTACAGCAGGAGTGACGGCCATCGGTGTCCGTCAGCCACTGGTGGCTTTCAATGTAAATCTAAATACGGCGGATTTGTCGATTGCTCAAGAAATAGCGCGCAGTGTCCGGGGTTCGAGTGGGGGCTTTAAGCACTGTAAAGCGATTGGCGTGATGCTTGAGGACCAGCAAATCGCACAAGTCTCAATGAATATGACAGATACGCAAAAGTTACCACTCTACCGAGTGTTCGAATGCATCAAACTTGAAGCAAAACGATACGGTGTTTCGATATTAAGTAGTGAAATTATCGGGCTAACCCCAGGTCAAGCATTGGCGGATAGTGCCGCCTATTATTTACAGCTGAAGACATTCGATTATCAGCAACAAGTGATTGAAAATCATTTGATCTAGTCCTAATCCAACCGATACTGATACCACTCCTCGGCAACACGTTCAAAGCCAATGGCTTCGAACATTCGCTGACTTTGGTGGTTGAAGCGATAAACATTGGCATGAACTTCATCAAAACCACAATAATCAGCTAATTCAAGGATTGCTTGAACACTCCGTCGTCCAAGGTGTTGATTTTGGAATTCAGGAGCGACGACGATGCACAATTCACCGTTATCTAGCAGAGTAATATCTCCAGCGAGTTGCCCCAAATATTTAATATAATAACACCGGCCGTGGGTCGATAAATAGTGATACATCTTTTCAAGGACTTCGAGTGTATAGGGGGTGGTAGTATGATCCACTTGTAAGCATAATTGTGGATTTTGATACCACTCGAGGGTTACTTCAGGGCAGGGATAATAAGGAACGAGTCTTAAGGCTTGATCAATAAGAATGGCTTCCATCTGTCTACTCCTCGTATGTCGGAATTTTTAAATATTATAGCACAAATCCCTCAGGCGATTACCGGTCTATTTACACGATACTTAAGGCAACGTATAATAGAGGGACAGCTAAGAAGGAGTGGAAGTATGAACCAAGTTGAGCAATCATCATTTCGTTATTTAGATTTTTATTTATTAGGCATTATGGTACTTGTGACGGGATTCTTTGCGCAAGATGGGGCTAGTATTCTACAAGGACTATGGCAAATTACGCTGTCTCCAAGTCAATTGATCAGTGATTATATGTTGATTGGTGGGGTGGGTGCTGCCTTTGTCAATAGCGCGTTAGTTTATTTAATGATGGTCGCGCTGGCCCATTATTTAAAATCCGAATTAACGGGGATCTTAATTGCGGGACTCTTAACAGTTTTAGGTTTTGGATTTTTCGGTAAGCATATTCTCAACTCCATCCCATTAATTATCGGCGTGTATCTTTATACGAAATACCAAGGCATTTCATTTTCTCAACAAGTTCATGTGGCGTGCTTTGTGACAGGGATTTCGCCGGCGGTCAGCTATATCGCTTTGGGGCTCGAGTGCCCCTTATGGATTTCAATACCTGCTGCAACCATTGTGGGGATTCTAATTGGAATGATTGTGATTCCATTAGCGGGACATATGTTGAACTTTCACAAAGGTTATAATTTGTATAACATCGGGTTTACAATTGGTGTGATTGGCTTAGCCTTGCGAGGAGCCCTGCGCATGTTCGATTTACCAGTGGATAGTGTTAGCCATCTATATTTAGAAAATGATACTATAGCGACGACCTTTGTCGCGATATTGGGGCTGTTCTTAACCGTCTATGGTCTGGTCGAGAATCGAGGCTGGCGGGGGTACCGGGAATTGCTTACTCGAACTGGGAAAACATCCTCTGATTATGTTCAAGACTATGGTAAAGGCATTGTCTTAATCAATATGGGGGTCTTGGCATGGTTATGTCTAGCCTATGTCAAAATAAATGGTGGCATCATTAACGGTCCTCTAATCGGAGGAATTTTAACCGTCATCGCTTTTGGTGCTTTTGGTAAACACCCGAAAAATTGCTTGCCGATTTTCCTTGGTGTGATGATGATATCGATGTTGAATATGTATGGTACATCGAATACAACGTCATTATTGATTGGGTTGTTCGGTACGACCATCGCCCCGATTAGTGGAGAATATGGCTTTATGGTAGGTATTTTGGCAGGAATGCTCCATAAGGCGATTGCATCGAATGTGGGAATTGTCCACGGTGGATTGAACCTTTATAATAACGGGTTTGCGGGGGGATTTGTGGCGAGTTTAATGGTGCCATTACTTCAGACATTTCTGCCTCGAGATGGACAAAATGAGTAGTTGAAAAATAAAGTTAGCCTGGAGCCATGATTACCTATACTGCGGTATGGCGCCAGGCTAACTTGACAAGAAATACAAACCATACTATGATGAAGTAACAATTAGATGAACAAACTAGGGTGAGGTTGCTGATAATATAAGTAAAGCGCCAGCTTGAAAGGATTATTGGCCGAAGTGCACTAAACTGCACTGGGGATAGGTTGAAGAAGTCTATCACTCTGATGGGTTGTTGCCCAAACAACTTATCAAGGAGCTCCTAGCTTGTGGGCAAAAGACACGGAAATTATTTTTAATCAGACGTCGAGCTTTTGCTTAACGTTTTTTTGATTATTGGTGTATTGAGTAGCATGCTTAATTGAGCCAATCGATCAAATGGCGTATCAATAATTGTAGCGGTAGCCCCGCATTATCGCAAAACTAAGAATGTTGAATGGATTGAGTCATCAAACTATTCAAGTTCATTTTTGCAACATGTATTAAGCAAGGGATGCGGAAACATCCCTTGCTTTTTTGGTGTCTATTTTTATTTTCACCGTATCCGTTTACTATGCGTCATCCCTCGCAACAAAAAGTAAGTTGGGTTCCCACGATAATCGGCTAACGAGCCAAGTTGTTGCTGGCAATTCGGACAGAGCAGGGCGTTTGCAAGATTTGTCAGGTCGAATTCAGCTTCAATAATTCGTGGGACTTGCAGCTTAATAAGGTTGCCGCGCCCTCCCTTTTGATACAGAGCAATGGCTTGTTTGCAATGTTGGCATGAAACAAGGAGTGGGTAAGTATTTTTAATTTTTCGGTAATAAGGGTTTGAGTATTTCATAGGGTTCAACTCCTTCAAAATATTATGAATGCGATAGGCAAGTAGATGATTAATATAAAAAAGCTAGGACAATATCCTAGCTGAATCGCTAAATTAGACAAAGGTGACACTCTTAACGTTTGCCACTTCATCCCAAATTGTGCGTGTGATAGCTTCGACATCAATCTTACGCCGATCTCCAGTCATCTTAAATTGATAGTGATAACTGCCGCTATTTGTTGAGATAATAATATCTTTGACTTTCAAATGATTGCGGTCGATAATATCGTGTAAATCTTTCAACTTCGAACGTGGTTCATTAAAGTAAATATCTAAGACATAGGAACGATCGGTAAGCATCAGATTGATCGCAATTAAAATAAATAACATTACAATTGTACTTGATATCACAATGATAAAGTATCCAAGACCTGCTCCAATCCCTAAGGCTGCACTACCCCAAAGGGTTGCGGCTGTAGTTAGTCCCGTTACGGTCGCATTGCGATTGATAATAATGGTTCCAGCGCCGAGGAACCCGATGCCACTGACAATTTGTGCAATTAATCGGGATGGGTCTGAACTGATAATGCCAAGTAAGTCTGGATGTGCACGATTAAACTCAATTACACTTTCAGTGAGTTCCAGTTGGATCAAAGTAATCATGCAAGCGCTGACTGCTACAATCAAGTGCGTTCGAAGTCCAGCGGAACGGCCACTGCGCTCACGGTCAAAACCAATTAAGCTAACGCATAAAACAGTCACGAGTAAGCGAAGAAAAACATCTTGCGGATTAAGTGTGCTCATAGAATCAAGAACTCCTTTATAATCTACTGAGAGTTAATTATACCAAATATCACGCTTAATGGACATACACTAAAGCGGTCTTAGAACAATGCAAAACCCTCTCTTCGGTTTGATTCCGTTGAGAGGGTTTATCTTTCGTCAAGTTCATACTTCGCCTGAAGTATGCAGAATTTAAATCAGGACTTATTCATTGGTATTATCCAACCACACATTGGTAAATTCAATTTCACCGTTAATTTTACGGCTGTCTTGATCTGCCATTGGGTGTCCTTTCACATAAGCTTTAGTAACTAATTTTGCACCCCAGTTCCAAGTTGGAATGGTTGGTAATTCTTCAGCTAAGAGTGCTTGGATTTCACGGTAGATTTCAGCGCGTTTTTCTGGATCGACTTCACGATTTCCTTCTTCAAGTAATGCATCCATCGTTTCAGAACTATAAATGCCGTAGTTCATTGCTTGGCCGGTTCCGTATTTATAAGCTAAAGCAGAGATGTCCGGTCCAATGTATCCTTGGTGCATTGTTAATTCGAAGTCTTGTTGTTCTAAGACTTTTTCGTCATATGAACCATCATCCATTGAGTTGTGGTTTAACTTAATGCCAACCTCTTCGAGTTGTTGCGCTAAGATTGGAACAAAGTTATCCCATCCTGGATAGGTATCGATGGTTGTTTCAAAGTAGTAGCCATCTTCATTTAATTCATAACCAGCTTCTTCAATGAGTTCGCGTGCACGTTCAACGTCACGTTCTGGAACTTTCGCGTCTTCATTTAATGCCCAAGCATATTGGTAAGGAATATAGTATTCTGCAATGGATCCATTACCACGGTAGTTTTTCTCTAACATATCTTGACGATCAATCGCGTAAAGTACGGCTTCACGTAATTTTTTATCGGTGAAAATTCCGTCCTTCATATTGAAGACGATGTTCCCCATATTTGGGAAGGAGATATCGGTCACAACGTAATCTTCATTTTCTTCCATCGTTGGGATTTCATCTGCCGGTACACCGTTACGGTTTTCATCGGTTTCGCCATTTAAGAAAGCTTGGTATGCTACATCGCCATCCGGAATAAAGCGGACAACCACTTCATCTAAGTAAGGTCCTTCTTTGAAATATTCTTCGTTCTTTTCAAGGACTAGGTAGTCTCCGGGAATATGCTCTTTGAATTTGAATGGACCTGTACCGATCGGATGTTGATTGGCTTCGTTATCTAACCAATCTGTTCCTTCATAAATATGTTTTGGCATAATTTGCGTTCCGTGCCATGCGATAGCGCTTAAAATGCCTGCATTCGGTTCAGATAGTTTGAAGTTAACGGTGTTTTCATCGATCACTTCGACTTCTTCAATGTCAGCTAATGAACTTGCTGCAAATCCTTCTTCACTTAAGATTTGATCAAACGTCCATTTAACGTCTTCAGCAGAGAAAGGCTCGCCATCGTGCCATTTAACGTCGGGTATTAAGTGGAATGTTAAGTTTAAGCCATCTTCTGAAAATTCATAACTCTCTGCAATATCTGGAACGATTTCGCTGTAACCGTTAATTTTCAAGAGTTTATTCATGACGTTTTCGATGACAACTTTAGCTGCGTTGTTTGGGGCAGCATTAGGATTATATGTCTCAGGTTCAGCAGCGGTTGATACGACGAGCGTTCCACCTTCTACTGGGTCTTGAGCTTGAACTGAGCCCATTGCCATCGTATTGATTAAAGGGAACACACATAAGAGTGTTACGATGAGTTTTTTAATCTTTTGCATAGTAATTCCTTTCTAATAAATCTATTCGACAGAACAATTTAAGTAATGATTCGGACTAATCTCAATCATTTCCGTACTTTCGTGTTGGCCATAGTTCTGGTTGAAAGCATGGATCATGCGATCTAAGGCTTCATTTGTCACCTCCTTGCCATGGGCATTTGAGATTAGCACTTGGGTATACGGGTGGCGTGCTTCTGTTAATAATTGATGCGCAGGAATATCTTCGATAATTTGGCCGTGATACATAATAAATAAGCGGTCCACGATATTACGTAAGCTTAAAATATCGTGGCTTACGATAATCATGGTATTTTGTTGGGCTTGGTGCGCATCGAGTAACATCTCTAAGACACTGGCGCGAATGGATACATCCAGCATCGATACCGGCTCATCGGCTACGATAATATCGGGACGAATGAGTAAGCTACGTAAAATAGAAATTCGCTGTAGCTGTCCGCCAGATAATTCATGTGGATAGCGTGATAAGTAATGATCCGTCGGCGTGAAACCTGAACCTGCCAAGGCTTGGTCAATGATCGCTAAGCGCTCCTTTTGGGAGTTCCCAATTTGGTGAATTCGCAAAGGTTGCATTAAAATTTCTTGGATGGTCTGACGCCGGTCAAAGACCTCGTAAGGGTTTTGATAGATCATTTGGATTTTGCGTCGAAAGGCTTTGCGATGTTTCAGCCAATCAGAAAGTGATTTTTGATCAATTTCAATCGCGCCGTCATCTGCTTGATCTAAGGCGACTAGCAAGTTTAACAGGGTTGTCTTGCCGCTGCCAGACTCCCCAATGATGCCTACTTTTTGTTGCGGATGGATGGAAAAATTTAACTGATCGACTGCTTTAATTTGATGATGATGAATCTTGTCGGTAAAGATTTTCGTTAAATTAGTTACTTGAATAATTGGTTGCATCGAATCCTCCTACTGAATCAGTCGTTGGTAATCGGCCACAAGTTGCTGTGTATAAGGGTGGGTAGGGTTATGAAAGACTTGTTCAACAGGTCCTGCTTCAACTAACCGCCCATCTTTTAGAATAAATACTTCTTCACAAATTTGCCGAACAACGGATAAATCGTGAGTAATAATCAACTTTGTATTGTCGTAATCCAGTTGAAGCTTTTTAAGTTCGTCGAGGATACGATTTTGGGTAATCGCATCGAGTGCGGTGGTTGCTTCGTCGAGAACCATCAGTTGTGGCTCGAACAATAAGCTCATCGCAATCGAGACGCGTTGTTTCATCCCGCCAGAGAGTTCGTGTGGATAATGTTTCCTTACAATTGGATCGAGATGGAGTAAAGTAAATAAGTCGATAATTCGTTGATCGATAGCATCCTTTGGCGTATGTGGCCGGTGCGTTAAGTAAATATCGCGTAATTGTTGTTCGATGCGATGTACCGGGCTTAAAATGTTCATTGAATTTTGGAAGACGACAGAAATTTCTTCCCAGCGAATCCGATTCAAAGCTTCGGGTTCCATCGATAATAAATCCACCGAATTAAAAAGTACACTGCCACTCACACGGGTTTGTTTAGGGTTTAATAATCGGAGAACGGCGTTCATCAATGTTGTTTTTCCGCTACCAGATTCGCCAATAATGCCGTAAGTGGTATTTTTATCTAAAGTCAGTGAGACATCATGAATGACTTGATTTTCACCTTGATCTTGAAGGTATGAGACATTTAAATTTTGAATTTGCAGTAAACTCATTTATAACTCCTCCTGTCTCAGTGGATTAGATATTTGATTGAAGCCTTCGGCAATTAAGTGAAAAGCGTAGACGGTAATAACTAGGAACAATCCACCAAACAGAGCGACCCACCAAGCTCGGGTTAAGTAGGATTTACCATTATAGACAATCCGTCCCCAACTAGGTTGTAAAGGGTCACCCAATCCTAAGAAAGAAAGGGCTGATTCGTAGAGAATCGCACCGGATACCGAGCTAGCGGCACTGGTAATAATTGGATAGATACCATTGGGTACGATATGACGTGTAATAATTCGCCAATCAGATTCACCCAAGGTAATCAAACTTTTAATAAAGGTGCGTTCTTTAAGGGCAATCACTTGCGAGCGCATCATGCGAGCAGCGCCCGTCCAACTCGTCAGCGCAATTACTAAAATAATATTTAGAATACTAGAGCCATACAAGGCTACAACAATAATGATAAGGAAGAAAGTTGGGACCATCATAAATACGTTGATGACTTCCGCGATAAGTCGGTCAAACCATCCGCCGTAATATCCAGCAATGGCTCCGATAATAATTCCTAATAGATTCGAGATTAAGGCAGCAATTAAGCCAATGGATAAAGAGGTCCGTGTACCTAAAATGACCATGCTGAATAGGTCACGTCCTAATGCATCCGTTCCGAATAAATAAGTCCTAGAAGGGGGTGCGAGTAAGTCATCATTCAAAAAGGTCGGATCATGTGTAGCAATAACATCGGCAAAAATTGCAATCAAAACTAAAATCAGCAAGAAAAAAAGTCCTACTTTGAGCTCGGTTGATTGATTGATTTGTCGCTTTATACGTGTCCATTTTTTCAGTTGAATCACCTCATTCTAATTCTTGGGTCAACCATCGCTTGCACGATATCAATTAAAATCATAAAAATAATGACTGAAATCGAGATAATTAAATAAATCCCATTCAATATCATATAATCTCGAACATTGATTGAATCGATGATTAATCGCCCCATGCCCGGCCAACCGAAGATAATTTCAATCAGTGAGACCCCACTGAGTGTAAAAGCCAGTGACGAACCGAAAAGAACAATGACTGGCGAGGCAGCATTTTTTAAGACATAACGATTAAAGATATGATTGTCTTGCATGCCAGCGGCTCGGAAGAGCTGAATATAGTCATCTCCAATCACATTCAAAATCGAAGTACGTACGACACGAAAATAGATTGGAACTTGAATAATAACAATTGTTAGGACTGGCAGTACCATATGGTAACCAATATCCAAGGCGCGTCGCATTCCAGTATAGCGCATCCGGACATTTTGCATCCCAGAGGTTGGGAACCATCCTAAGAGAGAGGCGAAAATAATAATTAAGACCATCCCAAGCCAGTAGCTCGGAATTGCATCAATGAAGTAAGAAATATTGATTAAGGTCCGATCAAGTGTCCGGTTGTCTTTGCGAACGGAATAAATCCCCAGCGCCGTGCCGATCAATGCAGACAAAATAGTCGATGATAATGTTAAAATAAGTGTCGGTTTAAGGCGTGAGGATAGAATCGACCAGACACTCACGTTGTTCTTATACGAAAAACCTAAATCTCCACGTAATAAATTGCGTAAATAATGCCAAAATTGGATGTGGAGAGGATGATTTAAACCATACTCCATCCGAATCTTTTCAATCATTTGTTGGTTCGGATTTTCTCTTCCGGCAAGTAGTTTAATGGGATCCCCCGGAGCTAATCGAATTAAGAAAAAGGTCAGGACAAAAGTCAATATAATGGTAAAAAGTCCTAGAGCAAGACGCTTGAGAACGTATTTCTTCAACAGGTTTCCTCCTTTAACTAACACTTCGCTAGTTCGTGAATTCACAAACAGCCAATTTCATGTTACCATAGAGCTGTAAATTTTCACAAAGAAAGCGCTAAAATTAAAGTGAAATATTCATGAGCGTGAACTCATTTTGTGAAAAATATTGTAGTCAAGAAAAAAGCATATTGCCGCTAAAAACGGTATAATGATGCCGAGGATATTTAGAAGGGGGAGAATCGATGAATTTGTCACATGAAGAATTAATGAAGCAAAATTACAACCGTTCACAACCTGGAGCCGATTCAAGGTTAATGGATTCACAGCGGAAGGTGCATCCGAAGTTCTTTGTTGATGCAACATGGCTAGCCGAAC
Organism: Falseniella ignava CCUG 37419; assembly: GCF_000301055.1. GTDB lineage: Bacteria > Bacillota > Bacilli > Lactobacillales > Aerococcaceae > Falseniella > Falseniella ignava. The sequence goes on from NZ_JH932301.1 coordinate 231,446, forward strand.
ATCTGGATGAGGTTGTTGTCGTCGAAGTCACTCGTGATGATGCAGCTTACCAGTTGGATCAAGTGCGAACTCGTAAGCATTATTTAGAAGGTCACATCCCTGGAGCGATTCATTTATCGACCGATGAATTAGGAGAATTCAAGGGGTACTTTCCTTCAGCGGAAGCGATGGCGAAAGTCTTCGAGCAAAAGGGGATTCGTTACGATACACCGGTCGTATTTTACTCTTTTTATGCGCGAGATATTATGTATATTGCGAGTCGAATGGCACTGGTGGCCTATTATTTAGGAGTGGAATCCGTTTATTTATTAGACGGTGGTTGGCAGGCGTGGGAACGTGGTGATTATCCCATTGAAGTTGGGGAAGTTACCTTACCTCAAGTCGCATTCGGGCGCTCGGTGCCTAAGTATCCAGAATTATTAGTTCAGACGCCTGAAGAGGTTGTTCAACTTTGTCAGGCAGAACCTGAGGCAAAATTAGTCAGTGTTCGCAGTTGGAATGAGTATATCGGATCGAATCAGGGTCATGCTTGGAACAAAGGGGTTGGTGAAATAAAAGGCGCTCTTTACGGTGGAGATGATTTTTTAACGAACGAACAAGGTTATGTAGCGAATCCTAAGGAATATCAGCCTTCGTGGGAGGCATGGGGAATCGAGCCAGAAGATAATTTGATTTTATATTGCGGTACGAGCTGGCGTGCTTCGACGTGTTTCTTTATAATGAAAGAATTGGGATATCAACACTTACGACTGTACGATGGCAGTTGGTATCGATGGTACTTAGCGCATGAAGCAGATCCAGAGCGATTCCCAATTCAACAAGGAGATCCAAGATAATTGAAAATAAAAAATTATTTAAGGAGGAAGTCGCGATGGTAGGAAAGAAGCGGTGGCAGAAAGAGAATGCGCGCCACTATGTTACAAGTGAATGGTTAGCTCAGCAGTTACATGAGGGTCTTGAAATTCAAGTTGTAGAAGTATATGATCCAGTTCAACCCGGGCCGAACGGACGTAGCCGAGCTGATTATTTGGCTGGGCATATTCCGGGTGCAAGCTTATTTGACTTTACACAATTTGGACCTCGTCCAGAATATTTACCACCCCTTGAAGTTTTACAAGAAGTCTTTGAGCAACAAGGGATCCGTTACGATCAACCTGTTGTCTTCTATGGTAGTTCATCGGTTCCTGGAATGCATATGGCAGCCAAGACTGCGTTTGTTGCCTATCTTCTGGGTATGGAACAAATTTATATTTTAGATGGAGGCTACCAAGATTGGCTCGATGGGGGCTATGACGTTGAGTCGGATGAAGTTGCTGTGACGTCGGTGCCATGGGAGAATCCACCTAAAACCCGTCGAGTCGCTATTGTTCAAACACCTGAAGCATATCAAGCGCTGCGTCAGCAACAGACCGATCGATTAGCTGTAAGCTTCCGAAGTTTGAAAGAATACCAAGGACAAAGTGAACAAGCAGCTGGGGAGATTAAAGGCGCTGTTTATGCGGGCGACGAAAGTTTATTTACCGAAACGTATCATATTCAACATCCGGAGAATTTTGAAGATCGTTGGCAAGAAGAGGGTATTTGCCTAGACCGTCCACTAGTTATTCACTGTGGATCAGGTTTCCGTGCTTCAACCGGCTTCTTCTTGTTGAAAGAGCTCGGTTATGAAGATGTGATTCTCTTTGATGGCAGTTGGGCAAAATACTACCCAGCACACCTCCAAGCTCCCGACCAATACCCAATAAAAAATGGTTAATGAATGACAAAGTCCACTGTGGTGAGCAGTGGACTTTTTTTATCGGTTAATAAGCAATAACGCCCACCCCAACGCCTAATTGGTCGAGATGTTGACTGGCAGCTTTTTGCAATGAGGTTTGTTGTGGCAGTGGTTGATCGATTGCTTCAATATAAGCGTCTCCGAAAATACGCTCGATACTCATATTTGGCCAGTTGGCTTGTGCAATAATCTCAAAGAGTCGCATAAAGGCAAGGATGTTGCTAGTCGGCGCCATAAATTGAGCATTATTTGGGTAGAGCAGCCAAGAATAACAATAAAAATAATGGATGGTTAATTCGGGGAAATACCGAGCTTTAAATTCACGAGCAAGGTCGAATTCATGGCGAATCTGATTCGGATGGATACGGCTTCCTTCCATAATATGGACACTAATAATTGGGTCCTTTGGTAGTAAATAACTCGGAAAGTCTGAACGAAATACAGTATTATCTGGCAATGTTTCCGGCCTGAAATGGGTGAATTCAAATTGTAATTCGCCCAATTTAAAGATACGAAACTTAAAAATTTGCATTAACCACGGGAAATCAGCTGACGTAATACCTCTTGGATTCGATTGATTGAATCTTAAAAAGAGATCCGAAATGGTTTGGTGAAAAATATCGAGCGACAATTGTTGTTGTTGATAAACTTCTAAGACGTGTTCGAGCATAATGGCTAGCGTAATAAAATTGTCCCAATGATTATCAGTAGCAACCTTTTCGCCTTTTAGTGCACGAAGTGCCAATGATTGGTAGCGTTGATGATTAAGTGAGTAATCGCGTATCATTGGTTGAATTAATGTGATATCAAATTGTTTAGATCTGGAGACGGACTGGTTATATTGAGTGAGGATTTCAGTGAGTCGATTTAGACGGGGAATATAATTTATAAAGTATGTTTCATAACTTGATGTAATGCATGGAACGAGCATAAGGAAACCTCCAACGATTGATAGTTTTATTATATCAAATATCAAAAAATCATGCCGTATGATTATTCAATTGATAAGATTTTTGTTATAATAAAAGTTAAGTTAACAATATTAAGTGAATTATATAAGGAGGCGTACGATGTTCAATTTTTTCAAAAAGAAAACAGAGCCAAAGAATAAAGTGGTTGAAATCTATGCTGTTGCACCAGGACAATTTGTTCCAATCGATCAAGTGGAAGACCCAGTATTTTCGAAGAAAATGATGGGCGATGGGTTTGCGATTCTACCCGACTCAGCCGCAATTTATAGCCCAGTTACGGGTAAAGTAGTCAGTGTGTTCCCAACACAACATGCGTTAGGAATCGAATCAGACGGTCTAGATGTCTTGTTGCATATGGGGATTGATACGGTCGAATTGAATGGAGAACCGTTTGATATATCTGTTCAAGAAAATCAATCGGTAACATCAAGTACACAAGTAGCCACGGTTGATTTAGTGGCTTTAGACAATGCAGGTAAGAATAATGCGATGATCGTTGTCTTTACCAATTCAGATACCGTAGTTGATCATATTGAATGGATAGCAGACGGTCAAGTTCAAGCAAATGCGTTAGTGGCGAAGGTACACTTGAAGTAGCGGCTTGACGAACAAACTTTGCAAAGAGAATTATCACATCAAATTATTTCTGAGATGAAACAAGATGTGTTATAATAAGAGTAGCTAATAAAATATCGAGGAGGAAATAAAATGAGTCAAAATAATTCAAACAAACTGTGGGTTTTAGCGGGCGCAGCATTAGTAGCAGGCGCAGCATTTTTAGTGTTAAATGATGATGCTCGTGAAGGTGCGAAAGCACTAGTCAATCGTGAACGTGCGAAATTATATGTTCGTAATCACTTAGGTGGTAGCGATGCGATTATAAGTGCAATCGATCATTTACCAGATCGTGAAGTTAATGCAATTTTAGCGATGGCAAATGGAGCTTCTAAAGGAGCAAATCGCGCTTATAATAAAGGGTCCGATGTATTCAATGCGATTGTAGATCGTGCTCGCGATTTAGGCGACGATGTGACAGATGCTGTCAACGACTGGATTAACTAATTAGAGAATTTTTAATTGAAGGCCTCGCTTTGTCGAGGTCTTTTTTTGTGAAAACAGCGGGAGGTGCAAAATGGAAAAGGAAGAAGCGTCGCTACAAGGAATTCACGAACGATGGATGCGACAAGCGTTGGAGGAAGCGGATAAAGCAGAGCAATTGAATGAAGTTCCGATTGGCGCCATTATTGTCAAAGACCAACAAATTATTGGTAGAGGATATAATGTCCGAGAAACACAACATCAAGCAACGGGACATGCGGAAATTCAAGCAATTGAAGATGCTAACCGCCACCAACAAGCATGGCGTTTAGAAGGCGCGACGATGTATGTCACGTTAGAACCTTGTCCAATGTGCGCCGGTGCCTTAATTAATTCCCGAATTCAGACAGTAGTGTATGGGGCCTCAGACCTGAAAGCGGGGTGTGCAGGGACCTTGATGAATTTATTGCAAGATGATCGCTTTAATCATCAAGTTGAAGTTATCTCCGGAGTTCTTGCAGAAGAATGCGGAGATAAATTAAGTTATTTTTTCAGAAAGTTACGCCAGCGAAAAGGGAAGAATATAGACAGAGCGGAGTAGATTGTTACCTGTTTGAGTGTCATAGGATTGTCAGTGCTAGGGCATCGTGATATAATTCACTTATAATAATAAGTTAAAGGAGGGCGCCTATGGTTAGATGATTTGCAATAAACATAACTAGGAATGTTAATAGAGTGGCGCCTTTTTGTGTTGGACGGCGTCAATTGTAGTTGATTGAAAAGAAGGAGAAACATATGAAAAAAATTATGAAATGCTTGGCCGCTTTAATGTTGTTATTTACGACCATAGTTCCTTTTGGAACAACGGCTCATGCCGAGGAAATAGTTGAAATTAATTTTATGATTCCAGATTGGGGTGCCCCTTCTGAAGAGCTGTTGAAAGAATTTGAAGAACAATCAGGCATTAAAGTCAATGTTTTACCGACAGCTTGGGATGATATTCGGGATAAATTAGCGATTGCTGCTGCAGGGAATACAGTCGCGGCAGATGTTTTTGAAGTTGACTGGTCGTGGGTCGGAGAATTTGTTAATGCGGGTTGGTTAGCACCAATTGAATTAGAAGATGCGGACGATTTCCCAGCATTATCACAATTTGCAGTAGATAAAACGGTATATGGTGTTCCTTATGCGAACGACTTCCGTATCGGTTATTACAATAAACGCATGTTCAATGAAGGAGAAGTAGATGAAGATGTTACTTCTTGGGATAAAGTTATCGAAACAGCGAAAACATTAAAAGAAGCTGGTGTGGTTGAATATCCAGTTTCAATTCCGATTGAAGCGGGTGAAAATACTACGACCACTTTCTTATGGTTAGCACTTTCTCGTAACGGTGTCGTCTTTAATGAGGATGGAACGTTGAATGCTGAAGCAGCCCTTGATGCACTGACAGTTTATGAGGAATTAATGACGAATGAATTAGTCGACCTTGGTAACGTTAACAGTTCAGGATATGATTCATTTATGCCAATCGTCAATGGTGACGCAGCCTTTGTAGTTGGTCCTTCCGGACTGCTTCAAATGGTTGAAGGCGAAGATTCTGCTGTAAAAGGTGAAATTGAGACGGCCCTATTGCCAGGTAAAGAAACAACCTCTCCTGTAACAGCTTCATTCCAAGAAGGTGTAGGAATTTCACCAAATACAGAACATCCTGACGCAGCCCTTGAATTCGTAAAATGGTATACTTCACCAGAAACTCAAGCGCGTTTATTTGATGAGTTAGGTTCACTACCAACACGTATTAGTGTGCTCGAAAAAGTCGTTGAAGAAGGTAAAATTAATATCGCGGGTGTGATGACAGAGTTAGCGGGTATGATTGAATCGCCTTTCCCACACGGTGTTCCTGCATACTACACCGAAATGAGTGCAGAAATTTATAACGTCATTAATCAACTAGCAACTGGCAAATTAACTGCTGAAGAAGCAGCAGAGCAAATGGTTGAAAATGTTAATAAAGTGGTTGAAGCAAATAAATAAGGAAAAGCACAACAGACCAGTTATTTGCTGGTCTGTTTTTGTATCAAAATATGATAGAAAGAAAAGGGGTGAGAATTGATGGATAAGATTAAACGGGGCGCTTTATTTCTACCAGGGATATTGCTGATGGGAATATTAGTCCTTTATCCGATCATTAAAACTTTTTACTTGAGCTTATTAAATTATAAATTAACGCGACCGAATCAAACAAAATTTATCGGTCTGGAAAACTATATAAAAGTTATACAATCGCAAGATTTTATGAATGCGTTAATCAATACACTATATATTTTGGTGATCGTTACAGTCGTAGTGTTAATTATCAGTATTGCGATAGGCATGTTGTTAAATATCAATTCATCAATGAGTTCTTTTCTAACAGCATGCGCCATTATTCCCTGGGCGCTACCCCCTCTAGTCAATGGGATTATTTGGCGATTTATGTTCCATCCAACTTATGGGCTAATTAACAAATTATTGTTAAATTTTGGTTTAATTGAAACGCCTGTTTTCTGGCTAACGGATCGGTGGCAGTTGTTGATGATTGTGTCATTTGTTATTGCTTGGCGTGTGATTCCGTTTTGTGCCATTATTGTATTAGAACGATTGCAGGCTATTCCATTCGATCTATATGAAGCAGCACAAGTTGATGGAGCCAATCGTTGGTATCAGATGACGGATATTACCCTCCCTTTTATTGCTCCTGCGATTAAAGTTGTTTTGTTACAAGCTTTATTAGCAGGTGTTATGGCATTTGACGAGATTATAGCGCTCGCCGGCTATCGCTTTGAGACACAATCACTTCTCGTATATAATTACATGAATACATTTAGCTATCTAGACTTTGGTTATGGATCTGCGATTACTTATATCTCAATGCTCTTATCCGGGGTGTTTGGGTATTTCTACATTCGATCAATCAATATAGAAAATGCGGTGGATTAATATGAAGAAAAGAAGTAAGGGACTTTACTCAATTGCGGTGGTTTTATTTTTAATCTTTACCTTGGCGCCGATTGTTTGGAATTTTATTATGAGTTTAACGCCGAACAACGAACTGGTAAAATTCTCTACGCAACTATTACCTACAACAATCTCGTTTGCGAATTATCAGAAGATATTAGATTCATCGACCAAGGCGCATCAAGTTGTTTTTAACGGATTGAAAAACTCAATCAAACTCGCATTGTACACGACGTTGATGTGTGTTCCATTAGCAACCTTAACAGCATATGGCTTTCGTCGATATCATTTCAAATGGAAGATCGGACTTTTTCGTTCATTATTGATCACAATGGTAATACCAGTCTTTGCTACCATTATTCCTATTTTTGAAATGTTTGCACAATTTAAATTAATTAACAATTTATTTTGGGTAAGTGTGATTTGCGTCACCGCCTTTTATCCGCTCTCGACTTGGATGATGTATAACCATTTTCATAGTATTTCACAAGATTTATGGGACGCTGCGGCGATGGATGGCGCGAATGAATGGTATACGGCGTGGGAGATTATTTTACCTGCCTCAAGAAATGCCATATTAGGTTGCGTATTGACGGTTATTTTGATGACGTGGAGTCAATTTCAAATTCCGATGATTCTATTGACGTCTCAATCTAATAAAGTCGTAACATTAATTTTATCGGAATTTATGACTCGTGACTCGGTAGATTATGGTATGATTGCTGCATCAGGATTATTTACAATTTTGCCGCCACTTATTATTGCAATTATTTTCCGTCGAAGCTTAGTAAGTGGACTGTCATCAGGAAGTGTGAAAGGATAATGTGACTCGAATTATTCGAGAAAATATCATAATCTTTATGTGAATTTATTCATTAGTGTGAATGGATTGTTTAACTTAGAATTTAATGATAAAATAATCTTGAACTATGTTGCATAGATTGTTTTAGAGGAAGGAAGGGATTGCCAATGCGAAAGTGATTTAGCGTAATGGAACAAGTTTTGTTTATTGAAGAATCCCTTGTCAACATCTAAAACTGAATATTTCAACATGCCTTCAGATTAACGGGATTGTCGTTTTTTTAAGTGAGATTAGAAAGCGTTGATGGACCGTCAATTGTGCCAAGGGCTTGTTTGTCTATGCAATATTTGCGTTATTTTTAAACTTTAATAGATGATTTAACGAGATATTGCCGTTCAATCCAAAGGGGTTGATCGGTTTTTTGTGTTGTTGTGAAATATAAGTGGGTTCGTAGCAAACTTGAGGAGAAGACATGGAAGAACAGGATAAATTATTAAAAAGAATTTCAGATCTCGTATTAGATATGGATGAAGAGGGCATCGTTGATGCAGTCAGGGAGTATCTCGATGCAGACTTTGATCCAGAAGTAGCTGTATTAGATGGTTTGGTTGATGGCATGAATCGCGCAGGGGAGCTGTTTGCTGAAGAAGAGTACTATGTGACCGATTTGCTGTTTTGTGCAGATACGTTCGAATTAGGAATGGAAATCTTACAACCGATTTTAATGGAGCGAGTGGATACTCGAGCGGACTTACCGAAAGTGGTCATTGGAACTGTGGAAGGTGATACGCACGATATCGGGAAAAACTTATGTCATATTATGCTTGAAGCAGGAGGCTTTGAGGTAATTGACTTAGGTAAAGACGTTCCACTCCAAAACTTTATTGATGAAGCTGTCGCACAAGACGCACATCTGATTGGACTGTCAGCGTTAATGACAACGACCATGGGTGGGATGCGTCGGGTGATTGAGCTTCTAGAAGAACAAGGTTTGCGTCAGCAAATTAAAGTAATGATCGGAGGCAGTCCAGTCTCACAAGCTTTTTGTGATGAGATTGGCGCTGATGGTTATTCCGAAAATGCTTTTGAATGTGTGGAGTTAGCGAAGCGATTAACTCATCACACTGAATTGGAATCAAAATGATTGTCAAAATAAATTTACCGGATGGGCGTCAATTGGATTACGATACAGAAAGTCGCGAATCGCTTTGGCAATGTCTGCGTCGACATGACGTATTAATTAGTGGAGACTGTGATGGGCGTGGGCGTTGTGGCCAATGTCGCGGAACAGTTTCAACTCAAGGACAGTCGCCTAAAGAGCGGCTCTTATGTCGTTATTATCCAACGCAATCGGTAGCAGTGACTAATTTTAAACTTGAGACACAACATACGATACTGACTGAAGGGACTTTGCCTCACTTTGAGTACCGACCCGCTATTACAAAGCGCATACTGACAGCGGGAGAGGCCCAACAAGCGTCAAAACAACTCGGTTTATCTATGGATGAACAAACCCACCAATGGACGGGAGTCTACGACCAAGGTGAGATATTCTCTATCGAACCGGGGGATACAACGGCGTGGCAATACGGTCTGGCAGTCGATATTGGGACCACAACGGTCGTCGTAACATTAGTGAACTTACTGACAGGCGAGCAGTTGGCGACAAAAAGCCAACTCAACCAACAAGGGCAATATGGCTCCGATGTTTTAACGCGAATAACGCATGTGATGGATTCAGGCTTATCAGGGTTAGATAACTTGCAAACCGCTGTTATCAATACAATTAAAGGATTGATTCAGGCGTTGCGAATTCAAACAGGGGTGAATTCGCAATATATCTATCAGATGGTTATCGCGGGAAATCCAGTGATGTTGCACTTGTTACTTGGAATTAATCCAGAGCCGTTAGGCCGTTCGCCTTATGAGTTAGTCGTTAAATCGAGTCAAAATTTTCAAGTTCATCCTGAATGGGATTGGTCTATTAATTCACGGGCACGTATTATTACGTTGCCGATGATCTCAGCTTATGTTGGCGCAGATGTTGTTTGCGGCGCCTATGTAGCGGAACTCGATCGACAAGATCAAGCCATTGTGATCGATATTGGGACGAACGGCGAGATGATTTTAGCCTCCAACCAACATCTTCTCAGCTGTTCGACCGCAGCGGGACCAGCGTTTGAAGGGATGAACATTACATCAGGAATGAAAGCCTCGAGTGGTGCGATTGAGGAAGTGCGTTTGACGCCTGAAGGGGCAGTCTTATCAGTGATTTCAAATACAGAGCCGATTGGACTCTGTGGTAGTGGTGTATTAGCAGCATTGCGTGAGGGACTCCGATATCAATTGGTTAATGAACGTGGACGAATTATCGATCCACAAAGTCTAGCGCCGGATGATGATCGTCTTCAGTACATTGAAGTCGACGCAACAGGGAAACGTCGAATTCGTTTAGCTGAGGGAGTCTATTTATCGCAACAAGATATTCGCCAAGTCCAATTAGCGAAAGGTGCGATTATGGCCGGGATTGAACAATTGCTAGTTGAAGCTCAAACTACGGCAGAAGCTATCCAGCACGTCTATATTGCCGGACAGTTTGGAGCACATATTGATGAGTCGAGCCTGATTGAAACAGGCATCTTACCTCAAGCTTTTAAAAATAAGTTGCACTACTTGGGGAACACATCTCATAGTGGAGCCTATATGGCACTGATGTCACTTGACGTCCGACAGGACTTAGAAGCATTAAGTCAGCGAATTGAACCGCTCGAATTAAGTCTAATGGACGACTACCAGCGACGTTTTGTACGCCACACACTATTTGAGAAGCGGGGTTAAGCGATGTCGCATTGGAAGCGAATTGAACAGCTTGAAAGATTACATTATCCTTTTGACAGTGGCGAAGGGTTGACTTCAAACCAGCATCAATGGTTAGCAGAAACGCACGGTTCTTTAGAGGTGATGCAAACATTAATCCGTTTGCGTCAAAAGGCGACTCAAAAACCATATGTATTAGCACCGATCGGTCATCTGATGGCGTCACAAGCACTCGGAGCGCATGTAAAATATGTAGCCACCGGCGGAGCTTATGTCACACGATGGGAAGCTCAAGCTGACTTGGATCTTACCCAAATCGTCCCGTTAATCGAATGGTTGAATCAATTGGATGAACCTGTAGGCTTCAATGACACCGGGCTTTGGACCATTTGGGAGAGCCTCATTGGCTTACGGGAATTACTTACGGTGCTTAAACGAGATGCGACGGTGCCACTCCAAGCTTTCAAACAATTGTATCAACAGTGGACGAAGCTCTTACAAGCCGAATTGAAACTCAAGCGAGGGATGATTATTCTAGGTGATCCAATTGGAATTCCCGAAATAATCGGGGATGCGTTTTATCGAGAATACGTCATGCCTTGGCAATGGGAGTGGCTATGTGAATGGTTAACTTATGTTCGTTGCACATCAGGCGTGGTTTATGTTAATCCATTAATGGCGGATGGACTGATCCGGTATCGAAAGACTGATTATCGGGTCATACACCACCGCTGTTCGAATGATCGATTTACCGATCAAGTTTTATTAAATCCAATGTATCAAGGGGCTGTAGTCACTCGACTGCTTGATGGCAGCGCCGTTGAATTATTAGTAACTGAAAAGGAGTACTGCAATTGAATTCAATCGAGAGGTTAGCTGCTTTTAATCAAGGGTTGCCAGTAGATCGCCCACCCTATATGTTGTTTCATGGAACATTTGGTGCGAGATTGACCCACCAAACGTATCAAGAATCTGAAGCAACTGCGGGTAATATTGCAGCCAAGGAAATCGCTGTATACAACGCATTCGGATGCGATAATGTTTCGGTGAATTTGGGGTTAAATGGACTGGGAATCATCTTAGGGAGTCAAATGAAGTATCCGGAAGATGCCAGTCCGATGTTAGATGTTCCATTGCTGTCATCTTTAGATGAGTTAGACAAAATTGATTTATCCAAAGTTTCTTTCGAAGCTTCTTGCTTATTACGTAAACATGATTTAGCGATTCAAATGATTCAAGACCGACTCGGTCAAGAGGTTGCAGTAGCTTATGAGCTTACAGGTCCCTTAACTTCCGCAGCGAGCTTAATTAATATTGAGACTTTGCTGCGTGGAACTCGAAGACAACCCGAACAAGTGCATCAACTCTTAGAGTTAGTAACACAAGCAACGTTACGTATTATTGATGCCTTTGCATTAAATCATCAAACAACATTCAATATAACGGATCCAGTGTCATCAGGAGCTTTGATTAGCGGCAAACAATACCGTGAATTTAGCCAACCTTATACTCAACGCATTGTAGAGCATATTAAACAATATCAACGAGGGGAGGTGGTGATTCACATTTGCGGCGATACAACAAAGTTTCTGACCGATATTGCCAGTACTGGAGTCGATTATATCTCAATCGACCAACAAGTTGATTTGAAAACAGCGTTGGAGATTGTAGAAGAATTACCGGTAGGTATTATCGGCAATATCGATCCAGTGAAATATCTCCTTCAAGGTGATATTAACTCAATCCAGCAACAAGTTGCCCAAAGTTATGAGGCAGCAAAGCATAGTTCAACGAAGTATATTATTGGACCGGGATGCAGTGTGCCACTAGCCACACCGATTCAAAATGTGACGGCGTATGTGGAAGCGATAATGCATTACGGTCGAATGTAGAAATAAGGAGACAGATTATGAAAAAAATAATGTTAAAACTTGTAGCGGCAGTCATGCTACTAAGCGTTTTCGTTCCGAGCTTATTCACTGCAGTTCACGCAGAAGAGAAAGCGGAGCAAACCGTGAGTATTTTAGTTCCTGGTTATGATACAGGTTACTTACGTGAAGAACTTGATGCCGGTATTAAAGCTTTTGAAGAAGCTGAAGGGATTAAAGTTGAAGTCATTCCTGTAGGATGGGATGAATTAAACAGCCGTATTGTTCAATTAGTAAATGGCGGACAAGCGCCAGATATTATGCTAATTGGGACACGTTCACTTCGTCAATTCCGTGATGAAGGAATTATTCGCGACTTAGATGAATTCATTACACCTGAATTTATTGAACCGCGTGTTGAAAGTGTCTATCACACAGCAACGATTGACGGTAAACAATATGGTATTCCAATGGCGTTCTCAAGTCGTGCATTAATCTACCGTACAGACTTAATTGAAACACCGCCAACCAATTGGGACGAATTATTAGAAGTGGCAGAAAAAGTCAAAGAAGAACATGATATTTATGGATTCTACTTACCAATCGACGGACCAGGAACTTCGATTGAATTAATGAACTTCTTCTACCAAAATGATGGCTTCCCAGTAAGTGAATCAGGTGAATTCCAACTTAATACACCTGAAATTGTTGAAACTGCAGAATACTTAAAACAATTCGTCGATAAAGATTTAGTTCCAAGTCCACTTGAATCTGAACGTAACGATCAAATTAAAATGTTCGTTAATGGAGACTTAGCAATGTTCGTAACAGGTCCATGGGATCAAGAAGCTTTAGAAGAACATAAAGAAGAATACCCATACGCAGTGGCACCCCTACCAGAAGGTAAACATCCAGGCGTTAACATTGCAACGGACTCTTACGTTATTACACAAGGAGCTAAAAATCCAGAAGGTGCATGGAAATTCATTGAATTTATGGGTCAAGAAGAATTCCAACGTCCAGTGAGTGAAGCATTCAACTGGTTCCCAATTCTTAAAGCTGAAGAAGCTGACGAAAGATTCCAAACAGACTTTATGAAACCGTTCTTAGAGACCATTGCTTTCGGTTACCCAGACCCACATACACCAAACTGGGATGAGTTTAACCGTGCATTCGTTCAAGCTTTACAAGAAACCTTGTTAGGTGAAAAAGACGGTCAAACTGCCTTTGATGAAGCTCAAAAAGAAGTCGCTGAATAATTTTTAAACGAAAAATTTTTGCTGGGCCAATTGAGCCCAGCAAAATTTTAAATCAATGGGAGTCTGAAGGAGGGATTATCAGATGCGAAAACATACCGATTGGGTACCTTATACTTTGATTATGCCAGCAATTATTCTTTTGATTATTTTATATGGTTATCCTTTTTTCTTGACATTGATTCAGTCATTTCAAGAAGTGCGATTGTTTGGTGGCGAGTCGACTTGGGTAGCGTGGGGGAATTTTAAAAAGATTTTTACCGATAGTTCTTATGTAAAAAGCTTGTCGATCACCTTGCGTTATGCGATTTTTACGGTATTTCTTAAAATTGTAATTGGCTTTATATTCGCCATGTTGTTAAATAGCGATATTTACTGTAAGAAGTTCGTGCGTTTTCTGTTCCTTTTACCATGGGCAATGCCACAAATTGCGGTAGGGATTGTATGGAAATGGATTCTCGACGGTAAATATGGTTATTTAAATTACTTTTTACAGCAGATCAATGTGATTAGCTCAAATATTTCTTGGTTAGCTCGTCCAGATATTACACTCTATGTCGTCGGGATTGTTGATGCTTGGATGGGATGGCCTTTAGTGACGATGATGTTCTTATCGGGACTAGAAAATATTCCAACGAGTCTTTATGAAGCAGCGCGTGTCGACGGTGCAGGTTATTGGTCCCGCTTTGTCAATATTACCTTAGCTCAGATGAAGAGCATTATTATGGTGACCTTAACATTGGTAACCATCTGGACTTTCAACTCCTTTAACGTTCTCTATGTTATGACGGAAGGCGGACCACTTCGCTCAACGGAAACATTAATGATGCGCGTCTATAACGAAAGCTTCCGTAATTTTAACTTCGGAATTAGTAGTGCGCTTTCGGTTTTAATTTTAATTTTCTTAGTCCTTATTACGTTCAACTATATTCGTAATATCTTGAAGGAACAGTAGGTGATGACATGCAAAGAAAATTACGAACAGCAATTGTTATTTTAATTGGGCTTTTAATCAACTTGCCGATTATCATTATGGTTATTTCTTCGTTAAGTTCCTACTCTAACCTCTTGCAAAATCCGGTTCACAGTTTTGAGTGGCCACCGATGTGGGAAAATTATACGGAGACGCTCTTTGGTGAAAAAAGCATTATTAAACCGTTAATCAACAGTTTGGTTGTCTCAGGGGTTACGATGGTGCTATGTACCAGCGTTGCGGTCTTAGCGAGCTATGCGACAACGCGTTATCCGATTCGATTTAAAAAAGGTTTTCTTTATACGGTCCTACTATTTCAGATGTTTTCACCCGTCTTACTCTCTGGACCACTTTATGCCATCTTTAATACGTTAGGTATTTTAGATACTCGCTTATCACTGATTATTGGTAACACGGCGAGTTGCTTGCCGATGACGATTTGGTTATTGTATACCTATTTACAAGGGATTCCGCTCTATATCGAAGAAGCTGCGCGAATGGATGGCTGCACTTGGTATGAGAGTGTCTTCCATGTGTTGCTTCCAATGGCGTTACCGGGAATTATAACGGCTAGCTTATTTGCCTTTATTTCTGCTTGGGGAGATATTATCTTCGCCCGCTCAAGTATTTTGAATATGGCGAATAACACGTTGCCGCTAGCTATTATTCGTTTCGAAGAATATAATCGGACACGTTGGGATCTACAACTGGCTGCCAGTACGATTTCAACCATCCCAGTCTTTGTATTCTTTATGTTTATTCAAAATTCAATTGGCCGTGGGTTAATGCAAACAAGTAGTAAGGAGTAGAACTATGTCAAAAGTAACGATTGATAACGTCACAAAATCTTATAGTCGTGACACTACTATTTTTACCGATTTATCGCTGGTCTTCCCAGACAATGAATTTATCGTTATTCTAGGGCCGTCTGGTTGTGGTAAGACGACCTTGCTTCGGATGATAGCCGGATTAGAGGATTTCGATAAAGGACGTATCTTAATTGACGAGACCGATGTCTCAAATATGAAGCCTGAGCAACGTGATATTGCGATGGTGTTCCAAAACTATGCGCTCTATCCGCAAAAGACGGTCTATCAAAATATGGAGTTCGGTCTTAAAATGCGTAAAGTTCCAGCTGAAGAGCGTGCCGAACGTATTAAAAATGCGAGTGAAATTCTAGGCTTAGATCAGTTATTAGATCGCTATCCAAAACAATTATCTGGTGGACAACGCCAACGGGTAGCATTAGGGCGAGCTCTAGTGCGCGATCCTAAATTATTCTTGCTCGACGAGCCTTTATCGAACTTAGATGCGAAGCTTCGAATTAAGATGCGCTCAGAAATTATCCAACTTTATCAACGAATTGGTAAAACAATGATCTATGTGACGCATGACCAGACTGAAGCGATGACGATGGGAACACGCATTTTATTAATGAATGAAGGTTTAATTCAGCAATATGATGTTCCGGAAAAATTATACGATGAACCCGCGAATATTTTTGTGGCACAATTTATCGGAAGTCCACAAATGAATATTGTCAGTGAACCGGTTCAAAATGGGAAAGTGAAATTTGGAAATATTACGTTAAATGTGCCGGAGGGGTACCAAGGTGATCGAATTCATATTGGATTGCGGGCAGAAGATTTACAAATTGCTGACGGTGAATTCTATGAAGTATCACATACAGAAAACTTAGGAAACGAACAATTAATCTATCTTTATGATGACCAAGGTGAGGAAATTGTGGTGCGAGATTACGAACGTACACAGCTAGAACCAGGTCAGCGTGTCGGATTAACCTTGTTAGATCATAAGATTCATTGGTTCGACCATCAGACAGGGGAGCGAGTTTAATTATTGATGAATGCGAGAAGAATATTAGATTGTTATGCGAGTGATTTTGAGCAAATGAATCGGAAGATGCTGTTGCAATCCATAGCTGCTGCGGAAGGTCGTACGGTACTCGTTGAATTAAAAGAAAGTTTTGAATCATATATAAAAGACTTGACCAATTCTGAATTGGCAGTGGCAGCCGGCGCGGATTTGATTTTATTGAATCAGTTGAATGTACTAGAACCGGTTATACTAGGGATCGACCAAGCTGACCGTCCGGTTCAACGCTTAAAAGAATTAGTCGGTGTTCCGTTAGGGGTTAACTTGGAGCCGATTGTGCCGACATCTGCTCAAACCTACGAACCATTGGAAACGATGATATCCGGTCGGAAGCTAAGTGTTGAAACACTAGACGTTATTGAGAATTTGTCGTTGGATTTCTTATGTATTACAGGGAATCCAAAATCAGGCGTTACGAACGAAGGAATTGTACAGAGTATTCAACTTGCCAAAGAACATTATTCAGGAATCATTATGGTAGGGAAAATGCATTCTGCAGCCATTCAAGAGCCGGTCATGACAGAAGCCGTTGCGGAGCAATTTGTAGAAGCAGGAGCTGATGTGGTCTTATTACCAGCCGTTGGGACGATTCCGGGTTTTACGATGGAGGAATTCCTAGCGTGTCAACGTATTATCCGTCAATCAGGTAAGTTGGTCATGGCTGTTAATGGAGCGAGCCAGTGTTGTGCACCGAGAGATGTAATCCGTCAGATTGCTTTGAATAGCAAAGTAGGCGGCGCTGATATCCATCACATTGGATCATCGAACAGTGGTGGTGTGGCACCTTTTGAGAATATTTATGAATTGTCGATGACCATTCGTGGAGAAAATCACACATTAAGACAATTAGCGAGATCGATTCGACGTTAGGAGAAAAATATGGACGCAAAATTAGAAAAAGGTTTAACGATTTATTTTATTCGTCATGGGGAGACTTACTTCAATTTACATCAACGAACGCAAGGTTGGGTAGATCCGTTTTTGACCCCTAAAGGGATTGAAGATATGCGCCAAGTTGGCAAGCGTCTTAGCCGAGTGCGTTTTGATGCAGCCATTGTCAGTGACTTGAAGCGTACCACGAGAACGGCGGAGATTTTACTAGGTGAAAGTATTTATCCACGTTGGATGGTGCCAATTCGCGAATTAGCGGATTTCCGTGAGATTAGTTTTGGGAGTTTTGAAGGAATGACTGCCAATGAAACATGGGAAATACTCCGGCAATATCTCGGTTTCCCTTCGGTTGAAGCGATGTTAAATGAAACAACCGAGGCCGAGCGGCTCTCTGCACTGAAACCGGCAGATTTGCATGGTGAGGGTGAAGATTATCAAGATTATTTGGCTCACTTACATGTTGGGGCAGATAAACTGCTTGATGAGTTAGGAGATACGGATGCGACCTTACTCTTTGTGGGGCACAGTATTAATATCCGTCATATTTTACAATATTTGATTCCGAAAGAAGACCATATTCCAGAGCTTTATGATATGTATTCGATGAAAAATGGCGGGGTTATTACGATTAATAATCAATCCGGATATTTTAAAATTCACCAATACATGGATAAATTTTATGAGTAAAGGAGACGATGCCAATGGAACTCACTTCCGCTGAACGTTGGGAAAGACTTCATACGCAATCCCCATTAGATACGATGCCGGTCGTACTCTTTGATAATTTAGTGAGCGCTAAATTAATCGACCGAACTTACCTTGAATCTGAAGCAGACGCGACATTATTGCTTGAGAAGTTATTAAAAAGTTATCAAACCTTTAAAGCAGATTCCGTCTCTTTAAATTATTCGATGAGCGAAATCAATCAGGTGCTTGGCGGTGAAAGTAAAGTTACTCATCCAAATACTTCACGTAGTATTGTGGCTTATCCTGCCCAAGCATTAGACGACGTTGCGGCATTGCCAGAGTTGGCATTGGAGACACTTCCGGTTACTTTAAGGTTGCGTCAAGCCATCGAACATTTTCTTAATGAGACACATGGAGAAGTCCCAGTTCGTCTTCATTTTAGAGGTCCTTTCAGTATGGTAGCAGGTTTGATTGAATCGGAGAAAATTTTACGCGGTATGCGCCGAGATCCAGAAGGACTCCATGCAGCGTTAGCTTATACGACACAATTAGCCACACAGCTCGTTGAATGTTTCAGTGATTTGGCACCGATTATCTACAATATAAGCGATCCGGTGGCGAGTGGTAGTTTAATTAGCCACAAGCAATACGAGGCGTTTGCCTTTCCATATACGCAACAACTTGTCGAAACATTGCATCAACAAAATCAACGCGTACACCTACACATTTGTGGTAATACGGAACGAGCATTACCGTTGATTCAACAAACGGGTGTGGATGCATTTAGTATGGATCAAGTGGTTGATGTGGCAAAGGCTTTTGAAATGACTGATCATCAGTTGTTGCTGATGGGCAATGTCGATCCCGTTAAGTTTTTCTTAGAGGGAACACCTGAAGAAATCAAGCAGGAAGTTGAACGCATTGCTCAAGCCGCAAAAGATGCAAAAGGAACATTAATTCTAGCTCCAGGATGTGATTTGCCTTATGATACACCGATTGAACAAATTCAGGCCTTTATGGAAGCAGCACGCGCTTGTTCGTAAAAGGGTGTGACTTGCTTTCAAGAGAAACCTATGATACTATAAAGATGCCAATGGTGGAGTCACGAACCGGGTCAGGATCGGGAGATAGCAGCTCTAAGTGACGAAGCCATGTGGTATTTTTTTATATTCAAGTGAGCGCCATTCCGAAAGGAGGCGCTTTTTAATTGATTGTGATTCATCCAGTCTTTGGAATATAAAACCCTCAAAAAATCATCAGATAGTGTATAATAGGAGTAATTAACTGGAGAAGATGTAAGTGAGGGATAATGGATGCAAGTACAAGAAAAATCATGCGGCGCTGTAGTATATTATACTGACCACGGCGAAAATCATTATTTATTGATTTGTCACCGGAATGGGGGTCATTGGGCCTTTGCGAAAGGGCATGTCGAAGCAGGTGAAACAGAAATCGAAACAGCTCAACGTGAGATTCAAGAAGAAACAGGATTGAATGTTACGATTGATCCGCGCTTCAGAACGTCGGTGAGCTATTCACCGAGTCCAGGTGTTCAAAAAGAAGTAGTTTACTTTGTAGCTTTATCCGACCAATTAACGGTGACTCAACAAATCGAAGAAGTTACCAATGTTCTTTGGTTGCCTTATTCACTTGCCTTGGAACGGCTCACTTATGAGAATGATCGAGATATTTTAACGCAAGCTCAGCAATATTTATTGACAAAGGAAGGCGAATAAATTGAGTATCCGATACCAATGTCCAGTTTGCCAGCAACCTCTGCAAATCGAAGGTCGCAGCATGAAATGTCCGAAGGGACATCATTTTGATTTTGCTAAAGAAGGCTATATTAACTTGCTTCTACAAGGACATTCGACGAAATATGACAAATCGTTATTCCATGCTCGACGGGAATTAAATGATCGAACGAAGCTGTATCAACCGGTTATTGATTGTATCACTCACATCTTGACGGCGAATGGATCACTAGCCCTCAAGTTGCTTGATGCTGGAACAGGTGAAGGTTACATCTTGAATCAAGTTGATCAACAATTAAAAGAACAAGGTATTCATTCCGATGCTGTAGGCATTGATATTGCCAAAGACGGTATTCGTCAAGCTGCCAAAACTTATCGAGCAATCGATTGGGTGGTGAGCGATTTGGCCAACGTACCTCTAACGGGACAACAATTTGATGGCATTTTGAATGTCCTAAGTCCCTCTAATTATCAGGAATTTAATCGATTGCTACGTCCTGGAGGGCAAGTCATTAAAGTGATTCCAAGTACCCACTACTTAAAAGAACTACGTGAGAGAATCTACAATACATCTGATCGCTCGCAATATGATAATACTAAAGTTAAAACCTTGTTCTACCAACATTATCCCGCTGTTCAGAGCCAAATCTTAGAATACATTGTGAGATTAACTCCGACGGATTTGGCATTACTCATCGATATGACGCCGCTGACTTGGGGGTTGAATTCTCAGCAGCGTCAACAATTATTAAATCATTCAATTGATCAAGTGACGATGCATTTTGAAGTGTTGGTGGGGCAAACAAACTAAGCATTTTACTATAAATTGAGAAAGGAGCGCGCCATGAGTTATCAAGCTTTATATCGCGTTTGGCGACCGCAAACATTCGATGAAATGATTGGACAAGATCCGATTAAAGAGACACTGAAAAATGCGGTAAAAAACCAACAAATTAGTCATGCTTATTTATTTACTGGTCCTCGTGGGACTGGAAAGACGAGTGCAGCTAAAATTTTGGCGAAAGCCGTCAACTGTCCGAATACCCAAGATGGCAACCCTTGTAATGAATGTGACTTGTGTCAACGGATTACGCAAGGATTGTTAAGTGATGTAGTAGAAATTGATGCGGCAAGTAATAACGGAGTCGATGAGATTCGCAATTTGCGTGATAATGTTCGTTATGCAGCTAGCGAAGCCACCTATAAGGTCTATATTATTGATGAAGTTCATATGTTAACAACCGGAGCTTTCAATGCATTATTGAAGACGCTCGAAGAGCCACCAGAACGTGTTATTTTTATTTTGGCGACGACAGAGCCGCATAAAATTCCAGCAACGATCTTGTCACGAGTGCAACGTTATGACTTTCAACGAATTAGTGAGACAGATATTGCCAATCATTTAGCTCATATTTTAGAGCACGATCAAGTCGCCTACGATTCAGAAGCGCTTGCGCTGATTGCTCGAGCAGCCAATGGAGGGATGCGCGACAGTCTCAGCCTGTTAGACCAAGCTATCTCTTATCATCCAGAGAAAGTGACCTTAGATGCGGCACTGAGTGTTTCAGGCAGCTTAAGTCAAGAGGCGCTCTTAGCTTATATTGAAGCCATCTATCAACATCAAGTGGAAGCTGCTTTAGCCATTGTTCGTGAACAATTAAGTGAAGGGAAGCAAACGGCACGTTTCATTGAAGAACTAATCTTATTAAGTCGGGACTTATTGTTATCTCAATATTTGGAGAAAAATCAAACGCTCTTAACCGACGCTCAGCTTGAAACCATTGAAGCAATCCCAGCGTCCTTCTACTATCAAATGATTGAATCACTCAACGAAACCCAAAATAAGTTGAGGTTTTCTAATCAACCGCAAGTTTATTTAGAGATATTTACGGTTCAACTGGCGTCCGAACAACCATCTCAGTTGGTAAGTTCCTCAGCGACACCGCAAGATTCCGAACTGGTTGCGCAAGTTGTCCAACTTAAAGAACACTTGACGCAATTGGAATCCAAAGTAGAACAATTGGCTCAATCCACTCAGCAAGGTCGTGCGGTAGTCACGTCTGAACCGGTTTCTAGCGAACAACCATTGACTCCGCGTGAGCGCCCCAATCATCAAGCTGCTACTTATCAGCTCGATCAATCGGCGGTCTACCATGTATTGAATGAGGCGACCCATCAAGGACGTAAGCAAGTGAAGTCTGCTTGGTCTTCGATTGTTGGGCAGCTGCCTCCCCAGATGCGCCGCCTCTTTACCGATAGTGAAGTGATCACTGCAGGGAATGGCTATATTTTACTTCGCCTCGATAGTGCCCTGTATGCAGGAGAAATCCAACATGAGATGCAAGTTCAACAGGTATTACAGCAAGCCATCGAACAAATTTTAGCAGAGTCGTACAAAGTCGTGCTTGTATTAAGTAGTGAATGGCCAACGTTACGCCAACAATACAAAGTTTTGCGCGATCAAAATAATAATCAGCCGATTCCATTGCGAGATCGGGAGGATGAGAATGAACCAAAAAATGAGACGAACTCGCCAGAATTGTCGAATGAATCCGTGATGGCACCGGATGAGGAGCCATCGTCATTTGATATTGAAGTGTCTGAGGAACCAATGAATGATACCGTAAGGGACGAGTCTGTGCCTGAGGAATCTACTGTGGAGATTCGGGATTGGAAGCAAGGAACCAACGAAGCGGGTGCCAACGCTGAAAATGAGGTTGAATATACCGATATTTTTGGCACAGTCTACCAAGGTGAACCCGAAGAAGCAACCTCCATCGAAACAATGCAATTTTCGGAAGATCCGGAAGAAGATGCAGCAATTCGAGAAACCATCAACTTATTTGGGGAGGAAAATATATCGTTCCATTATGATCGATAGCATTTAGATGAGGTGAGAGAATGAATTTAATCGTTAGCAGTTACATTAATTTGTGGATTTGGTTGATGGCATTATTATTCATTTACTTTTTAGGAACGCGTTATAGTGCTCAGCCTCAATTAATTCGCAAATATGCGTCGTTACAAATTATTTTAGCTGCCTTAGGGGTGATGACGTTGTATCACCAAGTAATGTACTTAGAGTCACATATTCATGGAGAATTAATTTTATCGTTGCTACTATTAATCGCAACGTTAGCGGTCCAACTGCATCTATTAAATCAGCTCGTCGTGGTCGGATCTCAAACCATGATCGGACCTTATAATACTCGGCGCGAACAAGCGTATCGTAGTACGCAGAGTGTTACTTTGGTGATAAGTTTTATTTTATGGTTGATTACTTATTATCGAGCCAGCGAAACGGTAGTTTGGACCTGTATTGGAATCGGGGGTTTGAATCTCTTATCGATGGCATCGTATCGCATCTTCCAACGATATTTGCATCACAAGTTCTAGACAGTGAGCCTAAGAGAGACGATGCTATTTTAGGGGAAACTATGATATAATTAAAGCACAAAATAAGATGAAAAGGATGATGAAGATGGCGAAAATACCCAATATGGCTAATATGCAAGGCATGATGAAAAAAGTTCAACAAATGCAAAAAGATATGGAAAAAGAACAGAAAGCCATTCAATCTGAAATCTTTGAAGTAAGTTCTACCAATGACTTAGTGATTGTTAAAATGAATGGCAATCGTCAAATTGAGTCTCTCGAGTTGAAACCAGAATTGGTGGACCCTGAAGATATTGAGATGTTGCAAGACTTGGTCATTGCAACAGTGAACGAAGCCATCCAAAAAGTAGAAGCAGAAACAGAATCAAGACTTGGTAAGTATACTCAAGGGTTGAACTTACCTTTCTAGGAAGTAGGTGAGACGATGCAGTATCCTGCGCCTATTGCAAAGTTAATTAATTCATTTACGAAGTTACCAGGAATCGGACCAAAATCAGCAGCCCGCCTCGCTTTTTACATCTTAGAGATGAAAGAAGCGGATGTGTTAGAGTTTTCTCGTAATTTAGTGAATGTTCGTCGTGAACTCACTTACTGTAGTGTTTGCGGCAATATTACAGATGTTGATCCGTGTTTAATTTGTTCAGACGAACAGCGCGACCCATCGACGATTTTAGTGGTAGAAGATGCCCGAGATGTGATGGCGATGGAACGACTGCAAGAATATAACGGTCGCTATCATGTATTAGGTGGGGTATTATCACCCATGGAAGGAATCGGGCCAGAAGACTTAAATATTCCGTCATTACTTCAGAGGTTACAAAATGAAGAAGTGAAGGAAGTGATTGTAGCCACCAATGCGACTGCTGAGGGTGAAGCGACTGCGATGTACTTATCGCGTTTGATTAAACCTGCGGGTATTAAAATAACGCGACTGGCACATGGTTTATCGGTGGGTACGGACATTGAATACGCCGATGAAATGACGCTCTATCGGGCGATTGAGGGCCGACGAGAATTATAAACAATGAATGGAGCAAGAGAGTGATAGGTAAATTTATATCAATGGAAGGACCAGACGGTTCAGGTAAAACCAGTGTTTTGGCAAAATTAGCTGAAATGCTTGAGCAAACCCATCCAGAATGTGTTCTAACGCTCACACGTGAGCCGGGAGGAAGTCCGATTGCGGAGCAAATCCGAGAATTAATCTTAGATCCGCATAATACAGCGATGGATGCACGGACGGAAGCAATGCTCTACGCTGCCGGTCGCAGACAGCATATGGTTGAGAAAATCCTTCCAGCGCTTGAACGTGGCGAACTGGTTATTACGGATCGTTTTGTGGATAGTTCACTCGCGTATCAAGGCGTTGCTCGTCAACTGCCGATGGAAGAAATTTGGGCGATCAATCAATTTGCAATTGGGGACCATTTGCCAGATTTAACATTGTTAATCGATATTCCAGCTGAAGTTGGTTTAGAGCGAATCTATCGAGCACGAGGGACGCGACAATTTGACCGACTGGATCAAGAAGATTTATCGTTTCACCAACGAGTCCGTCAAGCTTATCTGGATCTAGCTCACGATAATCCGCGTTTTGTCTTAATTGATGGCGACCAACCGATTGAAAAAGTTGCCCAAACATGTTACCAAGCATTGATCAAAAATCAAATTATTTAGGAGGAATCACCATGAAATTAGTCATAGCTATTGTTCAAGACCAAGATGAATTAGATTTAGGAAATGCATTTCGCGAAGCAAAGATTCCAGCGACCAAGTTAAGTACGACCGGTGGCTTCCTGAAAAGCGGAAACACGACTTTCCTTTGTGGGGTTGAAGATGATCAAGTTGAAAAAGTACTTGATACGATTGAATATGTCTGCAAACGCCGCGATCAAGTTGTGACTTACCCATCAAATATGGATGTAAACTTAGAGCTAGCCAGCTCATTCCCAGTACGCGTTGAAGTAGGCGGCGGGATTGTGTTTGTCGTGCCAGTTGATCAATTCCACCGTATCTAGTCTTTTATGCAAGAACAAGCAATTACGCAATACTTATATCATTTAGTTGAGACCGGTCAATTAGCGCATGCTTATGCTTTGACCGGTTCCCATTATCCTTCAAAACAACAAGTCGTAGTTTCGTTAATTCAGGCGCTTGTTTGTACGAATAAAACGTCTCAGGGCGAACCGTGCCATCATTGTGACGCATGTTTGCGTGCTAAAAATGGTCAGATAGCCGATGTTTATACGCTGAAGCCCGCCGGAACAGTGATCAAAGTTGATCAAGTCCGTCAAATTAACGAATGGTTAGCAACAAAACCACTAGAAACATACTTTAAGTTGGTCGTCATAGAACAAGCGGAGACCTTGAATCTCAATGCAGCTAACGCCATGTTAAAACTGCTCGAAGAGCCAGATCCACATCGCTATTTACTCTTGTTGGTCCCGGAAATGAGTGATTTACTCCCGACAATTCAATCGCGATTACAAGAACTTCCTATTCCTGCACCACCGTCGGCGCAACAAGTGGCAGATTGGCGAGCACAAGGTGTGAGTGAATTTCATGGACGCCTCTGGAGCGCCTTACCTGATCAAGTCGCAGATTATTGGATGGCTGAATACGATGAAGTGGCGGTCGACCAATGGATTAAATCCTTAGACCGCTTTTATCAATATTTATATACAGGAAACGATCAAGGAATTGTCTATATTCAAACCCGATTAAAAAAGCAGCTCGATTCACGGTGGTGTCGAGTGAGTTTGGACTATTTAATTGGTTTTAATTATCAAGTAATGAACGCCTTAACTGGATCCGAAGCGCCAAGTTATTATGCGGTGGAACAATTAATTCAATCGGACGGGGCGAAGCTTCATCAAGTTCTTTGCTTGAATGATTTATTATTAGAGGCGATGGAACGATTGGAAGCGAACGTATCAGCCCAATTAACCTTAGAACGACTTGTATTGAGAGCAGAGGATGCATTAGCCAATCACAATGCGTAATGAATTAAAGGAGGCGAATTGATGGAAAAAAAGACACCGAATGAATTATTACTTGAAGCTGAGCAGCAACTTGTTGATTTGCAGCGAACACTCGCCCAACTAAACTTAGAAATAAAACAACTTGAAGAAGAAAATAATCGTCTGAGGATGAATAACGCTGAGCTCAAACAGCAAATTATTCCGGTTATCGAACAAACATTTAATGAACAGTCAGCCCCATTTGAAACGTTAGAAGACCCAAAATCAGGGAAAGGCTATGAAAGTTTGCAGAACTTTTATCAAGATGGGATTCATGTGTGTCATGAATTTTTCGGATCTAGATTAGAACCAGGGGAAGAATGTCTTTTTTGTGTGGAAGTGTTAAAACGATTAAAATCTTAAGCCGTGTGCAAATTGAGGTGAAGTGATTGTCAAATTCAACTGAATCTATCCTGTTGAATCCAGGGGAACGTCTGGATTATTTTCTCGGTGGTGCGTTAAAAATGATTCAAAGCCAAGATTACTTTAGTTCATCCGTTGATGCAGTTTTATTGGCTCATTTTATGACAATTCCTCGTCGTTCAGATTTCCGGTTGCTTGATTTTTGTAGCGGGAATGGCATTATTCCTTTATTAGTTAGCTACCGTACTCAAGCACCGATTGAAGGAATAGAAATCCAGGCAGAATTAGTCGCAATGGCACAGCGCAATGCACAAATTAATCAACGCGAGCACCAAATTACCTTTCGACATGGCGATTTGAAAGAGTTCACAGTGGAAAATCATCATCGCTTTGATGCGATTAGTTGTAATCCTCCGTATTTTGTAGTGGGTAAGACCGAAGCGCTGCACCAGAATCCGAGCGTCGCGATGGCGCGTCACGAGGTCACGGTTACCGTTGAAGATTGGGTTAAGCAAGCAGGGCAATTATTAAAATACAAAGGACGGTTGTACATCGTCCATCGACCAGAACGACTTGATGATCTATTCGACACATTACTTCGCTATCATTTTTCAGTTCATCGAATTCAATTTATTCATCCGAAGCCGGACCGCAATGCGAATGGCGTTTTAATGGAGGCCATTTACCATGGTGGAAGAAATGGGGTTCGTGTGGAACCGCCAGTTGTGGTGCACCAAGCGAATGGCGAATATACCGAAGCGATGTTGGAGATTTATCGACATGGCTAATTATTATTTTTATGTGCTCTATTGCAAAGATGGGACACTTTATGCAGGGTTTACGACCGATTTAGAGCGGCGGCTGGCTGCGCACAATAGTGGACGTGGTGCCAAGTATACTCGTGTTCGATCACGTCGTCCGGCGAAACTTATTTATAGTGAACAATGGTCGAGTAAATCCTTAGCGATGCAAGCAGAAGCCCGCTTTAAGCAACTGAGCCGCTCTCAAAAAGAAACATACTTAAAGAAAGCAGGCTGTGACATCCAATATCAAGAGCAGCAAGTGCATCGGGATTGTCGATCGAGTGAGGAGGAGATTTAAGTGAAGATTCAATCGAGTTATCAAAGCTCCGGCGGTAAGCTCTATTTAGTGCCCACTCCGATTGGGAATCTCGATGATATGACTTATCGAGCCATTAAGGTGCTAAAGGAAGTCGATTTTATCTTAGCGGAGGATACGCGACACTCTATCCATCTGCTCAATCACTTTGAAATTCAGACGCCAATGCACAGTCACCATGCCCATTCTCATCAAAGTGAGATCGAGCGTTGGCTTGAACAGTTAGCGCAAGGGCGCTCGATTGCTTTAATTAGCGATGCCGGGATGCCGCTTATTAATGATCCGGGTCACGAACTGGTTCAAGCAGCTATCGATCGAGATTATGCGGTAATTGCGTTGCCAGGCGCGACCGCGGCTTTAACGGCATTAGTTGCATCGGGGATGATGCATGAACATTTCACCTACTACGGTTTTGTCCCACGTAAAGAGGGCGAACGAGAAATTCTCTGGCAGCAAATTGCTCAACATCAAGAGACAGCAATACTTTATGAATCGCCTTACCGGATTGAATCGGTCGTTCGATCTATCGTCCAAACGTTGGGAGATTCAGTCGCGATTGTGATAGCCCGAGAATTGACCAAACGTTACGAGACGTATTTGCGCGGTGCAGCAGGAGAAGTATTGGCTTATCTTGAGGCAACGCCGATTAAAGGAGAAATTGTACTATTGATTGATGGTAGTACGGCTGTTCAGCCAACAGTTGATGCCATGGAAGAGCTGAGTTTAAAAGATTATGTCCAGCATTTAATGGAAGAAGAGGGGTTGACCGCTAAGCAAAGTATTAAAGAAGTTGCTAAACGTAGAGATGTTCGTAAGCAAGAAGTTTATGCAGCTTATCACGAAATAACCTAAGGTGAGCGCAATATGTTTTTATATGTTGGAATATTATTATTAGCGATTGCATTGTACGGCGCTTTGCGAAAGTCGAGTTGGCTCTTTAGCAAAGGGTATTTGATGTTTGCTTTGATTTGTTTTTGGCTCGAAGCGACGTTGTGGTTCAGTCGACACGAGGTGCCCGTCTATAATCGAATTATGACGGTCCTTTATGCGGTGACGTCACTCTGTTTACCCCTATTTATTATTGCATTGAACTGGGTGATGATTTCACGCCGTCATAGTTATTTAATCAAATCGAAAACACGGACGTATTTATCCCTCTTTTTTGCAAGCTCGATTATCGTGTCAGTTATTTTATCGTTAGGTTTATTAGTAGGGAATCAGCCAAGTCTCGTGATGCGATTTATCCAAATTTACTTTTGGATTGGGTATTATTATCTCTGTACCTTTATAATGTATCTGCTTTTCAATTTGTTATTATACTGGCGAAGATGGCCGAACTCAGCAGATGTATTGATGGTACTAGGTAGCAAATTAAATCCCGATACAACCTTATCTTCGACCTTGATCAATCGACTGGACCTGGCGCTCGATTTGTATCAACACTATCCTGAAGCTCAGATTATTGTGACGGGAGGTTGTCATCAAGGACAGTCAGTCAGTGAAGGAGAGCGGATGGCACAGTACTTGATACAACGAGACGTTCCTGAGGAACAAATTACGATTGAGAGTCAGGCCCAACATACTTACGATAATATTGTGAATACCCAGTCCTTGATAGACATACCAAATAAACAAGTTGTCGGTGTGACAAGTTGGTATCATTTGATGCGCGCATCCTACTTAGCATGTCGTGAACAATTGGATGCTGAATGGGTCGGCGCGATGGAGATGGGGCGCTGGCCAGTGTATGCGATGGTTAGAGAATTTGTCGGATTTTTATCGCTACATAGTGAGTTGAACTTATTGCTGATGACCTTGATGATTATTTATCAACTATTTTCAAATTAAAAGACTTAGTGATCATTTAACGCATAATGCGTGAAACGATCACTCAGTCTTTTTTTAATGTAAATTATTTTTTGCGTAATTCTACTAAAATATCTTGCAATAATTCGGCCTCTGAAGGTCCAGCCGGAGTTTCGTCTGGAGTAACAATTTTCTTGCCTTGGACACGTTCTAAAGCTTTTAATGTTAAGTATAAGAAGAAAGCAATTAGAATAAAGTTAATTACAGCTTGAATAAAGTTACCAATTCCGATCGAAGTGTTGCCGATTGTAAATGCTAATTGGCTAACATCTGCGGCTCCGGTTAAAGAGACAATGAGTGGCATAAAAATATCATCAACTAACGAATTAACAATCGCTGTGAATGAAGCCCCCATAATAATACCTGTAGCCATTGTGATGATATTATCATTCGCAATGAATTTCTTAAACTCTTTCCACATATGTATAATCTTCCTTTCAATCTATAGAACTTTAACTTAATTATGACAGAGGCTAGATGAAATATCAATTGTTATGGTAAGTGTAAACTCATATTTCTACTGAGGTTGAATATATTTTTCAATAGGATAGTCTGTTTCATTAATCTCCCATTGATGGTGTAATACTCGTTGGCTCCATTGATAGCCGATATAAGGACCGCTCGTTAAGCCAGAAGAGCCAAGACCGCTCACAGCCCAAACGTTCGCAAGTTGTGGAACTTGGCCGAGTAGTACAGAGTAATCTGAAGTTTGTCCACGTGTTCCAATACGAATTTTACTTGCTGCATCAAGGGTGAAGGGGTGTCCTTCAATCCACTGATTCGCTTCATCAAGTAAATCTTGCAGTGGTTCGTAATCCGGTTCTAAATCAAAGCCCGCTTCGTTCTCGTGAGTCGCCCCGATAATTAATTCTCCGTTGTTGAATGGAATAATATCGCCTTGGCCAAAAGGCATCACCACCGGCCAATGTTGATTACACCAAGCGCCCGATTGGTACACGAGGAGTTGGCCTTTTTGAGGATGAATATCAACTTGGTATCCTAAAGGTTCTAAAAGTTCGGGTAGCCATGCTCCGACGCTTAATAAGAGTTGATCAAATTGAAATAAAGTATCACCGGTGTCTACTTGAATTTGGCCATCCGTTGACTTTAAGCGAACGCGTTGATTGTGTAGAGTCCCGCCATAATGTTCAATGGCTTGACGTAATATTGCAATCAACCTTTCGCCGTGAACCCGTCCACCGCCACTGACCCAAGTTGCTGGAAATTCTGAATTAACCAATGGGAAGTATGGAGAAATTTCTTCGGAAGTTAAGGACTTAATTTCACCAATACTTGGTGAATCAGTAATTTTTTCACGGTATTGATCGACATCTTGTTGAATGCGTCGTTCAGTTTTTCGAATTAAGAGGGCGCCGTCCACTTGATAGATTTCATCCGCAGGATAACCATCTTCAATCAAATCATGGGTCAATTGATGATAAAACTCAGCCCCTCTGCGAACGAGCTGATACCAAGCCTGATTTCGTCGTAATGAAAACCACGGACAAATAATGCCAGCTGCAGCTTTCGTTGCTTGTCCGGTATCATCATCAAATAAGTGTACTTTAACCCCATTGCGAGCAAGGTAATAAGCGGCTGTCGCTCCGACAATCCCCCCACCAACAATTCCTACTTCCATATAAGAACCTCCTTAATTTGTTATAGAAACATTTGTTTAAATCAATAGCTATGTATCTCGGCTTAAACGTTTAAGCGATTGTGCCACCGACAAGATTCAGATCGGTCTGATAATGGATGATGGTATTTAAGGCAATGACTAAACCGCGAGTAATATCATCGAGTGCCATCGAAGGTTGATTCGATTTTTGGACGACTTGTTCGGGAATATACGGAACATGAATAAAGCCACCACGAGATTCGGGGTATGACTTTGTAAGAATGTCCAAGATACCATACATCAAATGGTTACAGACAAAGGTTCCAGCGGAATTTGAGACCGAAGCAGGGATGCCAGCGGCACGAAGTTGGTGTACAATAGCTTTAATCGGTAACGTTGAGAAATAAGCTGCTGGACCGTCCTTTCGAATGGGTTGATCGATGGGTTGTTGCCCGAGGTTATCTTTAATTAGCGCATCGTCCAGGTTAATCGCTACTCGTTCAGGGGTGATTCCATATCGTCCACCTGCTTGACCTATAGCAACCACAATATCCGGTTGTTCAGCTTGAATCACAGCTTCAACCCGTCCAATGGCTTGGTAAAAAGCGGTAGGGACTTCCAGTTTAATTAAGTCTGCTTTTACCAATGTTGGATCGAGTTGGCGAACGGCTTCTAAGGCAGGATTTACTTTCTCTTGATTAAAAGGTTCAAAAGCAGTTATTAATATTTTCATCGATGAGTTCTCCAATCACAAATAAAATCGAATGATCCATTATTTCCATCATACTTTACTACGACCATAGAAACAATCTTTAGAAAGGAATATGAGATGCAATCTATCACAGAACAGCTTGTTCGCCAATATTTTCCCAAGCGAAACCAGAAAAGTCACAAAGGCATGTATGGTAACGTCTTATGCATTGGCGGCAATGAATCAATGGGCGGTGCGATTATATTAGCGTCAGGCGCAGCGCTTTATAGTGGAGCTGGAACAGTGACTTGTGCGACAGACGCGGTCAATCGAACAGCTCTCCATGCGCGATATCCTGAAGTGATGTGGCTTGATTGGCAGGAAATCTGCTCAGATGATTTGAGTCGCTACCAAGTAATCCTAATCGGGCCGGGCATGGGACAAAGTGAACTTGCAATACAGTTGCTTGAAAAAGTGTTAAAGACTGTTACACCGTCGCAATGCTTGATTATTGATGCGGATGGGTTGAATTTATTAGCTGATCATTTACCTTTACGATTGGCCTGTCAAGCTAAACAAATCATCTTGACGCCTCATCGCATCGAGTGGCAACGGATCAGTGGGATTGGACCTGAACAAGAAGCCATTCAAGTGCATCAAAGAGCGGTTCAATCGCTGAATGCTACCGTCGTCTTAAAAGGTGCACCGACCCAAGTCTACCTAGGTGAACAAGTATGGCAAAATACAACTGGAAACCCAGGACAATCTGTTGGAGGAATGGGCGATACTTTAGCAGGGATGGTTGCCGGAATGTTAGCCCAAAAT
This sequence comes from Falseniella ignava CCUG 37419, assembly GCF_000301055.1. Taxonomy (GTDB): domain Bacteria; phylum Bacillota; class Bacilli; order Lactobacillales; family Aerococcaceae; genus Falseniella; species Falseniella ignava. Next base: position 264,074 of record NZ_JH932301.1, read on the forward strand.
TCATCGGAACCATGGAGCATTCTCAATGCAGTGTATCTTCATAGTTATATTGCTGATCAGTTGGCAAAGAATCAATATATTTGCCTACCAAGTCGAATCATTGAGGCGATTCCAGAAACAATGAGGCATTTTTCACAATATTCAAAGGGATTCAATGATTAATGATTTATTTTTGACGGCGCTCGTGTTACAATAAAATGGTGTATCTATGCCAAAATGATAGGTTATAATATATATGAAGGACTACTTGCACAAAGGAGATTATTAAATGGCAAATTTTCTTAAAAATTTAATTGAAAATGATAAAGGAGAACTTCGCCGTACAAGTAAAATGGCGGACCAAGTTATCGCTCTAGAACCGCGTTTCGCACAAATGAGCGATGAAGAATTACGCGGTATGACAGCCGAATTTAGAGAGCGTTTAGCTAAAGGTGAAACACTCGACGATATTTTAGTTGAAGCTTTTGCAGTAACTCGTGAAGCTGCGCGTCGTGTGCTAGGATTATTCCCTTACAAGGTACAAATTCAAGGTGGGATTATTTTACACGAAGGAAATATTGCTGAGATGAAGACCGGGGAAGGGAAAACCTTAACCGAAACCATGCCTGTTTACTTAAACGCGCTTGATGGCAAAGGAGTTCACGTTGTTACCGTAAACGAGTACTTAGCAACACGTGACTCGGCAGAGATGGGGGAAGTTTACCGTTTCTTAGGTTTAACCGTAGGACTTAACTTAAACTCCATGAATGCGAATGAAAAACGCGAAGCATACTTATGCGATATTACGTATAGTACAAATAATGAGTTAGGGTTCGACTACCTACGTGACAACATGGTTGTTTATGAGAACCAAATGGTTCAACGCCCATTGCACTATGCGATTGTTGACGAGGTAGACTCCATCTTAATTGACGAAGCTCGTACACCATTAATTATTTCGGGTCAATCCGGAAAATCAACGGCACTTTATACGCGTGCAGACTATTTTGTGAAAGGTCTAAAAGAAGACGAGGACTATACGATTGATATTACGTCAAAATCTATTGCCTTAACGGATACGGGCGTGGATAAGGCAGAGCGTGTGTTCCGATTAGAAAACTTATACGATGTGGATAATACTGCACTTGTACACCATATCGACCAAGCACTCCGTGCCAACTACATTATGTTATTAGATATTGATTATGTCGTCGATGAAGGCGAAGTAAAAATCGTCGATCCATTTACCGGACGGATTATGGACGGACGTCGCTATTCTGATGGATTACACCAAGCAATTGAGGCTAAAGAAGCGGTTGAGATTCAAGATGAATCGAAGACTATGGCGACAATTACCTTCCAAAACTACTTCCGTATGTACGATAAACTAGCTGGAATGACCGGGACTGCAAAGACGGAAGAAGAAGAATTCCGTGAAATCTATAATATGAACGTCGTTCAAATTCCGACAAACCGTCCAATTGCCCGTAAAGACTATTCAGATTTACTATATCCGAACTTGAGATCGAAGTTCTCAGCGGTTGTAAAAGATATTAAAGAACGCCACGAAAAGGGCCAACCAATCTTAGTCGGGACCGTAGCAGTTGAAACGTCCGAACACTTATCTCATCTACTTGATCAAGCGGGTGTACCCCACGAAGTGTTAAACGCGAAAAACCACTTCAAAGAAGCGGAAATTATATTACAAGCAGGGCAACGTGGTGCCGTAACCATCGCGACGAACATGGCTGGACGTGGAACGGACATTAAATTAGGTAGCGGTGTGAAAGAACTCGGAGGTCTTTGTGTTATTGGGACTGAGCGTCACGAAAGTCGTCGGATTGATGATCAGTTACGTGGTCGTTCAGGACGTCAAGGGGACCCAGGTGAGTCACAATTCTACTTATCTCTTGAAGATGACTTAATGCGACGTTTTGGATCAGAAAGAATTCAAGGCTTATGGGAACGTCTCAATGACGGTGAACATGAGGATGAAGACTTAGCGATTCAAAGTGGTATGCTCAGTCGTCAAGTAGAATCTGCTCAAAAACGAGTTGAAGGAAATAACTATGACACACGTAAAAACGTTCTAGAATATGACGAAGTGATGCGGGAGCAACGTGAAGTTATTTACGGACAACGTCAACAAATTATTCAAGGCGATGAACCATTAACACCATATATTAAAGCGATGATTCGCCGAACAATCGAACGTCAAGTTGCCTATGCAACAGAAGGTGAACGTAAAGATTGGCAACTTGAATCCCTATTAGAATTTGCCCAAAATGCGATTGTGAGCCCAGATTCAATCTCGCTAGCAGATTTGCAAAATAAAGACCGTCAACAATTAGTAAATTACTTGATGGGACTTGCCGATGCAGTTTACCAATCTAAGAAGGAGCAACTCAATACACCGGAACAACTGGCTGAATTTGAAAAAGTCGTTGTCCTACGTGTTGTTGATGCCAAATGGACGGATCATATCGATATGATGGATCACTTACGTCAAGGTGTTGGATTACGTGCTTATGCGCAAACTAACCCATTAACTGAATATCAAATGGAAGGGTACGAACGTTTCGAAGATATGGTGTCAGCCATTGAGTATGATGTAACGAGATTTATTATGAAAGCTCAAGTTCGTCAAAACGTTGAGCGTGAGCAAATTAATCGTCCGGTTAATACGAATTAATCGATAACTCAAAATATTAAAAGATAAAATGATAAATTCATAAATCAATCGATGCTGTAGAGGTAGCTCATTAGGGTTTGCAAAATCTTAACGGCGCCAAGCTTAGGAAGTGAGATTACCACTCAACTTGCTTGGCCTCTGAATTCAGCATCGATTTTTAATCACCAATGTAGCGAGATAATGACTGAAAAAGCGAATGGAGGAGAATAGGATGGAACTCTATGAGATTGAAAATCTTTTTTCAGATTTAGGCGAACGTCTAGCGGACTTTAGGAGGTCCCTTTGACTTAGACGCAATTAGAGAAGCGATTGACCACTATGAAGCAGAGATGTTGGAGCCGACTTTCTGGGATGACAATGAGCATGCCCAACAGGTGACACAACAACTTAATCATGAAAAAGAACGTCTTGCACAAATTGAAGGTTTGATCGATCAGTATTCCGAAGTGGAATGCGGGTTGGAGCTATATCGTGAGACGCAAGATCAAGAGTTATATCAAGAAGTTGAAACAATGATTCATACGCTTTCTCAACAAGTTGAGCGTTTTGAGACAGCGCGCTTGTTGTCAGGAGAATATGATAGTAATGATGCAATCCTTGAGATCCATCCGGGAGCCGGGGGAACAGAATCCCAAGACTGGGGAGAGATGTTGCTTCGTATGTACACTCGGTATTGCCATTCGCATAATTTAACTGTGAACGTCATTGATTATCAAGGTGGCGATGAAGCTGGCTTGAAAAGTGTGACACTAGAAGTTAAAGGTTACAATGCGTATGGCTTATTGAAATCTGAAAAAGGCGTTCATCGCTTGATACGGATTTCGCCGTTTGACTCCAATAGTCGCCGTCATACGTCCTTTGCGTCGGTCGAGGTGACACCGATTATTGAACACTCGATAGAACTTGAGATTATGCCAGACGATTTGCGGATTGATACCTACCGAGCGAGTGGAGCGGGTGGACAACATATTAATAAGACGGATTCGGCCGTCCGGATTACGCACTTACCAACAGGAATTGTTACCCAAAGTCAGTCTGAACGGTCGCAAATTCAAAACCGTGAACAAGCATTGAGTCTCTTAAAAGCAAAACTTTACCAACGTCAGTTGGATGAACAAGCGGAACAACTTGCAGAAATTAAAGGGGAGCAAAAGGACAATGCCTGGGGATCGCAAATCCGATCCTATGTCTTCCACCCTTATTCGATGGTGAAAGACCATCGGACTTCCTATGAGATAGGAAATGCTGATAAAGTCATGGATGGAGAAATCGATGATTTTGTCGAAGCTTATTTGAAATGGTCTGTTGAATAATTGGTATCGAAATGAAATCAATTTGTGATACAACCTCGTTATACTAGAGACTTCAGTGAGAAAGGAAGTTGAATTATGATTCTCATCGAAAATGTAACCAAACGCTACGATAATGGTGTTGTAGCGCTAGATCATATTAATTTAAGAATCGAACAAGGAGAATTTGTCTATTTAACGGGAAAAAGTGGTTCTGGCAAATCGACTTTGATGAAATTATTATACTTTAAAGAACTACCACAGACTGGGAAAGTAACCGTTGGAACCTTTAAGTTACACCGTTTGCGCCGTCGACGCGTGGCTGAATTGCGCCGTAGCTTAGGAATCGTCTTCCAAGATTATAAGATTTTACCGCGCTTGACGGTCTTCGAGAATATTGCTTATGCCATGGAAGCCACCGGGGCAAGTCGCAAAGCCATTCAAAAACGAGTCGAAGAAGTGATGCAGTGGGTAGATATTGCGGTTTTACGCGATCAATATCCCGATCAATTATCGGGCGGTGAATTACAACGCGTTGCGATTGCACGAGCCATTGTGAATCAACCTAGAATACTTCTAGCTGATGAACCGACTGGAAACTTAGATGTGGCGCACAGTCAAGAAATTGTCCGTCTCTTGGAACGCATTAATCAAACTGGAACGACCGTCTTGATGGCGACACATAACTTGAACTTAGTTGAACAGTTCCCGCATCGAGTAGTATCACTCGAGCATGGACGAATTGTTAAGGATACGCAAGGAGGGGTGAAACGATGATTTTTTTACGTAATTTTACCCGCCATATTCGCGATGGTTTTCGCAATCTGTTTCGCAACGGCTGGATGACAGTGGCCTCATTAATTGTGATGATTCTAACGCTGTTTACGTTGGGAAGTTTGATGTTTATTATGAGCAACGTCGATAACATTACGAACGATATTGAAGCGGGCGTTAATATCCGAGTGCATATCAATCTGGACGCTACAGAGGAACAGATTGATGAATTGGGAGAAGCTATCAAGCAAATCCCAGATGTAGAACAAGTGACTTACCGTTCAAAGGAAGATGAGTTGGATGAATTGGTCGAGTCGATTGAAGAATTCAAGTTAGTATTTGGCGATAATAATCCACTCTATAATGTTTTCCTAGTAAGTGTCCGTGATAATTCACAAATCGAACCGGTTGCGAATGAAATTAAGCAACTTCCGTATGCTAAAGAGGTGAATTATGGTGAAATTGACACTGAAAATCTCTTGCAAGTCTTAAATTATATTCGCATCGGGATGGCCTTTGCTTCGGCGGTCCTTGTTGTCATTGCCTTAGTGGTTATCTCGAATACAATTCGAATTACTATTGAAGCGCGTCAAAGTGAAATTGAAATTATGCAATTGGTCGGCGCACATCGCCGGTATGTTCGAGCACCTTTCATCTATGAAGGAGCCTTTATCGGATTATTTGGGGGAGCAGTCGCATCGGGGTGTGTATACTTAGCTTACCAAGCACTCCATAATGTGGCGATTGAATATAATGACTTAAGATTGTTACAATTAACGCCAATGTGGCCTTTAATGAGCTATATTATTATCGTGCTTCTAATCTCTGGTATCTTGCTCGGTATATTAGGGGCAAGACGCTCGGTAGGCCGACTGATTGAATAAGAGAGAAAGTAGACCTTTTGGGGTCTACTTTTTTTACTGTAAG
>NZ_JH932301.1:270878-326027 GCF_000301055.1 Falseniella ignava CCUG 37419
AATCTGAGTAGACCTTTTGGGGTCTACTTTTTTTACTGTAAGAGATAAAATAGGGATGTAAATTGTTGTTTAAGGCGTCATTTGCTATATTAAATGTAATATGAAATAAAGGAGAGCACGATGAAACAGATACTTGTAGTAGACGATGAGTCAGCAATCTTAACACTGATTGAATACAATTTAAAACAAGCCGGATTTCAAGTAACTCTGGCTTCTGACGGACGAGAGGCTTATCGAAAGATTCATAATGAAACATTTGACTTGATAGTGTTGGATGTTATGTTACCAGGTATGGATGGGGTTGAATTGTGTCGAACCGTTCGTAAAGAAGGTGTTGAAACACCGATTATTTTATTGACGGCTAAAAGTGAAGAGTATGATAAAGTCATCGGGCTTGAATTAGGAGCGGACGATTATATGACCAAACCATTCAGTCCACGAGAATTAATTGCGCGAATTAAAGCCATTCTCCGTCGCTCCGATACAACCCGGAAACACAAGGAAACAGCGATGAATGATTCTAACAATGACACAGAGAATTCAGAAGATAATATTATTCAAGCTGGAGATATTACGATTTACGAAGATCGCTATGAAGTTCAAGTTCGTTCAGTTTGGGTTGAATTAACCCCTAAAGAGTTTGAATTACTTGTTTATTTAGCGAAGCGTCAAGGTAGAATATTAAGTCGCGAGCAATTATTAAGTAATATTTGGCAGTTTGATTATGCCGGGGAATCTCGTATTGTCGATGTTCATATAAGTCATTTACGTGAAAAAATCGAACAGGATTCAAAACATCCGGAATATATTAAGACGGTTAGGGGATTTGGCTATAAATTTGAGGTGCCTAGCGTATGAGCCAGTCCGTAACATTCCCAGTACGTAGAAAAATTCGTTTAGTTTATGGTATGTTGCTACTGCTTATTATCCTAATTGCTTTAGGCTTTAATGATCAATCGTATCGTTGGATGAATCATTATTTATTCGAACAAACTAAAAATGAAGGTGAACGTATCGAACAATTAAACCTTCCAATGGAGCAAGCTTTGGAAAGTGACCTCGCAAAAGAACTTCCGGTATATAAGCGAATTCAGCGCGGTGTGCAATTACTAAATGGAACAACTTATGGTGAAATCCCATCTGAACGGTATCAGGATCAGGATGAAGCGATTAAGCGAGATCGGGACGGCGTTTTAATACGTGTTCCGTTCAATTTACCACAAGCGCAAGGGTATTATTATCAATTTTATCCGAACTATGTATTAAAAAACCAGTTTCAAAAAGAATATTGGTTGCGCTATGGAATGATAGGGCTTATAGGGTTAGGCTTGGTGTTACTCTTTATGGTTTATCGTTATCTAATCGTTCAGTGGATACAAAGTTTAGTTGTCCGTCTTCAAAATACGATGGAAGAAGATGGAGATTATCAGTATCAACCGGTTGGCTATCCTGCAATGGACCGATTGGATCAGTCTATCCATCAGCTAGTTCATACGAAGCATGAAGAAGTATCTGAACTACACTCGAAGTTAAATCAGCTCCAACTTTTAATTAATCATCTCAATCTCGGAGTCATCCAATTGGATCCATCGGGGAAAGTTGTGTTGATGAACCCCTTTGCAGCGCGATTATTAGCGATTGATACGCCTTTATTGCATCAACATTATCAAGTTTTAATTAAGAGTCGAACTTTAGTTGAAATGATCCAACAAACTAAGCAACATGAAGTGACATTGCATCGGGAAATTGAATTGTACGTTCCAACTTTTAAACAGATTGATGTAACGATTTTGCCGGACCGCTTGAAAAAGGGAGATCGCCCGATGATGTTAGTCCTTTTATACGATATTACAGCTGTCCGTCAGCTAGAAACTGTCCAATCTGAATTTGTAACCAATGCTTCGCATGAATTACGGACACCGATTACGGCGATAAAAGGATTTACTGAGACGTTGTTAAGTGGTGCGTTGCAAGATGAAGCAGCGGCTTATCAATTTGTAGAAATTATTGATCGAGAAGCGAATCGTTTAGAGTTAATTGCCAATGATATTTTAAGCTTAGCGCAAGCTGAACGCGGCGAAGAGTTAGCACAAGAAACTTTTGATTTAGCAGAGTCTATTTCGATGATTGTGGGGAATTTCCAGCCAATCGCTGAGGCCAAAGCGATTCAAATAGCTTCAAAAGTTGATTCATCAATTACTATAACAAGTCACCGACCATGGGTAGAACAAATCTTGATCAACTTAATTGATAATGCCATCAAGTACTCTGAAGAAAATGGTCAAGTAGCAGTCAACTGTCGACGGGAAGCTGAGACGGTTGTAATCAGTATAAAAGATACGGGTTATGGAATTGCCCCCGAGGAGCAAGAACGTATCTTTGAACGATTCTACCGAGTAGATAAAGCTCGCAGCCGTCATTCAGGAGGAACCGGCTTAGGGTTATCAATTGTGCGTCATATGGTGACGAGCTTGTCCGGCGAAATTTGGGTCGACAGTCAGTTGGGGAAAGGGTCAACCTTTTTTATTCGATTACCCATCAACGATAGATCCACTCACATCTAAGAGTCAGACCGATTCGTAATATATTCGAGGCAAACTTTACCAGATATTTACATAAAATTTACAATTGCCACGTACAATAGGAATGTAGTACAGATCCATCGGATAGAAAGCAAGGTGTGCTCGTATGCAAAAGAATTTTAATGAAGTATTGATGCGGTATATATTTTTAATATGTGCCTGCATGTCCATTGTATCGATTATCTTTATTTTTTATTTCGTCTTTGAAGGTGGCCTTCCTTTTATTATGGAAGAAGGCATTGGTAACTTTATTTTTAATACTGTTTGGCGGCCAACTGCATCCAATCCATCCTTTGGAATTGGACCGATGATTATTGGGTCCTTTATTGTCACAATTGGGGCTGTTATTGTGGGAGTTCCAATTGGTGTTTTAACAGCGGTCTTTCTGGCTTACTATTGTCCGAAAAATTTATATCGATTGGTTAAACCTGCTGTCAACTTAATGGCTTCAATTCCTTCGATTGTTTATGGCTACTTTGCCTTGCGCATGTTGGTACCTTTCTTCCAAAAAGTGATGGGAGGATCCGGGATGAATATGGTTACGGCTTCCGTATTGTTAGGGATCATGATTTTACCGACAATTATCGGTCTATCTGAGTCATCAATTAGATCAGTGCCAAAATCTTATTACCAAGCGAGTATCGGATTAGGAGCAAATCATGATCGCTCAGTGATGGCTGTCGTTGTTCCGGCAGCTCGTTCTGGGATTTTTTCATCGATTATTTTAGGAATTGGGCGAGCGATTGGGGAGACGATGGCGGTAATCTTAGTAACAGGGAACCAACCGAGAATTCCATCTTCATTGAACCAAGGGGTCCGAACTTTAACGACGAATATTGTGTTAGAGATGGGGTACGCATCGGGCCGACACCGTGAGTCTTTGATTGCTACAGCGGTCGTTCTATTTATCTTTATTATTATTTTAAATGCGATCTTTATGGTAGTTAAGAATAGAGGAGTGAAAAAATAATGAAAGATAAATTGACTTTAACCCGCGTACTTATCTGGGGAGCGGCTTTATTTACATTAGGAATTTTACTATTCATTATTGCTTATATTTTATGGCAAGGGGTTCCAGCGCTATCGCCGGAAATCTTCGCTTGGAATTACACAACGAGTAATGTTTCGATGATGCCAGCGATTATTTCAACATTGATTATTATTGTGATTTCACTTTTAATAGCTGGACCTATTGGTGTTTTCACAGGCTTTTACTTAGTAGAATATGCCAATCAAAATAATAAAATACTACCCATTATTCGTTTAGCAACCGACACGTTAGCGGCGGTCCCTTCGATTGTTTACGGTCTTTTTGGGATGTTGCTCTTTGTGACGCGTCTGGAATGGGGTTATTCACATTGGGCTGGAATTATTACCATTACGATTATGATCTTGCCAATTATTATTTCATCAACAGAAGAAGCATTACGCGCAGTTGATAATTCGTTAAGGCAAGCTAGTTTTGGATTAGGTGCGGGCCAACTTCGTACAATCTTTACCGTTGTACTTCCGGTTGCGATGCCCGGAATTTTATCGGGTATTATATTATCGATCGGACGTATTGTTGGGGAATCTGCAGCTTTCCTATACACGTTAGGTTCGTCATCAGGGATGCTTTCGAAGTTAACGGATTCAGGTAGAACCTTGGCCGTGCATATGTATGTTTTATCTAGTGAAGGTCGACATGTACAGGAAGCTTTTGCGACTGCGACCGTGTTAATTATTTTAGTGTTAGTCATCAATTACATTTCAACCCGACTCAGTCGTCGTTTAAGCCAAGGAGGAAAATAAAATGCCAGTAAATAAATTTGAAATTAAAGATTTAGATTTCTTCTATGGGGATTTCCAAGCTCTTCACAAAATTAATATGGATATTGAGGAGAAATTAGTAACGGCATTAATTGGCCCTTCTGGTTGCGGGAAATCGACCTTTTTAAAAATTTTAAATCGAATGCAAGATCTAATTCCAGGCACGCGCGTGGAAGGGGATGTCTTGCTTGATGGTCAAGATATTTTCCAAAAAGGTTACGATGTGAACCAATTACGCAAACAAGTTGGAATGGTGTTCCAGCATCCGAACCCTTTCCCTAAAAGTATATACGACAATATTGCCTACGGGCCAAGAACGCATGGTATTAAAGACTCAACCGAATTAGACCGAATCGTCGAGGAAAGTTTGAAGTCTGCCGCTATTTGGGATGAAGTTAAAGACAAATTGGATAAGCCTGCTACAGCGATATCAGGGGGGCAACAACAAAGAATTTGTATAGCCCGTGCAATTGCCAATCAGCCCGAAGTTCTATTGATGGACGAACCAACATCGGCTCTAGACCCAATCTCGACCGGTAAGATTGAAGAGTTAATTGAAGAATTAAAGAAAACTTACACGGTAGTCATCGTCACACACAATATGCAACAAGCTGCCCGTATTTCCGATAAAACCGCTTTCTTTTTAACGGGAGAAATGATAGAATTTGATGATACAGAGATTATCTTTACCAATCCAACAGATCAACGAACAGACGATTACATTTCGGGTCGATTTGGTTAATAAAGGAGTGAAGTGACATGAGAAAGTCTTTCCAAAATGAATTAGAACAATACCGTGATCATTTAACGTATATTGCGAATGCGGCGAATGAAGCAATCTACAAAGCCATTCAATCATTGAATCAACACGATCAAGTTTTGGCTGAAGAAGTCGTTAATGGCGATTTAAAGATTAATACTTTAGCCATTCAAATTGAACAAGAGGCTTACCGAATTATTGCACTGCAACAACCTGTTGCGTCAGATTTACGTAAAGTCTTTGCGGTATTATTGGCCAGTTCGGATATTGAGCGATTAGCTGACCATGCAAGTAATATTGCAGGGACAGTGATTCGTCGTCAAAATATCCCAATGGTGCGTGAAGCAGCAATTGATGAGATTATTAATCAAATGGCCGATATCGTGAAAGTGATGTTATCTGATGCGATTGAAGCATTTATTCAAGAAGATGCCACTAAAGCGCGAGAAGTAGCACTGCGCGATAATGAAGTGGATAGACTGCTGAAAGAAGTTTATGATCAAACAAATCATCTTATGTTGACACATACAGATGAAGACCGTATCGAAATCGCACGGGATTATGTGATTATCGCCAAAGCGCTCGAGCGTATGGGAGACTATGTGACAAATATTTGCGAGCGGATTGTCTATATGGAATCTGGCGAGATTGTAGAACTTGACTAAAGTTATGTGAGCCCACGATGAAGTGAGCTGCCCCCAAAAGTTAGACCAAAAATCTAACTTCTGGGGGTTTTATTATGAGATGAAGCCCAATAATATTCCGACAAAAAGTCTTGAGATCAAGTCAGCTGGGGTTGTATTGCTTTTTTTGAAAATGTATGACAGAAAATATTTACAGTAACTTTACAGTAGTTTTACCTAAAAACTACTTCGAGTTGTTAATATGAGTATGAAATCATATGTATTTCAAAAATTATTAAAAAAAGAGGAGCATAGAGAACATGAAAAAAACAATCTTGAAGACCTTGTCAACAGCGTTATTTTTATCAACATTAAGCCCTGTTGCGGTCTTAGCCAAGCAAGAAGAAGGGCAATTTTCAGAATTACCAGTTGTGGCATTAGAAGAAGGGAGAGCACTCACGGAAGACTTAAGCTTAATTAGTGAAAGTCAAGCCAAATATGTCTTCTTATTTATTGGGGATGGTATGGGAAATATTCCAGTATCTGCGGCTGAATATTTCTTAGGACCTGATAATGGAAATGAAGGTAAAGGGCGAGCCCAAGCTCAACCTTTAAACTTCTCTCAATTCCCAGTGATTGGTTTGCAAAATCCAACTGATGCCGACCACTATGTGCCAGATTCGGCAGCAACTGCAACCGCTTTTGGAAATGGTGTTAAGATTGATTCAAATGTGATTGGTTTAACACCAGGTTATACTGAACAGACGGAATCTGTGGCTGAAAAAGCAAAAAACGATGGTAAGTCAGTAGGGATTTTATCTACCGTTACTTTAAACCATGCGACTCCAGCAGCCTTCTATGCTAATGTAGAACACCGTCGTAATTACTACGAAATTGGCGAACAAATGGCTTTATCTAACTTTGATTACTTTGCAGGTGGGTCTTTAGGTCGTCGTACTGGCGATAATAAAGACCAAAAAGACCTCTATGAAGTAATGGAAGAAAATGGATACACTGTAGCAGAAACCAAAGAAGAGTTCGAAGCCATTACTGCTGAAACAGGTAAAGTATATGCTCCTTCTGAAGTAATGTCAGATGCGGATGGCTCCTCTATGAAATACGCCATTGACCAAGAAGAAGGTGAACAAACCTTAGCAGATATGGTAGCAAAAGGTATAGAAGTATTATCTACTAATGAAAATGGATTCTTCATGATGACTGAATCTGGTAAGATTGACTGGGCAGAACATGCCAACGATGCAGCAACAACCGTCAAAGAAGTGATCGATTTCCAAAATGCTATCCAAGAAGCGGTTGATTTCTACTATGAACACCCAGAAGAAACTTTGATTGTTGTAACTGCTGACCACCCAACCGGAGGCTTTACCATTGGTAACTCTGAAACAGGTTATAACTCTTATTTCCACTTATTAAATAACCAAAAAGTTTCTCAAGAAAAATTTGATACCATTTTTGCTGAATTACTAGAGGCTAACCCAGAATTAACTTTTGAAGAATTCCTACCAACTATTGAAGCGAATTTTGGTTTTGTATTTGACTTAGAAGCAAGTGAAGATGTGTTGACTTTTGGTGAACTCGAAGCGGCTGAAGAAGCAGGTGAAGTGGAAGAAAAAGACTTAATGCTAGTGACTCCTTATGAATTAGAGGAATTAAAATATGCTTTCGAACAATCTAAATTACCATTTGAAGAACGTAATGCCGGTCAATCAGATATTATCAAGGGGTATCATTCATACCTACCAATCTCTATTGCTTCCACACGTTTACTTGCCCGTAAAGCGGGTCTAGCCTTTACAACCGTTGACCACTCTCCAGAACGTGTACCTGTTTATGCTATTGGTGCTGGTGCTGCTATGTTTGAAGGAAACTATGAAAATATCGACATTGCATACAAGTTACTCGCAGCTATGGGTCTTTATGAAGGCGGCGACACAAAGGTTGACAAAATTACGGTCACAGGTAAGGTTGATGCAAGTCAAGAAAACATTTCTGAAGAGACTAACCAACCAGGTGATGACTCGAGTGAAGTATCTGAAGAATCCGAAGAATCAAGTGAAGATAGTTCTGAAGAGGAAAGCGCTGAACAAGAAATTGTAGAAGAAAGCTCAGAGGAATCTTCTGAAGAAGCTACTGAATAACTCAGCCTTCTCAACAAAATGATGACTTTAAGCATGGGGTGGGTTAGAACCCTGTGCTTTTTAGTTTAAAGGAGTAATTATGTACAAAAATTTTATCAAGAGTTTGATATGTCTTTTCGTTCTATTGCCGGCGGGTATAACTCATAGAATTCAGGGCATGGAGTTAAAGGATTTACCCTTTGAAGGTTACTATATTAATCAAGAAGACAATGCCATCGAAGGATTGGTGTTTAAAGAGAATGAATTGTATGTTTATGTAAAGGTCCTTGAAGCTATTGATGAAGATCTGGCAGGTTACGAGGATCTAACCCAGTTAACGGAATTTCATTCTTTTCCTTATCCAGACTTAAACGCCTATAGCCAGTCGGTAAAACAGGTCTATATGGAAGAATTTAATTTACCTTTTGATTTACAGGAAATTTATCAAAATCTCCTAAATCAAATTGAGCCAAAGATGTCTCAAGAAGATGTGCTCCACCTACTTAATCAGGAAATTCCTGGCATTTATTATACTCAAAGAGCGGGCTATCACTATTTTATCATTGCAAACCCTAGTGTTACTGAGGTGGATGATGGCTGGCAAGTTTTTCTATTCGGTCAGGAACTTTTCACTTTCAAACAAGCAGGACAAAAGATACTAGATCACGCCGGTCGAGAATTCGAGTATGTGGATGGCATTATGCCCCATTAGAAGGAGAAATCATGAAGAAAAAAATAGTCAATTACACCCTGATTCTTAGCTTAATGGTGGGATCTTTTCATAGTCTAATTCAGGTTCAAGCGAACGAATCTTCAACTGAGGATTCAACAGAAAAGGTCGCTCAGTCCTCTCAAGACGTGACAGAAGGTGAAGATGATCACGTCAATCATGGACATCATCACCACCATGATCATAATGAAGAAGAGATAGAAGACTTACCTGACCATATTCAATCTATCAAGTCCTCTTTTGTCGATCATCATCATAACCATGGCATTAAGCGAGCTAATTTCATCCCAGAGGAAATTCTGAATCCTGATGATTCAACTTATCAAGCTCCTAGAGAAGTAGCAGATTATCAGGGGTTTTACCAAGGGAATCTCCGTTTAGAGGAGCTAGGTGTTGATTTAAAAATTATTTTATCCATCGAAGATGATGGTCTTTTTAACCTAGCATATTACTTTGTTCAAGATGAAGATAACCGAGGTCAACGCTTTTATGCAGATGACCAGGGACAAGTGCGGTCACGCCCAGCAATCTATAACGACTTGGTTATTATGACTGGCGGCTTGAAGGAAGGAGAAGTTGGACTATTCGGTGGATTGATTCGTAAGACCCTTTCGCCGGTTGTGTTATTAGGACAAAGTGGGCAACCGGTTGCTCTATATCCTTATACGAATATGGCTTATGACTTAAGAGAAACTTATCGTAAGTATCGTATCTACCAAAACATCGGTCTTTATTTGACAGAAGGTAGTGTTTATATCGATGTGAATCATCTGATTGGCTTGGATTCAGAGACTTCTTATCAAGTGGAATTAGAACGATTCGAGGAGGAGAGTGAGGATCATTTCTTAGTAGAAAAGTATAGCTATGAAATCTTACAAGAATCCTTTGATCAATATTTAGTCGATCATAATGATTTTGCCTTTGATTTTGAGACAGCGAATGACTTCCTTCAAGAAATTTTAGCTATGCATTTACAAACTAATCGCTCTTTTCCATTGGATACAAAGATTTCGATGGTTGATCCAAGCCAAGTTGCAGTTGACCTGGGAGAAGATCGATTCATTAAATGGGCATTTATTATTGACCAGGCAGAGTTATATCTATACGATGGTGAGTCAGTTTATTTAGCGGATGGCTTACATAAAGAAGGCGGAATTTATCACGCAGACCAATGGATAAAATCAAAAAATTAAAAATGAAAGAATATAATTCTCTTAAAGCAGAAAATAAAGATAGTAGCTATTTTAGGAGGTGTATTTTGTTTTGGTAGGCTTGCCACTCTTGGGCAAGGTTAATGACTCTATTGATGCACTACAAGTAAGCAAAAAATCACAGGTGTGGTTATTGAGAAAGGAAGCCCCTCGCTTAAGTTGAGCCCCAAAAGTTAGACTAAATTTAACTTTTGAGATCGCAACAGTTATGTGGGCTTTTTTTGTTTGAATCAAGTCTGAAGGTGGCATCAAAGGTGAAGTCCGACTATAATGAAAGGTAGAACATGCAAGGAGGCACTATTATGATTAAGAAGAAATATTTTACCTTACTATTAAGTATTTTATTATTTATCCCTATTCGATCGGTTTCAGCTCAATCGGGACTGATTACCATTGTTTCTCGCGAAGATGGTTCAGGGACGCGCCAAGCTTTTACTCAAATTATGGGCGTCACCGATGAGCTGGGCGATGATATTACGACCTTTGAAGCGAATATCCAAAATCAAACGAGTGGCGCCATGCAAGTCGTTGCTAATGATCGTCAAGCAATTAGTTATATTTCGTTAGGCTCAGTTGATGACTCTGTTAAAATTTTAGCGGTAGACGGTGTCATGCCTACCCCAGAAACAGTGAATGATGGTAGTTACCCAATTTCTCGACCATTTCTATTAACATGGGGTAAGGAATTAACGGATTTACAAAACGACTTCCTCTCATTTATTCATTCGAAGCAAGGACAAACGATTGTAGAATCGGCTGGTTTTATTGCAGTTTCTGAAAAGGAATCGATGCAAAGTGAGGATAATAGTGAGTCACTCATCGACAGATTGCCAGATTATAAAGCTAACTCATCTCTTAAAGGAACGATTGAGTTAGTTGGGTCAACCTCTGTCACTCCTGTCTTGGAGCAATTGGCTGAAGTATATAGTGAATTAACCGGCGTCAAAGTCAATATCCAATCTACAGGTTCATCAGCAGGCATTCAAGCAGCCCTCGAAGGAACAGCTGATTTTGGGATGTCTTCTCGAGCATTAAGCGAAGCTGAAGATGAGAAATTAGAATCATCGATTATTGCTCAAGATACCATCGCGGTGATTGTTAACCCCGATAATCCGCTAACGAGTTTAAGCTTAGAAGATATCCGAGGTATTTTTATTGGGGGTATTGAAGACTGGTCCCAAGTTACGAAGTAGGAAAAGGTGATATTGAAATGGTAAAACAAATTAAGGTTGTAGGGGCCGCAATCGTAGATCCAAAGACCGGTCATATCCTCATCGGCCAGCGCGGTCCGACCCAAAGTTTAGCAGGAATGTGGGAATTCCCTGGAGGGAAGATTGAGCCGGGTGAGACAGAACCCGAAGCATTGATGCGAGAAATTCAAGAAGAATTAAATTTATCGATTGAAGTGAATGAAGCAATCGATACAGCGTCTTATCAGTATGATTTTGGTCAGGTAACGATGACAGTCTATTACGCCACATTGCGAGGTGGGGAATTAAAAAGGCTTGAGCATGCTGAAATTCGATGGGTAAGTGTTGAGGAATTAGCTGACTTTAATTGGGCTCCGGTCGATATTCCCATCGTAAATACTATAATTAAGAAACATCGAGAATAGCCTTAATAAATAAGCTATCTGCCTGGGGTAATTAGGTAGATAGCTTATCTTTTATGTATGGAGTGTGTGTGTTAAATAATGATAGAGGTCGTATTGAACTGGTGTCTCGAGGATTAGGTCCATCGTAACGATATCAAGTAGTTGATTATTTGCAGGTATTTTAGTTTCGCAAAATGATTCAGGGTGAGTTTGGACCGGACCTAAATAGTAAAAGTCACTTCCTTCAGCATCTTCCTTCTTCACAAAGAGGTGAATTTGTAGCCCCGTAGCTTGGCTATGATAAAGTTGTTGAACTTCTTTCGAAGCAAGCGTTCTCCGGCTGCGGGTATACCACTGAAATATTTGTTGGTTGCGGAATTGGTCTTCGTACATCGTTGAATCTGAGATATCTTCATTTTTATGATAGGTTACAAAAATTGGACAAGTGCCGTGTTTTGTTTTATATCCATAAACAGTGCTACTCTCATCAGTGTTCCAATTGAGTAATCGACAAGCATCTTTTCGACTATACTTCATACCTATATCTAGTTGACCTTGATAGCCCGCGGGATATTGCTTTGACTGATACAGACCGGTTTGAATAATATCATTGGCGACGTTTAAGGCAGCCGTATCATTGAACAGATTAGTGAGTCGTGAATCAAGTTGGTATTGTCCCTTACGGTAAATGACCACTGGCCCTTGATATCGCTTCTGTTCACTTTGAGTGTAAAATGATAGGTCGAGGATTCGGTGAACCGATTGACGCAACGCATCATTCCATGTGACACCTTCTTTTTTAAATACCGTTTGGAGCTCGGATTCATAAATAGTCCCGTTGCGACTAAAAATCTCTCGTAAAATAATCAATTCGTGGGGACGTTTGCCATTGAGTAATTCACGGGTCATAAAATCGAGTAGGGCATAATATTGGGGGTTGAGTGTAATGTGATCATAATTTGAGAATTTATTGATTACATCCGCATATGTTTTAAAGGTCGGGTTTTCGAAAAATACGGCTGGATCCATCTGTTGTTGCGTTAAGTAGTCAATCATCCAAGGAGTTCGTCCAAGCCGTTCCTCCAAGGTTAAATAATTTTTTCTCAGATGTTGGATGCTCGATAATTTCGCTTGGGTAATGGACGCGAAAATTTGATTTTTTGCAATTTGTTCAAAATTAACCGACGTTAATCCTTGGATCTGATTAAGATCACTCATTTGTCGACGATAATTATCTTTGTTAGAAGAGCGATCCCCAAATAATGCAATGGGAATTAAGTAGTTATTTTGATAATTGCCGATAAAATCAATCACTGTCACAAATTCTTTTGAAGGATGTTTCCGTAGTCCTCGTCCAAGTTGTTGTGTAAAAATAATGCTGGAAGCAGTTTGGCGTAACATAATCACTTGATTAATCGAAGGAATATCAATCCCTTCATTGAAAATATCGACCGTTAAAATGTATTCCAGTTGTCCTGACTCCAATTGCTCGATGGCTCTTTGTCGAACAGGTTGCGGGTCTTTACCGGATAAGTAAGTTGTTTTTAAGCCATATTGATTGAGTTTATTCGATAGAGTACGGGCCTCTTCAACGGAACCGACAAATATTAATCCTCGAGAGGGGTGTCCTTCAAAGCTGTAATAATCAATCTTCTCAATAATATGTCGGACACGTTCATCAGAAGTCAATTGATTAAAGTGAGTGAACTCATCCAGTAGCTTGCCGTCGGACATTATTTCAGTGACCCCATAATATAAAAATGGCGACAGCATTTCAGCCTCCAGTGCTTCACGCAATCGGATCTCATAGGCAATATTATAATCAAATAATTCATATAAATTATAATCATCCGTTCGATCCGGAGTGGCCGTCATTCCTAATAAAAAATCAGGTTTAAAATGGTCAATCACACGTAAATAAGAGGGAGCCCCAGCACGGTGTGCCTCATCAATTAAAATATAATCAAAATCATCCGGGCTGAAACTTTGGAGATTATCTTCTCTCGAGAGCGATTGAATCGTTGCAAATAAATATTGAACATGTGAATCAACAGGTTGATTACTGCGGTATATGGCTGCTTGCCCTGCTGAAAAACCGAGTATACGTTGAAAATCATCCAAGGCTTGATTTAAGATTTGTTCTCGATGGACGATAAATAACATTCGCCGAGGTTGATATTGCTTTACGTCAAAAGCTGCGAGATAGGTTTTCCCTGTTCCAGTAGCACTAATAACGAGACTACGATGTGCTCCACTGTGACGAATTGAATCGAGTCCTTTCAATGCTTCTTGTTGCATGGCGTTAGGTTTTATTGAGACTGGATAATAGGGAGTAAGCGGATCGTTGATAAGTTCTAAAGGTAATGCTTGATTTGTCTTATCAAGGTCAGAACTCTTTCCAGTTCCCAATCTATTTTTGATTGAAAAAATTTGAGGTTGCCGAAGTTGTTCATATTTTTGGATATAGTGCTCATCAATATGAGAAGCTTGATCCCATACGGCACGGAATTCAGTCATCGCTTCCTGAATAAATTGTCCATTATGGGTTGAAGTTAGCGAGACATTCCATTCATAGTTCGTTTTAAGGGCCGAATCGGTTAGGTTTGAACTTCCGGTTATTAACACTTGATAACCATTTAAGTTGAACCAGTAGCTTTTTGCGTGATGATTTAGATTGGAATTTGCAATCTTTACTTCGACTTGGGGAAATTTTAATAATTCCCTTAAGGTGGCGGGATGATTGAAACTTAAGTAGGGCGAAACGAGAATTTTACCATGGCCCCCTCGCAATGCAAAATCAGCTAATTGCGTCTTAATCATTCCAAGTCCAGCTTGGGTGACAAAGGCAATATTAAAAGCAAATTCATTTGCTTCCATCAGTAATTCTTGAATACTCGTAATTACATGCCGACCTTCTTCATGCCGATTAATAATTAATTGAGGTGCATATGAGTATTGGGTATAGTGTTGGGGGTCTACGAGACTATGGCCAAGCGAGCTCATGAGTCTCTGTTCAAAATTAGTCATATGCAACCTTCTTTCTTTATTATCTAAGTACAATTAGTATAACAGATCTGATCTGTCCAGATCGAGTGCAATTCATCTTCTTTGATGAAGCGAAAGGATACGTCTTTACACAACCTTTACATTCAATTTACTCAGAATTAATAATGGGTTGTTACACTAACAGTGTACTGATGATGATGTCAGTCAATAATTAAAAACCAAGTAGTTTTTGTTAAAGGAGAGAATTATTCATATGAAAAAAGCTTTATCATTTTTAACCGCAGCTGGTGTTGCTGTATCTGCCCTTGCATCAGTTTATGCACAAGAAGGTCCTATCACTATTATTTCTCGTGAAGACGGTTCAGGTACACGTACTGCTTTCGTTGAAATTGTTGGTGTCGTAGATGAAAATGGCGACGACATGACAACATTGGATGCAAGTATCCAAAATCAAACAAGTGGTGTTATCCAAGCGGTATCAAATGATCCATCAGGAATTGGTTATATCTCATTAGGATCTTTAGATGAATCCGTTAAAGCTTTAAAAGTCGATGGCGTTGAAGCTACTGCAGAAAATATCAATGCAGGCGACTATGCGATTGCGCGTCCATTCAACGTTGCATGGGGTGAAGAATTATCTGCAACAGCAGAAGACTTCTTATCATTTATCCACTCAAAACAAGGTCAAACATTAGTTGAAGAAGAAGGCTTCATTGCGGTAGCGCCAAGTAAAGAAGGCGAAGAAGATAAAGCCGAAGAAGGCGCAAGTGTTATTGACTCATTAGAAGAGTACACACCAGGTGAAGGTCTTGAAGAAACACTTGAAGTAGTAGGTTCAACTTCTGTTGCACCAATTATGGAACGCTTAGCAGAAGAGTACAAAGCATTAACCGGTGTTACAGTAAACATCCAAGCGACAGGATCATCTGCCGGAATCCAAGCTGCGCAAGAAGGAACAGCTGACTTAGGTATGGCTTCACGGGCTTTAACAGAAGAAGAAGCCGAAACATTAAATTATGACCGCATTGCAATGGACGGAATTGCGGTAGTTGTTAACAATGAAAACGAACTTGAAGATATTTCTATTGAAAATGTTCGTAAAATCTTCTTAGGCGAAATCTTAAACTGGGAAGACGTTAAATAATTACAACTAAATTAAGCTAACCAATCAATTATAGAACCAAGTACCGAGCGTACTTGGTTTTTTTATGCGAAGCGTCGAACGAACGTTTGTTTGCTTTGTGTGTTATAATAGAAGGGTATGTGATAGGAGAGGAGCGATTGCCTTGGTACAAGATAAAATTATTGTAAAAGGTGCACGAACGCATAACTTAAAAAATATTAACCTTGAAATACCTCGTGATGCGATGGTTGTGGTTACTGGACTATCTGGTTCCGGAAAGAGTTCGTTAGCCTTTGACACATTATATGCCGAAGGACAAAGGCGATACGTTGAAAGCTTATCGGCTTATGCGCGTCAATTCTTAGGTCAGATGGATAAACCCGATGTCGATTCAATCGATGGACTCAGTCCAGCAATATCGATCGATCAAAAAACGACGAGCCAAAACCCACGGTCAACTGTGGGGACAGCGACTGAGATTAATGATTATTTACGGTTATTATTTGCCCGTGTCGGGGTTCCATATTGTCCAACGCACCAAATTCCGATTGAACGACAAAGCCCGGAACAGATGGTGAATCGGATTCTTGAATTACCCGAACGCACCAGGATTCAAATTTTAGCTCCTTTAGTTCGTGAGAAAAAAGGACAACATGTAAAATTATTTGAACGCATCAATAAAGAAGGTTTCGTACGCGTTCGAGTGGATGGTGAAATCTACGATGTCACCGAAGTACCTGAATTAAATAAAAATTCAAAACACACGATCGAAGTCGTCGTTGACCGTATCGTGATTAAAGATGGCATTCGCAGCCGACTATTCGATTCGGTAGAGCAAGCCTTGACATTGAGTGAAGGCTATATGGTCGTGGATGTCATTGGCGAGGAACCGTTGTATTTTAACGAGCATTTTGCCTGCCCATTGTGTGATTTTTCGATTGATGAATTAGAACCGCGCTTGTTTTCATTTAACGCGCCGTTTGGCTCATGCCCAGCTTGTGATGGATTAGGTTTCAAATTAACGGTAGATGAGGACTTGGTCATTCCAGATCCGAGTTTATCCATTGAAGAAGGTGTCTTCGCTCCATGGAATCCAATCAGCTCGAATTATTATCCGTCGATGTTGGATCAGTTCGCGAAATCATATGGTATTCCAACAGATGTCCCTTATAACGAATTGACCAAAGACCAGCAAGAAAAGTTGAAATACGGGGGAGAAGGGACGGCCTTTAAGTTTACCTTTAAGACCATGGCAGGTAAGACGCGGACGGTGGAGCAACCGTTTGAAGGTGTGATGAATAACGTAGAACGCCGCTATCACGAGACCAATTCAGATTATACGCGCGATGTAATGCGTGAATATATGCAAGAATTAACGTGTAAGAAATGCCACGGCGCACGTTTAACGGATGAAGCTTTGTCGGTTAAGATTGCCGGAATGAATATTGCGGAAGTGACTGACTTATCAATTGGAGAAGCACTAGCTTTCTTTAATCAACTAACTTTTGAGTCCGGAGATCAGCTGATTGCCCGACCAATCTTAAAAGAAATTCAAGACCGTTTAACTTTCTTAAATGAAGTGGGATTGGATTATTTAACGTTAAGCCGGATGGCCGGAACGCTATCGGGTGGGGAGTCTCAACGGATTCGATTAGCAACTCAAATTGGTTCTAACTTATCGGGAGTACTCTATATTTTAGATGAACCGTCGATTGGGCTGCACCAACGTGACAATTC
Source organism: Falseniella ignava CCUG 37419 (assembly GCF_000301055.1). Classification (GTDB taxonomy): domain Bacteria; phylum Bacillota; class Bacilli; order Lactobacillales; family Aerococcaceae; genus Falseniella; species Falseniella ignava. The sequence goes on from NZ_JH932301.1 coordinate 288,192, forward strand.
GAAATTACTGAAGTCGCTTCAGCGGATGCGCGATCTAGGTAACACCTTGATTGTCGTTGAGCACGATGAAGAGACGATGATTGAAGCGGACTACTTGATCGATATTGGTCCAGGAGCAGGCGAGTTAGGTGGTCAAATTGTGGCGGCAGGAACGCCCGAAGAAGTTAAAGCCAATCCAGACTCGATTACGGGCCGTTATCTCGCCGGTATTGAATCAATCCCGGTGCCGAGCGAACGCCGTCAAGAAGACTTAGGTTGGATTGAAATCAAAGGAGCGAAAGAGAACAACTTAAAAAATCTGGATGTTGCCTTTCCAATTGGTCGTCTAACCGTAGTGACTGGTGTATCAGGTTCAGGTAAGAGTAGTTTGGTGAATTCGATTTTGAAGACATCGCTTGCCCAGAAGTTGAACCGAGCGAAGTTGCGACCAGGGCAATTTGATACCATTGACGGCTATCAATCCTTGGATAAAATTATTGATATTGATCAGAGTCCGATTGGTAAGACCCCTCGGTCAAATCCGGCCACTTATACAAGCGTCTTCGATGATATTCGAGCCTTGTTTGCTCAGACGAATGAAGCGAAGATGCGTGGCTACAGTAAAGGCCGCTTTAGTTTTAACGTGAAGGGTGGCCGATGCGAAGCTTGTAAAGGGGGCGGCGTAAAGCAGATTGAAATGCACTTCTTGCCGGATGTCGAAGTCCCTTGCGAAGTTTGCCATGGGACACGTTATAATTCCGAGACCCTTGAGATTAAATTCCGAGGCAAAAACATTGCCCAAGTCTTGGATATGACAGCGGATGATGCGCTAGAATTCTTCACAGCGCACCCAAAAATCAAACGTAAATTACAGACCATTGTCGATGTGGGGTTGGGTTATATCCGATTAGGACAATCTGCTACTACTCTCTCGGGTGGGGAAGCCCAGCGGATGAAGTTAGCTTCAGAGTTGCAACGGGTGGCGACGGGGAATACCCTTTATATCTTAGATGAGCCAACAACAGGACTGCATACGCATGACATTAAGAAGTTACTACAAGTAATTGACCGCCTAGTTGAAGCGGGAAATACAGTCGTTGTGATTGAACATAACTTAGATGTCATTAAAACAGCTGATTATATTATTGACTTAGGCCCTGAAGGAGGCTCCGGCGGAGGTGAAGTTATCGCCACCGGGACACCGGAAGCTGTGGCCCAAGTTCCAGAAAGTTATACCGGACAATATTTAAAACAATATTTAAAACAATAATTATGACTTAGTGCAATAGACATAGTGAGTGGCTGACGAGCGCTCAGCATCAAAGGACAATCCTAGTTCTTGAAATGCTTTAAGCTTGGTCGGATCACTCACTTCTTTTTCTGCTAAAAAACGGACCATGGCGCCACGCGCTTGTTTTGCGAGCGTAGCAGGTTGGTAATAGCGTTCTTTTTCAACGTCGTATTTATAGAAGTCAAAGTCGATGACTTGGACTTTTGAACGGTCCAAGTATGGTAGGACTAATTTAGAGAATTCTGCGGAAGCTAAATTTAATAACGTTCCTCCATCAAGTGATAACGCTTGAGCCACTTTTTCACCCCAAAAGTCATATAGAGACGAGCTGGAATCGAATTGCAATTGGCAGTTAAAGTCCAATCGATAGGGTTTAATCGCATCAAAAGGACGCAACACCCCGTAAAGTGCGGATAATATACGTAAGTGCTCAGTTAAGTAACGCCACATGGATTCGGTCATTACATCGGCTTGCATTGCTTTAAATTGCAGTCCATTATAGCACAGTAGCGCAGGGCTCATCTGCATGGCATCCCAGTCTTGGAAGCGTTGGTAATTTGTTAGTGCAATTGATTCATTGGATCGGTAGAGTTGTGCCAGATCTTTCGGTGAGTAAGTGGATAAATGTTGAATGAGTTGATCCGCTTTTGTCTGAAAAATAGGTAGGGATATAGAAGAAATAACTTCTTCATCCGTAAATGTTTTGGCAGGTGAAATAATTGCAATGAGTGGTTGCATCGTTATCCTCCTCAATTTGTTCTTTAAATATCGTTCTTTGCTTAATTTTACCATAGGATGCAATATCAGTCTCGAGTACCATGAATTAAATCATCGAGCGTGTCATAATATAATTAAGCTAGTCATCAAGTTAGGAGGAAATGTGATGAATAAAAAAGAGCGTATTATCGAATTAGTCAAACAAAACATTATCACTTTAGAAGAAGCATTGGATTTGTTAGAAGCTTCTGACGTAGAGTTTGTCCAACAACAAGCACCTACCTCTCGCCAACAAACTGAAGAGGTGGAACATCCATTCACCTCAGATACAACGAGTTCCGATGAATACAATGAACCAGAAGTAACAGTGGAAGATTTGAGAAAGGATGAATTAAATCAACGTCGCACTGAATTAGAAACACAATTAAAATCACTTGAAGAATCGAAGACAATCCTACAACAACGTCTTCGGGAATTTGATATTATGTCCGAGCTCGATCCATTAACGGAAGAGCTCATCGAACAGCGAGAAGCATTGATCGAACAACAAGAAGACCTATTAGATCAAATCGAAGATATTTATGATGAAATCGATGATATCAATGATGAACTGGATGAGATCAACGAGGAGAGCCATGATGCATTTGATTGGCGTGAAGATTTGAAACGCGTGATTGATATTGATAGTGACCGTATCTCCAAAGAAGCGGCTTATTATGCTAATGAAGCCCGTCGTGGTGGTGAAAAATTAAGTAAATCGATCAAAGATTGGGCGACAGATTTTGCGGAAAATTTCAAAATGAAAGAATGGAATGTCAATGTTCAAGTTCCATGGGTTAAAGACAATCCATTTGACGTGTCAGACCATTACCCCGCAGAAGGCATTCAAATGATTGATATTAATAACTTGAATGGTGATGTTACGGTGCGTGGGGGAGAGAATGATCAAATTGAACTCGAATTAGTTGGTTCTATCTATGGAAAAGATGAATCAATCGATGTACAATATTTCTATGATAACGGTTGGGTGATTCTTACCGAAGATAAGTTAGCGATTGCTTTAACGTCACCAAAAATTCAAGTCGATATCGTTCTAACGCTACCAAAAAAACATTTTGATAGGGTTGATGTTCGTACGGTCAATGGTGATATCGATGTGACATCGGTTGAGTCTGAGGAATTGAAAGTCAACTCAACGAACGGTGATATTCAACTTGCTAAAACGCAAAGTAGTGAAGCAACGATTGATTTAGTCAATGGGGATACCCATATTAAAGATAGCCAGATTGATACCATTGTCCATAAGACAGTGAATGGCGATTTTTCAATCGACGGTCAATTGACCAATGCGTCAATTAACGCGGTTCATGCGGATTGTTACATTACCAAACGCGATACCAACCCTGCGCGTATCAAAGTTGAGACGCAATCGGGAGATATTATGTTGGCGATGCCTCAAGCGATGAAAGTCGATATTCAAAGTAAAGCACAATTCGGTAACATTAAGTATCGGATGACCGGTACGGAAGAAGAGGATGTATCTGAAGTGGATGGCGAGATGCGCTCGAGTCGTCTTCGCCGCAATCAATTATCGGCAGATGATGGATTAGAGGCTACATTAAAAACACGTTTAGGTGATATTTATATTAAGGATAATGAATTTAATCAATAGAAGGGGTGGAGAGAATGAATAACAACAAACGTCTTTATAAATCTTCGACAAACAAACAAATTATGGGGGTTTGTGGTGGACTTGCGGAATTTTTCAATGTTGATCCAACGGTCGTCCGTGTGATTACGATTATCTTAATTTTCTTAGGGTCTTCAGGATTTTGGTTATATCTTTTATTAGGGATTGTCTTGCCGTATGACTATCAAGTCAACGGGCAAACTCGACCGACTTATCGTTCCGTTAACTCACAAGGAAGTCGTTATAAAAAAGATGTAACACCTAAAAATGAAGGACGCTGGGACGAGTTTTAATCAATATATTTAAGCAACTGCGATTGAGCAGTTGCTTTTTTTATGAACTGAAGATTCAATAGTGAGCAAGGTAATGTTAAGATGGATAGCTCAGGTTGAATATGGTAACATTTAACCAGATATAAAGCCATGGAGGGATAACATGACACGTACAGTTACCGTAGATAAATTAGTCAATACGCTTGCTGTGACCATTAAATACGGCAGTGAATTTAAGGATAACAAACTTTATACCAGTGAGGTTTCACGACCTGGACTTGTTTTAGCGGGATTCTCTCAAGGATTCCCTCACGAACGAATTCAGTTGATTGGTCGAACAGAGATGGCTTATTTAGAACAAAAAACGGACAGCGAAAAAGAAGAAATCTACCAGGCGCTTTGCCATAATGACACGCCAGCGATTGTGTTTGCACGAGATATTGAGATTCCTGCAAAGCTGATTCCATATGCTCAAGCGGCTGGGATTCCAATTTTAGGTGCAAAATCTAAGACCAGTCGCGTTCTTTCCAATTTGACCAATTTCTTAGAACATGAATTGGCTGAGCGCATCTCAAAGCATGGGGTGTTTATGGAAGTGTACGGGATGGGTGTGATGTTAACAGGAACGAGCGGAGTCGGTAAATCAGAGACCGCACTTGAGTTGATTCAACGTGGGCACCGACTCGTTGCGGATGATCGCGTCGAACTCTATCAGATGGATGAGTTAACACTCTTAGGGGAAGCACCGGATATTTTACAAAATTTAGTTGAAATTCGCGGCCTCGGCATTGTTGATGTCGTCTCACTCTATGGGGTCGCTGCAATACGCAGTAATTTACAGCTTGAGTTAATCATTAATTTAGTTGTAGATGATGGTACGGTCGTCTATGACAGGTTAGGGAATATGGAAGATTATGAAGAAATCTTCGATGTTAAAATTCCTCGCATTACCATTCCAGTAAAAACTGGACGAAGTCTTTCTGTAATTATTGAGTCCGCGGCAATGAATCACCGTGCCACTTTAATGGGCTTTGATGCGAAAGAAACCTTTAATCGCAAGCTCAGAGAGCTGATTGATAGCAATCGTGAGGTTTAATGATGATAGGATTATTTTTAGCAATTTCTCGTGTTGCCTTTGAAATTGGCCCCCTCAAAGTTCATTGGTACGGTTTAATTATCGGTGTTGGAATGTGGCTAGGGTACTTTATCTTTAAACGTGAAGGGCTGCGACGTGGATTTTTATCAGAACATCTGTTTGATTTGTTTTTCTGGACGATGGTCAACGGCTTAATCGGCGCACGGCTCTATTATGTATTATTTAATTTAGACTTTTTCTTACAAAATTGGTGGGAAATTCCCGCTATTTGGCATGGTGGCATGGCTATCTATGGTGGGGTTATCGGTGGAATATTGACCGTGTACTATTATAGTCGCCATTATCACTTACCTCACTTGGAATTAGCTGATTGTGCAGCGCCAGGGTTAATGTTAGCTCAAGCAATCGGGCGCTGGGGAAACTTTATTAATCAAGAAGCACACGGCCAAGTGGTGACGCGCCAATTTTTAGAAAGTTTGCACTTGCCAGAATGGTTGATCCAGCAAATGCATATTCAAGGGCAGTATTATCAACCAACGTTTCTCTATGAATCTGTTTGGAACGTCATCGGTGTTTCGCTGATGCTGATGCTGCGTCGTTACTGGAAATCTTTACGAGCAGGAACACTGACTAGTTTCTATTTAATTTGGTATGGGTTAGGACGTTTTTGGATTGAAGGAATGCGCACCGATAGCCTGTATTTAGGTCCGATACGGATTTCTCAACTTGTATCGCTCGTTGCAATCGTGAGTGGTATTGGTTTGTTAAGTTATGTAAATCGTCAAAAACAATCATAAAAGGAGTGGACGGGATGCGAGTAGCAGTATTAGGTAGCGGATCTTGGGGAACCGCCTTAGCCAAAGTATTAGCAGAAAACAAACATGAAACGACATTATGGGGAATTGAACCTGAAGTTATCGAGTCCATCAATATGCATCAGGAGAACGAACGCTATTTGCCTGAGGCGAAGTTACCAAGCGAGCTTGAGGCGACGTTGGACTTATCTCAGGCTATTCGACGAGTGGAGTTGATTGTCTTAGCGGTGCCAAGTCAAGCGATTCGTGAAGTATGTCAAACGTTAAAAGAGGAACTTCAGCATCAAGAGATTGCCCCAATTATTGTCCATGTCGCGAAAGGAATCGAACGTGGTACGGAGCTCCGTTTAAGTCAAGTGATTGAAGCAGTTATGCCACGCGAAACGTATCGTGGTATCGCTGCTTTATCTGGACCGAGTCATGCTGAAGAAGTTGCGCGACGTGACTTAACTTCCATTTCAGCAGCAAGTGAAGACTTGGCGGTTGCTGAAGCGGTTCAACAAGCGTTTATGAATGACTATTTCCGCGTTTATACCAACCAAGATGTTCTAGGTGTGGAATTAGGTGGTGCACTCAAAAATATTATTGCGGTCTGCGCGGGGATTATTGCCGGACTGGGATACGGCGACAACGCGAAAGCTGGTTTAATTACCCGTGGCTTGGCAGAAATTACGCGACTCGGTGTTAAACTCGGCGCCGATCCTTTGACATTTAGTGGATTAAGTGGGGTTGGCGATCTCATTGTAACGTGTACCAGTGTCCACTCAAGAAATTGGCAAGCTGGGAATTTATTAGCATTGGGCTTAAATCTTGAACAAGTTCAACAAAAAATCGGCATGGTCATCGAAGGGACAGTGGCTTGCCAAGTGGCACGCAACTTGGCACGGAGCCAAGGTGTTGAAATGCCTTTAACCGAGATGTTATATCATTATTTGTATGAAGATCCAGATTTTTCAATTCAAGAAGCCGTGCAACAATTGATGTTGCGCGAAGGCAAGCATGAGACAACCTATTACGATTAAGGAGACGGTAAAATATGACGAATTTATATAACGATGTGGATGTACTAGTAGTCGGGGCAGGTCCTGGGGGATTGACCGCTGCTCAGTATGCATCGCGCGCGAATTTAAAAACGGTAATTGTCGAACAAGGAGCTCCCGGAGGTGAGTTATTGAATACTGCCGATGTCGAGAACTATCCTGGCTTTACTAAAATTAGCGGTCCTGAATTAGCCGCTAAAATTTACGACAGTTCGATGTGCTTTGGGGCGGAAAATGTGAGCGGTCACGTCGCTGACATTGTTTGCGAGGGAGCCTATAAAATCGTGACAGTCGGTGACACAACCTATCGTGCAAAAGCGGTCATTATTGCGACGGGAGCGACGCACCGTGAATTAGGTTTAGAAAGTGAGAAGCGACTGACTGGTAAAGGGGTCTCTTACTGTGCGGTCTGTGATGGTTTCTTCTTCCGAAATCGCGATGTCGTTGTCGTAGGTGGAGGAGACTCTGCGGTCGAAGAGGGAACATTCTTAACGCAATTTGTAAATAAAGTGACACTAATCCACCGTCGCGATCAACTTCGCGCACAACAAATATTACAAGATCGCTTATTTGCGAATGAAAAAGTCGAAGTAATTTGGAATAGTGAAGTGAAAGAAATTAAAGGAGATCAAAGCGTCTCGTCCGTCTTGATTGAAAATACTGAGACCGATGAACAGTCTGAGATTCCAGCAGAAGGAGTCTTTATCTATGTTGGAATGGTGCCTAACTCACAAATGGTGGGACAGTTAGGTGTAACGAATGAGGAAGGTTGGATTGTGACGAATGAGCGAATGGAAACGACCGTTCCGGGACTATTTGCGGTTGGAGACGTGCGCTTAAAACATCTACGTCAAATTGCAACGGCAGTTGGCGATGGAAGTATTGCGGGACAAGCTGCGTATGAATATTTACAAACTTGGAATGAATTTGAAGGAGCATAATGATGGATTGGCAAAAAGCATATCAAAAGTGGCAAACACATATTGAAATGGATGAAGAGCTACGCCAAGCGATGGCAAATTATTCTCCCGAAGAAGCGCAAGAGGCATTTACGGGAGCATTGTCATTTGGGACGGCAGGCATGCGAGGAATCTTAGGGCCTGGCACCAATCGGATGAATCGCTATACTGTTCGTCAGGCGACGGAAGGGTTAGCTCAATTAATCATCCAACATCAAGCGCAAGAACGCGGTGTGGCGATAGCGTATGACTCAAGACATTTTTCGCCCGAGTTCGCCCAAGAAGCAGCTTGCGTGTTAGGTCATCACGGAATTCAAGTCTATCTCTATGAGCGTTTAAGACCGACACCGGTGTTATCATTTGCGGTACGATATTTTAAAGCCTATGCGGGAATTATGATTACTGCCAGCCATAATCCAGCCGAATATAATGGTTATAAAGTCTATGGGGAAGACGGAGGACAGATGCCACCGGTCGAAGCTGAGCAGTTAATGGATTATGTTAGTCAAGCGGCAGATCCGTTGGAAGTTGCTACCTCGGATTTTGATGAATTGGTAGCATCAGGCAAGATAAAAGTGGTTGGTGACCAAGTTGATCAAGCTTATTTAGATGCGATGAAGTCTGTGACCATTGATTCAGAGCTAATTCAACAACATCAATCGAATATTTCAATTGTCTATACACCACTGCATGGGGCTGGGATGTATCTTGGTCTTAAAGCATTGAAGCAAGCTGGCTTCGAACAAATTCATGTTGTTGCCTCGCAACAAGAACCGGATGGTGCCTTTCCGACCGTTAAAAGTCCGAATCCAGAGTCAGCTGAAGCTTTTGATGAGGCACTACAATTGGCTGAAGAAGTTAAGGCAGATATTATCTTAGCAACCGATCCCGATGCGGACCGGTTAGGCGCGATGATTCGCACTGCAACAGGAGACTATCAAATGCTGACCGGTAACCAAATTGCGGCGATTATGCTCGATTACTTATTAGAAGCAGCTCAAAGCCAAGATAGCCTGCCTACAAATGGTGTGGTGGTCAAATCGATTGTCTCAACCGATCTTGTAAGACCGATTTGTCAACATTACGGCGTCGAAGTCGAGGAAGTATTGACCGGCTTTAAATTTATTGCTGAGAAGATCAAGGGATATGAACAATCTGAGACAAAACAATTTTTAATGGGATTTGAAGAAAGTTACGGCTACTTAATCCGTCCATTTGTTCGGGATAAAGATGCGATTCAAGCATTGGTCGTCTTGGCAGAACTTACAGCGTACCATCAATCCCAAGGCAGAACGCTCGGTGATGCGCTGGAATCAATCTATCAACGTTACGGCTGCTATTATGAACATACCATCGCCATTACGTATCCTGGGTTAGATGGTGCCGAGCGCATGCGTCAGATTATGGCACATATTCGTCAACAAGGTCCAAGCCAACTCGGTGAGATCGCTGTCGTTCAAAGTGATGATTATTTAACGAGCCAGTCAATGCAAAGCGATGGACACAGTGTGCCTTTAACGTTACCAACTAGTGATTCGTTGAAATATCATTTAACGGATGGCAGTTGGGTAGCGTTAAGACCGAGTGGTACCGAGCCGAAAATTAAACTTTACATTGCGACGAAAGCAGATTCGATGAATCAAGCAGAAGCCAAAGCCCAGCGGATTGAAGCAGACTTGCGGACCTATGTTCAATAGTTCAACTTACTGAATTTAACAAGCGAACACCTTGCTCTACCAAAGCCCTGTAAGCGTTCAAATTTTGACAGAAAATAGAATAAAGGTATAATAGATTAGAAGTATATGTCCCAGATAAGGAGGGCACGGAATGAAAAGAATCTTAGTAGTCGATGACGAAAAACCAATCTCGGATATTATTAGCTTCAACTTAAAAAATGAAGGATTTGAAGTATTAACTAGCTTTGACGGTGAAGATGCGATTGAGACATTCAATGAAGAACAGCCAGACCTTGTTATCTTGGATCTTATGTTACCGAAAGTGGATGGACTTGAAGTCTGTCGCCAAATTCGTAAAGAGAGTGCCGTTCCCATTATTATGTTGACGGCAAAAGACTCAGAAATTGATAAAGTGCTTGGACTGGAACTGGGCGCAGATGATTATGTGACAAAGCCTTTCTCAAATCGAGAACTGATTGCTCGAGTCAAAGCAAACTTACGACGTAATTCTGCGATTCTTAACGAAGCATCTGAGCAACGTCCGAATGATATTGAAGTTGGTGATTTAGTCATTCATCAAGATGCCTATACTGTCACTAAAAATGGGGAAGATGTTGAATTGACCCATCGTGAATTTGAACTGCTTAGCTACTTGTCGCAACATATCGGACAAGTGATGACCCGTGAGCACCTATTAGAAACAGTGTGGGGTTATGACTATTTTGGTGATGTGCGAACGGTCGATGTTACCATTCGTCGTTTACGTGAAAAGATTGAAGATCAGCCAAGCCATCCGACTTATATTTTAACGCGACGTGGCGTAGGCTACTACTTAAAAAATCAAAATGGCGACAATTAATTTGTCGCAAATAATTAGCCCCGTAGATTGATTCTACGGGGTTGACTATTAATAAAAATTAAGGGAAGATTATTTGTAATAAGAAGATAATAGGTGACTTTATGAGAAAAACACGGTTTCGTTTCTATCAATCGATTTACTTTAAAATACCTCTCCTGTTTTTATTTATTTTACTGATTAGCTTTCAGTTTATTGGGGTATTTTTTATTGACCAGTTAGAATCTCAAACGATTAATCAAACGAAAGCTCAAATTAATACGCAAGCGGACTTTTTAATGAATAACGTGGTCAATGTAATGGTCAATAATGCGGAAGATAGTCAACAGACTTATGTCCAACTCAATCAGACTTTAGATACCTTTACATCGACTTTGCCCGTTCGAATTAATGTGGTTAATAATTCAGAGACGATTATTGCGACCAATCAAGGATCGGAGCTGAGTTTGATTGGAACTCAAACGACGGAGCCGGAAGTTCGCAACGTTATTTTAAATCGTTCGATGATGGAGTTAGAATCGTATGATAATGAGACGAAAACACCGCAGTATCAAATTATTAAGCCTTTGTTAACACCTGACGGGACCAGTATCTTAGGCGCTTTATTAATCGAGACCAATTTAAATCAAGTGTATCAGCAAAACAATAATATTATTGATTTATTTGTTCAAGCAACCTTTTTGGCGATTGTCATTGCGATTGTGATTGCCTTAGTCCTCAGTCAAGGTCTGACACGACCGATTGAAGAGATGCGTCAACAAGCCTTGCGAATATCAGAGGGAGTCTACAATTATCCTGCGACAATCTATGGAACGGATGAGCTGGGTGAATTGGCTAATACGATTAACGAACTTGCGATTAAAGTAAAAGATGCCCAAGAATCGACCGAATCTGAACGTCAGAGATTGGACGGGATTTTACGGCATATGACAGACGGCGTGATTGGAACCGATCACCGCGGTAAAGTCTTGCTAGTGAATGATCGTGCGCTATCTTTACTTAATTTACGTGAAGATCAAGCGCACGGCCAGTCAATTTTGAAGTTATTAGGTATTGAGGATCAATTTAAACTAAATGATTTGTTCCGTAAAGAGCAAGAAATTTTAATGGTACAAGATGACGCAGAGCAGTCTATTTATAAAGGGGAATTCTCGATTATCAAACGCGATAGTGGATTTATTTCAGGGTTAGTTTGCGTCCTAACTGACGTTACCGAGCAACAAAAGACAGAACAAGAGCGACGTGATTTTGTATCGAACGTCTCTCATGAGCTAAGAACGCCACTCACAAGTATTAAAAGTTACTCTGAGGCTCTGGCTGAAGGCGCTTGGCAAGATGAATCAATCGCCCCTCATTTCTTAGAAGTTATCGAGTCTGAAAGTAATCGGATGATTCGAATGATTTCGAACTTATTAGATCTTTCCAAAATTGATGGTGGACAGATTGTTTTAAATAAAGATTATGTCGATTTAAAGCGCGTGCTGAATTTTATTTTAGACCGCTTAGAATTTACCGTTGCCAATGATCCAAACGGAGAGAACTATCAAATTGTTCGCGAGTTTACGCCGCGTGATATCTACGTGGATATCGATCAAGACCGGATGACTCAAGTGATTGATAACTTACTGAACAATGCGATTAAGTATTCACCAGATGGCGGCACCGTGACGGTCAGACTATCAGAAGAGCAAGGTTATGTAAAAGTGAGTGTGATTGATGAAGGCTTAGGAATTTCGAAATCTGACGCTGAACGCTTATTTGAACGCTTTTATCGAGTTGATAAGGCGCGCTCACGAGAACAAGGTGGGAGCGGTCTTGGCTTAGCGATTTCTAAAGAGGTCATTGAATTACACGGTGGTCAGATTTGGGTTGAAAGCGTAGAAGGAAAAGGAAGTAACTTCAGCTTTACATTACCATCGACATCTTTTGAAGATATCGAAGAAGATTGGGGGTAGGAACATGATAAATCGTTTGAAGCGACTATTACCTTATATTTTAAGTGCTTTAGTTATTTTAGGGTTATGCTTGTCCTACTTTATTTTCTACGATATTCGAGGGATTCAAAGACTGATTGGGATTGAACAAAGATTAACCACTCCTGAAGTGAGTGAATCGGACGACGAATCGAAGGTGGGGAGTTATCTCTATTCACCGATTCAGCAACGTTACTCGGATATTGTTACTCCGTCAACGATCTATTATCGTATGGTGGATCAAACGTATTGGGTTCGTTCACAAAATACGTATCAATCGATTAAAACATTAATTGAATCTCGCCCGATCCACGTGAATGACTCGCATGAGACGGTCAATCCTGGAACCTTAAATTATTTATGGGAGATTGAGCATTTACAATTAACCTTTCCACACCGTATTCCTTTAGGGGTGTTGAATCATCTCGTGGAAACTGAAGATGGGGACCTTGAGGACTTTTTAATTGACCGAATTGTTATCCCTCTAATTCCTGATGAAGGTGGCAATGTTTACTTGATGGATACGGGAGCGAATCGATTCGTTGTTGGACACCTTTCTAGACAGCTTAAAATCGAAGATTTAAAAGAAACATCCGAACAAAATAAAGAAAATCTCGTCCCAATGATTCGCTATGCAGGGCGTAGGGGGCCGATTTATTTACCTGAATTAGCCATGACGTTATCGACTCAGTTGTATACGCTCGAAGCGGTCCCGGAGAACTTATTAGTGAATCAGATTTTTCCGGACAGTGATTACAGTCTATTAGAAATCAACCCTGCGGGAGACGCACCAATTTATCGCTATCAAAACTATTTAAACACGCTCGATATTGATCGGACGAAGCAGTTGATTAGTTTACAACCCAACCGAGTCGAACAAGGAGAGGCACGGACCATTAGTGATAAAGTAACCAATACTTATTCCTACTTACAACAATTGGAGTATTGGCAAGGGGAATTACAACTCGAGCGAGCGGCTAATAATCATATTATCTATCGGCGATTGGTCAATGGGCTTCCAGTTCGCAGCGGATCGAAAGAAGCCGATTATGGGGAAATTACCTTTCAATTAAGAAATGACCGGAGCGGTGATGTTTATCGCTATCAACAGCCAACGTTATTTCCAAATATTTTTATCGACTCACTCTTTCAAGAAGTGACGCTAGATAATCATGAGCAGTTGCTCAATAATATTCAACAATATAATATGATGCTAGGGAGCTTTGATGCGATTTTTATAGGGTATTACTGGGAGAAAGATATGGAGAATTTCCGTAAAGTTCAGCTAACACCCCAATGGTTCTTTGAGTATCGCGGCGAAGTTTATACTTACGACGAAGTGATGAGCGAAACCTTTATTGATTATTGGTTCCAAAAAGAGGCAGAGGAGGAAGCGTAATGGACTTTAAACGAATTCAAATTGCACTGATTATCTCGTTTTTGCTATTTGATATTTATCTAATCTTTATGCTCTTCGCACGAATCAATACGATTTCAACGTATAATGCTACAGCTAGAAACTTAACCATCGAACAAGAGTTGAGTGCTAGAGGTATCTCTTATCCTAAGTTAAAATCCGACTCGCAAGAAGTCCCTTATGTCGTTGCTTCCAAAAATAATTATTTAGCAGCAAATATTGGACAGCTTAGCAATCAAAATGCCTCTGTTGATGGTGAAGGGACTCTTACAAGTACCTTTGATGAGCCTGTTAAGTTAAACTTGAATTTAAATGATCAAACGACGGGATTGTCTGAAGAAGACCGGACCCTCTTAACGAATAACTATTTATCGGATCCAGAAATGTTTATTGGCGGTCAATACTATCGAAATTTCTGGTATGTCAACAGTCAGCGAACCATCTATATTCGAATGACGGCATATGATGGCAATCCCATTACCGATGGAACCGCAGAAATTCAAATTAATTTAGATGAGAACTATAATATGGTAGGCTATATTCAAACCTTCCAAGCAGATATTACCGCTTTGAAGCAAAAAAGTCGCATGATTACTGAACGCGAAGCCATCGAAGTGATTGACCGTCGAGCTGAGACATTAATTCCTGACGGTTCACAAATTCATTATTCGGTTTTCACGTATTATCGATCACAAGAATTGGATAAATTTAATGTGTATTCACCCGCATGGCAAGTCGTTTATGATAATCAAAATGGACGTTATACCATTACTGTAGATGCAATCCGAGGAACTGTAATTCAACGAAGACAAATCAGCTAAGTATAGAAGGAGTTGAAATGTATGAAACGCAATCCATTTAAAATAATTCCGATTCTTTTATGTCTTTTATGGCAAGTAGGGCTGACAGCGATCCATGCGCAAGAAGTTCGTTTTGATATGAATCAGATTGAAATGAAGGGAGAAATCTCTTCGGAAGGTCATATGACGTTCCGCGAAATCTATACGTATGACGTCGAATTTATGAATGGGATGTATATTACAATCGATCATGATCAACATAACTTAACAAATTACCGCGTAGGGATTGTGGATGAACAAGGAGATGTGACGTATTTAAGCGAAGGTTTAAATGGTCGAGAAGGAACTTATAAAACGTCGGATGATGGAAAACTTTTAAAATTTCAAATTTTCTATCCAGCAAAAAACGAACAAGTCCGCGTTTTAATGGAATATACGCTAGAAAATTTAGTCACAAACTATTCTGATACAGCTGAACTCTACTGGGCGTTGACAGGAGATCAATTCGACTCCGCTTACGATTATCATGCGATTATTGAGCTTCCTGGTAAAGTAAATCAAGTTGAAGACTTTCGAACCTGGGCGTACGGCCATTATGAAGGAGAAGTCTATCCTCGAACAGAAGATCGAAGTTATATCGAGGTGACTGTGCCGAATAATCCACCGAATCAACTGATTGGTTTACGTGCGATTTTCCCAACATCATTAACCCCGAATAATCCAAACAAAGTGGATGCAGCGATGAAAGAGCAAATTATTGAGAAGGAGAATCAGCAAGTAGAAGCGGATCTCCAGCGTCGCGAAGCAAAACAACGTAGTTTAATGCGTCGCTTATTGGCCTTATCTCTTGCGCCACTCTTTACGATTTACGTGGGCTATTATTATTTTTCACGGAAACGTCGCTTGAATCCGAATCCGGTTCATATTCCAGATCATGTCTATTCATTACCCGCTGATTTAACACCGGCGATTATGGCAACGACCGTTTTGCGTAATGAACCTAATTCGGATGATTTCTCGGCTACGATTATCGATATGGCACGAAAGGGTTATATAATGATTGAAGAAGTTGACCGTGAAGAAGGAAAAATTTTCCGTCGACGTTCTCAGACGGTCCGAATCAGCCCATCGTCGCATTTGACTCAGGAAAGATACAATCAGCTCGAACGACACGAGAAATATGTCTATGATTACTTATTACCTGATGATGAGCCGGTTATTTTACGTGATATCGAAGATCGAATTCGCAAAGAATCGCACTTTGCTCGCACTAAAAATCGTCTATGGAATCAGTTCAGCAACTATGTCTCAGCGGTCGGTGAAAAACAACGTCAAGCTCCAGCTGAAAGACAAGTTGCCATAAGCTTAGCAATGTTTAATGTATTTGTATCTATTGGCTTATGTGTGCTCATGCTTGTTTGGGTGATTGACTCACCTTTAGCAAATTGGCTCCAATATATTGGTTTCTATTTTGCAATAAATGCAATCGCTGCGATTATCCTAATGATTTTGACTGCCGCAAAACCCATTCGTTCTTACGAAGAAGATAAGCAAATCAAAGAATGGCAGGGCTTTGCGAATATGTTAGACGATATTGGTAATATGCGAATGCGTGAAATAGCCTCCCTCCCATTGTGGGAAGAGTATTTGGCTTATGCAGTTTCGCTCAATGTGGCAGATAAAGTGATTGAAGCCATGAACCAGCAATATCATATTGAAGAATTACAGACAGAAATGCATATGCCGCTTGTTTTCTATCGTAATCCTTATTGGATTAATCAGGTCATTCGACCAACGATTAATCAATCGATTGCGGACGCCGCACCAAAACCTGTTTCAAGTAAATATACTGGATCAAACACCGGCGGCTTCGGTGGAGGCTTTTCAGGGGGCTCCTTTGGCGGCGGCGGTGGTGGCGGCGGAGCCAGTGGTTTCTAAATAAAGGATGTTTAAAAACCCATAAGGTGAGTTTTCCAAGTGAAAGCTCACCTTTTCTAATGAGCCACCATCGATTAGCAGTTTAGAGAAGATTTTTGTATAATAAAGATGAAGAATGAGAGAAGTGATGAAATGATCAGTAATTTAAATAGTCTAAAACTCGGCTCGTCCTCGAAGGTTGCTACAGTCGAATTGGATTCGCTACAATTTTCGGTATTAGCGAGTGGCAGCAGTGGTAATTGTACGTATATTGAATCAAGCACAACTCGTTTAATGGTCGATGCTGGCTTGAGTGGAAAAAAGATCGAGGGGCTTTTTCAACAAATTGACCGTAGTTTGAAAGATGTCGATGCAATTTTAGTGACGCATGAGCATAAAGACCATATTCATGGGCTTGGTGTGCTAGCACGACGCTATCATATACCAATTTATGCGAACCGTCGGACTTGGGATGCAATGATGCCTTCGTTAGGTAAAATCGATCCAGAGCTCTGCTTCCTCTTTGAAACCGATACAATGTTAACGATTGGAGACATCGATATTATCAGTTTCCCGGTCAGTCATGATGCGATTCAACCGCAATTCTATGCCTTTCAGAAAGCAAAGAAACAATTTGTGATGTTGACTGATACGGGTTATGTGAGTGATCGATTGCGCGACCAGTTAAAAAATGCGTCCGCCTATTTAATTGAATCTAATCATGAGTTGGAGATGCTCCGATCAGGACGCTATCCTTGGTCATTGAAGCAACGGATCTTAGGTGATAAAGGACACTTGAGCAACGAGGATGGAGCCTTAGCGATGGTCGATTTGATTGGGAACCAAACCAAGTCTATCTATTTAGGGCACTTAAGTCGTGATAATAATACAAAAGAAATTGCGATGAAATCGATGGAGTATATTTTGCACCAGCATGATTATTCTACGACCGATTCCATGCGTCTTTATATGACACACCCTGATCAGGCAACTGGATTGCGCCGAATTTAATTCATATTTTGTTAACAAAATGACTCGAATATCTCTTAAATAGTTCATAATGTATTCATATTTTCGTGTTACATTAGTTTTAGTTAATTAATAGATAAGAGGGGATTCACAATGCGAAATCAACAACAAAATATTCAATGGTGGAAAAATATTTGTGCAGGGATGTTAGGGACACTGGCCGTATTAGTGGTGGCTGGATTGTTTGGTCTAGGATTAACAGATCCGGTTCAACCTCGCAATGTCCATTCACAAGCAAGCTTATCTGATTTTGAAAGTACCATTACCGGTGTAGTTGATCAAGTTCAAGACTCCGTTGTGACGGTGAATAACTACCAACGCGATCAACAAATGGGGAATATTTTCTGGGGCAATGATGGTCTAGAAATTAATGATATTCAAAAAGAACCCGTCCTAGCTGGTACAGGTAGTGGTGTTGTCTATAAAGTAGACGGAGATACTGCCTATGTCGTAACCAATAACCACGTGATTGCCGGGGCGGATCAAGTTGAAGTCGAGTTACGCGATGGTACCGTACATGAAGCGGAAGTCGTTGGATCGGACCAAATTAGTGATCTGGCCGTGCTAAAAATTTCTGCTAAGGGAGTTGGCAATCCAATTGAATTTGCGAATTCAGATGAAGTAAAAGTAGGTCAAACGGCGATTGCGATTGGCTCACCTTTAAGCTCACGCTTTGCATCTTCAGTGACGCAAGGGATTGTATCAGGGCTTAACCGTTCGATTCCGGTAGATATTAATGGGGACGGTCAACAAGACTGGGAAATGACCCTAATGCAAACAGATGCAGCGATTAACCCAGGTAACTCCGGAGGAGCGCTCGTTAACTCGCAAGGACAGTTAATGGGAATTAACTCCAGCAAATACGCCTCTTCACAAATTGATGGGATGGGATTTGCGATTCCAAGTAATGAAGTGAAACACATTATTAGCATGCTAGAAGAGCACGGCGAAGTGATTCGTCCAGTCTTAGGTGTGGGAACTTATAACTTAAATCGTTTCAGCCGTCGTAGTTTGGAAGAAGAATTGAACTTACCTGAAACGGTCACAGAAGGAGCTTTAATTGCCAATGTACAATCTCAATCTGCTGCGGATAAAGCAGGATTAGAAGCATTGGATATTATTACTGCCTTAAATGGTGAACCCGTGACTGACTCACAAAGTTTGAAACGAATTTTATATCAATATCAAGTTGGTGATACGGTGACCTTAACGATTTATCGTGAAGGTGAAGAAATGCAATTAGAAGTTACGTTAACGAATAAATTAAATCATCAAGATTCATCGCCAATGTATCCGGTTGAAGATGACGGTGGGGAACAACCTAACTCAGAAGATGAGATTATCGGATAATAAGTTATCCACAGGAACTTCGGTTTCTGTGGATATTTTTATACAAAAAACAGAGAAATGGACTCTATTTGTGAAAAAAAGTTTTTTTTCACTAAAAAATAAACATTTTTCAACTTGTTTTACACAGAAAATATGGATATGAACAGACTTATCCACAGCGTCAAGTGAAAAGGGGTTCGCAAAGCGTTGGCAAGATAAGGTATACTATAGACAAAGGGGCGTGAAGCAATGAATATTGAAATTATTGTAGTAGGCAAACTTAAAGAAAAATATTTAAAACAAGGCATCGCAGAATATATGAAACGTATGAAACCGTATGCGAAAGTCTCCATCATTGAAGTTCCCGATGAACCAACGCCAGATCAACCGAGCGAAGTCGAAAAAGAACAAATTCTTGAACAAGAAGCAGAACGGATTTTAAGTCGGGTGGGTGCGAACCGACGACTGATCGTGCTAGCCATCGAAGGTAAGTTGATAACTTCTGAAGCGTTAGCGAGCACCTTAGAACAATATGCTATTTATGGTGATAGTAAAGTGACTTTTGTAATTGGAGGGTCACTCGGCTTATCCGAAGCCATTAAAAAACGCGCAGACCATTCGATTAGCTTTGGTCGAATTACATTGCCTCACCAATTGATGCGTTTAGTGTTAATGGAACAAATTTATCGATCTTTTCGAATTATTAATCATCATGCGTACCACAAATAAATGAGGTTTTTACGTAAAACCACAGCTCAAACTAATACGGATTCACTAGCTGATTTTAAAAGCTAGTCATAATTGTGATCAGTAGTTCAGAATGAGCCTTACCACAAATAAGTGAGGTTTCTTCGAGTAACCACAGTACAATCTGGTGTGGGCCCCCGCACTATTGGGGCTATTTATCGCACTAGTCGGGGCTAAAGTCCGCACAGCTGGAGCTTTCGCTCCGCAGTATTCAGTGGACGTACAAACACTATATTAAACGATTCAGACTGTAACTTTTCTAACAGCTGTTCAGCTTGGAGCTTACTATCACCATAAAAATTATCCGGATTAGGTAATGTTTCCTTAGTAATTACTGCTTCCTTTGTTCCAAAGACAATAATACTACTCATATAAACAAAATGAGGAACGCCTTCGCTCTTGGCTTTTTGGGCAACTTGAACTGATAAATCACGATTCACTTCGTAATATAAACTTTCAAGTGACTTATCAGAAGAATTATGTGCAATCCCAGCGACATGAACAATAGAGTGATAATCACTTGTTAATGCTAAATTAGATTCAGCAATTATTGATAGATAAGTTTCGGCACTTTATTCCAAAAAAAGAACCAATTCAGTTATACTTTTGCAGTATCAATTGAATTGGAGGATAAGAGGTGAACGAAAAAAAGATGAGTATTTATCATGAAATCCATCGATTACATCGATTGGGATTCAATAAAAGTCAAATTGAACGAAAAGTTGGAGTGAATCGAGACACGGTGAGGAAATATCTGGCAAAGGACTTTAAGTAAATGTCCGAATGGACATATACTTTACAAAATCGAGCCAAGAAATTAGATCCTTACGCAGACATAATTCTGGAGTGGCTGAAGGAGCACAGCGATTTATCGGCTGCTCAAATTGAGGACTGGCTATTGGAAGAATATCCGGATCTGTAAAAGGCAATTATATAATGTAGGAAATCGGCAATTTAAAATTGTTGGTTTTCCTACATTTTTTATATACTTTTCTTATCCCCTTTTCAGAAATGGAGGAATCAGGATGAGAAAAGATATTTGAGAAGGAGTGAAGAAACATATGATAGATGGTATCAAACCCAATTATGCCGCGTTAGCGAAACAATATGGCTGTGATTACCGAGCAGTCAAAGCAGCCTATCATGAACCTTTAGAAGGAGGAAAAAGACCGGTACAGAGGAAGAAGCGGCCAAGTAAACTGGACCCTTATAAAGCAACGATTGAAGAGAAACTGAAAGACCAATGTAGTGCGTATAGTATTTTTAAATTTATTGAGAAGAAAGGTTTTGATGGGAGTTACAGTTTAGTCAAACAATATTGTCGGTCATTGTCGGTCCTTTAAGCAAGAGAAAATTAAGAAAGCAACGGTACGAATTGAGTACACTCCTGGCCTGTCGGCCCAAGTGGACTGGAAAGAAGAAATGAAAGTGATCAGCAATCAAGGAGAAATCTTTACGTTTAACATTTTTCTTCACATACTGCCTTATTCAAAGAAGAGGTATATCACGCTTACCTTTGATTGTAAACAAGATACCTTATTTTCTTGCCTAAATGACGCCTTTTACTACACCGGTGGTGTGCCTGAAGAAATCTGGTTCGACAATATGAAGACGGTCGTGGATCATTCAAGAACACAGTTTTCAAAAGCGCAACGGAATGAGCGGTTTTATGCCTTCAGTAAAGACGCCGGTTTTCGGACGATGGTTTGTCGTCCCTTCCGACCACAAACGAAAGGCAGCGTCGAAGCACTAGCACGAGCAGTTGAATGATTGCGTGTCTATAATCACGAGTTCTATGACAGCGTGGATTTAATCCATATCGTCAATGATTTATGTGAAGAAATGAATTCAGAAGTGAGCCAGGCGACCAATGAGATTCCCAATCTCCGAAGGGAGATGAATGAAAAAGAGCACCTACACAAATTGAAGAAAGACCTTTTGAAACCTTACTTTAAAGACTTTATTACCCGTAAAGTCACCAATGAGGCGATGGTCAATTTCCGTCAGTGTAAGTACTCTGTCGACCCTCGTTATATCGGAAAAGAAATTGAAGTCGAACTTTTCGAAAACGAAGAGCACGTGCACTTCTATTATAACGGAGAGCGGATTCGTTCGCACCAGAGAACCACAAAAAAATTGAATAACCATCAAGAGGATCTGGTACAAATCTTAAAATCAGAAGCCATGAGCCACAAAGAAGACGAAATACAGGAACACATTAGACAAAGTATGAAATTATATGATTTATTGGAGGACGAAACCGATGAGTAGTTCATATCAGAAACTATTAAACAACCTAGAAGCCTTGAATTTAGGCTTTATGCGAGAATATGTGCCAAATTATATAGATATCGTAAATGAACAAGAAATCCCCTTTACTGAAGCTCTTTTAAAACTCACAGAGCAGGAGCTGGTTTTTCAAGAAGAACAGAAAGTTGAGCGCGTCATCAAACGCGCTCGATTTCCTAAACGAACCACTTTAGACGAATTCGATTTTGATTTTCAGCCCAGCATCAATAAAAAAGAGATCCTTGATTTAAAGTCGCTCAGTTTTTTAGAAAAGAACGAGAATTTGATTTTTATTGGCAATCCCGGAGTCGGCAAAACACATCTCGTCATTGCCTTAGGTATTGAAGCCTGTCGACAGGGCCATCGGACCTTGTTTATCAGTTGTCATGAGCTCCTTTTGCGCCTGCGGGCGGCTTACGAGAAAGGCACAATCAAACGAGTGATCAAACGATACGTACGGTATGATGTACTAATTATTGATGAAATTGGCTATCTGCCTATTCAAAAAGTTGAGGCTGACCTCTTCTTTCAATTACTCACCTTGCGTTATGAGCAGAAAACAACCATGGTCACTTCAAATATTACACTGTCCCGCTGGGGTGAGCTTTTCCAGAACACTGAAATAGCCGCCGCCATCTTACACCGACTGGTCCATCATGCGAAGATTTTTAAAATCACTGGAAAGTCCTACCGTCTAAAAGGAAAGTTAAAAAATGACTAACTAATTAAATTGCCCAAAACCTACATTTTTAGATTGCCGAATACCTACAATTTTAAATTGCCCTTGACAATTGTTGAGAACGTACTTGATAGCGTTCCAACTAACACGACTTGTGCTTTTATTTTACCTGATAAAAAGTTAGATAAGCACAATGATAAAAAAATTTTAAAGAAGCATAGACTTGAAAAGATTATTAAATTACCCGAGACTACCTTTTTTGGAATAGGTATGACAACCTCTGTCTTCATTTTTACTGCAGGCATTAAGCAAAGTGGTCAAAGTATTTTTGCTTGCTACATTGAAGAAGATGGACTAGTAACAGTTAAGAATCAAGGGTGACAAGATGTTCATAATCGTTGGGCGGAGATTGAAGATTACTGGGTAGAAGTTATTCGTCGCCAAACAGGTCATGGAACTATTCAATGGTTAGATCCGAATGAACATTTATCATGGCAAGAACCAGAACCACCGTTTGAATTATTTGAAGAGGATTTTATGAGGTCTTTAATGGACTATGAAATGTTTAAACAGGGGATTGATGTTAAAGAGTTCAAGTCAGAGATGTCCGATAATGTTTTCTATAATTCTACTACAGAACTTAACGATAACATATTATCAATAAACATAGATACGGTAGATGAGGTGTTGGATGATGACGAGAATTAATATCCATTCTTGGGAAGAGTTTAAACCGGAGAGCATTTTTTCTCATGTATCAAGAGGTACTCGATTAAAGGTTGCAGATAGAATTTCTGGAGATATTCCATTGGTTACTGCTGGATTTGAAAACTATGGTATTGCTGATTATGTCTCAATCAAAGAGGTTGAAAATAAATTATACGATGGGATCAATATTACTATTGATATGTTTGGTAATGTCTTTTTAAGAGATGAGCCTTTCATATGTGACGACAATATTTTGGTACTATCTAATGACAAATCTAAAGAAGCTAATCTATTCTTGGTGGCTGTGTTGACTGCAACTTTGTCAGGGAAGTATAGCTATAAGAATCAATTTCGATTAAAGTCTTTAGATAAAACAGTTCTAAATCTTCCAGTGACTTCCCAAGGAGAACCTAATTGGAAGATGATGGAGGAAGTCGTTGAAGTTCACCATGAGAAAGTTAGCAATCACTTGAACAGTTTCAAAGTAACACTCAACCAAGAATTTGTTCCAATTCCTATTGAAACTTGGAAAAGCTTTCTTATTGATGACTTATTTGAACGTAAACCCGCTAAATTTAAAGCTGATCGTAAGTTTTCAAAGGCTAATGATGTGTCTGAGGTAAAAGACGATGAATTTTCATTACCATTGACCAATGCTAAGCATGGTGATAACGGAATTATGTACTATGGTCGCCCTGATGATTGGAATGCAGTTGAGATGTCAATTGATGTAGTGGCTAACGGAGCTATTGCTGTTGGGGATGTTTATGTTCAAGTCCAACCTACTGCTACACTTGGAGATTCATTTTTGATGAAACTTAAAAATGAATACCAAAAACATGAATCAGAAAATATGTTGTTATTTTTAGCTACAGTTTTAGAAAAAACTATAAAACATAAATTTAGCTATGATCATAAATCTACTTGGAATCGTGTGAGAAAAGAATCCATTCTTTTACCTGTAACTGATGAAAATCTCATAGATTGGGAATACATGGAGGAATTTATAAGTTCATTACGCTTAATTTCTGAAGAACAAGTCAATAAACTAGGTGAATTAATAGTCTAAAAATTAAAAAAAAGATGAATTATAAAAAATGGAAAATATAACTAGAAAAGTATAATTTTTGAACTTTATTCTCACTCAACTCCCTCTCTATGAATTCATTGAAGATAATTATTTATTAGAAAGAGATAAATAGTTAAGCAGTTCCAGTAATAACTTATTGGACAATAATGATTATCATATTTTTGGTCTGCCGTTTTATAATACTGAATATAACTTAGAAGGATTTCCAGATAAAATAAATGAATTTTTAGAATATACTATAATTAAAATTGGCTTTGCAGATTATTACAAGAACTGCAAAGCCCATAGTGTAAAATTTCTTGTGTAACCTCCAAAGTCCATAGAAAAAGGGACCTTTATCTTGTAAGATTGTAGTTACGACAAAACAATCACTTACAGGAGGTCCCTTATGGAAAACTTTAACACAAAATTAATGACAGCACTAGCTAAAGGTGAGTCTATTCATGAAATTTTTAGACAAGCCTTGGAGGATGCAGTTAATCTTTTGCTAGAATCCGAAAGAACCGTCTTCTTAGATTATGAAAAATGGGATATTAAAGGATATAATTCTGGAAATTCAAGGAATGGTTATTACTCTCGGCGTTTAAAGACGGAATATGGCACCCTCGAACTCAAGATACCCCGAGATCGCTTGGGTGAATTAGAAATTCAAACGGTTAAAGCCCTGAAAGAGTCTCATTCGCATCTCGAACAAATGATTATTTTGATGTATCAAAAAGGGATTACGACTCGTGAAATATCGGATCTCATCGAAAAAATGTATGGGCATTATTATTCAGCAGCTACCATCTCGAATCTATCAGACAGTTTTAAAGACGAATTGTATGCTTATCGTCAGGAAGTGATTCAGGCTGATTATGTGTGTCTTTATTGCGATGCAACCTTTATCCCAGTGAGACGAGGGACGGTTTCTAAAGAAGCTGTGCATACCATCGTGGGCATTGATTCGAAAGGCTATAAGAAAATACTCGATTTTCAAGTATATCCTACAGAGTCAGCGCTCCATTATCGTGAAATGCTTCAAGATTTGAAACGTCGCGGTCTCCAACAGGTCCTACTCTTTGTTTCAGATGAATTAACCGGTTTAGCAGAAGCCGTTACCCATGAATTCCCTCAAGCCTTACACCAAAGTTGTTGGACCCATCTTTTGAGACAAATGGGTTCAAAAGTGAGAGTAAGTGATCGTTCAGAAGTTCTAGCGGCTTTAAAACAGATCCCCAAAGCTTCCAATATCAAGGAAGCGACACAGCTACTGGGTGAATTCTGTCAACAATGGGAATCTAAATATCCAAAACTGGTAAAACAGATGAGAAACAAACAGAATCTCTTCTCTTTTATGCATTTTCCAAAAGTGATTTGGCCTTCATTGTATACCAACAATCTTTCCGAAAGTATCAATAAACAACTGAAGCGACGTACAAAAACGAGAGAACAATTTCCACATGATTATTCATTAGAGAAAACCGTTTACTGTTATGTTTCAGAATATAACACACGATTTAGCCAACGAATACATAAGGGATTTGGACAAGTAACGTTTGAATTAGAGGCGCTCTTAGCACAGAAACAATCCGTTAAACGGAGTCAAATGACACTAAAGAAGAATGAAACACACGTTTCATAAGTAATCAATTAAACACTTAAATAAAGTATTAAAATTATCATATGAACTGATTCGTATAAAATACAATTTTACAATCGAGTTTACACAATTTTTTTGACACTACCTGCAAAGCCATTTAATATATTTATTTAAAATAAGTATTAAATACTTTATTTTAACTGTGACTTACCTAAAAGTAAACTTCCAACAATACCTGAGTCACTTCCTAATCCAGTTGGAATAATATACTCATCAATAGGCGGCAAATTAACATAGTCATTTAATAATTCTAAGAATTTAACTTTAATTAAATCAAGAAGATGTTTTTGATTCATTACACCGCCACCAAATATAATACAATCAGGACTGAGTATTAATGTATAGGCCATTGCCGCATGAGCTAAATAATGAGCTTCAATTTCCCAAGCCTCATGTTCCTCAGGTAAATTTTTTGCTCTAATACCAAAACGTTCTTCAATTGCGGGTCCAGAAGCTAACCCCTCTAAACAATCTTTATGGTAATCACAAACACCTTTATAAGTATCCTTTTTATGTCGTGGTACTAAAAGATGCCCCATTTCTGGATGTCCAAAGCCAGTTAATAACTCTTGATTTACAACAGCGCCCCCTCCAATACCTGTTCCTACTGTGATATAGACACAAGATGATTTCCCTTTAGCTGCTCCCAGAGTTATTTCACCTAATGCCGAAGCATTTACGTCAGTATTCCAACCGATAGGAATATTATAACGTCTTTTAACTGTCCCTAAAAAATCAATATTGCGCCATAGTTTTTTTGGAGTAGATGTAATATATCCGTAAGTTTCTGATTGTCGGTTTACATTAATTGGCCCAAAAGATCCTATTCCAATAGCTTTTAATTCGTATTGATCAAAAAAATTAAAGATACTATCAAATGTTTCTTCTGGGTGAGTTGTCGGAATAGTGACTCTTTCTATAATATTTAAACTGTTGTCACTTACTGCACAAACAAACTTAGTTCCTCCAGCTTCAATAGCTCCTATCATATCTTACTTCCTTTCAATATTTAGTTTATATATTTATGCTACTAACACTATATATGCTAATTTGTTATACTTTAATGTAATTAAAATGGAATTACTAATAAGTACATAAATTTCTGGTTTAGTAAGGATTCTTTGCCATAGTACTTAGGAGAGATGCAATTTTATATTAAATTAACGTAATGCGAAGATTTTGTTTCTATTCACAATATAGAAGAGCAACTTAACCTTATGTAACTAGTATAAGATGCAAATGATAGAATATGTACCTAATTTTTTTAAACTATATTTAAAAGTAAAACGTTTTCAACGGTGTTTATTAATTTTATAATGAAAGCGTCAATAGGGGGATAACAATGAATAATCAACATTTTAAACTTTTAAAAATTATTTATGAGAACAATGTAGTTTCTTATAAGGAACTAATAAATAGATTTAAATTGTCAAGGTATTTAATAGGTAAATATATTGAGGAAATAAATTTATATTTAGAAAGTTTAAAAATTAATTCAAGGATTAATTTTAAACCTAGAATTGGTTTTTCAATTGGAGGTGAAACTAATAAAATTGAAGAATTATTAAATTCTTTCGATGATACAAGTGACTTAACGAAAGATAAAAGAATAGTACAGCTTCTATCTTTGCTACTTGATATTAAAGGTCGTGTTACCATTCAAGAATTAGCGGATAATATGTATATTAGTAGAAGTACACTTGAAAATCTATTAAAGGATGTTCGAAAATTACTAAAGAAATATGACATTAATATTATTGGAACGAAGTCTGGTATTTATCTAGATTTAGAAGAAGAAGATAAAAGACAACTTATTTCAAAACTTATTAACACTTATAAAAGAAAATTAGTGGCTGGTAGTGATCATAAAGAGGGATTAAAGATATCTTTAAAATTTTCAGAAGATATTAAAGGTTTTATTGATTTAAAAACAATAAATAAAGTGGCAGATATTGTGGGAAACTTTATTAATGAAACTAATTTATACCTAACTGAATATGAATATAATTCCCTTGTGATACACATAAGCATCTCGATTGATAGAATGAAAAAAAATTTCATTGTTAGACAAGAAAGTCAAATATACGATTTAGAGAAAAACACTAGAAAACTGATTATGAAAATAGAAAACGCATTTGGAATTCAATTACCAGAATTTGAAAAAAATTATATAGATATCCATATTAAATTTATACAACAGAATAATGTTAACAAAATTGAGTATAGCGATGAAAAACACCCTAATGACAATAAAGAAATTTCAAAGTTTAGAGAAATAACTAAGGAGATATTAAGCGATCTAAATCCTGATGAAGAACTTATTGAAGATTTGACTGTGCATTTAAAAAGTGCTGTTAATAGATTAGGGAATAATATAAGTATTCGCAACCCTTATCTGGAACAAATTAAATCTAATTTTATACCGGCATTTGAACAAAGCAAAAGATTAGTTCTTGGTTTGGAAGACGACTTTGATATCGAATTTGATGAAGACGAAATAGCTTACATTACTATTCATATCCAATCTTTTTTTGAGCGAACTAAAAATGATGATGTTACAGATATAATCTTGGTCTGCAGTAGTGGCTATGGTACTTCTAAGCTATTAGAACAAAGAATAAAAAATTTTTTTGGAGAAAAAATTAATATTGTAGATACTGTGGGTATAAATCAATTAAGTACTTTGAAATTGGATGATGTATTAATAGTAACCACAGTACCTATAACAGATTCTTTTACCAAGTCTGTATATGTGAATCCTTTACTTACAAAAAAAGATATTGATAAAATTCAAATGCATATAAAATCGGCGAATCGAAGTTCTAATTTTATTAAATTATTATCTGAAGATTTTTTTAAAATTGATAATAAAAATATGAAACAAAAAGACGTTATTAGGAATATGGTAAACGACTTAGAAGAGAATAATTTTGTGAAGCCTCAAATATATGAAAGTATAATTGAAAGAGAAAAGCTATCATCTACTGCTATAGGAAACATTGCTATACCTCACGGAGGAGTAGAATACGTAAATTATCCATTAATTTACGTATATATAAATAAAAATGGAATTGTTTGGGGAGAAGAAAAGGTCCAAATAGTATTTTTATTTTTGTTAAATGAGAGCAAAAAAAAGGAACTTGATGATATCTATAGTTTCTTTAATGAAATAATTAATAGTGAAGATGTTTTAAATAAAATAACAAAAGTAAGAGATTTTGAAGAGTTTATAGAAGTCTTAGTGGAAGAGGGATGAATGTGCAAGAAAATAAATTAGTGATTAAAAAAGAGAATATTATATACGGCTTGAAAGCCGAAAATATGAATGAGGTCATAGATAAACTTTCAAAGTGTTTATACGAAAATAAAGATATTGATAATGTTGAGAAGTTCAAGGAGGCAGTTTACAACAGAGAAGCAGAAGTACCTACAAGTATTGGGAAAGGAGTTGCTATACCACATGGAAAAAGTAGTATAGTAAATAATTCTACTGTAGCGTTAGGAGTGTTAGAATCATACATCCCATGGGGAGAAGAGTCTGAAGATGAAGTTAAATTTGTTTTTTTAATTGCTATTAA
The DNA here is from genome assembly GCF_000301055.1 of Falseniella ignava CCUG 37419. Taxonomy (GTDB): domain Bacteria; phylum Bacillota; class Bacilli; order Lactobacillales; family Aerococcaceae; genus Falseniella; species Falseniella ignava. The sequence goes on from NZ_JH932301.1 coordinate 317,781, forward strand.
AGATGCAGATGAACCTGAAAAACATTTACGAATACTAGCAAATTTATCTGCTAATTTGATGAATGATAATTTCGTCGCAGAATTTAAGTCTGCCGAAAATAAAGAAGAAATATTTAATGTTATAAATAATTTTAATAAAGACTAACAGGAAAAGGAGAAAATATATAATGAAAATTGTGGCAGTAACTGCATGTATAGCAGGTTTAGCCCATACTTATATGGCTAAATCTAATTTAGAAAAGTTTTCTAAACAGTATGGACATGAAATTAAGGTAGAGACACAGGGAGCAATGGGGTTAGAAAACAAAATTTCTCAAGAGGAAGTAGAAGAAGCAGACGTAGTTATATTTGCTGTAGATACAAATGTGACAGAAAGAGATCGTTTTTCAGGAAAAAAAATTCTAAAAGTTACAACACAAGAAGCGATAAGGGATGGCGAAAATGTTATAAAGAAAGCAGAAAATTTAAATTAAGAAAAGAGGATTAACATGGCAGACAACAAAAGAAATATAGGTAAAGAAATAGTAAGACATTTTCAAGGTGGCGTTTCATATATCATTCCACTTGTAACAGCCTCTGGTTTACTTACCTCTCTTGCTGTTATTTTTGGAGGGACAGATGTTTGGGATCATACTGATACAATATGGGGTGTCTTAAGATTAATCGGTCAATCAGGTTTAGGTTTTATTGTCCCAATGATTTCAGGATATATAGCATACTCAGTGGCTGATCGACCAGGCCTGGCACCAGGATTTATAACGGGAATTATCGCAAATGAAATGGGAACTGGATTCTTAGGTGGGATGATTACAGGGTTAGCTGTTGGATACTTGGTTGAGCAGCTCAAAAAAATAAAAGTACCTGACAATATTAATTCTTTAAAATCTATTATTATTATTCCTTTTATTAGTACCGGTCTTGTCGGACTTGCAATGTGGTATATTATTGGCCCACCTATCGCAGGTTTAACTCAAGCTTTAACAAATTGGTTGAATAGTATGAGTGGAGCTAATGCAGTATTATTATCTGCATTGTTAGGTGCTATGATGGCAATAGATATGGGAGGGCCAGTAAATAAAATTGCTTATGCGTTCGGTACAGCTGCTTTTACTTCGGGAAGTTATATTGCAAGTACAGCTATGTTATTAGGTATTGGTTTGCCGAATTTTGGGATGTGGCTAGCTACTGTTCTTAAAAAAGATTTATATACGCCTGCTGAAATTGAAAATGGAAGAACTGCGTTGATTATGGGATTAGTAGGAATTACAGAAGGAACTATTCCTTTTGCTGTAGCAGACCCAGTACGTGTTATTCCTAGTATTGTAGTAGGAACAACTGTCGGCGCTGGATTAAACGGATTTTTTGGATCTACACATTCAACGATGTTATCAACTTTTATGGCAATTCCATTTGTTGATAATATCATCGGATATGTCGTTTCAATACTAGTAGGTGGGTTAGTAACAGCGCTTATGGTTAACTTCTTAAAATCAAGAAAAGCAAAGCAAGTTAGTGACACAGTAACTGAATAATATATATTATGGAGGATATTAATGAAGAAAAAGAAAGTACATGTAATTCCTCATACACATTGGGATAGAGAATGGTATTTTAATACATCAAGATCTACTATATATTTACTAAAGCATATTAAAGAAGTTCTTAATGTGTTAGAAAATGATGAAAAATTTAAAACGTACATTCTTGATGCTCAAACCTCTCTCGTTGAGGACTACCTAGAGTATTACCCTGAGGATAAGGAAAGAATACAAAATTTAGTAAAAGATGAACGATTATTCATAGGTCCTTGGTATACACAAACAGATCAGCTAGTTATTTCTCAGGAATCAATTGTTAGAAACTTATTATATGGGATTGACAAAGCAAATGAATTTGGTCATTCATTTAATGTGGGCTATGTGCCAGATGCTTTTGGTCAAGGGGGTAATATGCCACAAGTTTATAATAGTTTCGGAATAAATACGGCAGTTTTTTGGAGAGGAGTAGCAGATACTACTTTCGATGATACCCAATTTATTTGGAAAGGCACTGATGGAAGTCAAGTCGTTACAAATATAATGAGAAATGGATATCATTATGGTGGCGAGCATGGAATTCCTGAAGATGATTCTGAAATGATGGAATATATAAATAACTTTATAGGTAAATTGGATAAAGAATCCAATACTAATCATATCTATTTCCCATACGGACATGACCAAGCACCAATTAGAGAAAATTTACCAGAATTAGTTGATAAATTTAATAGTATTGATTCTGAAAGAGAATATGTTATGGGAAATCCCGAATCATTTTTTACCGAATTAGTTGATGATTATAACAGTAAGCTAAAGTCTTTTTCTGGAGAGTTAACTCAAGCTAAGCATAGTAGAGTTCATAAATCTATTTTTTCAACACGAGCAGATATGAAACAACTAAATAATAAAATTGAAAATTATTTAGTAAACGTTTTAGAGCCAGTATTAGTAATAGCAGACAGCCTAGGGATAGAATACCCTCATGCACAAGTAGAAAAAATATGGAAGCTGATGTTTGAAAATGTTGCACATGATAGTATCGGAGGCTGTAATAGTGACTCAACAAATAGAGATATTCTACATCGATATAAGGTAGCTGAAGATTTAGCAACTAATCTACTTGAATTAACCATGCGTACAATATCAAACAAAATCAACTTTGACCATGATTTAAATATAATATCTTTTAACCCTTTACCATACGATTACGAGGGGATAGTTGAAATTGAAGCATATGTTCCAAGTTTAGATTTTACTCTATTCAACTCTAAGACAGGTAAAGAACAAGATTATGTAATAGAAGAAGCACAAGAACTTACAGAATATGTATTAAATCAAACAATACAGGTGGATCCAAGCAAAGATATATATATTCCAGACAAAGTTTATAAAGTAAAACTAAAAGCTTATTTAGAAGACTTGCTAGCCTTAGGTTATCAGACTTTCCATATAGAACCAGCTAAAAAACATAATGAAACCAATCATTATAAAGAAGATAATGGTTCGACTATTGAGAACGAAAAGTATCATATTAAACTAAGAGATGACAACACTTTAACAATTACAGATAAAGCTACAGATACTGTTTATGAAAAACAAATGGTATTTATTGATTCAGGAGATGATGGTGATTCTTACAATTATTCACCTCCTAAGAATGATTTGTTGATTTCATCAGAGAATTCTAAAAGAATTGATTCAAATGTTTATAAGAATCAATTAAATCAACGATTAGAATACACATTCGTAATGGATGTTCCTTATGATTTAGAAGAACGTGCAAAAGGTGAAATTACAAGTAAACTTCCAGTCAAGGCTTCTATTGATTTAGAAAAAGGAAGTGAGATTATAAAGTTCAATATTGAAGTGGATAACAATGTATTAAGTCACAAATTATCTGTTCAATTTGATTCTGATATTGCAAGTAATTTTTCTTATGCTGATCAATTATTTGGTCCTATTCGACGTCCAGTCTACCTTGAAGAAGAGGAAGTATGGGTAGAAGAAGAGTGGGACGAAAAACCAATTGCAATAGAGCCAATGCAAAGTTATGTTGCTTTGTCTTCTGACTCAGAAGTTTTCTCAGTACTTACAGAAGGAGTACGAGAATATGAAATAGTAGGTGAGAACTACAGTACTATTCAACTTACACTATTTAGAACATTTGGTTATATGGGTAAAAAAGATTTATTGTATAGGCCAGGACGTGCTTCTGGTGAAACTATAGTAGAAACGCCAGATGCTCAATTATTAGGAAAAATTAATTGTGACTTTGGTATATACATTAATTCTCAAAAAGGATTTAATGATATTAATATGTCAAACATCTCTAAAGAATACCTAACTGATATTCCGACATACCAAAATTCAGATTTCTTAAATGGACGAATGATTTTTAGTCAGAAACGAGAAGAGAAGAATTTACCTGAAGTGTACAATTTAGCCAATTTTGATGTAGGAAATCTTGGCGTGAGTGCGATAAAGGCATCTGAGAAGAATAGTGATTATTTAATTAGAGTTTACAATCCTTATTATGATAAGTCTGTTGAAATACCCGAGAGCTTTAAAAATGGTTCGGCTTTAGAATTAGACGAAACCACTGAAATAGATTTCCCAGATAAACTTGGACACAATAAGTTTATTACAATTAAGGTAAACAAATAAAAGTTATAGTATATAACCTATAAATCAGAATATTGATAATAATCTTATTAAAAAACAGGGTATTGAAATCGTTCATTGATTTTTAATGCTCTGTTTTAATATTCTTTCTCCAGAAAAAATAAATAAAATTTGAATTAATAGAAAAATATATCAGATTGCTTTTAGGATTCTGAGAATTAATATAATACAGATTTTTTAAAATTAGTATGAAAGATAATGAAATGGAGTGATAAAGTGGAACCATTATTTTTAGAAGGTGTATTGCAAGACAAAATCTGGGGTGGGACAAAATTACGTGATGAATTTGGCTATGATATCCCTACAGAGACAACAGGAGAACTTTGGGCGATTAGTGCCCATCCAAATGGTCCAGCGACGATTAAAAATGGCGAATATGCTGGGAAAACGTTAGCGGAGTTGTGGAAGACGAATCGAGGATTATTTGGCAATCAAGAAGGCGAAACTTTCCCTCTTTTGACGAAAATTATAGATGCGCACAATGATTTATCGGTACAAGTACACCCTGATGATGCATACGGATTAGCTCATGAAGGTGAACTTGGAAAAACAGAATGCTGGTATGTTCTTTCTGCAGAACCAGGAGCTAAAATTGTATTTGGACACAATGCAACATCAGAAGAAGAGTTTAAATTGTTCATTGAGAATGACAAATGGGAGGACTTACTGCGTTCGGTTAAAGTGGAAGCAGGGGATTTTTTTTATGTTCCAAGTGGGACTGTCCATGCCATTGGCAGCGGTGTGATGATTCTTGAAACGCAACAATCGAGTGACACCACGTATCGTCTATATGATTATGAACGGAGAGACGATTCAGGAAATCTACGTGAGTTGCACATTAAAGAATCCATTGACGTGACGACTATTCCGCATAGTGACGAGCAGCCAAAGTTTGTTATAAATAAACAGGAAAATGGATTTTTGAAAACTTTAATTTCAAATGAATTTTTTACTGTGTATGAATGGGATTTATGGGGTGAAGTTTCTTTTGACCAAAAGGGACTTTATACATTAATTAGTGTAATAGATGGACAGGGTGAATTATTACTTTCAGATAGCAAATTTAAAATTAAGAAAGGAGACCATTTTATTTTACCAAATAATATTGAACATTGGAAATTTTTAGGAGACCTTAAAATTATTGCTTCTCATCCATAAATATATACAGAAGTATGATGCATTTTTTATAAATCATAGTTGATTGGATCAAAAATTTAGATGGAAATTTCAAGTTCAAGTTAGCCACTTAGTCCCAAAAAATATTAGTGTTCTTACTTTGTATTAACTTAACTATTTCTGACCTCTACATGTTTTGTTTACCAGGCGTTCCTGATGGAAAGCGCGGATAAAGCGTTCATAAGGTGTGTCATAACCCAAGATGCGGCGTGGATAGGCATTCATCCATTGTTGTATCTTTAAACATTACTCTTCGGTGATATCTTTCAAGGAACATCCTTTGGGGAGGAAGCGCCGAATCAACTTATGTTGGTTCTTACTGGTCCCTCTTTCCCAAGAGGCATAAGGGTGGGCAAAGTAGACCGCAATGTTCTCTTTAAGTAAGTCATATAAATCCGAGAATTCCGACCCGTTATCCGAGGTAAAGCTTTTAAAGAGCTGAGAAAAGGCATCCCCGGCACGCTCCTTTAAGTCTGTGATGGCTTGATTAACGGATTGGGTATCTTTCCCCGTCAATTTCATGATAATTTCAAAGCGGGTTTGGCGTTCGACCAGGGTGAGTAAGACAGGGTCTAATTTCGTTTGTTGCCCAATGACCGTATCAATTTCCCAATGCCCAAATTCGGATCGGTCATTAATTTCCTCCGGGCGCAGGTCAATCGAAGGACCCAGCATCTTCTTATCGGCCCAGTCGATAAAAGAACTGGCTTGGATCCATTTCGGCTGGCGACCGCTCATTAAACGTTGTTCATCATAAGAGGCTTGGCCTGCATCGGCAAAATAAATGTCCTCGAAGTAAGTATAAACCTTACCCTTAGACGTCACGCGATTGATTTGGGTCACAGTGCCTCGCTTGACTTCATTATTGATGGTTTGATGATTGCGGCCTAAAACACGGCCGATATGGCGGTGGGAGTAGCCTTCCTTTAATAGAATCTGGATTTGATAACGTTCGCCGTCGGTCAGGTGTTTTCCTTTACGGGCATTTATGTTAGAATTAGTTTGCGTCATGTGAATTCATCCTTGTCTATTGAGTGTTAGTGGTAACTTCAATATAACATGAAAATTCACATGGCGTATTTTTTTATGCCTTTTTAAGGGTGGCTAAGTTCATTATAAAATCCACCTTTCAAAATATATATGCATTTTAGCCAAGCAGAAATAGATAAATTAAATGATTATATTAATAAAGAGTCAACAGCAAAAGATAATGCTGTTGGCTCTTTTCATTTGCCTCATGTATTAAGGCTTTCTATTTGATGAATTAGTTTAAGTAGTTAAATTGGGGTTTAATTGGTAGACTGGAAGAGTGCAAGTTAAAGTATACAATTTAATGGGAGGTAAAGTATGGTTGAAAGCTGGCTGTGTGATTCTTGTGGGAGAAAGATTGAATCTGTTGAAGATGGATGGATTGAATGGTTGAAAGATAGAAGTACAGAAAAACTTTATGGGTTAAGGATAGTACACCACCAAAATGATTGTATGTACGATGATAGATGGCAATTTGATAATAATAATGCACTTGAGAAAAATATGGACCTAGAGCATTTTCTCAACCAAGATGGTTTCATGACTTTGTTAAGCTTTATTAGTGAAAATGAATTTAAAGATAATAATGAAGTATTGGAAGTAATCAAACACCTTTTTATACCAGATTATGAAGCTGCCAGACATCACTTTGGAGGTGCTATCCAAGAAGAGTACTTTGAACCAAATACTCTTAAAGGCTTTTATCGTCAATCAGATATAGAAAGAACTATGGATTACATGCGAGATAATGGTTTACTATAGTACCTATTATGAAATGGATTTTTTTGATAATAATATTAGTTAAAGATTGTCATAAGAAACTGAACCTTTATTAATAAAATGCTGAGTAAGACCATGTAATAGAAAGTTGGTAGAAAATGAGAAAAATTATGTCATTGTTAGGTATCTTATTTTTATCTTTTCATATAAATGTTGTACACGCACACATAACTCCTGACGGTGAGTTTTATAATCCAGCCGGTTTTCGGGCAGAATGGACGAACCCTTACTCAGTTGAATACATAGCGAGTTTAAATAAAAAATTTTCCGATTGGGAAAAGTCGATGGATCAAGAGTACTATAGCATCACTTTAGATAATGGCAAGAGATTTCATTCATATGATATTTATAATTTACTTTCATTCACTCAAGTTTATGGGGTGAATACTGGATTTGCCTATCAGGAGGAATCTTTTTTTGGAGCAACAGATGAAATCAGGTTCTATGTTGTGGATGTTAAAGCATCATATGACGGACAGCATTTATATATATTTGCGATTGATATAACAGATTACGAGCCAAGAGTGCTTTACATGGAAGGAGACTTTAGTGAAGGGAAGGGATTAGATTTAGTTGATACTGCAAACGAGGAATTATATCAACTATTCTATAATCATGTAAAAGATGAATTAGTGGAACGAATGGGCCAAGATCTTTACCTTTATGATTTCTTCTTTCTAAAACAATAACACCAAACAATAACTAAATTAGAAATTAATAAAGAGCCAACAGCATCTTACGATGATATGCTGTTGGCTCTTTTTCTATCTGGTGTTCCTGGTTCTATTTACATATAGATGGAGACAAACAAAGCTCATCACTACGGTGATGGGCTCAGATTGGAGACAAACCCCGTTTGAGTTAATCTCAAAATAAGGGTTTGTCTTTTGTTTTAGTGAAATATCCTCTGAAAATAAAAAAACGAAGCCTTTCTAGCTTCTCAATGCCAGTATATTGGCCAGTTTCTTCATGTTTAAGCAGGCAAAAGTGAGCCCTGCTTTGAATTCCATCAAGGCTTTCCCAACTAAATGGGTATATCGAA
>NZ_JH932301.1:326127-339728 GCF_000301055.1 Falseniella ignava CCUG 37419
TCCCGATCTTTTTGAACAGCTTCCATCATCTCATCCGCTAACCATTTTGCCTGGATAAGGACTTCCTCATTTGTATACTTCCGACCATTGGCGCAAGCTTTAACATGGGTGCCATCAATGAAAATATCTTTAGAATCGACCACGCCTGCCTCAAAGCACTGGATGAGAATCTGTGAAAAAATTTGTTCGGCGATATTGGTTCCTTCGAAACGCCGTTTATAATTTTTTCCAAATGTTGAAAAATGTGGCACGGCATCCGTAAAAGATAAACCGAGAAACCAACGATAAGCTACATTTACTTGAATTTCTTGAATCGTTTGACGCATGCTTGGAATCCCGAAGAGATATTGAATGATTGGGATTTTAATCAAAGTAACCGGGTCGATACTGGGACGCCCATTATCAAGGCAATAAACATCTTCGACCAGATCATAGATGAAAGAAAAGTCAATGTAGCGATCAATTTTTCTTAGAAGATGTTCCTCAGGAACAAGATCTTCAAGCGCATGAAATGCGATTTGGTGACGTGCTTCAAACGTCTTACTTTCAGCATTAATGGACATCATAGAAATCACCCGTTTTCTTTTTATTATATCGAAAAAAGCTTATTAAATCACTCGAAATAAGTGATTTAATAAGCTTTGTCTACAGTCTGAAACTTTAGAGAAGTTTCATTATTTTTTTAAAGGACAACAAATTTCCTACCCAATGAAACTCTATGATAAAGATTTAACAGCAGATAAGATAAGAAAAATATACAAAGAAAATCCCAATGTTGATGTTCGGGACTTAACGGAATTTTACGGTTTTTCCACCAGATGGGTAAAAAGAATAATAAATGAAATAGAAAAAGGTGAACCATAATGATGAAAAGGATAATCAGCGGTGTATTTAATTTTTCAAAAAATGCGATTGTAGATATCATTGAAAATCAAGATGAATTTATAGAGAAATATGAGAGTAAAGTCTAGTCATCTGGGAAGTCTGCATCTACAGAAGGATTGCAGCACCGATTAGATGTTATTAGGAATAAGGACGACTTATCTAAGAAAGATGAAATAGATTTAAGAGTAATACAAAACGAACTAAGAAGAAGATAAAAAGGGGGTGATAATCTATGGCTATGAGGCAAGATAGGTGGCGATGTAGCTATTGTGGTGCCAGACGATCTTCAAATGGTAGGCCACAACCTGGAAATTGTACACGTAAGGTAAAGACTAGAGATGGTAGGAGTAAACCACATTCATGGGTAAAAGATAGATAATATAAGAAATACCTAACAGATAGTAGCTGTTAGGTATTATTTATTTTTTATGTAAATTATAGTCCAAGTATTGTTTAAAGTACCATACATAAATTATTGAAACCGCTAAAAGATCAAGATACGTGACCCATAACATAAGAAGTGATATAAATAAACCTCAGTTACCAATGATACGGACATTCATACCATAAGTAATTCATTGAATCCGATAATCAGAAAGCTTATAATAGAATTTAATAAACTACCGATTAAAGAAAGGTATGGACGGAATGATTAAAAATATTTTAAGAGAACTTTTTAGTTTTGCAATCACATTTATTATTGTATTTGTTGCGATTAAGGGGATCTACACATATGTTGCGGAACCTTTCGAGGTCGATGGATCATCCATGGAGTATTCATTGCATGATGGCGAGAAGATGTTTATGTATAAGCTCGCTGAACCGGATCGGTTTGATGTCGTCATCTTCCCGACGCCATTACATTATGATGATGAAGAAGAAACGGATGATGAAAAGAAAAAGGATGATGAAAAAGAAACGAAGCTTTATGTTAAGCGGGTAATCGGTGTTGAAGGAGATCGTGTAGCCTATAAGGATGGACAACTTTACCTTAACGGGCATCCCTTGGATGAACCTTACTTAGCGGAAATGGAAGCTGAAAGAGGTGGTAAAGTAACCAATGATTTTACGTTAGAATCCTTGACCGGAGAAGCGACAGTGCCAGAAGGTAAACTTTTCGTTCTCGGTGACAACCGTCAAAACTCATTGGATGGTCGCCGTTTTGGATTTATTGATGTAGAAGATGTGATTGGCGAAGCGGTCTTTGCATGGTGGCCGATTTCGCAAATTCGTCGATTGCCAAATTATGTCTTAAGCCCCGATGCGACGCAAATAATTACCGACTAACGATTGCTTTCGCAGATGATAAAGCTTATAATGAACGTAATAATAGAATAGTAAATCACATGACGGTATCAGAGAGAGTTCGGTGCTGCGAAGAACTTCCCACTCAAATGATTGAACCTACTATTAGCATTGAATCAGTTTGGGTTAGCCTCCTTATCGGCAAAGGCGGTCAATCAAAGGATTGACAACGAAGGTGGTACCGCGGAGACTCACTGTTCTTCGTCCTGATGTGGACGGGAACAGTATTTTTTTATATGGAGGGAATTAGAAATGGTTACACGTAAAGAAGACTTTTCAAGATGGTATTTAGATACGATTCAGCAAGCAGATTTAATGGATTATTCACCGGTGAGAGGGTGTATGATTTTCAAGCCGAACGGCTATGAGTTATGGGAACATATTCAAGAAGCATTTAACAAGCGCTTTAAGGAAGAAGGCGTACGTAATGCGTATTTCCCTATGTTGATTCCAGAAAATTTCTTCCAAAAAGAAAAAGATCATATTGAAGGATTCTCACCAGAATTACCTTGGGTGACGGAAGCAGCGGGAGAAAAGTTAGAAGAGCGACTAGCGCTACGCCCAACATCTGAAACGGTAATTGGAGACGCTTATTCGCGTTGGATTCAGTCTTACCGTGACTTACCATTAGAGATTAACCAATGGGCGAACGTTTTCCGTTGGGAAAAACGTACTTTGCCATTCCTACGTACGAGTGAATTTTTATGGCAAGAAGGGCATACGGTTCATGCGACAGCAGAAGAGGCTGAGGCACGGACACAACGAATGTTAGATATTTATGCCGAAGAAGTAGAAGGTTTACTGGCAATCCCAGTCTTCAAAGGGGAAAAGACGCCATCTGAGCGTTTTGCTGGGGCAGAACGAACTTATTCGATTGAAGCGATGATGCAAGATACTAAATGTGTCCAAGCAGGAACAAGTCATTATATGGGAACTAAGTTTGCGGAAGCATTTGATATTCGCTACTTAAACCCAGATAACGAGCATGTCTTAGCCTATACGACATCATGGGGAGTTTCTACGCGCTTAATCGGTGCAATGATTATGGTCCATAGTGACGACCAAGGACTCGTCTTACCACCACGCATGGCTCCTCAACAAGTTGTGATGATTCCAGTCGGTCCATGGCAAAAAAATCCAGAGATTATGGAAACACTCGAGAAAATCAATGCTGAATTACGTCAACGTGGATTCCGTACAGTCATTGATGATAGTGATAACCGTCCAGGCTTTAAGTTTAATGAGTGGGAGCTTCGCGGAGCGCCATTGCGTATCGAAATTGGACCAAGAGATTTAGAAAATCAAAAAGCCATTATTAAAATGCGCGACTTAGAAGATAAGGAAGAGGTCGCATTAGACCAAGTGGTTGAGCGTGTCGTTGAAGCGTTAGATGAAATGCAAGTTCGCCTATTAGAAAAAGCACGCGCGTTTAATGAAGCGAATATTTATACAAATATTGACACATTAGAAGAACTAGAAGCGCATATTAAATCAAAACGTGCCGAAGGAGAGTATCCAGGTTGGGTATTAGCAGGCTGGGACGGAACGGAAGAAACCGAAGCTTTAATTAAAGAACGTACTGGATTTACGACACGTAATATTCCGTTTGAAGGAATGGTTGAACCAAAATCTACGTGTATTGTAACCGGCAAACCATCGAAAGTAACCGTTTGGTTAGCGAGAGCATACTAGAATTTGAGGGATTAAGATGAAGTATCTTGTTCTTGATACGGCTGGAGAGGCCTTAGCCATCGGTGCGATTGAAGGAGAATATCCGAACGGATCATGGCAAATTTTAGCACAACAAACGTTAATCGGAGCCAGGAAGCATGGCGAAACGCTGGCGGCGGTGATTGATAGCACGTTGAAAGTACTGAATTGGCGTGCGCGGGAAGTGGCGGCCTTGATTGTGGGCTGTGGGCCGGGTTCCTTTACTGGAGTGCGGATTGGCATAACCTATGCCAAGACATGGGCACAGTTTAACCAAGTCCCACTCTATACTGTGTCAAGTCTAGGTCTTTTGGCAGTGAGCGGATGGATAGCGAACGCAATACCTTCAAGCTTTATCGTGCCAGTGATAGATGGACGTCGTGGGACGGCATATACCGGTTTATATCGCTATCATCAAGAAAAGCAACAATTGATTGCGGTCTTACCCGATACGCATTGTGACTTTGATGTATGGCTAGATACGATTCAGTCACATCTTGCGCCGACGGACTCAATCGTTTTTGTGGGGCATTCGCTTGAACCTTTTGAGGAAATAATTGAGTCCAGTGCATTGCAACAAGAGACGACGGTGATTCAAGGTTGGGGCAGTCAACCGCGCGTGGCAGAGGCAATGAATTGGTTAATTTCAGAGCGAGTGGATGACATTGCGACTCTGGCTCCGAATTATACACAACAAACGTTAGCCGAAAGAGAGTGGCAAGCTGCCCAGCCAGGCGATCAACCATCCGATGAGCGAGAATCGTTGATTGACCGCTATTAATAAAATGCAAGATAAGGAGAGACCTCGGTGCGCCGATTATTAGAAGTTCTTACCCCCAATCGAGCTAAAGGAAAGCATGTCATTATGCAACAGTCTCAGCATTACCTTGATCAACAAGAAGTGCTGGAGCGTAATGCACAATCATTCCGTTTGCGTTTTGCGCTGGCTGAAGATATGGAGACATTGATGCGACTCCAGGAAGATGGCTATCGAGGCTTTCAAGCTTGGCGATATCGAGACTTTGTCTATGACTACCATCACAATCCTTATTGTGTATACTTATTGCTCGAAGAGGTCGAATCTAAAGAAGTGGTAGGGATGATTACCGGGCGATTCTTAGCAAGAGGGGCCCATATTAGCCATTTAATTGTGCAAACTTCACACCAACGCTTAGGATTAGGAAACTACTTACTTACGGCATGGATTGAATTGGTGGCGCAACATCAGCTTCCACAAATAACCTTGGAAGTCCGTCAATCAAATGAAGTGGCGCAACAGCTCTATCGGGCACATCGTTTTATCAAAATAAAGGACATTCCTTTCTATTATGACGATAATCAAGAAACGGCCTATTTTATGTGCCGCTATATGTAGGTGATGGGATGCAACGTTTAACGGGTAAACAATTAACCCCAGCACAAAAAGAGTTAATTATTGAAAGTTTTTCAGAGTTTAATGATACGTTAGCAACGTTTCGAACAGAACGCGACAATCCATATACCGTCTATTTTATTGAAGAGGGGATCGGTTATGTAGCAGGTGTAGAATTAGCTAGGGAACTGGAGATTCTCCGTTGTTACATTTCCCCAGCTTATCGCGGGCAAGGCTATGGCTATCAGTTATTACGCTGTATTTTGGAGCAAACGACGTTGGAACGCTGTTTTTTAGAAGTACGTGCATCGAATCAACGAGCGCGTTCACTTTATGAGCGAGTAGGTTTTGTGACATTAGGTGTCCGGAGAAATTATTATAAAAACCCAAACGAAGATGCTATTATGATGGAATGGAGTGAAGCAAATTTTGACAACGAGACGAATTTTAGCCATTGAAACAAGTTGTGACGAGACGAGTGCAGCTGTGATTGAAGACGGGCAACGTATCTTAGCCAATGTCGTTGCTTCACAAATTCGTAGCCATATGCGCTTTGGTGGAGTTGTTCCTGAAGTTGCGAGCCGTCATCACACCGAGCAAATTACGCAAGTCATTCAATTAGCGCTTGAACAAGCTGAACTAGCAATATCAGATCTTGATGCTGTAGCGGTTACGCAAGGTCCAGGACTCGTTGGCGCACTTCTTGTTGGTGTGACAGCGGCTAAGAGTTTAAGCCAAATCATTGAGAAGCCATTGATTGCTGTAAATCATTTGGCGGGCCATATTTATGCAGCTCAGTTGATGCAACCGCTCGAGTTTCCAGCGCTGGCGTTAATTGTCAGTGGTGGCCATACAGAAATTGTCTATATGCAAGATCACCTATCCTTTGAAATACTAGGTGAAACTTGCGATGATGCGATTGGTGAAGCTTACGATAAGGTCGGTCGGATTTTAGATTTGCCTTATCCGGCTGGAAAATATTTAGATGAATTGGCTCATCAAGGTGATGCCTCTCGCTATGACGTGCCACGTGGGATGCTTCATGATGGCTCACTTGACTTTAGCTTCAGTGGCATGAAAAGTGCCGTAATGAATTTGGTTCATAATGCCAAACAACGCGGCGAGAGTATCGACCATGCAGATTTGGCGGCAAGTTTCCAAGCCGCCGTGGTTGAAATTTTCCATTCGAAAATTGATCAAGCACTTGCAGCGCATCCTGAAGTGAAACAATTTATCTTAGCCGGTGGGGTGGCAGCCAATTCAGCCATTCGTTCGATGGTGACAGAGTTAATTGCCAGTCAATATCCGGATATAACACTTTTAATTCCACCGCTTTCACTATGTGGTGATAATGCTGCGATGATTGGTGCAGCAGCGGATCAGTATTTGCAGCAAGGTCGCTTAACAGATTTATGGTTAAATGCGAAACCCGGCTTGATGTTATAATATAGAAATATCCCGTACCTCAGCGTAGGTACGGGATATTTTTTGAGTGAGGCGTTTAAATTTGAACATGTGGATATTGCGCTTCGAAAGCTTCTAACGCTAAACTCGCTTCTTCCCATTGGTCGAGAACTTCAAGTTGCTCGGCTTCGACTTGTTGCAATGTTTGATGGAGCTCTAGCAACCGCACTTGATCATTGATTTCGGAGGCCACGACTAGTTGTTGGTGGATTGATTCAATCGTTTGATCCATCTCTTCAGAGCGTGTTAGGGTTTCTTCAACGAGTGTCGTCAGGCGTTTTAATTCGCGTTTTAACTGCTTGTTTTCTTCAAAATTACTGATGGTTGGGGTCGGAGTCGTTGTGACAATTTCTTCTTCACTTTCCAACATCGCATCGATGGCTTCTTGTTCAGATTTTTTCTCCAAGTAATAATCATAATCGCCTAAATAAAGTTGACTTCCTGTGGGTGTAATTTCTAAAATTTGCGTTGCAATTCGGTTGATAAAGTAGCGGTCATGCGAGACAAAGAGCAAGGTCCCGTCATAATCAATGAGTGCTTCTTCGAGGATTTCCTTACTATCAATATCTAAGTGGTTGGTCGGCTCGTCTAATAGTAACGTATTATCGTGGTCACTTGCTAAAAGCGCCAGACTTAACCGAGCTTTTTCGCCCCCACTGAGCATGGCGACTTTCTTTTCAACGGTCTCACCTGTGAATAGAAAACTTCCTAAAATACTGCGAATTTTCCACTCATCGACGGTGTCATGCGCTTGCCAAAGTGTTTCTAGCACCGTCAAATTAGGATTCAGTTGGTTTACATTTTGGTCATAGTAGCCAATATCAACTTTAGTTCCAATGCTGATTGTTCCGGCTAATGCAGGGATTCGTCCAATTAAAGTTTTAATTAAAGTCGATTTACCAACCCCGTTCGGTCCGACAATCGCAACCGCATCTTGTCGTTTTAATTCTACATTTAAGTCTGTCGCAACGGGTGTTTCTTCTGCGTTATAGCCAATCGCCAAATCTTCTGCATCGATTACCCGTTCACCCGATTCTCTTGCAGCGCTAAATTGAATACGGGGAGCTTTATCATCTTGCAGTGGTTTTTCAATTTGAGTCATTTTTTCAAGTTTTTTCCGGCGACTTTGGGCTCGTTTGGTCGTTGAGGCCCGGACAATATTTCGCGCAATAAAATCTTCTAATTTAGAAATTTCTTCTTGTTGGGCTTCATACTGTTTCATTTCTTGAGAGAGTCGAAGTGCCTTTTCTTTTAAATAAAAATCATAATTCCCTTTATAGAGGTGAGAAGTGTGATGGCGCAATTCGACCACAGTACGGGTGACGCGATTTAAGAAGTAGCGGTCGTGTGAAACAATCAGTAGAGCTCCGCGATAATTGCTTAAAAATCCTTCCAGCCAATTGAGCGTCTCCATATCCAAATGGTTGGTAGGCTCATCGAGAATTAATAGATCGTAATCCATCAAAAGCGTACGTGCTAATGCAAGTCGAGTTTGTTGTCCGCCTGAGAGCGAGTTAATCGGTCGATCGTAATCTTCTTCATAAAAACGAAAGCCGTGAAGGACCATCCGAATATCGGACTCAATACTATAAACGTTACGGTGCTGCATCTTTTCTTGCAACCGGTCGTAATCGGCTAAAGCTTGTTTGTATGCCGGGCTGTCCCATTGGTCACTCAGTTGAGCGAGACGCTCCGATGCTCGCATTGCCTCTTCGCGTAAAGCAATGGAATCATCAAAAATCGAAAGCATCTCTTCCCAGATGGTTCGGTCTGAATTTAGGGCGACATGCTGTTCTAAATAGCCAATCTTAATACCGCGTTGCTTCGTAATCGTGCCACCAGACAAAGGTTCTTGCCCTATAATTTGTTTAATTAAAGTCGATTTCCCCGTTCCATTACGGCCCACAAGAGCGATACGATCTTGCGACTGGATAGAAAAGTTTACATCATCGTATAAAGTAATATCGCCAAAGTGTCGTGCCACATTATTGAGTTGTAATAAAATCATTTTTAAAACCTCGCTATATTGGTTCTCAAAATAAAGTATACCAAATTAAATAGGAAAGATACCAAAGATTGTGAATAAATGATACAATTATCTCATACCCTGAATAAAGAATGGAAGGAGGCAAGCAAATGTCGAATTATTCGATTCCCCGTGCCACAGCGTTAAGGTTGCCAATTTACCATCGTTACTTGCGGTATTTACATAATGCAGGTAAGAAGCGGATTTCTTCCAGCGAATTAAGTGAAGCTGTAAAGATTGACAGTGCAACCATCCGGCGTGACTTTTCGTACTTCGGTGCTTTAGGTAAGCGGGGTTACGGTTATGATGTGGATACTTTGATCGACTTTTTCTCAAAGGTACTTAACCAAGGACGATTGACTTCAATCTGTCTAGTAGGTGTAGGCCATCTCGGTCAAGCGCTACTCAATTATAACTTCCGCAAAAATGGTAACTTTCATATTGAAGCGGCATTTGATAATGACCCTAATTTAATCGGCACTTCCCAAAATGGGATCCCTGTCTATAGTGTCGATGAATTAACGGAACGCATCCAAGAGAGTCATTATGAAATTGCTGTTCTAGCAGTACCTGAAGAAACTGCAGAAACGATATTAAATGAGTTAATCGCTGCCGGCATTCGTGGTATTTTGAATTTTACCCCCTTACGATTCGATGTACCGAATAATGTCCGCATCCAAAATGTTGACTTAACGAATGAACTGCAGACGCTCATCTACTTTATTGATTCGAATATGGATCAAGTAGATGATTATCAAGAATATAAGTACTAACCCTGATAAGCCTCGTACGAAATTGCGAGGCTTTTTTATTTGCTTCTTTTCACTGTCAAGCACAAATGAATATGTCCCGATTTTTGGGTTTTTAGCGTGTAACGAAAGAGGGTTAAAAACTACCGCGCTTCGCTTGGTTGCCTCGTGATGATGGACGATACAAAAAGCGCATCGTCCTTCATCACGAGGGATTATCACTACACTTCAATTAGCTCTTTTTTCTTTATGTATTCTTGCTTCTTTAGGTAACGTTGATAAGATTGTCCTTTCCACGGATGCGACATCGGTGGAATGTGTGGTTTCGGTTTAGACTTAGCTTCTTGAATATCTAGTATTTTAGATATGGCTTGGTGTGACGGCATTTCAATTAGCTTAAAGAGTTGATTTTTATGAGAGACAAAGAGTTGTAAATCACGCGTACTAATGACCATAACTTTAGTTTTTCTTGGCAAATGGACTTGCCTCCCATGCTGGTCGTGAAGATGATAGACATGGTTGTTGTATCGAACAGTATGACCAGAGTGAATGACACGCAGGGCAAATCTAGCGAGGATGTAATCGAGATTTGTGTCTGCTGATAGTGTTTCAAAGGCATTTATGCTATCTTTAATGGGATGGGCGAATTTTTGATTAAACTGTGGGAGATAGTCCCTTAGAAACTGATTCGCTTCATCCATATTACGGATACCATTTAACCGCATTTCTTGAAGTAAGCGGTTTTGAAACGTACCGAAAAGACGTTCAATACGTCCTTTAGCTTGGGGTACTGAGGTCGCTTCCAGTTCAATTCCAAGTGTCTGGCAAGCATATCCGTATTGAGTGAGGGCCTGTTCTTCAAGAGCAGCGCCCTTTTTTGGGGTGTTGACGCCTGAGAAAATGGATCGATAATCTGTCAAAATGCGATGAGGAATACCGTAGTGGGTCAGGAATTGATGTGAGACTTGATAATAGCCTTCAAGTGTCTCCTGTGCTGCGAAATAAGCACCAACGACTGTACCAGTGGCATCATCAATCGCGGCATGGAGATAGTAATAGTTCTCGTCAGCCTCGAACCATTGATGTTCTGAAGCATCCATCTGAAGCAGTTCCCCAGCATATTTGCATCGTGGGCGACTCGGGTGTGCTTTTGAGGCTTCAACGACTTGAACCTCCTGTAAGGTTTCTTTTTCGTGAGGGGTCAGGCCTTTCTTGTCTGCTTTGTCTTCGAGCTCTTTAGCGACACGCCGTTTAGTTCGACGGGTAGCTAGAGGCGAGACAATGTGTGCTTCCTTCAAGATATTTCTTAGCGAGCTTTCAGAGAGAAGGATTTCCTCAACTTCTTGAAGTTTTTCATGGAAGTGTGTGAAGTTAAAGTCATAGTATTTCGAGCGATAGAGCTGAACGATTCGCTTTCGAGTATGACGGTCAATGGTTTTAGAAGGTTTGCGATTGGCATTCTTATGTCTGAAGCCTTTTCGCCCCTCTTGTTTGTATTTAAGAATCAATCGATTGATCTGTCGTCTGGATAAGTTTAATTCCACTTCAGCACGAGCTTTGGATTTCCGTCCATTGACGACAGCCTTGATGATATTATATTTATGTGTCTCATTCATGTTAAGATAATCCTCCATTGAGATCCCTCCTTAGATTTAATATACACTAAAGTGGGACATTTTCATTTACGGTTACTTGAGACATTATCATTTGTGGATGAGAGGCTTTTTTATTTGCTTCTTTTCACTTGCATTTTTGACCTAATTAGACTATTATATAGTTATCGGGCTTAGCACTTGAATGCATAGAGTGCTAACCGTTAAATTTTTTAATAAATATAAACTAATAACGGAGGTATCGAATATGATTAAACCTTTAGGTAAGCGTGTTGTCATTAAAGTAGCAGAGACTGAGGAAACTACAGCAAGTGGTTTTGTTTTACCGTCTTCTGCCAAATCTAAAGAACAATTTGGTGAAATTATTGCTGTCGGTTCAGAAGTTGAACTTGTTAAAGTTGGCGATACTGTTTTCTTCCAAAACTACTCAGGAACAGAAGTGGAGCATGAAGGCGAATCTGTTTTAATTATTGAAGAGAAAGATTTATTAGCTGTTGTCGGCTAATTTCCCGATAGATTACGAATAGACTAGGAGAGATAATATGACAAAAGAACTTAAATTTTCAGAAGACGCACGCGCAGCTTTATTGCGTGGTGTTGATACATTAGCGAATACGGTTAAAGTAACTTTAGGTCCAAAAGGGCGTAACGTTGTCTTAGATAAACAATTCGGATCACCAACAATTACGAACGACGGTGTTTCAATCGCACGTGAAATTGAATTAGAAGACCGCTTCGAAAATATGGGCGCGCAACTTGTGATGGAAGTTGCTCAAAAAACAAATGATATCGCAGGTGACGGAACAACAACCGCAACATTATTAACACAAGCGATTGCGCGCGAAGGGATGAAGAACGTTACAGCTGGAGCTAATCCAGTTGGCATTCGCCGCGGAATTGAAAAAGCAACGTCAGCAGCGGTTGAAGCATTAAAAGAACAATCACAACCTGTATCTTCAAAAGAAGCCGTAGCTCAAGTTGCAGCTGTGTCATCAGGTGAACAAGTTGTTGGAGATTTAATTGCTGAAGCGATGGAAAAAGTAGGTCAAGATGGGGTTATTACCATTGAAGATGCCCAAACAATTGAGACTGAAATGGACGTCGTTGAAGGAATGCAATTCGACCGTGGTTATTTATCACAATATATGGTCACTGATAACGAGAAAATGATTGCGGAACTGGACAACCCAGCCATCTTTATTACGGACCGCAAGATTAACAACGTGCAAGATATCTTGCCAATGTTAGAGTCCGTAATGCAATCAGGTCAACCACTATTAATTATTGCGGAAGACTTAGAAGGTGAAGCATTACCAACATTAGTTTTAAATAAACTACGTGGTACATTGAACGTCGTTGCAGTGAAAGCACCTGGATTTGGTGACCGTCGTAAAGCGATGTTAGAAGATATTGCGATTTTAACGGGTGCCACCGTGATTTCCGAAGAGTTAGGTTACGAATTGAAAGATGCTACAGCAGATCATTTAGGTTCAGCTGGTAAAGTTCGCGTCACAAAAGATAATACAACAATTATTGAAGGAAATGGCGCGACCGAAAATATCAACCAACGTGTCAGCTTAATTCGTTCACAAATCGAAGATACGACTTCAGAATACGACCGCGAAAAATTACAAGAGCGCTTAGCTAAATTAGCGGGAGGCGTTGCTGTAATTAAAGTTGGTGCAGCAACTGAGACTGAACAAAAAGAAATCAAACTACGTATCGAAGATGCGTTGAACGCTACTCGCGCAGCAGTTCAAGAAGGAATCGTCCCTGGTGGGGGTACTGCGTTAGTGAACGTTCAACAAGCTGTTCTTGATTTACAACTTGAAGGAGATGAATTAACAGGTGCTCAAATCGTGGCACGTGCCTTAGAAGAACCAGTTCGCCAAATCGCTGAAAATGCAGGTCAAGAAGGTTCTGTTATCGTTGAGCATGTACGCAAAGCTGATAAAGGTATTGGCTACAATGCGGCATCTGGTGAATATGAAGACATGGTTCAATCTGGTATTGTAGACCCAACTAAAGTTACACGCACCGCTTTACAAAATGCAGCATCAGTAGCAGCCTTACTGTTAACAACAGAAGCTGTGGTTGCAGCACTTCCTGAAGAAGAAAACCTTCAAGCAGGAATGGGTGGCGGCATGCCAGGCATGATGTAATCAAAACCAATTAAAACTCAAACTCAGGCAACTTCCCCCGTTATGTTGGGTAAGTTGCCTTTTTTATGCGTGGAGCAGGAGCGACGAGGGGGAGGTGAGGTGCATGCTATTAAAGAGTTGAGGGAACTTCATCTGAGAGTAGTTGAGTTGGAGTTGCTTGCCTCAGAACTCCATCTGAGGGTAGTTGAGTTGGAGTTGTTTGAGCTGGAACTCTATCTGTGGGTGGCTGAGCTGGAGTTGTTGTGTGTGGAACTCCATCTGTGGGTGGTTGAGCTGGAGTTGTCTGAGCCGGAACTCCATCTGGGGGTGGCTGAG
>NZ_JH932301.1:339828-367257 GCF_000301055.1 Falseniella ignava CCUG 37419
GGGTGGCTGAGCTGGAGTTGTTGTGTGTGGAACTCCATCTGTGGGTGGTTGAGCTGGAGTTGTCTGAGCCGGAACTCCATCTGGGGGTGGCTGAGCTGGAGTTGTTGTGTGTGGAACTCCATCTGTGGGTGGTTGAGCTGGAGTTAGCTGAGCCGGAACTCCGTCTGGGGGAGGCTGAGTTGGAGTTGTTGTGTGTGGAACTCCATCTGGGGGTGGCTGAGCTGGAGTTAGAGACTCGTTTTTGTTCACCTCGCGTGCCTGAGCCGAACAATCTCCTCATCTTTGTTCACCTCGCTTGCCTGAGCCGAACAATCTCGCCATCTTTGTTCATCTCTCCGCCTTGAGCTGAACAATCCTGCCACCTCTGGCCATCCCACTCCCTCAATCCAGACCTCCACTCTCCCTTTTTCCTCACAAAAAGCCTGCAACAGAAAAATTCTGGTGCAGGCTTCTTTTAACCTCAAAATAAAAATTATAGTCTCCAGTAGCAGTATCCAGCTTCAAGATAGTCATCTTTATTCCATAAGCTCTTCACATCAATAATCACGCGCTCTGACGGTTCGAGTGAAGCGGCGAAAAGTTGTGACACCTGGTCGAGCGTAAGAGTTTTGAACTCGTTATGTGCGACGGCAACGACAACCGCGTCCAAGTCTTTCAAGTCTTCAAATGCTGTAAGCTCAAGTCCGTAGGTTGCTTCCGCTTCAGATGCTTCAGCCCATGGGTCACTAATGACTGGATGGATGCCAAATTCCTCGAGTCTTTCGACGATATCAACTACTTTAGAGTTGCGTACGTCTGGGGTGTGCTCTTTAAAGGTCAACCCAAGAATCGCAACTTTCGCCTGAATTGGGGTTTTGCCCGTTTTAATGAGCTGCTTAATCAGCTTTTCAGCAATAAAGTAGCCCATATCGTCATTGATTTGACGCCCGTTAGCGATAATTTGGCTGTTGTAACCTAAGTTTTCAGCTTCATAGACAAAGTAATACGGATCGACTCCAATACAGTGGCCACCCACTAATCCTGGGGTGAAGCCGAGGGCGTTCCATTTCGTATTCATTGCTTCGATGACATCGTGTGAGTCGATGCCCATTCGGTCAAAGGCCAGTGCTAACTCATTCATAAAAGCGATATTGATATCGCGTTGTGAATTTTCGACCACTTTGGCCGCTTCGGCGACTTTCATGCTCGGAGCGCGATGGACGCCAGCTTTAACGACCATTTCATAGACTTTTGCAATATCATCCAAGTATTCAGGAACACTTGAAGAAACAATCTTAATAATTGTCTCAAACGTGTGGACCTTGTCGCCAGGATTGATTCGTTCTGGGGAATAACCCACGACGAAATCTTTGCCGTGCGTTAACCCTGAAACTTCCTCAAGTAATGGGATACAAATATCTTCCGTGACGCCAGGGTAGACGGTCGATTCATAGACAACAATCGAACCCGGTGTTAAATGCTCGCCAACAGTTCGGGTGGCACTCGTTACGGGATGTAAGTTTGGTGTTTTATCTTGATTGATAGGAGTCGGAACGGCAACGATATGGAATTTTGCACGCTTCAATTCCGAGGGATCACTGGTAAATTCTAACGTTGTTTCTTGAATCGCTTGATTGCCGACCTCATTCGTAGGGTCAATTCCTTGATGATATAAGTTAACTTTATCTGGGTTATTATCATACCCAATGACTTTAATTTGTTTAGCAAAGCCAATCGCAATCGGCATCCCAACATAGCCGAGACCGATAACAGATAAGGCAGTTTCGCCATTCACTAATTGTGGATAGACAGGTTTCATAGGTAGAACCTCCGTATTTATTTTAGTTGAATCTATTCTTGAATATTGTATCATATTTCGCTTTATTTAGTATGGCTTTGTTTCTCTAAGAATTTCGGCCGAATAAAGAGCGCACGATCGATTTCTTGTTCACTTAATTGTCGGAATTCACTCGGATTAACTAAATAATATTTTTTGAACATTTTCGAAAAAACAAACGGATCTTTATAACCAATACGGTTGGCGATTTCTTTAATACTCATTTTAGAACCGCGTAATAATTGAGCGGCTTGATTCATTCGCAACTCTTGGATCATTTGTTTTGGCGACTGATCATAGTAAGACTTACAAAGACGGAATAAATAGTTTCGACTCAAATCAAAAGCATCCGCAACCTCCAGCACCGTTAAATTATTCAAACAATGTTCCGAGATATAATCATACACTTTTTCTGCCAAATGAGGCTCACTTAACTGGTAACTATCGATGGGGTGCGTTGCAATTTGACACGCTTCATTAATTTGCGCCAGTAAAAAATACAACTTGCTAAAGACGACTAACTTGTCGCTCATATTTTGGGGTGTAAAATGAACAAATAATTCTACAAAATCTGTAAAATGATGCAAAAGACCGGGATGTTGGTTGAAGTTCAATGTATTATCTTGTATCAACGTTGTCTCACGAAAGTAATGAGCGATGCGCTCGCCACCAAGTCCGACCCAGCATAAAGACCATGGATCCTTTTCATCTGGCACATAATAGACATGCTTATTTTTTCGTAGAATAAACCCATCGCCCGCTTTCAAGTGATAACCCTTTCCATCAACTTGAAAGAACCCTTGACCGGAAAGGACCGCATGGATAACCCAATCATGCTTAACGTTATAATCATTAATTTGATTTGGGACAAAATTTTGAGCACCTACTTCTATCAAGGCGATATCTTGATTATCAATAAATAAATGCTTCCAAAAACTTTTCATAAAATCTCTCCTATAAAGCCAAAGACAGCGTAATTGTGACAAAAATTAGCCTACATTGAAAACATTATACCATCAGCGCAACAAAATGACATGAAATTTAGGCAAAATATCATGTTCAAACAAAAAGAAAAGGAATACAATATCGTTGTAAGGGTTTCCAGTAGAAAGGAGGGCTATGGAAGAATATCACCTCTCGAATGATCAGTTGCAAGTCCGATTTATACGTCAAGGAGCTTGTTTAACTTATCTAGGCAAAGATTATAATTATCTTTTACGATATCACAATTTGTCGGATTACCAGACAAATGATTTGTACTTAAGTACCATTGTCGGACGTAACGCAGGGCGCACCTCACCGTGCTATTATGTGGACCACCTCGGTAAACAGGTGGCATTGGATGCGAATGAAGGATCAGACGTTCACCTGCACGGAGGTCACCAAAGTATGAAGTTAGCATTATGGGATTTGGTTGAATTGACACCGACTGAAGCGAAGTTAAGCTTAACAGATCAAGCATCTGAGTGTTATGCACCGATGACTTTTACGTTAACGTATCGCTTGGAGGGAAATCGTCTGATTACAACCATCGAAGGCTACGCAGATGAACCTACCGTAGTTAACTTGACTAACCATGCTTTCTTCAACTTAAATGAATCGAAAGCAGATCCGATTACGAATCATTGGTTGAGGCTTGCCCCCGCACAATTACAATTATTCAATCAAAGCGGTGTGGCGACGGGAGAACTAGACGCAATGTTAACTTCACCGTACAAAGTATATAATTGTACGCAACCGACTCGAATTGAGTCAATGATGAAAGCAGAAAACCCGATGGCTGAACGAACAGGAGGCGGACTCGATTTCGCCTACTTATTCCAAGAGAATACAGACATGGAGCCTAAAGTCGAATTATTCTCGGCCGATCACCAACGGGGTATACGCATCTTCTCCAATCAAGAAAGTTGTGTTATCTACACAATGAATCAAACGAATGGAGAAATTATAAATGATGGAATTCAAGCAGAACCTTATGCTGGAATCACCTTTGAGATGCAACGGTTACCAAACTATTTGCATCATTTCGACACAGACGTTCCACGTCTTGAATCAGATTACTTATACCAAGTAACCTATGAAATAATTTAAAAAGGAGCATAATCGTATGAAAAAATTAACTAAATTAGTTGCAGCATTATTTATTTTAGCCGTTACAGTCGGCTTATATACGCCTCTTCCTGAAATTAAAGCCGAAGGCGAAACGTATGAAATCGGTGTTGCGATTTACCAATATAACGATAACTTTATGACATTATTCCGTAATGAACTTGCAGAGTACTTCAAAGAGTTAGGCGAAAAAGATGGTAATACTTATAACTTAGAGTTCCAAGATGGTAAAAATGACCAAGCAACTCAAACTGAACAATTAAATAACTTTATCGCTCAAGGTAAAGACTTATTAATTGCAAACTTAGTTGATCCAACTGGGGCTGACCAAATTATTTTAAATGCGCAAGCAGCAGATATTCCAGTTGTGTTAATTAACCGTGAGCCACAAGTTTCTACGATGGAATTATGGCCAGGTAAAACAACCTATGTTGGGGTGGATGCCCGTCAATCAGGTGTTTACCAAGGTGAAATGATTGCTGAACTTGAAAATCATGGTGACATTAACGGCGACGGTGTTGTGAAATACATTATGATTATGGGTGATGCTGGGAACGTGGACGCTGAGCAACGTACGCAATACTCAATCGAGCGTCTTGAAGAAACAATAAAGACTGAAATCTTAGGTGAAGCGCAACGTGGTAACTGGGACCAAGCGAAAGGTCAAGAAATTGCAGCCAACGCGTTATCACAATATGGTGAAGATCTAGAAGTTATTTTCTCGAATAACGATGGTATGGCTCTAGGTGCTGTTCAAGCGATTAACGGTGCTGGACGTGAAATTAACAAAGATATTTATATTGTTGGGGTCGATGCTTTACCAGAAGTTGTTGAATTATTAGGTCAAAACCAATTTACAGGAACGGTTCTTAACGACCACTATAACCAATCTCATACGGCAGCAGAAGTAGCAGTTCGCTTACTTCAAGGTGAAGAAGTTTCACCATACTTCTGGCATGATTATATCAAGGTGACGAAGCCAGAAGAGGCTGAGTTGAAACGCCTTGATTATCGAGAAGAAAGTGTTGAAGAATATCAAACTCGTCTAAAAGAAGTATACGGCGAATAAGATAAATCTTTAGGCTCCAAAGGCGTCTATACTCGTTGTAGACGCCTTATTTATATCATAAAGGATGTGAAAATATCGTGGAATTAGATCAAGATATTATCTTACAAATGAAAGATATCGATAAAGCATTCCCGGGCGTTCAAGCGCTGGATAAAGCCCAATTGACTTTGCGTAAGGGGACCGTCCATGCCTTGATGGGAGAGAATGGCGCTGGAAAATCAACATTGATGAAGTGTCTCTATGGTATCTACTATCGTGACGCCGGCGAGATTATTTTTGATGGGAAAGACGTAAACTTCAGCAACTCAAAAGAAGCCTTGGATCATGGGATTGCGATGATTCATCAAGAGTTACAACCGATACCGAAAATGACGATTGCCGAAAATATTTTCCTTGGTGATTATCCAAAGAATGGACTTTTCGTTGACCATGAAAAGATGAACGAAGGAGCCAGACATTATCTCAATGAAATCGGACTGAATGTTGATCCGAATACTCAGCTAGGTGATTTGACCATCTCACAACAACAATCGGTTGAGATTGCAAAGGCGATTTCACGTCATGCGAAAGTCATTATTATGGATGAACCGACCTCTTCTTTAACGGAAAATGAAGTCGAAAATCTTTTTCGGGTGATTGATAATTTACGTCAACAAGGTATTGGAATTATTTATATTTCTCACAAGATGGATGAGATTAAGCGTATCTCAGACGAAATTACGATTATGCGAGACGGTCAGTACGTCGGAACGTATAATGCCAAAGAAATTTCTGTTAAAGAAATTATAAGCCATATGGTGGGGCGTGAACTATCGAATGTTTATCCAGATTACCAACCGCATTATACTGAGGAAGCTGTTTTAGAAATTGAGAACTTCTCATCACCGAATCCTCAATCTTTCAAAGACTGTACGTTTAAATTACGTAAAGGTGAAGTGCTAGGAATTGCCGGTCTTGTTGGGGCGCAACGCTCCGAATTAATGGAAGCCATTTACGGTCTGCGTGAAATTGAACCCGAAGGTAAGATTCGCATGAACAGTCAAGAAGTAAAAATAAAAAATCCAAAAGATGCAAATAAAAATGGGATTGCTTTTGTTACAGAAGACCGACGTCATTCAGGGATTTTTGGGGTTCTATCGATTACGGATAATACGGCCCTTCCTTCATTACGAGATTACTTATCGAAATTCAGACTCATTAAGGAGAAATCTGTCAACGATATGGTAGATGAAGGAATTCGCTCATTAAATGTAAAAACACCAACACGCCAAACCTTAATCCAAAACTTATCAGGTGGGAATCAACAAAAAGTTATTTTAGCACGCTGGTTAGCAACTGACCCAGATATCTTTATCTTAGATGAACCGACCCGAGGGATTGACGTTGGAGCGAAATATGAAATTTACGAAATCATTAATGAACTTTCTCGCCGAGGTAAATCTGTCATTTTAATTTCTTCTGAAATGGGCGAGATTATTGGCATGTCCGATCGAGTGATGGTCATGTGTGAAGGCCGTATCTCTGGATTTTTAGATCGAGAAGAAGCGACCCAAGAGAATATTATGGAGCTGGCAACAGCCTTTATGCCGGATTAATACAGAATGCGAGGAGAAACAAATGAATCAAATAAAAAATAAAAAAGGTGAAATCATCGCCATCAAACCAAAATTTAACTGGAAAGAATGGTTGATTGAAAATGCGCTCGTCGTCGTAATTATCTTAATGTGTATTTATACTGCGGTCGTAGCAAATAACTTTGTCAGTTTCAATAACTTAAAAAATATTTTAGCGAACGTTTCGGTACGTTTCATCATTGCATTAGGGGTATCCGGCTGTTTGATTATTCGAGGAACTGACCTATCTGCCGGACGAATCGTTGGGATTACCGCTGTAACGACCGCAATCTTATTACAACGTCCAGATGCACCAGGAGTTTTATATCCAAGTGTGGCTGGGTCACCAATTTTAGTGACGTTACTAGTGGCCATGGGTGTTGGTTTAATGTTCGGGCTCTTTAACGGGCTAGTCATTGCGAAATTACACGTGCCTCCATTTATTGCGACATTAGGGACGCAAATTGCGATTTATGGTTTGAATATGATGCTTTCTAAGAACCAGCCAATCGGGTCTTTAAATACAACCTTTAGTAAATTTGGGGCACAAGGGATTAAATTAGGTGCCGTTTATATTCCATACATTGCCTTTATCGCGTTAGCAGTGGGTGTGTTTATGTATATGTTATACCGCTTTACACTCTATGGTAAACATATGTATGCCATTGGTGGGAATGAAATCGCCGCGGAAGTATCCGGTGTCAATACCACTAAATCTAAAATTGTTATCTTCACCTTAGCGGGAGCATTATATGGTTTAGCAGGGTTCTTATTAACCGCTAAAACAGGTTCGGCAGCCGTATCTGCTGGGACAGGTTACGAATTAGAAGCCATTGCTGCAGCAACCATCGGTGGGGTATCGACTGCGGGTGGGGTTGGTAAAGTAACCGGAATTTTAGTGGGGGTTTTAGTCTTCGAACTCTTAAAGACCTGTCTACAATTCTTAGGTATTACACCAGAGATGACCAATGTCTTCCAAGGGCTTGTTATTGTTATCGCCGTAGCGCTCGATATCCGTAAAACAATGCGTCGCCGTTAATCATTGAAAGAGGAGGCGCAAAATGAAAGATGAACAACAAGTATTAAATCAACTACAAGAAACATTTGAAACGCAGTTCCAATCGTCAGGCGAAGCATTTTATTTCTCACCGGGCCGAGTCAATTTAATTGGTGAACATATCGATTATAATGGGGGTTATGTTTTTCCTTGTGCCATTACAATGGGGACGTATGGGTTAGTTAAGTTAAGAGAAGATCGAACCATCCGTTGTTATTCGATGAATCTATCGGACGCGGGTGTCATTGAATTTAGTTTGGATGATTTATCGTACCAAGCGTCCCATAATTGGGTAAATTACGTCAAAGGCGTCATCACTTATTTCAACGAAATAACAGATCAATCGGTAGACCGAGGTTTTGACTTAGTAGTTTGGGGCAATATCCCCAATGGTGCCGGGTTATCTTCTTCGGCTTCTTTAGAGCTCTTAATCGGGGTCATGCTTAATGATTTATTCAATCAAACCGTTGACAGATTAGACCTGGTGCGAATCGGGCAACGTGTAGAAAATGATTACTTAGGGCTACAGACTGGAATTATGGATCAATTTGCGATTGGTATGGGTGAGGCAGAAGCGGCGCTTTACTTAAATGTCAATACGCTCGATTATGGACGGGTTCCCGCTGAGTTTGGTGATTATATTATTTTGATTATGAATACGAATAAACGACGCGAATTAACCAGTTCAAAATATAATCAACGTCGTCAAGAATGTGAACAAGCGTTGCAAGAATTGCAACAAGCAGTTCCCATTGAGAATCTCTGTGACTTATCTTGGGATGAGTGGAGCAATTACTCGAGCCTGATTAAAGATCCAGTTATACGAAGTCGTGCACGCCACGCTATCAGTGAAAATGAACGAACTCAACAAGCGAAAATGGCTTTAACTCAACGTGATTTAGCTACGTTCGGTCAACTGTTGAATCATTCCCATCAAAGCTTGCGAGATGACTATGATGTAACGGGACCTGAGCTGGATGCGATGGTAGAAGCAGCTTGGGCGCAGCCGGCTGTCTTAGGTGCTCGAATGACAGGGGCTGGAATGGGCGGCTGTGCCATCGCGCTAGTCGACCACCACTACTTAGCTGAGACCATTGAAAAGATTGAATCAGCCTATTATCAAGCAACGGGGCTACATGGCGATTATTACACAGCTCAAGTTGGTGATGGGACGAAAAAAGTATGCCAAAATAACGAAAGGGGGAGTTAAGATGACAGTGATGCTTGAACAAGTCAATCAAGCGATTCATGACTTCCCACTCGTAGCATCAGCAAAAGGTTATGTCGATCCACGAGATCATTACTATCTTCGTAACCAATTGCTGCGCTTATTAGACTTGGATGAATATACCGGAGACGAGCTTCAATCAACCCATACGGATTTGTTAGAGATTATGGATATCTTTGTCGCCTATGCTATCCAAACCGGCTTGATTGAAAATCAACAAGCGGCCCGTGAAATCTTTGAAGCGGCGGTGATGGATTTAATAACACCGTTACCGAGTGTGGTAAACCAACGTTTTTGGGAACTCTACCAATTGGACCCACCACGTGCAACGGATTATTTCTATCAATTATCTAAAGCGAATAACTATATTCAAACGCGAAATATTGCCCGGAATATTGCGTTCAAAGGTTCAACACCTTACGGTGAGATGGATATTACGATTAATTTATCCAAACCAGAAAAAGACCCTGTTGAAATTGCACGGGCACGAGAGCTCCCTCAGGTCAATTATCCGAAATGCCCACTCTGCATGGAAAATGAAGGGTATCGAGGCCACTACAATCATGCGGCACGACAAAATCACCGCATTATCCGATTGACATTGGGAGAGGAAACGTATGGCTTCCAATATTCACCGTATCTCTATTACGATGAGCATTCGATTGTTTTAAATGAACAACATTTTCCGATGCGCATTAACCGTGAAAGTTTAGATCATTTATTAGAGTTTGTAACGCAGTTCCCACATTATTTTATCGGATCAAATGCGGACCTCCCTGGTGTAGGTGGATCGATTTTAACACACGATCATTATCAAGCAGGGCGTTATGAATTTCCAATGGAACGAGCGCAAGTACGCAAAGTATATCCGATAACCCAACACCCAGATGTCACGTTAGCGACGATTCACTGGCCGATGTCTGTGTTGCGTCTTCGAAGCGCGAATCGACCATCGCTTCTAGAAGTGGCGGATCAGATTACGACTGCTTGGCGAGAATATGAAGATCTTAATTGTGAGATTAAAGCTTATACCGACCAACCGCATAATACGGTGACGCCGATTGTTCGCCGGATCGGACAAGATTATGAAATGGATCTCGTCTTACGCAATAATCGATCAACGGATGAATTTCCGTTAGGTATTTTCCATCCGCATCCAGATGTTCAACATATTAAGCGGGAAAATATTGGGTTAATTGAAGTGATGGGATTGGCAATTCTGCCGCCACGCTTAAAACAGGAAACCGAGCAAGTCGCTCAATATTTACAAGGGTTGATTCCGATTGAAGCTGTGGCCCAAAATCATCAGGAATGGGCGTTATCGTTACCGAAAGTTGAAGGTGGCGAAAGAGCACAACAAGTTGTCCGCCAAGGTATTGCAGATAAATTTACTCGAGTATTAGAAGATGCAGGTGTCTTTAAGCAAGATGAAGCAGGACAGAAAGGGCTCGAGCGATTTATCGCATCGTTACAATTATAAGGAGGATCAATGATGCAAGAAGTATTAGTAATTGGGGGAGCAGGCTATATTGGAAGTCATGCTGTTGCAACCTTAGTTGATGAAGGTTACCAAGTCGTTGTCGTTGATAATTTATCGACGGGACACCGCCAAGCTGTGCATCCAAGCGCAACATTTTATGAATGCGATTTGCGAGACAAAACAGCTCTAACCGAAATATTTAAAGCACATCACTTTGATGGGGTGTTTCACTTTGCAGCGTATTCACTGGTAGGCGAATCGGTCTATAAGCCACTCGAGTACTTCAATAATAATGTATACGGCATGCAGATTTTGCTCGAAGTAATGGTTGAAACTGGCGTTGATAAGTTAATCTTCTCGAGCTCAGCGGCTGTATACGGGGAAGTGCCAATGGAATATATTACCGAAGAGACACAACCACGTCCAGCAAGTCCATATGGTGAGACCAAGTTAATAATGGAAGAGATGATCCATTGGTGTACTAAAGCTTATGATTTACGTTATGTATCACTTCGCTACTTCAACGTTGCAGGAGCACGTAGAGATGGTTCCATCGGTGAAGATCATCAACCAGAGACGCATTTAGTTCCAATTATTTTGCAAACAGCGCTCGGTCAACGAGAGAAGCTGGTAATTTTTGGGGATGACTATGCAACTCCGGATGGCACTTGTATTCGCGACTATGTTCATGTTGATGACTTAATTGATGCGCACGTTCAAGCTTTCCATTATTTAGAAAGTCATTCAGACAGTCAAATTTTCAACTTAGGAAGTAGCCGCGGCTACTCTGTGAAGGAAATGTGGCAAGCAGCTGAAGCTGTAACGGGCAAAGATATTCCAGCGGAAATTGGCGAACGCCGTGCGGGGGATCCGGCACGTTTAGTTGCAGAGAGCTCTAAAGCACGCCAAGTCTTGCGTTGGGAACCGAAGTACGACGAGGTACAACCAATTATTGAGACTGCATGGCAGTGGCATCAGCGCCATCCAAATGGCTATCAAGATAAGTAATGGATACAAAAAAGGATTGAGTTGTTGAGGGTCACCTCAACGACTCAATCTTCTTTTTTATGAATTTAATCG
Organism: Falseniella ignava CCUG 37419; assembly: GCF_000301055.1. Lineage (GTDB taxonomy): Bacteria > Bacillota > Bacilli > Lactobacillales > Aerococcaceae > Falseniella > Falseniella ignava. Next base: position 351,281 of record NZ_JH932301.1, read on the forward strand.
ATTAAGCCCAGTTTCCATCGACAAAGATATCATAAACTTCGCCGCCTTTATAGGCTTTAATAGAAAGGTCTGGCGCACCCACCATGAAATCTTCATGGATTAAAGCGTCATTAAGACCGACACTTTCCAGCTCATCATCAGCAAGTTCAGTAGCCCCTTCAACGTTCGTTGGATAAGCTTTCCCCAGTGCAAAGTGACAAGAAGCATTTTCATCAAAGAGTGTATTGTAGAATAAGATGCCTGAATCAGAGATTGGAGAATGATGTGGTACTAAGGCAATTTCACCTAAGTAACGAGCATTCGGATCACTGTCTAACATTTGTTGGAGTGTCGCTTCGCCTTCGGCCGCTTTGAAATCAACGACAGCACCATCTTTAAAGGTAAATTCGAAGTCATTAATGACAACCCCGTTGTAAACAAGCGGTTTTGTTGCGACTAAACGACCATTAACACCTTTTTTATACGGAGCCGTAAAGACTTCCTCAGTTGGAATATTCGGAACGAATGCATCGCCTTTTTCGTTGTTAGAGCCCGCGCTCATCCAAATATGGTTTTTAGGTAATTCCACCACTAAATCAGTTCCGTTGCTTGATTGATAATGTACTTTATCGAATTGATGTTCGTTTAAGAAACGAGCTTTTTCATTTAGTATTGCTAAATGATTTTCCCAGTTAGATTTAGTTTCTTCCCAGCTATCAGCTACACGAGAAACGTCTAAGATAACTTCCCAAAGTTTATCGTAAGCTGCTTGCTCATCTAATGATGGGAACACTTTTTGTGCCCACTTGCGAGTTGGAACAGAAATGACGAGCCAGCTGACAATATCATTCATCGTATATTTGACGAATTCTTTCATCTTCAAGCTACGTTCACGGACTGCTTTTGAGATTTTTTCTTCATCCAAACCAGCGAACATATCTGGGTCTGCTGCAGAGATTGAGATACGGTTCGAACGTTTTTCCGCAATTTGGTAACGGGTTTTTTCTACTTGATAGTCTGGCACTTCACTCAGCGTCTCAATATCTTGATATTGATAGGTCATTCGAGAGATTGGATAATCGATCCAATCAATGGACACATTGCGAGCGCCCGCTTCATAAGCCGCTTCGGTCATCAAGCGAGCAAGTTCTGGACTTTCAACGGGTGAAGTAATAAGCACATCTTCACCAGGTTGCACATTAATCCCCACTTCAATGGCTAATTTTGCGAAATTTTTAATACGATTTTGCATGATATCCCTTCTTTCTTTTATCATTATACTATGAATTTGACTTGAAAAGAAAGAGAGAACCGTTACTCATGGAATTGTTTATTCAAGGAAGCTTATGATACACTTAAGTCAAACTTTTCAATGATAAAAAATCGGAGTGAGTGAGATTTGACGCGCAATAAATTCTACTAAAAGCCCAGAGAGGAGAGATTGAGATTGGACAATTTGATAGAGAAGATTAATCAGTTTCGTGATGCACGGGATTGGCGGCAATACCACAATGAAAAAGATTTAGCGATTTCAATTTCTTTAGAAGCGGCGGAATTATTAGAAGTATTCCAATGGTGTTCGAGTGAAGAAGCTGTCCAAAATAAATTATCCCAACTTGAAGAAGAGCTTGCGGATGTACTTATCTACGCCATGATGTTAGCTTCCAATCTTGAATTGGATATCAATCAGTTGGTGCTGAATAAGTTAGCGAAAAATGAACAGAAATATCCTGTCGCAAAGAGCAAAGGGCGTAAAGAAAAATATACCGAGTTATAAATCTCCAAGAAGTTAAATTGCGAATAGGTAAGGGTTTAATTATTCTGTCTTACGGGGGCTTTTGAGGTGATTAAAGTGAATGAAATCGAAAAAATTGCACAGCAAATCCAACAAGATCCTGCGAACCATCCTTATACATCGCAAGGCTGGCGTCCGATTTTTCAAGCGCCGCTGGAAGCGCGTATGGTTATTGTAGGTCAAGCACCAGGAGCTCGTGCTCAAGCTTCAGGTGTTTGCTTTGATGATTTAAGTGGGAATAGATTGAGAGAATGGCTTGGGGTATCTGAAGAACAATTTTATCAAAGTGGCCAAATTGCTGTATTGCCACTGGATTTTTATTTCCCAGGCAAAGGGAAGACGGGAGACTTAGCTCCTCGTAAGGGATTTGCAGAAAAGTGGCATCCCTTAATTTTAGAACAATTGAACGAGGTTGAACTTATTATTTTAGCGGGTGCACATGCTCAAGCGCATTATCTCGGCAAACGCCGCTATAAGACCTTAACTCAGACTGTTCAACATTACCAGGAATATTTACCAACCTTCTTTCCAATCCCTCATCCTTCACCGTTAAACGGACGTTGGCTAAAGAAAAATGCCTGGTTTGAAAAAGAAGTGGTACCGGATTTAAGAGAGCGCGTTTCACGACTAATCAATTGTTAAGTCACGAAGAAACGTTGTTACCGAGCGGATGATATGTAAAAACACGAACATTAAATAAATGAATTCGAATTATTTTAAAGAATGCTTTGACGGGACAGATATTTCCGTGTAATCTTTTGAGAGGAAAAACGGAAGGAGTCAGTGAAATATGGTACTACAGCATTTTACAACTTTAAGCGATATCTCGTCTTCACAATTGAATCAATTATTGCAATTAGCACATTCGATTACAGAGTGTCCTGATAATTTTTCTGATTTATGTCATGGAAAAATTTTAGGGACGCTTTTTTTTGAGCCTTCAACTCGGACACGCCTCAGTTTTGAATCGGCGATGCAACGCCTAGGCGGGACTTGCCTCGGTATTCAAAGTGGAGCAACCTCGTCAACAACCAAAGGCGAGACACTAGCGGATACCATCCAAACCGTCTCTTGTTACACGGACGTCATTGCGATGCGTCACTTCCATGAAGGTGCCGCAACGTTGGCTGCCGAAGTCGCGACGGTTCCGTTGATTAATGCTGGAGATGGCGGGCATTTACATCCCACTCAGACGTTAACCGATTTACTTACCATCTTAGAAACAAAGTCACGACTCGATCATTTAACGGTCGGTTTTTGTGGCGACTTAAAGTTTGGGCGAACCGTGCATTCATTGATTCAAGCACTCATCGAGTATGATGCGAATCATTTTGTATTAATCTCACCTACCGAGTTAAAAATTCCAGACTATATAAAAAATATTTTAGATCAACATCACATAACTTATACCGAGTCCGAGACATTAGAAGAGGTCATCGACCAACTCGATGTGCTGTATATGACCCGAGTACAAAAAGAGCGATTCTTTAACGAAGCGGACTATGAAAGACTGAAAGACACCAACATCTTAGATTTAAAAACATTGGAACACGCTAAGTCGGACTTAGCCATTTTACACCCATTGCCACGACTGAATGAGATTCATCCTGAAGTGGATCAAGACCCGCGTGCAGCTTATTTCAAACAAGTACAATACGGCGTTTATGTTCGGATGGCTTTATTATTAACTTTATTGGAGGTTGACCATGCTACAGATAACATCGATTAAAAATGGTGTCGTGATAGATCATATCCAACCTGGACAAGGGTATCGAATCTTTAAATTTTTGAACTTACATCATTCTGATTTTAAAGCGGCTTTAATTATGAATGTTGATTCGCAATTAATGGGTAAGAAAGATTTAATCAAAATTGAAAACCACCTCGACATCGATTTAGATATTTTAGGACTTTTTAGTGATCGTATTACCGTTAATTTGATTGAAAATGAGCAACTCATCTCGAAACAAGAAATTGTCTTACCACAACATGTGGAAGGAGTCCTAGCATGTCATAATCCACGATGCATCTCAAACCACGAGCGTTACATTACAACACGCTTTACTTTAGAGAATGAAAAAACACGTCTATATCGCTGCGATTATTGTGACCATTACTATGAAGGGAAGATGGTCAAATCATGATTGTAATTAAAGGTGGAACGCTGGTAGACGGCCAACGGACGGTCCAGGCCGATGTGCGAATCGATCAAGGGAAGATTCAAGCGATTGGCTTAAATTTAGAAGCCGACCAAGTAATCGATGCAACGGGTCAAGTAGTGATGCCAGCTTTTGTGGATCTGCATGCACACTTTAGAGATCCAGGGTTAACGTATAAAGAAGACTTAGCAACAGGGACTCAAGCGGCTCTTAAAGGCGGTTATGGCACGGTAGTTTTGATGGCGAATACGAAACCAACCGTTGATAATAATGAAGTCTATCAAGATATTGTAGAGCGAGCAAACGCCTTGGACTTGATTCAAATTTATCAAAATTATGCGATATCGAAAGGATTAAAAGGAGAAGAGTGGGTAGATTTAGATCATCTCCCAGCATCGGTGAAATTTCTTTCCGATGATGGCTTTGGCCTACAAAATAATAAAGTAACCTTTCAATTGTTTGAACGAATCAAACAATTAGGGAAAGGGTTAATGATTCACGAAGAAGACCGAGAGCTTTCAGAGATTGATTATCGCTATGCAGAGGACGTTCACACAATGCGAGATGTTTATTTTTCTGGAAAAACAGGGGCGCGCGTTCACTTCTGCCACGTGTCAACGATTGATGCTTGTAAAGCGGTTGAATATGGCAAAGCCCAAGGCTATCCGGTGACGATGGAAGTCACGCCGCATCATCTCTATCTCAGTGGACTGGATTATAAAGTTCACCCGCCAATTCGAGAAGAAGCAGACCGTCGTTACTTAGTGGAGGCCTTGATTCGTGGAGCTGTTGACTGTGTTGCAACGGATCATGCGCCGCACTCAGTGGAAGATAAATTAAACGGTTCACCGGGAATGATTGGGTTAGAGACAGCCTTTCAAGTTGTCTATAAAGTACTAGTTGAAGAATATGGCCAAGATTTACAACTTGTCTCCCGGGTGATGAGTCAACGTCCAGCTGAGATATTGGAAGTGAATAAAGGGAGAATCGAAGTTGGTTATGATGCTGACTTGGTGCTCGTTGATTTAGCACAATCAGAGACTATTCAACCCAATACAATCCGGTCAAAATCTAAAAATACCCCGATGATGGGGGAAACATTCAAAGGTGTCGTTACAACGACAGTAGTTAACGGAGAAGTGAAATATCGGAGGGATATTAATGAGTATTGATCGTCTGCAAGCGGCAATTCAAGCCAAATCTTTTGTCTGTGTGGGATTAGATCCAAGGTTAGAATGGTTGCCGACAGAAGGAACGGTAAGTGAGCGTCTATTTGATTTTAATCGTCAAATGATTGATGCGACCTATGATTTAGCTGCATGTTTTAAATTACAAATCGCCTTTTACGAAGCGCATGGTTTGGCGGGTTTAAAAGCCTACCATCAGACGATTCAATATGCTAAAGAACGTGACTGCCTCGTGATTGGGGATATTAAGCGAGGGGATATCGATTCGACCGCTCAAGCTTATGCGCAGGCACACTTTAGCGGTGATTTTGAAGTAGATTGGGTGACATTGAATCCTTACATGGGTTACGACACGTTAATGCCATACTTGCCATACTTGCAAGATCATCAAAAAGGGATTTTTGTTCTAGTCCGAACGAGCAATCCTGGAGCTAAAGATATTGAGTATCAATGGGTAGACGGGCAACCACTTTATTTAAAAGTGGCGGATGATTTAGCGAAATTAGCGCAAGATTACTTAGGAGAATCGGGTGCCAGTAATATTGGCTTCGTTCTTGGTGGGACACAAGTCGAAGATATTTCAGCATTACGCCAACGTTATCAACAGATTCCATTCTTAATTCCGGGGTATGGCGCACAAGGAGCAGATCCACGAGCAGTGCGAGATTATTTAGGTGATCAAGGGCACTCGATTGTCAACGCTTCGCGCAGCATTATTTATGCCTTTCGAGATTATCCGGACGGCGAGGAGCGCATGAGTTATTATGCTCGCCAAGCTCTGAAACACATGATCGCAACGATTGAACGAGCTTAGAGGAGGAATAAAATATGACGGAGATTAACGTACTGGAATTGTTAAAAATTGCCGGAGCACTTCAAACAGGGCATTTCTTATTATCATCTGGCAAGCACTCTGATACTTATGTGCAATGTGCAAGACTGTTCCAACAGCCTGACTTGGCAGCGCAAATTATGTCAGTTGTAGCATCACAGTTAGAGGATATTTCATTCGATCTATTATGTGGTCCTGCAATGGGCGGCGTAATTGCATCGTACGAATTAGCGCGCCAATTGAATATGGAAAGTGTTTTTGCCGAGCGCCAAGATGGAAAGATGACGTTTCGTCGGGGCTTTAAAATCAATCCAGGTCAACGTGTCTTAATTGTTGAAGACGTTGTTACAACGGGCAAATCATCGCTTGAATGTCGTGAATTGATTGAATCTCTTGACGGCAAAGTTGTCGGCATCGCCTGCGTTGTCAATCGCTCAGGACGTGATCAAATTGAAGTGCCAATTTTTGCGGCGACAACCTTATCCATTGCGACTTACGAAGCGGATGACGTACCGGACTGGCTTGCCGCTATCCCGATTGATCAACCAGGTTCTCGTTTTATTCAAACAAAGAAAGGGTAAAATAAGATGACATTAAAGACAAACATTGGAAATGATTCGTTCGATTCGTGTATGATGAATGCTTCTGGCGTTTGGTGTTCGACGGTGGATGAACTCGAAGCATTGGTCAAGTCGAAAGCAGCAACCTTTGTCACTAAGACAGCTACCCTGGCTCCTCGAGAGGGGAATCCATTACCACGTGTTCATCACTTTGGTCCCAACAGCATCAACTCAAGTGGCCTACCGAATGAAGGCATTGATTATTATTTAGCGGCTCTAGCGAATTTTGAAGCAACTCATCCAAATCGCGCGTTCTTTCTATCGGTAACCGAGCTAGCCGAAGATCAAATTGAAACCATCATGCAACGAGTGCATCAGAGCGATTATCACGGGTTGGTCGAGCTTAATTTATCTTGTCCCAACGTGATTGGTAAACCGCAAGTCGGATACGATTTTGAAACGACAGCTCGAATTTTAGACCGAACTTTTAGTTACTTCGACCAGCCACTCGGAGTAAAATTACCACCCTACTTTGACGTATCACATTTTGACCAAATGGCCGAGATTTTGAACCGATATCCGCTCACTTATGTCAATTCCATCAATTCCATTGGCAATGGTTTAGTCATTGAGCAAGATGCGGTAACCATTGCGCCGAAGCAAGGTTATGGCGGATTGGGTGGTGCGATGATTAAGCAGACCGCTTTAGCGAATGTTCGCGCCTTCTATACACGATTAAAATCCGATATCGCCATTATCGGGACAGGTGGTGTTACTAGCGGGCGAGATGTATTTGAGCATCTGTTATGTGGTGCTTCAATGGTCCAAGTCGGGACCGCATTATTGCAGGAAGGACCTGCGATTTTTGCACGTTTGGAAGAAGAGTTAAAAGCTATTATGGATGAGTATGGCTACACATCGATTGACGATTTCAAAGGCAAATTGAAAAATACCATCTAAAAAGAACTGCTTAAAAATTTCTTGCCGAATCAAAAACACCCTCGAATCCGATAAGGTTCGAGGGTGTGATTCTTTCCTAGGGAGGTGGAAAAAATTAATGAGCTAACATTTCGTGCACGATTTCTTCTTTCGTTAAGTTCGCTGGATAATAAGTTGGCCAGTTTTCCATTTCTTCTAAGATTTCTTCGTGACTTGAGTTGCCCATAAAGATATGGAAATGATGTGCTTTGGTTGGCGCAATTTCATGGTCACTAAATTGAATATATTTTGGCGCTTTTTCGTCGGATTGGTCTGTTGCTGTGAATAAATAGCGTACGCCTTTTTTACCTGATTCATAGGTTAAAATTTCGTGTCCAGCGCTTTCGTAGTAACCTACATAGCTTTCTTCACCTTCATGGAAAGTGATTGAATGATCTTCGCTATGAATATCGATTTTATCAATCGTTGTTTCATAGCCTTTTGTATAATATTCTTTATATTCTTCTGCTGTCATCTTGTCATCATGTTCTGCTTTGTGAGCCATCACTTCGTCAAGATCGCCAGCGGTTAGATAAGGGAAGATAGATTGCCATTCACCATCCCAGTCGGATAGTTCACGTTCCTTAACATCTTTGTCCTCAAAAATTCCATGTTGGTGATCTTTTTTCTCATGATCGTGGTCATGATCATGGTCGTGGTCGTGGTCGTGATCGTGATCGTGTGATTCATCTTGCGTATGGGCTGTAACCCATGGTTGATTAATGGCAATCGGAGCAGCAAGTAGGCTCACACTTAATAAAGCTAAAATTGAACGTTTGTTTTTCATATAACACCTCTTCTAAAAATAATGAATGATTCGATTATACGAGGGGAAGCACAGACTTTCAATGTAATGAAAGTTTTTTCATTTTTATCGTGCGACAGTTTGAAAAAGCAGTCGTAACAAGGTTTTCGGGATGTCACAATATCCAAAAAATAAATAGATGAAGGATGTTTCACGTATTTTAAGGCAAAAATATGACATTTTATAAAAATACAGCTCGACGTGTTCTATCGAAACATTTTGTGGTATAGTCTAGTTGATATCGATTACACCTGAAATTTTAAAATTGAGACTACCGATGAAAGAAGGGAAATCAAATGTGTAAAATTATGATTATTAATACCGGCGGCACGATTGCGATGAGCAACGATATGACGACCGGATCGGTCATGCCGACTAGTGAGAACCCACTCAATGTCTTACCTCATCAATTGGATGAATTCGCTGAGTTAGAAATCGTCGACTTTGATAATATCCCATCCCCACATATGACGCCGGCGCATATGTTAGAGTTAGCGCAATATATTGAGAAGCACCATCAAGAAGTGGATGGTATTGTCGTCACTCACGGAACGGATACGTTAGAGGAGACGGCCTATTTTTGTCATCTGACATTAGATATTTCAGAACCGATTGTGTTTACCGGAGCGATGCGTTCCAGCAACGAAATCGGAGCGGATGGTCTGGCAAACTTGCGTAGCTCTATTATTGTGGCAGCGAGTCCGGAGTCGCGCAACAAAGGTGTCACGGTTGTAATGAACGATGAAGTGCACTCGGCGATGTATGTGACCAAGACCCACACTACCAACTTGGCAACGTTCCAGACACCGACTTTCGGTCCGTTAGGAATTATTTGCAAAAATGAAGTGTTTTATTTCCAAAAATTAATTCATCAAGACTATTACCCCATCGAGCATGTGAGAGCCGATGTTCCGCTCATCAAGCTATACGCTGGAATGGAAGGTCGTTTGTTTGAATTTTTAGCGACCCAGCCAATTTCAGGATTGGTCATTGAAGGGCTTGGAGCTGGGAACGTTCCGCCTGCCATCTTACCCGGCTTGCACCAAATTCTAGCGCAAGATATCCCAGTTGTGATGGTATCTAGATCCTTTAACGGTATTCCAGCCGATGTCTATGATTATGAAGGCGGCGGTAAACAACTTGCCGAGCAAGGAGTAATCTTTGCCAAAGGGCTGAGTGGTATCAAAGCGCGCTTAAAATTACAAGTGATTCTAAGTAGCGATACACCGTATCAAATCGCCCAAGAATTTATTTAATGAAATCAAATCAGTAGGAGGAAACGATGCGTACAATTCGTAAAGCGGTCATACCAGCCGCAGGTTACGGGCTGAATTTTATGCCTGCAACGAAAGCACAACCGAAAGAGTTATTACCAATTGTTGATAAGCCGGTTATTCAATTTATTGTGGAAGAGGCGTTTGAATCGGGGATTGAAGAAATCTTAATTATTACGGGGAAACAAAAACGGTCGATCGAAGACCATTTTGACGCCAATATCGAACTTGAAGAAAATCTTCGGGCTAAAGGGAAAATTGAGCTGTTGGAATTAGCCCAATCGACCACTAAGGCGAATTTATTTTTCGCACGCCAAGCGAGCCCGCGTGGCTTAGGAGATGCGATTTTGCATGCAAAGTCTTTTGTTAATAATGAACCTTTTGTTGTCTTACTCGGCGATAATATTATTCAAAGTGAAGTGCCTGTAACTAAACAATTGATGGACCTCTATAGTGAGTTAAAAGCGCCGTGTCTAGCGGTCGTCGAAGTACCGGAACGAGACGCACAGAAATATGGATTTATCGATGGAGAGGCAGCGCATCTGACAGGTTATGAACAGTTATACCAAGTCAATCATTTTGTAGAAAAACCACAAAAAGAGCACCTGCCAAGTAATTTAGCGATTGCGGGACGGTATGTCTTAACACCTGAGATTTTTCCAATTCTAGAGCGGACACAACTGGGAGTTGATAACGAGCTTCAATTGACGGATGCACTCCAACATCTCAATCAAACGAAACGCGTCTTTGCACAAAAAATAAACGGTCATCGCTATGATGTCGGAGATAAGATCGGCTACATGCGGATGTGCATTGACTATGGACTTAACCATCCAGAGACAGCGGAAAAATTCCGAGAGTATTTAATCGAACGTTCGCGTCAATTTGACTAAATAATGAACCTGAGTAAGCGAAGATGTCTTACTCAGGTTTTAATATTTATTGATAAAAGTCGGGTGATACGCTGTCCATTCTAAGCTTCGCCTTCGTCTATAAGATGGTCCTGGACCAAATTTTAAGATGGAGGTTGAATGAATGTCTAAAGAAAAACAATTTATTGAAACCATCGCACCGGTGGTAAAAAGCTTTTCGAGTCCATTATATCCGAGTATTCGTATCGCGCAAGCTTGTTTGGAATCAGATTATGGTCGGTCTGAACTTGCTCTAAAGGCGCATAATTACTTTGGGATTAAAGCATCCACGCCATGGCAAGGGAATACCTATACGAAGGAGAGTTTAGAAGTGCTAGAAGGGCAAGCGAAGTTGGAACAAGCCGCATTTCGTCAATATGAATCGTTAGAACAGAGCGTGGCCGACCATGCACAATTTGTGAACTCAACCCCTTACCGTAAAGATTATTACCGTCAGGTAATTCAAGCCCAAAGTATTGACGATCAAGCGCAAGCCTTAACGGGGACGTATGCAACAGATCCACATTATGGTCAAAAATTGATTCAGCTAATCCAACGTCACCAATTGGAACAATACGATCAATCGATCGTAATTTACTCGCGGCTTGATGAGGCACTCGGGGGACAGCAGCAAGACCGTAAATTATCGGATATCAAACGTATTGTTTGGCACTATACTGCGGTAGCGCGCGAACTCGACCGGAAGATTTCTGATCATGAACGTTACTGGCAATCTGCGCATGGATGGGGCCGTGGGGGTTATCACTATTATATTGATAGCCAAGGTAAGATCTATCAAAATTACCGGTTGGAGCGGATCACTTGGGGTGTCGCCCACCATAACCAAGATACAGTCCATATCTCAGTCGAAGCCAATCACCGTGATAATTACAGTTCAGCTCAAATCCAAAGCCGTGAAATGATCACACTGGATTTACTGATACGACTTGATTTACCAGCTCAGGCAGTCGTAGGCCATTGGGAAGTGTATAATAACTCACTATGCCCGGGCTATACGGGTGAAGAAATGAGCCAATTTCGGACGGCATTAGCACAAAAGCTCAAAGAGCGTCGAGCTGCTTTGCTCACCACAACATCCCCTCAAAAACCAGCAAATCCAGAGCCGTTGATTCAAGAGGGAACCGTTATTCAGCCGCAATCAGATTATTTATACTTTGCCGGCACCTATTATCTTCTTCAACCGACGGGGGATTTGCTACACCCTTTAGCTTCAAAAATGGTAAAATAGAAAGTGAAAAGAACGGAGGGGAAAGCATGTCAAGTCGAACAGCCATGATTCAATGGTATGCCGAGCGAGTGGGGAAAGTGAGCTATGCGAGTGATCCAATGGAACGCTTTGGGCCGGACGCCTACGATAGTGCTAGTGCTTTACTCGCCAGTTTGGTAGCAGGAAAATTCTTATCTGATGGGTGTATTCATGGTGATATGTCTTTTATTTTACATTTAGAAGGTGTCCTCTTACATCCTATCAATTCATCTCAAGTTCAAGCGGGAGATGTGTTTATTGCTGATTTGTCGTTCTTTGGTCATCAACGTCCAACAACGTACTGTGGAGTTTTCCAAGATAAGATCGATGCTTATGTCTGCTCGCCTGAAGCTCAAGGAATTGATCAGATTGCAAGGTGTGAGCTACCACGGTTGCGAACACGTTATTATCGTCTGAGCGAACCGGTTAATAATTTCTGGCTCAGCCCAGATTTTAAGGTGAAGCGACAAGCCTTTCAACAATAATATTGCGAGTAGATTACATTTTGAGATTTAATAGGGTTTTAGTTTATTCTATCTAATATTGATGATACAATGATGATGAGACTTTATTTATAAATACCGACGAGGAGAGACGGATATGAAAAAATATATGAAAAACCAACTTACAGCAACGATCTTATCATCAGCGTTGTTATTAACATCACTCACCCCAACATACGCTCAAACAACACATACCGTTCAATCAGGCGAATATCTATTGGGGATTGCGAGCCAATACGGCATTTCACTCGATCAATTGATGTCAGCCAATGGCTTAAGTAGCGACTGGTTGATGCCTGGGACAGTATTAACTATTCCTAGCGGCAGTTCAGAAGGGGAATCTCAGTCTGGTACTGCGAGTGGCAGTGGAATTTATACCGTTCAACCAGGTGATACATTAATTGGTATTGCGAATGCCTATGGTATTTCGGTCGATCAATTGATGAGCTGGAATGGCTTGAGTAGCTCATGGATCTACGCGGGTACGCAGCTTTCTGTATCAGGTCCAGTATCGAGTGGCTCATCCCATACAACAGCACCCGCAGCATCAGGGAACTATGTGATTCAACCTGGCGATACGCTTTCTGGTATTGCGGCAGCGAATGGCATTACCGTTCATGAATTAATGGCTGCAAATAATTTACAATCCGACTGGTTAATTGCTGGTATGCCACTTTATGTGCCTGGTGGTGCAGTAGCACCAAGTTCATCGGTACAAGAATGGCAACCTGCGCCAACAGCCAATGCAACTAATGGAATTCATACCGTTCAACCTGGCGATACGCTTTCTGGCATCGCGGCGGCTTATGGTGTTACCGTAACGGATCTATATATTTGGAACGGACTTAGCTCTGATTGGTTAAATGTAGGAGATCGCTTATCGGTGGTCCCAACTCAAGGTCCTGTTAATACGCCTTCAAGCGAAACAAGTTCACAAGGAGCTACCGAAGCAACTGCTGATGGTGAAACTCAACCTGCATCCGATCATAATCCGAATGCAAGTGCAAAACGTGAAAATGGCATTGCAGGTCCAGAAAAAAGTAATCTACGTGTGAATGGAATGCGTGTTGCGGACTTACCCGTTCGTGCAAGACCAGCGATTCATGTCGTTCAAGCAGAAGATACGGTTGAATCAATTGCTGAACAATACGAATTACGTCCAAGACAATTACGTCGTTGGAACCGACTTAAGACGGATACTGTCTTAACGGAAGGTCAAGAACTCTTTGTATCGAACCCAGCCTTAGTTCCACAAATCCATCAAGTTGAAGAAGGCGAATCACTTTACGATATCGCTGTTAAATACAATACAACAGAACAATGGATTATGTTATGGAATGAATTAACCCAAAATGTCGCACCAGAAACTGATAAGCTACTGATTGTGTCCAATCCAAATCCGTTAATTCATGAAGTCGTTCCAGGAGAAACGCTACAAGATATCGCGGATAAATACGATATTACTTTGGAAGAATTAAAAACTTGGAACAAAATCCCAGCAGAGGTTGAAATTGTCAACGGTGTGGTAATCGTCTCGAATCCACAAGTCGGCGATCCTGCTGAATTAGAAGGAAATGACGCTGAAGCTGATTCGGAAGCTGAAACTGAAGTTGAAGAAACAGAAGCGACCGATGCAGAATAATTAAGTCATAGAATAAAGCCCGTTCTTTAAATATGAAGGACGGGCTATTAATATGCCATTAATGATAATTAAGGGATGCAGGTTTATTGCGTAGCACTCATAGCTTGCCAAGCAGCGTGCTGTCCAGCCACAGAACCGGTGACAAAAGCGGCAGTAATATTATAGCCCCCGGTGTAGCCATTAATATCGATTAATTCACCGCAGAAGTACAGTCCGCTAACGAGTTTACTCTCCATCGAACGCGGTTGAATCTCATCCGTCGCAACCCCACCACCCGTTACAAAAGCTTTATTCAGCGGTTGGCTGCCGTAAGCCGTAATCGGGAATTGTTTAATGATTTGCCATAACGAAGCGACTTGGGAATGGGTGAGTTGTTTATATGGTAAGTCTGCCGCAACATTGATTTGTTCGCTAATAACGCGCCCTACTTTCTCAGGCATCCATTGCTTCAGGATGCTAATCAATTGCTTATCACGCTGTGCTTCTGCCATCGCTTCAAGTTCTTGTGATGTAAGATCCGGCGTTAAATCAATTGAGAGTTGACAAGTCTGGTTGGGATGTTGATGGAGATATTGATTGACGTGGCCGCTGCAACGTAAGATTGCCGGTCCTGAATAGCCAAAGTGCGTAAAAATCATATCCATCCGATGGGCCACAATGGTGGTCTCGCCGATTTCTCCGTTCCATACCGTAACGTTCACATCGCGAAGCGGGGTACCTGTTAAGCTTCGGTCTTTAATCCATGCATCCTCCGATAATAGCGGGACTTCTGTAGGGTAGAGACGAGTAATCGTATGACCGGCCTGTTTTAGCCAACCATAGGCATCTCCAGTCGACCCAGTCGCAGCATAAGTCTTACCACCTGTGGCAAGAATCACCGCAGCGCTATGAACTTTCTCGCCTGATTTTAGTTGAACGCCTTGAATATGGTGGTTTGAATCAATTAATAAGCGTTGAACCGGGGCATCGTAGCGAATTGCTACATCCAGGTCATGCAGTTGCTGTAATAGCGTATCTAAGATCGTGCGCGATCGATCCGTCACGGGAAACATCCGTCCGTGGTCCTCTTCTTTCAGTTCGACACCACATGCTTCAAAAAATTGAATAATATCGCTCGGGTCGAATTGGCTAAGGGCGCTATATAAGAAGTTTCCATTTCCAGGAATATGTTGAATCAACTTTTCAGGGGTAGCACGATTGGTAACATTACAACGCCCACCACCCGTCAGTAATAATTTACGCCCAGCTTGTTTATTTTTCTCAATTAATAAGGTACGGGCTCCTTGACGTGCAGCTTGAATGGTTGCCATCAATCCGCTTGAGCCGGCCCCAACTACAATGACATCGTAAGACATATGCTACCTCCTCGTGAAGAATTATCAATATGGTACCATACTTTTTTTATGAAAAGAAATTTTGATTTTTTAAAAGATAATGAAACTTAGTGTAAAATAACTGTTGGTAAGCTAAAAGCAAAAAAGATAACCCTCTGCTATACTGTTAGTAACCAAAACACACAGAAAGTTAGAGGGTTATCCATGAATATTGTAACACAAGTTATGCAAGAAATTAGTAAAATGATGACAGATTTATATCATCAAGCGATTCAAGGTGAAGTAGACTTTTCAACGTGTATCAAAACCATTCGCGATACGATGCGTCAACTCTCAGTCGATTTAGGAGAAGATCTCTGTGCAACGATAGAGGAATCGATTTTTGAAAGCCCTGGCAGAAAAGCAAGATATCGCGTTCATCGTAGCCATGATGAAAAAACAATCTCCACACTGATCGGTGATATCAAACTTTCAAGGCGTTATTACAAAGATAAGCAAACGGGTGAGTTCTGCTACTTATTGGATGATTACTTATCGCTCACACCTCACCAGCGCGTGGATCTAGATTTAGAGGCAGCCATTTACGAGAAGGCCAGTAAGCATTCTTATCAAGCGACCCTGGATAGTTTCGAACATATCGGGATTCATAGTCGTCAGACCGTCAAGAATATTGTGCATAAGTATTGCCCGGATTCTGTTACGTTGCCGGTGGGAGAAAAACGTCAAGTAGACTGCCTATACATTGAAGCTG
>NZ_JH932301.1:367357-383158 GCF_000301055.1 Falseniella ignava CCUG 37419
AGAAAGAGAACGAAGAGTCAATAAATTAGATGGCCGTGTGGGGCGAAAATACGCCCGCCAGTATGAATGGAGTGGTAAAGTAGCGATCTTACACTATTCTAATAACACACGGAGTCGACAGGTTTTTGAGACCATCGCTGGTTATTGAAATCCAATAGAGTGAATCCCGTCTTCATAACGAAAGCGAGCGGCGACGAACTGAATGCGGATGGAGGCACGGTGCCAAAGGCGCCGGTTAAAATATGGAATCCATGAAACTAGGTTCAGGGAAATATAAAAGTATGGTAGAGGAAAACCAACAATAATTTGACACTATCATAATGAAAAGCAGTCTTGACGTGAGTCGATAATCATAGTACAATGATTAACGGTATTGTTTACCCCACAATGAGCCCCGGAAACTCATAGTAATGTAAACAACTAATAAATTGGAGGAAATCATCGTGCGTCAAACATATATGGCTAAGAAAAACGAAGTAGAACGCAAGTGGGTAGTTCTTGATGCAACAGATGTTCCATTAGGACGTCTTTCAACTGTTGCTGCCTCAATCTTACGTGGCAAAACAAAACCTACTTACACTCCACATGTGGATACAGGTGACTTCGTAATTATTATTAATGCAGAAAACGTTAAGTTAACTGGTAAGAAAGAAACAGACAAGATGTATCACCGTCACTCTGGTTATGTAGGTGGATTAAAATCTATCTCAGCCGGTGAATTACGTGAAAAAAATCCTGAACGTTTAGTGGAATTATCTATTAAAGGAATGCTTCCTGATAACCGTTTAGGTCGTCAACAGTTCAAAAAACTTCATGTCTATCGTGGTTCAGAGCACAAACATGCAGCTCAACAACCAGAAGTATTAGACATTCAAGAATTAATTTAAGGAGGGAATCAGCATGGCTCAAGCACAATATATTGGAACTGGTCGCCGTAAAAATGCGACAGCTCGCGTTCGTCTAGTGCCAGGAACAGGTGTAATCACAATTAACAAACGTTCATTAGAAGATTACGTACCATTCCCTCACTTACACGAAGTGATGAAGCAACCATTCGCCGTAACTGAAACATTAGGTAGTTATGATGTTTTCGTTAACGTGGTAGGTGGTGGTGTTTCTGGTCAAGCAGGCGCAATCCGTCACGGTATTGCACGTGCATTATTAACCGTGGACCCAGACTTCCGTCCAGCACTTAAATCAGCAGGACTTCTTACACGTGACCCACGTATGGTTGAGCGTAAGAAACCAGGTCTTAAGAAAGCTCGTAAGAGTTCACAATTCTCAAAACGTTAATATTTGTTATTGCAAATACGAAATTACAGCACTCCCATCATCGGGAGTGCTTTTTTGTTGAATAGATGGGAGCAATTCACCATAGTTGTTCGAACACGGTGTGTTACGGTTAAGATGTGCGTACAGGGCAACAAATGAAGACTCAAAACGTTAGATTGCAGCGGTTGCGAACTTGTTCGCTTACAGATGGAGTCCTCATTGGTTCGGGTTGTTTATTTTATTCATTTCGCTAAAATAGTGGTTAGAAGTATTTTTATAATTAAATTTAGAATTGATAAAGGAGAATAAAATGTCTAATAAATTACCAGATAAAATTGGAACATGGATAGGTATAGGGTTAGTGTTAGGAACAGCTATTGGTGCAGCAACAAATAATATAGGTCTCGGTGTAGGGATGGGGCTCGTAATAGGAGCTGCAATTGGAGCTGCAATGGACAACAATAAAAAGGAATAATACGCTAAAAAATTCAATCCTTGTTAGTATAAAAAATAAAAAACCGAGCCGTTTCACGCAGAATTTAGGTTCTATAATAAATGATGTTGGTGAGTGAAAACTCATTGGCATCATTTTTTATTTTATATTGAAAAAGAGCCATAGAATTCCTAAAATGTAAGTGCTAATCAAACATTAGAAAGGAAGTTCCTATGACTCAGAACCATTGTATCGCAAAATTGTTAAAAATTGAAGACCCACATATCAAATTAGAAGACCAAGTGGAAACCGTTCGCCATAAGAATCGTAATGAAATCCATTTAATTGGCACTTTAACCTACCGGCCTACAGCTTGTCAGCACTGTGGTGCTACCAATCATTCAAGTGCAGATATCATCAACCACGGATTTGTAAAGTCCAAGCTTCTTCTAGGTCAACTAGACTTTCAAGCGATTCGTTTAGTTTTGAAGAAGCAACGATTCTATTGTAAGCATTGTCAGCATACCTTTACTGCTCAGACAGATCTGGTGGATGCACATTCCTTTATTAGTAAGCGAATCAAGCACATGATCCTTTTTGAACTGGCTCAAACACAGTCCATGTCCTTGATTGCTCAACACTTCAACGTATCCGTGACCACGGTGATTCGTATACTTGAAGAGAGTTTAGAAGCAGAGAAGAGCTACCGTCCACATCTACCTCAACATCTAGCTATTGATGAATTTAAATCTGTTAAATCAGCTGTTGGAGCCATGTCCTGCGTGCTTGTTAATAATCATAAGCATACTCTTTTTGATGTCTTAGAAGATCGCACGCAAAAGACCCTCGAAGCTTATTTTATGCGCTATTCTCTACAAGAGCGTCGAAAAGTGAAGACGATTACTATTGATATGTACAGTCCTTACTATAAATTCTTCCAAGAGCTCTTTCCTGATGCCAAAATGATTATTGATCGCTTCCATGTCATCCAACTACTGAATCGGACCTTAAATCAAATACGAGTGAAGGTGATGAATCACCTCAAGACAAAACGCCCACGTGATTATCGAAAGCTCAAGCAAGAGTGGAAGTTAATCCTCAAAAATAGCGAAACGTTAGACTTTACCAACTATTACGCTCATCGTCTTTATGAGGGAGTTATGACTGAGAAAATGCGAGTGGACTATTTGATTCAGTTAGATCCTCGCTTGAGGCAAGCTTATGACTGGGTCAATCGAATGAAGTTTGCCGTCAATCACCATCATGACTCGGAAATTGAATACTTGTTAGAAGAAAGCCGAAAATATACCTTCTCTCGTCCACTTCGTAAGAGCTTTAATACCATTAAGCGCTATCTCGAAGGAATCAAGAAAGCTTGTCATTACACCTTATCTAATGGCTATATTGAAGGAGTTAACAATAAAATCAAGCTCGTTAAACGAACCGGTTACGGTTACCGTCGCTTTGACCATCTCAAGGCTCGCATTATCCTGACTCAAAAACTAACATCCGAAGGCAAACTAATCCTACGCCCCTTAACATTTAAAGAAGAAAAGCAACAAGAAAAAGAAAAGGAAGAAGCTAATATACATTCTGCTGCTTAGTTAGCTGCTTAGTTAATAGATAGCACAATAAAAACCCAGAGAAAAATTCTCTGGGCAGGAAATTCTCCACCAACATCATTTGACAGAGAACCAGAATTTAGCGCGAAGTGGCTCGGTTTTAAATAATTCGATTAGTTATTATTCAACCAGTTGATGGCGCTCGTTGCAAAGATACCAACACCGTCGGTCATCGCGTCTTCGTTGAATTGAATACGAGGATCATGGTGGTTGCGGTCATTGCCTTCTACTTTCGTATGAAGCATAAAGAAGGTAGCTGGAACACGTTCCGCTACAAAGGCAAAGTCTTCGCTTGCCATAATTTGTATATCCGGAACGATCGTCAGTTGATCATTGGCTTGACGGATATATTCAACGAGTTCATGCGTTAGTTCAGGGTTAGACATCAGGCTAGGAACACCTGCAACGTACTCTAAGTTGATTTGCGTACGCGTTGCTTTCGCAATCGATTCAAGAATGACATCAATTCGTTCTTTAATTGTTTGACGAATTTCCGGGTTGTATGTTCGGAACGTTCCTTGCAGTACGGTGGTCTCTGGAATAATATTCGCATTTGTACCGCCTGCTAATTGACCGAAAGTCAAGGTTGCAATATCTTGTGCAGGTACTTCACGCGCAATTAAGTCATTGAACGCTTGGTAAATCTTAACGGCAGCATCTAAAGAATCAATGGCTAAGTGTGGGTACGCACCGTGACCACCGCGTCCGGTTACGGTAATTTTAAAGTTATCAGATGATGTTGTGACATATCCTTCATTATAAGAGAAACCATGTGGGACATCATCTTGTGAAGTATGCAAGCCCATTGCCACATCTACTTTTGGATCTTCTAAAATACCATTTTCAATCATCATGTACGAACCTTTGAAGATTTCTTCGGCAGGTTGGAACATAAATTTAACCGAACCTTTGAAGTCAGCGCGATGTGCCAGAAGGAGTTCCACAGTACCTAGTGCAATCGCAGTATGCACATCGTGACCGCACGCATGGGCTTTATCGCCGGTAGCTGAGAATGGTAAGCCCGATTCTTCCTTCATCGGTAGCGCGTCCATATCGGCACGAATTAAGAGACACTTCCCTGGGCCTTTTTCACCTTCAATTAAGACACTCAATCCTGATTCGCCATATTCTTTGACGGTTAAGCCGAGAGCTTCTAGTTTGCCTTTTACAAACGCTTTAGTCTCAGGTAATTCCAGTCCCACTTCTGGAATTTGGTGAAGATGGCGTCGGTTTTCGATCATTTTATCTTTAAGCTGAAGTGCTTCTTGGAAATAATTTGTCATTTCGATTGGACCTCTTTCTATATATTTTCTTTTAGTCTAACGGTTGATTTTTAGCAATTTGATGACGTTGTGCAAATTTAGCAGCAACGAACGGTGTTAAGATACTTGTAATAATAACTCCCATCGCAATCTGCGCCGTTGCTGTAGGTGCATAGGCAGCTACTTCTGGGAATAATTCCGCTAAGATTAACGGGAATGGTACGGAAGCTCCGGCAATCGACGTAATTCCAAAGGTGGAGATGCCATCTTCTTTAAGGACATAGCGTTCGAACAAATAAATAATTGGGAACATTGCTAAGTAATATAATACAGTCAATAGAATACCGCTGATGCCCGACTGAACGGCTGCAATTAGGTTAATACTTGAACCGAAGATCCATCCCATAATTGGAGTTAACGGAACGACCATTGGCGAAAATAGTTTCGCCATATCACGGTCTAAGTTACCAATTAGAATCCCTAAAATCGTTGGGATTAAAGCAGATAATAAGCTAATCCAGTCAAAGTTTGAAGCAGAGGCAATACTAAAGACTAACATTGGGAATGCAGGTGTAAGTAGAATTCCAGTTAAAGCGAAAGCCCCACGATCTTCTTCCGTCCCATAATCACTAATTAAAGCTAAGTAAATCGAAGGGTTTAATGACGTAATCGCCACGGCAAAAGCAAGGGATGAAATGCCTAAGACACCGACAGGCCCAAATAGATTACTAAATAAGAAACTTAAGCCAAAGCAAAGTGCGATTTTGAGTAAGAGCATACTTCCTTGTTTTCGTAGAACATGTTTTAACGTTGATAAGTCCAATAAGGTTGATGAACAAAAACAAATTAATGCCACAATAAAGTTAGTCCCCTTAGGCGTTAAGAAGGCTTCTGTCATTCCTCCGATACGAAATAATTCTGGTGCAAAGGTCGCAACTAATGCACTAATAAACATTGGGACGAGTAATAATCCACCAGGGATTTTCTTCATAAATTTTAACACTTTTAATTCTCCTTTCAGATATTTTAATAATGCTAATTATAGCAGAATGAAAATGGAACACAATAAATATTTAAATCAATATTTATTAGTTTAGTCTCATAGACATCCTCCTTAAAAGCAATTTCTTTGGCCAATGCGTTGACTTCCTATACACTTATTGTAAGCTAAAAATAGAATAAATAGAAATGAGTTGACTTATCGATGGAACCATTATTAGGAATACACCATGTTACTGCCATAACAAGTGATGCTGAGATGATTTACGACTTCTTTACACGGGTTCTAGGAATGCGTCTTGTGAAGAAGACGGTCAATCAAGATGATATACATACTTATCATTTATTCTTCGCGGATGATTGTGGGAACCCAGGGACAGACATGACTTTTTTTGATTTTCCGGGAATTCCACAAGGAACCCATGGAACCAATGAGCTACATCGCAC
The DNA here is from genome assembly GCF_000301055.1 of Falseniella ignava CCUG 37419. Lineage (GTDB taxonomy): Bacteria > Bacillota > Bacilli > Lactobacillales > Aerococcaceae > Falseniella > Falseniella ignava. The sequence continues at coordinate 373,393 of NZ_JH932301.1, forward strand.
TTCTTTCCGGGTCCCTTCGGATGAAGCGCTCGAATATTATCAAAAGCGTTTTGAAGAGTTTGATGTTGAGCACGATACGATTAATGAGTGGTTTGGCCGCAAAATTTTGAATTTTGAAGATGCTGACGGTCAATTATACATGTTAATTTCTGACCAAAATAATAAGGGAGTAGCTCCCGGTACACCTTGGAAGCGTGGCCCAGTTCCTGAGGAATATGCGATTTATGGCTTAGGACCTGTAATTATTAAAGTCGCTCCTTTTGATCAGTTTATGCAAGTCTTCAAAGGGGTCTATCTCTTCGAAGAGGTAATGACTGAAGGCGATGCGCATTGGTTAGAGACGGGAGAAGGTGGAAACGGTGGGGCAGTTATTGTAATAAAAGATACCGAAAGCCCACAAGGTACTCAAGGATATGGTACGATTCATCATATTGCCTTTCGTGTGAAAGATCACGAACACCTCGCTGAATGGCAAGATCGTCTGAATCATTTGGGAGTAACTTCATCAGGCCTTGTTGATCGTTTCTTCTTTGAATCATTGTATACAATTATTATGCAACCTTTATTATTTGAATTAGCGACAGACGGGCCAGGATTTTTAGGTGATGAAGACTATGAGTCACTGGGCGAATCTTTATCGCTGCCTCCATTTTTAGAGCCGAATCGCGAAGAAATTGAAGCGACCGTACGTCAAATTGATACTATTCCGGACTATAAGAAGTAGGTTAAACCGATGATACTCCAATAAAAAAGTTAGAGCTAACCTTTCAAGCGAAAGATTAGCTCTATTTTTTTATGATAAGGAATAATCCAGTTCTGGCCCGACAGGGACAATGCCATTCGGATTGATGGTTGGGTGACTGCCGTAGTAATGGTGCTGGATATGATCCATATTGACTGTCTCGGCAATCCCTTCTAAATTATAAATCATCCGTGTGAAGTACCAAAGATTTGGATAATCGACTAACGGTCGAATATTACACTTGAAATGTCCGAAATAGACGGGATCAAAACGAATTAAGGTCGTCCATAAACGAATATCTGCTTCTGTTAATTGATCGCCAACTAAATAAGTACGATCTTCGAGGTGCAATTCTAACTTATCCAGTGTCTCAAAGAGACGAGTGACTTCTTCTTCATAGACAGATTGTTCCGTTGCAAAGCCTGCTTTATAAACCCCGTTATTGACATTGTCATACACTAACTCATTCATTTTATCAATTTCTTCTAACCATTCTTCAGGTGAGTAATTACCGGGTTTGGCGCCAATTTCGTCAAAAGCTGAATTTAACATGCGTATAATTTCTGAGGATTCGTTATTCACAATCGTCTCGGTTTGCTTATCCCATAATACAGGAACCGTAACACGACCTGAATAATTTGAATCTGCGGCTAAGTAGACTTCGTATAGATACTTTGCGTGATGAATCGGGTCACCAATCACACCTGGATAGTCCTCGAATGTCCAACCTTTTTCTAACATATAGGGGTTGACGAAAGAAACAGAGATGAAGTCCTCGAGCCCTTTCAATTTGCGCATAATTAGCGTGCGATGTGCCCAGGGACAGGCGTAACTTAAATATAAATGATAGCGACCTTTTTCGGCTTTAAACCCCGCTTCACCCGTAGGCCCGGCGCTACCGTCGGCAGTCACCCAATGACGGAATTGCGAATCCGTTCGGATAAAGCGGCCACCGGTACTTTTCGTATCATACCATTCATCATGCCACACACCATCAACTAAGAGTCCCACAAAATCATCCTTTCATGCTTATTGCTTAAATCTTATCACAATCGTTACGAATTCGCTGTTAATAAGGGTATGTCCTGAGGGTGATAGGACTTATCGGATCATTCGGCGAGCATTAAATACGGCGATCAATGCGACACCTACATCTGCAAAGACGGCGAGCCACATACTGGTGAGGCCAAGGGCTCCTAAGATTAAAAATAATAGTTTAACACCGAGTGCAAATAGGATATTTTGATAAGCAATCCGCTTTGTTTTTTGTGAGATTTGAATTGCTTGGGCTAATTTACTAGGTTCATCCGTCATTAAGACGATATCGGCTGCTTCAATGGCAGCATCGGATCCGAGTGCCCCCATCACAACCCCTAGATCTGCTCGTGCGAGGACGGGCGCGTCGTTAATGCCATCACCGACAAAAGCTACCTTATGATCCATCGGTAAATCTTTTGCGATTTGCTCCATAAGATGAACTTTATCCTCAGGCAGAAGTTGGGCATAGTATCGATCTAACCCGAGTGTTTCGGCTGTGGACTGGGCTGTTTGTTCATTATCGCCAGTTAACATGATGCATTGGTCAATCCCAAGTGTACGAAGTTGGTCAATAGCGGTGATGCTATCGGGTTTTAGTGCGTCATCAATGACAATAACACCCAGTGACTGACCTTGGTATGCCACATAGACTTTCGTACCAGAATCATTGCAAGGATTGAATGAGACACCCGCCTCTTCGAGTAACGTAGCATTACCGACCAACAGCGAATGTCCTTGATACTGTACTCGTAGACCCTTTCCAGCAACCTCTTCGATTTAATCTAATGAGACTGAGGTGACCTCTTGGTGGTATGCTTGGCGAATAGATTCAGCAATAGGATGGTTAGAGTGCTGCTCTGCAATGGCCGCTAATTCGAGCAACTGCTCTTCCGAAATCCCTTCCGCAGGTATGAGATGGCGAACTTGGAATTGTCCTGCCGTTAAAGTTCCTGTCTTATCAAAGACGACGGTCTTAACTTGGCTCAATGCTTCTAAGTAGTTGCCACCTTTGACTAGAACTCCTTGTTTTGAGGCGGCACCAATTCCACCATAAAATGTTAACGGAATCGAGATAACTAAAGCACATGGACAAGAGATAACTAAGAAAGTACAAGCGCGTCTTAACCATTCGCTCCAGTCTTGTTGTAAGAAGAGTGGAGGTATCACAGCTAAGAATAAAGCGACAAAGACGACGATAGGGGTATAGTATTTTGAGAATTTTGTCATTAAACGCTCAGTAGGTGCTTTACGATTGGCTGCATGTTCGACGAGATCAATAATCTTTCGGACGGTCGAATCTTGATAAAGTTCGGTGACACGAATACGCAGAAGACCCGTTTGGTTGATGCAACCTGAAAGTGCGGTGTCCCCCGGTGTTAATCGTGTTAGACGTGATTCACCCGTCAGTGCGCTCGTATCGACTTGCGATTCACCTTCAATCACCTCACCATCTAAGGGGATCTTCTCACCAGGACGTACTTGGAGTATTTCACCGATTTGAACATTTTCAGGCGAAATCTCGATGGTGCCTGATGATCTTTCAACGCGTGCGATGGTAGGTTGAATGTCCATTAGCGCTGTAATCGATGCACGAGATTGATCGACGGCTGCATCTTGAAAGTATTCTCCAACCTTATAAAAAACCATGACTGCGACGGCTTCAATATACTCTCCAATAGCAAAGGCACCCAGCGTTGCCACCGCCATTAAGAAGTGTTCATCAAACCAAACACCGCGCATTATATTTTTTAACGCAGCAGTAATCACATCTAACCCTGCGATAAGGTAAGCCATCAATAGTAAAATAAAAGTCAGGCGAGAGAAACCGGGCGCTTTGTATAGTAAAAATACGCCGATAACGAGTAATAAAGATGCACTAATAATTTGAATGAGTTTATTTTTTTGTTGGGGTTCGAGTGACTCTAGCGAATCTTGAGACTGTGGCTCGATATAAACGGTAACATCCGGTTCGTAACTCAATACAATCTGTTGGATCTCTTTGAGTTGGCCTTGAGTCGGTGTCTCGCTTGTTTGAAGGGTTATTTCTTGTGTAGCAATATTTACGCTTGCTGTTTGAATCCAAGCCAATTGATTGATGGCTTGTTCAATTTTTCCAGCACAATTTGGACAGTTCAATCCAGCGGTTTTAATTGTTCGGTGCATAAGCAACCTCCTTATCATTTTGGCTCTTTGGTCTATCACTTCTATCTTAGACGCTAATAGTGAATATATCAATAAATTGAATTTAATCGGTCATATTAATTCAATTTTCCTTAAAATTAGTTTGGATTATGCAACAAAGTCTTAAGTAATCGTATGTTTTAAGGTATAATAAATAGCGTATTGACAGCTAAAGTTAATGCGAATGGTAATCTAAATCATGAGAAGAGGGATAGTATGAATGAGCGATTAGTAGGAACGGTTGTATACGGTGTTCGAGCCCCAATTATTAATCAAGGGGATGATATTGCAAAAATCTCAGCAGATTGTATCTTGAAATGTCATGAGGCAGGGGTCTTTGAAGTTAGAGACCGGGATGTCTTTACCTTAACAGAGTCCGTTGTAGCGCGTGCGCAAGGTAACTATATTTCAGTAGATGACATTCGCCGCGATGCCCAACATAAATTTAACCAAGGCGAAAAGATTGAGCACCTCGGTGTGGTATTTCCAATCTTAAGTCGTAACCGATTCTCAATGATTTTGAAAGGCTTAGCACAAGCCTCTAAGAAAGTCACCGTTCAATTATCATATCCAAGTGATGAAGTCGGTAATCATATTATTACACCGGAAGAATTAGCCGAGAAAGGGGTTAATCCTTATACCGATGTTTTTACGTATGACGAATGGATTGAGTTATTCGGCCATAATGAGCATCAATTTACTGGAATTAACTATTTGGACTATTACTCTGAGATTGTGACTGGGGAAGGGGCCGAAGTTGAGATTATTTTAGCTAATCAAGTGAGCGAAATTGTCAATCATACGGACCACATTTTACTTTCGGATATTCACAGTCGTTCACTCAATGAGAAAGCTTTACAGCGACTTGACCAACCTGGCTTGAAAGTTCTAACGCTTGCAGACATTTTAAATGAACCAAGTCAAGAACATGGCTATAACGAAACCTATGGATTACTTGGATCCAATAAAGCATCGGAAACTACGTTGAAATTATTCCCGCGGGATAACCAACAAGTGGTGGATGCGATTCAAGCGTATGTAAAAGAAGCGCTCGGCAAAACGATTGAAGTAATGGTCTATGGGGATGGTGCGTTCAAAGATCCCGTTGGAAAAATTTGGGAATTAGCCGACCCGGTTGTTTCCCCAGCTTTTACTGAAGGTTTAGCTGGACGTCCGAATGAATTGAAATTAAAATATTTGGTAGATAATGAATACGCTGATTTAAGCGAGGCAGACCAACGTCTTGCCGTACAACAAGCGATTCAAAATAAACAAGCTATTCAAGATTCCATGGTTTCAGAAGGAACAACCCCACGTCAAATTCCAGATTTAATCGGCTCACTGAGTGATTTAGTCAGTGGTTCCGGAGACAAAGGAACACCATTTGTCTATATTCAAGGTTACTTCGATAACTTTACGTCAAATTAATCATGAAGTCAGTCTACCAGCCTTATTCGGGGCTGGTTTTTTGTGCGATGAAGGATGAAAACAGTGGTAAAAGCTTTCGTTAATCACCAAACTTCGATATAATTGTAAAAAACAATTTTCTCAACCAAAAATTTAAAACACAATATGATTATAGGAGGCGACAATGGAGATTGTAATCTGTAGTGCAAAACGAACCGCCATCGGATCCTTTGGCGGCAGCTTAAAAGATATTTCTGCAGTCGAATTAGGAACTGCTGTAGTACGTGACCTACTTAAAGAGAGTGGTATCAGTGCCGAACAAGTGGATGAAGTCATCTTTGGAAATGTGTTAGGTGCTGGGTTAGGGCAAAATGTCGCACGTCAAATTGCGATGCATAGTGGCATTCCAGAAGATAAGACGGCTTTTACGGTCGATATGGTGTGCGGATCGGGTCTGCGTGCGATTCAACTGGCAGCCCAAAGTATTTTAACTGGACAAAATCAAGTTGTGGTTGCAGGGGGGACAGAGAGTATGAGCCAGGCCCCATACTTAGCTAAAAAGCAGCGTTGGGGTAGCAAGCTCGGTCATGCCTCGCTCGAGGATTCGATTTTAACGGATGGACTGACCGATGTCTTCAGCAACCAACATATGGGGTTAACGGCTGAAAATATTGCGGAACGCTATCAGATCACACGTCAAGCACAAGATGCTTATGCGGCAGAAAGTCAACGTCGCGCGCTGGCTGCTTTAGAATCGGATCGTTTTGCGTCAGAAATTACGCCCGTACTCATTCCACAAAGAAGAGGCGAACCCGTAGTATTTGATCAAGACGAATATCCGCGCGAGACTTCTGAGGAAAAATTAGCGGCATTGCGTCCAGCATTTAAACCCGAAGGAACGGTAACAGCAGGTAATGCATCTGGGATTAATGATGGCGCGGCAGCGGTCATTTTAACATCGCGCGAATTAGCGGAATCGCACGATTGGCCAATCTTATGTAGTATAGTCTCACAAGCGAATGCTGGAGTCTCGCCAGATATTATGGGAACCGGCCCGATTCCAGCTTCACAAAAAGTATTGCAATTGGCTAACTTGACCCTTGAAGAGATTGACTTGGTCGAAGCGAATGAAGCCTTTGCGGCGCAAGCTCTTTGCGTCGTACAAGAATTAGGGCTCGATCCGATGAAGACGAATGTCAACGGAGGAGCGATTGCTTTGGGGCATCCAATCGGAGCCAGTGGGGCTCGCATCTTAGTATCTTTAATCTATGAGTTGAGACGCCGACAAGCGCAGTACGGTCTGGCGACACTCTGCATAGGAGGCGGACAAGGGACTGCATTAATCATTCGCAATCACCCATAAATTACAGCAAAAAGGCTGAGACGTAAAAGTCCCAGCCTTATTTTTATGGATGATTTATGATTGGCTTAAGGCGTGCGCGGCCCACTCTGCGTTTACGAGGTGGAAGTGCCCTTGGCCTGGTTTAGGATTAATTTTGTCGAACTTCTCTCGTGAGAACTTCAGTAAGTTTTCATTGAAGTCAACTAAGATTTGATCTTTATCGGTAATATACATAATCTTCGGCTCACCTTCATGCATAAAGAAATAGCGAGCAACCACTTTATCATTTGGACGGTCCTTCGCAAAGAGTCCATCGGTTAATAATTTGACGATTTCAACCACACGGTCATCATAGCCGTGGTCAAAAATTTGTGATTTTTCAATCAGTTCTGGGTAAAGTCCAACGAGGCGTAACGTATAATCGGTCGTATCTTCTTGGACTTCTTGCATCGCTTGATCAATCATCTCTTCGACTTCATCATAGCGGCGCTTTAAGCTTGGAATATTATAAATAATGTATTTTCCTTTTGGATCATGGTAGAACATTTCAGATTGGATTTGGCGTTTAGCACCACAATTTTCACAAGTGAATTGTTGTAATTCACCTTGTAGTAAGGCGCGTTTTAATTCAGGTTGAGTAGCGGTATTGATACGTGTTTCCACTTCGCGAACGCCTTTTAAGCCACATGCAGGGCAAGTGATCATTACTTTCTGTTTCATAGAAACCTCCTAAGTCATATCAGTACTCTAAGTATAACATAAAATTAAGTAGATTTCTGTTCGCAATGAGAACGTTATCCTAACCGTTAAAAATTATGATATAATACCAGTATCATTATAATGAAGGAGTGCATCAGTGTGAGTATGGGTAAACGTGCAGCAGGATTTCAAGCGGCAGAGTATGTTCGAGACGGGATGATTGTTGGATTCGGAACCGGATCGACAGCCGATTATTTTACTGAAAAAGTAGGGATTTTGCTTCAAGAGAAGAAGTTAAAAGATATTGTAGGAGTACCTACGTCGAAACGGACGGAAGCATTGATGCGCGAGTGGAATATTCCGGTCGTATCGCTTGATGAAGTCGAGCGAATTGATTTCTTAGTAGATGGAGCGGATGAGACGACCGACCAATTCGAAGGAATTAAAGGTGGCGGGGGTGCACTCTTATACGAGAAGATTGTAGCCCAATACAGTAATGAAATTATTTGGATTGTGACCCCTGATAAGTTAGTGCCACAATTAGGGGCGTTCCCATTACCAGTTGAAGTAATTCCATTTGGTAGTTGGAAGCTATTTTATGAATTTGAGCGCCGTGGTTATCGTCCTGCCTTCCGCAAAGCAGGAGAGGACCAATTATTCCGTACGGATGCGGGTAACTATATCATTGACTTACATCTTGAAAAGATTGACAATCCAGAACAACTTGCTTTGGAATTGAGTACCTTAGTGGGTGTCGTTGAACACGGATTATTCTTAAACTATCCTGACGGCATCATTGTCGGAAATATTGATGGTACTACGCGTGAAATTTTGCGTGAGGAGAAATTTTTATAGGAGAAATAAACGCATGAGAATTGTAGATATTATTGAACGAAAACAAAATGGCGAAGAGCTCACTGATCGTGAGATTCGCTTCGTCGTAGAAGGCTTTACCTCTGGTGAGATTCCTGATTATCAAATGAGCGCCTGGATGATGGCGGTCTACTTTAAAGGGATGACCGAACGAGAAGCAGCGCACTTAACTTTAGCGATGGTCGAAAGTGGCGACCGCATTGATTTGTCAGCGATTGAAGGTGTCAAAGTAGACAAACACTCTACCGGGGGTGTCGGTGATACGACGACCATCGTGCTAGCGCCACTCGTAGCTTCAGCTGGCGTTCCGGTAGCGAAAATGAGTGGTCGTGGTTTAGGCCATACCGGTGGAACGCTGGATAAATTTGAAGCGATTGAAGGCTTCCAAATCGAACAAACACCGGAGCGATTTATCGAATTGGTTAACCAAAATAAAGTGGCGGTCGTGGGTCAGACGGGGAATTTAGTTCCAGCAGATAAGAAGATGTATGCTTTACGTGATGTCACTTCAACCGTTCAATCCATTCCATTAATTGCCAGCTCAATTATGAGTAAGAAGATTGCTTCAGGGGCCGATGCGATCGTACTTGACGTCAAAGTTGGTGACGGAGCCTTTATGAAGACGGTCGAACAGGCGGAAGCATTAGCACATGCCATGGTGAAGATTGGGCAAGAAGTCGGTGTAACAACACTAGCTGTCTTATCCGATATGAACCATCCCCTCGGTCATGCGGTAGGGAACGCGTTAGAAGTTAAGGAAGCAATTGATACCTTACGTGGTGAAGGTCCAAGTGATCTGACCGAATTATCACTTGTGCTTGGTGCGCAAATGTTATTAGCAGCAGGGCGCGTGGATGATTTCGAAGCAGGTAAAGCATTGCTACAAGAAAAAATTGACAGTGGCGAAGCGCTCGATAAGTTGCGCACCTTTATCGAGAGCCAAGGTGGCGACGCATCGGTCGTTGATCACCCAGAGCGACTACCTCAAGCCAAATATCAAATCGAAGTCACTGCGCCAACTTCAGGTTATCTGAGCCGTTGGAAAGCTCACGATGTCGGCGTCGCATGCAGCTTGTTAGGTGCGGGTCGCATTGAGTATACCGATTCAATCGATTACTCCGTTGGTGTGATGATCCACAAAAAAGTTGGCGACCCGGTAGCGGAAGGTGAAGCAGTTGCCACGATCTATGCCAATCGCGAGGATGTCTCCGAAGTGATTGAACAACTCCAAGCTTCCTTTGAGATTAGCGACTCAGCAGAGCCACTCACCTTAATCAAAGAAGTGATTCACTAAAACTTGATCAAACGACCGTATTCCAAGTGTCGGAATACGGTTTTTTGTTGGGGATGGAAGGCGACTTGACTGAGAAATAGTAGAACCGTCTGCTTGATCTACTAAACTTGTCTTTGAATTAGTAGAACCGTCCGCTTGATCTACTAAAGTTGTCTTTGAATTAGTAGAACCGTCTGCTTGATCTACTAAA
>NZ_JH932301.1:383258-419841 GCF_000301055.1 Falseniella ignava CCUG 37419
AATTAGTAGAACCGTCTGCTTGATCTACTAAACCTAGCATTGAATTAAAAGAATCTGTCGCTCCATCGCCTGTTTTCTTTACTAACACTCACTTTCAGGTACACTACGGTCAACAGACTTTTAGAGCAAGCAAAAAAGCCCAGAGTCTCAATAACTTTAGGCTTCTTTGCTTCAATTCGTCGTTTCCAAACTCAAACTATCGACGTTGTGCGAGTTCTAAGTAATCAATCCCACGAGCGGTCGCCCAGTCTTTCAGTTCACCGGTTAGAACAATCGGGCAGTGTGCTAAATCCGTAACACATCGCGCATTTAATAACAAGCAACAATGTCGAATGGCTTCGAGTGTTGATTGGACAAATTCCACGCCGGCAGTGACCCCACCTTGATCAACGAGATGTAAGAGATGGCCGGAAAGTCCAACAGCCCGTGTGCCGAGAGCGAAAGCACGAACGGCATCGTAGTAATGACGGACGCCACCGCTTGCTAGAATTTCCGTTTGGTCTTGATATGGCAGGGATTCCAATAGCGACTCCGCCGTCGTCTGTCCCCAGTTTTCTAATAAAGTAAAGTCGAGATGGTCTCGACGCAAATTTTCAATTTGGGCAAAGTTAGTTCCGCCACGACCGCTAATATCGATGGTTTGTGCGCCGAGTTGAATGAGGTGTGCGATTGATTCTCGGCTCATCCCAAAACCTACCTCTTTAACTACAACGGGAACTCCCACATTTTCAATGATGTTTTGTATGTGGTCTGACCACTTCGAGAAATCGCGGTCACCTTCAGGCATAATCACTTCCTGGGGTCGGTTCAAGTGAATTTGAAGCGCATCCGCTTCTAACCAATCCACTACTTTTTTTGCATCTTCTAACGTCTTGCCAGCACCGAGATTTGCTAAGACAAAACCATTCCGGTGAGTTGAGCGAATCACGGTAAAGGACTCGCGAATTTCGTCATCTGTAGGATTTTTCAAAGTAATACTCATCGAACCGCTTGCCATCGGTAGGCCTGTTTCACGTGCAATTTCTGCTAGTTGCTGGTTATAACGCTTGGCAGCCGGTGAGCCACCTGTCATCCCATTAATATAGAGGGGGACAGGATGTTCAGTGCCAGCCCATTGGGTTGAGAGCGAAATCTCACTTTGAGCAATCCCGTCAGTTTGAATCGCATGGTGCACAAAGCGTACATTATCAAAAGAAGACACAGGCGAAGTGCTGGTCGATGACGTATTAGCGGTATTCGGACTCACCGCGTGCTGTTTTAAGGCATGAATGAGGTGATCATCTTTACGTTGTTGGTCAATTGGCTGCATAAGAAGACTCCTTCTCTAGTCAAAGTTATTATCAGTATCGATTGATTGAATTTGCAGAATCGCCATCGACTAGCGAATATTTAAAGGACGAGCGACTTGGTAAGGTAGCAGCTCAATCTCATGATTCCGCCATAATTTAACGAGCAGCGGGCGATTCTTCGGACTAGAACTAATAGCGATACCACAGTCTCCCCCACCCGCGCCGGACGATTTGGCTGCATAGCCTACGAGTTCACTTTTATCGATAAGTGTCTGCATCTCCTCTGTGATCATCCCTAATTGATAAATCGTATCGAGATAAGTTAGAAGTCGACGGTAAATTTCTGCTTCTTTCATAATTTCGGAAGTTTCACCTTGGTCAAAAGCTTGACGCATCTTCGCAAGGCAAACTTGACTCGCGCGTAAAAATTGTCGATAAGGTGAAGGGTTTTGCGAAATTTGGTGTGAAAGTCGCTCCACAAAATCGTAGGTTGAAGCAGGTTGTCCAGTCCAGCCGATTGCAAGATTCAGATCGGTCGGCGCTTCGAGTGGTGTGATTTCAAGTTCAGGCCAGTCCATCGCAATGACCGTACTCATTGGAAAAACTTCCAGTTGTTGGCGAATCCATTCGCGGTCGCAACTGCGATAGTAGACCCATCCTCCCATGGATTCCGCCGCCAAATCGCCAAAACTTCCAGGCGAATCTAAGGATAACATCACCATGACGGCCATTTTGTATAAAATAATCGAATTAAAAGGGCGCATATCATAATAATTAGCCAAAGCATGCAAGGTCGCTAGGACTACCGCACCACTGGAGCCGAAACCGTACTTGATTCCATTTTCCGCTTCTAACTCAGACTCAAATGATAGCGAGAAAGGTTTTAAGGGGATTTTATGTTCCGCTAAAAGTTGCTCGAAAAGTTTGATTGATGCACAAACATAACGCCAAGCTGCTGGAACCACAGTATCGGGTTGATACACCAATATCGCAGGGTCTAAACTTTCGGAATGCAAGCGAATGGTTTCCTCATCTCCAAGAGGTTTCAGCGTCGCCTTGAGATATTGGTCGATAGTCACCAAAATTGCAGGATAATTAGGCTCGATGACCGCATATTCGCCCGCAATATAGAGTTTGCCTGGTATCTTAGCTTGCGTAGTCCGGTTCGTATGTACAAATTTAAAAAGGCTCATCGTCATTGCTCCAATCGTTGAATCATTTTGTTAATTTTAGAAAGGGGTAAAGGCCGGCACCGTATGTGGGGCAGGACCAGGCCCGCTAATAATCAGTTGGGATTCGTTGAGTCCTGCGGCTTGCATTAACAATTGTTGAATTCGATCCGCCTGACTTAAGCGACAAATCACCTTTATATTCGGACCGGCATCCATGGTAAAGTAACATTCAATACCTTGTTGACGTAATTGACGAATGCAATCCATAATTTTAAGCGACTCCGCTTGAAAATACGTATAGCTTGGTTTCGATGAAAGCATTAGCGCATGCATTTCCATCGCATTGTGCTCGGCAACTTCTCCCAAGGTTGTAAAGTCACGTTGTTCAATTGCTGCTTCCATCAAGGCTAAATCATGTGCCACGACTTCTGGCCAAAGCTTAAAGAATGGAGAAGTTCGGACCGTCAATGCCATTCCTTCACGACTGCTGATTGATTTTTCTTGGTCATTAAGAACAACGGCAATCATTCCCAAATCCCAATCCGCCTTATCGATGGGATGGGCGTAGCTTGTCTCTGATACATCGCCTTGTCCAGCTTCCCATTTTACGAAACCACCAAAGAGACTGCGGGTTGCGCTTCCTGACCCTTGGCGAGCATAGGTTGATAGCTCCCGCGCGTCCATTTGAGTATCGAATAGATCATTGCACGCACAAGCGAGCGCAGCAAAGGCTGAAGCAGAGGAAGCAAGCCCTGCTGCAGTCGGGACATGATTATAACTTTCAACGCGTACTGGACGGGAACAATGTGTCAGCTCTCGGAAGAGATCAATCAGACGTTGGACACGATCAATCGGCTGTAATTCACCATTTAATAATAATACGTCTTCAGAGGATGATTCGTTCCATCGAACTTGTGTCTCCGTATAAAATTTGTTCAAAGTGAGTGACAGACTGCTGGTTACCGGAAGAAATAACGTCTCATTGCGTTTGCCCCAATACTTGATTAGCGCAATATTAGTGTAAGCACGAAATATATGTGATGGGTCTTTCATCGTTACCTCCTTAATCGTAACCCTACATGGCATTGAGATTCACTAACCATGTCTGTTGGGCACCTGCGTCTAATAAGACGCGTTCAATATGTTGCGCATGCGAACGGTTATAAGCTAAAGCAATAATACAGCCGCCCAGACCTGCTCCAGTTAACTTCGCACCGAGTGCATCGGCCATCCATGCTTGATTCACCAAATGGTCGATGGTAGCGTTGGAAACACCAAGTTGATTTAAATAATAATGGTTGTAAGTCATAAGTCGACCGAGTTCGATAATATCTTGATGTTGGATGGCTTCGATGGCTTGACTTACAAAGCCACCAATCGCATCCATCATATTGGTGACAAATTCAGGCTTCGCTTCACGCAATTGATGTACTTTGCCTACCGCCAGTTTGGTCTGACCGACCATCCCACTATCTGCCACAATTAAGTAGGCATTTAAGTTAAATTGAAATGGAATCGGTGTGGAACTTTTACGATAAATGACCGGCGAATCGGTACTAGCTAACAATGTATCCAGCCCACTCGTCCAACCGTGCGCAATAACTTCTGCCTGGTTAGCAATATAGGTCAATTGATGATCACTAATCTTAATTTGCATATAATCGACTAAGCTGCGAATTAGCGCAACAGATACCGCAGCGGAAGAACCCATGCCACGTCCGATGGGAATCGAACTTTTGATGCGGAAGTGTAACGGGCCTGTTTTTAATTTGCTGGCGGAGTGTGTTAAGTCAATGGCACGGCATAAATTTTGCAGTTCCTCAGGCACTTTGTCGAGCGGTCCCGTATAAGGCAAGCTCTCAAGCCAATCAACCTGGCGAGAAGATGCCTGGGTTTCAACAGTAACTTTAGCGCCCGGTAGCGGCAAAGCAATCGCTGGGTAGTCATAGACGACCGAGTGTTCCCCCGCTAAAATAATTTTACCGTGAGCGGTGCCGACGCCTGTTCGAGTTGCGTTCGATGAAATATCCATATTCGGTTCACGTTCCATTAACTTATGTCCCTCCTTTACACAAAGTGAATTAATACTAGCTAGATTGTATCATAAATCTTGATTTTGATTCCAAAAAAACAAGCAAATCCATTTTGAGTATGATATATTATTAACGAAAGAGTTATCGTAAATAAGATAGGATGAGACGCTATCACGATAGAGTAAGGTCCATCAATAAGGAGGAATTATGGCTACGAATTTATATGATTTAGAGAAGATTATTGTACTCGATTACGGATCACAATATAATCAATTGATTACACGCCGAATTCGCGAGTTACATGTCTATAGTGAATTGTTATCACATAAGAAGACGGCGGAAGAGATTCAAGCGTTAGGTAATGTAAAAGGAATTATCTTATCTGGCGGACCTCACAGTGTTTATAATGAAGACAGCTTCAAAATTGATCCAGCCATCTATGAACTGGACATTCCAATCCTAGGAATCTGCTATGGGATGCAATTAACGACCGATATGTTGGGTGGAAAAGTCCAAGCCTCAGATAAACGTGAGTACGGTCAACATGAGATTGAAGTTTCTAATACGACTGATGGTATCTTCCAAGGACTATCTGAACGTGAACAAGTCTTGATGAGCCACTCGGACCAAGTGACAGAAGTTCCAGCCGGCTTCACTGTGACAGCGCACAGTCCGAATACACCGATTGCTGCGATGGAAAATACTGAACGCCGTATTTATGGTGTTCAATTCCACCCGGAAGTGAAAGCTTCACTACAAGGCGACCAAATGTTACGCAATTTTGTCTTTAACATTTGTCAAGCGTCTGGTGACTGGAGCATGGAGAACTTCATTGACCTACAAATTGAACAAATTCGCAATCACGTTGGCGACCGAAAAGTATTACTCGGTCTATCCGGTGGGGTGGATTCAAGTGTAGTGGGAGTTCTATTGCAACGTGCCATTGGAGATCAGTTAGTCTGTATCTTCGTTGACCATGGCTTATTACGTAAGAATGAAGCTGAACATGTGATGAGCGCATTGCAGCAATTTAACTTAAATATTATTAAAGTTGATGCGAAAGATCGTTTCTTCAGCAAACTTCAAGGAGTCTCAGAACCTGAACAAAAACGTAAAATTATCGGGAATGAATTTATCGAAGTGTTTGACGATGAAGCTGCTAAATTGGACGGTATCGAGTTCTTAGCACAAGGGACACTTTATACTGATATTATTGAATCAGGTACTGAAACAGCCCAAACCATCAAGTCTCACCACAACGTAGGAGGCTTACCAGAAGATATGGCGTTCAGCTTGATCGAACCACTGAAGACCCTCTTCAAAGACGAAGTCCGTGCATTGGGAACCGCACTTGGAATGCCAGAATCGATTGTATGGCGCCAACCATTTCCAGGACCAGGCTTAGGTATTCGAGTGCTGGGTGAAATTACGCCTGAAAAAGTTGAAATCGTCCGCGAATCCGATGCTATCTTACGTGAAGAAATCGCACTAAATGGGTTAGAACGTGACGTATGGCAATACTTCACGGTCTTACCGGATGTTCGCTCCGTCGGTGTTATGGGTGACGTTCGTACTTATGATTATATGTTGGGAATTCGTGCAGTCACTTCTGTTGACGGCATGACCAGTGAGTTCGCTCGCTTACCATGGGAAGTCCTACAAAAGATTAGTAACCGAATTATTAACGAAGTCCCACACGTCAACCGAATCGTTTACGATATTACCGGTAAACCACCAGCCACGATTGAGTGGGAGTAGGGAGTAGGCCCCAGCGATTTTGAAGACGAAGTCGAAGAAAGAGCTGGTGGGACTACCCCGGCAAGGTTATCCCGCGAATGAGGAACTGATGTGACGAAATGAGTGGCTGATAACTACTGCCAGAATCCTAGAAGTCAGTATTAAGTGGCACGGCATAAATTTTGCAGTTCCTCAGGCACTTTGTCGAGCGGTCCCGTATAAGGCAAGCTCTCAAGCCAATCAACCTGGCGAGAAGATGCCTGGGTTTCAACAGTAACTTTAGCGCCCGGTAGCGGCAAAGCAATCGCTGGGTAGTCATAGACGACCGAGTGTTCCCCCGCTAAAATAATTTTACCGTGAGCGGTGCCGACGCCTGTTCGAGTTGCGTTCGATGAAATATCCATATTCGGTTCACGTTCCATTAACTTATGTCCCTCCTTTACACAAAGTGAATTAATACTAGCTAGATTGTATCATAAATCTTGATTTTGATTCCAAAAAAACAAGCAAATCCATTTTGAGTATGATATATTATTAACGAAAGAGTTATCGTAAATAAGATAGGATGAGACGCTATCACGATAGAGTAAGGTCCATCAATAAGGAGGAATTATGGCTACGAATTTATATGATTTAGAGAAGATTATTGTACTCGATTACGGATCACAATATAATCAATTGATTACACGCCGAATTCGCGAGTTACATGTCTATAGTGAATTGTTATCACATAAGAAGACGGCGGAAGAGATTCAAGCGTTAGGTAATGTAAAAGGAATTATCTTATCTGGCGGACCTCACAGTGTTTATAATGAAGACAGCTTCAAAATTGATCCAGCCATCTATGAACTGGACATTCCAATCCTAGGAATCTGCTATGGGATGCAATTAACGACCGATATGTTGGGTGGAAAAGTCCAAGCCTCAGATAAACGTGAGTACGGTCAACATGAGATTGAAGTTTCTAATACGACTGATGGTATCTTCCAAGGACTATCTGAACGTGAACAAGTCTTGATGAGCCACTCGGACCAAGTGACAGAAGTTCCAGCCGGCTTCACTGTGACAGCGCACAGTCCGAATACACCGATTGCTGCGATGGAAAATACTGAACGCCGTATTTATGGTGTTCAATTCCACCCGGAAGTGAAAGCTTCACTACAAGGCGACCAAATGTTACGCAATTTTGTCTTTAACATTTGTCAAGCGTCTGGTGACTGGAGCATGGAGAACTTCATTGACCTACAAATTGAACAAATTCGCAATCACGTTGGCGACCGAAAAGTATTACTCGGTCTATCCGGTGGGGTGGATTCAAGTGTAGTGGGAGTTCTATTGCAACGTGCCATTGGAGATCAGTTAGTCTGTATCTTCGTTGACCATGGCTTATTACGTAAGAATGAAGCTGAACATGTGATGAGCGCATTGCAGCAATTTAACTTAAATATTATTAAAGTTGATGCGAAAGATCGTTTCTTCAGCAAACTTCAAGGAGTCTCAGAACCTGAACAAAAACGTAAAATTATCGGGAATGAATTTATCGAAGTGTTTGACGATGAAGCTGCTAAATTGGACGGTATCGAGTTCTTAGCACAAGGGACACTTTATACTGATATTATTGAATCAGGTACTGAAACAGCCCAAACCATCAAGTCTCACCACAACGTAGGAGGCTTACCAGAAGATATGGCGTTCAGCTTGATCGAACCACTGAAGACCCTCTTCAAAGACGAAGTCCGTGCATTGGGAACCGCACTTGGAATGCCAGAATCGATTGTATGGCGCCAACCATTTCCAGGACCAGGCTTAGGTATTCGAGTGCTGGGTGAAATTACGCCTGAAAAAGTTGAAATCGTCCGCGAATCCGATGCTATCTTACGTGAAGAAATCGCACTAAATGGGTTAGAACGTGACGTATGGCAATACTTCACGGTCTTACCGGATGTTCGCTCCGTCGGTGTTATGGGTGACGTTCGTACTTATGATTATATGTTGGGAATTCGTGCAGTCACTTCTGTTGACGGCATGACCAGTGAGTTCGCTCGCTTACCATGGGAAGTCCTACAAAAGATTAGTAACCGAATTATTAACGAAGTCCCACACGTCAACCGAATCGTTTACGATATTACCGGTAAACCACCAGCCACGATTGAGTGGGAGTAGGGAGTAGGCCCCAGCGATTTTGAAGACGAAGTCGAAGAAAGAGCTGGTGGGACTACCCCGGCAAGGTTATCCCGCGAATGAGGAACTGATGTGACGAAATGAGTGGCTGATAACTACTGCCAGAATCCTAGAAGTCAGTATTAAGTAAATTAAAGTGCGGAGGCGGAGGTTAATTTATTTCTACGTCCGTCCAACGATTGCTAAGCCGTAAGGCAAAAGCAGAGTTATTGACGGCCCATCTGCGTATCAAGAACAAGCAATGAGACGAAAAGGAGCATTGCGCGGCTTGATGAGAAGAATGGGAATAATCGCAAAATTTTCTAAAATGACTTAATTACAAGCTATAAAGAGAATGAAAAATGGCTACTGGTACTCAAATGGTACTGGAAGTAAAAAAGAATAATTAAAATAATAGTTCCAAGTGGTTTACATTTGGACAAAAAATTAGACCGTAGTTTCAAGCTACGGTCTTTTTGCGTATATATTATGAGGATTATTTTATTTAGAGATATCCAATGGCTACTTTCAAATGCGATAAATAATATAAATCAGAATGCAAAGGCAACTAATACAACGGGAGTAATTTACAAGAATGAAATTGAATCGATGAATAGACAGATAGAAAAATTATCAAGAGAAATATGGCAGATCCATTCCCTACTTCTTAATAAATCAAAAGAAAGTTCTGGTGATTAGTATGGCAATTACGAAAATACATCCTATAAAATCAACTCTAAATTTGGCAATAGATTATATAACTAAGAGTGAAAAAACTGATAAAAAATTTTAGTATCTTCATTTAAATGTCATCCATCTACTGCACATATTTAATTTATGAAAACTGGAGAAGATAATGATACTAAAGGTATCGTTCTGTCAAGGAATCTAATACAATCTTTTATTTTCGGGAAGTTTGGTGATATAGAAAAGGCTGTGAGTTTAATGCTCACAGCCTTTTTCTTATATACTCTTGAAAGTATTATCTGAGTTTTCGTTTATTGTTTTAAGACCACTTTTTATTGCAAGTAAGACACCTGCAATTATAAAGACAAATACTAATAATATAGGAGTATAATTCATATTTATTAGCAGTTCTTTTATTCCAAAGCCTAATTCATAGTTACTCCTATAGGCTCTTAATACAATGCCTATAGAAAACATAAAGATATATGCTAAGAAAATATTTTTAAATAATATTTTTACTTCAGCAAATACCATCTTTTCCACTTGTTTTTCTGTCATTCCAGTAGTTGATAGAAGTTTAAAATCATTGGCTCTCGCTTTAAGGTTGCCTTTAAAACTATTATAGGCATTGGAAAGAGCAATGGTTATAAGAATAATTTGGATGCCAAGATTTAATAGTTTTTCATTTCTCATTTGTTCTTTATTCATAGCAGCTTTTATAATTTCTGTAGAAGTGCCATGATCTGATTTTGGAACATAGGTCAAAATCACTTTTTCGGCATCTTCAAATACTTTTTCTTTATTTTTATCGGCTTTGATTTTTACAAAATAATAATATACAGGATTAGCTTCATCTATTCCGTACTCATCTATAAAATTTCTTAGACTACTTTCACTTGTGTAAATAGCTATTTCATTTGACTTATATGCCTCTAATCCATAAGGCATCTCTTCTATAGATTCGTCAATTCTTATTTTCATAGCCTTTGCCTTTTCATTATATTTTAAAGTAATATCTCCAGATTCCTTATCAGAAATTTTTATATAATCTCTAAAGGTGTAAGGCGTACTATTATCTTTAGATACTTTGTTCACTAAAACATAAGTCGCATTTGTAATATTATTTACTTCTAAAAGGTTTTTAAAATCTTTTTCTGTTAGTGCATAGATACTAGCATAAAGTTTATCACTGGATTTTTTACCACTATCTAGAGAATTTTTTAAATCTTTAGAAATAAAGTCCTCATTTTCACCAGCATAAAACTTTGTATCTACTCTTTGATAGATGTGTAATTGTTCTATACCTTTAACTTTTTCCATATCATTCACAAAATTTTTATTCAAAAAGTCATCTGTATAAATACTAGAGTTAAAATTGTACGGACTTTTATATGAATTATATTTTTCATTTAAAGTTCTATATGACTGGCTAACTAAAACTGTTGTCAATACAAAGGCTGATAGAGCCATAGATATAACAATAATTCGATAGGTTGAACGATAGGACCTGTAATAATCTTTTGCTAAAGTCTTTTCTATAGGTCCATTTATTTTTGACTTACCAAACTTAATGTTTTTTTCTGTAATGCCATTTAATCCCTCAATAACCTTTATCTTTGAGCTTTTCTTTGCAGGAATCAATGCTGAAAAATAAACCATTAATAAGGATAACAGAATAATTATTAAAATAGATCCAATACTTGGTATTACTAAATTAAAGTCTGGAGATTTTAGACTTTCTCCTAAAATATTTGACATTTCTTTATAAGAGATAGAATTGTTAAACCACAACAAATATAGGAGCAGATTTGCAAAAGCCCATGATAAGACTGTCCCTAAAGCTATTGGCAAGATTGAAAGTTTAATTGCCTTCTTTCGAATCATTTGCCTAACTTGCTTTTTAGTCATCCCAGTACTTTTTAAAAGAGCAATTTCCTTTAAATCTCTATTATTCCATACATTAAAAGCACCATAGATTATAAAGGCAAAAAGTACGCAGAGAAAGAAAGCCATCCCATATTTTTCTATAGCTAAATTTACAACACTTTTAGGTGGAATAATTCCTTTAGGATAAACCATACTATGCTCTAAAATATCTTTGTTGTAAAAAACTCTTCCAATATCTAAGGCTTGTTTCTCATCAATATTCATTTCAGACAAAATTTTTCGAGTCTTTGTATAGGTGTCCCTTATGCTTTTATACCAAATCTGCGCTTCTATTTCATCATTGTTTTCAAATAGATAATCCTTTTTATTGCTATCTGCTAAACCTATAAGCATAGTATCTTCAAAAGAATATCCATAATCATCGTAAACACCAACTATGGTATATGTCTTTTTATTTTCAATAATCTCAGAACCTAAATCATACTCCTTATTTTTTATTAAAAATCTCTCTGGTACTAAAAGTTCATTTGAATTTTCTGGTTTTCTACCATTTTTGATTTCATATCCGAGAAGACCTGTAGAATCTCCATTTTCATATATAACTGCATTTAAGTCTGTATTAATGATTTTATTAAAAGATACTTTTTCTATGTCTGTATCATTTTTTAATTTATCATAAAAACTTTCGTCAATTTCAGATATATCTACATGATAATCTCCAATGGTTTTCTTTACATATTCATACTGTTCAGTGTTCATTGAGTCGAAAATAAAAATAACAGTTCCTAGTAAAATTACTGCCAAAAGTATGGAGATTTTAATGGCTAGGGTGTCTTTTTTATTATTTTTAACAGCTCCACTGGCAAGATCATTAATAATTTTCATAAGACTCATCTCCCAAGAAACTTAACCTACCATCCACCATCTTATAAACTTTATCACATGCATTTGCAACCTTTTCATCGTGGGTGATAATCATAATCGTAGAGTTCAATCTCTTATTTACTAGTCTAAAAAGTCCTGTGATTTCTTCAGAATTTTTTCTATCGAGATTTCCTGTGGGCTCATCTGCTAAGATTATTGCAGGTCTTGTAATCAAACTTCTGGCAATGGCAACTCTTTGTTGCTCGCCACCTGATAATTGTTTTGGATACCTATCAAGCTTTCCTTCTATTCCTAGTATCGATAAAATTTCCTTTAAATATTCGTCATCTACCTTTTTATTGTCTAACAAAAGAGGAAGCAAAATATTTTTTCGAACGTTGATGTTTGGAATCAAATTAAAAAATTGATAGACAACGCCTATATTCCTTCTACGAAAGATTGTCATCTCATCGTTGTTAAACTTGGTAATATTTTTATCTTGAATAAAAATATCCCCACTTGTTGGTTTATCAACTCCTGCTAATAGATGAAGCAAGGTAGACTTTCCTGACCCGCTATCTCCAATAATGGCGACAAGATCTCCTTTCTCCATTTCAAAATTCACATTTGATAGAGCATGTACTTCTACTCCGCTATTGTAAGTTTTTGTTAAATCTACTGTTTTTACAATATTCATATTTAGTCCTCCTTATCTTTCTTAGATGATATTAGACTTAAGTGACTGGAAAGTGACTAGAAAAAAAGACTGTGCTTTATTTACACAGCCATAATTAAATCAGTTATAAAATCTTAACTCGAAGGCATTTGATTTTTTTCCCTTATGATATAAAAGCGCTCCATTTTGCCTTTCCATGACAGATTTTGCCATAGGAAGTCCAATTCCATAACCTTTTGAATTTGGATCCATCTTGTAAAAACGTTTAAAAACTTTTTCTAACATTTCACGATCCAAACCTTTAGAAAAATCTTTCACAAAAATACTTTTATATAGATTTGTTCCTTTAAGTTGAATTTCTATCTGTCTATCTTCTGTAGCTTCTAGACCATTCTTCATAACATTGAAAAGTGCCTCATAAGTCCATTTCTTATCGCATATAAGATTAAAATCATCTCCATAAAGTGGAATTTCAACATTATCATTAATAAAATAATCTTTTAGGTTTTGTATGATATCTTCAATTAATCCTCGAGCAGATATCCTGTCTTTTGCCATTTCTATTGTGCCAGAATCAAGGGCTGCAAGTTTTAATAAAATATCAGATAGATTGTAAAGTCTAAGAAGATTGTCCCTAAGTCTAGATATATACTCTTTTGCCGATTCATCTTCTTCATCTTCTAATAAGTCAAGTAATAATAGAGATCCGGTTAATGGAGTTTTTATTTGATGAGCAATATCTTCTGTATATTCCCTTAGAATTACTTTATTTTTCTCAGCATTTTCAGCTATTCTCTTGTTTTCTATAATAATTTTAATAATCTCATCTCTAAGTTTGCCAAATTCATCGTCTATAATTTCATAATTATCTGAGTCAATATCAAGTGAATGGAGGAGGCTAAATATATTATTAATCTTATCCTCAAGAGCTTTCTCTTTTTTCTTTTCAATTTTTGAAATAATTATAAACAGAATTATATTTATAAGTAAAAAACCAAAAAGTGTTAGAATATCAAATCTTGGATTGAGATAAATTACAAGCAAAGACATTATCAAATTTAAAATTAAGACAAGTAAAATATTTTTGTTTTTATTCATTGTCCCACCTGTATCCTATTCCCCTAACTGTTTTTATATGCTCTCCATATTCGCCAAGTTTATTTCGAAGCCTTTTTACAGTTACTGTTAAGGTATTGTCGTTTACTTCATAAAAATCATAACCCCAAACATAATCTAAAATTCGTTCCCTTAATAGATTTATTTTTTGGTTTTCTAAGAGCATTTCCAATATAGCAAACTCTTTTAAGTTAAGATCTAAATCTTTTCCATCTATCGAAGCTTGTTTTGATATAAGATCTAGAGATAAATTTTCAAAAGTCAGCTCATTCACTTTTTTAATTTTCCTACTAAAAACATTGTCCATTCTCGCCTTTAGGACAGGAAGAGAAAAAGGTTTTGTAATATAGTCATCTGCTCCTTGAGAAAGACCTTTTATTACATACTCATCTTCGTCTTTTACAGTAATCATTATTACAGGAAGGTCAGAAAATTCCCTCAGCCACTTTAAAAAATTAAAGCCTGACCCATCTGGGAGATTAGCATCAAGTAGAATTAAATCAAAATCATTAAAATTAAGATTTTCTGTCTGAGAAAGATTGTTATAAATAATTGTTTCAATATTATGTTTGTTTAGGTAAGTTTTAACAGCAAAAGCAATTGTGCTGTCATCTTCAATCATTAGTATTTTCAATTCTATACTCCAATATATCCGATATATCACATTTAAAATACTTACAAATTCTACCAAGTATTTCCATACTCACATTCTCATCTCGTCCCATTTTAGCTATGGTATGAGGAGTTGTTTGTATGGCTTTTTGTAAGTCTAGTTTATTAATTTTTTCCATAATTTATCATAGGAAAATCCCATAACTCACCTCAAATTAATCTTCTACTTTGTACAGTATTTCTATAATATTATACCATGTTTATAAGTGATTTAATCTAATTACATTAAATAAGTCGATTCTTATAATACATTATATTCTCCGGTACTGGGACTGGGACGGGACTAAAATTGGAAAATGTCCTATAATTAGATGGATTTAGTGGTACTACAAAAAAATAGAATTCAGTATTTTGAATAGTTTGAGATAAATCGTACGTTTGGAAAAGAAGAATGGGAGTAGGGAGTATGCCCCAGAGATTTTAAGACGAAGTCGAAGAAAGAGCTGTTGGGACTACCCCGGCAAGGTTATCCCGTGAATGAGGAACTGATGTGACGAAATGAGTGGCTGATAACTACTGCCAGAATCCTAGAAGTCAGTATTAAGTAAATTAAAGTGCGGAGGCGGAGGTTAATTTATTTCTACGTCCGTCCAACGATTGCCAAGCCGTAAGGCAAAAGCAGAGTTATTGACGGCCCATCTGCGTATCAAGAACAAGCAATGAGACGAAAAGGAGCATTGCGCGGCTTGATGAGAAGAATGGGAATAATCGCAAAAAATCAAAAACCTTGTAAAATCAATAGTTACAGAAGATTAAAAACTGTAACTGGGATTAAAATGGGAACATTTTTTAAAAAGAATAAATTGAATAATAGTTCCAAGTGGTTTACATTTGGATAAAAAATTAGGTCATAACTTAAGTGTTATGGTCTTTTTTATTTTATAGGTTGTACAATTAAGAGTAACATCCAGTATGAAATAGATTTAACAGATGAAGAAAAAATTATGTTGTAGACCAAGAACCATTTAAAGATCTCCAATGGTCACTTTCAAATGCAACAAATAATATAAACCAGATCGCAAAAGCTACTAATACAACTGGTGTTATTTATAAAAATGAAAATGACAATATGAGAGAAAAAATAAAAAAATTGGCAAAAGAAATATTGGATATACATTCCCTGTTATTAAGAAAACTAAATAGAATTTATCCAAAACAAATCTTAGACCTGTAAGAAGTTTTTTAAAATATGATATAATATATTCAAATGAAATGCCGATTTTTAAAATCACAAGGGAGAGAAATTTATGCAAAAATTTGGCAAAATTATTTTTAAAATAGACCAAGTTTTAGAAGAGAAAAATATAAGCAAAAATAAATTGGAAAAAGAAGCAAATCTTCAAAGGACGCAACTTAATTCTTATTGTAATAACAAAGTGAAAAGAATTGACTTAGAAACTATAGCAAAGATTTGCTATGTTCTTGAGTGTAAGGTTGAAGATATTATGGACTATGTGAGGTAATTAAGTGAATAGATACGAAATAATTCAAAAAATAGGTGACATGTATCAGATTGGCAATACTGAATCATGAGAATTTAGTTATGTTCAAGTACTTGGAACTGTTGGGAAAAATATAAAAGATTACCAATAAGGAGACACAGATACAAACCATCAATACTTAGATAAAAGATTTGAAAATGATAAATTAGTTATATAAGTCGAAACAACAAAAGGATGGAATGATTTAGAAAAATATTACAATAAAAAACAAGGGAGAGATAAGTATGAAATATACACCAGTGAATTTTGAAATGAAAGATGGTAGGATTTGCGAAATTAGAGAAATTCAAGTAAAAGATGCTGCAGAGACTATTGAATATTTGAAAACTGTTATGGGAGAATCTAACTTTTTATACTATTATCCAGAAGAAATAACTCTGACTGTTGAACAGGAAGAGAAGATGATAAAAAATTTTAATGAATCTGAGGACATTCTTATGATTATTGCAGAGGTTGATGGAAGAATGATTGCAAATGCTCAGATTTCAAGATTTAAAAAAATGAAAATGCGTCATCGAGGAAATGTCGCTGTTACAGTGCTGAAGGAATTTTGGAACTTAGGAATAGGAAGGAAGATGCTTCTTTGTCTTGAAAACTATGCTAAGGAATGTGGACTTACCCAAATTGAACTGGATCATTTCTCAGGTAATAAAAGAGGTCAGATTCTTTATGAGAAACTAGGATTCGTCAAAGTGGGGGAAATGCCAGATGCATTTATTTTGAAAGATGGAACACGATACAATAATATAACAATGGTAAAAAGTATCTAAATAAAATTTATAAAGTATAAATTTTCAGTTAATGCGATTAACAATCCGACTGAATAGATAGAAAATATAGTGTCTGCAAGCATTAATAATATTATAGGATTTTTCTTGATGCTTTTGTATCATAATAGTGATAGAGACAAATAGTTGTGTAAATATGAAGTATTACAGCTTCTAGCAAGTTTACAACTCGAAAAATCAATAGTAGGTATGCTGCCTAGAGTAATGATTATATAATAACTATTGTAAAGAATACATCAGTATAAGGAGGGGGTAAATTGTCAAAAATAAATAAAGAGCAAATTTCTGCTAAAGGAATTTCAATTCAAATTTATACTGAAGATTTTAAAAATGATTATATAAGTTTAACGGATATAGCAAAGTATAAAAACACAGATGATCCAAGATTTGTTATCCAAAACTGGATGAGAATCTGTGAAAAAATTTGTTCGGCGATATTGGTTCCTTCGAAACGTCGCTTATAATTTTTTCCAAATGTTGAAAAATGTGGCACGGCATCCGTAAAAGATAAACCGAGAAACCAACGATAAGCTACATTTACTTGAATTTCTTGAATCGTTTGACGCATGCTTGGAATCCCGAAGAGATATTGAATGATTGGGATTTTAATCAAAGTAACCGGGTCGATACTGGGACGCCCGTTATCAAGGCAATAAACATCTTCGACCAGATCATAGATGAAAGAAAAGTCAATGTAGCGATCAATTTTTCTTAGAAGATGTTCCTCAGGAACGAGATCTTCAAGCGCATGAAATGCGATTTGGTGACGTGCTTCAAACGTCTTACTTTCAGCATTAATGGACATCATAGAAATCACCCGTTTTCTTTTTATTATATCGAAAAAAGCTCATTAAATCACTCGAAAGAAGTGATTTAATAAGCTTTGTCTACAGTCTGAAGGATATCTAATTAGATATACTTTTTTGTGTATTCATAGTAACGCGCAAGCTTTATTTTTCATTTCAAAAAAATTAAAGCAATAAATTTACTCGATATGTTGGAATATTCTTTATCAATTGAAGCGCCTATTATATACTGATATTAACGAAGATTGTTATTAAAGCGTTGGAAAATGCGAGCTAGAGGGAAGATTGCTTAAATATTTATAATAAATACAATACTTAATTAAACGGAAATTTCATTTCTCTTGTATTTTCCCCATACTTTTGGATAAAATAGATATACGTAAAAAGGAGGACATATGTCAAAAAAATTTAGAGTTTTATTATATTATAAATATCAAAATATAGAGAATCCTGAAAAATTCAGGGATGAACATTTAGCATTCTGCAATGAAGTAGGGCTTAAAGGTCGTATCATTGTAGGTTATGAGGGAATAAACGGTACTATTTCAGGTACTGTTGAACAGACTGAAAAATATAAAGAGTTTTTACATTCATTAGAAGGATTTGAAGATGTTTGGTTTAAGGAAGATGAGGCTGATGATTTTACACATCCAAGAATGTCTGTAAAATTTCGTAAAGAGATTGTATCATTAAATTTAGAAAATGATTTCTCACCAAATGATACAACTGGGAAATATTTAAATCCTAAGGAATTCAAGGAAGCCATTCTTGATGAGAATACTGTTATTTTAGACACTCGGAATGACTATGAATACGATATGGGACATTTTAAAGGTGCTGTTAGACCAGATATCAAAAATTTCAGAGATCTGCCAGAATGGATTAAGGAAAATGAAGAGATGTTCAAAGATAAAAATGTTGCAATGTACTGTACTGGTGGGGTGCGTTGTGAGAAATTCTCTGGTTGGATGTTAAGAGAAGGTATCTCAGATAATGTTGCACAACTTCATGGTGGAATTGATACATATGGAAAAGATCCAGAAGTAAAAGGCGAACTTTGGGAAGGCAGCATGTATGTATTTGATGAGAGAATCTCCGTGCCAATAAATCATGTTGATCCAACAATTATAGGTCGTGATTATTATGATGGTGAACCATGTGAAAGATATAGAAACTGCGCGAACCCAGAGTGTAATCGACAAATATTTATGAGTGAAGAAAATGAACATAAATATTTACGTAGCTGTAGCGAGCATTGTAGAAAACACCCGAAAAATAGATATGCAATAGAACATAATTTATCTATGGAAGAATGGGAAGAAAGACTTAATGCGATTGGTGAAAGTCTAAAAGAAACCGAAAGAGCATAATTTAATAATAATTGAAGTGCAATTTATGTCTGATAAATCAGATGTGAATGCACTTTTTTTGAATAGATAATTTATCTAAAGAAATCTGAAAAAAAGGATTTCTATCGAAAAATACTTGGATCAGAACTTAATGATATGAGGGATAGCATAAATAATATGCGAGATGAAAATGGAGAAGAGCCGTATACTGAAGAAGAATGGTTCCTTTGTAATCCTGATAAAGATTATAATGCTTATGTATATACAGAAAAAGCTCTATCTAAACTTGAAGAATTTCTTGAAACTAATAATTACAAAGATGAATGGATGGTAGCTTGGCATTAGCAAAAATTATGTTACTAAATTTTTATAGATCTTTAAAATTTTAATTCAAATAAATGTAAAGAAAAATTTACAGATATGAGGGGAGATTCAGCGCTTTTAGGTGTGAGTCGACTGAATTTTCTCTGTTCATTCACATCATTTGAAAAAAATCTCCCTTGCTATCACTTATCGCTGTGGTAAACAAGGGAGATTAAATTATATTGTGCTCTTTTGGGTTGGATTTGATTGTTATACTGGTTAGATTAGCTACGTAAGCCAATACCACGATCCACTAAATAATATGCTAATGAATACAGTACCGCGATAAAAATGATTAATATGGTAATCGACATTGCTATCGGTACATCGCCTATCCCTAAGAATCCGTATCGGAAACCCGAAATCATATAAACGATTGGATTGATTTTCGAAACTGCTTGCCAAAATGGTGGTAACATTGAAATGGCGTAGAAGACTCCACCTAAATAAGTTAAGGGTTGTAGTACAAACGTTGGCACAATGGAGACATCATCAAAACTTCTAGCAAACACACCATTAATTAAACCTGCTAAAGAAAATAAAATCGCAGTCATTAAAATGGTCATCACTACCACTAACCATGAATGAACATGTAATGGTACAAAGAATAATGACACCGTGGTCACTAACGAAGCGACAATTAAACTCCGTCCAACCCCTCCTAATACAAATCCCCAAATGATAACATGAGTTGGTACAGGAGCTACTAATAATTCTTCAATATTCTTTTGTAATTTTTGAGAGAAGAATGATGAGGAAACATTGGCATAGGAACTGGTAATCGATGACATCATTATCAATCCTGGAACAATAAACTCCATATAACTGAAGCCTCCCATTTCACCAATACGGCCACCAATCATTTTTCCAAAAATTATAAAATAAAGTGAAGTGGTAATGACAGGTGGAACTAATGTTTGAACCCAAATTCGCAAATAACGATTGGTTTCTTTCATTACTAAACTTTTTAATGCTGTAAAATATAAACTAAACATGTTGATCCTCCGTCTGATGTTTCTCTTCAGTAATTTTCAGAAATAACTCTTCCAAACGATTCGATTTATTTCGCATCGACAGTACCTTTATGCCTTGTTTTGTTAATTGAGTAAAAATATCATTAACCCCTTGATTGCGTTCAACTTCGACTTCCAAAGTTTGGTCACCATCAAATTGATATGCATAGCCTGCTAACTTAGGTTGTTGTTGCGATATATCCAAATCAAAGATAAAAGTTTCATGCTGTATTTTCGATAATAATGCTCTCATACTGGTGTTCTCAATTAGTTGGCCCGCTTGGATGATGCCAATATTACGACATAACATCTCGGCTTCTTCAAGATAATGAGTCGTTAAGATAATGGTGGTGCCATTAGCATTTAACTCTTGTAAGAAATGCCACATCCCTCTTCTTAACTCAATATCAACCCCGGCGGTCGGTTCATCTAAAATCAATAGTTTGGGTTCATGCATCAAGGCTCTAGCAATCATCAAACGACGCTTCATTCCTCCCGATAACATGCGCGCTTTTTCATCACGCTTTCCCCATAAATCTGCCTGTTTTAAATATTTTTCACTGCGCTTGTAAGCTTCTGTACGAGGCACGCCATAATATCCTGCTTGATTGACCACAATTTGTTGGACGGTCTCAAATGGATTAAAATTGAACTCTTGTGGTACTAAGCCAATTTGTTGCTTTGCTTTTTCTAACTGAGTATCAATATCATAACCAAATACTTTGACAATCCCAGAAGTTTTATTGACTAGCGAAGTAATTATACCAATAGTCGTCGACTTGCCAGCACCATTAGGACCTAATAACGCATAAAAATCACCCTCAGAGACCTTTAAATCAATCCCCTTGAGTGCTTGTACGCCTGTATCATAAACTTTCTTTAAATCCGATATTTCCAATGCATAAGTCATATATAAGAAATCTCCTTTTATTCATCTGATACTATTTTAACATCTATTTAAACATAGGCACAATGGAATGATTATTATAAATATAAAGGGAATAATCGAAAAATTTTTCTAAAATGGCTTGATTACAAGCTATAGAGAGAATGAATAATGGCTACGGGTACTCAAATCAATACTTCGCGCTTTTATTTGGAGAAGCTTTTTTATATCATTAGATATGTAAGGATAATTTTGTATCGGTGCGATTATTTCGTGTTCCGAATATATTTGAAAATAAAAGATAGGGTTGATGAAAAATTACATCAGCCCTATTAATTATAAGCTCTATTAATTTTGTTACTGAGATCGCTTTTATCAATAGATAATAAAATGATTGCACGAGATTAGGGCGAAGAAAGGACTCAAAATTGAAACGATTTGAAGATTTAAAAAAATTAGATCAATTAGAAAAAGAACGCGAAAACAAAATTGTAAAAACCAGTCTGTTTGGCATTATCGGTAACGTGTTGCTTGCAATATTAAAAGGTATTGTCGGAATAAAATCAAACTCCATTGCTATATTGGTAGATGCTGTTAATAATTTGGCAGATGGAGGAAGCTCCGTTATTACAATTATAGGTACGAAACTTGCTTCTAAAGAAGCGGATCATAAGCATCCTTTTGGCTACGGAAGAGTGGAATACCTTTCTGCCATGATAATTTCAGTGATCATCTTATATGTAGGGATAACCTCTCTAGTTGAGGCGGTTAAGAAAATTCTTAATCCAGTCGAACCTTCATATAGCATAATAAGTATCGTTATTGTCTCACTCTCTGTGATCGTAAAAATTGTTATGGCTCATAAATTCAACAAAATTGGTGGAGAGGTCAAGTCAGATTCGCTTATCAATTCTGGTGAGGATGCAAGATTAGACGCCATTGTCTCCTTATCTATTCTTTTAGCGGCAGGGATGTCTATGTTATTTGATGTATCCCTTGAAGCCTATCTCGGTGCTATAATATCAATTATTATCATAAAATCAGCAATCGATATGTTAAATAAAACCATATCACAATTGCTTGGAGAGAAGATTGATCCACATCTTGCGCAAGATGTCATCAAAACGGTAGAAAACTTTCCGGGTGTAGAAGGAGCAAATGCCCTGGTACTCAATAATTATGGACCTAATAATTGGAATGGTTCGATTGATATAGGTGTACCAGAGACATATACCGCAGAACAATTGGATGAGATCATTCGAGATATCCAATTGGAGGTATACTATCAATATAAAATAATGCTCACAGCTGTAGGAGTTTATCCGATCAATGCCAGAAATCGTCACATTACAAGTATTAAAGATCAGATCAGAGAAATCGTCTTTTCTCACCAATATATCACGGGCATCCACGGCCTATATGTCGACGAATTTGACAAAGAGATTAGATTTGATGTTATTATCAGTCTCGATGCTGAAAATCGGCTAGAAGTCTTGCAAAAAGTTGTTAACGATGTGAGACATCGCTTCCCAGACTATAATATAGAAGCTTTTCCAAATGTAGACTATACGGAAACCTATTAACATATTCCAGAAAGTAGGTGAGAACGATGGCCAAACTCAAGCGGATGTTTCCTTTTTTGATGGTTAATGCATTACTTTTCTATTTAGCGCCGTGGGTGATTCAAGATACAGGCAGTGGCATGTTGGTGTTGTTAGTCGTATTACCGCTGAGTTGTTTGATTGCCGCTTGGCGATATGGCAGTCGGTATTCATTTGATCTATTATTTCCAATTTTAACTGCTTTGCTATTTATTCCGACGGTTTTTATTTTCTATAATTCGAGTGCCATGATTTATGTACTGATTTATGGCGTAGTATCAATGATTGGAAATGCCATAGGAGCTGGACTTTCATATCAAAATCACTGAAATGTCTACTCCCCCACTTTATTTTAGGAGGCCCTAAAATTTTTATCTGAAAGGGGTTCCCTCACCTCAGTAAAAGGTGTATGATGAAGTTAACAATGATATTTAAAGGAGTGGAAATACTATGGCTTGTACAACATTATTGGTAGGTAAAGGAGCGTCTTACGACGGTTCAACGATCGTCACCCGGTCGGAAGATTCTCCCTCAGGAATTTTTACGGCAAAACGATTTATCGTGGTGCATCCAGAAGAGCAGCCGCGTCATTATCGCTCGGTGATTTCGGAATGTGAGGTAGAATTACCGGATAACCCGATGCGCTATACTTGCTTACCAAGTAACGATCCAAAAGATGGAATTTGGGGAGCAGCGGGTATTAATGAAGCCAATATTTCGATGACCGCAACCGAGACGATTACCACGAACCCTCGAGTTCAAGGAATTGATCCCATTCTTAAGAATGATCCAAACGGTCATAAAGAAGGGGGCATTGGTGAGGAAGACTTTGTAACTTTAGTCTTACCTTACATTCATTCGGCACGTGAAGGCGTCATCCGTCTCGGACAATTGCTTGAAGAACACGGAACCTATGAGATGAATGGGATTGCTTTCCAAGACGTTGATGAGATTTGGTGGCTTGAGACGATTGGCGGTCATCATTGGATGGCGCGTCGTGTTCCAGATGATGCTTATGTCGTCATGCCGAACCAATTAGGGATCGATTATTTTGACTTTGAAGATGCCGATGGTGAACAAAAAGACTTTATGTGCAGTAAAGACTTACAAGCTTTAACGGAGCAGCATCATTTAGATTTATCGAACGACGAAGAGGCTGGATTCAATCCTCGCTTAGCCTATGGTTCAAAATCTGATTCTGACCATATCTACAATACACCACGCGCTTGGGCAATGTTACGTCACTTTAACCCACATACGTATGTTTGGGATGGACCCGATGCAGAATATACGCCGGAAGATGATGATCTTCCATGGGCGATGGTACCAGAATTCAAAATTACAGTGGAAGATATGAAATATATCTTATCCCACCATTATCAAGGCACTCCATATGACTGTTATGGTAAATGGGGTGAAGCGGATCGCCGAGGTATGTACCGTCCGATCGGTATTAGCCGCCAAAACGTCACCGCCTTTACTCAAATTCGCCCGTACTTACCTGAAGCAATTCGAAGCGTCCAATGGTTATCATTTGGTTCGAATGCCTTCAATGCAGTGGTACCGTACTATACGAATGTGAATACAACGCCGGATTATTTAGCGGATGATTCAACCTTACCGACAACAGATAATTTCTATTGGGCGAACCGGTTGATTGCAGCGCTAAGTGATGCACACTTCCACACAACTAAGATTCATATTGAACGTTATCAAGATACCGTGCAAAATAAAGGCCAACAAATATTAGCTGAATTTGATGCGAAGTATACGGCAGGCGACTACGATGCTAAAGACACTCAAGCTTTACTCGAAGAAGCGAATGAGGCGATGACTTCGTTCTTAAAAGAACAAACGGACCAAGTCCTTGCGAAAGTCTTACATACAGCGAGCTGCCAAATGAAAAATGGTTATGCCCGCAGTGATAATTAAGCATTAACCTCAATCAAAAAGCCGAGCAATCACAGTGTGTGATTTGCTCGGCTGATTTTGTATTTAAGTAGTTATTATTTAATCGCGAAATGGATTAAGTTAATAATTAAGGCGTATAGAATGTAGAAAATAAGTGGTGCGAATAAAATAATTAAGTACGGATTGAATAGTGCGTTGTTACTTTGTTCTCGATAATGGTTCATTTGTGTTAATACAGCCACAAAGAACATAACAAAGCCATAGAAGATGACGCTCATTGATATAATGCCACCCGTTAAACCAAGGCCTGTTAAGATAATTAAAATAACCGTTGCAGCAACAACTAAGTGTAAGTATCCAGCAACCTCATTTGTTAGACGATTGTAGCTTACTTCAACACGGAATAAATATTTAATAATTGAGTATGCAATTCCGATGGTGACGAAATACATCAAAGCTAAGCTTAACCATAATAATAAAGTCATCTTGAATGGGCTGTGTGCGAAAGAGCTGAGTCCCACGTAATCGTAAAAAGATATACCGCCATGCACTTGCCCAGCAG
Organism: Falseniella ignava CCUG 37419; assembly: GCF_000301055.1. Classification (GTDB taxonomy): domain Bacteria; phylum Bacillota; class Bacilli; order Lactobacillales; family Aerococcaceae; genus Falseniella; species Falseniella ignava. The sequence goes on from NZ_JH932301.1 coordinate 408,333, forward strand.
GGATAACAGTGAATGAACTGATTAAACGGTTGACTGCCACTGTACCTAATATAGCGGTAAATAAACTCAATAGTGCAAAAGTAATATGGCCATAATAGCTTGTTTCTTGATGGTGACCAGGACCGGCATGGACAAGTTTGTCAACAAAGTACTTGAAGTAATTGTTTGCTTCTTTCCAAGATTTTTGAACTTTTTCGTTTTCGCGAATGGTACGGATCGTTGAGTCAGTAGTCTCTTTCATGGCTGCGACGGCAGAGTCGGTGCTTTCCTTCACGGTGTTCATTGCTGAATCTGCACCTTCTTTAACCGCTTTAACGGTCTTGTCAAGTGCTTCAGAAGCTTCTTGATGCTGTTTTTCGACTTCTTTTTCTTGGACTTCTTCATCGTTTAAGATAGTTTCAACGTCGGCTGTTTCACGGTCTTCTTCTGTCACAGGGACAGTTTGATCATGACCGCAGAACGTACAGAATTTGGCGGTATCAGCAATTTCTTTGCCACATTTAATACAAGTTTTCATTGTCATTACCCCTTTTCAATCGTAATAATTCCTACCTTTAGTATAGCTCATTTTGATTTGAAATTACAGTCTAAGCCTTTAAATCAGAAAAATTCGAGTACTAAAATTAAATTAAGATTAAAAATATAAAAGAAAACCCTTGATTTATCTCATAGTTGGTGTTAGACTAAAAACAATCGATATGGAATCGGCATAAGAAGAGTAGCTTCGGGGAATTCTTACAGGGAGAAAGTGGTCAGTGTGAACTTTCAGAATCCTGAATGTGAATGGGCTTATGTAAACGAAGGTGAAATTTTCTATTTTGGAAGAGAGTAGCTGGAGGGTGTGCTCACCTTACAGAGCTAGAATATGATTGTATTCGAACGAGATATCTTTAGTGTGCATAAAGATAAAGAGGATGGTACCGCGAAACTCGCTCCTTAATTGGAGGGGGTATTTTTTATTTATCAGTAGATTTGTCAGTAATATAAGGAGGAATTAAGATGAAAGTCAGACAATTAACGTTAGGTGGCGTATTATTAGCAGTTGGATTAGTATTACATTTGGTGATGCCGCCCATCTTTTTAGGAGTGAAGCCGGATTTCCTTTTAGCGATGATGTTCTTTGCGATTATGTCCAATCGTGACTTAAAGTCGTCTTTAATTATCGGCCTTGTTGCGGGCTTAATGTCTGCTGCGACCACCGGATTTCCAGGAGGTCAGCTACCGAACTTAGTAGATAAAATCATCACCTCATTCGTTATCTATCAATTATGTAAACGAATGGACTTCGAATATTCTACAGTGCGAATTGTGCTCATCAATATTGTCGGAACACTTTTAAGTGGTGGAATTTTCTTAACATTGGCATTTATGTTGACACAGCAGCTTCACTTATGGGTGCCAAGTATCCCGGTCGTATTACTGGCAGCCGTTGTAAATACTGGACTGAGTGTCTTTATTTACCATACCTTTGCGACGCGTTCATCATTGCAACGGGCGACAGGACATTCGTTGTCGAAGTAATGTTGTAGTATTGTTTAAGCACTTTGACCGTCATATTTTTGAGGGGTGTGCTATAATGTTGTTACATCTTAAATGTTATGGAGGCGGCCTATGGACGAACAATCATTTATTATATGGCAAGTGGGACTTGGCTCGATTGAAGATTTTATTGAAATGGCGGGCACGCTCTTTGAGACGACGACCGATGTTTTGTTGCCTGAATATCAAGAACTTTTACGTCGAGAAGATGCCGTAATCTTTGTAGCATATGAGGATCAACGAGCGGTTGGCTTTGCCCAGTGTGAGTTACGTAGCGATTACGTTGAAGGCACGACGACCAGCCCTGTAGGTTATCTGGAAGGGATTTATGTCAAGCCGGAATACCAGAAACAAGGTATCGCCAAGCAATTGTTGGTTCAATGCGAGAATTGGGCTCGTCAAATGGGTTGCCAAGAATTCGGTAGTGACTGTACGCTAGATAACGAAGCGAGCTATCATTTTCACTTGGCAGAAGGATTCCAAGAAGTGAATCGCTTAATTACTTTTACGAAAAAATTATAATATATGGTGTGAAGTTCAAAGGACTTTTCTTTTTTGGAGAGGTCTTTTTTTAGTGGATTAGTGCATCAAGCTTCTTCTTTGACATTCCATTACAAAACATCTAAAATAGCTTAATTGACAAAAAATATTACATATAGAAAGGATTGATTCAATGTTAAAAATATGGCGCAAGATGAATGGCAAGCGCGTCACGATTATCTTGGCATTAATATTATTTGAAGCGTTAATGTTCTTGCTGTTTCCAACTTTAGCCGCTGAGATTCTGAACGTCAGCTCACTGAACCAGGATCAAGCGATGGTCCAACGAATTGGATTCTTTATGATGAGTGCGAACGTAGTGGCATTAATCTTAGCAATCATTAGTACTTATTTATCAGCGCGAGAGTCACAAAATTTAGGACATCAGCTTCGCATGGGAATTTTTAAGCAAGTAATGTCTTTCTCGCGAGATAATATCTCGGAGTTCGGTACTTCTACGCTACTTACGCGTACGACCAATGATATTATGCAAATTCAATTTATGACGATGATTTCACTTCGTCTGGCAGTGATTAGCCCGATTATCATGATTGTCTCTGCCGTCTTTGCGTATCGACAAGAACCACAGTTGGCGTGGATTTTTGCGATTACCTTACCGCTAATTATTATTGGCTTGTATTTTATTTTCCGTAATGCCAATCCAATCTTTCGCAAGATGCAACGATTAATTGACCAATTGAATAAAGTATTCCGTGAAGGATTAACTGGGATTCGGGTCATTCGTGCGTTTAATACGCAAGAACTCGAAGAAAAACGTTTTGACGAAGCGAATGTGACGTATCGTGATAATGCGATTCGTGCCTTCAATATTATTAACTTTATGTTCCCAGTGATGATTGCTATTATCGGGATTTCGAATACTTTGATTTTCACGAATGGGTCACGCTATATTGCTGCAGGCCATATGCAAGTGGGAAGCTTAATTGCGTTCGTACAATATTCCGTTCAATTACTCTTCAGCGTACTGCAGTTCTCAATGTTACTCTTCTTCTTACCGCGGGCACAAGTTGCGGCAGAACGTATTAATCAAGTGATTGAGACAGAATCTTCCATTCAAGATCCGATCGAACCTGTATCGCTTTCAGGACGTCCACTGAGCTTGCAGTATCAAGATGTCGACTTTGGCTTCGAAGGATCTGAGCGCGATACGCTGATCGATATTAATTTTGAAGCTCATCCAGGCGATACCGTCGCAATTATTGGTGGGACTGGATCGGGTAAATCGACCATTGTGAATTTACTAATTCGATTACACGATGCGACTTCCGGTCAAATATTACTGAGTGGGGTCGATATTCGCGATATCACCCAACGTGAACTACGCAGCCGAATCGGCTATGCACCACAGAAAGCGGTTCTCTTCGCTGGAACCATTCGTTCGAACTTGCTTTATGGAAAGCCAAATGCAACCGACCGAGAGCTATGGGATGCACTTGAGATTGCACAAGCTGACTTTGTCCGAGACTTACCACACGGATTAGATTCACGAGTGGAACAAGGTGGGGTTAACTTCTCAGGAGGTCAAAAGCAACGACTCAGTATTGCGCGTGCAATTGTGAGCCAACCCGATATTTATGTTTTCGATGACTCGTTCTCAGCACTGGACTTTAAGACGGATGCGAAGCTCCGTCAAGCTTTACGTCCGATTACGCGAGAAGCGATTACCATTATTATTGCTCAACGAGTCAATACGGTAATCGACGCCGATACGATTTTAGTGTTAGACAACGGACGCGTTGTAGGTCAAGGTACGCATGAGGAGCTTAAAGTAACGAATGAAGTGTATCAAGATATTATTGATTCTCAAATGAGAGGAGAGGATATCTAATGCAGAACAAAGTAAAACCAACCGATTTATTTAAAACGCTGAGAAAGCTGATTCGCTTTATGGGGAAACGAGCTTGGCTATTATTGCTGACCATTTCAATAGCGGGTCTATGGGCCTTCTTCCAATCCCGTATGCCGAGGATGATGGGGAATATTACCAATATTATCTTCGACGGTGTTAAGCAAGGGATGACGGATGGACAGTTTCCGATTGATTTTGAGGCGGTGCTCCATGCGAGCTTGGTTCTTGCGGGAACTTATGCATTGATGTCGGTCTCACGTTATTTTATGCACTATGCAACAACCCAAGTCGCACAAAATACAGTCTATAAGTTGCGTTATGAAGTGAAAGCGAAGATGAGTCGCTTGCCAATTGAGTTTTTCGATCAAAATAGTAAAGGAGACATCCTCTCACGGACGATTAACGATATTGACCAAGTTTCTAACGCACTCGGCCAATCAATTAACCAGATTTCGATGAGTTTGGCGCAATTAACCGCTGTATCTATTTCAATGTTAACGCTCAGTGGACCGTTAGCGCTAATTGTAGTGGCGATGGCCCCCGTGATTCTAATTATTATTGCAGTCATTGCACCGCGCGCGCAACGACAATTTGGCAAGCGTCAGCGCGATTTAGGGAAAGTCAATGACTATGCGGAAGAACGTTACGCTGGACAAGAAATCGTGCGCGTCTACCATCAAGAAGCGCAAGAGATTGCCGCCTTCGAAGAGCACAGTCAACGATTGAACGAATCATCGTGGCGTGCTGAATTTTATTCAGGGCTGATGAATCCACTTGTTTTAACCGCCAAGGATACGGCTTATATTACGGTTGCTTTTGTCGGTGGCATGCGGATTATCGCCGGACTTGAGACGATTGGGACGGTCCAAGCCTTCTTGCAATACGTTAATATGTTTAGTAATCCGTTCCATATGTTAGCGCAATTGGCTAATACCATTCAGATGACTGTGGCTTCGCTCGATCGTGTCTTTGAGATTTTGGATCATCCAGAAGTGGCTAATCCTGAAGGCCGTGACGATGAAGTAACGGATGCGATTGTGAAGTTCGACCATGTACGTTTTGGCTATTTACCGGATAAAGTTATCCTAAAAGATTTCAGTCTCGAAGTTGAACCGGGCTCGATGGTGGCGATTGTCGGACCGACTGGTGCGGGTAAATCAACCTTGATTAACTTGTTAGAGCGCTACTATGATGTTAAAGACGGCGCGATTTTCTTCCAAGGAAAAGATATCCGCAATCTTTCGCGCAACAAGTTGCGTGAACATTTCTCAATCGTACCGCAAGATCCATGGTTATTTAGCGGAACGATCTGGGATAATATCCGCTACGGTTCAGAAGGTCGCAGCGATGAAGAAATCTTGCAAGCAGCGAAATCAGCGCACGTCGATGATTTTGTCCAAACCTTGCCGGACGGTTATCAGACTATTCTCTCTGAAGAAGCGACCAATATTTCTAACGGTCAGCGTCAACTGATTACGATTGCGCGTGCATTTTTGCGCGATCCGGACGTGATTATATTGGATGAAGCGACATCCAGTGTGGATACACGAACGGAAGTCATGATCCAACGTGCGATGCGTAATATCTTAGAAGGGCGTACGAGCTTTGTCATCGCACACCGTCTTTCAACCATTCGCGACGCCGATACTATTATTGTGATGGATCAAGGTGATGTCGTAGAACACGGTAATCACGACGAACTGATGGCACAAGGCGGCTTCTACGCTAACTTATATCAAGCGCAGTTCCAATAGTCGGGGTCGTGTGGTTTTAGATAGTTTTTTAGAGGGAGTCAAGCCGTTGTGCGCTTGACTCTTTTTTTGAGGGAAAATATTGGGCAGTATAGAGAGGGCTGGCTGGACAGAGAATACGAGAATGTTGTCGCGGTTCTCGCAACTTTTGCCGGAGAATACGAGAATCGCACTCCGGTTGTCCTAATCTCTGCTCCAGCTCTCGCACACCACATTTCCACGCACAGTTTTTGAGCGTCCATCTATACGGCATCCTTTGATTGTGATATGATTAAGGCAAGAGGAGGGAATACAATGAACCGACAAAAGATTGAAACGATTTATCTAGCAGGGGGCTGCTTTTGGGGTGTAGAAGGCTATTATCAGCAGTTACCAGGTGTCTTAGAGACGGAGGTGGGTTATGCGAATGGCCAGACTGAGACGACCACCTACCAACAATTGAAAGAAACGGACCACGTTGAAGCACTTAAGCTAACTTACGATGCGAACGTGATTTCACTAGAAGAGCTACTGTTGCATCTATACCGTATTATTGATCCGACCAGTGTGAACCAACAAGGCAATGACCGTGGACGCCAGTATCGAACTGGGGTTTATTCAACCGATGAAGCAACTGTCCAACGTGTTCAACGTTCACTCGATCAACTCCAACGCCAATACGATCAGCCGATTGCCGTTGAGAATGAGATGCTAGCCAATTGGGTAGATGCTGAAGACTATCATCAAGATTATTTAACGAAAAATCCGAATGGCTACTGCCATATTAACTTGGCCTTAGCGCGTCAACCTCTCGCAAAATCAGGTGACTATCCGAAACCATCAGACGAAGAACTACAGGCCAACTTATCACCTGAAGCTTATCGTGTGACGCAACAATCTGGTACCGAGCGCCCTCACAGTCACCCATATGATCAAAATAATGATGCAGGGATTTATGTCGATATCGTAACCGGCGAACCGCTATTTAGTTCACGCGATAAATACGATGCTGGTTGTGGTTGGCCGTCCTTTACGAAGCCGATCGTTACACCGAGTGTGAATTATCTTGATGATTCTTCACACGGTATGCGCCGAGTTGAAGTTCGCTCGCAACAAGGTGACTCTCACTTAGGGCACGTCTTTACCGATGGCCCTGTAGAACAAGGTGGCTTGCGCTACTGTATTAATGGGGCAGCGTTACGCTTTATCCCCGTCGAAGAGATGGAAGCGGAAGGATACGGAGAATATATTCCGTTCATCTAGCTGACCCTATCGAATCAATGGACTGAACAAATTAACGCAACCGATTGAAAAAGGAGACGATAGAATGAATAATGAAGCACTCGAACGCATCCGTAAAATGGAAGCGATGCTAAGCCGCCAACAAGCCTTTATGGACGAGCTCGCTCCCGTGATTGAAAAATTAGAAGCACAAATACCGGAGTATCAACAACTCAGCCAATATTATGGGAGCCAAGACTACCTTGACGACCTCGATTTTTCGGAATCAACGGACTTTCCAGCCGATGAACCGCATGGCGTCTTATCTGAAGATTTGACTTATAATCTATTAGGAGAATACTATCAACTTGCGGTGCAGATGGTGGATATGGCGGCGCAAATTTTGAAAAATTAGTCCAATCAAAAAAATCATCCCCTTGCAAACAAGAACATTTGTTCGTATAATGGAACAAAGGAGATGCAAGTGATGGATGAACAAGTATACCGAGACCGTGGCATGATGAAGTGGCAAGGATTGATTTTGTCCGAGCATCGTGAAGTGCTGGACCAATTGATTGCAGAGCATACTCGAGAGTATGTCGCTCCCATTCAAATGGAGCCCGAGGAGATCCAAGCGCGCCTTCACTGCGCGTACCATGAAGGCTACCGTGTTTGGTTGGCGCTGAATCAAGTCGATTTAAATGGAATTTATCGTGAACTAGAAGGACGCATTCAAGGATATTTCGATCATCGAGTGGTGATTGACCAACAGTGCATCCCATTGGATGAGATTCGTGCCATTGAATTTGTCGAGCGCTTGAAGTTTTGGCAAGTCGAATAATTTAATCGAGACCTAGCATCTTGTATGTTAGGTCTATTTATCTTGTGTACGCGAGACCGCCTGGCGTTCTGAGCATATTTATCCGATTGAACATGGTATAATAGAGCTAATCATTCAGCATCTTGTTAATAGAAAGAGAGACTACCATGACACAACCCTTACATAAAAATCAAATTCTAACCGGCACGGTTGCCGACCTTACTTCACAAGGAGAAGGGGTCGTTAAAATCGACCATTATCCAATCTTTGTTTCAGAAGCTTTACCCGAAGAAGAAATTCGGTTCAAAGTCATTAAAGTCGGCAAGAAATTTGGCTTCGGTAAATTATTAGAAATCCTACAACCAAGCCCCGAACGTGTTCCGATTAAGGACCCGAGCGGGCATTTAGTCGGAACGATGACGCTGCAACACTTAAGTTATCCAGGGCAACTTAATTATAAGCGCAAATTAGTCAAGGATGTCTTCCAACGCATTGGCGGGCAACCAGATGCAGAGGTCCGTCCAGTATTAGGAATGGACCACCCTTGGGAGTACCGCAACAAAGCACAAATTCCAGTTCGAGAGATTGATGGGCAACTAGAGACTGGCTTCTTCCGCCGTAATAGTCATGATTTGATTCCGGTTGAACATTATTATATTCAACATCCTGAGATTGATCAGACCATTGTGACACTTCGCAATATTTTACGTGAGCTCAATATCGCTCCTTATAACGAGACACAACACACCGGGGTTGTCCGTCATTTAATCGTTAAGCGTGGCCACTATACAGAAGAGATGATGGTTGTAATTGTAACCAATACGCGAGAATTACCTCAAAAAAATAAATTGGTAACGAAAATTACCGAACAGCTGCCACAAGTTGTCTCTGTGGTGCAAAACGTTCAGTCAAAACGTACCAATGCCATTATGGGCAATGAAACCCATCTCCTATGGGGTCAACCGTATTACACCGACCAGATGTTAGACTTGACCTTTAAGATTTCCGCCCGTTCATTTTATCAAGTGAATACTTTGCAGGCTGAGCGACTGTATCAGGAGGCGATTGACGCGGCACAACTGACAGGTACAGAGACCGTTCTCGACGCCTATTGTGGAATCGGAACCATTACGCTAGCTTTAGCCCGTCATGCCAAGCAAGTCTATGGGATGGAGATTGTTCCTGAAGCCATTGAAATGGCCCGGGAGAATGCCCAGCTCAATCAATTATCCAATGCGACGTTTGAAACAGGAAGTGCCGATCATTGGATTCGCCAGTGGCAAGACGAAGGTCTTCACTTTGATGTGATGGTTGTCGACCCACCACGTAAAGGACTGGATGCGGACTTTATTCAGACAATGATTGAACTCTCACCAGATCGCATCGCCTATGTCAGTTGCAACCCAGCCACCCAAGCACGTGACGTCAAGCTATTATGCGAAGCTGGCTACCAACTGAACTACGTCCAACCCGTTGATTTATTCCCGCAGACGGTTCATGTTGAGTGTGTGGTATTGATGGAAAAAGTAAAAGAGTAAAATGTTGTTATATCAGCTTTTTGAATGTGTGAGTCATATTCAGAAGGCTGTTTTTTTAGTATAATGAAGGTGAAATCGTTAAAGTTTACGAGTTTTCAATGAAAATTTCTTGGTAGTTTGGGGAAACAAATCAAAAAACCGAAGCAAACATCATTCTGTGTATGCTTCGGTTTATAGATATTTAAAATAGATATTCGGTTTTTGAAGGAGTATATGAGTAATAGATTTCATCAAAGGTATCATCTAATCTTTGTTGTAAGTCAGCATCTATCGGATTTAATTTAAGTTTTTTAACTATTTGATTAATCTTATCTAATTGGCTTTCATTCGGTAAAATAAATGGAATTTTCTTTAAATAGTTCGCAGAATTATTTGCAGTAGGATTAATCAGATGAATTATTTTATTACCAATATCTGAATTAATTAGTCCTAGGACGTAATTGAAGTATTTTTCTTTTCTTGGAAAAACTCCAACAATACTTTGATCAAATACCATCTTGTTCATTTCTGTTGCTTTTATTACACTGCTTTTGACCATTGGGACTGCAATACCGTGTTTGAAGTAATATTGAGAATTTTGAAAACGGGCTTTTTTATCGTTATGATAATAATCGATAGCTTCAGTTGTCCAATCTATTAACCATGGGTTATTGTTTCTTTTATATTTTACATCAGAACTGCTTTTTACAATTGGGATATAGCGTTTCCCATTTTTAAGAGGATCGAGTGACATATGGTTCTGATCGATATCTTCGCTAGAAATTATTGGATATCCTTTAGCGTTTCGTACATTTTCCTTTGTAACTGCCATAAATCTCTTATTGTTCCCTGTATAAATTCCGGTAACACAATCACAAAAATCACCAAGAGAAAAATCACAATATTTCATTAGTTCCATTAAATCATTATTTAAAATAAATCTATGATTATGATTGCTAAGGATCTCTGATTGCGTTAGATAAATTTTTTCCAGGGTATTATCGGGTAAGTTTATTTGGTTCACATCAGTAAAATTTTTGACTAACTTTATTTTGTTACCTAAACATTCATTTAAAGAGGAGGATTTTTTAACGTTATGATGCATAAATTACTATACCCAAAAGAAACTCCAGGGAAAAATTTACTTGGAAAAATTAATATCTCTTCTATAATGGTTTCGGATAATATTTTTTTTCTAATTTGTTTATGATTATTAAGAAAAAGAAAGGTATCAGGAATTATAAATGATAATTTTCCGTGATTATTAAGGAGTGTAAGGCATCTATATAAAAATAGAGTATAAGTTTCCTTTGCATATAATCCTTGAAACTTATTTTTGTAAAATTCTCTTTCATCATATTCAAGCCAGCCTCCGTAGGGAGGATTTCCTATTATTTTTGTATAGTACCCTCCCTTTTCTGAGTAGCTATTTAATAAGTTACTAGTCAAAGTATTAGCATGATAGATAGATATATTAGCAAAGTTCTTATATTTATTATTTAATACTTCAATAGCTTCTTCATCGATATCAAAAGTATCGATAGGTCCTTGAAATCCACTAGATATAAGTTCATCAATAAAAGCACCTTCACCACCACTAGGTTCCAATACATTATCATTTGAATTCAATTCAAGTTTATTTACCATGTAAGACGTAATATCTAAGCTATTTGTGTAATACGATTGGAATACTTTCTCCACATTATGTTCCTCCTAGAATAAATTTTTTCATGAACAACTTACCTCTTTAATGTTACCAAGTCAAGTATTTTAGGAGGTCATATGTTTGTAAGTAATCTCTAAATTCTGGAGTTATATCCGATTCCCAATCCATATTTTCTATCATCCATTTAGCTATATTAAATCCAGTAAATTCTTCCGTTTTTTTATATACTTCTCCGGCACAATAAACTTCCCAAAGACCAGAGTTTTTTAATGTTTGTAAATAGTGATTATTATCCGCTTCTTCTTGTCTAACAAAAATTAAAGTCTTATGTTCGCTCTCTAGCTGATTGTAAACACTAGCTACCATTAAAAGTCTATTAGTATTTCCTTTTTCATTACTACTGAAACCACTTTTATAATCAATATCGTAGTAAATATCATTTTGTTTGAAATGTAAATCTAAATTTAAGTTAATGGCACCACTATCAACATATCCCCAAATAGATTCAAACATGCTTTTCAGTGTAGAGTGTTCTTCTTCTGAGATATTTAACTTATCAATGTTAGGAGATAATACATTTGTGACATAAAACAAACAAAAAAAGAG
>NZ_JH932301.1:421211-492179 GCF_000301055.1 Falseniella ignava CCUG 37419
AATTTTGGCATCTGAGCATGTAATCTAATTACCATCCAAACCACACTTCCAACATACTAAAATCAATCTATCCCTTACCCCCAACACATGTTGAGACGGTAGTATTGATGACAAGGAGTGTTTAGATTTTTAGCATAATAATATGAAACAGAAGCAATAAATGCCAAAGTAGTACATTATCATGGAGGACCAATGAAAAAAGACCTATTTAATGAATTTAAAATAATATGTGTACATTTAAACAATGTTGGAATTGTGCCAACTTTAATGGGGTCCTTGGGTTTAGAGTTTATCTCAAAAACTTCTTGGGAACCATCAGATATAGACATTCATGTTCCAGGTGATCCAAGAGGATGGGAGGCTCCTGACCAGCTTAGAATTTATAATTGGGGTACAATATCCAAAGTCATGGAAGACCTAGGCTATGAATTAATAGACCTTCATGAACATGAATTTCAAAAAAATGGCCTTAGTGTAGAGTATGGCACCATTGATTCCCTATACGACTTTGCTGGAATAAGAGTATCAGACCTAGACCTTATTCAAGTAGATGGTATAACGTTTCGTCTCCCCAACCTAAGGCAGTTTTTAAAAATCTATCAAGCATCTTCAAAGGATTCTTATAGAAATGACAATAATAACAACAAAGATTTTAAGAAAATTGATTTTTTGAAAAAGCATATATAGTTAAGAGTTAATGTTAGACAAGTATTTTTCCTAACCTTAAGTGGAGCTTTTACTTTTAAGTTAATATATATATAGCAAGTTATAAGGGAATTAAATAGAAATAAAAAGATAGCAGTGGTAAAAAACCATCTTGTGTAGCAATGGGAAGGGGTTAGATAAGTGATTAAAAAAGAATATTTAACTAAAATAGAAATGTTATTTAATTTAAATTATTGGTATTATAAGTCCTTTTTAAATATATATCCTTTAGAAAAAGATATTTTAAAGGATTGAAAATCGCTTTTTGACCTAACGATCTAGAAAGTAGTCATCGTGAGTGAATAGCGCGAAATTAAATGAGATTATTGATTTAACTTGGTTTAAATCATTAATAAATATGAACAATTCGTTTGAAATTGCATAATAAGGAGGCGAATATGAGTGACGAATTCGGATAGCAACGGGGAAATCATCATCTACCAAAGTGAAGATGGAACTAGTAAATTAGACGTTAAACTTGAAGATGAAACCGTTTGGTTGACACAAGCACAACTCGTAGAATTATTTCAGTCTAGTAAAGCTAATGTTAATGAACATATAAAAAACATCTTCGATGAAGGAGAACTTGAAGAAAGTTCAACTGTTCGGGAATTCCGAATAGTTCGTCGAGAAGGAAGTCGAGATGTTGCTCGTAACATTAAACATTATAATCTGGATATGATTATCTCCCTTGGCTACCGCATCCAATCTAAAGTCGCTACGCACTTTCGTCGTTGGGCCACTGACCGTCTAAAAGAATACATCATTAAAGGATTCGCCCTAGATGATGAACGACTTAAAGGTCAAGCAGGTGGCAATTATTGGAAAGAATTATTGGATCGTATCCGCGATATTCGCTCATCAGAAAAAGTCATGTACCGACAAGTCCTAGATTTATATGCAACGAGTGTTGATTATGATCTCAAGAACCAAGAATCTATCGCTTTCTTCAAGATGCAGCTCATGGGCATACAGCAGCTGAAGTGATTTATCAAAGAGCGGATGCAAACCAACCTTTTATGGGACTGACTACCTTTGCAGGTGCCATTCCGACTCTGAAAGATATTCAAGTGGCTAAGAACTACTTAAAGGAAGATGAATTAAAAATTTTGAACAACTTAGTTTCTGGGTACTTTGATTTTGCTGAGGTTCAAGCTATACAACATAATCCCATGCATATGAGTGATTACGTTGACCATTTGGATCGTGTCCTCAGTGTGACTGGCCGACCTGTCCTGCAATCCGCAGGCAAGATCAGTCACCAACAGGCCATGGATAAAGCGAAGAAAGAGTATCGTGAGTATCAAAAGAATACTTTGTCGTCAGTGGAAGAGGATTATTTGCAGACAATTAAAGCACTGGAGCAAGAGGTCAAGAATGAAGGTAAATAATAATCTCGCCAACCATACTCCCTATCCACCATACCAAGAACAATCCAACTCCTATACTCGACATATATGGAGACATGCGCTGTCTTAACGAAGTCGAGCGCAAGCGAAGACTAAGTTTAGACGCGAAGTCGGTCTGCGACGATAGGAGCAGAGCATCCTTAAGAATCAACTATCCGGAAATTCCGGATAGTTCAAACAGAAGGCTCTCGTCAGGTAGCTCGTAACACCTTGCACTATAATCTTCAAATGATAATTGCTGTAGGTTTCAAGGTTAATTCAGAACGCGCAGTCCAATTTCGTAAATGGGTGAATCAAATTACAAAGGATTATACGATCAGAGGGTGAGTCATGGATGATGAACGACTGAAACGCGGCACCTTTCTGATAGATAAATATTTCGATGAGCAGTTAGAACGTATTCGAGAAATTCGCGCAAGCGAAAGAAAGTTTTATCAAAAAGTAACTGATTTGTATGCTACAGCCATTGATTACGACAGAAATTCCGCGACAACACGACGATTTTACGCTTCCGTTCAAAAAAAATGCATTACGCAGTTCATGGGCACACAGCAGCTGAATTGATTGTAGAAAGAGCAAATCACTCCAGAAAGCATATGAATTAACGGACTTGGTCGGATGCGCCTGACGGAAAGATTAAGAAAAGTGATGTAACGATTGCCAAAAACTACTTAAGTCAAAGTGAAATAAAACAACTAAATCGTATGGTAACGGCGTACTTGGATTTTGCTGAGACTATGACATTAAGGCATATCCCACTTACCATGCAAGACTGGGAGAAAAGACTTAACAGTTTTATTGAAATGTTCGAATACGGCATTTTACAAGATGCAGGGAAAGTATCAGCTGAAATCGCTAAAATTCATGCTGAAACAGAATTTGAAAAATATCGTGTGATTCAGAACCAACTATTTGTGTTAGATTTTGATAAATATTTATTGGAATTGGAAAATAAAAGGAAGGATTAATGGGATTATTTTCGGTTGTTTTAGAATATGTAGTTTTTTAAATCAATAGTGGTTGAAGCGAAGGTTGACAGCAAATGGATCTTCAAACAAAACCACCTATCCACCATAACCAAATCAATCCATAGCTTAAGGTTGATACATGTGGAGGCAGTGGCATTACTTATGAGAAGTGAGGAAATGATTCGTGACAGCGAACTGCTGAGTGTGTAATATTGATAAAAAACTAAGTTAAAAATCATATAAGAACGAGGTTTCTTGGCGTTTATTGCATGAGAGAGTTTTAGCATTATAAAAAGAAACGAATGAACTTCAGCCATAAAATTCCCGACCAAATCGGAATTCGATTCCAGATTAGTCGATTTAATGCTTGATTATGCAACAAAAATTTTACGGATAATATTAAAGATGAAATCATTTCATAGAGCTTATTAATTAATCATTTATTATAGTGTAGTGAAAATAGAACTTATTTATTAATTATTCTAATTGGGAGGAATAAATGAAATTAGCTCAAATTACAGAGAAAAATATTTATGATGTAATGGCCTTGAGACTTAAGAATAATCAAGAAACTTTTGTAAGAGATCCACAGTTTTCCTTAGCGGAGAGTTATTACTACCGAGATGATGATACTGTGCTCTTATTCGCTTTAGAAGAAGAGGGCAAGGTTGTCGGATTTTTGTCTCTAATTACTGAAATCGAAGAAAAGACCGTTTATATTTGGAGAATTGTTATAGGAGATCAATTCCAGTCCAAAGGATATGGAAGAAAAGCTCTAAGAAGCATTGAAGATTATGTACGTAGCCTTGAGGGATACGAAAAAATTGTATCGGATTATGTGATGAATAATGTGGCTATGAAGCATCTATTAGAATCTGAAGGATATATTGAGACTGGAAAGCAAGAAGAGTGGAATGAAATCATAATGACTAAAAGACTAGAGAGATAAAATAGCATAATTTTTATTTGATTGGAATTGAAAAATAGTGTGACTACTTCAAATTGTTGATATAGTAATTTTTTTAGGCTTAGTTTCTTATGACCAATAAGCTAGAAATTACATGTTGAGACGGTATATTACTTACAGTGAATGAAACGAAACAGCGAACAATTACGTAGACCTGTGAGATAGCTGTCGAATGCTTTAGCCGCAGAAACGTAGTGACGTACGGATCTAATGCGCGAAATGGAGCTAGAGAAATGATACGACGAATTGAGGTGAAAGTTTTTTAAAACTATCAGCTTTAAAAAGAGTATGCAGATTATGAACTAGGTGTTAAGGATTTTATCAATAAATCCGTTGAAATTGATGAATTAGTTAAACGACTTAAAGCAGCTAAACTTGGAATGAGTACATCGCGACCAAAGAAAATTCTTGATCGTCTAACACCTCGAGAGATTGAATTATTGCAAAAGCTCGTCCAGAGTCAAAGCATGAAAGAGCTAGCCAAAGAATTGTATATTAGCGAACGAACTTTATAGAATCATTTAACGAATATTTATAGTAAGTTGGATGCCAGTAACTTAATCGAAGCCTATAATAAGGCCATGGAATTGGGCTATATTAATCCAGTGATGTAATTATTAAAGGGGGGATCAACTATGAAAAATACAGGTAAATGTCCAAAATGCGGGGAATCCGATTTGATTTATGTTCCAGGTTCTGTCGCCTATGGTGTGGGTAATAATATTATGATAGGATTGACCACACTATCTGCTGTCCGGGTGAATCGCTATGTATGTGCAACATGTGGCTTTACTGAAGAGTGGATAAATTTAGAAGATATTGCTAAGGTTCAGAAGGCCTATAAGCGTCCATAAATATTAGAAAAAGGTTGTGAGTAAGATGATTCGACAAATAATCGAGGTCACTCTATTAATTATTTTAGTTTATCTTTTTGCTTCCTATCTAAATATTTGTATACACAGTAAAATACGATGGCTGTAATCAACTCAGTGACTATATTGAATTTTATCCCTAACAAATTGTTGAGAATTAAAGTTATTCCAAAAAATGAGATGATAAATAAAGGTAGCTCAATATACCATTTTAAGATAAAACGGCCCCTATTTACTTCCTTGTCCAATTGACCTGTCATTTCTACATCTCCTTTCAATAGATAGTCAAGAGAAACTGAAAAGTGATCAGAAATTTGAACCAAGGTTGTTATATCTGGGTAAGATGCTTTAGTTTCCCATTTCGAAATAGAACTCCTTGAAACTTTTAAAATATCAGCTAAGTCCTGCTGTGTTAAATTCTGATTTTTTCTAAGCTCTTTAATTTTTGATGCAAACATTTTTCCCCTCCATGATTTTATCTTACAAGATTAACAAATTATATTGTGTTCTTCTCTTTCACAAAGCTTGATGTGAAGAGAATTCACATGTATTAAATAATAAAATGAATAATGATAATTTAAAATACTCAGAATCAAATAGATGAGATCCACCTAGACCTATTGAAGTAAAGTATATACATTTTTACTCTTTAAAACGATGAATTTCAATAATTATTGCAATTCATCGTAAGCAAAAAATTTTCTATAGAATAAAATCAGTTTGCAGAGCTGAATAGAATAGCAATTCATTGTACAATTAAATTGAAAAAAGCGAGGAGATATTATGGAGATTGATTCCAAATTAATTTCTGTTGATGAAAGTCAGAAAAGTATTATGGGTGTAAAATTTAATTCTGATAAGAAATATCGTGCTGCCGTATACACTATTTCATCTAATATGATTGAGGGATGGAACCCAACAAGAGATGATGTTAGGTAGTTAAAAAGCGAACCGATGAGGTTTTTGATAAATATGGAGAAGAATAGATGAAGATAAATATATTCAGAAAAGTGTACTAACAGCTTAAATGATTTTTTGAATGAGTCAATGAGTAAAGCTACAGAATGGATCATAAAACATGGGTCTAGAAGTGCTAGTAAGAATAATTAAAAAATGAATGTGAGGCATTTAATACGAGCTAAGTAGGCTATGTTGAAAATGATAGAAATTTATAGGAGGAACTATGATAATAGATAGTTATGATAAAGATACAGAGCCAGTTATAAGTCTAAAAGACTTTTATGGAGAAAAGAAAAACATCGTAGATAAATGCTTGATAATATTTTCGAAAAGCCTGTTAGAATATTTACTTGATAACTTTGAATGCCAAGAAATTGGCAATATAGAGTCTGTAAATGGATCGAGGGCAGTATACAAGAGCACCTTTGAAGGTCAAGAATTTGCCTTTTATCTTACGATGATGGGTTCAGCCCTTGCATCAACAGATTGTGTCGAAGTTAATTGGCTTACAGGTGCTAACAAATTTATTATGTTTGGATCTTGTGGTAGTCTCGATAAGGAACAGACTTTTGGCAAGTATATTATACCTACAGAGGCTTATCGAGGAGAAGGGGCGTCTTATTATTATGCTGCTCCTTCAGATTACCTGGATATCAAAAACCATAATGAGCTTGAAGAATTTTTTATCAAAGAAAAAGCACCCTATACTAAGGGAAAGGTCTGGACGACAGATGTGATGCTTCGTGAGACTCGTGGGCTTGTCTCAAAGAGAAAGTCGGAGGGTTGTATTGCCGTCGAAATGGAGCTGGCTGGTGTACAGGCAGCCTGTGATTTTTACGGACTAGAACTGTACAACTTCCTTGAAGCAGGAGATGTTTTAAATGAGAGATCTTATGAAGTTGAGGGACTCCATAGTGCCAACCATGATCTTGGAAAGTTGTACCTGGCTTTAAAATTATTAAAAGAAATATAGGATAGATAATTAAAGAGAATAGATTTGGAATCTTTATATTTCAATAAAACTTAGCTAGTTCTATACTCTTTGCAAAAGACTCACTCAATACAAGTGAGTATGTTTATGGTGATAGAAGATTGATAGTATGTTAATCTCGCCATTTTTGATTACTCATAGCCAAATTCATCTAAATGGCGAGTTTTATCTCGCCGATATTGTTTTATATACGCCAAATGTGGTATAATGGCGAGAAGGGTGGTGATAGTTCATGAGGGAATTTAATTATTCAAAATTACTTAGTTTAAATATTCCAGCAACGATGTATGATCTAATATCAAAAATATATGAGTATAAGGGAAAACAAGAACTGTATGTAGCTAATTTCCCGGATGTACTGGAAAAAATGGTAGAAGTCGCTAAAATTCAATCAACAAAATCATCAAATGCAATTGAAGGAATTTCTACCAATGATAGTCGATTAGAAGAATTGATGAATAAAAAAAGTCAGCCCAGAAATAGAAATGAAGAAGAAATCTATGGGTATAGAGAAGTACTCGATATCATTCATGAAAACTATGAGAACATTAAACTTACAAAAAATAATATTTTGACCTTACACAACAGATTATATTCTTACTCAGGGGAAAGTCATAAAGGGAAATTTAAGAGGATGGATAATAGTATCGTTGAAACTAACGAACTTGGAGAGAAAAGAATAAGATTTCAGCCTGTATCAGCGTTTGAAACAGAATATTATATTGATAAAATGATCAGTGCTTACGATGAAGCTATCAGTTTAAACATACCACCATTGTTACTAATTCCAGTTGTAGTTCATGATTTTTTATGTATTCACCCCTTTTCTGATGGGAATGGGAGAATGTCTAGGTTGCTAACACTACTACTTCTTTATCAAAATGGTTTTTTTGTAGGAAAATATATTTCTTTAGAAATGATTATCGAAGATACGAAAGATTTGTATTATGAAGAGTTACAAGCTTCAAGTGAAAATTGGCACTCAGGATATAACGACGAGTTACCATTTATAAAATTTATGTTATCAATCATTTATAAAGCATATAGTGAATGTGATGAAAGATTTAAGATCATCGGAGAGAAATCACTGACATCCGCAGAAAGAGTGATGAAGGTATTTGAAAATTCCTTAGAAGCGCTATCCAAATCAGATATTGTTATACTTTGTCCGGATATTTCAAAGAGAACCATTGAGAGAGCATTAAAAGAACTAAAAGATGGAGGATTAATCAAACAAGTTGGCAGTGGAAGAGCGACGAAATATATTAGAGCTTAAGATTATTAGCATCTACAAAAGTAGGTGCTTTTCTTATACCTAATTTCAGAAGGTGGCAAAATAGGTATTTTAAATTTAATAATTGCCCCAAGCAAATTGTTTGATGTTCATCCAATACAATCATACAGTTAATTAGAAAGAATGACGAACATCCGATAGGAAAGAGAGGAATAAAAAGTGATATTTCATCAGAAACCCGCAACCTATGTTGGTGAAGTCCAGTTGAAAGTAAGTAATTTGAGTGAATCGATTCGTTTTTATGAAGAGGTTATTGGGTTAACGATTAAAGATCAGTCAGTATCGCAAGCATCATTTACAACGAATGGGAAAGACACTTTACTAACGATTATTGAACCCGAAGGTATTCAATCTAAAAAAGGCCAAACGACCGGGTTATATCATTTTGCCTTATTACTGCCAACACGTGCAGACTTAGCACAAGTCGTTGGACACTTTATACAAGACGGAATTCGCTTTGCTACGGGCGACCATTTAGTGAGTGAGGCAATATATTTAGCGGATCCGGATGGAAATGGAATCGAAATTTATGCAGATCGTAATTCAGATGAGTGGGAATGGCAAGATGGGGAAGTTGCAATGACGACCGTCGCGGTTGATATCGAAGATTTATTGCAAGAGAAAACAACGGATGCATGGCAAGGGTTACCAGAAAATACCGTCATGGGACATATTCATTTACAAGTAAATGATCTCGAAGAAAATGAAAAGTTCTATATTGATGGGCTTGGATTTTCCGTGGTCAATCGTCATGGGGATTCAGCGTTATTTATTTCAGATCATGATTACCATCATCATATTGCACTTAATACATGGGCAAGTCGATCTGCGCGACATGCTGAAAAATCAGAAACAGGCATTAACGCTTATACCATTCTTTTTCCAAGTGAAGAAGTGAGAAATGAGAAAATAGCACAATTAAAGAGAATCGGAGCAACCATCCATGAAGAAAATGGTGCTTATTATACGTATGACCCTTCACAAATTAAAATTATTTTAAAGGAAAGCTGATTAGGATACAGTTTATAAAGAATGATGCAGTTTGAAGTCGCCCCTGAAAAGGGGCTTTTTCATCTTAAATCGAGTTATTAGACATTGAATGAAAACCCTTGTAAAATATTAGTTAGTATATATTAGGAGTAATCACGAAAAACAAAAGGAGGTATGCGACAATATTTCAATTGAGCGCCGAAAGAAGTTGAATGTTGATAAGCAACGAGATGGAGGTATTATGAAATTCGAAAAATTATATATCAATGGTGAGTATGTAGATTCTACTTCTGGGGAATTTATCGAAGTAGAAAACCCAGCCACAAATGAAATTATCGGAAGAGTTCCTCGAGGAAATGCAGAAGATGTTGAGAAAGCTGCTCTAGCTGCGAAAGAAGCGTTTAAAACGTTTAGTTTAACTAGCCTTGATGAGCGCATTGAAATAATGGAAAAATTCGCAGCCTATCTAAAAGAAAATCTTGATGACATTGCTGAATTAATTACGAAGGAATTAGGATCACCCATTGCGTTTTCTAAAAAGACCCACGTACAATTTCAAATAAACCGGGTTGAAAAATATATCAACATCGCAAAAGATTACGAGTTCTCAAGAAGAGATGGTGGAGCCCTGATCGTTAAAGAACCAGCAGGGGTTGTAGGATGTTTAACGCCTTGGAATTATCCACTTGGACAAATTATTCAAAAAGTTGTCTTTGCGATTTTAGCGGGTAATACGATTGTATTGAAGCCAAGCCAGCAAACACCGCTTGTGGCCTATTACGTCGTCGATGGTTTTGAAAAAGCAGGCCTTCCAAAAGGAGTCTTAAACCTCATAACAGGAGCCGGCGGTGAAGTAGGTAATGCAATTGCCACAAGTAAACATATTGACGTCATCTCCTTTACTGGATCGACGAAAGGCGGAAGTGAAGTTGCAAAACTTGCCCAAGAAGCGGTTAAGAGAACAACACTCGAGTTAGGTGGTAAGTCGCCTGCGATCTTCTTAGACAAGGAAAATCTAGAACTTGGCGTCAAACAACTGTTAGGTATCGTCATCCGAAATACCGGACAAACTTGTTCAGCTTGGTCGCGTGCCATCGTTTTAGAATCCGTGCGTGAAGAATTTGAAGCAGAAGTCAAAAAACAATTCCCCGAATTTAAAGTTGGAGACCCAAATGACTCAAACAGCATCGCTGGACCGTTAGCCTCTAAAAAACAATACGATAAGGTCACAGCTTATATTGAAAAGGGCAGAGAAATTGCTGATGTATTAGTCGAGGGTGATTATGACTTCCCAGAAAAAGGCTACTATGTCAATCCAATTGTCTTTAATGATGTGAAGAATGATGCAATCATCGCGAGAGATGAAATATTTGGACCGGTACTTTGTGTCATCTATGTGAAAGATAAGGAAGAAGCAATCGAAGTTGCGAATGATACAGAGTATGGCTTAGCTGGTGCTGTATTTGGCAATCAAGATGACGCTCTTGAAGTGGCGAAGTTGATTCGCACCGGAACGATCACAGTAAATGATGGACCTGGCGAAACAGGGACACCTTTTGGTGGCTATAAGATGAGTGGCTACGGTAGAGAAGGTGGCATCGAAGGTCTAGAAGAATACTTAGAAACCAAGACCATTAATGTGAAAGCGTAGAAAATAGACGGTTTGTTAGATCAGGTCAATGAACACTTATAAGGAGCTAAGTTGCATTTTGCAGCTTAGTTCTTTTTTTCTTTTCATATAATTGACAACCTTGATATGGAAGTATTTCGATTCAACACATACATAGTTCAAAAAATTTCTAAATCCGCTTGGAGATGTTAAAATGAAGCCAAATAGGTTGATGAATTAGGACATTTAAATGGATTGGAAGAATCGGGAAATTTTATTTCTTAACAAAATAATCGTGTATGGTCTGGACTTGTGTAAAATGTAAAAAAACAAGGAGCGAAAAAATGAAAAGAAAATTATTGGTTGGAATAATGATTGGACTCACGACGATGATGACTTCTTGTCAGACTATTGAAAAAGCAGTAGAAGAAACATTCGCTACGCAGCCCCAAAAGCTAAATGTAGAGGAAAAAGAAGACAAAAATTTTTTAGACAAAGTTAAGGATTTCTTTTTTGATGAAAGTAATGACCCCGTTTTTTTATTAGACATCATTAGCGATGCAGAAGACAAAATTGACTTTGAATTTTCGAGTGAACTCGATTCCTATTTTAAGAGTTATCTTTTGGAGAATGAAATTCAACGGTATTTATCCGAAGAAGAAGTCATTGAAATTGTTGAAAAATTTGACGAAAATAACTTCATATTAAATCCTGATAAACGTGATGAAGTGATGGAAGAGTTATTTGAACTGGTAGGTACGAGAGATTTCTATATTTATGAAGCTCGATTTAGACTTTATGATAGCAGTATCTATATTTATATCGTGAATCCTGACATCCTTAAATATGTAGATCTGTATTATTATAATTCAGGAATTGGCTCATGGCATATCATTCCGGAAAAATTGAGTGCGGATGTTGATCCTAGGGCAGGAGCAATATTGT
Organism: Falseniella ignava CCUG 37419; assembly: GCF_000301055.1. Taxonomy (GTDB): domain Bacteria; phylum Bacillota; class Bacilli; order Lactobacillales; family Aerococcaceae; genus Falseniella; species Falseniella ignava. The sequence continues at coordinate 432,922 of NZ_JH932301.1, forward strand.
TATCAGATATTGATTTTGAGAATTTTAACAAGATTATGGAAGTCGGCACTGAAATCTTGAAAGAAATAGGAGATTACAGAGAGTTCAATATAATGAATAATGAACTCGGAATTAACATGATTAGTACACATTGGCAGGGTGAAGATTTAGTTTTTAAAGCTGAAGTGAAGGGCGTTAGAGAAGACTATAATTTAACATTTGATGCAAAGGGTAATCTAATCGAGAAAGAGAGGAAATAATATGGCGTTCATATTTTTATTCGTGTTTTTCATGTATATTTTCCCTATATTTTTTCTTGCCGTACCAGTTGTTCGGACAACGCCTATTGTTGCTACAGCGCTCTTAGTTATTGGTGTAATTCTTTGGTTAGTACAAACTTACATGATTTCAAAGTTTATCACGATACCTAAAAAAAAGGCGAAGCAACATAAAAAGATTCAACAAAACGGAAAGGCAGTCCAAGCTGAAATCTTAGCTTGGGAGCATGATGGATTGATAGAAGATGATCCTTCCAAAAAAATATTACTTACCTTTACGAATTTAGCGGGGAGTCAAGTCAAGACCTATCTGCATCTTGTTGACACTAAGGAACATGAAAAAAGGTTCGAGCCTGGAAAAGAAATTACTATAAAATTAAATCAAAGTGGTTTTGAACCGCCATTTGCCGTTGGAAAAGGAGAATACGCGACATCACCTCGACCTTGGATCTGGGTTTGGCTGATTTTTAATATTCTCTATATGGTTGGCTTATTCCTTGCTTCCTATTATTTTCAGAGTGATGGTTACGGTTGGCGTTTTCTAAATCCATTCTCGTCATGGTTTTGGGCACCCATTTTCGGAATATCTATTATAAATTTCTTGTTAAAAACATTTGGCAGCCAAGATATTATTAGCAAATTCTACCAACTTACCTCGGTTCGTTCTGATAAAGATTTTGGCGAACTATTATTATATGGTAAAACAACGCAAGGTGAAATTATTAACTATTCTCAGACAGGAAAGTATATTAATGAACAACCTCAAGTGCGTTTCGATGTCCATTTTTTAAATGACCAGGGAGACTTGATAAGTAAAAAGTTTAAACAAATCATTCCTCTGACAGATTTACACGAATTAAAAAAAGGCGAAGCTGAGGTTATCTACCTCCCGAGAGATACGGATATCTTTATGGTCAAGCCTTCTCAATAGGAGTGATCATAGTAGAGTTAATTAGATTGATTTCCTATTTTACAGAAAGAGAAGGTTTGTATTATGGGGAAAACATTAAGAGAATTATTAAATGAAGAACTAACTAATCTGGAATTTAAAACGGAGTGGGATAATTTAGAGGATTAATTTCAAATTAATTTTAAGCTTGATCCCACGATTATATTTGTGGCGAAATTTTTGTAAATAAATGGGCTCTTTATCAATGAAAGAGAGTATTCTTTTTAGGAATTAGGCTGCTTTTAGCGCTTAGTTCCTTTTTTGTATCTTTCTTCAGTCAATTTTTTGAGGGAGTTTGATTGACAGCCGTCAAGGTGAGTTTAAGTTATTCCCTGTATGATTGAATCAAAGAAATCAAACAGGGGAGAGAAATTATGATGCAGAAATTTATTCAGTGGACACTCAGACATAAAACTCAGATCATGGTCACTCAGCTATTCTTCATTGTCATTGGTTTTGGATCAAGATTTACAATCAATTCGATGAAACTCTTTAATTTTAGTTTAGTGATTGCTTCGATTATTGGAATTTTACCTATTCTATTCCAGGCCTATTCTGCACTGAAGGTAAAAGTTGTTTCTATTGACGTTTTAGTCTCGATTGCGGCATTGGCTGCTTTCTTTATCCAAAATTTTGAGGAAGCCGCGATTGTTACTTTTCTATTCTTATTTGGAAGTTGGTTAGAGGCGAAAACGCTCGATTATACGCGTTCCTCTATTAAAGAATTGACAGAGATGGCACCCGATACTGCTTGGGTTAAACAAGCGGATGGTTCATTTGAAGAGATCGACGTCGATTTTGTCGAGGTTGATGATATCATTCAAGTCAAAACGGGAGGTAGAGTCCCCGTGGATGGAACCATTATTGAGGGGGCAGGTTATTTAAATGAAGCCTCAATTACCGGTGAGTCGATCCCAGTGAATAAAGCAATCGATGATGAAGTTTATTCCGGCTCGCTGTTAGAAAATGGAACCGTCTATCTTCGAGCAGACCGAGTGGCGGAAGATTCGACTTTTGGTAAAATTCTTGAATTGGTTGAAGAAGCTCAGGATGCTAAGAGTTCAACAGAGAAATTTATCGATCAGTTCTCTAAATACTATACATATGCGGTCTTAGTGATTGGTTTGATGGTAGGACTTCTAACACGAGATATCGAACTCGCAGTAACAATTCTTGTCTTAGGGTGCCCGGGTGCGCTTGTGATTGGTGTGCCAGTATCGAATGTTGCCGGGATAGGTAACGGCGCAAAAAATGGGATTCTCCTTAAGGGATCAGAAACGATTCAAGATTTTGCAGCTGTGGATACTATGATTTTCGATAAAACCGGAACCTTAACGGAAGGGGAACCCAAAGTAGCTGACGTGGCCGTTTATTCAGATCAGGGAGATCAGGCTCTCGCTTATTTATTGGCCATTGAAAAAGAATCCGATCATCCATTAGCTCGAGCGATTATTGAATACCTAGAAAATGAAGATACCGTTTTGAAGATTGATTCGAGTGAAGCAATAAAGGGTGCAGGAATTATAGCTATGATTGAGGCCAACCATGTGGCGGTCGGAAATTTAAAATTGATGGAGGAACAAGGATATTCAATCTCTCAGAAAGTTCGAGACGATGTGCGAGACTTTGAAAGTAAAGGAAATTCGATTGTTCTGACCGCTGTGAATGGAAAGATCGAAATTTTAATGGGAATTCGAGATCAGCTAAGAGCGGGTGTGAAAGAGCAATTACAGAAACTAAGAAAACAAGGGATTAACAATTTGATTGTTGCATCAGGAGATAATCAAGGCTCTGTTGACCTAGTCGCTAATGAATTAGGCTTGACACAAGCGATGGGTAATATGCTTCCTCAAGATAAAGCAAACCTTGTTAAACAACTCGTTCAGGCTGGCCATACCGTTGCATTTATCGGTGATGGAATTAACGATAGTCCGTCCTTGGCTAATGCACAAGTAGGTATTGCGATGGGATCGGGGACAGATATCGCGATCGAAACATCTGATGTGGTGCTTGTTCAATCTGATTTTGACCACCTTAATCACGCTTTAGGATTGAGTCAGGCAACGAATCGAAATATGAAGCAAAATATTGTTATTTCTATAGGGGTTGTCGTTATTTTAGTGTCAATGTTGCTGTTTACACCTTGGATGAGCATGTCGATTGGAATGTTGATTCATGAAGGAAGTATTTTAGCGGTGATTCTCAATGCGATGAGATTACTCCGATATAAACGATAACTTGACGGTGGTCAAGGAAGGTTTCGACCAAACTAGCTAAGATAACAGTAAGGGGGAATCAAAATGCAAGAAAGTATTGAGTTTTTAAAGAATCACCATGACCAATTAGATACTTTTACGAAGGCTGTCGCGAAGGTCCATGGAAATCATCATCCAGAAGTGATTGAAGTAAGAAAAATTTACCAACAAATTGACCAAAAATTAAACGACGGAATTAATGATCTTGACGCTGAGTTTGATTCGTTACGAAAAGTAACATCGAATTATGAAATACCTGATGACGCATGCGAAGCCTTTTCGACCGTATATCAAGTATTACATCAAGCAGACACATTAAGAAATAAAAAATAAAAGGAGTGTTTAATTATGCAAAAAGCAACATTAAAATTAGAGACATTGGCTTGTCCATCTTGTTTACAAAAAATAGAAGCAGGTATCAAAACATTGAATGGGATTGATCCGGAGGACGTGAAAGTCATGTTTAACGCAAGTAAGGTAAAGGTGCGTTTTGACGACCAGAAGACTTCACTTAAAGAAATAGAAAATATGATTGAATACTTGGGGTATCAAGTATTAAAATCAATCGCTAAGAGTGAATAAAGCGAAAAAAGCAAACATATGACTGTTTGCTTTTTACTTTTACTGTAAAATAAGGATAATAGGAGACAAGGAGGCGATTAAAGATGACAAAGCATCAATCGTGCTTGCATCTGGTTCCCATATTTAATCATTTGGATGACTCATCCATGCAGCTCATCGCCAAAAAGATTAAACATCAGTCCTTTAAGAAAGGTGACTTTTTATTTCAAGCAGGAGACCAAACAGATAAGCTCTATGTTGTTCATAAAGGAAGTATTAAAATTTATCGACTCTTAGCAAATGGCCGCGAGCAAGTCGTCAAAATTTTAAAAACAGGTGATTTTATTGGCGAAACAAGTATTTTCAAAAAAGATACCTATCATGAAGATTACGCTGAAATATTAGAAGATAGTGAAGTGTGCGTGATCGAGCAAAAAGACCTGACTCAAATTTTAAAAGACTACCCAGAGATTTCGCTCAAAATTATTGAACAAATGTCAAAGCGACTGAATGATTCCTATAAGCAAACGACGCAAGTTACCACGGAGAGTATTGGCGTCCGTCTGGCTATGTACTTAGTGGATCTTGTGGACTCAGACAGTGAAAGTCCAACCGTTACGCTACCTACTTCACGAAAAAATATTGCTTATTATTTAGGTACAACCCCGGAGTCAATCAGCCGAAAATTTAAAGAACTAGAGGAAAAAGGACTGATTATTCAAGAAAGTTCCTCCTTAATTAAAATAAATAATCTCGATGATTTAGTCTATTATTCTGAATAAATATATACATTCACGTTGTGACCCGACTCACCGCTGGATAATGCGAAATGAGTCGGGTCTTTTGATGTTCTATAATAAATAAGGTTGATGAAAAAATTTTTTCCCAGCTGATTTAATGTTAAAATAAAGAAAAAAGTCTCGACAGAAGGTTAATGAGATAGAGAAAGGATAACCAAAATGAAAAAATTAATGAAAATATTTTTAAAATAACTTTGATTATGGGGATTATTATTGTGTTCTTAAATTTAATTTATTTTGTCGTATATAAAGATGCTTTTTTTAATAAAAATACATATTCAGGAATTTTAATTATAATATTTAGTCTATATTTCAGAAATATCGATTCAGTTTCTAATTGAAATACTGCGCTGATAGCATTACTAAGAATACCCTTGCCATATTAAACGCCATATATAAGAAAAAGTATTTTAAGATGCTATGTTACAAAAAGTGAGGTGCAAGAGATTGGATTTCGCCGTTTATACGTTCCCTTTTGGATTCTTGAAGATTGGCTATCGGGGAGAAGTTTTATTATTGCTACAGAAGATTGATGCGTCCGCTGATGCTGGAAGGAAGACAGACTTCACAGAACGTGTCTATACAGAAATTATGGAGTATTTGAAGGGTGAACGAACGTCGTTCGATATTGCATATGAGCTAGAAGGAACGGAATTTCAAAAGAAAATTTGGGAAGAACTAACAAAGATTCCCTATGGTGAAACGCGCACCTACAAAGAGATTGCCGTGGCGATTGGCAACCCTAACGCCAGTCGTGCCGTTGGAATGGCTAACAACAAAAACCCGCTGATGATGATAGTCCCTTGCCACAGAGTGATTGGGGCAAATGGCAAGCTGGTAGGTTATGGCGGGGGGCTTGCTATGAAGAGAGAGCTGTTAGCGATGGAAAGGCGGGCCATGAAAGGGGATCATGCTACCTCATGAAATTAAAAGACATTAAAACCTACCGCAATCAACATCATTTGAGGAATTGTTATATTCAATTTGATTTGAATGATGAGGTTCTGTTTACTTCTCATTTGTTCTGTCAGTTGTATTTTTAATTAATATGACCTATATTTATTCATAAAGTGACAATATAGAACCGAGGTGTACTACATGAAAATGTTGAAATGCATGCGTTGGATAATGTTAGTAGCAGGGATGAGTTTGTTAACAGGTGAGCCAGTCAGAGCAAATGAAGAGCTCCCTGAATACTATCGCCCTGTAATTGAGGATTATGAGAAGAATTTGGACCGGATATTGGATGCTGATTTCACGGGTCTTTATGATAGTCCTTATATTTCTGAACTAGGAATTGCAAATGCGCGTCCTAGCGATAAAATTATTTATTCTATTCAGGACCTAGACCATAATGGGATTCCTGAATTGCTATTGACTGGTGTGAATGAATACCGGAGTTTGTTCCATATCTTTACCTTTAATGGAGAAGAAGTTGTTACTGTCGCCGGTTACGACTATCCAGAAAGACCTGATACAGGAGAAATTGAAGCCCCATATGTTCATCTATCTCCTAAAAGCGGGTTAGATTTCTATCAGGATGGTAGGTTAGGTTATAGATTAACGTTCTCTGCCAGTGGAAGCTTCTATGCATTTGTTACCTTCAATGAAGGGGGTGACGATATTGTCCCGATTGCCGAATATTCTTCTTACTCACAAAACGACACAATGGTGTACGAAGATAAAACACATCAAAAATTCCTAACAGAAGATGAATACCGTTCAATCATGCCTGGAGATGATGAATTGATTGATATTTATGAAGATTGGCAATGGTATGAGATTGGCGGCGGAGAGAGTGTCCAAGAGTCAAGCCAAGTTGATGTGGCCTTCTCCGAAGAGATGCAAGATTACTTGAACCGACTGCGGGATTTGAATCATCGCTGGTATGAGTTGCTTGATACATCATGGGATACGGAGCAAATCACTGTACACGACTTGATGGCATTGGATATTCAAGTATTTGATGATGCGAATGTTTATCACCCCATTATTCCAGCAATGTATCGCAAAGCTCAAGATGTTGCTGCTGAATATGACGAGTCGGAAGACGCACATTATCGGATTAGAAATATTTCCGATTTAAAGACGATTGCCCAGAATACCTTTGCGATTGAGAAGATGCTTCTTCCTGAATTAACGGATGAATCACTCGAGGCACTCAATCACTTAAGATTTTATTGCTTAGCAGCTTATTATGAAGCTATCAATCAGGCAGAAAAGGAAACTGGATTCTTATCGTACGGCTTCATACTAGAATCTTTAGATGGCATGAAATACGATGTCGCAGAACTGTTCACGGTGGATGATGCCAGATATGACTTACTCAATCGGATTAGCATTGTTGCCGGAGAATCCGCAGAAATCAATGGATTTGGCTTCAAATATTGGCAAATGGAATATTTCCAGAATCCATATCCAGAAGGCACGCACCATATTGTATCGATGCGAACATCAGCTGGTGCACAAGATATTAGTGGGGTCGGGATTTTCTTCATTGACAAATATACTGGTGAAATGCAATTCGCAACACTAGGGAACACTAATAATCCGCAAGAGATTGATCCATTTGATTATCAAGCATACTATCAAGTAGATGTGACGAATCATTATCCAGCTTTTGAACCTGTTGAGTTCCCTGAATTACCGGCACCATCATTCGATGCTAAGGCTCATGAACGATTAGGCAATATTATGCAAAGTTGGGGAAGCACGATGAATCAAGTCTATCAACAATATACTCTCGAACATCCGGTTGATTTCTACGGCGGAACATTCCCGCGTAAGACGTTCGAAATCAATCTCGACGGTGAGATTACAACGATTCACTATCAGCACGACGGTGACGGAATTCTTGGTATCCGAATTGATGCCGTCTACTCAGATATTGAAGATACTGCAAATTCATCTGATGAACGACACTTATACTTATTTGTAGCTGACCCAACTCACCCTAGAGTCCTTGTAGCGTTACAGGGACCAGATGCCGATGGCCATACCCTCTTCTGGGACACTCAGAACTCCGATCTCATCGGACGCTTCAATTTCCTCGTGAAGGAACTTTATCAGGAATAAAATTAAAGAGAGACTGAGACATTCGTTCTATAATCGTTGCTAGATACGAAAAATATAGATAATACGCACATATTATCTACAAAATATTGTAAAATAATATATTGAGGATACAAAAAAACAGTAATTATCCGAAGAAGAATGTATAGACTTAAAACGAGGCTGGGACAAAAGTCTCTAAAAAATCGACGAGCGTAAAATTTAATTTAACGCTCGTCGGTTATATTTATTATAGAACCTTAATGCCTACTGCCTGCAACATGATACAGTTGTATGAAGGTGTTTAAAATGTTATTATCTAGCCAACTTGTATTTTAAGTGGAGGTGCCTCGAGTGTCTGATTATGGGAAGGTCAAATTGAAGATAGACCAGCAACTTAAAATAAGTGGCATGAGTAAAAATCAACTGGAGGAGAAGGCGAAGTAACCTTTACTCTGGCAAACGAAAGAAGAAGCGGTTCATCAAGGGAAGTATGCTTTAACAGGGAAAGTGTTTTGTAGTCACTTTGGGATATCTTCCGACGCATCAAGTGGAATAGTCGGGGAAGTAAGGCTATCATTTAGCGGTGTGTGACTCGAGTTAAAAATCATACCCAATGTCCAGCCCGAACAATCAAAGAGGAAGTGCTACATCAAGCAATTGTGGATGTGTTGAACCAAATGCTTGAGGGAAAAGAGAGTTATTTAGGCCAATTAGAACGTAATATTAGTCAGGTTTTGGACCAAACTTATGATCAAAAGGTTGAGCGAGCGGATGACCAGCTTGAAATGACTTTGAAAACGGGAGAAATCGTAAGGATAGACAAATAAGAGAGACCTAGAGCTATGTTGTGACGCTGACATAGTTCTGTGTCTCTTATTTTTAGTCGAACAACTTTATAACAATTGGTCTAAGCTTTGAACAATATTAATTTTAAGGAGTTCCTTCCAATCATCAACAAATCCTATTTTTGATAAGTGAACTATTTTTGAATCTTGGCTAAGTCGTTCATCCAGTGTTTCTAGAAAAACATTCCATCGTTGATGTGTCTCCCTGGAGTCGAAGAGTAAGATATTCTTAAGGCTGATTAAATAGGCAAACAGGTCTCTATTATCATTTTTCTTTTTTCCATAGCGTTTCATTTTACGCATGTCATGAGAGTAAAGCTGTGGATTACCACTGATCAGCAATTTACCATATATACGCTGGTTGTGTGCGCATAAGTTTCTGAGAAACCAGGCAGCAGAAAACCATGAAAATAATCTAGCCTGGATTTCTTCCCCTTTAATTTTCTTTAACTTTTGATGCCGTGAGAGGAAACCATAGTAAACCCAGTTTTTCTTGATATCGTTATTCAGTGATGAAAAGAAGAAAGAAATTTGGCCAAATGTCATTTCTTCTGCCAAGACCCATAAAGGGATACGCCCCTGTTTCTTGTCGAGATGGTGTTTGAAAGCAAGGGAAGTTTGATTTTCTTCGACAGTTTTTTCAAGACTTTCAAGCACTTCGTTATACTTTTCAGTGTTTAAATACAGCTTTTCATCTAGATAGCATTCTCCTTTTTGATAAGGACCTTTATAATTAACACAGGCACTTGTAACGACCGTTGTTTTCATCATTTCCTCTATTCGATAGGTAAATGGACTGATTGCCTGCCTTAAAAACTCATCGAAATGAGCTAGCTGCATTAGGTCTGAAAAAGTAAATGAATTATGTTGATTGTCGTAGGGCAGTTGTTTTTTATATATGGATAGGGAATAGTAGTTTCTTGTTTTGAGAACAAGCCTTGCTTCAGATCTTTCAGAGGTAGAAAAAGTTAGCGGCAAATTATCAGAGCACTCTAAACGATGAATGAGTCCATCAATATTTAAGAAAGGTTTTACCAATGTAGAAGTTTCCCTAGAAAATTTGAATGACTCTGGCATTTTCACTAACCTCCTCAAAAAAATGACCCACTACGTTTTGAATCAGGGAACGTAGCGGGTTCTGGTACCTAGATTATAACGGAAAATTTTCTTAAATACAAGGGTCAAGCCGAATTTTGGTGATTTTCAAACTATGCTACTTACCCAACATACTAAAATCAATCTATCCCTTACCCCCAACACATGTTGAGTGCGTCGTATTGATTGAAAAGAAAAGCTGATAGGGATAGGGTTTGTATAGATTTACGATGTAGAAGGAAGCTCCTGAGAGGGGGCTTTTTTCTGTTGAGGGAAGGAAAATGATGGAAATGTGGGTGGGCGTATGTGGGAACTGATCGACTTATTATTAACTGATTATCGGACTTGCATGTGATGTAAAAGCTTTCAATATATGCTAGAATATACATTAATGAAAGTGAATAGATTTAACAAATACTAGTCTAAATCTTGGGAGGGAATTGCTTGATGGGAAATAAAGAAGTGATTATTAAAAGTAAGAAGCGCGTTCAAAAGCATGGAGAAGTTTTCACTCCCAAGCGGATTGTCAAAATGATGCTTGATCAACCAGGAATCAAGGAAGCTTGCGAATCAGTTACTGCTACCTTTTTGGAACCTTCAGCTGGAGAAGGGGCATTTTTAATTGAAATACTCAAACGAAAACTTAGTATCGTACAAAAGAACTATAATGAGAATCTCGCTCAGTATGAGAATTATTCCCTCCTTGCGTTAACCACGCTCTATGGAGTAGAGCTCTTAGAAGATAACGCGCAGCGATGTGTCATGAATTTGTATAAAATATATAATGATTTTTATCGCGAAGCGGCTGAAGCGCACGAAACCAAAGTTAGAGATAAGATATTTCGAGCCGCTCAATATATCATTTCTAAAAATATTGTCCAAGGGAACTTTTTGACAAAAGAACAAGTTAATGGAGATCCAATCATATTCACGGAATGGAAACTATTAGATACAAGAGCGAATCAGAAAAAACTCAAAGTTCAAAGAACGGAATATAGTTTAGAAGAAATTGCAGAGGGTACGGAACATGAATCGGGCTATATTCATGGAACTTTATTGCCAGTGGAAGAAGCTCAATTAAGCTTGTTCGACTTATTTGAGGATGAGATATCAGATGAAGAACCAGAAAAAAACTATCGTTACTTGCCATGTTGGATTGAAGATGTTCATTTAGAGGAAATGGAGGAAATCGATGAGTCGGACACAAATTAAACCTTTCGAGGAACTCAATCTAAAGATCTATGGTTATACATTGCCCCAAGTGCCTGATCATGATGGTTATATTAAGATAGGTGAGACCTCACGAGAAGTAGAAGCTCGAATTCACGAACAAGTAGGGACTGCGGGATTAACTCCTGAAATTCAATTCCACCGTGTCGCTCAAAGAAAAGATGGACAATGGTTCCATGATAGTGATCTTCACCGTTATCTTATATCTCGAGGAATCCGCCGTCATAATTTTGGTACGAGCGCCAATGAATGGTTCTACTTTAATGGTCAGATTGAAAGAGCGGAGACTTTAACGGATGAGTTCATCCAATCAGGCGCCAGTAAACAACAAGTAACCATTGAACCGATAGATTATGAGCTTCGAAGTGAACAGGCTGAAGCTGTTGAGGAAACATTGGCATACTATCGTCAAGAAGGCAACGACCGAGAATTTTTGTGGAATGCTAAACCACGCTTTGGTAAGACGTTAACGACGTATGATTTGATGCTGCAGCTAGGGGCTGTTAATACGCTAATTGTCACGAATCGCCCGGCGATTGCGAACTCTTGGTATGAGGACTTCCATAAATTCATTAGTCATCAAGAACCGAATATGAAGTTCGTCTCCGAAACAGATGCCTTAAAAGGGAAAGGCATGACACGGGATGAATTTATCGAATTTGTCGTCTCAGAAGAGGCTGGAGATGCTAAACAAGTGACGTTTATTTCGCTACAAGATTTGAAAGGGGCACGTTTTGCAGGAGGTCCTCATAAAAAGTTAGACTGGGTAGCTGAAATTCCTTGGGATCTCTTAGTCATTGATGAAGCGCACGAAGGGGTAGATACTCGTAAGACGGACCGCGCTTTTGAGAAAATTAATCGCGACTTTACACTTCATTTATCTGGAACGCCATTTAAAGCCATTGCGAATGAGAAGTTTTTGGCGGATCAAATATATAATTGGTCTTATCTTGATGAGCAACAAGCGAAGGCGAACTGGGATCCGACACTTGATACCAATCCTTATGAAAAATTACCTACCTTAAGTCTTTTTACTTATCAGATGAGTAGCCTCGTTCAAGATCGACTACAAAGAGGGGCGAACCTAGAAGAAGACGGTAATATGGATTATGCTTTTGACTTGAACGAATTCTTCGCAACGAAGGATAATGGGCGTTTTGAGTATGAGGCGAGTGTCCTAAAGTTCTTGGATAATTTGTCGCAAGGCAAGATGCCTTTTTCACCGACGGAGTATCGTCACCAGTTAGATCATACATTTTGGCTCCTACCAAGAGTTGCCTCTGCCAAGGCGCTTGAAGCATTATTGAAGAAACATCCTGTCTTCAAGGATTACCAAATCATCTTAGCTGCTGGGGATGGTGAAAGTCTAATTGATAGTGAAACGGAATTAGAACAAAGTCAAGAAGTTAAGAAAAATAAAAAATCATACGATAAAGTCAAAGCAGCGATTGAGAAATATCCTAAGACAATTACCCTATCTGTTGGGCAACTTACAACAGGGGTAACGATTCCTGAGTGGACAGCTGTGTTGATGTTGTCAAATATTAAGTCACCTGCGTTATATTTCCAAGCAGCCTTTAGAGCACAGAACCCTTATGAGTATGAAAAGGATGGACAACTCTTCCGTAAAGAGAATGCTTATATCTTTGACTTTGCGCCAGAACGTACGTTGATTCTCTTTGATGAGTTTGCGAATAACCTAACACCTGGTCAATCAGAGACAACAAAGCAACGTCACGACCAGATTAAGACGTTGTTGAATTTCTTCCCGGTGATTGCAGAAGATGATCAAGGGGAGATGCAAGAGCTCAATGCCGAGGAAGTATTGACCATTCCGCGTCATATTAAAGCACGTGAAGTCGTTCGTCAAGGCTTCATGTCTAACCTGCTCTTCAATAATATTGTAGGAATCTTCGGCGCGCCAAAAGAATTGGTTGGAATTATTAATAAGATTAAGCCCGAAGAAAATAAGAAGCATGCGAAAGAAGCACGGCCGATTGATTTACAGAATCCGATGCTGAATGATCGCGGTGAAGTTGAAATTCCTGATGAAATCGTGATTAACCGAACTCGAGATATCTTTGGTGATAAAGTCTTCCAAGTCGAAGATAAGCCGGAATCTGTAACAGTGACGGATTTAACCAACCGCTTCATGGATAGTATTAAAGAGGACTTTGACGAGTTAAAAGATCAATTTGACTTGAATATAACCCAGACTAATCGTGTTCAAGATAATGTCAGACGAAATATCAAAGATGTGGTTGAGGAAGAAGTGAACTACTTTACAACCCAGACAACTTACATTCAAAAAGACTATAATGATGCGCTTGTAAATCCTAATAATACCAAAACCATGACCGAACTTGATGAAGAGCGTCAAGCAAAAGAAAGAGAACTCCGCCAAGAGTTCCAACAAAATATTCAAAAAAGAACCCAAGAAACATTGAACAAAACTGTCGAAACAGAATATAAGAAAATTGAAGAACGGAAGAAAAACAAAACGGAGCAAGATACCCGAGATCATCTACGTGGATTTACTCGGACGATTCCAGCCTTCCTCATGGCGTATGGTGACCGAGATACAAGGTTAAATAATTTTGAACAGAACATTGCCCCAGATACTTTCTTGGAAATCACATCGATTACGATTGAAGAATTTAGAAAGTTACGTGATGGCTTTAAGTATGTCGATGATGAGGGTCAAGAACGTGAGTTTAAAGGGTTCTTTGATGAGACGGTCTTTAATGCCAGTGTCCAAGAATTCTTTGATAAGAAAGACGAACTAGCGAATTACTTTGATGAGAAACTACCTGAAGACATTTTTGACTATATTCCGAATCAACAGACCAATCAGATTTATACGCCACGAGGGGTCGTTAAATTGATGGTAGATAAGTTAGAAGAAGAGAACCCTGGAATCTTCCAGGATAAGCATATGAAGTTTGCGGACTTATATACTAAGAGTGGACTCTATCTAACGGAATTGGTGAAACGATTGAATGAAGGCTTAGCCGATCAAATCCCTAATCAAGAAGCGCGAATTAAGTGGATCTTAGAGAATCAGGTCTATGGGGTTGCTCCAAGTAATATAATTTATAATATTGCTAAAAACTATGTCTATGGCATTCACGGGGATATTGATACCCGTAATTTGGTTCAATGGGACATGGCAAAATCCGCCCAAGAAGGAACAATGAAAGAAGATTTAATCAAAGCCTATGGAGGTGAGAAAGTGAAGTTTGATGTGATTGTAGGGAATCCACCGTATCAGGATGAATCAGCCGGAAATAATAAGACATATGCACCACCAATTTATCACCTGTTTTTAGATAGTGCCTATGAAATTGCTGAAAAAGTTGAGATGATACATCCAGCTAGGTTTTTATTCAATGCCGGAAGCACACCTAAAGCTTGGAATAATAAAATGCTGAGAGATAATCATTTGAAAATTTTATTTTATGAAGAAGATTCTTCAATAATTTTTCCGAATACAGATATTAAAGGGGGGATAGCTGTATCATATCGAGACATTAACAAACTAATTGGACCGATTGGAATTTTTTCGCCTTATCCTATGCTAATAGAAATTTATGGGAAGGTACAAAAATTATCTGAAGATAGCCTGATGAATGTAATTTATACTCAAAATCGATTCGAATTAGAAAAATTGTATAATGATTACCCAAATTTAAAAAGTAAAATTGGGAGTAATGGGAAAGATAAAAGATTAAGAAATAATACTTTTGAAAAAATCCCACTATTTTTAGAAAAAGCAAAATCAAACACAGATATAGCTATTATCGGTGTGATTAAGAATAAAAGGTACTGGAGATACATACTCGAAGAATATATTGCTAAAGAACACGAGAATCTATTTAAATGGAAAGTTATTGTGCCAAGGGCTAATGGGAAAGGGTTGTTAGGCGAACAACTTAGTTCTCCAGAAATTATTGGTCCTAGGAAAGGATATACTCAAACTTTTTTAGGTATAGGAGCTTTTGAGAAAGAACTAGAAGCAGAAAACTTGTTGAAATACATAAAAACGAAATTCACGAGAGCCATGTTGAGTATTTTAAAAATTGATCAGCACAATGAGAAAGATACATGGGAATGTGTTCCGATCCAAGACTTCACTTCCAATTCCGATATCGATTGGTCAAAATCTATTCCGGAAATTGATCAGCAATTGTATGCAAAGTATGGTTTGAGTGAGGAAGAAATTCAGTTTATTGAAGAGAATGTTCAGCCAATGGAATAAAAACGTGTAAATAAAGGGTTTCTAATCACTTATCAAGTGGTTAGAAACCCTGATGCTTTTCATTTGATTTTACGCTCACCATCTACTTATTTAGAGGAGACGGATATATGAATCTTTTAAACGTGGATTTTATCATTAAGTTAGCCACCTGTAAAATAAGTTTGTGAAAACAAAAAAGCCATATGATTTCATGTTACTATAAGTGCGTCGAATACTATAGAAAAGGATGAAATCATATAACTTACACCCATTAAAACGCAAAATATTGCTCACATCTATCTGAATTTGAACGAGGCAAGATAGCGGCATGGAAGGCAGAAGGGATTTCAAACCGCGAAATTGCTCGTCGTCTAGGATGTTCACCTCAAACGATCAATAAGTCCTATCCAAAATCATTAGAGATTTAACGTGATTCCCCAAAAAAGAGGCAACCTATTATGGTCATTTTCTTGACAACATACTCATTTCTGTTCATTAACTGAAACGATGTTTCTTTCTGTAAGCGATTAATTGAAATTTTGTTTCATTCGTTTTATAATTTAATTTAGTAATTTATTTAATAAGAGAGGTGGTGTCGTGTCAATTTTATCTGTTCGACTTCGAGAGCATCACATCGAGGCGACACAGACGGAGAAGGTAATCATCGATTATATCCTTTCATCCCTTGATTCTATGCCGGAATTAACAATTTATCAGCTTGCCGAACAGACTTTTGCTTCGCCCGCTTCAATTAGTCGCTTATGCAAGAAGCTTGGATTTAAGGGGTATAGTGATTTTCAGAAAGCTGTAATCTACGAACAAGCCTCCCGCAACACCTATCTCGAGGGTAGGGTGATTGATTTCGCGAAGAATTCAACTATTGAAGAGATTATGGATGGAATGATTTCCCGCAACATTCTAGGTATGGAAGAGCTCAAGCAATTGATGAGTGAAGAAAGTATCTTAAAGACCGTTGAGCTGATTGAAGCATCCAATAATTTGTCATTCTTTGGAATGGGTGCCTCACTGATTGTGGCCATGGATGCTCAGATGAAGTTCATCCGGGGTAATAAGATGGCGATGGTCAATCAAGACTGGCACTCCCAACTCTTAGTTGCGCGGAATATGAAGAGGGGTGATTTGGCTTTTACGATTTCTTATTCTGGAGAGACAGAGGAGATGGTTGAGGTTACTCGAGCGGCCAAGTCCAATGGCGCCAAGATTATTACCTTGACCAATCAAGACAATTCGACGATAGCCAATCTAGCTGATGTCAATTTATTTATACCGTCCAATGAGTTACCCTTGCGAAGTGCTGCGACGGTCTCGAGGCTCATGCAACTGAACTACATCGATGTCATCTTCCAGACTTATCTGAGTCGGAGTGAAGATTCGATAGAGATCTTAGAGCGAACAAGAATAAATAAGTTAAGTGAAGGAGGGGATAGAATTTGAAAGAAGAACCCAAGTATACAACAGAACAGCGTAATCCAGCGAGTATGAATCTAGATCAATTACCGACTCTGGAAGCCTTGAGAATCTTCAATGAAGAAGATCGTAAGGTACCAGAGGTCATCTCCGGACTGCTCCCTGAGATTGCTCAAGCAATCGATAGTGTAGTTGATTCCTTCGAGCAGGGTGGTCGACTCATCTATATCGGGGCAGGGACCAGTGGACGTCTAGGTGTCCTAGATGCCTCTGAAGCACCTCCGACGTTCGGCGTGAGTCCAGATATGGTTGTAGGAGTCATTGCTGGTGGCGAAGAGGCTATTCGGAATCCGATTGAAGGGGCTGAGGACGATGGCTTGCAAGGTCAACGAGACCTTGAGACGATTAATCTCTCGTCCAAAGACACAGTCATCGGGATTGCCGCATCAGGTAGGACCCCCTATGTCATCGGCGCCTTAGAATATGCTCAGTCAATAGGTGCTCACACCGTTGCGATTGCCAACAATCAGGATTCTAAGATAGGCAAGGTTGCAGATATAGCAATCGAAGCGGAGGTCGGACCGGAAATCCTCACAGGATCAACCCGTCTCAAGTCAGGTACGGCCCAGAAATTGATTATCAATATGATTTCGACCATGGCGATGGTCAGAATCGGTAAGGTCTATCAGAATCTTATGGTGGATGTCCAGACTTCCAATGAGAAATTACGTCATCGTGCAGTAACGATTGTCATGGATGCGACAGGTGTCAGTGAAGCACTTGCAGTTGCGAAGTTAAAGGAAAGTGATGGGGATGTAAAGAAAGCAATCGTCATGATTTTACTCAATCAAGATTTAGAGGTCGCCACTAAATCTCTATCAGATGCTCACGGTAAGATTCATAATTTAATTAACAAATAGAATTGGAGGAATAAATAATGTCAAATCAAGCTTTGATTCAAAATATTCTTACGGCAATCGGAGGCGCAGAGAATATTGACAACGTTACTAACTGTATGACGCGGATGAGAGTAAAACTTAAGGATAATAGCAAGGTCGACATGGAGAAGTTAAAGAATACGGATCGAGTCTTAGGTGTCGTTGAAGCCGAGACACTCCAAATTGTCTTAGGCCCAGGGACGGCTAAGAAGGTCACCGATGAGTTAATCGAGACGCATCAATTGAATCGAGGGTTGAATCCTCAAGACGATCCGATGGCCACCAATGTGAATGAAAGCACTGGTGTCACTGCGGATTGGCAAGGTAATAAGGAGTCGGTAAAACAAAGCCGTAAGCAGAGTCCACTTAGACGAGGACTTGAATTGATTGCGAATATCTTTATTCCGATGATTCCAGCAATTATTGCAGCGGGTCTGTTCTCAGGCTTGAGTACCTTAATTGGTCAACTCATCGCGCAAGAGGTTGTTGCGGGTAATTTCTGGGAAGGTACACGAATTCTCTTCTCACTCCTAGGGACTTCCTTCCTTGGATACTTTGCAATCTACACTGGGGTCAACTCAGCTAAGCAATTCGGTGCGACTGAAGCTCTCGGAGGTATGGTCGGTGCGATGTCCATCGCAGCACCCTTAATTGACTTCGCAACACTCCTTGGTCTCTATAATGCAGATCAACCACTTAATTCTATCTTAACGACAGGTAAGGGTGGGATTATTGGGGTTATCATCGGTGTATGGGTCTTATCTAAGATAGAGAAGATTGTTCGCAAACATACGCCAGATGTCCTGGATTTAATTGTCACGCCATTCGTGACCTTATTGATTACAGGATTATTAATGGTTATGGTTATTATGCCGGTTTCTGGATATGTATCTGATATTTTAGTTAACTTCTTGAATCTCTTTATCGGATCATCTAATCCAATTATTTCTGTTCTATCAGGCTATATCTTATCAGCAGTCTTTCTACCAATGGTCTTACTCGGATTACACCATGGCTTAATCCCAATCTATGCTATCCAATTGGAGAATCTAGGCGGTGTTAGCCTCTTCCCAGTCTTGGCGATGGCAGGAGCTGGTCAAGTAGGGGCAGCGATTGCGATCTATCTCTATGCACGTAAACGTAACAATCAGAGACTTCAAAAAATTATTACCGGTGCACTTCCAGCAGGATTCCTCGGTGTTGGTGAACCATTGATTTACGGGGTAACTTTACCGCTTGGTAAGCCATTTATTACAGCAGGATTAGGGGCAGGATTCGGTGGTGCCTATGTCATGTTAATGGGTGTTCAATCCACTGCATGGGGTCCTTCAGGACTGGTAGCGATTCCGCTCATGTTCCCAGATAAGATGATTCATTACTTCATCGGTTTAGTCATTGCTTATATTGGTGGATTTATTATGACCCGTCTTTTCATGAAGCCAAGCGATTTAGAATTATTAGATTAAACAATCAAGGTCGTGGAGTTCGCTTCACGGCCTATTTTTAGGAGGATAGCATGTTACACAAATTAGGTATAAGTTCCTATGTCAGCAAATTTAATGAATATAAGGATTGGTACGCTCAATTCACCGGCCAACATGTACCCGTCTTCACATCCTTGCATATTCCTGAGGAGATGAATCCAGACTATGCCAAGCAAGCCGAGGAGATGTTGACTTGGTTCAAAGATCGAGACTTCTATCTCATCGTCGATATATCACCAAGGACGTTAACGATGCTAGAGCTGGATTCCTTAGACGCTCTAGTGGACAAGTTTGGCATTCAGAATATTCGGTTAGACTTTGGTTTTGAGGTAGAAGATGTCTTGAATATGACCACTCAACCAGATATCACCTTTAATGCTTCTCAGCAAGCTTTATTCAATGAAATCCAGCAACATCAATTGACTCAGAATTATTACTTCATGCATAACTTCTATCCAAGACCTGAGACTGGCAATGATGCCGATTATTTTGAAGCTATGAACCTAGCGATTCGTGAGTTAGGGCAGGAGCCCATTGCCTTCATTGCAAGTAATCTGGCACAACGAGGGCCTATCTATGAAGGACTTCCGACCTTAGAGCACCACCGCAATCTCTTACCTTATATCCAATTTGTCGAGTTGGTGCGCATATACGGCATTCAAGCGATTTTCATCGGAGACTATCGAATCGATGATGTTCAGTTGAAGCTAATCAAAGACTTTATCGAAACAAATATCGTTAGTATTCCAATTGAAGTCGACGATGATTATCAAGAGATTCTCAACCAGACCTTCACCATTCGGACGGACTCACCAAAGGACATCTTTAGGCTCGTGGAATCCCGAGATTACAAGCCGAAAGACGATTGGACTCTCCCACGGAACCATCTGGTGACAGGTCGCAGAACTGGGGATATTACCTTGGATAATGACGGATATGAGCGTTACGCTGGGGAATTACAGATTCTGAATACAGCGCTTCCAGCTGATTCAAGAGTTAATGTTATTGGGCGAGTTGATGAGGAATATATCCCATTGTTAGCGAGTCTCCAGCGAGATACGAAGCTAAGATTCATTCGACAATAATTCAGACTTGAGACTGATAACTTAGGGAGCAGGGCATCGTATAATAGGGTTAGTAATAGGAAAGGTGGTTTACGATGACTCAATTAATGAATAAAAGCACACGTATGTCCATTGGCAAGTTCATCCGAGCTTTATTTAAGAAGGATACCCCGATTTCCATTAAATTAATCGTTGGGCTTGCGCTGATCTATACAATCGTGCCCATTGATTTGTTACCTGGCTTCTTAGGCATCGTAGGTCTAATGGATGATGCCGCAGTAATCGCACTCTTAACATCCTTCGCGATGAAACTTCTTGATCATCATGAAGAAAAAATGATGATGCAGTCAACTGCCAATGTACAATAAAATAATCAAGTCTACCCCGCGAATTGTCCTTAAAATGTGAGGACGATTCGCATTTTTTTGTAGTCTTTTTGAATTATTAACACTCGCGTAGGAGTGCTCTAACTCACATATCGAATTCCATAAGTGAGTTACACAAGTTCTACAATCGTAATTTATGGATTTATAAGATAATTTATGGCTCGTTGTGATATACTTACTGTTGACTCAGTCGCTTCTATAGCTTTTATTTGATTTTACATTCACCATCCACTTGTTTAGAGGAGACTATCATTATATGAATGAATCAAAACAAAATAATAGGTATCAGATAGAGGAAAACGGAAGGCGATTAGCTACAATCAAAACCTACCGCAATCAATATCATTTGAGGAATTGTTATATTCGATTTGATTTGAATGATCATGAAAAGATTATTGATCCTTCGATTTTACAATCAATCGCGGACGAGCAGAAGTGCCCGCTACAAGCAATGATTGCTTCTTCTGAAACTCAGAAAGCTAATTTCCTAAAGGAACAAGGCTTTAAAAAGGTGAGAGTGTGTTATGAATTAGAAGTTGAAAAGGATGATTTGTTTGTAACCGAACCTTTTCAAGAGATAAAGATACTCAAAGCAAATCGTGGTGATGCTGACTATCTATCTTGTTGTGAGATGCTTTTTGAATACTATAAAGTAACTCATGAGGCGATTAACCCTTTAACTTCACCCTTTGAAGAATTTATCGAGTTAATACCTGATGAAGTTCTCTATTCCAAGGATAACGATATAATCCAACACGCTGCCTTCGTAGAAGATGATGAAATAGCTTATGTCAGTTCGATCGATGAAAACACATTTGCTCGTTTCGTATTAACGGTTGTGAATATGCTCTTTGAGGTTTACCCGTCGATTATTTTTGAAGCAGATAATACCGATTGGGTAGCGATGACCTTAAAAAATCTGTTCAATGTTGCTAGTACAGTGACCTTTGATACTTGGATCTATGAGAGTAGTGGGAATTAACGCCATCTTATTTAAATCAATCAATTAGATGAATCATTATCAGCCTTAGATAAAGAAAATTACCATCGAATCGAAAATTATTTGCTTAATCAATATTACGCACAGAGATTCAAGTAATCTTAGTCAATATGACCAAGTGCTAGATTTGGATCAGTTAGATTAGAAGAAATTTGATTTGATTTGTATCACAACGAACGAAGTTAGGTGAAATACCTAACTTTTTTATTTTGCTTGCTTTATACAGGGGATATAGCATAGAATCTGGCAAAAGACATTGACAGCTATCGATATGAAGAGTAAACTATAAATCACATCGATAAGTATCGATATGATCAATTGAATCGAAGGAGTGAGAGGATGGATAATGATTATCGAAATTCGGCGAAACTGTTAAAAGTCATTGCTGAAGAAACGCGCTTAAAAATTATTGATATGCTCTCGTGCGGTGAGATGTGTGCATGTGATATTTTAGAAAAATTAAGTATCTCCCAATCGACACTAAGTTATCATATGAACTTACTCGCGAAGCATGAGCTGGTGCATGCACGAAAAGATGGTTCTTGGATGCGCTATACATTAAACGATGTGACATTTAATGAATTAAAATCATTCCTTGAAATGATTACAACAACGAAAACGGATTGTATTTGTAAATGATAAAAAGGAAGAAAATCTATGAAAAAGAAAGTCGCTTTTATTTGTGTTCATAATTCCTGTCGAAGTCAAATTGCTGAAGCACTGATGAAAAAACATGGTAGTGAATGGTTTGATGTATATTCTGCTGGAACAGAATTAAAATCCCAGATCAATCAAGATGCTGTGAGATTGATGAAAGATTTACATCAAATCGATATGGAACAGACTCAAGCACCGAAGCTAATCACTCAAATTCCGGCGGTCGACTATTTGGTGACGATGGGGTGCAATGTGACCTGTCCAATTCTACCTTACAAGTATGAAAGTGAAGATTGGGGGTTAGCTGATCCAACCGGTAAATCAGATGAGGAATTTATTGAAGTAATCCAGCTTATTGAGCGGAAAGTCTTAGATTTTATTGATAAAGTAAAGGAGTGCTAAAATGAAAAATAAAGAGATCAGTTTTTTTGAAAGAAATCTAACATTATGGGTTTTGATCTGTATGATAATCGGGGTTCTCATTGGGAAATTTCTACCGGTGATCCCAGATACATTATCGAAATTTGAATTTTATAATGTATCGATTCCAACGACCATTTTATTATGGATTATGATTTATCCGATGATGCTAAAAATTAATTTTAGTAGTATTAAAAGAATTAAGGATAATCCAAAAGGATTATTTATCACTTGGATTGCCAATTGGATTATTAAACCTCTATCGATGTATCTTATCGCATATTTATTCTTTTTCATTATTTATGGTCGTTTATGGGGCGTGGATTTGGCGACGGAATATTTAGCAGGTGCGGTCTTATTAGGTGCTGCTCCTTGTACGGCAATGGTCTTTGTATGGAGTAAGTTAACGAATGGGGATAGCGCATATACGCTCGTTCAAGTGGCATCGAATGACTTAATTATTCTGGTGGCGTATATCCCAATTGTTAGTTTTTTACTGAATATGAGTAATATTCATATTCCATGGAAGACGTTATTCTTATCTGTAATATTATTTATTGTAGTCCCACTTGTTGTTAGTATTTTGACGCGAAGGCATATTATCTCTAAATACAGTGAAGACTACTTAGAGAAGGTTTTTATTCCTAAATTTGATAAATACACCATGGTTGGGTTGTTATTGACGTTGATTATTATTTTTTCTTTCCAAGGTTACCGAATTATAGAACAACCTGCGAATATCGTGCTTATTTCAATCCCGCTGATCATTCAAACCTTATTGATATTTGCAATTACGTTTGCGATGGCACACTTTGCGAAATTACCATACTCGATCGCTGCGCCATGTGCGATGATCGGCGCTTCTAATTTCTTTGAATTGGCAGTGGCAGTGGCTATTTCATTATTTGGGTTATCATCAGGAGCTACGCTTGTAACGGTCGTGGGTGTTTTAGTAGAAGTGCCAGTCATGTTATTTCTAGTTAGAGTAGCGAATGCAATGGAAAATAAATTTCAATAAATAGAAAAGTTAGGACTTGGACAAGTTAGTGAATGAACTTGCCAAAGGGATATAGAAGGGATACTATATGACACTTTTAAAAATAATCTTGTTGATCGTAGGATTGGCGTTCTTGACCTTTGGTTATTTGATTTATTTCAAAAAGCAATACCATTTGATTAATGGGTTTGAATCGGCCTTTAAAGCAGGTCGAAAGACCGCAGCCGATGCTGATAAAGTTGGGAGGGTTGAGTTAATCCTTGGTGGCGTGTGTTTGTTGGGCTGGATTTATCTGATGGTTTTTAAGTAGTATAAAATCATGAAAATACTGTTTTGATTTTTAAAGGTCAGCTTACCATATAGAATCTTATTTTATGTCGCTTTACCTAATATTTACATAATCTTTACCTAGAATTTAATAATTTATTGACATTATCATGATATGATAACTTTAAAACACACTAGTAGGAGGAAGATAAAGATGCACCTCAAGCGATTATGGAGATTTGTTGTGACATTGTCACTTACCTTTTTTGTGGTTTTTCAAAGCGTTTCAGCTCAGAGCTTAACCGATTTAGCGGGAGAATATCAAATTGATAATAATGAGTTCGCGTATCAACTGGAAAAATTTATTGGAGAGGAAATGAATTTTCTTAAGTCAGGCGGGGAGAGTCGTCTCATTCTTTCCGACCAGGGTGAGATTGAATTGGATATGAGTACTGAAGATGTAAGTGATGATTTTCCAATAGAGAAAATCACTTTCAAGACCGGACTTGCAGAGACAGAAATACCAGATCAATATAAATTGAATCTGGATCAGTATGAATTGAATCTCGCGGCCAACGCGGAGAAGCTCTATCAAGTAGTGAATGCTGAATTAGGCGATAGCTCAATTGAAGTTAGCTCTTTGGAGGATCTAGTGGACTTGATGAAACTGACCGCCAAATTGGACAAAGAGGAGTTTTCACCAGAAGAAAAGGCCTTAATCACACTTGTGATGGATCAATTAGAGGAAAAAGATGGAATGATCTATCTTTCCTGTAATCGAGAGATGGTCCAAGAAATCTTTGAAATTTTTAAGACTGATAATCTGACGGACCCTGATTTAACCTTTATAGAACACTTGTTAGAATACATCCCATTCAAGTTAACGAGAGCAGAGGATCAACTGCAAGTTCAAATCTCACTAGAACCCTTTACGGGGGCAGAAGGGTCAGGAGAAGCTGTGTTGAACTTAACTTTCAACGCTGTTCAATAGTATCAAGCATCATAGAGGAAATGCTGTTTCCTTTATGATGTTTTTTGTATTTTTATATAGCTAATTTTGCGGTCTCGAGCACGCTGGGAGGCAGAGAATATCTAAAGAAGTAAAGTCAAATTGAAATAAATCGTCTATATTTACGCGTCTTATTTCAAAAACTGTTAACTTTTTGAAATAACAATGGTAAAATAACTTTATTATTTCAAAAACAGGAGGTTTGGAGATGACTAAAGATCGAGCTGGAACGTTTATCCCTAATTTATCTGGGGATTCTACTTTTTATTCATTTAAACCCAACCCCTTGCCACCAGAACCACCGATTCAACTGGATGATGTTTTGCTTAACCTTGTCGTGGAAGCTCACCGACTATTAGCGGTCCTTGATGATCGGGCTACTCATTTACTAGATATGGATTTATTTATTTCCATGTATGTTCAGAAGGAAGCACTTCTTTCGTCGCAAATCGAAGGGACACAAGCGACACTTGAAGACCTGTTTCATTCAGAAATAGACAAGCATATCAATGAAGATGTCAGTCAAGTCGTGAATTACGTTCAAGCTACTCATTATGCGATTGACCAGCTAAGTAAGTTACCTTTGTGTAATCGTCTTTTATTGAATACGCATAAAATGCTATTATCAGATGTTCGTGGGAAAGAGAAAAATCCAGGAGAGTTTAGGAGGAGTCAGAATTGGATTGGAGGGACGGGTTCAAGCCTAAAAACTGCCCGCTATATTCCGCCTAATGTTGAAGATATGACGATGAGTCTTCATCAGTTAGAGGATTATTTAAATACCGAAAATGGCTATGATCCCTTAATCAAAGCAGCGCTGATTCATTATCAATTTGAAACGATTCATCCTTTCTTAGATGGAAATGGACGCATTGGTCGTTTGTTAATCATTCTTTATTTACTGGAACAGGAAGTTATTCAGACACCCGCCTTATACCTATCTTATTATTTGAAGCAGAATCGAGTGGAGTATTATGACAGAATGACGGCAGTAAGAGAAACTGGAGACTTTGAGCAATGGGTAAGATTTTTTATTCAAGGAACGGTGATCTCTGCTAGGTCTTGCATTGAAACGGCAGATCGATTAATTCAATTAAAGGAAGAAGCGATTCAATTGATTAAAAATCAGGATTTTACCCCACGAAGCTTAGAAACGGTGTTAGAGCTATACCATTATTTGTTGACGCATCCAGTTGTTAATATCACACAGACGGCTGAAGCGATGGGCGTCGCTTATAATACAGCAAGTACAGCCATTCAACGGCTTTGTGATTTAGATATTTTAAAGAACATTTCTACACAACGACGTTCTAAAGTGTTTGCCTATCAAGACTACTTGGATATTTTAAATGAAGGGGCAGAAATTGAAGGGGTATAATAAATAGGTGGGAAGTGTATGTGGTAGTTTTACCTCAGTCTATAAAGAAAATAGAGACATAGGACTGCGCTTGTTAAAGTGGCATCGTTCTGTGTCTCTTATTTTGATATAATTTATTTGAGGAAGCAAAGTGAAGTGGACAGGAAGGGGGAGCGGGATGGGACAGATTATTGAGTTCCCAGATGATAAGAAAGCGCGGGAGAGAGTAGAAGCGTTAAAGCAAACGTTGGAAGAACTAATTTTTGAGAAAAATCATCTGCAATACATTATTTGTGAGAATATCCAAATGGAATACATGCTGATTTTCGGGAGCCTTGAATATGAACTGTATCAATCTTACTGCAAGTATTTGCGTTTGCGGCGAAAAAGAGAGTTGATTCAAGCGAAGATAAATCGACAAGAGAAAATTAATATGAAAATAATTGAGCTTCAGCTTGATGAAGAGTTTGAAGCGTATCAACAGCAACTGAATGAAAAGATTGAGGAAATTAACCAGGCTCTAGCACGCTCGAAGGCGGATGCGTTGTCTGAAGACCAAGCAGCCCAACTCAAAAAAAGTTACCGGAGTATCGTAAAGAAATTGCATCCGGATCTTAATCCGAATATTACTGAAGCAGAAAAAGAAATGTTTTATCATGCGACGGATGCTTATAAGGACGGAGATCTTCAAACGATCCAACTTATATTTGAGATTGTATGTAGTGATGGGATGGAGAGTGAAGCGACTTTAAAAGGTAAATCGTTGCATGAAGAAGTTGAACGACTTGAAGGGTTAGTGAGTCAAATTCAAAATGAAATTGAACAGATACAAACTACCCCGCCTTACATTTGGAGTATTTATCTAACCGATGAGACGAAAAAAACCGAGAAGTTAGACGAGTTAAAGCAGGATATTGAAGAATTTAAACAGGCAATACGGATTCAAGAAGAATATATTGAGCAGTTAATGAGGGATGCGACATGAGTGATTTGATAAATAGAAACCAAGGTGATTTATTCCGCTATCTATTAAATAGTGAGACAGGGATTGAAATACCGAAGCCTTTTGAGCGGGATATTTATTTATTTGATACGTATGTGGCGGGCACTGCGCATATTGAAGGAATTGATGCGATTGCAGGTCAACTTCAAGTAGGCGACAGATTAGTATTTTATCGTGAACCCGAGAATGAATACGACTCGCAAGCGATACGAATCGAAACGTTGAAGCAAGAGAAGATTGGCTACGTGCCACGGCAAGATAATGTTATTTTCTCAAGGCTGATGGACTCTGGGAAAGTTTTGTTCGCGAAAGTGATTGAAAAAGAAGAGCGGGGTAATTGGGTAAAGATCAGTATTCAAATTTATTTGCATGAGAGTTAGGGAAGTAATAAAAATACGTCGTATGCGATCCTATTGTATTGACAACGTATTGCTTTCGTAAGTATAATTAAGTCGAAGGAGTGATAGGGATGGCAACGACTAATTTAAATATTAGGACAGATAGAGAAGTAAAAGAAGCAGCAGAAAAAATTTATTCAAGATTAGGTATTAATATGACGACTGCAGTAAATATGTTTTTAAGAGCAAGTATTAGAGAGTGTGGCATTCCTTTTGATTTAAAACTGAATGTTCCAAATCAAGAAACCCTCAAAGCGATGGAGGAGGCTAGAGAGATTGCTAAGGATAATAGTGCTGTTTCTTATGACAACATCGATGATTTGAGGTCTGCTCTTGAAGTATAAAATTAAATTTACGAGTCGCTTTAAGAAGGATTTAAAGCTAGCTAAAAAACAAGGAAAAAATATCGATAAACTGTTTTGAAGTGATTGAAAAGTTAGCGAATGATGAAATACTAGATGAAAAATATAAAGATCACCAACTGATTGGAAACTATAAAGGAACGAGAGAATGCCATATCGAGCCAGATTTTCTTCTTATCTATGAGAAATTTGAAAAGATACTTGTATTATCATTAGTAAGAACGGGATCTCATTCAGATTTATTTAAATAAATGGTATTTCTAACTTTTGCTAAATCAAGGAGGCAACTGTGATTCAAATAATCGTATTGGCGATGTTTTTATTGGGGTTTGCTTATAATGTTCATTTGAAGCGAAAAGTTACATGTCAAGTCAAGCAATCATCTCTCGTATGGGGAGTGGTGGGTAGCTTTTCGATGGTTGCTTTAATGATGGCGTATCATTGGAGTTCGACGGTGATGGGCTATACAATCGCTGTCAGTTCGATGCTATTGGTATATTCCATGGCGTTTTTTCAAGGGGCAGGGCCAGACGGGATTATTGTTTTCATGGGAACGACACCATTATTAAGAAAAATCTCATGGCAAGAGGTAACGTTATTGGAATCAACTCCAATAAAAAATACCCATGACCTCGAGCTTAAAGTTAAAGCGCACGGTGATGAGTATAAACAAAGATATGCTCAAGCAGATTGGGAAGTTTTATGGAATGAGCTGAACGATTTCAAATTTTTGGGCTAAGGATATTGCTGTAGAAACTGACTGACGATTTGACGATAGGTGGCGGTATCTTCACGTGGGAAGACGGCATGTTTGAATCCTTTAGCAGTGTACAGTTGTTTTTTCTCGTGTGGAATAGCTTCAAAGAGTGCCTCTCCCATATGAGGTGGTGTCAGAGTATCTTGATCTGCGTTCGTAATAAGTACTGGAATGGTGATATTTTTGAGGTAATCCGACGCATCAATATCTTTAAATGAAAAATGTAATTTCAGCATTGTGTAAAGATTTCCTGCGAATTTCATATAATTTGCAGGGATTTTTTGTTGGGCTTCAATATCATAAAGTTCTTGATCGAGTAACTCGTTTGAATCGGCTACGGGAGATTCAAGAATTAAGTAATCAATGGATTCCTCGTTCCGGCCGGCAGCGATAGCGGCACTGGCCCCTCCGTAAGATTCACCCCACAATACGAGCTTGCCTTCCTCAGACATTTCATCTTTCGCATAATCAATCGCATCTAAAATATCATAGGATTCAAGCACCCCGAAAGTATTATAAGGGGCGAGGTTATCGCCTGAATAGCGTTGGTCAATGGCGAGCACGTTATATCCGAGATCAAGAAAAACGCCCATCACATCCGTTAGAGAACGGCTCGTCCCGCCCATTCCATGGACAAGGACAGCGATATCTTTGTTTTGGTCTTCTTTAATTAAAATGGCTGGGATTTGGTGGTCGTACTTACTGGATGGAAATTCAACTTTTTGGAAATTTTTGTCTTTAACAAAATTGTCGAATTTTTCAAGATATGTTTCCGCATAGGTTAAGGTATCTTCTCTAGAAACCGCATTGGTGTAGCCTTCGAAGACTTGTTGGCCGATAAAAAGTGTCAAGCCGATAGCGAGAACAACAAGTAATCCAACAATCCATAGTATGATTTTAGTAATTTTGCGTCGCATGGCTACCCCCTTGTTTTAATCATTCGATTAAATTAATTTTAAAGAATATAGGGTAGTATCTCAAGTAAAGATTATGTAAAGTAAGTCGATGTTCGTATTGTTGAGGTTATTTTGCTAAGATAAAGCAAGGTACTATTGTTCAAGAGGAGGTAGTGAGTATGCAAGAGAATCAAGCATTTTACTGTGGAACGCAAAAGATGTTACAAGCAGCGTATCGGGAATTATTGTTGGAAGATTATCAACCAACAGTAGATACAATGCTAGAACGAATCGGTGAGCGTCCAAATTCGGCCTTGGAGTTAGGCTGTGGCGTAGGATTGGCTGCGATTAATTTAAGTAAGTTAGGTGTTGAGGTAACAGCCATTGATTTCGAGCCGACAGTTCACCAGATTGCGCTGGAAAACAAAGCGAAGTACGCAGCAGAGGTGAATTTTTTTAGAGAGGATTTTTACCAATTTGATGCGGCGTCGCAATTTAACTTAGTCTATTATTTAGATGGATTTGGGATTGGTGAGGATGCCGATCAATTGAAGTTGTTGGAAAAGATTAAGGAATGGCTTACTCCAGAGGGGAAAGCGTATATTGAGGTCTATAATCCGAATCATTGGCGGAAAGCAGATGGGGTTACGTTACCGTTAGTTGAGGATGTGTCGCATCACTATCGCTTTGATGAAGCCGCGCATGAAATGATCGATATTTGGAAGCGAGAAGGTTCTGAGGTAGCGTACACTCAACGATTGAAATGTTACTTGCCAGAAGACTTTGAGCAACTCGTTAAGCGAGCTGGCTTTGAAGTAGTAGCGTTCTATCCAGAGGGAA
The DNA here is from genome assembly GCF_000301055.1 of Falseniella ignava CCUG 37419. Taxonomy (GTDB): domain Bacteria; phylum Bacillota; class Bacilli; order Lactobacillales; family Aerococcaceae; genus Falseniella; species Falseniella ignava. Next base: position 463,468 of record NZ_JH932301.1, read on the forward strand.
GGATGGACTACGAGACAATGCAATACCATCCACAAGCGTCATTGACCGACTGCTTATCATATTCCGCAGTGATCGTTCCCGTTAATTAAGAAAAAAGCAAAAGACCGGTGCCATGGGTTTGGCACCGGTTTTGTTGTTTGGTTGAACCGATTTCTGCAGTATGTGTCCTCGGTTCGAATAATATTTTGCGAGTTTTAGTAGAATGGGTCGTCTGTTGTACAAACTTTGTGCGAGTTTTAGTAGAATGGGTCGTTTGTTGTACAAACTTTGTGTGAGTTTTTGTAGAACAAGTCGTTTGTTGTACAAACTCAATGTGAGTATTTGTAGAACGCGGCACCTGTTGTACAAATTTTCTGTGTATTTTAGTAGAACAGGCCTCGATTCTCGCATTCTCGAACGAAAGTTGTGAGAATGGGTTGCTGGTTCTCGTATTCTCGAGCGAAAGTTGTGAGAATGAGTTGCTGGTTCTCGTATTTATCAGTGCTTACCAGATTTTATTACGCGTTAATTTTTTCGGTAATATCGAGTAGGCGGTGTACCATATCTTGTACAGCTTGTTTAACCGTATCGTGATCTTCTTGGAAGAAGGCGCCAGATTCGTCTGAGCTTGTTGTGACAGAAATACCGTATGGATTTCCTAGTGTTGAGATGGCTTCGCTTGTGAATCCGGGTGTAACAATCACAGCACCCCAGTGCATCATTTGAGTGTAGAGTGATTGTACGGTTATCTCTTGACCACCGTGGGTAGTATTAGTGCTAGTAAAGGCCGTAACGACTTTATTAACTGTTTTACCTTGTGCCCAAAGTCCGCCGAGCGTATCGATAAATTGTTTCATTTGGGATGCCATGACTCCGAAACGAGTTGGGAAGCTGAAGATAATCGCTTCGCTCCACTCCACATCTTCTGCAGTCGCAACAGGAATATGTGAAGTTGCATCGACATGTTGTCTCCAAGCTGGTTGCGAGTCAATCGCAGCATCAGGTGCTAATTCGGTAACTTTACGAACACGTACTTCTGCGCCTTTTGCTTCGCCAGCTTCAGCAGCTAGGCGTGCTAGTTCAGCGTTTGTACCGTATGAGCTGTAGTATAAGATAAGTAATTTCATTAAATCATCGTCTCCTTTATATTTGACATATGAAAATATATTAACTGAAATTTGTAACAAATATCAAATTTTTTGCTCAAGCATTCGATTATGCAGTTGACTGGCGAAAATATTCGTATAAGAAAGTAACGAAACCTCTGATAGTAGGCATAGCGCCTGCATCAGAGATTTTTTGGTGATGAGTGAGTATCGGTGGTTTAGACCTCGTTGAGTTAGATTAGTAGAACCGTCGTCTCATTCTCGTAACTTTCGCTGGAGAATACGAGAACCGTTGCTCCATTCTCGTAACTTTCTCAGTCCTACAATCTGTTTCACTCAAAAAGCCCCCCTCGCTGCTACACTTAAGTGCATCAGGTAAAGGTGGCTGAGAACAAGCTTAAGTCAAACTAACTTTGTCACGTTGCCAGGCAAACAAGGTAAAGACAGCGGACAAGCAAATAGCAGGGAGCAACCACTCGAGGCCGAATTGGCTGAGCGGTAACTGAGTCGTCCAATCGGCGATCGGGGCGGCCCAAGTTTTAGTCAAAGCCGGGCCGGTGCTAGCGAGAACTTGAACCAGTCCAATGAGACCAGCCGCAATCACACCGCCAGTGTACGTCGCGTCATAGCGAATTTTTCGGTCAAAGAGTGACCAAATAATGAGGATCATAACCATCGGATAAATGATGTTAAGAACGGACGAGGCAATGCCAATAATTTGTTGCGTCCCAATCAGCGAGATAATGAACTCCGTAATGACGCAAATAATGCAAATCACTTGATAAGACCAGCGACCTCCAGATGCTTCGTGGAAGAAATTACTGCAAGCGGAAGTGAGTCCGATCGCAGTCGTCAAACAGGCAAGTGCCACGCAAATTCCCATTAACAAATGTCCCCATTGCCCGAGAATTAAGAGAATCATCCCATTAAATACTTCGGTTCGCCCATGTTCAAAGCCGTAGTGGGTTGAAATTTGAGAACCAGCGTAGGCGAGAGCAATATAGACCACTGCCAACAAGATAAAAGCAACCAGTCCTACCAGGCTTCCAGCCTTAATTTGTTGGCGACCGGAGGCATAGCCACGTTGTTTGAGTTCATTCATCACAATGCTTGCCATCAACGAAGCACCCAATGCATCCATTGTTTGGTAACCTTCTTTAAAACCATGGGCAAAAGGATGTGGTAATCGGTTAGCAGCAATTGTCTCAGTCGGGTTGAACAAAATCACCACCACTAAAATAAAGATAATCATCAAAATACTCGGTGTTAAATACTTCCCAATATGTTCGACGACTTTCTTTGGATTTAAAGCTAAATAAGCAGTTAAACTAAAGAAAATTAAACTGGTCACCCAGATTGGGACGCTTGGGAATACTTGATGAACGAAAATTTCGTGGGTGGTAGCACCGGTTCGCGGCACCGAAAAGAGTGGGCCGATTAACAAGATCGCAATTCCGGCTAAGATCATGCCGAATTTCGGATGGATTCGTTTGCCGAGGTCATGGGTCTGTCCACCGAGTTGAATCGTCACGAGTACGCCCAAAACAGGGAAGAAAGGGTCCGATGCTAAAAAGCCCCCGATGGCTTTCCACCACGCTTGTCCGCTAAGGACACCGAGATAAGGTGGAAAAATTAAATTGCCTGCGCCAAAGAAGATGGCAAAAAGAGCCAGTCCTGTAATTAAAATGTCTTTCGGTTTAATATGCGTCATAAGTCTTCCACCTGTTCTGTAAAATGATTTGTCCCTATCTTACCATAGTTAACGGATAAAAATAAGTGAATTATTATTTAATTTTAATCATTTACTAATAATTAGACGCCGCCTCTCCGAAAAATTATGCCTATTTTGAATGAATCTAATGAGGTTTTTGTAATGATTCTTGTTTTCTCGCTATGGTAGTTTTACACTTTTTTATCTGTTAAACTAACCAAAGTGAGACAATCATTTTACATATTTAGAAAGCTTTGGAAGGAGCCAATAACATGTTCAAGAAGCAATTTAAATTTTTACTATTAACTTTATTGTTAATTGCGGGCGCGATGAATCCTACAAATATCGCTGCGGAAAATGATACTGTGACGATTACCGATGCGACTGGGGAAGTGACCGTTCCGAAAAATCCCCAAAAAGTCGTAGCGCTCGATAATCGAACCTTTGAAACACTCGAGCAATGGGGAATTCAACCGGTGGCGGTACCTAAAGATGTAATGTACCCAGCGAGTGCTTTTGTCAGTGATGATAACATTGCTAACGTCGGGAACCACCGCGAACCGAATTTAGAAGTCATCGCAGCAGCACAACCCGATTTAGTCATTGTCGGTCAACGTTTTGCTTCTTATTACGAAGAGATTAAAGCTCTCGTGCCTGAAGCAACAGTGATTAACCTTGATATTGATGTGAGCCAAGAGAGCGAGGACCCAGGCCGTAATTTGACGGAAGGGTTAATTGAAACAACCCGAACACTCGGAGAAATCTTTGATAAACAAGCGGAAGCAGACCAATTAATTCAAGAGTTTGAAGCTTCCATTGAGCGGGCCAAAGCAGCCTATCCGGCTGATGAGACCGTGATGAGTCTCGTTGTATCGGGCGGTAATCTTGGTTATGCAGCGCCTCAGATTGGACGTGTCTGGGGACCGTTATACTCGATTCTCGATTGGAATCCTGCTTTAGAAATCGAAAATGATTCAACGGATCATAAAGGCGATGATATCTCGGTTGAGGCCATCGCAGAAAGCAATCCCGACTGGTTGATGGTTTTAGATCGGGATGCAGCGATTCGTCAAGATGATCAACCGGCGCAACCTGCGCAAGATGTGGTTGAAAATTCTAAAGCACTTGCGAATACAACGGTGATTAAAAATCAGCAAATTGTTTACGCACCGGCTGATACTTACACGAATGAGTCGATTCAAACCTTTACGAAATTATTTAATTTAATTGCCGATGCAATGGCCCAATAGTCACTGCATAAAAAACCAGCGATAGCGTTTGAACGTTGTCGCTGGCTATTTTTACTTTTGAAGTCTGTTGGTGGATTGTGAACGATCGTTTAGAGAAAATAAAATGAAAGGCGGGATTAGATGAAGTCAGCACATCCTCAAACTGAAAGAAAAAATCAAACGCACCCTCGCAGATGGGGTCTCGGGCTACTGATCGGATTAGTGATTTTATTAGCCGTCCTTTCACTGTTAACGGGGGCATATAATCTTACGGCGCGTCCGGAAGGGTGGCAGATGCTGTGGATTACACGGGTTCCAAGGACGGCAGCCTTGATGTTGAGTGGAAGTGCGATGGCACTGTCTGGACTCGTGATGCAACAGATCAGTCAAAATCGCTTCGTCGAACCGACAACAACGGGTACGATTGAATGGGCCGGGTTAGGCCTGATTCTCTGTTATATAGGGGTACCCTCGCCCTCGCTATTTTTACGTATGACCTTTGCGATGGTCGCTGCAATGATTGGAACGAGCTTGTTTTTTATCTTGGTTCGCCAAATTCACCTGAAATCAAGTTTGACACTGCCATTAATTGGGATGATGCTCGGCGCTGTCATTTCAGCGGTAACAACGCTACTGGCTCTAACGTTCAATTTAAGTCATACACTTGAAATTTGGTTTACTGCCTCTTTTGCTTCAATTGAACAAGGGCGCTACGAGTATTTGTGGTTGATTTTAGTCATGGTGGTCGCGATCTATTATTTAGCTGATCGATTGACGATTGTTGGACTGGGTCCCGAAGTTGCGACCAACCTAGGGGTAAATTATCAGCGGGTGACAGTGATTAGTACGATCTTGGTGTCATTTGCAGTAGGGATTGTTGCCAGTGTAGCAGGTTATTTACCGTTTATCGGATTAATTGTTCCGAACACGATTTCGCTACTGTTAGGTGATCATATTCGTTCGAATTTACCATGGGTGTCGCTTTCAGGGATGGCCGTGATGCTTAGCTGTGACTTGCTGTCACGTACGCTCATTGCGCCGTTTGAATTACCTGTATCTGTGATTTTGGGGACCGTCGGGTCGGCTACATTCATTGGCTTATTACTGTATCAAAGGAGGCGATGGGCATGATGCAACCGGGAGCTTATTTTCCAGCTTTTAATCATTCGCGCGATCGTCAGCGTTTCTGGTTAGTATGGGGTGGGATCCTCATCTTGGGTATATTATTTTCTGTGGGACTTTTATGTTTTAGACAACCCGTTCCGATGGATTCTCCTTCATTTTATCCGGTAATCAAACGCCGTGCCATGGCAGTTCTAACAATCATTGTGGTTGCTTTCTGCCAATCGATTTCCACGATTGCCTTTCAGACTTTAAGTCACAATCGGATGGTGACACCCTCGTTGCTGGGATTCCCATCGCTTTATATTGCGATTCATACCGTCCTCGTATTTTTTGGAGGGGTGCAGTCGTTAATTCAAATGTCGAGTACCGTTCTATTTATAATGCAACTGGTGATCATGGTCATGGTCAGTTTACTGCTTTATCAGACATTACTGACAGGAAAATATGGCAGCATGGATGTGATGTTGCTGGTGGGAGTCATGTTAGGGATGGGATTAAATTCTTTAGCGACCTTTATGCGACGTGTGTTATCTCCTTCAGAATTTGACATCTTACAAGCGCGTTTATTTGCCTCAGTCAATCACGCTGATGGGGAGCAACTGCTGTTAGCACTGCCGTTTTTGGTGTTGGCGACGTGGGGATTATTTAAGCTCAGTTCACAATTAAATGCCCTTTCGCTTGGGGAAGACACGGCTAAAAATCTAGGAATTAACACTGGACAAATTAATCGGCGCACGCTTATTTATATTACGATATTAATGGCGATTTCAACCGCATTGATGGGACCCTTATCCTTTTTTGGCTTTTTAGTGGCTAACTTATGTTATCAATGGGTACCGAGTTACGATCATCGTTATCTTTTTATGATGTCGATTGTCTTGGCTTTTGCCTTTTTATCGGGTGCTTATTTTATTTTAACGCATCTCTTTCACGCGCAAGGGGTAGTGAGTATTGTGATTGAATTAGTGGGTGGTATTGGTTTTTTAATGACATTCTTTCGAAGTAAGAAAGGAGGACTGGCATGATCGAGATTCAACAATTGGTCAAGCATTATGATCCACATACGCAAATAGGGCCGCTTGACTTTCAGATTCCGAGTCAAAGCTTAACAGCACTGATCGGACCGAATGGGGCGGGCAAGACGACGTTACTCACGATGTTAGGTCGGTTGTTAACACCCGATGCAGGCGATATTTTGATTGAAGGGCAGTCACTATCAAAGTACGCCCAGTCACGCTTTGCGACGCAAGTCGCGATTTTACGTCAGGAAAATCATTTTATGACACGATTAACGGTTAAACAGCTTGTCGCTTTTGGTCGCTTCCCCTATAGTCAGGGGCGCTTAACACCATCGGATTATGAAATCATCGACCGCTATATTGACTTTCTCAACCTATCTCCGCTAGCTGATCGATATTTAGACCAGTTGTCGGGTGGGCAACGTCAACGGGCTTATGTAGCGATGGTGTTAGCTCAAGAGACTCCTTATATTTTGTTAGATGAACCGCTAAATAATCTAGATATTGCCAGTTCAATTCAAATGATGCAACACTTACGCTATGTGGTGAAGTCGTTTGACCGGACGATTATTGCAGTCTTACATGATATCAATATGGCGGCACGTTATGCTGATTATATTTATGCAATGCAATCAGGTCAGCTCATTCATTCTGGTACACCTAAAGAAGTGATTACGACAGCCTGTCTTCAAGATGTTTATGGCACACAAATTCAAGTGATTGAAAGTGAATTTGGTCCGATTGCGGTTTATGCGTGACAGTTTGATAATTGCGAAACTGTGGTAGAATAGGATTGTTATAAATTTCTTTATTGGAGTGAAAAAGATGTTGGAGTGGTTAGCCGGATTAAATCCGATTGTTCAAGCGGGACTGGCTGGTGTTATGACTTGGTTCGTAACAGCGCTAGGTTCGAGCTTGGTATTTTTTATGCGAGAAGTCAATCGCAAAGTGCTCGATTTTATGAATGGCTTTGCGGCGGGGGTCATGATAGCTGATTGCAGCCAGTTTCTGGTCATTATTAGCCCCTTCGATTGATTATGCCGAAGTAGCTGGCTACGGTTTTTGGTCGTTTGTACCTGCCATAACAGGCTTTATGGTTGGGGGAATTTTCTTAAGTATTTTAGATAAGATTATCCCGCATTTGCACTTGGACCAACAAACAGCTGAAGGGGTTCCAACGCAATTATCATCAACGACATTATTATTCTTAGCGATTACGATTCATAATATTCCTGAGGGATTGTCGGTCGGAGTTGCCTTTGGTGCGGCCGGAATGGGGCTTTCATCCGCAACGTTAGCGAGCGCATTGTCACTAACGCTAGGAATCGCATTACAAAACTTCCCGGAAGGAGCGGCTTTAGCGATGCCGATTCGAGCCAATGGTAAGAGCAATCGTTATGCTTTTAACTTAGGTCAAGCGAGTGCGCTAGTTGAGATTGTGGCGGCAATTATCGGGGCTTGGTTGGTTACAGAAATTACGGTCATTTTACCGTATGCTTTAGCCTTTGCTGCCGGTGCGATGATCTTCGTTTGTGTTGAAGAATTAATTCCGGAGTCGCAATCGAATGGTAATGAGGACTTAGCAACCTTAGCATTAATTATTGGCTTTGCCTTGATGATGACGTTGGACGTGGCACTCGGATAAGTAGTATTTAAAAGACGGACGATGAGCCCATGGGAGTATGGGCTTTTTGTCTGCCAAAAATTAACGACAGATTATGCTATAATAGAGTAGCATTTAATATCGATTACAGGAGGGATGATGTTGCATTCATCAAATCAAAATCAAGCCCGGGTCGGCTATCTTTATATTTTACTTGCGGGTGCTTTATGGGGGATTAGTGGTATTTTTATCACCCATCTATCTCGACTTGAGATGTCCAATGCGATGGTTACATTCAGTTCATTATTTACCACATCGATTATTTTAGGGGTGATCGTTTGGTTTAAATCGGGCTGGCAAGGGTTCAAACTTAGCCGACGCGGTTTGGGATTGATGTTAATCTTAGGGGTATTTTCGAAAGGTTTATTCAAAATGGCTTATGACGGCGCCATGATCTTAACGGGTGTGGCAACGGGAACTATTTTACTTTATTTATCGCCTTTTTTTGTATCGATTATGTCAACGATTTTATTTAAAGAGAAAATTACTCTCGAGAAATTCATCGCTTTGTGTATCAATTTAATTGGTTGTATTTTAGTGGTGACGGGTGGACGACTCACTGCTTTAGAAATTTCAGCCTTAGGCGTGCTGCTAGGGATTCTTTCAGGTATTTTGTATGCACTGATGACAATTATTGGTATCCTTGCTGGCGAAGATGATACACCCCCTTGGACCTCGACTTTCTATATGACTTTTTTCGGACTGTTAACGACAATCCCTTTTGCTCAACCGTGGAAGTATGCCCAAGTTTTTACGGTACCTACTTATTGGTGGTATTCGATTAGCTTTGCGTTACTACCTGGTACCATCTCAAACTTTTTATTTCTTAATGGGTTAACTTACCCGATTGAAGCATCTAAAGCGCAGATTGTTGCGTCGGTTGAAGTAATTGTGGCGACGTTAGTGGGCGTGCTTTACTTTAAAGAAGCGCTCAATTACGTTAGTCTCATCGGCATCGCGATTATGCTTGCTTCGATCGTATTAATGAATATGCAACCGTCGAGTTCGAAGTCAGCGTAATAATTAATTTACCATCCTGTTTGATCATAATATCAAGCAGGATTTTTTGTTGTTCAGCTGTTTTATTGCTAAGCAGGGTATAAATGAGTTGAAATTGATAAGGTGAATCAAGATGACCAAATACAAATTATGTATCAAGATCGAATGAAATGTGCGCCGGAACTGACAATATTCTGTCAATTCAAAAACTTCCAACATGGAGTGTTAGTTGGGATGCTTGGATACTTTATAACTGATAACTTCTAATCAACGAGGTAATGTACAGTCCGTTTGTCCACGGAGATTGCGGATAGCCAATACTATTTGTTATTCTAATGCCCTTTGTCAACTTTCAGCAATCTCCTCATTCATTTAAAATTTAATTCTCTAGATCCAGCCTTTCAATACGTTCTTGGATAACAACGCAGATAGGAGTTATTAGGACTTGTTAGCATTCTCGAATTAATGATTGACGAAATAGGAAAAATACATTATATTATAGTTGAACAATTGTTCAACTATTAAAACGAGGTGATGTTATGAATCAATCAATGTGTGAGAGCGATGCTATTCATGAAGCCGTTGTTCACGATACTTTATCCAAGATGAGAGCAGAAGATGATTATATTGATTTAGCTGATTTGTTTAAAATGTTTGCCGATAAGACACGTGTGAAGATATTGTATGCGCTAGAGCAGAACGAACTTTGTGTATGTGATCTGGCTGTCGTTTTGTCGATGACTAAGTCCGCTATCTCTCATCAATTGAAGGGATTACGACTGGCTAATTTGGTCAAGTCGAGACGAGAGGGCCAAATTGTCTATTATTCTTTGGCTGATGACCATGTCAAGGAAATACTAGATATCGGGTTTGCGCATCGTGATGAGTAAGGAAGTGAGAGGTGTTATCATGGAAAAAACATATATTCTTAGAGGACTGAACTGTGCGAATTGCGCAGCTAAAATTGAAAAAGAAGCCAGGGAACTCGAAGGTGTCCATTCTTCTCATGTAGATTTAGTTAAGCAGACGCTTAAAATCCAGGCCGATGAGTCAGTAGACTCCAGTCTATCTCATCAAGTCGAAGAGATTGTCCATAGTCATGAACCAGATATTATTGTGCTGGATGCAGCCGCTGAGAGTTCTGAGGATGTCGAAGAGTCTGGGCATCAACAGACCACGTTATGGCGCTTATTCATCGGTGCATTGTTATTTATCATTGGGATAGTACTTCAAGAAGTGATGGCGGTGTCACTACCTATCTCATTATCGTTCTTTCTCTTAGCCTATCTTATTCTAGGTGGAGATGTCATTATGCGTGCGGCTCGCAACATTGCCAAAGGGCGGGTATTCGATGAGAATTTCTTGATGAGTATATCAACGATAGGAGCTCTGATTATTGGGGAATATCCAGAGGCAGTCGCTGTCATGCTATTCTATCAAATCGGTGAATACTTCCAAGATATGGCAGTCAATCGTTCACGCAAATCGATTGCAGATTTAATGGATATTCGTCCAGATTACGCGACGGTAATAAGAGAAGGCGAACACATAGTTGTATCGCCTGAGAATGTATCGATTGATGAAATGATACTTGTCAAGCCAGGAGAGCGTGTACCACTCGATGGTGTGGTCATCCAAGGAGAATCGATGCTAGATACAAGGGCATTAACTGGCGAATCCGTTCCGAGAAAGGTAAGCGAAGGGGATGAGATTCTCTCTGGTTGTATTAACCAACAAGGTGTATTAACCGTACAAGTTACGAGAACATTTGAGACATCGACTGTTTCGAAGATTATCGATTTAGTGGAGAATGCATCGAGCCATAAAGCACCGACAGAGAATTTTATTACAACATTTGCTCGGTATTATACACCCGTCGTTGTGATTCTTGCGTTACTATTAGCTGTTATACCGCCCCTATTATTCAGTGGAGAATGGAATGATTGGGTATATCGCGCCTTGATTTTCTTAGTTATTTCTTGTCCGTGTGCGCTTGTAATTTCTATTCCTCTTACATTCTTCGGAGGAATTGGTGCCGCGTCCAAACATGGTGTTCTAGTGAAAGGCAGCAACTACTTAGAAGCATTGAATCATGTGGAGACGATAGTGTTTGACAAGACTGGAACGCTCACGCAAGGTGTATTTGAAGTTCAAGCCATCTATCCGGCAGAAGGATATTCTGAAGATGATCTTCTTCATTGGGCAGCTGAAGCTGAATATTATTCGAATCATCCTATTGCTCAATCGATTATCAATGCGTATGATCAAGAGATTGATTCAACACGTATCTCTAATTATCAAGAGTTATCTGGCCATGGTGTCAGTGCAGTTATAGATCAATGCACAGTTCTAGCAGGTAATCATAAATTAATGACATCTGAAGAGATTCGTTATGAACAATGTACGCAAGCTGGAACCAAAGTCTATATTGCTGTCGATGGTAACTATGCAGGATGTATTCTCATTGCCGACCAAGTCAAAGAAGATAGCCCTTTAGCAATCGAGCAGCTGAAACAGGCAGGTGTCACGAAGACAGTGATGTTAACGGGCGATGATGAGACAATAAGTCATGCGATCTCTGAAAAGCTAGGTATTGATGAATATTACGCACAGTTGTTACCAGAAGATAAAGTGACGAAGTTGGAAGAGATTGAACGTCACAAACGACCAGACAGCAAACTCGCATTTGTAGGTGATGGGATTAATGATGCCCCCGTCTTAGCGCGTGCGGATGTAGGGATTGCGATGGGCGGTCTCGGTTCAGATGCAGCTATTGAAGCGGCGGACGTAGTCTTAATGACAGATGAACCGATGAAGCTCGTGGAAGCGATGCGAATTGCGAAGGAAACGAAGCGCATTGTCACCCAAAATATTGTGATTGCATTAGGAGTGAAAGGCTTCTTCTTAATACTCGGTGCACTAGGTATGGCGACTATGTGGGAAGCCGTCTTCGGTGATGTTGGTGTCACAGTAATTGCCGTTCTGAATGCGATGAGAATATTAAGGAAATAAAAGGACGCACCACAGCTATTCCAAGTATATATTAGTGATGTTGCATATTTGCACATCACTTTTTTATTTATTACGATGGATGCATACAGTAAGATACGCTACTTAAACATTCAATAGGATAATCAAAAACACGGCTGACATCCACTAAAGTTGGAGATTCGCCGTGTTTAAATGTATCGTTATTCAATGTCACTATCGTCTATTTCATCCTGCTTATTCTTGACTTAATGTATATTCAACACCATCGAATATTAATACGTCATCTTCAAGCTGAGCTTCGAAGAATTCTTCATTCATAAACTTCGCTCGTATAATACCTTCGGTCTCAGTCACTTTAGCACCATTAATAATAAAAATAACGGTACCGTCACCTTTGATTGTATTATAGATACCTTCGATATGGTAAGGAAGCTGGCGATAAATATCTCTATTAGGAAGACCTTCTTCTTCGAATGATTCGATTAAAGCGATTAAAGATTCATTCTCCGGAATATCTTCATTTGTCATATCGGGATTAATATTTCTTGTTATAGCCTCATCTTCTAATTGTAAGAGGGGTAGGAAAATCTCGATATTCTCATATAGGCTATCAAGTGAAGTAATGAATACAACAAATTCTTCGTTCATAATGATTTGTTCAAATGCAGTATCTTCAGCTGAAGTCGTATATGTTCCAGTCGTCTGTGCATGAACAGGTGTATGGAGTAGAAGGGACGATAGAAATAATATAATGAGTAATTTTAGCTTCTTCATAATATTTGCAACCTTTCGTATGTATTAGATAAATGAATACGAGCACTATTCCGAGTATTTGTTCTAACATAGTCACTTTACCCATCATAGACGTGTATACCACTTTCTCTCACTCTTCTCTCCTTTCCAAAGTTAGACCGACTTGTTGGTAGTGCTGTCAATCGTATTCTATCATTATTTTTTTATTAGTAAATAATTATATATGAGATAAGTTAATGTAATATAAAGGTTAAATAAATAGGTTAAGAGATAGCCACAACTTTATCATTACAAATAATAAAAAAATCTTTTTTTTTGGGGGAAAATATATTATAATTATAACGTAAGCGTTTTACTACTGTGTTTGTTTTTGATGATTGTTGTGTCTTAGAACTTGGAACTTGTCATGCAGACAAATAGAAAGGAAGAATCTATAATAAAGAAGTTTTTGAAATGGTTGATTATATCAGTACTTTTGAATTTGTCAATAATCACTCCGGTTTATGCAGTTAACGAGAGTGAAGAGATTATTGAGACCCATGAGATTATTAACTATATTCCACCTATACAAAATATGGTTAGAGGTGTGACACGTAATTGGGTCGGGACACATGCATATGTGGTTAATAATATCAATGGATATCATTACGGTGGATGGGTTCCTCTTGTTGAAACTCTACCGACAGGCCATTGTGTTTATATGGGGCTAGCAACATTACTTGGAGCAGATTATAATTTATTTTCATACGTTACTTAGGACTAAACAAAAGAGTGGATTTGTTTAGTCCTTTTTTAGAAAGGACACATACGATGAATAAATATTTGTTTGAGCTCAAAAAACTTTATCGTAATGGTAGCTTCTTAGTTCTTTTAGTTGTTTCTGTCATGTTATCGATATTGAATATTTTTATGGTGCAGTCGCAAAACTTACAAGACAATTTTAATTCGGCCAACTATGAGCAATACTCAATGAAGTTTATGACAATATTTCAAGGTGAATCGGATGACTTGGAAGATAAGTTAGATGCGTCGCTTGATGTGTCTCCTGGACAATTGCATATGTGGTCAGTCTATGAGGACCCCGAAGCCATCGTTGTTGCGACTGAAGATGGTAGAGGGATGTCGATTGAAAATAAAGAACTTGAATTTAAATATATTCGAGAAGCGCTAGAAATTGACCAGATTGAATTGAATCAAGAACAGAAGGACGCACTTGATTACATTGAGATGCTTGCTAATTATGAGAAGAAGCAAAAAGAATCGAATGATTCTTATCAACATCAAGGAGCCATTACTACATTGTTAGCGGATGGTAGTCTCCTCTTAGGTATAATACCTCTACTCATTATCGCTATTCTGTCAATTCGTTATGTTGGCGAAGATTGGGAAGAAGGGAGTATCGTATTCCAGCGCACATTACCTGTTCGAAGAAGTCAAGTGATGTTCTATCGATATTTGAGTAGCGTCAGCTTATTAATCATTTATCTTGGACTCATCACTTTAATGACAATTATGATCCATCTCATCATGGGTTCAGAGATAGGTGATTGGTTCTATCCATATCGGATATTAATATCGAACTGGGCTCACTTGCCAGCTTATCAAATATATAGTATTTATCTCTTAATCTTCTTAGTGAAAGGTATGTTGTTAATAGGCTTTACTTATTTATTAGTCGCAAGTATTAAAAAGGTCAATTTAGCCTATTTATTGACGGTCTCGTTATTCGGCTTAATAAGCATACTAACGTTATTCTTCCAACAGATGCAAAGTATCTGGAATCCTTTCTTTGTGAGATTACAAGAGCAGGTGATGGGCTTTCTTAAGTTAGTTCCGGTCAATCGATTTCGTGCAGAACCTATGCTAGTAGGAACGCCATTGAGGTGGGGTGTACTCTTAGTATGGCTGTTATTCAGTGTCTTATTTATTAGCTTAGCTATTTACCAATTTAAGCAAAATAAGAGTGTTTCTTATTTGTTTAAATCACGTGAAGTCATTCGTATTCACCGTCCAGAGTGGCGAACATTCACAATGGAATCACTTAAGTTGAATCATTTCTTATCGAAACAATTCCTCTCCGGAATTCTTGCCGTTATCATCGCCGGCATCGCAAGTATTATCTTACTTGAAAATCGGTCGCATCACGTTCAACCTGTGATAGCTGATTATTTCAAAGAGAATTATGCAGAGATTATTAATGACTACACGAGTCAACTCGAAGAGTACCAAGTATTATTAGATCAAGAACCCGTCGGGAGCGACCGTGCCTTTATGATTGAGTCATTGATGGATTTCATTGAAAATGACTTTTTAAACTACTATCAAACAATATATGATTCAATGTCTGAACGAATCCAGGCCTACGAAACTGGAGACAGTCAGACGTATTATCAGTCGTTCGAACCAGAACTTTCAATATATTATAATCCGAATCAAATGTATCAATCACTTGATGATGGCTTATTTTATCTACCTAGAGAGGATTATTATGAGACAGGAGATTTCCCTTCGGAATATGGTTATCGTATAAGTCAGGAACGATTAGAAGAAATGATTCGGCGTGATATTCGTCCGATTCTAGGATCAGGTATCACTTATACAGAATATGACCGTCCGAAAGAAGCGGCAGATTATTGGAGTGAACGAGCGAACTACCAGTTGCGAGATAATTCTTCGTTAGGGCTACTCTATCGATTCATACATATTTATCGTTTCGATTTAATAATATTAGTATTAATAACTGTCGCTGCAGGTGCGGGATATAGTCTGGAAGGGCGCAAACGAGCGTCTCTTGCGTGGGTGTATACATTACCTCAAGAGAGAGTTGAAGTGATGCATCAGAAGTTACTGGTTGCATTACGGAGAACGTTTACCATTATATTATCGAGCGTCTTAGTGATCGGACTTATAGGAGTGCTCTCTGATGGTTTCGGTCAATGGCAAACCCCGATATTGCATTATGATCGACTTGTAGATTTGACGAATATTGCGAATGAATTTGAAAGAAGTTATCATTGGATGGCATTAGGAAGTGTCATCGTTCATAGTTTACTCTATGTATGTCTATCGAGCATCTTCGTTATTTTAATCTCACTCGTCTTATCCACTTATTTCAGTCAACCTTGGTTCGTAGGCGGAAGTACATTATTAATGTTAGGCATCGGCTATAGTCTGAATTATTTACCATGGAGTGGTTGGCAATCATATTTACCATTTAATTATTTAAATATCGTACCGATACTTGATGGTTCTTATATATTTACAATGAATATTGGACAAATCAACTTAATAGTAGGTTATATTGTATTAATTATTTGGATTGTATTAGCCTACAGTCTATTGCGTTATCGTTTGAAGAGAATGCGACTGTTTCAATAAGGAGGAAACGATATGGATATTATTAATGTAGAACAAGTTCATAAGTCGTTCGGTAATCATCATGTTCTAAAAGGTGTAACTTTTTCCATTCAAGAACCTGGTATTGTCGCACTCGTCGGTCCTAATGGTTCTGGTAAGTCGACGTTAATGAATATTATCATGAATTTAATCGATGCGGACAGTGGAGATGTCAAGATTCTAGGTGAGTCTCCTTCGAATGTTAATATTTTCCAGAATGTCTCCTTCTTGAAAGATAATTCGGTGTTGTATCATTATTTAACCGGTCGTGATCACTTAGATTATGCAGCGAGTCTGTACGGACTTAATCAAGAGCGTGTGCATGAAGTGATTGATAAGATTGGCATTGATACCTATGTGGATAAGCGAGTCGAGCAGTACTCACTAGGGATGAAGCAACATTTGTTGATTGCCTTAGCCATTCTTAATCAGCCGAAATTTATCTTGATGGATGAGCCTCTGAATGGATTAGATCCTACAAGTGTCATTCATACACGGCAATTAATTCTTGAATTAGCAGCAGCAGGTACATCTATTCTAATGTCCTCGCATACACTGAGTGAAGTTGATGCGGTGACGAATCATATTCTCTTCTTAAGAGAAGGGATTGTGCAAGAAGAATATCTCAGTGGCGAGCATGTCCAACGCAAGAAAACAGCCGAAGAACGTTATATGGAGCTATATCTTGATGAATTATAATAATAAATAATGACGCAAAGTGACTGTGACAAATGTATCTTTGATATTTCAATAACGAACAATGATTATCTGTAGAGCATCGGTCCGAGCCGATTAGGCTGGGTATGATGAGTGACTTGATTCACGAAGTGAGCCTTAGCCCCTCACATACTCCTTCTGATAATCATTGTTCGTTTTGTTGTATCTAGCAACTATTTTACAACGAATGTTACAGTCTCTTACTAGATGAGCGATTTTGATTTTTTGACTGATGGTTGACCGCGGTCCAGATAATTTCAGTTTATATTGATTTGTCTCGTAGAGTTAGGCGTTGCACAAAATTCAATAATAAGAAAAGAAGGTTATTGTTTAATTAATGAATGATTTCCAATGATTGAAAATGACTGAATTTGATTTATTTTGATTTCGTTTTCTTTTATACTAGGGTCAGAAAGGAATACGGCTATGTTAAAAGAAGAAAGATTATCTAAAATTATTCAGATTAGACGACTTTACAATTGATCCAGCGAACTTTGGTTCGAATACACCTACAGCGGCTCTATTTAATCAAATTGGTGGAGCAGCCTTTGGTTTTATGTTACCTGTTCTAGCTGGATTTATTGGGATGTCAATTGCCGATAGACCAGGATTGACAGTCGTTTTTTTGTCGGAGGATACTTAGCGAATACAGGTGGTGCAGGATTTCTAGGGGCATTAGTGGCTGGTTTCTTATCAGGGTACATTATTCTCTTCTTAAGAAAAATCACGAAGCCTCTACCTAAGTCACTCGACGGTATTAAGCCGATGCTTATATTCCCACTCTTTGTGACTTTGGCGATAGGCGCTATCATGATTTTATTTGACGCGTTATGCATTATTCCGCTTAATCAAGAAATATTACGGTGTATCTCCTAAACAATTAATCGTATCAATGAGAATGTTCGAAGACAAAAAGATGTTGCTGAATAGTTCGTTACAAATATATGAAATTACAAATCTAGTAGGCTATAAAGATGCGTTCCAATTTTCTAAAATATTCAAGTCACAAATTGGCCTGAACCCCAGTCATTTTCGCAAAGAGAATGCAGACTCGTAAATAGAGTGGGAATAGCTTATTCTGTGTTCATCTTTGTGATAATGAAGATTGTTAAAGTAAGGTAAATTTGATGATTAATGATTGACTAAAATATATTATATTGATATAGTTGCGGTGAGAGCTCAAGATAATGAGTGAAAGTGTATCTAGGGATCCGGAATCAATTCAAGGACCGAGCGGTACAGGTACAACATGTACTACACCAGAGGGAGAAAAGCCCAGGAGGATAGGTTTCGCGTACCTATCGTTCTTGGGCTTTTTAATATTCTAAGGAGTGAAAAAATGGAAGCAATCTACCAAGGCAAGACTAAGGACGTATTAGTAGCAGATGGCAAATGTTATTTGAAGTTCAAAGATGATGTAACTGGGACAGATGGTGTCATTGATACGGGTGGTAATGAAGTTGCAGGAAGTGTTGAAGGGTCAGGTCTAGTGAACTTAAAAGTTTCAACATTTTTCTTCGAAGAAATTGAAAAAAGAGGCATTCCAACGCACTATATTGCGAGTGATTTCGATCAAACGTTAATGGAAGTGAAGGAAGCGACACATTTCGGTCATGGATTGGAAGTGATTACGCGATTAAAAGCTGTCGGATCATTTATAAGACGTTACGGTCTATATATTGAAGAGGGGTCAGATTTGGATTTCTATACAGAGATTACATTAAAAGATGACCAACGAAACGATCCGCTCATTATTAAAGAAGGACTTGTTCAACTTAATATTGTGACAGCTGAAGAATATGAGCAATTAATTCAATTAAATAAAGAAATTACACAAATCATTAGAGATATTTTGGCAGAGAATGGTCTCGTACTTTACGATATTAAATTAGAGTATGGAAGAGATAAAGAAACGTCTGAAATTATATTAATTGACGAAGTCTCTGGGGGTAATATGCGTGTCTATAAAGACGAGGAATACGTAGAACCGATTGATCTTATAAATCATATCAATATAGGAGGATAAGATGAGTCTAATTTATGCCAAGAAATATAAAGGATTTGATGAAGAAAGTCAGAAGTGGGCAACAGAAGCTGCAGAATATTTAAATATTCATGGGGAGTTCAATTTTTATGATGTATATGACTTCGTTGCCATTTCTGAAGCAGCCTTTGATGTGATTAAAAAGAAGATATTCAATGACAATACGAGTGAATATGTGACTGAATGTCCAGATTTCAAAGGACGGACTTTTAGATATAGTGAAGTAACCGGTCAATATAATGAACGCCAAGATATGGTTGAATGTGCAGCTAATTTGTTAGTTGATGAACGAATTGTATTAAATCATTCAAGAATCGTTGAAATCTTAAATGTCGACGAAGCAGCGTTCAATCAATTTAAAGATTATTTTCTTAATCCAATGGAGAATGTCGAGATTCCTATGGAAGGGAAAGACAAACGTATATTCACCTCTTCTTGGGATGAATTAGAACCGGTCAGCGGGTTTAGAAACTTTACTGAAGAGGAATTAGAAGCCTATCGAACGAACTTCTCATTTGATATGCAAGATTTGAAGTTAGTCCAAGCGTACTTCCAACGTGAAGAACGCGATCCGAATGTATCCGAGCTTAAGATGATTGATACTTACTGGTCGGATCACTGTCGCCATACAACATTCTTAACTGAGATTGAGAACGTGACATTCGAAGAAGGATTATATTCCGAAGTAATCGAACAAGCTTATCACGATTACCTAGAGACGCGAGAATTTGTCTACGGTGAGCATAAGAAGCCCATGAGCTTGATGGATCTTGGGACAATCAATGCGCGACTATCACGCAAAAAAGGTGAATTAGACGACGAAGATAAGTCGGACGAAGTCAATGCATGTACGGTTAATGTGGTTGTCAATGTCGATGATATCGAGCAAGATTATTTACTTTATTTCAAGAATGAGACGCATAACCATCCAACCGAAATCGAACCGTTCGGAGGGGCTTCAACATGTATCGGTGGAGGTATTCGTGATCCACTGTCTGGTCGTAGCTTCCCTTATCAAGGTCTCCGCCTGACCGGATCGAAGTCGCCATTAACGGCATATGAGGATACGATTCCAGGGAAACGTTCTTCACGTCAAATTTGCCAAGTCGCGATGGAAGGTTTCTCAGACTATGCGAATCAAATTGGGATTAATGCTGGAGTTGCGAAGGAATTTTACCATCCAGGATTTGAAGCTAAACGATTAGAATTAGGTGCGGTTGTCGCCGTAGCGGCCAAAGAAGATGTGAAGCGCGAACAACCTGTGGTAGGTGACAAAATCTTATTAATGGGTGGTAGTACCGGACGCGATGGTCTAGGCGCCGCCGTAGGTTCATCTAAAATCCAGACCGATGAATCGTTAGAAAAAGCCGGCACAGATGTTCAAAAAGGGAACCCTTCTGCAGAACGTAAAATTATTCGCGTATTTAATAATCCTAAAGCCTCACGCTTGATTAAAAAATCGAACGACTTTGGTGCAGGGGGTGTCGCTGTTGCCATTGGAGAATTAGCTGATGGACTCAGCATCTATCTTGATCGCGTACCTGTTAAATATGAAGGGATGCACCCAGGTGAGATTGCCTTATCAGAATCGCAAGAGCGAATGGCAGTAGTTATTGCGCCTGAAGATGTCGAAGAATTTCTAACATATTGCCACGCAGAAGATGTTCAAGTCGCTGTCGTAGCTGATGTGACGGAATCACGCCGAATTGAAATGTATTACGACGGAGAGAAAGTGATTGATATATCGCGGGAGTTCCTCGATACGAATGGCGGTCGAAAATTCCAAGATGTCACCGTCGTACCGACCGAACAATCGATAGCACAGCCGGTTGAGCATGATCTAGTTGCATTATTATCCGAAGTAGAGAATGCCTCACAACAAGCACTCATAGATAACTTTGATGCCACTATCTACAGCGGTAATGTCTTATATCCTCTCGGAGGGAAATATAAATTAACGCCGCAACTCGGCATGGTTCACAAAATTCCTGTTCATTTATTTGGTGGGCTAAAAACAGACGATGCGTCAGTGATGACTTACGGCTACGATCCTTATCTAGCAGTCAAGTCACCTTATTATGGGGGCTATCATGCGATTATGAACTCTGTATTAAAGGCCGTCGCATTAGGAGTAGATGCTTCTACGATTCGACTGACTGTTCAAGAATATTTTGAGAGCTTAAAAGGCAATCCAGAACGTTGGGGCAAACCTTTAGAAGCTCTATTAGGAGCATACACGGCGATGCGTCAAGTCAACTTACCAAGTATTGGTGGTAAAGATTCCATGAGTGGTAGTTTTGAAGATATTGACGTTCCACCGAGTGTCGTATCTTTCGCCGTCGGGATGACACAAGTTGACCGAGTCGTCTCACGCGAATTCAAACAATTGGGCAGTGATATCTTACTTATTTCGCTACCATTATTAGAAGATGGGAAAGTGGATAATCAACGTCTATTTGACGTCTTCAAGCTGATTCATGAAGCATTATTAGGGGAGCAAATATTAGCAATTTCTACCTTATCACCGCAAGGTGGTGCCCTAGATCTATTCGAGATGGCAGCAGGGAATCATATTGGATTTGAAGTCAATGAAGATGCGCTCAACGACTTATTTACTGAAAATCAATTAGGCTTCTTAATCGAGACGACGAACGTCGAATTCTTCGAAGGCTATGCACAGTTAATAGGTCGGACAGCAGAAGATGTGAAGATAGGCCAAGCGTCGTATGAGTTAGAACAATTAATTGCGACATGGCAAGCGCCGTTGAATTCCGTCTATGGTTTGATGCCGCTGGTTGATTATGTACAGTGCCAGCCGCAACAGCAACCACAAGTCGTTGAATCAACGAAACGTGTCGTGATTCCTGTCTTATTAGGGGCCTCAGGGGAATATGATCTACGCAAAGAATTCACACTTAGAAATTGTGAAGTGGAAGAAGTGATTATTCATACTAGTACGAAAGAAGCTTATGACCAGTCGCTAGCAACACTTGTAGAAGCAATCCATCGTAGCGATATCTTAGCATTCCCGAATGGGGCAACTCTAGGGGATGAACCTCAGATGGAAGGCAAATTTGAAGAGTTAGTAATTCGTGATACACGAATTCAAGAAGCGATAACGGACTTACTCGGTCGCAACGGCAAGATTCTAGGTATAGGATCAGGATTCAAAGGGCTAATATTATCAGGATTAATCGAACATGGACAGGTCGCTGCGCAGACGGATATCCAGATTGCACCATTCCCACGGATGAAATATTGGGGAACGGTACTTACGGCCTGTGGACGTGAAGGGACGGTATTAGAAGGACAGCGCTATTTTGCTCCGATCTCCTCTCGTTACGGTATTATTCGTTGTGATGAGAAATATATTACTAACGGTCAAGTCCTATCGACGTACGACCAATTTATCGAGAATGAATTAGCTATCGATGCGATGTGCGATCCAAGCGGTCAAATCATCGGGGTGAATTCATTGATTGATCGATACGATGAAGATGCATGTATTAATATTAACAAAGCAGGTCGTCCGATGATTATCGATGTATTATTAAAGGAGGAACAATGAGAGTATCAATTATAATGGGATCACTTTCTGATAAAGAAGTGGCAGATAAAGTCGTAAGAAAATTAATCGAATTCGGTGTCGATTATGACGTTCAAGTTATCTCAGCGCATCGTGCGATAAACACTTTGCAAGACTATGTTAAAGAAGCGGAGAAGACATCTCAAGTATTTATTGGGATTGCAGGCAAGGCCGCGCATTTATCTGGTGTTATAGCGGGTCTAACCACACGTCCTGTGATTGGTGTTCCTGTCAAAGCTGCAGCCTTTCTGGGTCTAGATGCCTTATTATCTACGGTCGAGATGCCAAGTGGTGTTCCGGTAGCAACCGTAGCAGTCGGTGGCGGAGAGAATGCGGCTATTTTAGCTGTAGAAATCCTTGCGGTCGCAGATGAACAATTAAGAGAAAAATTAGTAGAGATGAAGCACAATATGGAAGAGAAGATTAGAAATACTTCTTACACATTTGAAGGTTAGCTATGAGTGGAATATTTGGTGTATTTGCAACGAAGAAATATTTAAATATATTTCCCCCATTATATTCAGGTCTCTTCGCTCTCCAACATAGAGGGCAAGAGTCTATGGGGATATCATTGCTAGCAGATGGGAAATTATCCTTAGTGAATGGTAAAGGCTTAATTAGCGATAATATCAAATATGATAACATTCGGATGTTAGAAGGTAGGGTCGGTCTCGGGCATGTCAGATATCCATTTGAATTTGACCGCAGAGAACTCCTACCGATGCCGTGGTTATTTCATCCAGGAGATGGCACGAGCAAGACGCTAATCGCTATGGATGGGAAGTTATTCAACGGGGTTGAATTGGAAGATGTGGCTGAAGAGATTCATTCACGAACCGATGAAGAGTTAATTGAATATGTGAATCAACTTGATGGGGCGTACGCCATGATATTCGTTCAAGAAGAACGAATGGTAGTGATTCGCGATCCGAAAGGCGTTAAACCGATTGCTGTGGGTATTCATGATGAATTCGTAGCGGCTTCATCAGAGAGTTGTGCCTTGGATGCAGTCGGAGCAAGTGTCAAAGAGTTAAAACCCGGTGAAATCTTCATTGTCGATGAAGATGGACCGCGTTCAATCTTTGCGAACGAGAAGACGAATACACCATGTATCTTCGAGTTTGTCTATACGGCGAGACCAGATTCGGTCATTGGTGGAGTGTCGGTCTATGATGCGCGAATGAAGATGGGTGAGATATTGTATGAAGAACATCCAGTTGAAGCCGATATCGTCGTCGGATCTCCTGATTCAGGACTTATCTCAGCGTTAGGATTCTCACGCGCTTCAGGCATTCCGAATGAGAATGCGATTGTAAGGAATCGGTATATCGGTCGGACTTTCATCTTACCGACTGAAAATATGCGGCGCAAAGGTATTCAAATCAAGCTCTCCCCGATTAAGTCGCTATTAAAAGATAAAGATATTGTCCTTGTCGATGATTCGATTGTGCGTGGCAATACGATGCGTCGGGTAGTAGAAATATTACGTGAATCTGGCGCGAAGTCAATTCATATTCGAATCGCCTCTCCACCCGTCATTAAAGGAGAACAGACAACGTTTGATATCCCATCTGAAGACAAATTGTTAGCTAGAGGTAAGACGGTTGAAGAGATTCGAGAGTTAATTGGGTGTGATTCATTAGGTTTTATCTCGCTTGAAGGACTCCGACGAGCGTGTGGTAATAAGCCATATTACGAGAGATGTTTTGGTGGTATTGATACATTGGAGGAAGAATATGTCGATTAATTATAAAGATTCAGGTGTAGATGTAGAAGCCGGACAGCGAGAAGTTCAACTGATTAAGAGCATTGTCGAACAAACCCATGACCAAAATGTTCTATCAAAATTAGGAGGATTCTCCGGTCTGTATGATTTAACTAATTTTCGTGATATGACTCACCCCGTCCTAGTATCAGGAACAGATGGAGTCGGGACGAAAGTGATGTTAGCACAAATGATGGACAAACATGATACCGTCGGGATTGATTGTGTTGCTATGTGTGTGAATGATATTTTATGTCAAGGTGCCCAACCGTTATTTTTCCTTGATTATATAGGAACGGGCAAGTTAATTCCCGAGAAGATGGCCGAGATTGTCAAAGGGGTCTCTGAAGGCTGTCTTGCTGCAGGTGCTTCACTGATTGGAGGCGAAACAGCCGAGATGCCCGGTATCTACGAAGAAGACGAATATGATATTGCCGGCTTTGTTGTAGGTATTGTCGATAAAAATCAAATGATTGATGGAAGTCAAATTGAAGAGGGCGACTTAATATTCGGTCTATCTTCTTCAGGTATACACTCTAATGGGTATTCATTAGTTCGCAAAGTCGTCTTAGAGAAGATGCAATTCGATCTTAACGACCAGATTGATGGCCTTCATCAGCCATTAGGTGAAGTATTATTAACACCGACTAAAATATATGTCAAAGAAATGCTGTCGCTGATGGAGAAAGTAGAAGTGAAAGTAATGTCTCATATAACAGGCGGAGGCTACTACGAGAACATTCCTCGAATGATTAAAGAAGGGTATGGAGCACGTGTCGATGTTCGTGAAGTCGAAGTACCTCAAATCTTTAAGTTATTACAACAGTGGGCTAACATTAGCGATGAAGAAATGTATGCCACATTTAATATGGGAATCGGATTCGTCTTCGTCGTCCGTCCTGAAGACAGTGAGATCGTAGAAGAACATTTCAAAGACTATGATTCACTCTATCGTATCGGAGAAATTGTTAAAGGAGACGAAAAACTTGAGCTCCAATTTTAAGCGAATCGCTGTATTCATTTCGGGTTCAGGAACAAATCTACAAGCATTAATCGATCATCAAGATCAATTTAATGGAGAGATTGCATTAGTGATTTCTTCGAAATGCGATGCCTACGGTCTTGAACGGGCGAAGCAAGCCAATATTCCGGCGTATCATGTGACGGATCATGCGTCATTGCTTGAAACGCTCGCTAAATATGATATTTCACTAATAGTCCTAGCGGGTTATCTAAAAATATTACCCGAATCCTTAGTCCAGCGTTATGAAAATCAAATTATTAACATCCATCCTTCACTCATTCCTTCATTTAGTGGGAAAGGTTACTATGGGCTCAAAGTGCACGAGAGTGCGATTGCACGTGGCGTCAAAATTAGTGGAGCTACAACCCATTTTGTTAATGAAGAAGCAGATGCCGGCCCGATTATATTGCAAGAAGCTGTCCTTGTTGAGGAGATGGATACACCTGAGACGTTACAAGCGAAAGTGTTAGATGTCGAGCATGCAATCTTAGTTCAGAGTGTGAAGTTATTTACATTGAATCGATTAGTCGTTCAAAATCACCGCGTTCTCATAAGGAGGTCAGAATGAGAGCCTTAATTTCAGTCTTTAATAAAGAGAATATATTAGAGTTTGCCCAAGCATTACAGAACAATGATTGGGAGATCGTGAGTACGGGTGGCACGTACCAATTATTGAAAGAGAATGGAATCAACGTTATTGCCATCGATGAGGTGACTCAGTTTCCAGAAATATTAGAAGGTCGAGTTAAGACATTGAACCCATATATTCATGGCGGAATTTTATTCAGACGTGATATTCAGGAACATCGTGATGTAATCGATGCTCATGGTATTGTGCCTATTGATATGGTCGTGAATAATCTATATCCTTTCGAAGAATGCTTAATGAAAGGTGAAGATCATGATACCCTGATCGAAAATATTGATATCGGTGGGCCGTCGATGATCCGCGCTGCTGCAAAGAATTATCAAGATGTCTTAATCGTGACCGATCCACAAGATTATTCAAGTGTATTAGATGCGGTTCAAGATGGACCGTCATTAGAGTTCAAAGAATATTTGGCCCGCAAAGCCTTTGCATTAACTGCGCATTACGATGCTCTAATTGCTAATTATTTCGCAGGGCGTTCGGAAGAATCAATCCCTTATTATATGAACAAAAGCTTCCAATTGAACGAAGTCCTTCGTTATGGGGAGAACCCTCATCAAGCTGGAGCGTTCTATGAGGATTCAGATGTATCGCAAAAAGTTAATCTGAAGCAATTGCAAGGCAAACAATTATCATATAATAATCTAAATGACATGTATGGTGCGATTAAGATTGCTAAGAACTTTGATACAACGGAAGGTGTGGTGGCCGTTGCGGTTAAACATACGAACCCATGCGGAATAGGTTGGGCATCTACACCAGAAGAAGCCTTTGCAAAAGCGTATGAGTGTGATACGGAGTCAATCTTTGGTGGGATTATTGCACTCAATGAGGAAGTGAATGCAGCTACTGCACGATTAATGCAAGAAATATTCTTAGAAATCATCATCGCACCATCTTTTAGCGAAGAGGCATTAGAAATCTTAAGTGCTAAAAGTAATCTAAGATTGATGGAATTACCCGACTTCAGAACATTTGAACTACCTAAATATAGTTCTAGAGAAGTCTTAAATGGCATCATCGTTCAAGAATATGATCGAAGTGAATTTCCAGACAATTCTCTACAATTTGTCACCCAAAAACAGCCAACAGAAGCTCAATTGGAAGAATTAAAATTTGCATGGCAATGCGTTAAGGGCAGCGCATCGAACTCTGTAGTTATATCGAAAAATAAAGGAACGATTGGTATAGGCCAAGGTCAAACGAAACGATCTTGGGCTGTTCAAGAAGCGATCGAAAGAAGTGGAGACAAAATCGAAGGAGCAGTTGTGGCATCCGATGGATTTTTCTTCGAAGATACGATGGAACTTCTGCATCAAGCTGGAGTTACAGCGGTCATTCAACCTGGCGGATCGAAAGCCGATCCAGATGTGATCCGCTTTGCTGACGAACATAATATGGCGGTTGTCTTCACTGGCATCCGTAATTTTAGGCATTAAGATGATGAAAATATTAGTCATCGGTTCAGGCGGTCGTGAACACGCCTTAGCATGGAAGTTTAGCCAGTCAGAACACGTTACTCAAGTGTTTGTTGCACCAGGTAATGGCGGAACAGAAATATACCAAAATATCGATATACAAGCTACAGATTTAGACGGATTATTAGAATTCGCACGAGAGGAAGCGGTGGATCTGACGATTGTTGGCCCAGAAGATCCATTAAGTCACGGGATTGTTGATTTGTTTGAGGCTCACGGTCTAACGATATTCGGACCGAATAAAGAATGTGCCCAATTCGAGAGTAGCAAGCAATTCACGAAAGATTTCTTACAAAAATATCATATTCCTACCGCACGCTATCAAGTATTTAATGACTATGAAGAAAGCCGACGTGGATTAACACAATTTAGTTATCCGGTAGTTATTAAGGCAGACGGGCTCTGCCAAGGTAAGGGTGTCGTAATATGTCACAGTGAAGCAGAAGCACTCACGGCACTAGAAGATATGTTAGTGCATGACAAGTTTGGTCAAGAAGGCAATGTCGTCGTTATTGAAGAGTTCTTGCAAGGAAGAGAGTCATCACTGTTAGCCTTTGTCTCTAACAATCGCATTATTCCACTAGAAAATGCTGAAGACCATAAGCAGATCTATGAAGGCGATCAAGGCCCTAATACCGGGGGAGTCGGTGCTTACTCACCATATAAAGGCAATTCAACCGAACTTGATGCGAACATACAAGAAATACTAAGTCGCATTGAAGAAGGCTTTAATCAAGAGCAACTGACTTATAACGGGCTTCTATTCATCGGCTTTATGATTGATCAAGACCAGCCGAAAGTACTAGAGTTCAATGTTCGCTTTGGTGACCCGGAGACGGAAGTCTTATTGCCACGACTCGATAGCGATCTATATTCCATCATCACGAAATGTATTCAAGGTGATTTAAGCGCCGAAGATATTCGTTGGCGAGATGAAGTATGTCTAGCGACAATTCTCTGTTCTGAAGGCTATCCTGACCAGTATGAGAAAGGCAAAGTTATCTCAGGATTAGATCAACTCGATGATGAGATTATATTATTTCACAATGGGACAAAATATGAACAAGACAGATTCACGACGAATGGTGGACGTGTCTTAACTGTTGCAACATTAGCGCCTTCAATTCAAGAAGCGCGAGAGATTGTCTATCAAAATATAGAGCGGATATACTTCGATGGTATGTATTACCGCCGGGATATTGGCTTAAGATAAAAGAGGGCAGCGCCCTCTTTTCAGATTGGAGACAAACCCCGTTTGAGTTAATCTCAAAATAAGGGTTTGTCTTTTGTTTTAGTGAAATATCCTCTGAAAATAAAAAAACGAAGCCTTTCTAGCTTCTCAATGCCAGTATATTGGCCAGTTTCTTCATGTTTAAGCAGGCAAAAGTGAGCCCTGCTTTGAATTCCATCAAGGCTTTCCCAACTAAATGGGTATATCGAAAACCGTGATGTTCCTTCGCAGTGCCAAATAATCGCTC
>NZ_JH932301.1:493114-529240 GCF_000301055.1 Falseniella ignava CCUG 37419
TTGGCTTAAGATAAAAGAGGGCAGCGCCCTCTTTTTTTGTGTGCTAATTATTTTTTCTAAGTGATAGCAGCGCGAAGAGTGAGACAAGTAAGAGAATCCCATTTGGGACAATAAAAATTGCCTTGAATCGAAACTCCATATTAATTCTCTTCATAATTAAAAATGGTTCATATCAATCATTTGAATCTCATCAGACCATGATGGGCATATATGAGAATCAAGAAGTATATGTTGTACTATTCGATCTCGATGAAGGGATGGCTTATATACCGCTCGATGAGTATTTAACTCAATATCGTCTATATGCAGAAGATAATAAGACCTCTCAATATAATCGCATCTTCAGATTTGAGGACGATCTACCTGAACGTCTAGCTATCGCCGAAGAGAAATATAAAGGTCTCTACATGGCAACACCGATAGATGGTGATCCTGAATCATATAGAGTTCTTAAGCCATCTCATTATTATAATTATGTCCGCCCAGTGACAGATGATTCAGCCATTAAAGAAGACGATCAATGGGTTTATTTGATAGCGGATGAAGCTATCCTTGAGAAGGTAGACCCAGAATTCTGGGATGTAATGCAACTCGATCCTTCAGAAGTTAATCAATTCGTCTTACGCGTCCATAAAGAGAATCAACTTATCGATGGCAAAGTCTATTTTGTGTCTGAAGAGGATCTTACCTTCGTCTATTATATATCACAGAATCATTATGATTTCCGCGAAGCAACAGCGGACGATGAACGACCATTCCCTAATGAAGATCAAATTATTGGCGATTTCGAAGATATTAGCTTGCAAATTGAAGAAGAATTAGGCATGTTACCATGGGAAGTTCAAGACATGCGCCATTATTTAGAGATTGTTATCTATGACTCAGAATATCAGTCTCCAGAATTCGAAGATGCTTATTCTGAGATTATATACCTTATCGATGAGTTCAACTATCCCGAAACACAACTAGATGAGGATTTACGAGTATTAATTGATGATGAAGAATTTAGAGCCAACGTCAAAGAGTACATATTAGGTGAATAAGTGTTAAATAGAATCGTATAAAATTCCCCTCTGATGAACTGACCCCCAAAAGTTAGACCAAAAATCTAACCTCTGGGGGTCTTATTATGAGTAAATATAGTTTAGATACTTAGCTTCAAATAGGCGCTGATTATGAAGCGGCGAAGGTGGCTAAGTTGTGTATAAAATCTGTCATTTATTTATTCTATCAAAATAGACTCTAATTCTTTCTTCTTGGAGTTAGCATTCGCAAAATCTTTGAAGTGAATTAAAATATCTATTGCTTTATTACATAATTCAGTTCCCTGTTCGATTGATCCAGATTTAATCAAATAAATACCTTTTAAATAGTTTTTTTGGTTAAGTTCAAAGAAAGACTTTGATCCATCTAATAATAATTCTGCTTTATTTATCATCTCTATTGCTTGATTTAAACAATTATTTTCAAGACAATAATTAGCCATGTTCAAGATAACCATCGCGTAAGGACCTTTTTTCTTGTTAATCGTCGCATATTTTTCAATTTTTTTTAATACAGTATGTTGAAATGATAGAACTTGAGTTGGATTTAAGCAAAAAATAATATTTCCAAACAAAATAATCTCATAATGTCCCCAATCATTTACGTTATGCAAATATCTCATGACTATATCAATTTCACTACTATTAAACTCTGTATCGGTAATGGAATTAAGAATTTGCTTTGCAACAATTCCATAATGTAAATATCTACTATTATTTGTTTCTTCATATAATTGTTGTTGCCGTAATATCAACGTTTCTAACATTACAATATTATTGGACTGTTTGGCTAATCTTAGATTATCAATAAATGAGTTAATTTCTGAGGTGTAAGTATCAAATGTTTCACTTACAAATTCATTATATTTTACATTTAAACGATCAAGTAATCGAAGAAAAGTCTGAACCTTAATATCAGATTTACAATTTTCAAAATGTGATAAGAATTGTGGCGAAACAATATCGTGAGCTAGTTCAGCCTGAGTCATATTTTTACTTATTCTAATCTTTTTAATAATACCCCCTATTATATTCATAAGCCCTCCTTATTTCTTATAAATATTAAATAAATTTCATCAATTAAAAAATTCTTTAATAGAATACACATAAATAAATAATTTAGATATAATAGTAAAGGAAATAATATTTTCAATCAATAAATTACCTAATTAATTTATAATGATTATTCCAGTGTATTTATTATTTTGATTGATATTATTAAAGACATTTTTCCAATCACGATTCGCCTAGACAATTGATTATTAAATGCAAATATTTATTGAAGTTACTTTGGATGAGAGAATTGGCTTTTGGTTTGACCATGGGAAACAGCCCTCTGGGGGTGAGTGGCAAAAAATTGCATTCATTCGTTCTGTTTAAACCCGTCTCATGTGTATATATTTGATGAACCTACCAATTATCTTGATGGAGTGTCTAAGGAGAAAATACATGCTTATATAAATAATCTCAGTGTCTCCTCAATAGTTATTCATATTTTACCTAATTATATATATTAAATAAATTTAACTTATTAAAATATTTTTTAATATAAAAACACTTTTATAAAATAACTTGTATAGTAATGATAACTTATACTATAGAATAAGACAACAAATAAAAAAATTTCCAAATCTACATTTTGTATAAATAATACATATATATTGTTTCGAACATGAGTGAGTAATTCGGAGTATGTTGATGATTTAATCGAACAGTTTAATTAAATATTGAAAAATAAATATTTAATGTTAGGGGATTAATATAATGAATAATGAATACACTAAAATAATTAACGAACTAAGCTCCTTAACATTAGAAAATATTCATCGAAAAAATCAATGTGATAAACCATTCTATCCTTTGGATCTTCTCAGTTATCTGACCTTAACTAACATTAGATTCTTAGAATATGATAACCATGAAAAATATATAATTTTTAAAAATGAATTTTATACTTCTTTAAATAAATTGAGGGTTGATGTTGATAACATTTCACTTTGGAATGGAATTACGACTGTCTTATTCGTAATAGAAACAATACTAGAAAATGACAAAATTGGAGAAATGACTAAAGATTTGAAAGTAGTCTTTAATCAATTATATGGAAAGTTTGGCGATTCATTAGAGGTTTATTTAAAACGAAAAAACTTTGTGTTTCAAGACTTAGATATTGTTAGTGGTGTATCAGGAGTAATAAGTTATCTTGTTCAGAGTAAATATAATTTATCTACTAATAAAAAAGTATTACAACAGTTATTAGAACTTATTGTTGAATTATCTTGTGCAACTAGTGATTCAGAAAGTTCTCCAATAAGTAATATGAATAATTCTTTTATAGGGTTTTCTCATGGGGAAATAGGCCTATACACTATGGCATATAAAGCATCAAGGTTATTAAATGATATTGATTCTGAGAAAAAAATGATTAGTATGATTATTTCTATTTTGGGAAAGCGCTTTAACAATAATCTTTTGAAAAACTTTGATATAAACGCATTAAATAATTCCTGGTGTCATGGTTACGCTGGTTTGATTAAATCATATAGAATTATTAGAAATTCATCTTTTGTGTCACCAAAAATAAGGTCGTTGTACGATAATTTTGTTGATATATATGTGAATAATATGATTCATTTAAGTAAAGATAATTTTTATGGATCATCTATAATTTGCCATGGCTTAAGTGGATTGATATATGAAGTTAGTTTAATTGATTACGTTTCTTATCCTGAAGAAATCATTAATTATTTAATGAGAATGCTTATGGAGATGTACAAACCGGATACATATGTTAAATTTACAGATCATTATTTGGCTCTCGAATATAATCGGGGGGAGATTCCAACAGATATAATTAATGGGTTTGAAGGAGTTTTGTTGGTAATAAATAGTGTTATTAATAAGAAACCTTACATTGGAGATTTGATATTTGGGGGATGATATGGAATATATTAGTTCATATAGGCAATCAATAAATTATAGTTTGTTAGATGCGTTTAAATATCTCAATATAACAAACGATGATGATCTTATTGATTTTGCTAAAGGTAATAAAGCATTTATCAATTGCCTAGCATTTTCTAATTTTAATATAATTGCATATTTGTATAATGATAATTTAAAACCTAAAAGAAAGAAAAATTTAGCAAAAACAATATATAAATATTTAAATAGATTTTATTTTAATCACATGCCTAATAATTTATGGGCATATAGTAGACCAGTTATTGGCGATTTTCAAGATAAATTGAAGGATAACAGAGTCAGACTTGAATATTTGAGCAAAACCGATAGCTTATCTACAAAATCACCTGTAAGGAATGTATATAGAAATCCCGAAATAATTGTAGGTGATCGTTATTTTTACTTAATAAATTCGTTAAAGGATAATAAATCAAAGTGGAAATTGAAGATAAATAATTTTCTTGAAGAAGTTTACTTAAATACAGGCACACTAATTAGCATGTCAAGACTATTTGAAGAGATTGATATATGTACTAATTTTGAAGAGTTTTTAAAAGATATTGAATATTTAGTCAGTATTGATTTTCTAAAGTGTAAGTTAGATGCCAATATATATATACATAAAATTATTGACTTTGATGAAGAAGAATTTATTAATTTTAACTATATAAATAATAAACAATTAATTCAAGAGTTGTCTTTAAATGATAATTTTGATAAAGGAAGACAGTCATTTTTTATAAATTTATACAAAAATAAGTTGAATATCTGTGGATTATTTTCTAGAAATAGTTTTTCTTCAGTTAGAAATATCGTTAGTATTTTTACTTTAGAACATAATTATGATGCTGCAATGGAATGCTTGACTAAGTACTTAGATGAGTATTACGGTTTAAATACATTTATTCCTTTAGCTGAAATAATTAATTCTCCTTTCTTTGATTCTCTGACAAGCGAAAAATCTATGGGTGTGATTTCGTCTCAAATGGAAAGACTTATAAGGGAGTGTAATGACCAGAAATATGAAGAAGTATCTATAGATAATTTGATTGGTAGTCTTGAGCTTGAAGCTTCAATACCTGAAACTTTTTCGGTTCCCATACAATGCTTAGAAAATGGATTATATTCAATTAACTTGAATAAAGTTTCATCTTGTGCAAATTCTTTCGATAACCGCCTTTTGTATAGTGTCCCTGAAATTAATTTGCTGGCTGAAGATTTAATTATTGAAAATATAAATCAATCAAGTTTTATTTCGCATTTAAAACACCGAAACGAAAAGTTTTATAATGATAGATATTTTACTGATTTTGAATTGCCAGGCTATAACAATATTAAGTTAGAAGAGATGTACATTGGTTACTTCAATAATAATATTAATCTATATGTAAAGAAGGAAGGTCAATATAAATCAACAATAATTAATGTGCCTTCAATGCTACATGTGAATTCTTTTTCTGAAACTATGCAAAAGTTAATAAGATTATTTGGTAGAGATGCGGAGTTTAGAACCAATATTTTAGACAGGTATTCATATCAGTCATTTCTTCCCAGGATAAAATATAAAGAATGGGTAATTAGAAGTAAAACGTGGATATATATTGTGCTTGATGATGATTTTTCATTGTTTTATGAAGATTTTAAGCAATTCATTAAGAAATGGAAAATACCACAAATAGTAGAAATATTTATAGCTGAAAATCCTTTGACAATAAATATCCATTCAGAATATCACATAAGAAAAATTTTTAATAATATTAAAAATGGTACAAGAATAATAATTTCAGAAATGTTAAATACTGTTGATAACTATCCTGGAGAGTTTATTTTTAATTATAGTTCTGAAAATCAATATTCTCATATAATAGAAGTTGATGAAGATTCACCTTTGCAGACTTCTCTGCTTGATACTATATCATATGGAATAAAATGGGTATATTATTCAGTGAAAGTCTCTGTAGCATTTCAGAATGAAATGCTTGTGAAAATTTACGATTTAATTGAATCCGAACCATCACTAATAAATTTTCATTTTGTTAGATATACAGAAAATAATATAAACACTTTGAGACTAAGATTTGAACTAAATAATAAAGAACAATCTTTGTATATTATAGAAAAGATAGAATCAGTTATAGGAAGTCACATTTATTCCGTAAATCGCTTTACACCAGAAATTAATAGGTATGGTGGCAAAAAGTCGTTTGAAGATATATATTCATATTTCACTTTAGATAGTATGTTTGTAATAAAAATAATAAAGAACAAAAAAATAAATAACCGATTGTTATTAACTGATTGTCTATCATATTTTCATATATTATCGGTTTATGATCCTGATGCATTCATAGAAATAAGGAATAAGTATTTACAAGGTAATCTAAAACAGACAAGACAAACCATAGATAAATTTATAAATGATAATACATTGAATAAGCTTTTTATGGATTTTTATTTATCAAACATGATTGGGATAATTTCTATGCTAAAAGAACTGAATTTGAATGAGAGAGTAGATATTTATATGTCAATATTGCATATGCATAGGAATCGACTGTTAAATGATAATAATTACATGGATGAGTTGTCGATGATAAAAGCTAGCTTATATTCACTATCTATTAAAAAGATGAATGAATAAGAGTTGAATAATAATGACTAAATTAAAAACTTCAGTAATCAAGCATTTAAATGTAATTAAATTTATTTTTTTCATTGACAAAGTATATTTCTTTTTTAATTTGTATGTCAATTTATTAAGCGGATTATTACCATTTGTAAATGTCTATTTAACTAGGAGTATATTAAATAATATTCACACTGTAGATATATCATTGTTCAAAAGTCACCTTTCAAAGTACTTGATATTCTTGATATTTCAGATGCTATTTATCAAGTTAACTTCTATCTTAGGTTTTAAAATAAGAAATAAATTTATCTTTTTGCTAGATAGTATAATATTATCAAAGAGTAAACATATTGATTTAGAGGATTACGAGAATAGTGCGATATATAATACTATTAGGCAAATATTTGATCAGAGCGATAAAAGTGTGGCAAATTATTTTGAGGATTTTTTGAACGTTATAAAAAGTTTTTTGATTTTCATTACAAATTCCTATTTTTTATTCGAATTAAATGCATACTTAATTGTTCTGATTATATCTTTTTCTATACTAAAGTCGATAGTGAACCTAATAATCGGTAACAAAAGTTTTGAGTTATATAAATTAAAGACACCAAACGAACGAGAAAAATGGTATTACAAATTTATTTATCAAAATGAAAATACTTATAGAGAAATAAAATCAAACAATGCTTTTAACTTCTTTATAAAAAAATATAAAATAGCTTTCAATAAAGTATTTAAACTAGAATATAACTTGCTACTTTCAACTGTTAAATTGGAATTTATTCCAGATCTGCTAGATATTTTTTCTGCGATTGCATTATTAGTAATGATTTATTTAAATTTTGATTATCTAAAAATTTCTTTTGGAAGTATTATTAGCTACACACAAAGCTTTCAAAATATAAAATCATCTGTTGAGACCTTATTTTATGTTTGTTCCAGTCTTTCAACTAAATATTTATATGTAAGTATTATCATTGAATTTTTAAATAAATTCAATGATAACCATGACGATGTTAAGAATATGTTATATCAAATTGATTCTATTGAAACAATAGAGATTGAAAATTTATCTTTTCAAAGAAACGATAAATTTATATTAGACAAAATATCGTACAAATTTGAGAGAGGAAATCATTATTTGATTGTTGGAGCTAATGGGTCTGGTAAAACATCTCTTGCTAAGATATTATCGGGATTGTATAAAAACATTGAAGGGAATATTATAATAAACGGTAGAATTGTTGACCCTTCTAATTTCTCTGTATTTAGAAATAAAATTAATGTACTATTTCAAGATTCCGTTCAATTTGAGTTGACTTTACGTGAAAATTTGATATTTGACAAAGCTATTAATGATAAAAAAATCAAATCGGAAATTTATAAAATTTCCCCGAACTTGTTATCATTATTTGATTTCAATGATAGAATTGGCTTTTGGTTTGACTATGGGAAACAGCCCTCTGGGGGTGAGTGGCAAAAAATTGCATTCATTCGTTCTGTGTTAAACCCGTCTGATGTGTATATATTTGATGAACCTACCAATTATCTTGATGGAGTGTCTAAGGAGAAAATACATGCTTATATAAATAATCTCAGTGTCTCCTCAATAGTTATTCATATTAGTCATGATTATAATTATATTATGAATTTCAATGGCATTATATTAATGTTGAATAATGGGAAGATTGTTAAATCGGGATCTTATAATGAACTTGAGAAAGATCCAATATTTAGAAAATTAATTTTAGGAGGTTCTTATGAATAATAGTTTGAAAAATATAAGGTCTATGATTTCAATTTTTTATCAAAGTCCTCTTGTCAAATGGCTGATAACTTTCTCTGGTCTAAGTATTATTTTAATGATGATTTATACATATCCTTTCACTCCCGTGTCTGGTCCAGTCTATCAGACAGAAGAGGAATTCAATATGATTAGCGATGTTGCGAAGGTTAAACATTTGTACAAGCCGAGTAACTATCAATTACAAGAATATTATGATGACTACTTAGATGATGGTAGTATTGGGGAGTTGATGAATGTTGAGAATTTCGACGATGTTCTGGAACGTAATCGATTATTAAAGGAAGTTTACGAGGATGCTTTAGCCAAGCTTGAAAAAGGGATTAAAACTGAAGATCCTAAACAAATTTTACGAGATAATATATATTTTCAAAAAATTAATATTCTTTTTCTTTTCTGGGGACTGGACAGAATTGCTTTGCCTGAAAATATCTATTCCCAATTTATTGATTACAATCATTTAGCAATACAAAATTATGCTAAAACAAATCAAGTAGGTGAAGCCTATTTAGATGACAAATATAGTTATGGAAATGTTTTAGAATGGATACTATTAAAACAAGTACATCAAAATTATATTTTCTCTTTCTGGGGAATTGTAATCTTATTATCCTCGTTAGCCATGGTAGTCATTCAACACAAGTTTAATATCTCACACTACAGCCTTTTAGCCCATAATCCTATTAAGAATAGCTTAAAATCGATAGTCATGAATGCAAGCAATATTTTCTTTTTATATATCTCTTTTCTTCTTATCTATACAGTTGGAACAGTTATTGGATTTCTCTATCAAGTGTACATTAATAATGAATCACTCATTGACAATATTCTATATGCATGGTCAAATGCTAATTTGCAAGTACTGTATCCTTTAGTTATCGGTCTGGTTTCCATTATGTTTATTTACTCATTGTCCAAGTTAATCTTAAATATAACACGACAATCCGCTACGACAGCTTTTATGGTTATAACGCTTTATTCGTTACCTTATTTATTAGTATTAACCCAGGAGAATTTTCTTTTATTTAATCAGTGGAATCCTTTCTTATATATTGATATTGAGAAGAATATTGGAAATTTCAGAGACTTTATTTTTGATCTTAAAGCAAATCTTTATTTGTTCGAGAACCACTTTGCAATCTTTTACTTATTAGGCTTAACATTGATTATATCGGGTGCTGATTATTTATATACTAAACATAGAACACATCGAATCACTATATAAAGGAGGACCAGTATGCATATCAAATTTCGAGAAGTTGGTTACTCAGTCCATAATCCTATCTTAAAAGATATAGACTTAGCATTTCAACCAGGCACAATTGTTGCATTAGTTGCTCCTAATGGGATGGGGAAATCTACATTATTTAAAGGGATTATGAATAGCTTAGTTAATGTAAAAGGAGATATATGTTTACAAAATCATAATTATAATTATCCACTGACTGAAGGCAATCGCGTTGATATTTATCAACAGATATCTTTAATGGTTGATCAGAAAGATTTAATTGGTTACAAAACGGGTCGAGAACATATTAATTTTGCAAGACAGAATTGGAATAGTCAGATATTATCAGATGAAGTGATTGATTTGTTGAAGATGAGTGATTATGTTGATAAGAAAGTCTCTCAATACTCATTAGGGATGAAACAACGTTTATGCTTAGCGATGCAATTAGCGACCGACACTCCTATAATGCTGATGGATGAAGTGATGAATTCATTAGATATCGTGAATGTTGATTTGATATCAAATATTCTAATTAATTTAAGAGAGCAAGGAAAAATTATTATCATAGCGTCTCACTTATTAGATAATCTTTCATTGTATTCAGATACGGTTATATTTATTAAGAGTAAGGATGAAATAATTCAAATTGATACCGATAAACTAGAAAAAATATTAACCCTATTTATGCGAAAAAATCACACATTGTCTAAGACTTTTGAGAAAGCACTTTTTTCTGAACCATTCAAGAACAAATTCCAAATTAATATCGATCAGATTACAATGGATGATATTGTTGAATATATGAATCATCCAATGATTCGAACCGTATCAGTCGGAGATAAGAGTATTACAGACTACTATCATGAATTTTACCTTTAATAATACAAGAAAATAGTGAGCGATTATAGAGCGAGGAGAATGAAATGATAAAGTTTTTAAACAATAGGATATATTGGTTTCTCTGGGTGGGGACTTTTTTACTATTATCGTTTACTCTGTGGCTAAGTTTAAATAAGATATCAGTGGAAAGTCATATTCAAGAAATTGAGCGACTATTATACCAAGTAGATCATTATACGGATATATTAAAACAAGACGAAATATTGCTAGTAGAAAGTCAAAATTCAGATGCCGATGTAGCAATGAGTGAACAACCAGGTTTTGATTATGAAGCATGGGGAGTAGACGAAATGGAGAGCATCAAGTACAATTTGGAAGAGCTTCAAACGATACGTAAGTATTTGAATTCTATGAACGAGCAACTGAAACATAGTAATTCTTTCACGGATCGTTATCATCTTTCTAACTACTACTATCATCAGAAATTAAACAGTCTAAAATTTCGAGGAGATTTAAGAAGTGAGAAATCATTCTTAATACGTTTAGGAACTCTGAATTTATTAGAGCATGA
Source organism: Falseniella ignava CCUG 37419 (assembly GCF_000301055.1). Lineage (GTDB taxonomy): Bacteria > Bacillota > Bacilli > Lactobacillales > Aerococcaceae > Falseniella > Falseniella ignava. Next base: position 504,200 of record NZ_JH932301.1, read on the forward strand.
GTCAATAGCTCAATATATTACAGAATCAAAATTATCAGAAGAGAAGTTTATTAGCTTAAAATCCAACCAACATTTTATCACCTTAGTAGCATCAATATATATATTAATCCCATTATTAATTTTAAGTACAGAAAACAATTTTCTAAGTCGTTATAAAACATCATTATATAAGTACTTGCCTGAAAAATATAATAAATTATTACTATCTTTTAGTTTACCTAAAATTATTAGAGTCTGGGCATTTGCGATATTCTTTAGAATTGTCTTTTATATCATGAGTTATTTCATGTTAAATATATGGCCGATATATGGAATTATACCTATTAGTGTTCAAGGGTCAATTAGCTTATTGAATGTGACGATTGTTTTCTTGATTTACATTGTTTTGTTAACTTTAATAACGATGATTGCTTTACTAATTAATGATATAACGCATTATTTTATTTCAGATAATATCTTTTCAATTATAGTCTCATCCATATTAATATTCTTAACAATATTCCAATTGATACCAAGAATATTAATGTTTATGGAACGCTGGGTCACGTTACCTTTCTGGACTCATACGATGTCGATTGATAGATTAAATCTCGAAGTGGGTGTGCCGTCTTCTTTAGATAACATATTAATATATATAGTATTTTTAGTCCTTATTGCGACAGTCCTTATTGTTATTCATAAATACTTATGGCAAAGAGCAGTATTTAGAAATTAAAATCCAATAAAGCTAGATTCGTAATTGAGATACTTAAAATATTTAGAGAAAGGAGGAAAGTGATGTGAAATTTGAAATTGAATTTTACAGGAGTAGTAATGAAAACACTAATCAGACTGTGATTACTTTACAAACTCCAGGATGTACATATACATTAGACTGCAATGACCCAGATCCATATAAGACGACTAGTCTGGTTTGTACAAAGCCAAGGAATAATATATGTAGAATAAATCCTAATTCAATTGACAACAAATAGAATTTGAGTATTGTTTTTGTTTTCGACTATATTGATAGTGTAAAGACTGTAGTATAATGTTGTGAAAATAGTATTGTGACAAAAATATTTTTTGATACTTCAAAACGAACAATGATTATCTATAATGCACCGCCCCGAGCCAAAGTCTCGGGAGTTGCCCAGGTATGATGAGGGACTAAGATTTCCTTTGTGAATCTTAGTCCCTCACATGCGTTAGCTTCAATGGTTAAAAGTTAAAGCTCTAAACCATTGATATGCGACGCTACGCATAAACAGTCTGTAATGAGTAAACTCATAACAGACTGTTTTAAGTCCATGCATACTCCTTCTGATAATCATTGTTCGTTTTTCGTATCCGCAAAATATTACTTTACAATGTTTTGCGGATAATAATTGAATTATTCTTTATAATTTTTTCTCCAGTAACTATTACACAACTAATATCACAGTCCCAAATAAGTTGCCATTACGAATTATTCGGCAAGTAATGTCTCAACAATCTCATTCAGTTGACTGTCAGTCAGCATTCCGACAATCCGTTCCGATTCACCACGTCTATTAATTACGTAGGTCGTAGGTAACGTCACGATACCTAACTGGATTTGACTTTTCAAATCTGGGTCGAAATAGACCGGTAATTGCAAGTTCTGTTCACGTAAGAATTGATTCGCAGCCTCAATTGTCTCCGTCGGACGTGACCCAGTGGCATTTAACATAATGAAGTCAATTTCGTCTTTGTGCTGATCGTATTGCGATTGGAAATAAGGCATTTCTTTGATACATGGCGGACACCAACTCGCCCAGAAGTTAATAATCGCCGGCTTGTCAATCAAATCATGAAGTTGAACCATGTTACCGAACGCATCACGCATCTCTAAGTTCGGGAAATCAATGACAACATCGTCTACTTGCTCCGCTTCCGTATTCTCTTCAGCGTCCTGACTGCTGTCTGCTTCTTCATTAACTTCTGACTCTGCTATCGTTGTCTCTACCATCGTCGTCTCTACTTCAACAGTTGTCTGCGTGACCTCACTCTCGCTAGGGGTTTGATTCGTCTGAAGTGCCTTATCAGGCTGTACATAATAATTAATCCCACCTGCAACAACAAGTATTAGAACCAATCCGAGAATTAATCCAATAAATTTTTTCATAATCGATCCTTTCTAAACAGGAATAAGATAATAAATATATCCAGTTGCTACACTAATCCCAAATAAAATTAGTAATATTGCCGACACAATTTGAATTTGGCGCATATACTTTTTTAATTGATTAAACAATTGCTTACTCTCTTCAATTAACATCGCACTAAGAATAAATGGAATACCTAGACCTAAAGAATACATCACTAACATCATTACAGATTCCAAATAGTGGCTAGAGGTCATTGATACTGCCAAGGCTGAAGCTAGATAAATTCCAACACAAGGTGACCAACTCACGGCAAAGATAAGACCTAGAACAAAACTATTTATTTTATCAGCATTTTGAATATTTGCTCCCCCAAACAGTCGATGAGTGACGCGATTCTCAAATAGAACATCAATTCCAAATAAAATCAATAAACTGCCCGCAATAATATTAATGGTCGTTCGATGAATCAATAAAAAATGACCGATTGTATTTAGGAATAAGCTGAACGCGATAAATACGATTGAAAAACCAAGAACAAATAACGCTGCCTCTTTAACAGTGCTTTTGCTATCATCTTGTGATTTCATCGACCCAAAATACGTTAAGTAAATGGGAATTAAAGGCAAGATACAAGGAGATATAAATGTTAAAATCCCCTCAATGAACAGCATAAAGTAAATCATAATTCGCTCACTTTCTTTAATTTTTTTCATTATGACATAGATTCAACTCTAACTCCAAAGACTATGCTTTATCCAAGGCGTCACTTCACAATTTGAGCGCATTATTCCACAATAGAATAGATGAAATTATGTATTTAAATGAGGGGTATTATGAATCACAATCAAGAAGCCACACGTTTTGATCGGATCAAAATTATAGTTGAGCAAGACGGACTACAAAATTTGACAGACGCTACAGTGATGGTCCTAGGGCTCGGAGGGGTCGGTTCATCATGTGTCGAAGCTCTAGCGAGGGGCGGGGTCGGGAGATTAATTGTCATCGATAGCGATATTGTAGAAATTACTAATATTAATCGCCAAGCGATTGCATTTGAATCGACGATTGGACTCCCCAAAGCCGATGTGATGACAGCAAAGATTCACCAAATTAATCCTAACTGTCATGTTATTGCAGAGCAAGTGGAAATCTCACCAGAGAACTGTGCCGATGTATTCAGTCAATACCCAAAGCCAGATTATGTGATTGAATGTATTGATTCAGTGCTCGCTAAATCTTATATTGCTGCGTGGTGTCAGGCTCACGATATACCGATTGTTGCTTCGATGGGAGCTGCTAACAAAATGGATCCAATGCAACTTACCTTTGCGGACATAAGACAAACGATGAACTGCCCACTCTCACGTAAAATGCTCGAAGAATATCGTAAACGCGGGGTCGAACATTTAGATGTCTTATTCTCAAAAGAATTACCGAAAAAAAGAATCCTATCAGTTCAAGTCGGGCTCATACATTAGGCACCATGTCTTACATGCCTCCAATAATGGGGCAAATGTTAGCTAGTTTTGTTATTCGTCGTCTTGTCGCTCAAGATAGCAAGGAGGTGTGAGAATGCCAACGTTATTGGACACCCATTACCATTTAGATTTTATCCCATCATTGGCTAAGCAAGTGGACTTCGTACAGCATAGGCACCAAGGCAATAAAGGTATTGTAGCTCAGACGGTATTGCCTTCGAAATTTGCTGCCCTGAGCCAGACTTTGGATGAATTTGGTGGATCTCAACCGCTCCTATCGCTTGAATATCATCCTTGGTGGATTCCGTCGGGAAGTCAGCAAGAAGAAGAAGAAATGGAACGATTCAATCAATACATTCACCAGACGCATTTAATTGGTGAGATTGGCTTAGATTATAGCCCGAAACGCATCGCCGAAGTCCCGGCATCATTACAGAATCAAATATTCACGCAATTGTTGGAGACTGATCTGCCCGAATCGATAGCCGATCAGTCATTACAAGTAGAGGATTATATTCGGATGCATCAAGAAAGTATGCAGACGACGCTGGAAGCATTAATACAATCACTTGGTGAGGATATTATTGAGACGATTCAACACACACAGCAAGCTCTATATCACTATCCGTCATCGATTGAATAACACACAGAGCGGATTGAAAATCAATGAAAACGTGTTCTTAGTCTATTTTAGTAAATTTGCCCTTTTTTTATAAAATCATGCTAGAATATTTAAAGATCGAATATCGATGGAACTGGAAATTTACCAGTCGGTTTATCTGATGCCTAAGTGATTGATTAAGAGCCTGAATAGCGCCTGATGTGGGGTTATTGAAGGCGATAAAGATGACTAGAAGTTCAGAGTTTTGCCGAATTGAAAATTAGCAAACAAAAAAAGCATCAAATCCATCATAGATTGCCGTACGAGGATGACCAACGACATCAGCAGTCTTTTTTTTTGTGTTTTGGAGGCATTTTCGTACTAATAAATAAATTAGGAGTGGAAATGTGTTTAGACGTTTGCTAAGTAAAGTGTTTTTAAGTAAAGATGAAATGTTAATTGTTGCCATAGGAACGGCGATTATGGCTTTTGGTATTGTGAATGTGCATATTCCGAGCCAAATAACAGAAGGCGGAATTCTAGGTCTTGTATTATTCTTCTATCGCGTGTTACGCTGGAATCCATCCAGAACGGGATTAGTCCTAGATATGACGTGTTATTTAATCGGATTCTCACTATTAGGTAAATCATTTATCAAGCGGGCGGCTCATGCTTCTGTATTTTTCGCATTGTTTTACCGATTCTTCCTATGGATGGGACCTGTGTTGCCTGACTTGTACCATTTACCCGTTATCGCTGCTATCGTTGGTGGAATATTTATTGGGATTGGATGTGGCCTATGTGTCTCGCAAGGCAGTGCTGCTGGTGGCGATGATGCGTTAGCCATGGTCATCTCTCGATTAGGTAAATTTTCTATCTCTAGAGCGTATTTATTAACGGATGGTATCGTATTATTACTATCCCTGGCCTATATTAATCCAGGTCGTCTTATCTTCTCATTTATAACAACGATTGTCTCTTCGCTAATAATCGGACAATTTGAGATTCATTTTCCAAGTTTCTCTTTATCTGCCGAGACAGTATAATATAGCTAATCAACATAATAACAATAAGCTTCTAGCCGTAATGGTAAGAAGCTTTTTAATATAACGTTGTATGATTATTAATAATATTATTTGTATTCAAGAGATACAAGAATACAAGTTAAGAAAAAGATATTAATATTATAATTATTAGTTAAATAAATTGATTATTTTGAGGTTGAATTTTATCATTATATTTGGTATTTTATGAATAATTATAATTTTGGAGGGGTAACATGAGTCTTTGGGAAACAAAGTTTGATTATGAAGGATATACGTTCGATGATGTCTTATTAGTGCCAGCTCGCAGTGAAGTATTACCTAACGATGTCGATATTAAGATTGAATTAGCCCATAACTTGAAGCTAAATATTCCGATGATCTCAGCCGGAATGGATACCGTAACGGAATCGAATATGGCGATTGCGATGGCACGTCAAGGTGGCTTAGGCGTCATCCATAAGAATATGTCCATTCAAGCTCAAGCAGAAGAGGTCCGCCGAGTAAAACGTTCTGAGAATGGTGTCATTCGCGACCCGTTCTATCTGACACCAGAGAGAACGAATGTTGATGCCGAAGCATTGATGTCTAGATATCGTATTAGTGGTGTGCCCATTGTCAAATCTGAGGACGATTTAACATTACTTGGTATATTTACTAACCGTGATGCGCGCTTTTTAACGAACCAAGAAGTTGAACTGAGTGAAGTGATGACGAGTGAGAACTTAATTACAGCGCCTGTAGGCACTTCGCTGGGTGAAGCGAAAGAAATATTATACCATCACCGAATTGAGAAGTTACCCATTGTCAATGAGAAGGGCGAATTAGCGGGTCTAATTACAAGTAAAGATATTGAGAAAATTGAACAATATCCTCATTCAGCCAAAGATGAACATGGAAGATTACTTGTCGCTGCAGCAATCGGTATTACAAATGATACATTCGAACGTGCGAGTGCACTGATTGCCCAAGAAGTCGATGCGATTGTCATTGATACTGCGCATGGACATAGTGTCGGGGTCATTCGCAAGATCAAAGAAATCCGTGAAACTTTCCCAGATGTGACTATTATTGCGGGGAACGTCGCAACAGCTGAAGGAACACGTGAGTTATTCGATGTCGGTGTCGATATTGTCAAAGTGGGTATTGGACCGGGCTCAATCTGTACGACACGGGTCGTAGCAGGTGTTGGAGTGCCACAAATCTCTGCGATCTACGATGCAGCAGGTGTCGCACGTGAATATGGTAAGACGATTATTGCCGATGGTGGTATTAAATATTCTGGTGATATTGTTAAGGCTCTTGCAGCCGGTGGGCATGCGGTCATGTTAGGGTCAATGTTAGCTGGTACAGATGAATCACCGGGTGAATTTGAGATATATCAAGGTCGCCGCTATAAGTCTTACCGTGGAATGGGAAGTCTTGCCGCAATGGAAAAAGGTTCCAGCGATCGCTATTTCCAATCTAAGAGTGAAGCGAACAAGTTAGTACCCGAAGGTATTGAAGGTCGTGTTGCTTATCGTGGTAGCGTACAAGATATGGTCTTCCAGATGGTTGGGGGCCTTCGTGCAGGTATGGGTTACACAGGTTCAGCCAACTTATATGATCTAAGAGAGAAGACACAATTCGTCAAGATGAGTAATGCTGGATTAATTGAATCTCATCCGCACGATGTAAATATTACGAAAGAAGCACCAAACTACTCAAGAAATTAATTCTCAAATAATATTATATGTTAAGGTATAACAAGGGTGAGTCTCGTTATACTGTAGTGCCCCCAAAAAGTTGGACCAAAAATCTAACTTTTTGGGGGTGTTTATATTGGCAAAATATAGTTATGAATTTAAACGAAGGATTGTCGAAGAATATTTAGAAGGCGTTGGCAGTTACAAATATTTGGCAAAAAATATCAGGTTAAAAGTGATAGTACCATACGAAAATGGGTTAACTTACCCCATTGAAGCATCTAAAGCGCAAATTGTTGCTTCGGTTGAGGTGATTGTGGCGACATTAGTCGGTGTGCTCTACTTTAAAGAGTCACTTAATTATGTTAGCCTAATTGGGATTGCGATAATGCTCGCCTCAATCGTCTTAATGAATATGCAACCGTCAAGTTCGAACCCAGCATTGTAATTGAAACAATCATCCTGCCTGATAATAATTAGGCAGGATTTTTTCATTAGTCAGCTGTTTTATTGCGAGGCGTGGTATAATTGAGGTGAAATTGAAAGGGGGAATCTAGGTGACTAAAGGGCAAATTATGGATCAAGATCGAATGGACCGAACGCTCAAGCGGATGGCGCATGAAATATTAGAGAAAAATAGTGAGCCAGAACAACTCGTCTTAGTAGGAATTAAAACACGAGGTGAGACCATTGCACAACGTTTGCAGCAGAAAATTCAATCGATTGAACAAATTGAAGTACCACTCGAGACGCTAGATATTACATTTTATCGTGATGATTTAAAGCACAAAGAAGGACTAAAGGAACCTGAAGTCAAACCTGTCACGCTCCAACACGATTTAACCGGTCGCATTGTCGTTTTAGTCGATGATGTACTCTATACAGGTCGAACGGTTCGGGCTGCGATGGATGCGATTCTTTCGCAAGGACGACCGGCTGCGATTCAGTTGGCGATTTTGGTTGACCGTGGGCACCGCGAGTTACCAATTCGAGCCGATTATGTCGGGAAAAATGTCCCAACCGCTTCCTCTGAGCAAATTCAAGTGCAATTGTTGGAAGTCGATGGAGAGGATCAAATTTTGATTTCAGAGCGTTTAAAAGGATAAAAAATGTCAAGCACAAATGAATATGTCCCGATTTTTGGGTTTTTAGCGTGTAACGAAAGAGGGTTAAAAACTACCGCGCTTCGCTTGGTTGCCTCGTGATGATGGACGATACAAAAAGCGCATCGTCCTTCATCACGAGGGATTATCACTACACTTCAATTAGCTCTTTTTTCTTTATGTATTCTTGCTTCTTTAGGTAACGTTGATAAGATTGTCCTTTCCACGGATGCGACATCGGTGGAATGTGTGGTTTCGGTTTAGACTTAGCTTCTTGAATATCTAGTATTTTAGATATGGCTTGGTGTGACGGCATTTCAATTAGCTTAAAGAGTTGATTTTTATGAGAGACAAAGAGTTGTAAATCACGCGTACTAATGACCATAACTTTAGTTTTTCTTGGCAAATGGACTTGCCTCCCATGCTGGTCGTGAAGATGATAGACATGGTTGTTGTATCGAACAGTATGACCAGAGTGAATGACACGCAGGGCAAATCTAGCGAGGATGTAATCGAGATTTGTGTCTGCTGATAGTGTTTCAAAGGCATTTATGCTATCTTTAATGGGATGGGCGAATTTTTGATTAAACTGTGGGAGATAGTCCCTTAGAAACTGATTCGCTTCATCCATATTACGGATACCATTTAACCGCATTTCTTGAAGTAAGCGGTTTTGAAACGTACCGAAAAGACGTTCAATACGTCCTTTAGCTTGGGGTACTGAGGTCGCTTCCAGTTCAATTCCAAGTGTCTGGCAAGCATATCCGTATTGAGTGAGGGCCTGTTCTTCAAGAGCAGCGCCCTTTTTTGGGGTGTTGACGCCTGAGAAAATGGATCGATAATCTGTCAAAATGCGATGAGGAATACCGTAGTGGGTCAGGAATTGATGTGAGACTTGATAATAGCCTTCAAGTGTCTCCTGTGCTGCGAAATAAGCACCAACGACTGTACCAGTGGCATCATCAATCGCGGCATGGAGATAGTAATAGTTCTCGTCAGCCTCGAACCATTGATGTTCTGAAGCATCCATCTGAAGCAGTTCCCCAGCATATTTGCATCGTGGGCGACTCGGGTGTGCTTTTGAGGCTTCAACGACTTGAACCTCCTGTAAGGTTTCTTTTTCGTGAGGGGTCAGGCCTTTCTTGTCTGCTTTGTCTTCGAGCTCTTTAGCGACACGCCGTTTAGTTCGACGGGTAGCTAGAGGCGAGACAATGTGTGCTTCCTTCAAGATATTTCTTAGCGAGCTTTCAGAGAGAAGGATTTCCTCAACTTCTTGAAGTTTTTCATGGAAGTGTGTGAAGTTAAAGTCATAGTATTTCGAGCGATAGAGCTGAACGATTCGCTTTCGAGTATGACGGTCAATGGTTTTAGAAGGTTTGCGATTGGCATTCTTATGTCTGAAGCCTTTTCGCCCCTCTTGTTTGTATTTAAGAATCAATCGATTGATCTGTCGTCTGGATAAGTTTAATTCCACTTCAGCACGAGCTTTGGATTTCCGTCCATTGACGACAGCCTTGATGATATTATATTTATGTGTCTCATTCATGTTAAGATAATCCTCCATTGAGATCCCTCCTTAGATTTAATATACACTAAAGTGGGACATTTTCATTTACGGTTACTTGAGACATTATCATTTGTGGATGAGATTTCAGAGCGTTTAAAAGGATAAAAAATTAAAATTTAATGAAAAAAGATGTATAATAGCATTACAAAATCTTTTAAGGAGGCTGAATTTTATGACATATTTAGAACGTGCCAAAGAATTATTCGAAGAAGGGCGTGAGTTTCGTCGTCAACTTCATCAACATCCAGAAGTAGGATTCGAACTACCCGAGACGGCCAAAGCTGTTAAAGCAAAACTCGATGAAATTGGTATTGCCTACCAGATGGTTGGTGATTCTTACGGAATCACTGGTACCTTAGGGAATCCAGATAAAGGAAAAACACTCTTACTACGAGCTGATATGGATGGACTGCCAATTACTGAAAAGTCTGTTCATGACTTTGTCTCTAAGAATGAAAATGGACATCTTTGTGGGCATGATATGCATACGACTATCTTATTAATGGTTCTTAAAATGTTAAAAGAAAACGAAGATCAATTGCAAGGACAAATCAAATTCCTATTTCAACCAGCTGAGGAGACACTCAATGGTGGTGTCTTAATGTTGAAAGAAGGTATCTTGGAAAATCCAAAACCAGATGCAGGGATGGCACTGCATATGTGGCCGGTTGCGGAGAAGGTTGATATTGAAGTGGCTCACGGGTCTGCACTCGCTTCGGCATTGAACTTTAGAATTACCGTTAAAGGAGTAGGCGCTCATGGTGCGATGCCATATAACGGAATCGACCCGGTCTTTGTTGGAACACAAATTATCAATGCGGCGAATGGAATTATCGCACGTGAATTACCATCTAACCGCAGTGCATCACTTTCAATGGGATTTTTCGAAGCGCCAGGAGGATCGGTTAATATTATTCCACCAACCGTTGTCATCGAAGGGACATCGCGTTCGCTCTACGATGAAGCTGCTGAACATATGGCTAAACGTCTACCTGAAGTGGTTGAGTATATTGGGAAAGCCTTTCGAGCAGAGACGGAATTTGAAGTGTTAGCGGATGTTCCAAGCTTAGTGAATACCGATGCGATCACGGACCAAGTGATTGAATCTGCGAAAGAAGCTGTTGGGGAAGCTTATGAGGTCAAACAAATTGGCTCATTCTTAGCTTCTGAAGACTATGCGCATATTGCCCACGTCTTACCAGAATCCTGTTATTTCTTTGTTGGCTGCCCACTCCCTGATGAGGAAGGAAAAGTCTATGCGGTACATCATCCGCATGTACAGTTCAACGAAGAAGCGTTAATTGTTGGTTCAGCAACGATGGCAACCGCAGCCACTAATTGGTTGCGAGATAATCAATAGAAAGATGGAAAGAAAATGTATCCAATTCATGAATTATTAAAAGAATTAAAATCGTATCGCTGGGTGAATTTAACTCATGAAGTGACGTCAACCATGGCGATTTATCAGGCATTTAATCCTTTAAAAGAAACTATTCTAACGACACTTGAAGAGACAGGGTCTGATAACCGCGAATATACACTAGGAACTTCTCATGGAACGCATATTGATGCACCTGCCCACTTTATGGAAGGGGGGCGGATATTCTCCCAGATTCCACTTCAAGAGCGTTATTTACCACTTTATGTGTTGCACCTAGAAGATAAAGTGGCTGAAAATCCTGGCTACGCCGTGACGGTTGAAGATATTAAAGAATTCGAAGAAGAATACGGTCCAATTCCAGCGGGTGCCTTTGTAGCTTTCTCATCCGGTTGGTACCACCGCATCGGTTCGCAGGAAGACTTTACCAATACGAATGAAGCGGGTGTAGAAGTGACACCAGGTTGGTCGGTTGCAGCGCTGCAATATTTAAGTCGTGAGCGTGGCATTACAGCGATAGGGCATGAGACATTGAATACGGACTCTGGTCCTGAAGCGGCTGAAGCAGGCGATCTAGTCGCACAACGTTACTGGCTAAATGAAAATAAATTCCAAGTTGAAGTTATGGCGAATTTAGATCAACTTCCTCCGGTTGGCGGTATTATTATGGTTAATACACCGCATATTAAAGATGCGGTCGCCTTCCCATCGGAAGTCATTGCGATTGTCCCAAATAAATAATTAGCGATTACAAAAGCGATTCGATCAAAATGATTGAATCGCTTTTTAATGTTATTTGTTAGAAAATTAATCGCGATGGCGACGGTATTGATAGCCAGGCTGTTTAGCCACGCCTTCATCAAGACATTGCTTCAAAATCTCGATAAATTCAATCGCAATCGGGTTCAGCTGATGGAAATCATTGGTAATATAGCCAATCTCAATCTCTTCGTCGGACACGAGGGGGCGCGCAATAATATCTTCGCCATTCAAGTTGGCATTAATAATTCCGGAAGAGATGGTATAACCATTCAGACCAATCATTAAGTTAAAGATGGTTGCTCGGTCACTTACAATAATCGATTGATCAACACTATAATCTGCATGCACTTCTTCCCAGAAATAATAGGAATTATAATTACCTTGCTCGAAGTTTAACCGAGGATAAGGTTTTAAATCCTCAAAAGTAATCCATTCTTTTTGAGCTAAGGGATGGTGTTGATAGACAAAAATATGTGGCTGAGTAGCAATCAGTGGATGGAAGGTTAAGTGCTTATCGGCTAAGTCTTTATTAATGACTTGGCGATTATAGCGACTGCGATAGATCACTCCCAATTCACTGCGCAATCGGTAAACTTCATCAATCACCTCATAGGTACGTACTTCTTTTAAGGATGCTTCGAAACGGCGTTCTTTTTTGCGTTTTAACAAGCGAGCAAAGGCGTCTACCACGAAAGCATAGTGATGGGTCACCACTGAGAATATCTGCATCGCACGTGGCTCTGCTTCAAAATAACGCCGTTCCATCAAGGCCATCTGTTCCATAATTTGATTCGCATACTGCAAGAATTCTTCGCCCTCGCTCGTTAACGTAATCCCTCGAGGACTTCGGATAAAGAGTTCAATACCCAGCTCTTCTTCTAACTTGGCCATCGCGTTGGATAGGGAAGGCTGGGAAATAAATAAGGATTGAGCGGCTTTGGTGAGCGAGCGTTCTGTCGCCACAGCTCTAAAATATTTAAAATCTTCGATTCGCATCGGTCTCTCCTTTAAAGGTTAATTCACTTCCGTTATAGTCTACAGCTATAACTAACTCTTGTAAATAGGTATTATACATATTGAGGTCAATCCTTTATAGTATGACTTAAGCAATTTAAGGGAGATGATTTTAATGACAAATTATTCAAAAAGATTTTTAACGGTGGGTTCCTTGTTACGCCCAGCGAACTTATTAACTTATAAAAATGAAATTGAGCATCGCGATGATATAACTTATCCATTTTACAATGATTTACCAGGATACTTAGGGGTAGAGCGCGAGGCGGTTAAATCCATCGTTGATAAACAAGTGGCTCATGGGTTAACCGAAATATCCGATGGGGAGTTTCAACGTTCTTTATGGCACTTAGACTTTGCTTGGGGCTTAGAAGGCATTGAGCGTCAATTAGCCGAGGAAGGCTATCATTTCTATGAAGAAGACGAAGACGGTCATCGCCATGATTTTGAGACACGCCGTGATATTGGTTTGCGAGTGACCGGGAAGTTATCCGGCAAGAATCATCCGTTTATCGAACACTTTAAATATGTTCGCTCACTAGCACCAGAATCAGTGGCAGTTAAGCATCCAATCTTTTCACCAGGACATCTTTACTTTGAATTATTAGGGCAAGGTGCAATTGGTGAAGGTCAATATTATTCAGATTTAGCAACTTTCCGTGAAGACTTAGTCCAGGCTTACCGTGAATATGTGAAAGAATATGCTGAAGCGGGTGGCACCATCCTTCAAATCGATGATTGCGTCTGGGCAAGCTTTGTCGGTGGCGACGATGAAATCCGTCTCGATTCAATGGATCAGGCAGATTATTCAAAGTTTTCGAAGCGCGAGTTAGCACAACAGTTAGTTGACTTGAATAATGCCGTGGCAGATTATGCACACGAACTGGGATTAAAAGTCTATGCCCACAATTGTCGTGGAAATTATGCTTCACGTGCCTTTACGGATGGGGCATATACCGAAGTAGCCGAATACTTCTTAGCCCGTCAGCATTATGATCGCTTCTACTTAGAGTGGGATGATGAGCGCGCGGGTAGCTTGGAAGCTTTAGCAGTCTTCAAAGACCGTCCGGAGGTTGAAGTCGTTGTCGGCGCACTCTCTTCTAAGACGTCCACTTTAGATGATGAAGAACGCGCCATTCGCCTACTTGAAGAAGCAACGCGCTATATTCCAAAGGACCGTCTCTACTTATCACATCAATGTGGCTTTGCTTCATGTGATTGTGGTAATGAATTAACGGAAGCAGAGCAATGGGCTAAAATTGATCAAGGGCACGACATTGCCTATCGTTTCTTTGGGGAGTAAAATTGAGTTAATACATCATTTGTGAAAACGATTTATTTATGATATACTTGAGGAAAAGAAAGAACGAGGTGTATCCATTGAGCCCAAACTAAAAAGAACCACAGCGAATCAAGCATCAGTTCCCACCATTATGGGGTAGGGTTGTTTGATTGCGGTCTTTTTAGTTAGGGTGAAGTGGATACACTTTTTGTGTACACTTTTTTAGTCAGGATGCTGTCGTTAGCGTATTTGTGTACGATGCATGCTGCCCCTCATTTGATAAAGATCAAACGCTGTGAAGCCTGTCAGACGTTGTCACAGTTTTTAAAAGAGGAGGTAATCATGCTACAAATTAATGATTTAACGATGGCACATCGCAAAGATATGAAAATATTAATTGAAAACTTTACAGCGGTCATTAACCGAGGTGATCGGGTTGCAATCATTGGTGAAGAAGGTAATGGGAAGTCGATTTTATTGCGATGGTTATGGGGAGACCCGACGTTAACAGATTTCTTAGAGATACAAGGTCAGCGAATCAATCAATTTGATTCCGTAGGTTACTTGCCCCAAAGTTTATCGGAAGCAGAACTGGCGTTGTCTGTTGCTGATTTCTTCTTCCAATCGGGAGATTTTGATATTGATTACGCTAATTTATACCAAATTGCCGCACGATTACAGTTCGATGTGGAACTGCTCTACGCTACCCGTTCGATGAAAAGTTTATCAGGTGGCGAGCGGATTAAAGTGCAATTGTTACAAATACTGATGAAGCAGCCTGACGTACTCTTATTGGATGAGCCTTCGAATGATTTGGATATTGAGTCATTGGTCTGGTTGGAACAATTTATCAACGAGTTCTCCGGAACGATAGTCTATATCTCGCATGATGTCACTTTCTTGACAAATACAGCCACTGCCATTATTCATATCGAGCGACTCGTCCATAAGCGCCAACCTCGCGTGACTTACGCCAAGTTGGGGTATGCCGATTATATTGAACAACGGACGCAATCGGATGCCAAGCAACAGCAATTGGCTAATCAACAGCGAGCAGCGGATGAACAGCGAATGCAAACGTTGCGTCAACAGACACAAAGAGTTCATCATCAAATGGCCAATACTAATAATGATGTGGCAGGGCGTTTATTAGCGAAGAAGATGGCTAATTTAAAAGCATTAAATCATCGTTTTGAACGAGATCGAGCGCAATTTGTCGAGCGTCCAATATCGGAAGATGCGATTTTACTAGGGTTCGATCAAGTCTCGCCGTTACCGAAGTCGAAGCGAATTGTGTCACTCGATAATTATCGTCTTGAAGTGGATGGTAAGCAACTGGCCTGTAATATTTCACTGCTAATGAACGGTCAAGATAAGATAGGAATTATCGGGCGTAATGGAATGGGTAAATCAACATTATTGCAAGCAATTTGGCAGCAGCTGCCGGACATTTCAGAGATGAAAGCGGGGTATATGCCGCAAAACTATGAAGAGCTTTTGCCCGTGAATCTGTCTCCAATTGAATATTTACAAGAGAAGGGCGACCGCGAAGAATTAACTCGGATTATGACGTATTTAGGGGCTTTACGCTACTTGCCAGAAGAGATGGAACGACCGATTCAACAATTATCGGGTGGTCAGAAAGCGAAGCTGTTATTGATGCGTTTGGATTTTCATCGGTGTAACGTCTTATTTTTAGATGAACCGACTCGGAATTTCTCACCGCAGTCGGTCCCCGAATTGATTGAGACCTTCCAGCGATTCGAAGGGGCAATCTTGACGGTGTCGCACGACCGGGCTTTCTTAGCTGCCGTTTGCGATAAAATTTATCAATTAAAATCCGATGGCTTGTATCTCGTCTCGAATTAAGTTACATTAAACGTTGAGAAAAAAGTCAATGCTATAAATAAAGGAGTCGTTGAGATGACGGATGCACGATTTGATCGGGTTAAATTATTACTAAAAGAGACAGGTTTGGAGAAGTTGCAAGCGGCCACAGTGATGGTCTTGGGGCTGGGAGGTGTCGGATCGAACTGTGCTGAGGCGCTCGTTCGTGGCGGCATTGGTCGATTAATTTTAATTGATTGCGACGTGGTGGATATTACCAATATGAACCGACAAGCGGTTGCTTATACGGAGACCATCGGGCGGGCAAAAGCGGATGTGATGGCAGAAATCGTTCATGCGATTAATCCAGCTTGCCAAGTTGAGGCCGAAGTCTTAGAATTGCATCCTGATACGATTGCTCAAGACTTAGCGCACTTCACCCGACCAGACTATGTTATCGACTGCATCGATTCGGTACGCGCTAAAGCGGCTGTGGCTGCTTGGTGCCAGGAGGAATCTTTGCCACTGGTTGCTGCTATGGGTGCGGCGAATAAATTCGATCCTGAGCAACTGACCTTTAGCGATATTCGTAAAACGAGTTATTGCCCATTAGCGAAAGTCATGCGGCGGGAGTATCGTAAAGTCGGCGTTGAACATGTGGAAGTCATCTATTCGACCGAACCAGCCTTCAAGTTCGAGAGCGAAGCGGGAGCGGATCGTTCGACCCGACTTGGTACCGTCTCGTATATGCCACCGATTATGGGACAAATGCTCGCAGGTAAAGTGATTCGGCGACTTTCAGGATTAGAACCGTAGCCATTCGAAAAGGGGTGCAAGCATGTTAATCGATACCCATTATCATTTTGATTTTATCGAAGATCCAGCTGTTCAAAGTGAATTCGTTGAACGACTGGCGGCTTTGGATATTCAATTAGTAGCGCAGACTGTATTGCCGAGCCAATTCGAGCGTGTCTACCAGTTGGCACAAGTGTACGCGCAATCTGGCTGGACTTTGCGCCCGGCGTTGGGTTGGCACCCTTGGTGGATTGAATCACGTGATCAATTTGAAGAGGAGCTTTCCATCTTTCAAGCCATGTTGTCAAAGACGCGTTCAATTGGAGAGATTGGACTCGACAACGCGAGACAAGAGATCGACGAAGCGGGGCGACAATTGCAACGCGAAGTATTCGAGCGAATACTCGACATGATTGTCGAACAAGCGTCATTAGAGGATGGGGAATCCGGTCCTTATACGCTCTCGATTCATGCCGTCCGTTCGCAAGACGATGTGATTGATTTAATCGAACGTACTGGAGTTTATCAAGCGAATACGGCGGTGATTCTTCATCGCTTTAACGGAACGAGTGACCAGCTGATGCGTCATATTAAGCAAGGGGGGTATCTATCTGTCCACCCTGACATGCTTCAAACGAAAAAAGGTCGCGCGTACGTCCAACAAGTCCCAGCAGAGCGGTTGTTGTTAGAGACAGATTTGCCGGAAGCGGCATTTGATGAAGCTACGCAAGGGATGGCAGAGGAGTTGGCTGCTGAAGTTGAACAAGCTCTTACAGAGACATTGACTCAGTTAAGCGAATTGCGAGGTGAAGCGATGCAGCCGATTATTGAGGCAACCCAACGAAAATTATATGGGCAACGATGAATTCAAACGTTAAAACGGCGGACTTCAATCAGTCTGCCGTTTTTATTTGTTAGCGTGAATGTGTTGTTGTAAAAATTTTATGCCAAAATACCACCATCGGCAATAAACTCAGAGCCCGTAGAGTAGCTCGACTCATCAGACGCTAAGAATAGGACTAAGTTAGAAATTTCTTCAGGTTCAGCCATCCGTTTCAATGGCACAAAGTTGACCATCGCTTGAATTTGGTCGAAGGCTTCACTGTGTTGGACCATCGGTGTATTGATAATCCCTGGATGGACGGAGTTCACCCGGATATGGTATTGCGCCAGTTCTTTGGCAGCGGCTTTACTCATCCCGCGAACCGCAAATTTCGTATCGGTATAACCAATTGCGCCTCCGTTCATACCATTAATTGAGGAAATATTAACAATCGATCCCGCTCCAGCTTCCTTCATCGAAGGGATGACATAGTGCATACCAAGGAATACAGAGACTTGGTTAATATTCACAATACGTAGATAATCTTCGAGCGAGGAATGTTCTGCCGATAGCACAGTTGACACTCCCGCATTGTTGACGAGCACGTTAATTGGGCCAAAAGCAGCTTCAGTTTCTTTGACGACGTGTTGCCAATCTTCTTCGCTCGCGACATCATGTTTGATAAAGATTGCATTTTCACCGAGTTCTTCAGCTAATTGTTGACCTTTTGCTTCATCAATATCGGTGATGGCAACTTTAGCACCTTCTTGAATAAATAATCGTGAATGAGATTCACCCATCCCATTCGCGCCACCTGTAATAATTGCCACTTTACCTTCTAATCTTGCCATACGAACAAACCCCCTTATAATATTTTGTATCTATATTGTACGTATCTCTAGTTATTTTGTAAAGGTTTTCTACTTTGAGATTTAATAAGGAGCTCGTCTTAAACGAGCCCCATCAGCCATTCGACACTGATCGCCACAATAATTACGAGAATTGAGACGATCAAGCCATGCAACATCGGTGCATGGCCGACTTCTTTCATTTCTTTGAGACTCGTATTAAGCCCGATCGCTCCAAGTGCTGTAACCATCAGGAACTTACTGAGCCATTTTAAGTTTTCTGCCAAATGAACTGGAATCCAGCCGACGGTACGTGCCGCCGACATTAATAAGAAAAAGACAATGAACAGTGGGAAAATCTTGGTGAGATTGAGTTGAACGCGATGCTCGCTATGATGCTCACGTTGTTTCATACGGTGATGAATTAATGCAAAGATGATCACGGTTGGAATGATGACCAATGTTCGGGTTAACTTCACCATCGTTGCGAAATCGCCAGCCGCCTCACTGTAGGCGTAACCCGCCGCTACAACCGATGCGGTATCATTGACCGCCGTTCCCGTCCATAACCCATACGCCACATCGGATAAGTGCAGAGCCCGTCCCATGATTGGGAATAAAATAATCATAAACATATCGAAGATAAAGGTCGCACTCATCGCAAAAGCCACATCGATTGGTTTCGCCTCAATAACGGGGGCAATTGCTGCAATAGCAGATCCGCCACAAATGCCGGTTCCGGCCGAGATTAAGTTGGATAGTTTCCAATCGAGTCCTAGTGCTTTACCAATCAAGTAACCTCCACCAAAACAAGTGAGTAATGTAAAGAACATGACGAAGATTGAGAGTTGGCCAACATGGAAGATAGTATGAATATCTAAAGAAGCCCCAAGTAAAATAATTGCTAATTTTAGAACTCGTTTCGAAGCGAACGTCACGCCTGGCTCGATCAAATCATTTTTCGGACGAAAATAATGGATCAACATCCCTAGAAAGAGGGCGATTACTGAAGCAGAAATAAATGGAATGGGTAATAGTCCCTCAATAAATCGCGCCATCACTGCAATGAGCGCTGCTAATAATAAACCTGGTAAATATAACACAATCAAACCTCCTTTAAGTCAGTCATACTGTACCATAGCGGGGTGTTTTTTAGAAGAGCATTCGTATTCGGAATGGTTTGAATTTAAAGAATTAGGCTGAATAGGCTATAATAATAAGGAACCAGATAAAGGAGAAGATCGATGAAAAAGAAACGACGATTTATTGGACGGACTGAGCTGATCATTGAGTTATTCATTATTATCAGCTTGTTGACGGTGATCTACCTATTAGATCGCTGGAATGCGGAAGAATTATTGAAAATCTTTACGGATGGTACGTTTGTTGCTGCGGCCTTATCAGTTCCGATTACGCTGAGTGGGTATATTCGCAATAAAGAGCGCGAGGACCTTGAAGAGGATCAGCAATCACGCCGTGAAAATGAATTGAAGCAACAAGAGTTCTACAACGACACCTTAGATAAATTAGAAGAACTCTATGTTGAAACGGATGACGAGAATTACCATGATAATGAAGAATTATTTTTTAGTATCAAATTTTTAAAGTTACATAATGTATTGAGCGATGGACAAGTGATTCAAGATAATCCAAATTTGGTAGACAAGTTCTATCATGCGATTAAGTTGACCTATATTCGTTTTATTACGTATGGGTTGGATGAGTTATTGGAAGAAGAAGTAGCCTGCGAGACTGCGACAGGGGATTGTAGTGACCGCTTAGAAGATTTATTTGATATCCATCAAGCCCTAGAACGGATCGAGCGGCGTATCGAGCAAAGTGATCAAGAGTTTAAAGATTTGTTTGAGGCAGAAGAAATAGGCAAATTTATTCGCCGCCGCTTTCCAAATGTTTCGTGGAAAGAAGTGCTTGACCAGGAACGCATTAATGAAGCGGGTGCAGTTACAACGTATTTTTATAAACCAGCAATGCAAAATATTACGATTCCAGCGAAGTTGGAGGAGCATTATGTCTTCTCACCGAATATCGAGCAGTTGGATCGTTCAGTTCGAGAAGAATTAAGTATGATTGATAATATTTATCCAAGTATTGTTTTAGAGCCGGAGGAGATTCCAGTTCAAGTCGAACGTCTACCACAATCGATTGTTCAGTCAGTGGCGGAAAGAGAATCGGAGTATGACACCCGTAATGAGCTGTACCATCATGTCAAATCGTTCTATCCCGATGCTTATGATCAAGTCCGAGTCTCGGTGACGCATTCTCCAGACCACGAATTGGTGGCTTGGTTTACGCTTAGAGAAGAAGATTGGGATGCAAGTGTCGCTGAGGGAATTGATACCTACCATTTCATTATTATGGATGATGATGACTTGACAAACTCTGCAATCATTAGCTTTGAAAGTGAAGCATTCCGAACTCTGTTATTAGAGAAGCTGAATGATCCAGCAGGTTATGTAAATGATAAGTATCAGCTTCACTTTACGGTAGATAGTGACTTGAAGTTGCATGATCACTCTTTCGAAGAGCCACGTGTTGTTTTTGTGGATCGTGAAGAGCTAAATTAAAATTAGGCGTTGAATTTATGTGAAGAGCGGGTGAATTTTTTCATCGGCTCTTTTATTTTCTAGTGGGTGTGCGTATAATAGCTCCATACAGATTGAAATAGGAGTCGGATGACGAATGAAAAGAAAAGTAATTATTTTTGGATTATTAGTTTTAATGTCGATTGGTTTGGAATACGAAATGGAAAATTTGTATTTCGGAGAAGTGACCTTGTTAGAGTTAGGCGAGTATTTGAGTGGGCTCGGGGTAGTTGTGATTTATTGTATTCCACTCGGTTTATTGATACGACGGCTCTGGCGGCAAGTTGGGTTGAGCTTTGAAGCTGGGGTCATCGCGATCATGGTCGGCTGCTTTGTCTCAGGTTGGTTGGCTGGTGAAGCGAATACTTATATTGAGTCGCTCTGGTACTTAGCACTTCCTAATGCAGAAAGGTTGATTGACTGGAATGATGCGCTAGCCGCACCGTTTGTTGAAGAAATCTTAAAATGCGCTTGTGCCTTGTTAGTAATGTACTTGATCGGCGAGCGCCGTCTTAGCGCTGCGTTTGTAATTGGGATGGTAATTGGCTTTGGCTTCCAGTTGATTGAAGATTTAAATTATGTCTTGCAAGCGGAGACCATTACCTTCGAAATGGCGGCTTACCGCGCAGCCGGGGCATTGTCATCGCACTGGATGATGACCGGCGTGACGACCGCTGGGGTCTGGGGACTGTGGTTATGGTACCGCGAGAAGGTGGAGAGCTTGCCGCTAGGTTGGCTCTGGGTTAGTGCGTTGATGCCGATGGGCTTGCACTTTATTTGGAACAGTCCGCTCGGTTACCTCTGGGTTACGAGCTTAGTAAGTGCCGCAATTATCTACTTATGGGGGCGGTTGTACTTGACTTGGTTTGGAAGAACAGGACTGTGTACTGGTAAAGAGGGCGTAGTGTCGGATGAAGTTAAGAGAAAGGGTGAGGATGGATGTCAACTGTACAACTAATTAAGATTCAGCCAGCAGACTTGCCTCATCTTTGGCAAATTGGCTTTTCGCAAGAAGCGCCTGCATGGACTCGGTTCAACGCACCTTATTTTAATGACTACAGTGCTTTTGAGAGTGCGGAGGCATTTGTCGGCTCATCAGTAGCAGAATTTTTGCTAGCTAATCGGGTGCGCGGCATTGAAGTCGATGGCCAGCTGATCGGGATGGTCTCCTACTACTGGGAAAATGAAGCCACCCAGTGGCTCAACATTGGAATCATTATTTACGATGAGAACTACTGGTCACAAGGCATCGGCACTCGCGCCATGCAACAGTGGCTAGATATTATTTTTGACTTGTATCCAGAGTTGGAACATATTGGCCTAGTGACTTGGAGCGGTAATCCTGGCATGATGCACTCTGCGACCAAGCTGGGTATGCAACAAGAAGCGCGCATCCGTAAAGTCCGCTACTACCAAGGTGTCTATTACGACAGCCTGATGTACGGCATCTTGCGTGATGAGTGGGAAAAGTTAAAATAAAAACTCGCCTTGAAAACTTCGCTTGAAGCTTTCAAGGCGTTTTGTATGGAGTGAGCATGAGTTGGGGTTAATCTAACTGGATAGAATAAGTTTGTGGAAGTTTGATACCAGCTTGATTAAAAGCATCGTAGATAGCATTGCGCATAATCATCTTATTTTTACCCATCTCATCATAAGCAGTGAAAAATTGAACATAAATATTAAATCCAATATTCGTTAGCTCGGCTCGCAGTGTTGGCTTGCCCCGCTCATCATGGCTATCTAACTTATTTAAGAAGTGCTCGACAGCTTCTGGGTCATATTTTTCAATCATACTTTCATATTTCTCGTAAGCAGTCTTACCAGCGATTCGTAGAGCTTGATCGCGATCTGAATCTAACGTAATTGTAATCGAGATATCCACCATCACAAACGGATCGTTGAAGTTATAATTGAAAACTGGATGCTCAAAAATAAAACGATTCGGAATGCTAATATACCGCCCAGTGTGCGTCATGGCTGTTGTAAGGTCGCCCATTTCAGACAAGTTAAATTGTAAAAAGTCTATGTCAACCAACTCACCAATGACATGGTTAATTTCAATGACCTGCCCAATTGCGAATGGCTTGCGAATCATAATATAAAAGTAAGCCACAATATCTACAATTAAATCTTTAACGGCTAAGGCAAAGAATGCGAGAACCAGTGTCACCATAATACTAAACGCACGACCTTGTGAGAAATAGATTTTCAAGATCAGTATTATGTTGATCAGAATAAGTAACGTGCGAATGACTCGAATATAACGTGCTGTGCGTATCTCTTCATCCGTCCACTTGCGCACTAACCACTGCGTCAGTCGGCTAAGTAAGATGGATATTGCAATAATGATCACAACCAGCAATGTCTTCTTGAGTAGTAGCGCCGTATCTACCTCATCACTTGAAATATAGACCATAAAATCCTTCATATAAATCAAACTCCTTTTATTCCATTAAACCAATCATACTTGACTCTGTTACGAATGTGAAGTCAAGCTATGAAGCTTCATCTGCGAGCGGTTGAGATGAAGTTAATGGGGAAGGAACTTCATTTGAGTGGGGTTGAGTTGGAGTTGTTGCGTGTGGAACTCCATCTCATCGGATTGAGTTGAACAAATTGTGTGCGTTTGTTCATCTTGATGGGTTGAGCTGAACAACTAGTGTAAGTTTGTTCAACTTGTCGGGTTGAGCTGAACAACTAGTGTGCGTTTGTTCAACTTGTCGGATTGAGTTGAACAACTAACGTGCATTTGTTCATCTTGATGGGTTGAGTTGAACAACCAGTGTGCCTTTGTTCATCTTGATGGGTTGAGCTGAACAACTAGTGTAAGTTTGTTCAACTTGTCGGATTGAGTTGAACAAATAGGCTGTACTTGTTCACCTATCATTGATATGGGCACGGTATAGTTTTAGTTGCTGCGGCAATTGATGACTATTTTCATATTGATATAATCCTTGCGCAAGTTTTCTGCAAAGATTCCTCGTATAAAAATGGAGTGTAGTTCTTCCAACTTGATGATTTGCAAGATACATCAAATCCTTCTTCTGAAAAGTCTGCTCCGGAAACAAAGTCGCACACTCAGCAATCAGGCGCTTAACGGCGCTTGATTTTTCTTCTTGGCAGTTACAATTTTGACATGCGATGCATCGATTATGAATTCCGATTCGATAACTACCGCATTTTGGACAAAATATTCCCGGTGCAAGCTGATTCAAATCGAAAGGATATTGCGTGTGAGGTTGGTATGGTGACACGCAACGGTATTTATTGAGCGTCGACAAAATCCGATCAGCAGTGCGCGGTTCCATCGGCGGAAGTTGATAAATATGTTTCGGAATATCAATCATCATCAGCGTCATAATATCATTTTCAAGGTCAGCTAGTTTCATTTGACAATTTGGATGAATCAAAACGAGGTGCGGAATGACATCAATATCGATTCTCTCACGCCGCAACAGATTAGTCAGTCGTGAAGTCGCCATTCGGCACTGAGTGTAAGGATTGTTTGCAACGACATGGTCATTATATTTAAAAGTTACCCCATCAGATTCACATTGTGCATGATAATTCTTAATCTCATACACATTCAAACTGTTTTGCGTCAATATCATGACATCAATCTGCGTAAAAGTCCCGATATCAAAAGTATAATCCCAAATGAGGGATAATTTTTTCTGTGAAAATTGATCGGCTAGCTCGATAAAACGGCGCTCACCCTCATAGCCAGCAATCAGATTTTCGAGCTCCTTTTTGTACAGATGATGATTTCGAAAATGTAACGTAAGCAAATAGTTCAGCATTGAGAACCTCCTTTTTTATTTTTGGCTACCAATAGATACCCAAAAATTAAAGGATTTTGTACGAAAAAGGAGAATTAATAAAAATTTAAGAAATGGAGGTTATTGAGTCGGAGTTATTGGTCTCGGAACTCCATCTCGGGGAGGTTGAGTTGGAGTTAGTTGTGCGGAAACTCTATCTGAAGGCGGTTGAGTCGGAGTTAGTTGTGCGGCAACTCCATCTCGGGAAGGTTGAGTTAGAGTTAGTTGTGCGGTAACTCCATCTCGGGAGGTTGAGTTGGAGTTAGTTGTGCGGAAACTCTATCTGAAGGCGGTTGAGTCGGAGTT
>NZ_JH932301.1:529340-538536 GCF_000301055.1 Falseniella ignava CCUG 37419
TGAGTTAGAGTTAGTTGTGCGGTAACTCCATCTCGGGAGGTTGAGTTGGAGTTAGTTGTGCGGAAACTCTATCTGAAGGCGGTTGAGTCGGAGTTGTTGGTCTCGGAACTCCATCTTAGGGTAGCTGAGGTGAAGTTGTTGGGCCCGGGACTCCATCTGACGAAGCAGAGCTGCACAAGCTCGCGAACTTTGTCCATCTGACAAAGCCAAGCTGAAAAAATCCCCACACAAAAAAAGTCGGCTGTAATCAGCCGACTGGGTACTTTCAACAAATCATTTAACGAACTTAGCGGAGTGGATTGTGCCTTGCTGCAGCTCAATCATAATGGCAGGTTTGACGGGGTTATGGTTGGCATCGATGGCGAAAGTGCCCGTTACACCTCTGAAATCAGTGGTTGCCGCCAGCGCTTCGGTAATTTTGGCTGGGTCATCGGACCCGGCGCGTTCAATCGCGTCAAAAATCAAGCGGGCCGCATCGTAGCCCAACGCTTGCCACGTTCCGGCCGGCTTGTCGAAGCGGATTTGATAGTCAGACAGGAAGGACTGAATGGCTGGGTCGTCACTTTCAGGCGAGAAGTGATCGGTATAGTAAATATCGTTAGCGGCAGCGGGTCCTGTAAGCTCTAACAATACTGGGCTCGAATATCCGTCTGTGCCGACGATAGGCTGAGTAATGCCTAGCTCGCGTGCTTGCTTAATAAAGAGTCCAGCCTCGTTGTAATAAGCAGGTAAGTAGATCACGTCGTAATCAATTCCAAAGAGTGATGTCAAAATGGCAGAGTAGTCGGTGTCACCACTTTGGAAAGCAGTGTCGAACACAATCTCGCCACCAAGCTGCTGGAACTCCTCACTAAAAGCATCGACCAAGCCTTGGGAA
The DNA here is from genome assembly GCF_000301055.1 of Falseniella ignava CCUG 37419. Taxonomy (GTDB): domain Bacteria; phylum Bacillota; class Bacilli; order Lactobacillales; family Aerococcaceae; genus Falseniella; species Falseniella ignava. The sequence continues at coordinate 530,218 of NZ_JH932301.1, forward strand.
TAATCAGCAGCTTGATCGGTTAAGACAACGGCTCTTTTTGCACCTAACTCATTTGCTACAAAGCGAGCGCCAATCTGGCCTTGATAAGAATTGCTGAAGCACACACGGAAGAAGTACTTCAAGACGTTACCATTCTTATCGAAAGGCATTGCATCATCGGTGGCGGATGGTGAGACACTTGGAATTCCGGCTTGCTCCAAGATCGGTAGTTGCGCCTGAGTCGTCCCGGTTAAAGCTGGACCGACCACGCCGACCACCCCTTGGCTAACCAACCGCTGAGCGACGGAGGCAGATTCGGTAATATCGGACTTGTTATCATAAGAGATGATTTTGATCGGGCGTCCGCCTAATAATCCACCGGCATGATTCACTTGTGCGACGGCCAGTTCTAATCCTTCTAACATTTGCTGACCGTAGGAAGCGGCAGAGCCAGAGAGCTCATAATTAGCACCAATTTTAATCGGTTCGCCAGTTTCCTCACTCGCTGCACTACGAACGTTTAAAGGAAAGAGGGTGCATAATAAAGCGAAAATGACCCCGATCTTAATGAATATATGTGTCTGTTTTCTTCGCATAAAGCATCCTCCTCTAGTAATTTATTGATTGAATTTAATACTTTGAATTATAGCACGCTAATTAGAAAAAACAACCAATCTCTCATAATTCGAATGAAAAATTAAAATGAAATTAAAAAATGCTTGTCAAAAGATAATGACTTTGTTATACTAAATCCATCGAATACAGGAGAGGAATTAAAATGAATCAACAGCATCGCCTTAACTCAGCAATTATTATCAGCATTATCATTAGATAGTGTTTGTGTCTACTTTATAGATACAAACACGTTCAAGCAATTTGTTTGTATCTATGAGGTGCTGTTATTCATGACGCCCGCATAGATTTAATCTAAGCGAGGCGATACTCATTCCGATGGGCCCAACAGGATAGATATCGAAAGACCTGGCTTAGATTTATATCTACGCTAGGTCTTTTGTTTTCGAATTGTAAGTCCAAAAAATGAAACGGAGATGATGAAAATGAATTTGAAATTCGTAAAAAAAGTAATGGCAACGGGATTAGTGTTAGCACAATTTGCAACGGGACTTTCGGTCCAAGCTGAAGAGACCATTAAAATCGGTGGAAATTTCGAACTTTCAGGCGCAACAGCTTCTTACGGAACCCCAATGTCAAAAGGAGTGCGCCTAGCGATTAAACAAGCCAATGAAGCAGGCGGTGTTCTAGGGAAACAATTAGAATATATCGAGTATGATAACCGCTCTGATTTAACCGAGACCGTCTCGGTGGCGAAACGCCTGGTCGGAGAAGGCGTTGTCGGAGTCGTCGGACCAGCACCATCAGGAAATGTGTTAGCCCAGATGCCGGTGATGGAAGAAGCACAAGTACCAAGTGTGGCACCGGCAGCCACTTTAGATGGAATAACGTATAATGACCGCGGTGAATTGTACAAATATTTCTTCCGTGTTGCTTTTGAGGATTCTTACCAAGGTAGTGTGGCAGGACAATACGCAGCTAATCAGTTGCAGGCGAAGCGTGCCGCGGTAGTGAGTGACCAAGCGGTCGATAGCTCACTTGGTTTGGCTGATGCTTTCAAAGAAAGTTTCACCGAAGCAGGTGGCGAAATCGTTTATACCGACAGTATCCAGTCAGGTGATACCGACTTTACGGCGACGATTTCAAGTTTATTAAGTCAAGATTTCGATGTATTGTATTTACCACTTTATTACAACGAGGCAGGCTTATTCATTAAACAAGCGCGCGAATTAGGATTAACGCAACCGATTATTGGTGGAGACGGCCTCCATAGTCCAACGTTAATTGACTTAGCGAGCCCGCAATATGCAACCGACATTTACTTTACAAGTCATTTCTCAACGACATCGGATGTTGAAGCAGTTCAAACATTTGTTAAAGACTACCAAGAAGAGTACGGTGAGGAACCTGATACGTTCTCAGCCACAGCTTACGATGCGGCACGCTTATTACTTGATGCGATTGAAAGAGCGGGCGAAGCAGAACCAACATCAATCCAAGCAGCACTTGAAGCGACGAAAGATTTTGAAGGGGTAACGGGTGTCTTCTCTGTTGATGAGCATCATAATCCAGTCAAAGCGGCTTTAATGATTAAATTAGAAAATGGAACCATCGCAAGTACTGAGTATGTTGAAGCGGAGTAATGCTTCACATCAGGTTAAACGACCTGAAATCAAATAAATTAAAATAGAAGGGACATAGAGTCATGCAATTATTGATGCAACAAATGGTGAATGGCATTGCTTTAGGCAGTATTTATGCGATGATCGCACTTGGCTATACGATGGTATACGGGACGATTCGCTTAATTAACTTTGCACACGGTGATGTTTATATGTTAGGGGCATTTTTAGGCTATTATTTATTCACAGTTCTCGGCGTGAACTGGATGCTTGCGCTATTAATTACAATGGGGGTGATCGCTGTTGTGGGGGTCTTGATTGAGCGAATTGCCTACAAACCTCTGCGCCATTCCACCCGCGTTGCGGCTTTAATTACAGCGATTGGCGTCTCTTACTTAATTCAAAATTTAATGATTTATTTTGTCGGTCCTGAGATGCGTGCATTTCCAGCGCCGATCGAAGTAAAAATGTTTAAAGTCTTTGGGTTAATCGTCAATTCAAAGCAACTACTTGTCTTAGCGGTTACGATTACGGTGATGATTGCCTTACAAATTATCGTTCAACATACGCGCATGGGTAAAGCGATGCGAGCGGTGGCGGTCGATCAAGATGCAGCTCAGCTCATGGGAATTAATGTCGATCGGGTAATCTCTTTTACCTTTGCTTTAGGATCAGCGCTTGCAGGGTTGGCGGGAATCTTAGTCGGAATCTACTACAACTCGATTCAAGCAACGATGGGAACCGCTCCCGGACTGAAAGCCTTTATCGCGGCCGTTGTCGGCGGTATTGGCAGCATTCCTGGCGCCATGATCGGGGGCTACTTGATCGGTATCTTAGAAACTTTAGTCACCTATATGGGCGGTGCGATGTATAAAGATGCAGTCGTCTATGGCTTGTTAATTATTATTTTACTCGTCTTACCTTCCGGTCTTTTAGGTAAGTCTGTACGTGAGAAAGTTTAGAAAGGAGTCGACATATGCAACGATTACATCGAAAAAACTTATATTGGATGGCGTTGATCGCTTTAATCTACGGCGCATTAACCGCTCTAATCCATTGGAATATTATCACTCCTTTCTACCAAAATACGTTAATGACCATTATGTTTAATATGATTTATGCGCTAGGACTTAATCTAGTACTGGGGGTTGCGGGACAATTTACCTTGGGACATGCTGGTTTTATTGCGCTCGGTGCCTACTCAACGGCTGTGATGAGCCGGATGGTTGATAACCCGTATCTTGCCTTAGCCCTTGGTATGTTGATAGGTGTGTTATTAGCAGTGGTGGTTGCCCTCGTTGTTGGGATTCCAACGTTACGACTTAAAGGAGACTATTTAGCGATTGCAACGTTAGGGGTTGGAGAAATTATTCGCGTTTGTATTAATAATTGGCGTAGCGTTACGAACGGTCCAGCAGGAATTGCTGGAATTACCAATGTTACGAGTTGGCAGTTGACCTATGCACTACTCGTTTTGACGACCATTCTCATCTTAAATTATGCTTATTCAAGTATCGGACGAGCGACTCGAGCGATTGCGCAAGATGATACTGCAGCAGAAGCGATGGGTATCCGCTTGACGCGTTACAAAGTTGCGGCGTTTGTCTTAGCAGCTGCGACCGCAGCCGTTGGCGGTGCGCTCCAAGCTACCTATATCGGGGTGGTGACACCGAATGACTTTACCTTTAACCGTTCGATTGACATTTTAATTATTGTCGTCTTTGGTGGTATCGGAAGCTTTACTGGCACCATTATTGCCGCGATTGTCTTGGGTATTTTAAATCTGGTGTTGCAAGATTATGGTCAACTACGGATGGTTATTTATGGTGTGGCATTGATTGTCATTATGATTTTCCGACCGGGTGGATTGCTCGGAACGCATGAATGGCGATTAGCATCTTGGATCGAACGTTGGTTCAAGCCAACGGATTCAAATCAAGCAACGAAGGAGGTAGCTTAATGGAACCTTTATTAGAAGTTCAAGGTTTAACCAAGCACTTTGGTGGACTGACCGCGGTAGCGAATATATCCATGCATATTGGTTCGGGTGAAATTATCGGCTTGATTGGACCCAATGGGGCTGGCAAGACGACCTTCTTCAACTTGTTAAGTGGTGTCTATGTGCCTTCTAGTGGTACGATTCAATTGGCCCATCAAGGGGAGATAAAGACCCTCCATGGGCTATCACCCGATACGATTAACGGATACGGTCTAGGGCGTACTTTCCAAAATATTCGACTCTTTAAAGACATGACCGTCTTAGAAAATGTCTTAGTCGCGATGCACCGTCACCAAGGTCCTAACGGTTGGCATGCGCTCCTACGAACACGTACGCACTATCATAGTGAAGCCGCATTAAAAGCTGAAGCGATGGAATTATTAACTATTTTCAAACTCGATCATTTAGCGCAAGATCAGGCTAAAAATTTAGCTTATGGTGAGCAACGTAAGTTAGAGATGGTCCGCGCTTTAGCAACCCAGCCGAAAATTTTATTTTTAGATGAGCCGGCTGCGGGGATGAATCCAAATGAAACGGAAGAACTGAAGCAGTTAATCCAACAAGTTCGTCAAGATTATCAATTAACGGTCGTCGTCATCGAGCATGATATGTCGTTTGTGATGGAATTATGCGAACGCATCTATGTACTGGAATACGGTCGGTTAATTGCGACGGGCACACCCGGTGAGATTCAACAAGATCCAGCGGTGATTAAAGCGTATCTAGGAGGGGAGTTGTAATCATGTTAGAAGTGAAAGATTTAACCGTCCATTATGGCATGATTCAAGCTGTAAGAGATGTATCATTTACGGTCAATGAAGGGGAGATAGTGACCTTAATCGGAGCGAATGGTGCCGGGAAAACGACCATCCTACGAGCTTTATCCGGACTGGAACGCACAAAAAGCGGTGAGATAAGCTACTTAGGTCGTTCTTTAGATCGTCTATCACCCCAGCAACGAGTGAAGGATGGGATTTCTCATGTGCCGGAAGGTCGGCATGTCTTCAAAGGACTCTCTGTTAAGGAAAATCTAGAACTCGGAGCCTTCCTTCGCAAAGATCGTGAAGCAGTTGAAGAAGATTTGGAACAAATCTATCAACGATTTCCCGTCTTAAAAGAACGTTTGAAGCAAGATGCCGCAACATTATCAGGTGGCGAGCAACAGATGTTGGCGATGGGGAGGGCTTTAATGAGTCGGCCGAAGTTACTGTTACTGGATGAGCCTTCTATGGGGTTAGCACCGATCTTTATTCAAGAAATTTTTAATATTATTCAACAAATTCAATCGACCGGCACGACCGTGCTTTTAATTGAACAAAATGCTAAAATGGCTTTAGAGATTGCGAATCGTGGCTATGTGCTCGAGACCGGTCGGATTGTCACTAGCGGAACAGGACAGAGCCTACTTAATAGTCCTGAAGTTCAAAAAGCATATTTAGGAGGATAAGCGTATGTATGTAAAAGACTATATGTCTACAAACTTAATTACAATAGAACCGACGACGTCATTACTACAGTGTCAAGATTTATTAAAACAGCACCGAATCAATCGTTTGCCGGTTGTACAAAATAATCGTCTCGTCGGTTTGGTAACGCATGATCTATTAATCGAGAGTTTACCCTCGAATGCGTCTAGCTTAGACCGACATGAGGTGAATTACTTGTTGGATAAAGCGACCGCCAAAGATATTATGCTAACACAAGTGCCAACAGTCCCACCTCTTTGCCTCCTAAACGAAGCCGCTCAACAAATGACCGATAAAAATATCGGTGCACTCGTCGTCACCGGAGTCAACGAGCTCGTCGGGATTATTACCGATAAGGATATCTTCCGAGCCTTTGTCGATATTTCTGGCGCACAAACGCCTGGAAAGAGTCTCGTGCTTGAAGTAGTAGAAGATCGGATTGGCATTGTTGAAGAAGTGGGTGAGGCGTTACACAGCTGCCAAATTAATTTAACGCATATGATGGTCTATCATTTAAATGACTTAATCCGGATTGTGTTGCACGTTGATGCGACCGATGTGACGGCACTTGTTGAAGCTTTAGAAGCACGTCACTTTACGGTTCATTCCGTTATTTAATCGAAGTAGCCTAAAGACTTTTAGCTGAGCTAAAGGTCTTTTTAATGGGACTTCAACCGATCGAACCGAATTTTGAATCTAGCTGCTTCCTCTAGATTAACAATTAAAATAATATGATTCATTCTATTAAAAAAAGAGCCAACACCCATTGAGGTGAGGCTCTTTTTGAATGTAATCATTTGAAGCGAGGTTTAATCGTCATTTACCGGTGCGGTCCAACCCCAGACATTATTAACTGGAACCGAGAACATGAGTCCGACGCCGGGTTTACTCATATCACCTAAGTGTCGGTTGACCACTTCAACCGCAGCGTCTAGGACACGATCGTCTTTAATGACTGTGAAAATAACTTTGTTGTACGGACGGTTATTATCGTGCATCACCCGCATCAAGCCGCCGAAGATTGGCACATCGCCCATCGTTAAGGCAGCACCCATCCCCTGCGAATCAATAATCGTTGCGCCATGCACGCCTACTTCGACAAAATCTTCCAAGATCGAATTCAATGCTTCAGTCTCATTTAAAATTAAAAATAATGCATTCATCTTGTGATGCGCCTCCTTTATAATTTATCCATGCCGTTAATTTCACCGGCTTGCGTAATCGAAATTTTAGATAAAATCGGTCCTAACACTTCAAAGATCAGTACGGAGAATAAGGTTAAGGTCGTAATCTCTGCGCTAAATTGCGGTAACTCGCGTGCGACAATCATGGTCATCCCAATCGCAACGCCCCCTTGAGGAAGTAATGCTAAACCAAGCCATTTGACAATGGTATCTTTGGCGTGAACCATTTTGGATCCAAGCGTTGCCCCAATAATTTTACCACTGGCACGAGAAAGGGCGTAAATTACACCGAGCCAACCGATTGTTGATAAGATGGAAAGGTTGAGGCTAGCTCCAGCAAAGGTGAAGAACATCAAGTTAGTTGGTGGGGCAAAATCATTGATAATATTGACCACTCGTTTGGAATTGCGATGGAAGTTTACCAAAGTCGCTCCAATCATCATATTGCATAGTAACGCTGATAGTCCTAAGCGTTGCGTTAAGCCGATGGCACCTAGAATTGTTAAGAGAATAAAGCATAACATGGTCTCTTTGCTCGTAATTTTTTTAACAAAATAAGTGAAAACCAGTCCGATAGCGGCTCCTAACAGCAGTGAAAAGACAATTTCAGATAATGGATCGAGCAACATTTGCGCGAAGTTAACTTCTTCGCTACCTAGCGATAATTTGGCTAAGCTCATCGAAATACCGAACGCCATAATACCGAACGCATCGTCGAGCGCAGCCACTTGCAAAATCGTCCGAGTCAGCGGTCCGTCTGCCCGATATTGGCGGATGACCATCACTGTTCCCGCCGGCGCAGTGGATGCGGACATCGACGCAATAATCATTGAGAACGCGAACGACCGTCCCAGTACGAAGTACATTACACAAAATACTACCGTCAGTACACCAAGCGCTTCCATTAGTGTAATGACGAAAATATTCTTTCCAAGTTTCTTCAATTCTGGAAGATAAAATTCGCCCCCGATTGCAAAAGCAATCATCCCTAGCGTCATCTCATTGACGAAATTAATAATCGGTAAATGCGCCTCGCCCACTACATGAAGCAGTGACTGTCCCAAAAGGACCCCAGCAATCAAATACCCCGTGACATTGGGCAGGTTTACCTTACGGGCAGCCGCAGCGCCCAGCACCCCGAACAATATTACTAACGATAACTCTAAATAAATATTCAATAAATCAGATCCCTCCATTAAATTGTGGCTGCACCCATTATACTCCTCTTTTTCAACAGATGCGAATCGAACTCGACATTTTTCAGAAAAATGTGATGGGGTAAGGGTTGGAATGGGGTTGCTTGGGGTGGTGTTGGGTAGTATTGGCTAGAGTGGGGTTGGTTGGGTTTGTGTTGATTTGGGAGGGATGGATTGTGGGTATGGGTGGCATTTTGTTTAGCTTGTGGAGTTGAGCTGAAGATTGGTGGTGGGACTGTTCATCTCGCGGAGTTGAGCTGAACATTTGCGGTGACTTTGTTCATCTTGTTGGGTTGAGCT
>NZ_JH932301.1:538636-598723 GCF_000301055.1 Falseniella ignava CCUG 37419
TGGAGTTGAGCTGAAGATTGGTGGTGGGACTGTTCATCTCGCGGAGTTGAGCTGAACATTTGCGGTGACTTTGTTCATCTTGTTGGGTTGAGCTGGAGTTGTTTGACTGGTAACTCCATCTCGGGTCGGTTGAGCTGGAGTTGTTTGACTGGGAACTCCATCTGAGGGTTGCTGAGTTGGAGTTGTTTGACTGGGAACTCCATCTGAGTGGAGTTGAGCTGGAGTTGTTGCATGTAGAACTCCAGCTGCGGGTGGTTGAGTTGGAGTTGTTGGGCGCAGAACTCCATCTCGGGTCTGTTGAGTCGGAGTTGTTGTGTGAGCAACTCCATCTCGGGTTGGTTGAGTCGAAGTTGTTGTGTGCGGAACTCCATCTGAGGATGGTTGAGTTGGAGTTGTTTGACTGGGAACTCCATCTCGGATTGGTTGAGTCGGGGTTGTTGTGTGCAGAACTCCATCTCGGCGAGGCTGAACTGGAGTTGTTGGCCGCCGAACTCCGTCTCATGGCATTGAGCAGGAGTTGCTTGCTCCATAACTACGCCTACGGGTGCCAAGCTGGGGTTATCGTTACCATAACGTCACTTTCGTCGCCTGCACACGCATCCCAACCACAAAAAAAGCCGCACCACGAGTGCCACCCTCTTTTCCGTCTAGTCCGGGAATGAGGGGCACCGCAATGCAGCACTAAACTCATTTAACTTTATTCAGTATAATCGGGGTTGGTCCAGCCCCAGACATTGTCGACCGGTACGGAGAACATCAGTCCGACGCCCGGCTTGCTGAGGTCGCCAAGCTGGGTGTCGACCACGCCCACGGCCGCTTCCAGCACAGCCTCGTCTTCAATTACCGTGAAAATCACTTTGTTGTAAGGACGGTTGTTATCATGCATCACGCGCATCAGACCGCCGAAAATCGGTACGTCGCCCATGGTGAGAGCGGCGCCCATCCCTTGCGAGTCGATGATTGTCGCGCCGCGCACACCCACTTTGACAAAATCTTCCAAAATGGCATTCAGTTCTTCAGTTTCATTTAAAATTACAAATAGAGCTTTCATAAGTGTTAGCTTTTCACTCCTTTATATTTGTTCATGCCGTTAACTTCACCGGCTTGCGTAATTGAAATCTTTGCTAAAATCGGTCCCATCACTTCGAAAATTAATACCGAGAACAGGATGACCGTAATAATTTCAGCACTAAATTGCGGCAATTCGCGCGCAACAATCATTGTCAAACCAATGGAAATTCCACCTTGTGGCAAGAGTGCCAGTCCGAGCCATTTGACAATCGCTTCGGGAGCTTTGACCATTTTGGCCCCAACCGTTGCGCCTAAAATTTTGCCGCCGGCACGTGAGAAGACGTAGCACAACCCTAATACTCCGATGGAGGATAGGACGGACAAGTTCAGACTCGCTCCAGCAAAAGTGAAGAACATTAAATTGATCGGTGGGGCGAAATCATTGATTACATCGACCACGCGTTTCGAGCTCGAGTGGAAGTTCACTAAGACGGCACCGATCATCATATTGCACAGTAACGCCGATAAGCCTAAACGATTAGCCAGGCCAATCGATCCCATAATTGTCAGTAAAATCATACATAGAACCGTCTCTTTGTGCTTCACTCGTTTAACCCAATAGGTGAAAATAAAGCCGAGCACCAAACCAAAGGCAAGCGATGCGATAATTTCTAAGAGTGGGTCGAGAAACATCCACAATAAGTTCACCTGCTCAGAGCCAATCGATAATTTAGCTAAACTCATGGCAATGCCAAAGGTCATAATGCCAAATGCATCGTCTAACGCAGCCACTTGTAAAATCGTCCGAGTGAGTGGCCCGTCCGCACGATACTGGCGGATCACCATCACCGTTCCAGCAGGTGCTGTCGCTGCGGACATTGAGGCAATAATAATTGAGAAGACAAAGGATTGGTCAAGCAGGAAATACATCACACTAAAGACGACCGCTAAGACCCCAATCACTTCCATCAACGTAATAATAAAGATATTCTTTCCTAACTTTTTCAGTTCCGGCAAGTAGAATTCGCCCCCGATGGCCAGCGCAATAATTCCGAGCGCCATTTCGTTGACGAAGTTGATCACCGGCGTATGTGTCTCATTGACAACATGAAATAACGACGGACCTAACAAGATCCCAGCCAGTAAGTAGCCCGTCACGTTCGGTAAGTTCAATTTACGGGCGATAGCCGCCCCGAAAATACCGAACAACACAACTAATGCTAATTCAAGATAGATATTCAATAAATCAACTCCCCTCCATAAGTAATTCCCAACACTTGTCGAACAGGCGATGACTGTCGTCCAAACTTCACGTCCCGGACCATCTCACATAAAAATCACCCGCCAAAAATGACGGATGATTAACGACTCAGTAATTCAGTCCACTATTACAACTCAACTTCGACTTCGTATTCGCGAACTTTTTTCTTAAATAAATACTCACCGCCACGAATTGACGCTAAGCACTCCACGCGGTTACGTTGTGCTTCAAAAATAGACGGTGCATCGAGTACGATAAAGTTAGCAGGCTTGCCTTCATCCAGACCGTATTCGTCTTCGAGTTTCATTAATTTCGCACCGTTATATGTTACGAGGTCAAAGTTACGGGCAAAATCTTCCTCGCGCATTAATTGGCTAGAGTGAATGCCATTGTCCAAAATATTCATCATATTTCCGTTACCGGCTGGATACCATAAATCAACAATCGAATCTTGTCCAAAAGCAACGTTAATATCGTTATCGACAAATTCCTTCACACGCGTTAATCCACGACGTTTTGGATAAGTATCTTGACGCGCTTGGAGGAAGAGGTTCTCCGTCGGGCATGACACAAAGTTCAATCCTGATTGACGGAATAGACCGATCATACGGAACGCATAGGCATCGTTAGCCGAGCCGAACGAGCAAGTGTGTGAAGCTGTTGTAAGGTCTCCACGACCGACGCGCATGGCTTCCGCGTTCAATTGCTCTACGAAACGCGCTTGAGTATCATCCGTCTCATCACAGTGAACATCGATTAACTTATCGTATTTCACCGCAAGACGTACAATTTCTTTGACGGCTTTCTCGCCATCTTCACGGCACCATTCGTTGTGCGGGATACCGCCAACACAGTCTGCTCCTAGTTGTAAAGCCTCTTCAACTAAATCACGACCGGTTTTACCTTCTTCACAGAAAGAGTACATTCCATTTTGTGGGAAGGCTACGACTTGAATGGTCACTTTATCTTTTAACTCGTCACGCACTTCAAGCGCTGCACGAATACCTGTTAGCGCTGGGTCGGTACAGTCAGTTTGGGCCCGAATGTATTGAGTTCCGTAACCGACGACATCACGAATGGCAGCGTACATACGCTCTTTCATCTCTTCTTTCGTCGTGCCTTTCTTGAAGTCGTTCCAAATATCGATTGCTTCAAAAAGCGTTCCGGTCTCATTTTTCGCTTTATCGGTTTGACCGGTCATATAGTAGTCTAAGTGTAAGTGCGAATCGACATACGGCGGGATCACCACACGGCCACCGAGATCGATGACTTCATCTGCATCGCCTAAGTTTGTTCCGATGGCTTTAATCTTCCCATCTTCGACTAGAATTTCACTCGCTCCGTCGTGCTTATAAATGACTGCATTAATAAATTTTTTCATTCAATCTTCCCCCTAGCTAATTTCTGTTAAATCACCATCTCGGCGATTCATAATATAAATTGACAAGATAATTAAGAAAATACCTGCAACACCCACGATATTGATAGCTTCACTGAATAATATCACGCCCATTAAAGTAGCCACAATCACTTCGACCGAGCCAACGACGGGCGCTTTTGACGCATCAATATCCATCGATAACCCATTTAGAAAAAGTAGGTTGGCGAACGCTCCCGTGACGAATGCTTTCATCACTGCCCAAAATAAAAATGATGACTGGGTGAATAATGCACGATTTGCCGCTGTCCATGGCTGTGCAGTAAAACTTTGAATTAATGCGGAGAAAAATAACGTGTAAAATGCCATCGTCAACGCATTATCCGCACCTCCGGCAATTTTCGCCATCACAGTATTGGAAGCATATAAGAAAGCAGCGGTTAGGCCGAGTGCAATACCGATCGGTTGGAGATTTAAGTTGTTGAAATCCCCCAAAGTGACCATTAAGACGACCCCGATAATATTTAACGCCAGCGCAACATAATGTCTCGTGTGCAAATATTCTTTAAAAATAAAGCGTGACATCACTGCAACGAAGACAGGTGCTGTATACAAGAGCACCGCCCCGGTTGACATCCCAACCGTCGCAATCGTATTGTCGTACGCCATTTTAAAGCAACCTTTAGTTATCATCCCCATGATAACGGAATAAATGAGTCCTCGCTTAGAAATGCGAAAGCCTGCTGCCCCTTGCGAAAATAGAATTGCGAGTCCTAGCATCGGTACCGCAAAGAAGTGCTCTACAAATCCGGTCATAAAGGACGAAGCACCGAGGTTCGTTAAGTGGGTCACATAGACACCACCCGTCCCCCAACTGGCCGCCGCGAGAAACACACACAAGTAGCCCAAAAAGTGACGTTGTTGAAGATTTTTGCTCAATTCATTCCTCCTTTCAAATAAGAGTTATTTCGATTCTATTATAGCAGACAAAAGTCTGAATATCAAAAAAACTCTGAAGAAATAAGGCGGGTTCTCAGAAATTTCGTATAGAATACGAGAATGTATCGTTGGTTCTCGTACATTTTGGGAAAGGTTGCGAGAATGAAGTGAGTTATCTCGTATCTTTGCGCTGAAGTTGCGAGAACACGCATCACTATCTCGTAAAGTCTCGTCTCCAACATAACTTCCTGGCAAATATGCTATAATACTAGACGACATTAATGATTGTGAAAGGGGAAAAGGATGGATAAATTAGCTTTATTAGAATGGTTGGATCAAGAGGGGATTAGCTACGAGCTTGTGGAGCACCCGGTGGTGGAGACGATGGAAGCACTCAACCAAGTGGAACAACGTTACCCGGGGTATCAAGCGAAGAATTTATTTGTTCGAGATGATAAGAAGCAGCGCTACCTTTTGATTACTGTGATGGAAGACCAGACGGTTGATATGAAGAAATTGCGTCGTGAACTCGAGACGCGTCGACTTAGTTTTGCTTCAGCGGACGACCTCGCGCAGATATTGAAGTTAACGCCAGGCTCTGTGACGCCTTTTGGCCTGTTGAATGATCAGGAGCACCGCGTTGAATTTGTGCTCGACCAAGATTATCTGGCTGGGGAGCAGGTGCTTGGAATCCATCCAAACCACAATGATGCAACGGTCTGGATTAATACGAATGACTTGCTAACCTTGCTAGACCAACATGGGACCACCATCCATGTGTTAGATTTCGACGCAGTGAATTCGGCAGAATAATCACCTTACAAAATCTGAGTGAACCTGCCCGAATCGTCAAAAAAACAGCCCAGTTCAAACCCAGGCTGCTGAATAAAATTATTTTGCTTCAATCATCTTCGCAAACTGTTGCCACGGTGCTGCATTGATCGGGGGTTGCGAGGTGACTGAGATTGCTTCTTTAGTAGTAGGGTGAATGAGTGAGAGGCGTTGCGCCCAGAGCGCAATTTGCTGGCCGACTTGATTGACATCCGCGCCATATTTTTGGTCTCCGTAAAGCGGATGGCCTTGATGCGCCAGTTGAACCCGAATTTGGTGACTACGGCCGGTCGCTAACTCAACTTGTAAGAGCGCATAATCCGCATTTTGTTGCAATACATGATAAGATAACTTGGCCAATTTAGCTTGAGGATGGTCTGATGGGACAACATAAGACTGGTTTTTTGTACGGTCCTTGTATAAATAGTCCGTTAAAGTAGCATTGGCATGCATCACTTGTCCGTGAACCACCGCTAAATATTGGCGTTTAATTTGATGGCGGCGCAACTGGTCAGCCAAACGGCTGGCAGCTTTAGACGTTCGGGCAAAGACAATTGCTCCCCCAACCGGCCGGTCCAAGCGATGGACTAGACCTAAGTAGACATTACCTGGTTTTTGATATTTTTCTTTAATATAATTTTTAGCAGCCGTCAATAAGTCCAAGTCGCCCGAGCTGTCCGATTGGACGGGCATATTGACCGGCTTTTCAACAATTAGTAGATGATTATCTTCATAAAGTACATGCATAAGCTCACTCCTTGGGTCAATTATAGCATAGCAAATCGAGATAATCTCACAGAGGATGAAGGTGAGGTAGACAAGATGGAACAATATCCAACAGAACAACTAGAAGTAACGATTGACCATATTAATTATAAAGGCCAAGGCTATGCGCGCTATATCCATGCACCAGACCGTGGGAGTCAAGGGCGGCACCTACATTTGAACATTCCATTTACTGTTCCGGGTGATGTCGTTCAAGTGACTGTCGAGAATGCGAAAGGGCGTCACAAAGCCACCGTCCATTATGACAAAATTATTCACCCGAGCCCAATGCGTGACACGACCATTCCAATGGATGAAGCGATTTGTGCCGGTACGCCGCTCGTATATATGAAATACGCTGACCAACTTGAATATAAATTAAACATGGTCCAAAATGCACTCGCTGAAAATGATTTTGATCCTGCTTTGGTGAAGCCAGTCCTCGGCATGGACAACCCGAATCGTTACCGTAATAAAATGGAATTGACCTTCGGCTCGGAAGGCGAACTCGGTATGCATCAACAAGGCAATTACCGCCGAGTGATCGATATGAAAGATTCGTATATTGCGACCGAAGCGATGGTTGAAATTAAGCACATTGTCGGCCAGTGGCGTCAGGACTTTGACTTGCCTGGTTACGTCAAAGACACCCATACGGGATTATTGCGAAATCTATTGATGCGTCAGTCATTTACTACTGGTGAAATGATGGTGGTATTGTACGCTACGGAAGGTCCAGACGCCTACGCTGAAGCTGCGGACGAATTGACCCGCCGCTTGCTTGAAGCTCAACCTAAAATTCATAGCTTGCAATGGGTTGTCCACCAAGATATTGCAGACCGAATCCAGTCCGATGAAGTCCATATTTTGCACGGACGTGACTTTATTTATGATGAGTTGTCCGGCTTCAAGTACCGAATTTGGCCGAATACATTCTTCCAAGCCAATCCGGTCCAAGCAGAACAAATGGTAAAAATTGCGCTTGAGATGGCACAAGTAGATTCAAATTTGCGGGTTCTCGACTTGTATTGTGGCGTCGGCACCTTCAGCTTGCCACTCGCTCGAGCGGCTAAAGACCTCTGTGGTATCGAGATTGTGGATACGTCGATCCATTCCGCTCGTCGCAATGCGCAAGACAATGGGCTTACCAACACCCACTTTATCACGAGCGACGCGCGCAGTGCGTTGAAAACACTGAAGGACACATGGGGACAACCGGATCTGTGTTTGTTGAATCCACCAAGAAGTGGCGCTGGCGGTAAAGTGATGCGCAGTATCGGACGTTTTGGGACGGACAAAATTATCTATGTCTCTTGCAACCCGAATACCTTAGCAGAAGATATGCGCTGGTTGCGCGATTTCGGCTATCAACTCCAAGAAGTCCAGCCCGTAGACCAATTCCCACATACGCATCACGTGGAAGCTATAGCGTTGATACAAAAGATATAAATTTAGAAATCCTGCATTTTAAGCAGTTTTATAAGCATTTTGTCTTCGATAAAGATGAAGAAGGATATGTTAAAAAGACTCAAAAAAACTACATGAACGTAAGAGTAGTTTTGCAACTGGTATGAGGAAACACAAAAAATATAATTAACTCATTTTGTACTTTCTACAAGAGTAGCTTAAAAGGCTGCTCTTTTTTTATTAAAGGGAGTAAGAATTCGTTACATTCTTTTCAAAATATAAAGCATTCACAAGCCAACTTTACATATTCGCTTTTATAATATATAATAAAAGCATAAATGAGAGGAGGCGGACTATGAATACACTTAAAGAATATATACAAGAAAATTTAATAATCACCAACAAAGAAGCAGAAGAACTTGGATACACCAGGCATAATTTATCAGAATTAACAAAGTGCGGACAATTAGAAAGATTAAGACCGGGACTATATCAATTAAAAGGAAAAGTAATAGACGATTTTGTTTTAATATCATCAAATAGTAATCGAATTATATTTTCCTATCAAACAGCTCTATACCTCCATGACCTATCCGATAGGACCCCAAATGTATTTCATATATCTGTACCCCAAGGCTATAATGCGAGCCACATCAAAAAGAGATATGAGGATCTACAAGTTCACTATGTAAAAAAAGATTTATACGAAATAGGAAAGACAGAAATAAAATCACCGCAAGGCAATCCCATACCAGTTTATGATATTGAAAGAACGGTTTGCGATATCATAATTGACAGAGAAAAAATAGACAAGCAAATTTTCACAGAAGCAATAAAAAGATACTTTAAATCACAAAATAAAAACCTAAGACGATTAATAAAATACGGTAGATTATTTAAAATAGAAGATGAAATTAGAAAATATATGGAGGTATTATCGTGATTAATATCGAGAGTATAAAGGGCAAGATAAGAAGTTTAGCAGAGAAGGAAAATTTAAAATCGCAAGAAGTTCTGCAAATATATTTTTTTGAAAGATTTTTAGAAAGGCTATCTAAATCAAAGTACAAAAATAATTTTGTAATAAAGGGAGGATTCTTAATATCTTCTTTAATTGGAATTGAAAATAGAACAACCATGGATATGGACACAACCGTAAAAGGCATAGCCCTAAAAGAAGAAAAAATAAAAGAAATTGTAGAAAAAATTATTAATATCAGTGTTGACGATGGAATAAAATTTGAAATAAAGGACATTAGCTATATTAGAGAAGAGGATGAGTACGAGAACTTTAGAATTTCATTAATAGCAAATGTTGGAAAAACCAAAACCCCTATGAAACTAGACCTAACAACAGGAGATGCAATAACACCAAAAGAAATAGAATATACCTATCCCTGTATCTTTAGCAAAGAAGATATAAAAATAATGGCATATCCATTAGAAACAATTCTAGCAGAAAAATATGAAACCATAATCAGAAGAAATATAACAACAACACGAATGAGAGACTTTTACGACCTATACACCCTCTACAAATTAAAAAAAGATGAGATAGATTATAAAATTTTAAAAGAAGCAATAGAAAGAACTTCCGACAAAAGAGGAAGTCAGGAGATAATGAAAGACTATGAGGAAATAATCGAGGACATAAAAGAAGATTCATACCTAAGATCCTTGTGGGAAGTATATCTCAGTGAAAATAAATACATTGGAGATTTGACCTTTGATAAAGTGGTTGATGTAGTGACAACTTTATCAAATAGAATTAATGAGATGTAATTTAACGGACGCTGTATGGCAAATTGTAGACAAGAAAATATTTAGAATACTTAAAACAAGGAAATGCTGTAAAATCTTCGAAAAAGTAAAACAAGAAATGAGAAAGATAACAAACATATGGGAATGTTCGTATATTGTATTCTAAGTTATTAAAATTAAAAGAACAAGTAAAGAAAAGAGTCAAGATAAAGATGAAAAGACCATATTAGGATAAATAAAAACTTTAGAACAGATGAAAAAAACTAAGTAAAGTAAGAAATATTACAGCGAATGTACGAGAGATAAAATTCGGCAGTCTTTGGAAGTCAAGTCCACAATCCTGTGTAAAATACTATACAATGTTTTACCGGTCACTCATTGATCAAACTTAATATATTTTCTTGTAGAACTGAGCCATTCATCATGAAGGTCCATAAGGACAGCTCCAATTAATCGATTGGCGGACGCTCGGTTGGGAAAGATACGAATAATCTTTTCTCTTCTGCGGACTTCCTGGTTCAGTCGTTCAAGAAGGTTAGTGCTTTTTAGCCGATTGTGGCCATTTCCGATGACCGTGTATTGAAAGGCATCTTCGAAGCCATTATCCAATGTTTCGCATGCTTTTGTATATTTGGACTGGTCAATATATTCACCGACTAAGGCATTCTTAGCTGTTCGAGCGAGTTCAATATCCGTAAACTTAAAGATCGCTTTTACTGCTTCTCTAAACGGTTTTGAATTCTTTTTTGGAATGGAACTGAAGATATTTCTTAAAAAATGGACCTGACATCTCTGCCAACTTGCGTTGGTAAAGGACTTACGAATCGCAGACACTAGGCCTTTATGGGCATCAGAAATGATGAGTTCTGTCCCCTGTAGACCGCGTTCTTTTAAGTAGTCAAAGAAGATGGACCATGTGTCATCACTTTCTTCATTTTGGATCATGAAGCCAATGATTTCACGATCACCCCCTTCTGTTATCCCGATCGCAATATGGCAGCTTTTAGAAAGCACTCGATGGTCCTCACGGACTTTTATGTAGAGAACATCAGTCATCAGATAAGGATAATTCGTACCTGAGAGCGAACGGTTCTGCCATTCGTTGACCATCGGGTCTAACTGTTCAGTCAGGCTAGAAACAAAAGATTTCGATACCGATTTTCCACAGAGCTTTTCAACAATCTTTGAAACTTTACGTGTCGAAACGCCTGAAACATACATCTCAAGCATTGAAGCGAGCAGTGCCTTTTCATTTCGCTGATAACGCTCAAACACCGTCGGTGAAAATTCACCATCACGTGTTCTAGGCACTTTTAATTCGAGTGTGCCCACACGAGTCGTAAAGTCTCGCTCATAATAGCCATTTCTTTGACTCTGACGACTTTCTGAACGTTCATAGTCATCGGCTTGAATATATTCTGTTCGTTGATTTTCCATCAATTGGTTGAAAACAGTGGTCAAAATATTTTTAGACACATCATCTTTAACGGAATGTTCAATAATACTTTGAACCTCTTCGTTGTTCAGTGTAAAATGTACTTGGGTCATGTAACGTCCTCCTGGGTATGTTTTTAGTGGTTAAAAACATTGTACCGTAAAAGGGCTGTTACATGGCCTTTTAACTTTTACACAATTATATGGACTTTATCTCTTTGGACTACCTTTATTTTTTTGTTCATTTAAAGTGATATATCAAATGTTGAAAATAACCTATAGTTAATGTTATAATTAATCAGTATGCAATAACAAACATAAGTATATTTTAAATGTATATATGTACGAGATTAGCAATCAGAAAAATAATCTTGGAGGTTATATGGAATTAAGTTATAAAAGGTTATTTAAAAAACTTATCGATTTAGATATGCAACATAATGAGCTTATGGAGAAAGCCAATGTAAGTAGGAGTACATTTTATAAACTAAAGAATGGTGAGAATGTAACTACTGATGTTTTGCTCAGAATTTGTGATGCATTGGATTGCGACATATCAGACATTATGGAGTGTATTAAAAATGATTGAAATAATAAACGGAGATTGAAAATTGATAAAAAAAGTTAGGATTAAAAATTTTAAATGTTTTAAAGATTGGTTTGAATTAGATTTAAATGGTGGCATAAATATTTTGGTAGGAAATAATGAAGAGGGTAAATCAACTATACTTGAAGCTATACATTTAGCATTAACTGGTTTTTATAGAGGTAATTATATTAATCGTGAATTATCTCAATATTTATTCAATAGAGAAGTTGTAGATGAATATTTAACAAATATAAATTCCAACAGTCCTTGTGCATTGCCAGAAATTATAATAGAAATATATTTCTATGATTTAGACGATGCAAATTTGGAGGGTAGTGGTAACGACTTAGGATTAAAAGAGGAAATAGGTTTTACATTTAAAGTATTATTTGATAATTCGTATGAAGATGAATATAAACTATTTATGGAAAAAGGAGAATTAAGCAGTTTACCGATAGAATATTATAAAAGTGAATGGCTAGGCTTTAATAGAGAAAATATTACTACTAGAAGTATTCCTTCAAAATCATTTTTGATAGATAACTCTTCTTATAAATATAAGGATGGTTCAGATCAATATATTTCTAATATGATAAGAGGGACATTAGATAATGAAGATTTAATTTCCATATCAAAAGCTTTTAGAGAAACTAAAGATGATTTTAGTAAGAATGAAAGTGTTAAAAATATTAACGAAAAATTAAGTAGCTCCAAATCAAATTTGGGGAAAAAAGTTAGTTTGGGTGTTAATTTAGGAAGTAATTTCAACTGGGAATCAAGTATGATAACTGAATTTGATAGTATTCCATATTCAAATGCTGGTAGAGGACTACAATGCTTATTAAAAACTGAGCTTGCATTAAATAATATTAATACAAATAAAGATAAAATAATTTTAATTGAAGAACCAGAAAACCATTTATCATATTCTAACATGAACAATTTAATTGATATACTACAAGAAAATAGTAATAAGGAATCTAGCCAAATAATTATTTCAACTCATAGTAGTTTTGTTTTGAACAAATTAGGATTAGAAAATTTAATACTTTTATCAAACAAAAAAAGCTCCAAAATTACAAATTTAAGTAGTGATACAGAAAAATATTTTAAAGCTATTTCAGGATACGACACATTACGAGTATTATTATGTGATAAAGCTATATTAGTTGAAGGTCCTTCAGACGAACTAATTATACAAAGAGCATATAAAGATAAATATGGCAAATTACCAATTTTTAATGGTATTGATATAATTTCTGTCGGAACATCTTTTTTAAGATTTTTAGAATTGGGTGACAAATTAGACTTAAATCTCTATGTAGTTACAGATAATGACGGAGATGTAGAAGCTTTAATGAGAAAATACAAAGATTATGAATCTAATGAAAAGATAAAAATATACTATGACGAAAAGACTTATAGTGGAGATATGGATAAATTTAATTACAATACTTTAGAGCCATGCATTTTAAGAGCAAATGATTTAGATACTCTCAACAGTATATTTAAAACTAATAAAAAAGATACTGATTCCTTATTAAAATATATGAAGAAAAACAAAACTAATTGTGCAATCAGTATTTTTGAATCAGAATTTAAAATTAAATATCCAGATTATATTAATAGAGTAATTGAAGATGTTGAATAAATTATTCATAGCTGCTGCTGGAGCAGGGAAAACAACATTAATTGTGAATGACGCTTTAAAAAATAAAGATAAAAAGATTTTGATAACAACATATACAAATGCAAATTGTGATTCTATAAAAAAGAAAATAATTAAAATAAATGGAACCATTCCTAAAAATATTGAAATTTTAACATGGTTTTCATTTTTACTGAAACATGGATTAAGACCATATCAAGATATAATGTTTAGTCAGAGAATTAATGGAATAGTACCCGTAAACGGTAAGAGTTCTAAATATATAAAAAGAAATGATTCTAAATATTTTATTAATAAAGAAAATTTAATTTACACAGATAAAATATCTGATGCGATTATATTCATGGAAGAAAAAAATCCAGGTTATATTTTTACTAGGATTTCAAAAATATATAATTTAATATACATTGATGAAGTCCAAGATTTAGCAGGGTATGATTTAGATGTTTTAAAATATTTAATTGAGGTTGGTATAAATTTGATTATGGTAGGAGACTATAGACAAGCAACTTATAGTACTCATAATACATCAAAATATAAAAAATATAATAGTGGGAAAATAGTGAACTTTTTTAAGAATGAAAACTCACATTTAAATGTTGAAATTGACGACTCAACTTTAAATTGTTCGCATAGATCTAATCAGAAAATATGTGATTTTGCTTCAAAAATAGCTGATGATAATCTAATAATAAAATCAGCAAGTAAATTCAAAGATAACCATGAAGGTATATTTTTTATATCCAAAGAAGAAGTAGACTTATACCTTGAAATATATAAGCCTGTTCAACTTAGACACGATAAAAGAACAAAGGTTAATGAAAACTATAGGGTATATAATTTTGGTGACTCTAAAGGTTTACAATTTGAAAGGGTATTAATTTACCCTACAAGCCCCATATTAAAGTGGATAGAAAATCCCGAAAGTAAATTGGTTGATTTAAGCAGAGCGGGGTTTTATGTTGCAGTTACAAGAGCTAAACACAGTGTAGCTATTGTGTGTGATAAAAAATTTCTTAATAGAGATAGAATTAAATCCTACTTATTACCAGAAGATTTTTTTATAAGCTTTCGTAATAGTATCATATTACTTCTCGGCTTCCTTTCCATAATAATTTTCATAGTTTTTTCTATATTGAACAAGGTCAGAAAATTGTTCTTTATTCAAAGAATGATGTGAACCCCAAAAGTTGGAGTTTTATTTAAGCGGCTAATTGAGCGGTATGTTTTCGGTATTCAACTGGAGACATACCGTTCAATTTTTCTTTTATTCGCTGGTTATTATAATAGTTAATATATTTATTTATCTTTTGTTTTAATTGTTCATAAGTCATTAAAGGTTCACCATAATACATTTCTTGTTTTAAAATTCCAAAAAAGTTTTCCATCGGTGAGTTATCCAGACAATTTCCCTTTCGAGACATACTTTGAAAAATTTTGTTTTCCTTCAAAGTGTTAACCCACTGTCTGTGTTGATACTGCCAACCTTGATCGCTATGAATGGTGGTTCGATATACAGCGTCTCTTTCAATTATACGTATCGTTTCCTTTAAAGGTTTTATCACAAAATCTAAGGTCGGGTGAGCGCTGATATTCCAAGTAATGATCTCTGAATTAAACAAATCCATCATCGGGCTTAAATAAAGTTTCTTCCCATCGATTGTATTAAATTCTGTCACATCAGTAACAATTTTTTGAAGCGGATATTTCGCATTAAAACGACGTTTTAAACGATTTGGTGCGGTCTTACCAATCTTTCCTTTATAAGAATTATACCTACGTGATTTTCTCCAGAACTTCGTGCATTTTAAGCCTAATTTTTTCATTAATCGTTGAACTTTCTTATGATTAATTTTTTCATCCAATCGCTTCTTTAATTCAACAGTTATTCGTCGATAACCGTAAGTTTCCTGTGAATCGTTAAAAATAGTTAGAATTTCTTTTTCTAACACTTCATCCGGATTCGGCTGCTCTAAACGATTTTTGTGATAATGATAGCTACTTTCTGGTAACTCCAGAACAGTTAAGATGTCCTTTAGCTGAAATCCCTTTTCAAAAATTTCTATAGCGAATTGGGTTTGTTGGGATCTCGATGGTCTCTCAGACCCAATTCCTTTAGCTTTTTTAGGTATAAGTTTTCTATTTTTAAATAGTTTACTTCCTGACGTAAATGTTCAAGTTCCTCTTTTTCGCTAAGATTCATTTTTTGTGATTTTTTACTTAGTTTTGGCTTCTTATGCATGTTGGAAGGCCTCCCGATTGGATTATTTAACTGATTAGCCCCTCCTTCAAGATAAGCCCGCCGCCAGTTGGCGATAAGAGATGGATTGTTTAAACCAAATTTTTTGGCGGTTTCTCTGTAGGAAGCCCCAGTTTCTTGCTTATAGTGTAATACATTAAGTTTAAAATCTAAAGGATACTTTGTTTTTCCTTTGCGAGGTTTCAGGCTATTCTTCCCATAATTCTTATAGTTATTAACCCATTGTTTTGCCAGACTTTTATCAGAAATTTGATATTTATTCGCTAATGCTCTATAACCTAGTTTTCCTTCAAAATATTCTTCAACAACACGCATTTTAAATTCGTAACTATATTTTTTAGACATAAAATGACCCCCATAAAGTTAGTTTTTAACTCTAACTTTCGGGGGTCACCTCAGAATACTCTTGCATAAGGGTGTTTTTTTTCTTGCAATTTATCGAGTTTGGTTAATATTTCTTTTGTATTTGGTAGTTTTTTATAGTTTTCTAAGATCTCTTTAGCGGCTATTTTATAGACGGAAAGTTCACTATAATATTCTTCTGCAAATTGCTTATCTTCAGGATTTTTCTTATGATTTTTATAGATTTTACGATACTTATTTATAGTATTTATATTTTCCATATCTTGAGATAAACTCTTCATTTCAGTTTCAATTTTCTTTATTTTATCTAACAAGTCTTGTCTATCATCAGCAGATTTTTTGATCAGGTCATCGAGTTGAGTAATTGAATTAATTCCTTGTTCTCTAAGCTTAATTATCGAGTCAGCCATTGTTTTGATATTATGTTTTCTTGCCCAAACTTCATAGCCTTTAGAGGATTGAGCTTTTTCATTAGTAGATATATCAATAACATTTCCTACTCTTTTTTTAGTAGGATTCTCTTTATTTTTGATAGCTAAATCTATTCTTTCTTGGATTTTCTCATCAGTTTTTTCACTCTTAGTTATATAGTCTATTGCCAAATTTAGAGTTGATTTTATAGGATGTATCTTTGTAATTGCCATACTAATCAACAGAACCTTCCTTTGATTTATTTAGAAGTAGGGAATGGATCTGCCATATTTCTTTTGATAATTTTTCTATCTGTTTATTCATTGATTCAATTTCATTTTTGTAAATAATACCAGTTGTATTAGTTGCTTTTGCAATCTGGTTTATATTATTCGTAGCATTTGAAAGCAGCCATTGTATATTTCTAAATGGTTCTAAGTCTACAACATATATCTCTTTTTCTAATACACATTTCCTAAGAAAGTGGGACATAGTTTTGCAATTTGCAAGTTTCATTTTCTTTTCAAAAACTTCTTTTTCTTCATCTGTTAAATATATTTTTAGTTGATTATTTCTTTTTCTATTATCCATAGTATATCTCCTCGTATAATAAATGTAGTCTTAAATGAATGATTTTTAAGACTTTAAACTTGTTACCCCTTTCGGGGTATAATTGTTTGTAAAGATTGAGGTTGCCCAATTCCTCCTTGAAAATTATTTTTCCCTTTTAAGACTGGCACCTCATCTCTATAGACAGTATATGAATCAGCTGGATAGAACATTGTTTCTGTATCTCTTACGAGGCTATATCGTCCATAGAGTATGGGGAAAACCTCTTTCTAATTAAAGAAAGGTTGATGAATATGCAATACCTAGGTATAGACATCGGTAAGCGTGCTCATGAAGCAGCTTTACTTGATCAGGATGGAAATCATCTCGGAAAAACTGTGCGTTTTTCAAATAGTCATAAAGGTGCTGAAAAACTACTCGATTTAATGAATGAGCATGAGTGTTTACCTGATAATACTTTGATAGGTATGGAAGCCACAGGGCATTATTGGCTGTCTATACATACTTTTTTAAAAAAATTAGGTTTTGATATCATTGTATTTAATCCAATCCAATCGGATTCATTTAGAAACTTCTACATCAGAAAAACTAAAACTGACAAAGTAGATGCTGTTCTAATCGCTCAAGTCATCAGGATGGATGTGCCTAACACAAGTTATATTGCCTCGGAAGACACGATTAAATTAAAACAACTAACTCGATTTAGAGTATCCATGGTTGACCAAACTTCAGACATAAAGAGACAAATAATTTCTTGTCTTGATCAAGTATTCCCAGAATACGAAAGATTATTCTCAGATATGTTTGGTAAGACTTCTAGAAAACTATTGTTAGAATCACCGTTACCTGAAGACCTGTTGAACATTGAATCAACTCATCTTACTAAACTTCTAAAGGAAGCTAGTAAGGGGCGTTTCACCGAAGAGAAATCAATGCTTAAGGTTGATGAAATCAAAAATTTGGCATCTGATTCCTTTGGGATCCAAATAGCTTCTGATGTCTTTAAAATGCAGATTCAACTGTTAATCCAACAAATTGAGTTACTCGAATCTCAAATAAAAGATGTTGAAAGTAAAATCAATGAACTCTTAGAAAAAGATGATCATCACTTAACTACCATTTCAGGTATTGGCTCTATTACCGCTGCCACAATAATTGGTGAGATAGGCGACATTAAACGTTTCGAAAGACCAAATCAGTTGTTAGCTTTTGCGGGATTAGACGCATCTATACATCAGTCAGGTGATTTTACAGGTACTAATAATCGTATATCTAAACGTGGAAGTCCATATTTAAGACGAGCCATTTGGCAAGCTGCATTTGTCGCCTCAAACAAAGATCCTGCTTTATCTGAGTATTATCAATCTCTAAGAGCTAGAGGTAAGCATCATGGAACTGCGATAGGCGCAGTTTGTCGAAAACTTGTTAATATAATCTTTGCAGTTTGGACTAATGATAAACCTTACGAAGTAAGGCATCACTCAAATAAAGAACAAGAATAAGTCTAATTTAAAAATTTAAAAAATTAGGCTTATTTGTCATGCATAAATTTATTAGTATCACCACTTTCAAAGGTCGAAGCTCAACATAAAATATACTCTAAATTATGTTGACATTTTTATAGCTGGCTTATAATAAATTATTGGGGTCTTAGGGTTCTCCCTAACAAGGTAAAATTGATAAAAAAAGAAGCAGTCCATAAAGGTTCTGCTTCATCAATTTTTCGTAAGCGGGTACTCACTTACTGTGCTTGCTATTAAAGTTATAAGCGTTAAGCTTGTTATTTAATTACTACCATTATACCATAAAATTGAAATGTTTGTATCTAATAGAAAAGCTTAAAATATAGATGTACGGTTAATATGCTATAGTGTATTTTTAGTATAAAAACTAATTTTTGGGTATAATTTAATTGATTATTATGATGCATTAGGAGGTAGAGTTTTGGAATTAAATCATGAAGATATTATAGAAAATGTCCTTGAAGGATATATGTTTTCTGAAAAAAAGGTTACTGATGAATGTAAAATTTATACAATTGAAAATTCTACTGGCTGTGGCGAAATGCGTTGCTACAATTTATTTGAAGGTGTTCAATTATCTTATAATAACCTAAATATGGAGACAGCATATCAAAAAATAAATCCTAAAAGCGGGGTTTTAAAAATAGATCATTGTTTAGAGGGATGTTATGAGTTTAAACTTGAAAATAATGAACGTGCTCTGATAGGTAAAGGTGATCTAAGTGTAATAGAGATAGGTAAAGTTCCTTTTGAAGATTCATGCATACCAACAAAAAAATATGTCGGACTTTCAATATTTATTGATATTGAAAAGGCACAAAATTCTATTGATAAATACTTTCCGTATGCAAAAATTGATTTGTTAGAAATAAAAGATCGTTTGTGTAAAAATGGTGCAGCTTTAATTATTCATTCACGTCATGAGATAGACCATGTTATTAGTGAACTTTATAGAGTAGATTCTAGAATAAGACTTTCTTATTCAATTATAAAAACAATAGAGTTGTTATTATTTTTAAATTTAGTTGAAAGTTCAGATAATTTTAAGTTAACATCTTTTTCAGAACCAGTATATAAAGCAACTGTAGAATCATATAAGACGATTTTAAATAATCCTTTTGAAAGATATTCTATTTCTGATTTATCAAAAAAATATGCTATTTCAGAATCCAGTTTGAAGAGATGTTTTATATATATAACTGGAAGCTCAATAGGTAATTTTATTAGGGAAAATTGTTTAGAAGCCGCTGCTAAATTATTAATTCATAAACCCTTAATGTCAATAGGAGAAATTTCTGATTTGTCAGGATATTTGAATCCTAGTAAATTTTCTGAGTCATTCAAAAAACATTTTGGGCAAACTCCTCAAGAATATAGAAAAAAATCCATCTGACCTTTTTAGAGCAAATAAAGAGCTGTCAGGTTATAAAGAAAATATCCATCTTACTTTATAATGAAGTTGAGATGGATATTTTTTTTACAAATATTCTCTATACACATTCTATGTACATTTTATTAATTAACGGAGGTGTTTTATGAACAATAAAAAATGACTACAAAAGATGTAGTAACAGTAGCTATTATGATTGCTTTATTTTATGCAATATCTATTGTTATTGGAATGAGTATGGTTGCTGTTCCGGTTGTATATATTTATGGTACTGCTGGAATTGAAATGTTTATAGGAGCTATTTTCTACTTAGTAGCAGCTAACAGACTTAATAAACACGGGCTATTATTTATATGGATATTAATTTATGGTCTTATCACAGCAGCTATGGGTTATGTGTTTATGCTTCCATATTTTATTGGACTTGCTATTTTGTGTGAAATAGTAATGATAGGCAAAGACACTTATATAAATCCAATAAGAAATATGATTGGCTGGAGTGTTTATGGTGCTGGTATGTTCATGGGAATAGGAGTTCCATGTTGGATAGCTTGGGAATCTTATCAAAAGCAAGCTTTAGAGAGTGGCTTTGCAGATAAGGCATTAACATTGCAATATAATTTGGTATCTTCACCAAAACTACTATTATTAGGTGTAACAATAACCGTTATATTATCTGCTTTAGGTGTTTTGTTTGCACAAAAAATTCTTAAAAAGCACTTTAAAAAGGCGGGTATTTTAGAGTAAATGGAGATATATGGGAAATGAAAATAGAAAAAATAAGTGGAATAACTTGTCTTTTTTTAACTATAATTTCCTGCATGGTGTCAATATTTACAAAAAGTTACTATATGCATGCTCTGTTTGTAGGATGGCTTTGTATGCTTTTAGCATATTTTGGTTTTATCAAGCAGAGCATTATTTATTTTATGATATATAGTTTTACTACATTTTGGTTATTAAAAATGATACCTAGTGGTGTAGTTATAATTTCTCCAATGCTTTTGGGAATGTTGTATAAATTCATAGTTCCAATCATGGCAGGATTTTTAACTTTTAAGATACCATCAGGAAAATTAATTTCAATATTTCACAAATTAATGTTGCCACGAAATTTTGTACTTATATTAACGGTAATTATTCGATTTGTACCAACAATTGCTGGGGAATTTAGAACAATAAAAGAAGCTATGAAAGTAAGGGGATTTACAGGTAACTTTTTTCATGTTTTATCAAATCCTTTGAGGACTCTTGAATATGCTATAGTTCCTTTAATTTTTCGTTCTATAAAAGTAGGAGATGAATTATCAGCAGCAGCGATTGTTAGAGGAATTGAAAACCCAATAAAAAGGGATTCATATTATAGTAACAAGTTGTGTAAATTAGACATAATTATAATAACTGCAAGCTTTGTTTTATTTATATTATGTCTTATATGAGAGGTGCATCATTGAATAATAAACTGGAAATTAGGAAATTATCTTTTTCATATAATAGCAATAAAGATGAACAGTTGAAAGATATAAATTTAGACATTAAAGATGGTGAATGTTGTGTAATTATAGGGGAGTCGGGATGTGGCAAGTCTACTTTGACAAGGGCTATAAATGGATTAATTCCAAATTTTTACGAAGGAAATTTAGATGGAGAAGTATATATTGATAGCAAATCTATCAAAAATTTAAAATCATGGGAGATAGCAAAGTTAGTCGGTAATGTATTTCAAGATCCTAGAAGCCAATTTTTTGCCAATGAAGTTAATGGAGAAATTGCATTTGGACCGGAAAATTTGGGATATAAGCGTGATGAAATAATAAGAAGAGTGAATGAATCAAGTGAGAAAATGAATATTGATAAATTGTTAAATAATAGGATATACAATTTATCCTATGGAATTAGGCAAAAAGTAGCAATTTGTTCAGCGAGAGCTATCGAACCATCTATATATGTATTTGATGAACCATCTGCAAATCTTGATTTACAATCAATATATAAATTTTCAAAACTTGTAATGGACTTAAAAAATGAAGGAAAAACTATAGTAATTGTTGAGCATAGGTTATTTTATTTAAAAGGAATAGCTGATAGGTATTTATTGATACAAAATGGATCTTTAATAAATAGTTATAAAGCAGAAGAATTTGAAAAAATCAGTTCAAAAGACTTAAATGCATTGGGCTTACGCTCAATAAATCTTAATGATATTGTTGTAGATGACCACAAAGTTAAAGAAAAAGAAATTAGTAGTGACAATTCTTTTGATTTTGAGGTGAAAAATATTAGTAAAAAATATAAAAATAATTTCGTACTAAAAGATGTGTCACTTAAATTTGATAGCAATGAGACTATTGCTTTAGTAGGAATAAATGGAACAGGTAAAAGTACACTCGGTAAAATTTATTCTGGGATTCAAAATCAGACTGATGGAGAAATAAAGATAAATGGACTCAAAGCTAATAAAAAGATGAGGTTAAGCAAAGTGTGGTATATTCCTCAAGATTTAGACTCTCAATTATTTGGGGAAGATTTGATGGATGAATTATTAACTGGGTTAAAAAATAGAGAAGATTATATCACGAAAGCAGAGGAACTTTTAAAAAAAGTTGGATTATTTGATATAAGAGATAAGCATCCAGCAACTTTATCAGGTGGTCAAAAACAGAGATTGGTTCTATGCGTAGCTATGTTGAGAGAAACACCTTTTATTATATTGGATGAGCCGACATCAGGGCTTGATTTCAGGAGTATGGATAAGGTGGGGAGATTAATCAAAGAGGAACAAAAAAAAGGAACAAAATTTTTGATAATTTCTCATGATATTGAATTTATAGCAAAGACGTGTGATAGACTTGTAAAACTAGAGAATGGGATAATAACAGAAGATTTTTATATTGATAATATAGGACAGCTGTTAAGAGCTATGGAGGCTAAATAATTTAGGAGGTGCGTAATGGAAGTTTTAAAAAAGCATATAGGACAAATTTTATCATCAGTTATTATTGCAGTAGTTGGTGTTTTTTGTAGTGTTGTACCATATTTTGCTTTAGCTAAGATTACTCAAAATATAGCAATTAGTAATACAGATTTAGAATTCTATATAAGACCAATTTTGCTTATTTTAGGTGGGTTAATAGGAAGTGTTATTTTTCATGAGATTTCAACTTTAATTTCTCACAATTTAGCATTTCGCATAATAGAGGATGAGAGGAAGAAACTTGTAAGAAAAATTAATAGATTATCAATGGGAGAGATTGAAAAACGATCTAGTGGAGAATGGACTCAGTTTATGGTAGAAACTTTGAATAAAATTGAGCAACCGATAGCTCATGTTATTCCTGAAGTAATAGCTAATCTTATCATTCCAATCGCTTTAGTAGTTATTATTTTTATAATGGATTGGAGGATTGGAATTGCAAATCTTATTACATTACCACTAGGGGTGTTATTTTCAATTCTAATGATGGGTGGATATGAAGAAAAATCACGAAATTATCAAGAAGCCGCAAAAAACATGAATACAACAGCTGTTGAATATATTAGAGGTATTCAAGTTATAAAGGCATTCAATAAATCTGCATCATCATATGGAAAATTTGTAGATGCTGTAAATAGTAATAGAGACAGTATGCTAAATTGGTATTTAAGTGTTTGTTTCTATATGACAGCAGCAATGGAAGTTTTACCATCAACTTTATTATTTGTTTTACCAACTTCTTTATACTTGTATATGAATGGAAGTATTGAAGTAGGCAATCTAATAATGTGTGTTTTATTATCTTATGCCTGCTACAAACCTTTGATTAAAGCTATGAGTCATATAGATACTATGGCGAATGTAAGAGTTGTAATAGATGAAATAAAAAATGTTATGGAGTTACCAGAGTTAGAACGAGGTAATGGAGAGGAAAAAATAAGATCATACGATATTAATTTTGAAAATGTATGTTTTGCCTATAATGATAAGAAAAAAGTTTTTGATAACTTATCCTTTAGTGCAAAAGAAAATAAACTTACAGCTATTGTTGGTTATTCTGGCGGTGGAAAATCCACTATTGCTAAGCTAATTGCGGGATATTGGAACATTAATAAAGGGAAAATATCCGTAGGAAATGTAAATCTTAAAGATGTTTCTCTTGAAAAGAACATGGAACTTGTAACCTATGTATCACAAGAAAATTATCTATTTAGAAAAAGTATTATAGATAATATGAGAATGGCAAATCAAAATGCTAGTATTGAAGAAATAAAAGACGCTTGTAAAAAAGCTTCTTGTCATGACTTTATTATGAGTCTTCCTAATGGATATGAAACCATAATTGGAGAATCTGGGAGCAACTTGTCTGGAGGAGAGAGACAAAGACTTACAATAGCAAGAGCTTTGCTTAAAGATAGCCCAATAGTTTTATTAGACGAAGCTACAGCATATTCTGATCCAGATAATGAAGCTGAAATTCAAAAATCTATAGATGCATTAGTTGAAAATAAAACGGTTATTATGATTGCTCATAGGCTTTCTACAATAATAGGAGCCGATAAGATCATAGTATTAAACAATGGGGAAATTGAAGCAGAAGGAACTCATAAAGAACTTCTTGGAAAAAGTGAAACATATGCAAAAATGTGGAAATCACACATAAGTTTATCAAACGATAGGGGTGAGTAAATGAAAGAATTAATTCACAAGTTATATTGGGTAGCTGGAAAAGAATCTTCCAAAATTAGCAAGATGTTTTTCTTTGAAGTATTAAAAAGTATATTTGAAGGAATATCCCTTGGAGCTACAATGTTGCTTTTACTTAAAATATTTCAAAATATATTTGAAGGAAGAAATATTACACAAGAAGACATCTATGTCGTATTTGCAATAGCTCTACTAAGTGTAGTAGGGAAAATATTATCTAGTTATATGGCTGATAGAAATAAATACATCGCAACTTACAATATGGGAGCAGAAAATAGGCTATATATAGGTGATCAGCTAAAAAAAGTGAATATGGGATATTTTAGCAGTAATCGCCTTGGAAACATTTCAGGCGGATTAACCACAGTTATAGGTGAACTTGAAACCGTAGGAGTTAATATAATAGAAACTTTATTTGTGGGAGTAATTCAAACTATAATAATGGCGATATTTATGATTCCGTTTGATATAGTTACAGGTTCTATAATTTTAGGAACTTTATTCTTAGGAATGTTATGCAATGTTATCTTTCAAAAGAAATCAGATGAGTTGACTAAAAAATTACAAGCGTTAAAAATAAATCTAAACGCATCTACTTTAGAGTATGTCAAAGGTATTAGCGTCATTAAGTCGTTTGGAAAAAGTGGTGAAATGACCAAAGAATTGGACAGAGAGATTTATAAAAATAGAAGAGGCTTTATAAATGTTGAAAAAACTGTAGCACCTGCTGCTTTGATATTTCTAATTATATTTAAATTAGGGATTTGTCTTATTATATTTTCAGCTATTTATAGATTTTGTATAGGAGAAATTGATCACTATAAAGCTGTAATGCTTGTAGTGTCTAGTTTTATTGTTTTTTCTGGTTTTGAAATGGCTGGAAGTATGCAAAACGTTAGAGGAATAGCTATACAAAACTTGGATTCAATTGCTAAACTTAGGAATTTACCAACAATTTCAGAAGGCACAAGAACAAGCTTTGAAAAAGGAGATATAAATCTAAAGGACGTTGACTTCTCATATGACGAACAGAACTTATTTAACCGTTTAAATTTAGATATTCCAAAAGGTAAGACTACAGCAATTGTAGGTGGTTCTGGAAGTGGAAAAACAACACTTTGTAATTTGATAGCTAGATTTTGGGATGTAGATTCTGGAGAAATATTGATTGATGATAATAACATAAAAGATTTTAGGTATGACAATCTGTTATCTAATTTCACTTTTGTTTTTCAAGACGTCTATTTATTTGATGACACTATAAAAAACAACATTAAGTTCGGAAATCCAGAAGCTAGTGATGAGGAAGTTATTAATGTTGCTAAGCAAGCACAGTGTCATGAATTTATTATGAAGTTGTCAGATGGTTATGACACAGTTTTACAAGAGGGTGGTTCAAATTTATCTGGAGGAGAGCGTCAGAGAATATCTATAGCAAGAGCTATGCTAAAACCAAGCAGAATTGTTATTCTTGACGAAGCTACTTCAAGTGTAGATCCAGAAAATGAACAACAACTTATAACTGCTTTAAACAATTTATTAAAAGATAAAACTGTAATTGTGATTGCACATAAACTTGAAACTATTAAAAACGCTGATCAAATTGTTGTTATGGATAAAGGAAATATTGAAAGTATTGGTAAACATAAAGAGCTTATGGAAAAATCACACATATACAAGAGTTTTATTGAGAAAAGAGAAAAAGCTACTGGTTGGAAAATTGAATAAAATTTAATAGAGGATGATTTTATGAAACAAGATATGAAAGAACAATTATTAACAAAAAGACCCATAGATTTACTTTTTCAATTATCTGTCCCTGCTGTAATAGGAATGATAGTAATAGGTCTTTATCCACTAATGGATGGAATTTTTGCAGGAAATATTATAGGACAAACTGCAATGACAGCTTGTGGTGTAGCTATGCCACTTACCTTTTTTAATAGTGGAGTATCTACACTCATAGGTGTAGGTTCAGCATCAGTTTTATCAAGAGCTATAGGAAAGGGTGACCAAAAAACAGTTGATAAAATTATGGGGAATTTAATCTTTTGGGTTATCCTATTCTCATCAATTATTACAATAGGCGGAATTTTACTTGCACCACATTTTTTAGATATGGTTGGAGCAAGTGGAGAAATTAAAGAATATGGTATCAGATATTTACGAGTGATTTTCATTGGCTCTTTATTTGTAAACTTTACTCAATCAGCAAACATGGTTATGCGTGGAGAAGGATTAATGAAAAAAGCAATGCTCATTATGGGGCTAGGGGCTTTTTTAAACATAATTCTTGATCCAATTCTAATGAAATTAATGGGAAAATACGCAATAGAAGGGGCTGCACTTGCAACTATTACAGCACAATTTGTTCAAGCTATAATAACACTCCATTACTTCAAATATAAAAGTAAAGCAGTAAAAATAAATAAAATCAAACCTGATCAGGAAATAAAAAAAGAAATGTTTAGCGTAGGGTCATCTGCTATGATGATGCAAATTTTATTTATGATTCAACAAACAATGCTATATAAAATGTCATTTAAATATGGCGGAGATACAAATGCTATCTTGATGGCAGCAACACTTAGAATATATGCCTTTTCATTCATTCCACTTTGGGGAATGAGTCAAGGTTTACAACCTGTAGTTGGTACAAATTTTGGAGCGAAAAAATACGACAGAGTAAAAGAAGCTATGAAAGTATTTTCTATCGGAGGATTAGTTCTTGCATCAATATTTTGGATACCAGCGTTAGCATTCTCAAAGAATATACTTTCCTTATTTGGAGTAGAAGAAAGTATTATAACTCAGGGAATAGGAAACTTTAGACTATTTTATTCTATCTTTATCCTATATGGAGTAATGGTAATGACTATAACATTCTTCCAATCAATAGGAAACGCTAAAAAAGCCGGCATAATAGTAATGCTAAGACAGTTATTTTTATTCGTACCTGCCATGATTATTTTGCCAATGATATTTGGAGTTAAAGCAGTATGGTTTGCAGAACCCCTTGTAGATTTAATTATGATAATAGCTGGTGTAGTAATGATGTTTGGGGAATTAAATAGGATGGATAAAATTAGTTTAAAAGATTAAATAGGTGTGTTGTAAAATGAATTGCAACACTCAGTAATTTCTGAAATACAAAAAGATATGAAGATTCGTTATACTTAAATCACCACAAAATAAGCAAAGGAGAATCTTCATGTCCACAAATAATTATAACACAAATCAGAACCGATCATTTACTCATTTAGACTTTAAAGAAAGACAGCTAATAGAAAAATGGTTAAATGAAGATATTAGTAAAGCAGAGATAGGCAGACGCCTTGGACGTAACCGCTCCACAATCCATAGAGAAATTAATCGGGGCACTGTAGAACAGATCAAGCAGATTAATGGCTATAATAAGAAAGTCACTGTGTACTACTCAGATTCTGGTCAATCTGTTTATGAAAATAGACGTTTAAAGTGTGTCCGCAAAAAGATTGTTTCTTTCTCAAGCGCTTTCTTCTCTGCGCTGGAGGATGCCTTCACTAAAGGATTGTTTAAAGGTAAACAGCGGCTCTACAACATAAAGACATTTATAGCTCTTTATAGAAAAAAGCATCCTGTAGAGAATATACCAACGTTTAAAACCGTCTATTCATATATACGTCAAGGTCTTTTGTCTATCAAACCACATGACTTACCTGTCATGTATCGTCTGAAACCAAGAAAAAACCAGCATAGTAACCCTAAGGGTAAAAACAAAAGA
The DNA here is from genome assembly GCF_000301055.1 of Falseniella ignava CCUG 37419. Lineage (GTDB taxonomy): Bacteria > Bacillota > Bacilli > Lactobacillales > Aerococcaceae > Falseniella > Falseniella ignava. The sequence continues at coordinate 566,643 of NZ_JH932301.1, forward strand.
ATCCTAGGTACCAGTATCACCGATCGTCCAGAGGACGTCTTATCAAGAGAAACATTTGGACACTGGGAAGCTGATCTGGTTAAAGGGAAGAAAACGAAAAATGAACCGGCAATCATTACCTTGGTAGAGAGAAAAACACGCTATGCCATTACTAAGAAAATCAGCGACTATAAAAGTCAAACGGTTAAAAATGCCTTTGAAGAGATTCTAGCAGATAACCCTAACCTATTTGCTTCAATAACTTTTGATAATGGTTCTGAATTCTCCTTAATGTCTGAACTCAATACAGACGTATATTTTTGTCATGCCTACGCATCCTGGGAACGGGGCTCAAACGAAAACTTCAATAAACTGTTGAGGGAATTCATCCCTAAAGGAAAATCCATCCATCTTTTTTCAGAAATGGATATCGATCAAGCCACTCAGGCAATCAATAAAAGGATTAGAGAAGTGATAGGGCTACGTTCATCAGAAGAGTATTTTCAACAATGTCGTATTTAAATTTTTTCTTCTCCTAGGGGAAGAAGTAAAGAGATTTTAAGTTCATCGAATCATGTAACAGAAAGTGTTGCATTTAACTTTACAACTCAAGAAAAGATTAAATACAAACAACAATCGGAAAAGTTTCTTTCATTTTTAGAGGATTTATGCCTAATAGCATAAGTCCTTTTTTTATGTTCGGAATAATAATGAAACTCAAAAATACTATAGAAAAATAAAAAAACTGGTTACCAAAGATGGCAAATTTCACTTTATAAAGTGAGGGGTATTTTGTCATCTTTCTATAAAAATCAAAATACTTTGAAGTGTGAAAATTAGTGAAGTTGCTTAGGTGAGATTAGTATTTTTTAAATTTAATCCACTTATCAAGTTAAAAAAACCAACTTACATAGGAGGTTATTATGAACGTAATAAAAGTTTATAGCATGAGAGTTGCTATGTTATGTAGACTTTATGATCTTAAATTAATTAATGATAAGGAATATACAAAAATAAAAAATAGAATAGAAAATGATTATAAAAAGAGTGATAGAAAGTAGTTAATCTTGTGATATAATAACACTGTAGAAAGATACAAAATGGGAAGGAGGTAAAATGAATACTAAAGTAAAAGTAATAAAAGCTTCAAATACAGGAGCAAGAAATAGAAATGCACTAGATTTAGATTTAAAACGTGTTGCAGCATATTGTCGAGTAAGTACAGATAGTAAAGACCAACTTGAATCATATAAATCGCAAGTTGATTATTACACAAATCTAATAAAAAATAATAAGAACTGGACTCTGGCTGGTATATATGCAGATGAAGCAACAACAGGAACAACTGCAACTAAAAGAGCAGATTTCATGAGGCTAATAAGTGATTGTCAAAATGGAGATATAGACATGATAATAACAAAATCTATATCGAGATTTGCTAGAAATACATTAGATACCTTAAAGTATGTAAGACTCCTAAAAGAAAACAATGTTGGTGTAGTATTTGAAGAAGAAAATATAGATACTTTGACAATGGATGGAGAGCTATTACTAACAATATTAAGTTCAGTAGCTCAACAAGAAGTAGAAAATACCTCAGCCCATGTGAAAAAAGGACTAAAAATGAAAATGGAAAAGGGGGAGCTTATTGGTTTTCAAGGTTGCCTTGGATATGATTATGACCCTACAACAAAAAGTATCTCTATAAATGAAGAAGAAGCTAAAATTGTCAGATACATCTTTAAAAGATATTTAGAGAGCAATGGTGGCTCAGTCATTGGCAGGGAACTAGAAGAGCAAGGATATCTCACCCCTAGAGGTAAAACAAAATGGTCTGATACTACAGTGTTAGGAATAATTAAAAATGAAAAGTATATTGGAGATATACTAATGGGAAAAACATTCACAGTTGATCCCATAACAAAAAGAAGACTAGCAAACTTTGGTGAATCTGATAAATACCACATTGAAAATCATCACAAGCCAATTATATCAAAAGAAGATTTTGAAAAGGCACAAGAGATTAGACTCAGAAGAGCACAAAACAGAAATACTATTGCTAACAAGGATAGAAAAAGAGAAAAACTATCAAGGCAATATGCTTTTTCAAGTATGCTGGAATGTGGATTTTGTGGCGAAATACTTTCAAGAAGAACTTGGCACACAAGTTCAATTTACAAAAAAATTAACTGGCAATGTGTAAAATCAACAAAAAAAGGTAAAAAATATTGCCCTCATTCAAAAGGAATACAAGAAGCGGCAATAGAAAAAGCTTTTGTTGAAAGCTATAGGCAATTATGCCATGCAGATTCAACAGTAATAGATGACTTTTTAAAAATTGTAGAAGAAGAAATAAATGATAATACTTTAGTCAAAGATTTGAAAAAGATAGAAAACCAATTAAACAGAGTCAAGTCCACAATCCTGTGTAAAATACTATACAATGTTTTACCGGTCACTCATTGATCAAACTTAATATATTTTCTTGTAGAACTGAGCCATTCATCATGAAGGTCCATAAGGACAGCTCCAATTAATCGATTGGCGGACGATCGGTTGGGAAAGATACGAATAATCTTTTCTCTTCTGCGGACTTCCTGGTTCAGTCGTTCAAGAAGGTTAGTGCTTTTTAGCCGATTGTGGCCATTTCCGATGACCGTGTATTGAAAGGCATCTTCGAAGCCATTATCCAATGTTTCGCATGCTTTTGTATATTTGGACTGGTCAATATATTCACCGACTAAGGCATTCTTAGCTGTTCGAGCGAGTTCAATATCCGTAAACTTAAAGATCGCTTTTACTGCTTCTCTAAACGGTTTTGAATTCTTTTTTGGAATGGAACTGAAGATATTTCTTAAAAAATGGACCTGACATCTCTGCCAACTTGCGTTGGTAAAGGACTTACGAATCGCAGACACTAGGCCTTTATGGGCATCAGAAATGATGAGTTCTGTCCCCTGTAGACCGCGTTCTTTTAAGTAGTCAAAGAAGATGGACCATGTGTCATCACTTTCTTCATTTTGGATCATGAAGCCAATGATTTCACGATCACCCCCTTCTGTTATCCCGATCGCAATATGGCAGCTTTTAGAAAGCACTCGATGGTCCTCACGGACTTTTATGTAGAGAACATCAGTCATCAGATAAGGATAATTCGTACCTGAGAGCGAACGGTTCTGCCATTCGTTGACCATCGGGTCTAACTGTTCAGTCAGGCTAGAAACAAAAGATTTCGATACCGATTTTCCACAGAGCTTTTCAACAATCTTTGAAACTTTACGTGTCGAAACGCCTGAAACATACATCTCAAGCATTGAAGCGAGCAGTGCCTTTTCATTTCGCTGATAACGCTCAAACACCGTCGGTGAAAATTCACCATCACGTGTTCTAGGCACTTTTAATTCGAGTGTGCCCACACGAGTCGTAAAGTCTCGCTCATAATAGCCATTTCTTTGACTCTGACGACTTTCTGAACGTTCATAGTCATCGGCTTGAATATATTCTGTTCGTTGATTTTCCATCAATTGGTTGAAAACAGTGGTCAAAATATTTTTAGACACATCATCTTTAACGGAATGTTCAATAATACTTTGAACCTCTTCGTTGTTCAGTGTAAAATGTACTTGGGTCATGTAACGTCCTCCTGGGTATGTTTTTAGTGGTTAAAAACATTGTACCGTAAAAGGGCTGTTACATGGCCTTTTAACTTTTACACAATTATATGGACTTTATCTTAAACAGAATTATTAGTCAAGAAAGAAAGTTAGTTGATCTTCATTTAGAAGATAGTATAGACGAAGAAGTTTATGCTAAAAAATATAAAAAACTTACAAAACAAAAAGAAGAATTACTTGATGAAAAGAAAACACTAGAGCTAACTATCAAAGATGAAAACTCTATTAAAGAAAGACTAAAGCAATTTAAAAAGGTCTTAGAAAACAAAGAAATTATAGAGGAATTTAGTAGAACAGTATTTGAAAGAATAGTTGATAAAGTTGTGGTGGGCAGAATTGACAAAGACGGAACAGTCCATCCATATGACCTAACATTCTATTTCAAAACAGGAGTTAAAGATAGTCAAAATTCTAATAACTTTAAAGATAAAAGAAAAAATGCCAAAGACAATGACATTAATAAATTGTGCTCCTACAAGAATGACGAGGATAATAAATTATGTTCCCAAGCAAAAGACAACACATGTTGAATCAGTCGTTTTGATGACAAGGAGTGACTAACGACGTAGTCATCAATTACGAATGATTTATGCGATATTTCATAGCTCTTTGAGCGAAGCGGATTAGAGATATGACATGCGAAGCAAAGCGTAGAAGCTGTCGCAGAGTGAGGAACGAAGTGACGAAATGATGCGGTAGCAGCGAACCGCTGAGGCGTAGTATTGATTGAAAAAGAGGGGCTATAAATCGTATAACAGCAAGGTTCTTAAGAAGATGTGATTTCTTAGGAACCTTGCTTTTTTGGTTTTAGTAGAAAAAAGGGTGAAATCTGCTAAAATGAGGGTGTGCGTATGTGGGAACTGGTCAATAAAAGCAGGGTTTTAGTTGACTTTTCACTGCCTATAATAATAAGTAAGAGCTGTACAAAAATATAAACTTAAAAAGTTTATTTTGACAACACCCAATAAAGGATGACCAAATGAAACAAAGAATTGCATTATTAGTGTATCCGGAATTTAGTCTTCAAGAAGTGGGTAACTTGATGGCGCTCTTCAGGTGGTATTATGACTCCCCAACAGATATTATCTCAACGGACTTATCACCCGTTCGTTCTGAAGAGGGAGTCTTAGTTGTCCCAGATAAGACGACCTCAGGCTTCAAGGTTGAGGATTATGATTGTCTAATTTTACCTGGTATAAGTGACATTCGTCTTTCACTTGATAATCATAAGTTAATCCAATTTCTCAGTGAATTAAAGAATCATCCTGACTTCTTAATAGGGGCGATCTGTAGTGGACCTATCTTTTATCAATGGCTGGCTTATTAGATGATAAACCTTTTATCAATCAACTCTATGTAGAAATGAATGACCTTCTACCGTTTATTCAAGCTGAGAATATAGTTTACCAACCTGTTGTCGTTGCTGGGAATATTATTACAGCGATTGGACCAGCATATGCACAGTTTGCTATTGAAGTTGCTAGAGCTCTTGGATATGAGTGCCCAGATCAAGCTTATACATCCGTCATTGAAGATCCTAATGATGAATCCCTATACGAGTTTCATTTAGACCAAGAAGATCTGGCAGAATTTAAGAGAGTTTTTTCGAAATTTTTGCAAGATTAACTTTTGAACACAGTCTGATTGATGTGAAAAATGAAGGAAAATCGAGTTTGAATGCCTTATAAAATCGTATTAGTATGTGGAAAAAGCTTATAAAATGACTCTACGAATTACAAAGGGGGTTCTAACCTTGAAACAATTACCTATTCTACTTTATGAAACTGCAAAGGAAAATATCTACGTTGATGTCTATTTTAAAGATGAGACCTTCTGGATGAGTCAGAAGATGATGGCAGACTTATTTGAAGTTGGAGTACCTGCGATTTCAAAGCATCTTCAAAATATATACGCCGAAGAAGAGTTAGAGTTAAGTTCAACTGTTTCCAAAATGGAAATAGTTCGTTTGGAAGGCAGTCGACAAGTGAAAAGAGATGTTGACTTCTATAATCTGGATGCTATTATCGCCGTTGGTTACCGAGTTAATTCCAAGCAGGCAACTCGCTTTCGTCAGTGGACGACGAGAACCTTGAAAGAATATATTACTAAGGGCTTTGTTTTGAATGACGAATTTCTAAAGAATGGGCAAGCTTTTGGTCAAGATTATTTTGATGAATTACTGGAACGAATTCGTGAAATTCGAGCCAGTGAGCGAAGAGCCTATCAGAAGATAACAGATGTCTTTCAGCAGTGTTCCTATGACTACGACAAAAACTCTGACATTACCAGGCAATTCTATGCTTTTGTTCAGAATAAACTGCATTATGCGATTACAGGTTCGACGGCTGTAGAAATTATCTATAATAGAGCGGATGCAGACAAAAAATATATGGGACTCACGACTTGGAAAAATTCTCCTGATGGCAAAATTTTGAAAAGTGATACCCAAGTTGCTAAAAATTATTTATCTGAAGAGGAACTGCGAAAGTTGAATCGTCTAGTCACGATGTTTATTGATTATGCCGAATTGATGGCAGAGGATAATATTTTGATGAGCATGCGAGATTGGGCGGATCAAACTGATAACTTTTTGAAGCTGAATCGTAGAGAAGTTTTGGATTATAAAGGAACGATTAGTCGTGAACAAGCACTTGAAAAAACATCTCAAGAATATGAAAAATTTCGGATGATTCAAGATAGAAATTATTTATCGGACTTTGATAAGTTACAAGAAGAACTTAGCAAGTATGAGAGGAAGGAAAGTTGATAGGAATAGGGTTTGTAGAGATTTGTGATGCCCTGAGAAGGGGCTTTTTCTTTTGGAAGAAGAAAGAATGCTGAAGTTTGGGTATACGTATAGGGAAACTGGTCATCCGAACAAGGCGAAAAAATGAAAATGGGTTCAAACGTACAATTTAATAGGATGAAAAACCCTTAATATAGAGTAGTTTTACTGGAGAGTAGATGAGCTTTATCAAGTCTTTTAGTTGGTTTAGGGTAGATTTGAAAAAGAAATCTATGAGACCATCATGGCTTCAGAGAGTGAAGAAGAAAAGATCAACCTTTAGAAGCGTTACGTTTGTTTCATAACTTGGAAACAGATTGCTTTAGGCATGGGTTATAGTTTGCAGAACTGCTTCAAGATTCATAAACGAGCCTGAAGTCACTAGCTAGTGAAAAAAGCTCTTATCATAGCGATAGGAGCTTTATCTTTTATAGATGAGAATCAAGGTGTCGTTTGCTGTAAAGTATACGGCGGATTTCCATGACGGAATCAATCACCACATAGAAAATAGAGTAGTTTCCAACTCGGATGACATAATACGGATGTTTTCTCTTTTTTTGACTAGGGAAAGCCTGAAAGCTAAGAGGATAATTAGCTCGCTCCTCAATTGCTTTATGAACATTCTCTACTAGATTCATCGCTGCAGATGGATTGGACAGCGTTAAAGCAATATAATCGACAATTTGATTTAAATCTTCCTCAAAGCTAGGAAGAATACGAATTTGATAGTTAGCCATGCTGATTAATGCGCTCCATGACTCGCTCAATCACATCATCGAGGCCATACCTTGTCTCTGTGGAAGCTGCTAAGTGATCCGCTTCATCAAGTTTGCTTTCAATGTCTTGGGTCATAAATTCGTATTGATCGATGCTCATTAATACCATCGTGCCATAGCCATTTTTAGTTAGAAAGACAGGACGTCCAGATTCAATAACTTCTTCTTCGATTTCAGGAAACTTATTTCTTAGATCTGAAACAGGACGAATATGCATCATAAAACCTCCTCTTTTTAATTATCATAATTCTATCATCGAACTATCAACAAGACAAGTGTGTAGCCCCAGAAAAGTTGGAGCATAAATCTAACTTTTTTGGGGTGACACAAACTGTTAGCTCTCTATTTATAGAAGCATAAAATTTATTGAAAATAAGTTAGTTATTTAAGAAAACAAATCACTTCACTCACTTCTAATTGCTACATATAATTTCATATGTTAAAATCAAAAAACACGGTGCTTTTATTATTTTTTTGCCATAACTGCATCGTGAAAATTTATTTTATTTTAATAATGAAGGAGATTCTATATGAACTATTGGGTTTTAATAGGCGTACTGATAATTATCGTTGGCTTTGCTCTAAAGCTTGATGTTGTTGCAGTAGTGCTTATATCCGGATTGGTTACTGGTCTTATCGCTGGCATGCCAATCGTTGAAGTTTTAGATGTAATTGGAAAGGGATTTGTGAACAACAGATACATGTCACTTTTCTTCTTGAGTCTACCTCTAATTGCTATCATGGAAAGATATGGTCTTAAAGACAGGGCGGCGGAAGCTATTCAAAAGATGAAGTCTGCCAGCGCGGGTGGTGTTGTTGGGCTTTATATCTTAATTAGATGGGTAGCTGCCGCGCTTTCTCTTAGACTTGGTGGCCACGTTCAATTTGTTAGACCATTAATTTTACCTATGGCTGAGGGGGCTGCTAATAAAAAGGTTGAGCTTTCTGACAAGAGACTTGAGGAGTTAAAGGGTCTTGCTGGGGCTGCTGAAAACTACGGGAACTTTTTTGGGCAAAATATTTTCCCTGTAGCTTCTGGTGTACTTTTGATTCAAGGTACTCTTAACCAAGCAGGTTATGATGTTACTAATGGTGATATAGCAAAGAGTTCTATTTTAGCAGGGGTTTCTATGTTAATTCTAGCTCTAGTACAATGCTATTTATATGAGAGAAGACTAAGAAAGGACATGAAACATGTTTAAATTTATAGCTGATAACAGCATTATAATTGATGAAATCATCTATATTTTATGTGGATTGATTTGCATTATGACTGGTATTACTGGTCTAAGAAATAAAAAATCTAGAATGGGAACTTTTATGAGGTGACCCCCGAAAGTTAGAGTTAAAAACTAACTTTATGGGGGTCATTTTATGTCTAAAAAATATAGTTACGAATTTAAAATGCGTGTTGTTGAAGAATATTTTGAAGGAAAACTAGGTTATAGAGCATTAGCGAATAAATATCAAATTTCTGATAAAAGTCTGGCAAAACAATGGGTTAATAACTATAAGAATTATGGGAAGAATAGCCTGAAACCTCGCAAAGGAAAAACAAAGTATCCTTTAGATTTTAAACTTAATGTATTACACTATAAGCAAGAAACTGGGGCTTCCTACAGAGAAACCGCCAAAAAATTTGGTTTAAACAATCCATCTCTTATCGCCAACTGGCGGCGGGCTTATCTTGAAGGAGGGGCTAATCAGTTAAATAATCCAATCGGGAGGCCTTCCAACATGCATAAGAAGCCAAAACTAAGTAAAAAATCACAAAAAATGAATCTTAGCGAAAAAGAGGAACTTGAACATTTACGTCAGGAAGTAAACTATTTAAAAATAGAAAACTTATACCTAAAAAAGCTAAAGGAATTGGGTCTGAGAGACCATCGAGATCCCAACAAACCCAATTCGCTATAGAAATTTTTGAAAAGGGATTTCAGCTAAAGGACATCTTAACTGTTCTGGAGTTACCAGAAAGTAGCTATCATTATCACAAAAATCGTTTAGAGCAGCCGAATCCGGATGAAGTGTTAGAAAAAGAAATTCTAACTATTTTTAACGATTCACAGGAAACTTACGGTTATCGACGAATAACTGTTGAATTAAAGAAGCGATTGGATGAAAAAATTAATCATAAGAAAGTTCAACGATTAATGAAAAAATTAGGCTTAAAATGCACGAAGTTCTGGAGAAAATCACGTAGGTATAATTCTTATAAAGGAAAGATTGGTAAGACCGCACCAAATCGTTTAAAACGTCGTTTTAATGCGAAATATCCGCTTCAAAAAATTGTTACTGATGTGACAGAATTTAATACAATCGATGGGAAGAAACTTTATTTAAGCCCGATGATGGATTTGTTTAATTCAGAGATCATTACTTGGAATATCAGCGCTCACCCGACCTTAGATTTTGTGATAAAACCTTTAAAGGAAACGATACGTATAATTGAAAGAGACGCTGTATATCGAACCACCATTCATAGCGATCAAGGTTGGCAGTATCAACACAGACAGTGGGTTAACACTTTGAAGGAAAACAAAATTTTTCAAAGTATGTCTCGAAAGGGAAATTGTCTGGATAACTCACCGATGGAAAACTTTTTTGGAATTTTAAAACAAGAAATGTATTATGGTGAACCTTTAATGACTTATGAACAATTAAAACAAAAGATAAATAAATATATTAACTATTATAATAACCAGCGAATAAAAGAAAAATTGAACGGTATGTCTCCAGTTGAATACCGAAAACATACCGCTCAATTAGCCGCTTAAATAAAACTCCAACTTTTGGGGTTCACATCATTATCTTTTGGACTTTGCTTGGTATTTTATTCTGCACTGGAAAGCTTTTAGTTGACAAACTAGAATATGGTGGAGCAATCGTTGGTGGTCTTTTACTTGTGCTTGGAGTTTTAACTTTGACAAAGCAAGTTCAAGTTGGTGAATTTGAAGACCAAAGTGAGGAACAAAAATTAGAGTATGGTAAGAGAGTTGGCAATAAAATCTTTATTCCTGCTCTTGCTATTGGTATTATAGCTATGATTATGGCTCAAGCAAAGAGCTTGAAAATTCCTATCGGCACTGGGGACGAAGGGCCAATTTTCTTTGAGTTTTCAGCAGCACAAACTTTGGGTATATCATCTATAATAGCTATAATCATCGCCCTTGTTATTACAAAGGCTAAGTATCATGAAACTAAAGAAGATACTGCAAAGATGCTTATGACTATTGGTAGTTCATCACTATTACCACAACTTCTAGGTGCTCTTGGTACTGTTTTTGCAGCTGCGGGTGTTGGCGAAGTTATTGGTTCTGGTGTAACTGCTGTTGTGCCACCAGGAGCAAAGGTTCTAGGTGTGGTTGCATATTGTCTAGGGATGGTTCTATTTACAATGATCATGGGTAATGCATTTGCTGCATTTACTGTTATTACACTTGGTGTTGGTATTCCATTTGTAATTGCAAATGGCGCAAACCCAGCAGTAATTGGTGCTCTTGGTATGACTTGTGGATACTGTGGTACTCTTATGACACCTATGGCTGCAAACTTCAACATTGTTCCAGGGTCTATTCTTGAAACAGACAATGAATACACAATCATGAAGACTCAAGCACCAGTGGCATTAACTTTAATTGTTGTTCACATTATATTGATGTTAGTATTTGGATTTTAATTTAAAAGGAGTGATTTAATGAAAATTTTAGTAACTGGATTTGATCCATTTGGTGGCGAATCCATTAACCCTGCAATTGAATCTGTAAAGAAATTACCAGATGAAATTAAGGGAGCAGAAATAATTAAGTTAGAAATTCCTACTGTAATTGGAAAATCTGTTGATAAGATTAGAGCAAAGATAGAAGAAGTTAATCCCGATGTAGTACTATCCATTGGACAAGCAGGTGGAAGACCCGACATTACAGTTGAGAGAGTTGGAATAAACTGCGACGACTGCAGAATTAAAGACAACGAAGGTAACCAACCAATTGACGAAAAGGTAGCGGAAGACGGCCCAGCGGCATACTTCTCAACACTACCAATAAAGGCAATGGTTGAACATATTAAAGAAGGTAAAATTCCAGCATCAATTTCAAACACTGCAGGAACATTTATCTGTAACCACGTTCTATATGGAGTTGCCCACATTCAAGCAACAAAATATCCGAACATGAGGACTGGATTTATTCATATTCCATTCTTACCGGAACAAGTTACTGATAAGAAGAACATGCCATCAATGGCACTTGATACAATTGTAAAGGGACTAGAACTGGCAATTGAAGCAATTGTGGAAAATGATACAGATATAAAGGTTACTGGTGGAAAAACACATTAAAGTAAGAGGGAGGAAAGCATGAGCTTTCCTTCTTTTTTTGCCTTGCAGCATTGTTATGCAGGCAATGCCCTACGACCTTTTATTTCTAATCCACTTTAATTTTAGCTAGATTTGTGCGTTTAGGGAAAAATTCTCTGAGTAATCCATTGGAATTCTCGTTAGTCCCTCTCTGCCAGGCACTGTAAGCATCCGCAAAGTAAAAAGCGATCTCTTGTTGTTCGATGTCTGAATAACAAGCAAATTCTTTCCCACGGTCAGAGGTGAAGCTTTTGAGAGCTTCTTTCGGGAAAGATTGAATCAATTGATTTACAGTCGAAAGCATCGATTCCTTCGATCGATTCGGCATCTTTAAAGCGATATAGAAGCGACTCTTACGTTCAGCAAAAGTAGCGAGACATCCTTTACTTTTACCTCTGGAAGATACTACCGTATCAAGTTTCCAATGACCAAATTCCTGACGCTTTTTAACAGCGTTCGGACGCTCTTTAATCGATGTTCCGATATTAAATTTACCTCTTATCGAAAACAAATCACTCAAAGGTTAATTCTTGTGGGAGGATTATCACTGTGTTATTATGTAGTTAATATGAACTACAAGGAGGGATTTTATGGCATCTCCAATTTCAGTGAGATTAGATGATCAACTCAATGAATCGCTTGAGAAATACGTTCATGCAAAAGAAATTTCCAAAGCGGAATTTATTCGTACAGCGATTTTGGAAAAATTAGAGAATGACTTCGACGTGATGATGGCAGATCAAGCATATGAAGAGTGGACTAAAGCAGGGAAGAAAGTTAAGACTTTTGAAGAAATGATGGAACAATATGGCTAAATATCAAGTGGTATTTGCTTCCAGTTTTGAAAAAGAGTTTTCTAGGTTGGATAATGGCGTTCAAAAGCAAATACTGAAATGGATTGGTAAGCATTTAGTCAATGTAGATTTCCCGACTGCTCCTGGAAAGACACTGAAAGGTGATTTGAGAGATTATGTTCGGTTTAGGGTGGGTGACTACCGGATAATTTCACTGGTTGATGAAAATCTTTTCGTAATCACCAATATTCATGTAGGCCACCAAAGAGATAGTTATAAATAATAAACACTTCTAAACGACACGTTCAACATGCTCAAATTAATTTATGCTATATCACCGGAACGTGTTGAAGCCGTAGTATTGCTTTCGATGAACACAGCGTAGTTAAAATATAAGGAGGAGCAAATGAAGTTATTTGAAGCAGCTAAGATAAAGAATATGGAAGTAAAGAATCGATTTGTGATGCCACCGATGTGCATGTATCAAGTTGATAAGCAAGATGGTATCGCAAATTCTTTTCATAAAGCGCATTATATTTCAAGAGCGATTTCTCAGGTAGGTTTAGTTATTGTTGAATCTACCGGTGTGTTAGATAATGGTCGAATAACCGATTATGATTTAGGGTTATGGGATGATCGTCAAATAGATGGATTAAAAGAAATAGTTGGTGGCGTGAAACGAGAAGGTTCTAAGATTGCCGTTCAACTAAACCATGCCGGTAGAAAATCTGAGACTAAAGATTTAAGACATATTGGTCCTTCTAAGATTTCGTTCAATAACGATGAGTATACTTATGAAGAGGCGAGTATTGATGAAATCAACGAAGTGATTGATGCCTTCAAATCTGCTGCGATTCGAGCTGATCAAGCTGGTTTTGATGCAATTGAGATTCATGCAGCTCACGGTTATTTAATTAATCAATTTATCTCTCCCTTATCAAATCAAAGAAAAGATGAATATGGTAAAGATCGATTTTTATTACTAAAGAAAATTGTTGAAGCGATACAAGATGTTTGGCCGAAGGATAAGGCTTTATGGTTAAGAATATCTGCTACTGATTATATTGAAGGTGGTATTGAAGTTGCGGATTGGATTAATTTCTTAAATGAAAATAAAGATAGTTTTGATTTAGTTAGTGTGTCTGCTGGTGGATTAGCGAATACTAAGATCAATGCTTATCCTGGCTATATGCTAGATTTTGCTAGACAAATAAAAGAAGCAACGGGATTAATGACGATTGGTGTGGGCCTCATTACTTCATCGGATATGGCAACCTATGCTTTAGAAAATGATGATTGTGATTTTGTGGCTTTTGGCAGAGAATTACTAAGAAACCCAAATTTAGTGATGGACATCGCCAAAGAAAGAAAAGTTGAAGGGATTGTTCATCAAGCCTATAACAGAGCTTATCGATAATATTTAACTTTACCAGATTCTAACTATTATATATATTTTAAAAAAAGGGCTGTGGGATAAGCCCCAGCCCTAAAAAAACGAGGAACTTAAAAAATCCTCGTTTTTTGTATAATGTAGCGAACTTTAAAAGTTAGATAAAAATCTAAATCTTAGCAAACTGTGAATTATTCATGTGCTCGTTTTACTAATAATGCGTGATTAAACTGAAAGTCTAACTCTTCAATGTAAAATTTTAGAAGCCTATTATATTGATACGATGTTGCAATAACTCCAATTACATCAACATAATCCCGCACGTCATTTTCCAAAAATCTATAAAGATCTTTTCCTCTGCCCACGCTTCTGATAACTCAAGCAATTCTTCCAGGACTAAATCTTCTTCTGTAACGCTAACTTTTTTTATAACTAATCATTTATTTTTCCTTATCTCAAAAATAGATAGTTGCCATAAAACATGATAAAGGCCGCTGCAAGTATGAAGATATGCCAGATGGCGTGATTGTATGGAATTTTCTTTATTGAATAGAAAACTGCCCCAATGGTATAGAAAAGTCCTCCAAGTAGCAAATACCAAATATAGCTGATGCCTATATGCTTATAAATCGGATGCATAAGGACAAGTGATATCCAACCCATTGCCATATATATAATCATTGAAGCTTTACTTATCTTATCTTCTTTAGCGGTAGTGAAGGCGATTATGTTCATGCTTATTCCTACGATTGCCAAAATCCAAATTAAAACATATATAATCATGGCAAAGGTAGACCTTATGCCAATTAATATCGTTGGAGTATATGAACCTGCAATTGTTAAATAGATTACCCCGTGATCAATTGCCCTAAAGATCGTCCTTGCGGTGGGATGGGTCATAGCGTGATAGAGGCTTGATGATAAAAACATGGTCGCAATGGCAATAAAATAAATTAACCATGCTAAAAACCCAATGATATCTTTGTCACTGTATGCTTTAGCAACTACCGGCAGAAAAAATACCAGACTTAAAATAAATCCTAAAATGTGGGTTGCTATATTTAGCATTTCCTCAGACTTACTATACTTAACGATTCTCATTTTTTATCTTCCTTATGATTAAATTTATAAAATAAAAAGCTCAATCTGTCAATAATTCTTTAAAAGCTACTCAAAGGTGCTTTCAGATTGGAGACAAGCCCTGTTTAAGTTACTCTCAAAACGTTTCTATAAAAAATCGGATGACGCATAAATGCATCACCCGCAAAACTTTCGTTTTCAATTCGTATTGTTATTATAATGGGGCTCTTAGAGAATGTCAATAATCCCTTTGAAAAACTTATACGTCTGGTTCAAGGCTCGGGATGATCTATAAAGATGAGCATCTCTAATCATTCTTCCTTCGAAGTAGAGTGACCCCAAATAGTTGGACTAGAGAGATAGGCATAGTTTTATGATTGTCTCTCTTTTTGTTCGCTTAAGGTTATTCCTTAAGCAGCCAGTGTTTTTCGATATTCAACAGGACTTAACCAGCTTAACTTTTCCTTAATTCGCACCTCGTTATAGTAACGAATATAATCAATGCTTATCCTGGTTATATGCTAGATTTTGCTAGACAAATAAAAGAAGCAACAGGATTAATGACAATCGGTGTAGGTCTCATTACTTCATCGGATATGGCGACTTATGCTTTAGAAAATGATGATTGTGATTTTGTGGCTTTTGGAAGAGAATTACTAAGAAACCCAAATTTAGTGATGGACATCGCCAAAGAAAGAAAAGTTGAAGAGATTGTTCATCAAGCCTATAACAGAGCTTATCGATAATATGTAATTTTAATATATTCATATATTTTAAAAGGTGTGCAGCAATGGGGGCTTTAATAATAGACCATTTACAAACGAGAAAATATAAAATAATTCTTTCATTTAATCTCAGCTAGTTGTATAATGAATTTGTTCACAAAAAAGTCTCCTTAGCTTAGTGGTAGAGCATCTGACTCTTAATCAGAGGGTCGTAGGTTCGAGTCCTACAGGGGACATAAAGCTATAATACACTTGGTATTTTATGGAAATATCAAGTGTATTTTTGTTTGTCATGAGTCGTGTTATTGATTGGTAATGAGACTATAAAGTTGGGTAAGTTTTCAAAAATTGAACAGACTAATTCCCAGTTCATTATCTCGACTCTATCTTTTTCCTGAAAGCATTTTCTTTGCTTATCTAATCTTATCGTGATACAGTGAACATAGTCGAGTTGTTAAGGAGCATTGCTTGACGAACTCGACGAATATTAATAAAGGAAGTGCATCAGGGATGGCATTTGATTATAAAGATCATGGTAAAGAGCCTTATATCGTCAATATCGAAGATTATTCCATCGAGAATGAGAACTATCGGACGACGATTTGGACAGGTGATAAGTTACAAGTAACGGTAATGTCAATTGCGACAGGTGATGATATTGGTCTTGAGATCCATCATGGCATCGATCAATTTCTACGCATTGAATCAGGTAAAGGACTTTGCCAAATGGGCGATGCTGAAGATAATTTGACCTTTGAACAAGAAGTATCAGATGATGATGCAATCTTTGTTCCGGCGGATACTTGGCATAATGTCACCAACATTGGGGACCAACCATTGAAGTTATACACGGTCTATGCAGGTCCTGACCATGTGGCAGGCACTGTTCACCCGACGCACGAAGACGCTAAGAACGATCCTAACGAACATTAAGATTTTGAGAGTCTCAAGAGTAGCTAGCTGCTCTGGGGCTTTTTTTTGAGTTTCTTAGGCAGGGCGTGGTCTCGTCGAATAGCGTTAACAATTTACATCCATCTTGTTTTTTTGATAAAATAAAGAGGAAGAAAAAGCTCTTGGAGATGGGTCAATGATAGGCTATGAATAAAGGAGGAATTACGATGAAGTATTTGATGCAGGCATTTATTCGTGGGATTGGGCCATTGATTGTAATGACCGCAATTTCGCTCCTAATGAAAAATCAAGGCAAAGCGCCCCAAGAAGTGAAGGGTGTCTTCGTTGCAGGCTTGATTATGACAGTAGTTGCAGCAGCGTCTGTCCTCTATGAAATCGAAGGGTGGTCCTTCACTAAGCAACTGATTGTCCATCATCTTGCCATGTTGGTCACGGTCTATCCACTCCTCCTTGTATCCGGCTGGTTTAGAGTGAAGACCTGGTTAGACGCTCTCATTGTCCTAGGAATTTTTTATCTGGTGGGGCTTGCTATTATCGCAGGTTTTTACCTCTATAATACTTTTATTAAGCACTAAGATTCGAATATAAAGGAAGAAGACGCGATATATAGGCGAAACTATCGACATAGACAAGGCTGAGTGAGAACTTGGCCTTTTTGTAGGTTTGCATGAATAGATTGAATAAGGAGGTCTCATTATGCGACAGGTGTGGATTGATACGGATCCTGGACTGGATGATGCGGTGGCGATTGCCCTAGTAGCAGCCTCTTCCTCGTGGGAAATTGTGGCTCTATCAGCAGTCGGGGGAAATACATGCTTGCCGATTGTCAGTCAAAATTTGGTCAACATTGCCCACCGCTTGGATCTTAAGGCGCCAATCTTCAAGGGATTAGACCGGGAGAGCCGCTACATGATTTCAAGCCATTCTGGCTTGAAAAGCCAAGGCCAGTTGGGCACTAGTTCAGTAACTGATCGAAGTCGACCTGGCTTCTTCGACCAGGAAGAGTCACCGGTTGAAACGGGGTCACTTAATCAACTCATTCATCTTCTGAGAACGAGCCAAGGTCCAATAACCTTACTGACCTTGGGTCCTTTGACGAATGTGCAGTACATGATGGATCAGGCCCCCGACTTAATCGATAAGCTTGATCAAATCATAATGATGGGTGGCTGTCTGGGACCAGGTAATTACGGTGACCGGGTGGAATTTAATTTTGGTTTTGATCCTCAAGCAACCCGCAAAGTGATGTCACTCGAATGTGCCAAAACGATTATTCCTTTAGAGGTCGGTAAGCAAGTGTCCTTTGAGATGGATACGGTCAGGGAATGGCCAGTCTGGCAAGCAATTGGTCCCCTCGTCCAACCTTTCTTGCTTGACCTACATGGGGGACAACTGCCGCAAGTTATTAAGCTCTTTGACCTCATGGCAGCTGCTTATTTGATTCACCCTTCAGCTTTTGAACAAGTGGTGCTTAACTTGACAGTTGATGAACAAGCTGCGATTCTACAAGATAAGCAAGTAGGGTCCTCAGTTCACTGGACCCGAACAGTTAATGCTAAAGCTATTTTAGACTTGATGAGAAAGTGAGAGATTTTATGCAGTATTATTTATTTGATTTGGACGGCACCCTTGTGGATCCGGGAGTCGGTATTACTAGTGGTGTTCAATATGCCTTGAAGCACTTTGGTATCGAAGTGGAAGACCGTCGTCAGCTCTATCCCTTTATTGGGCCACCTTTACTGGACTCTTTTATGGATTTTTTCAATTTGAATGAGACGCAAGCCCACGAGGCGGTTGACTATTACCGTGAGTATTATGGGGTCACTGGTCTATTCGAAAATACGGTCTATCCAGGAATCAAGACGGTCTTAGACCAATTGAAGAGCCAGGGGAAGATGATCGCTTTAGCGACTTCTAAACCAGAAGTCTTCGCTGAACGGATTCTAGCACATTACCAATTAACCGATTACTTTGATTATATAGGGGGTGCGACCTTTGACGGGGTCCGCTCACACAAGCTGGATGTGATCCGTTATGTCTTGCAAGCATTGGGGAATCCAGCTTCGGACCAGGTCGTGATGGTGGGGGACCGTAAGTTTGACGTCTTATCTGGCAATCAGCTGAGTCTGACAACGGTTGGGGTTCTGTATGGCTATGGCAGTCAAGCAGAACTTCAAGCTGTGAAGGCTGATTATATAATTAAGCAACCTACCGAACTCTTGCAGATCTTCGATCAATAGGGAAAATAAATAGGAAATTCATAACAAACAAGTTTCTTGAAAAGCAGCGGCTGGGGATTGTGTGGCAGTAATTTGAAAGGGTGAAAGGTACAAATGTGGCAAGTATTTACTTGGGGGATAGTGGGAATTCTTATCTTAGCGGTGATCATTTATTTAGGTTTTTCCTATTATTTTGCGCGGATGCTCGCTTTTCCTAAGACGGTCACTTTAGACCAAGAACGCCAATATGAAGAAGACAAGCAGATGTGGCTTGACTTTGACCAATTACCACGTGAAAGCTACCAGGTCAAAGGATGGAAAGGGTATCCCTTGAAGGTCGAACGGATTCTAGCAGATCAACCTTCTAGGCGCTATGTGATTATTTCCCACGGATATACTTCTAACCGTCTAGGCGCAGCCAAATATGTCCCAGTCTATCGTGCGCTGGGCTATCATTGTATCATCTATGATGCTCGGGGACATGGAGAGAATCCTGTTACCGCCGTCTCTCTCGGTTACTTAGAGGGGAAGGACTTACTCGCCATTATTGAGGATTGTTATAAGCGTTATGGAGCTTCCATTGAACTCGGCTTACATGGGGAGTCGATGGGGTCAGCGACTTCCTTATCCGTTCTAGCCTACCAACCGAAGTTGGACTTTGTGGTAGCGGATTGTGGTTTTGCGGACTTACGCCAATTGATCTTGGAAGCGTATGGACGTTACTATTCGAAAATCATCCTACCAGGTATTAGCCTAGTAACCTGGATCTTGTATGGCTTTCGCTTAGGTGATACGCGACCCATCAAGGCGATGGCAGACAACCAGTGTCCAATTCTCTTCATTCATGGCAGTCGCGACACCTTGATCTTACCCCACCACAGTATCGCCATGGCAGATAGGACGCCAGCCTATACCCGTTATCAAGAAGTTCCAAATGCTGTTCATGCTGGTAGCCGTTTGATTTTGGGGCTCCCTGCTTATCAAGCTATCATCGCAGACTTCCTCCAGTCCATTGGGAAGTGATTGGCAGGGGGTTGGGTCGGTATAGGAAGGCTGCTTGAATCAAGTCGCTTCAAGGTAGTTCGGAGTAACTTTGTTCTGAGAATACGAGAATCGAGTGTCGGTTGTCGTAACTTTCGTCTGAGAATACGAGAATGGCGTGTTGGTTCTCGCAACTTTCGCTTGAGATTAGTAGAACGGCGTCCTGGTTCTCCTAACTTTCGCCCGAGATTAGTAGAACGGCGTTGCGGTTCTACTATTTTTCGTCCAAGATTAGTAGAACAAACTGTTCATTCTCATAAAGTTAGTTCCGTAACAGGAGAACTGCCTACAAAATCATCATTTTTGACAATATTCTGACCGTACAGTAAATCATTAAACTTTTCAAAATCCAGATTATCGTTCCATCAAAAAACACTCTCGGATTGAGAGTGTCGCTAGATTAGATATTCCCATTGTCTTGATGAGTTTAGAATCCGATGGATATACACAAAATGGTGATTGTCATCAACTGTATAGAAGATAAGATAACTTTTATAACGCGTATAGCGATACTCCTTGCTAGCTAAGTAGTCATCTCTAACGTATTGGAATTTTTGAGGCATAAATGCTAATTGCTCGAGCATTTTTTCAATACCATCAAGAAAATGCTCAGCTGTTCCCGGAGAAGTCAAATCCGTTTGAATATAGCGAACAATCTCTCTTAAATCATTTTGCGCTGATTCGGAAACTTCAATGCGATACTCATTCATTTGTCAACTCTTCTCTTAAATCGTTCATGACGTCTTTGAGTGGCTTGGTTCGACTGGTACTAACATCCTGCTCACTGGCTTTTAATAAAGAATAAAGTTCATGTTTTCCGATTAACCGTTCATAGGCTTGGATACTCATTACCGCCAAATCTCCACGACCATTTTTGGTAATAAACACGGGCGAATTGGTTTTATTACAAAAATTGGAAATACCATTATTTCTTTAGATATACAATGCAGACGATGTGAAAAACTACGAGAATGTGTGCTCCGTTCTCATAACCTCGGCATGAGATTAGTAAAACGGAGAAAGATTTTAAATATAAGAGTTAAGCTGAATCTATAGCTATGGAACATATTTCCACAACTCTAGAGAAATCGGACTATGTTTAACAGTATGCCATAGTTCTGCATCTCTTAATTTGGTATACTTTAGCCAGTTGGATAATAAATGAAAATATAAGAATTAAGTGCGCTAATAAGTAATATCGGTTTAAAAGTAGAAACTTATTAGTATTTAAGACTGAGAAAGGAAAGATTTTATGTCACGCGAAACAGAAGCTTTTTTTAGACAGTTACAAGTTTTTCTAGACCAACATGAGGATGAATTTGAGAACGTTGATGAGGCAATTAATTATTATGTGACTCAATTTAATGCTGGTTTGATTGATGAACCTGATGATGACGCGAGTAGAGCTTTGGATTTGTTAGAAATGGCATTAGATTATGAAGATGCTGACGAGCGCTTAGCATTATTAGAAGAGGCAAATCAGTTGGACCCTCACAACTTGGATATCTATTGTGCTTTATGCCTTGAGCGCTACGGTGAGATGGAAGCCATTCCGTACATCGAAGAAAAGACGGCTGAATACTTTAAAACCCATCGTCAATCAATTAAAGATTCTTCTTATGCGGGAATTGAGAATCGGCCTTATTTTCGTGCCCGTAAATTTTTGTTAGACTTCTATAAGCAAGAATATCTTTTAGGAAAGGCTGAGAATACAGCAAAAGAATTGTTACGTAATAATCCTAATGATAATTTGGGAGCCCGTTATAGTTTGATGGGGACTTATGTACTATCCTTCCAGCATAAAAAAGCTCGGAGTTTTTTCAAAAAAGAGCCCATGCATCAAGAAGACGATCAAATGTTGTTCTACATGGCAGTCAGTTTGATTCTCGATGAAGATATTCAATATGCTGAACGGATTATTAAGAAGTTATTAAAGATTAATCCGACAATCACTCGATTTTTCATCGAACAAGAATTTGACAGTTTTCTTGTCTATTCTTTTTTACCAGATGAATATTATCAACCCAATTCAGAAAGGTCACTTGCGATTGCTTTTGCTGAGGTGTTGAGTTTGTTTCAGCATTCCGAATATTTGTATTGGACTTTCCAAAAAATACTAAAGCAAACCAATCCGGAATATTTTGATCAATATTATGCGCAGCAAGTAAATTGGCTTAATTCCTACGCAGAAGCGTATGAATTGGCTGGAACTGGAATCTTTACTAATATTTCTAGCCAATATGTTCGTCCACTATTATTAGAAGGGCTGCGGACTTTAGAGGACTTCCAAGCTAAAGGTGAGCGCGAAGTCCTAGCGATTGATGGCATTGGAAAAGGTACAGTGAAGAAATTAAGAGAAAATGGTGTTACTTTTAAAGGGGAATAAAAGATTGCAGTGAGCTTGTTGATTGGTAGGTTAACGAGCTCTGTTATTTGATAGAAGAAAAACTATTACTTGTCTCGTATAGCTTTTCGTGATTCAAGAAGTATGTTTACGATACAGTCTGTTCTTTTAACAAAGCCAGGTCCATAGTTTTTTGCAAATTGTCAAAGCGTTTGGATTATCAGGAAAATGACGACTGGTTTATTTGGTGGTAGTTCGGACAAAATTTCATTGTAACTTAATAATATTTTTAAAGAAGAATTAGAGATGGAGCAACTACTGAGGAATTCTCGATAGTTCGAAAAGAAGGAATAATTACTGAGGAATTATCAGAAAAACTGCTTGATCTGTAGAAATTTTGGCGGAACTATCACAATAAGTTTCTAATGTAAAGAAAATCGGGGAAAATCATCAGAATAGAAACTGTTTGTGTAGAAACCTGAAAAGAGAAATGAGAACCTATGTCGGGTTCTCGTTTTTTGTCTGAGAATACGAGAATGGGCTGTCGGTTCTCGCAACTTCTGTCTGAGAATACGAGAATGGCGTGTTGGTTCTCGCAACTTCCGTCTGAGAATACGAGAATCGGGTGCTCGTTCTCGTAATCTCCGTGTACAACATCTATGAAGATGCCTCCCAACTGCTCCACGACCCGTGTTTCACCAAACTATTTCAGAAGATACACTTATTTGATAAAAAATTAACAAATAGTTGCAGAGAAAAGTTCTGCTTTGCCTTTGAATTTGGTATAATCGGAGTAGGTAGTGATGAATCGAGCAATAGAGCGAGCTGAACATCAACTAACACAAAAAAGTGCGATGCTTGCTGATTACTGTGGCTTGAATCCCTGTATAGGCGCAGCCCCTGCCTATAGGGACGGGACTTATTATTAAATTTTTGCAGCTACAGGTCACAGTTTACTTGAATCATCGCTACGACTACGAATGAGTATGGCTCCCACTTGGGAGCCATGCTGATTATTAAAGGAGAGTGGGCAAGCAACCAAATTTACACTGCTAACGCTGGACGAGCTATCCTCGCACAGCGCATCTAATATACGTATTTCAATAAAACTCATTAAGAGAAGGGAGAATATTAGTGGATAAATTTTTTAGTTTAATGCAACGACTCGGTCGGACATTTATGTTGCCGATCGCGTTACTGCCCGTTGCGGGCTTGTTCTTGGGAATCGGTGCCACCATAACAGGTGACGCATTTGTCGCGCAATATGGTCTTGAATCGATTCTAGGGGACGGAACGTTCTTAAACGGTGTCCTATCTATTTTAACGGATGTCGGAGGCATCATCTTCGGTAACTTGTCACTGCTTTTTGCGATTTCCGTAGCGATGGGATTTGCTAAAGAGCGTAAAGAAGTAGCAGGGCTCTCAGCTGTTGTCGGATTCTTAGTGATGTATCGCTCGTTAACGAGCTCGATCGCACACTTCGGGAATATCGAAGAATTGCGTGGGATTAACGGACTCGTAGGTTCAGTGCTCGGGATGGATGATACATTGAACATGGGAGTGTTCGGTGGGATTATTATCGGGCTGACTGTAGCTTACTTACATAACAAATACTACGACGTGCGCTTCACCGATGCGCTATCGTTCTTTGCTGGGACACATTTTGTTCCGATTATCTCGAGTGTAGCTGGATTGGTACTGGGCTTTATCTTAGCCTTTGTTTGGCCATACGTGGGAATGGGCATCGCTTGGCTCGGTGAGACGATTGCCGGATCTGGCGCCATCGGTTCGTTCTTCTACGGTTATGTCTACCGTGCTTTAATTCCATTTGGCTTACACCACGTCTTCTACTTACCGTTCTGGCAAACTGCGATGGGTGGTTCGATGGAAGTGGCCGGACAAGTGGTCAACGGAGCGCAAAATATTGTCTTTGCGCAATTGCAAGCAGGCGACGCAATCGCACCAGCTGCAGCGAAATATTTCTCATTTGCCTTCCCGATGATGTTATTCGGTTTCCCAGCAGCAGCGCTAGCAATGTACCATACAGCGCGCGAAGATCGTAAAGACGATGTGAAAGGGTTACTATTATCGTCATCACTGACCTCTTTTATTACTGGGATTACTGAACCGATCGAATTCTCAATCTTATTCGCATCACCGTTCCTATACTATGGAGTGAACGCGGTGCTTGCCGGTCTATCGGTTATTATTGTTCAATTCCTAAAAATTGGTGTTGGCTTCACCTTCTCAGCAGGGTTCTTGGACTTCTTCCTATACGGAATGTTACCAGGTAACGCACGCACCAATTGGATTATCTTATTAGTTTACTCAATCATCTGGGGAGCACTCTATTACGTTATCTTCCGCTGGGCGATTGTGAAATGGGACCTAAAAACACCAGGCCGTGAAGCGGACGACGAGGCAACTCGCCTACGTACTAAAGATGAGTACCGTGAAGCACATGGCATTGGCGAGGATGCGAAAACTGGCGCTAACCTTTCACCTGAAGAACAACGTTCTGCGCAAATCCTTGAAGGTCTCGGCGGATACAATAACTTAGAAGAATTCTCAAACTGTGCAACGCGTCTACGCGTAACGGTTAAAGAAGCTGATAAAGTGGATCAAGCTGTGCTACGCCGTACCGGTGCGGCTGGGGTAACCCAATCCGGCAAATCCGTTCAAGTTATCTACGGAACACAAGTCGGCGGTATTGCGACCGACTTAGAACACTATATTAAACGTCATCGTGATAGCTTGAGTCAATCTGTGAACTCAGAGCCAACCTCTGTAGCGACAGTAGCAACGGAAGCTGAAGTTGAAACACCAGCGCCAACTACAACGACTGAAGGCACTACTCAAACATCCGAACATACAACCCAAGACATCTTTTCGCCACTAACCGGTCAATTGATGAACTTGGCAGATACACCAGACCCAGCCTTTGCCAGTGGTGCGTTAGGTCAAGGTGTAGCCATTGAACCAACTGCGGAAGAAGTAGTGGCACCATTTGACGGAGAGGTTGTCATGATTTTCGGCACCAAACATGCCATCGGCTTAAAATCAGACGCTGGTGTGGAAGTGTTAATCCATATCGGATTGGATACCGTCAACCTCGCAGGTGAAGGCTTTGAGACCTTTGTTGAGCAAGGCGCTCGCGTTACTAAAGGTCAAAAACTGATCTCATTCGATGCGCAAAAGATTAAAGACGCAGGGTACTCAACCGTCACACCGGTTGTTATTACGAATGCCAATGAATTTAGTGAAGTCACACCGGTTCCTGCTCAATCGATTGCCACCGAAGACTTAATTATTACTGTAAAATAAAAACTCTCGCAGCGTCATTAACATACAATACCCCCAAATCCAGCATTGGATTTGGGGGGTTCTTTCATTTTATTTACGATTCAATTCATGTGGAAAGCGCAATTGCTTAACCAAACGGTTTACTTTGTCAATATGTTCATTCGTTGGTAATAAAGTATCTACCCCAATAAAGTAACGGGTTCTCATTTGCGGTAGTTCGTGGTCGGAAATCACAATATCCCAATCTCTTGTCGCAAACTCACTGCATTCAACGGGGTTACTTACCACATGGATATGGGCTTGATGCAGACTGGTTGATTGTAAGAAATGACGAAACTGTTGTCCAGCTGCCGAGTTCTCCAAGAAGATTAAAATATTGGGCTCCACTCGGTGTTTACTCAGTTGCATTACCAAATCCGGCCAATAGGATATCACATAAAATAAAATCGAACTCGTTTCGTTCATCTTTGTATCAGCACCGAAATGGCGTAAGAATTGATGCATGATATCTTTCACATCGTTGAAGAAGGCAGGATTTAGCTCGTCGAACACATCCAAGGAATTCCCTTCCGCATGTCGTTGGTTCATTGTAAAGATATTAGGTGGCATTACATAAACGGCCATCAAATTATAACCAATCACTGCCACTAAGTTCTTCTCTCGTAATGTTAAGTGTTGAATATTGTACTTCTGAGCAATATGATCCAATTGATTGTAGAAGTCAATCACTTGGTAGCCGAAAGCTTCATCTTGTTCCATTCTAAGATTCAAATGCGTTGCGTTAACTATGACTTGATTATTACAGATACCGACTAATAGTTGTTCAATCGTATCATTGGTTGGCTCTAAGCCGACTTCTTCTAAGACATGAATTAGGTCTGTGGGGTAATCTTGCGTATGCTCACTGAATCCCCAATAAGACTGATCAAGTTGCCATTGATCCGACTGGACTAAATGCCCTCGAAGGGTGCGGTCTAAATTACTGGCGATCTGATAGTAAAATGAACGATTATTCGAAAAAATTCCGACATAAGTGAAGCGTGACGCGATAGCCTGGAATATACGGTGAATCAGAGGCAAGCTGAACATTTGGAAAGGACATTCATCCACATGATAATACATCGTTAAGAAATTTGGGATCAATGCTCGTACATCTATCTCATTGCCCGTTAACGTTAGTGGGTTGGTATTGATTTCGACTTGTATTCCTTGTGAAGCGAAAAACTCATTCAACGTATTCAAATAACGATATCCCGTCGAACGGCTAATATAGTATTGGTCGAATAAGTGGGTTACGTCATCGAATCGCTGGAAAATAATATCATCGAATAGTTTAAAAGCAATCGAATCTCGCGCAAACATCCGAAAAACTTCATTGTAATTAGCAATTCGCTTGAACTGAATTGAGACGAGTTCTTGGATTATATTGATTTCAAGTTGATTCTTACATAAATCTAGAATCTCCTTAATATCTCGTCTTAAGACACGATCTGAAATGTCAAATTCCTTCTTCAAATCGGCAAAACTTACGAACACTTGTGGATGATTTAAGACGTAGTCAATTAATTCTAACTGTCTTATTTGTTTATGACTCATTAAATTGGCAAACATTGACTCACGTCCTTTCTAGGGTCTGTATAGATAAAAATAAACTACTTCAAATAACAAATCAAAATAATCTTACTTAATATTCATCAAACTATAGATTGTCTGGTCAATCAACTGCAAGTCTTTCTCAGTTGGGAAGCGATGAATCGAGCAGACTGGCTTATATTGCAAGGGTGGAATCGGGAAAGTCGTAATGATGACATCGTAAGGACTATTATCTAACGTGTAGGAATCAATCTCGCGCTCTCTATAGATATGGTAATGAACATAAGGGCGCTTATTCATATTCAGTACATCGACGATAAAAGCTGCGTGATGAATATCATCGTCACTAATCACGGCACAGTGGATATGTCTCAGCTGATTGGTATATAGGTATTTGATTAAGTTAGGCCAGTGGGTAATCAGGTCATATACTAACAAGTTATGCATCATCTCACTGGAATCGAGTTCCATGGCTTCAATATAGTCATGTAAGCTTTGT
The DNA here is from genome assembly GCF_000301055.1 of Falseniella ignava CCUG 37419. Classification (GTDB taxonomy): domain Bacteria; phylum Bacillota; class Bacilli; order Lactobacillales; family Aerococcaceae; genus Falseniella; species Falseniella ignava. The sequence continues at coordinate 594,114 of NZ_JH932301.1, forward strand.
TGAGCCTCTGTGACAAAGTCACCAATGTAGTAATATGCTCTATCAATAAAGTTCGGTAAGTAAGGATACAAGATATTAAACGTCTCTGTCTCCCACTTAAATAAGTGAGCCGTATTATGCAAATAACCGGCCAATTCAGCGACATCCTCAATAGGAACATGGTACTTATCTGAGAGTTGATGGATAATTTGTGCTAAATATTCGGTAGATTGGCGTACGGATTCAATTGCAGTCTCATTAATTGTCTCTTTAATGCTTGGTAACTCGAAGGCTTCTTTCGCATAGGCGATAAACAATTGCTTAATATTATTCAAGGTCAATTCAAAACCGAGTTGTTGGGCGAGTTCTTGCATTCGATCAACTTGATCGGGCATCTTCAGAAATTCCTGGTATACGATATCGAAAGCATTTGTTTCGACAAAAATTCTATGACCTTGGCGCAAACGGACAATATTCACGCTGAGCGAGAATAATAAGAACCGAAGTGTCGGATAATTCAATTGAGCCCCTGCGATGGAATAAGAGGAGATAAGGAATTCTTTAAGTGCGTCGATATCAATTCTTTGAAAGGGCCACTCATTGTAACCCGATATCTCCGAATAGAATTGTGCAAAGAAGAACCGTATATCAACTTCCTTACCTTCAAAGGCCAAGTTAGGATACTTGATACTGATATGGTACTTATCTAGTTGCTCATTGAGCTTATTAACCAGTCGGTAGATAGTCGATTGACTCGTGAAAAGATCTCCTTCAGCCTGCTCGATTAAAGGCTCCTTATGACGGAAAATCCAATCTAATAACTTAAAGGCGGGTTCACTCTTTAATAGATAACGATAGATAGATCGGAGGTTTGCCCCATTAGCGTACTCCAAATAAACCCCCTGATGCGTCTTATAAATCATCAGAAAGTCGTAATCATTATTAATTTGTTGGATATCATGCATCAAGGTACGGCGTGATACAGCTAAGTCTTCGGCAAGTTGTCTTTCATCAATGGGATGGGTTAATAAATCGAGGTACTCGATTAAGTGCAATTTTCGAAGCGTTGTATCCGAGAGCATTTGGCGCAAGTGCGTCCCTCCTCAGTGATTGAATAAATCATTAGTTGGTTAAATGTGAGAAAAATTATTCATCAAATGGTGAATTGTATAATAATTATACCATATAGATACAAAGCAATGGACAAAAATAACATTTATCCATTGTAGCTTCAAAATGTTTAAAAATACCTTACAGGACAACGTTTTCAAACAGATGTTTCAAAAACATGTTTTAAAAACACAAAATTGAAATGAAATACGACTCATATCAAAAACGGTAGAAACGTTGATTTATAAGGGGAACTGATTGTTATAACACGAACTTTCCCAAAAAATGTCCGAAATTTGAAAAATATGAGACAAACGCGCTGCTGACTTGCTGTATCATGATTCCATCAAACTTATTTATAGGAGGTAATTGTTTTGGTAGGTAAGAACAATAAAAAGTTATTACGAGAAAAACAATCGAACAAAGTCTATAAGTACGCAATTAAGCGTCTAACGTTCGGCGTTGCATCTGTTGCAATCTCTGCCGGATTATTATTCGCAGGCGGTACGATTGCAAGTGCAGAAGAAGCATTAGCTGAAGGTGCAACAGCACAAGAATTCACAGCATCGGGAACAGAAACAGGTGAAGAAGGAGCAGAAGGAGCAGATATCAATCCTACTGGTGAACCTGTCACTGTTTTAACAGACGAATCTGATGTGGAAGAACCACAAGACGAAACGACTGCAGAGAACATGGGGGAAACTGTAGGACAATCTGAGGAAGATAAAGGCATTCAATTCACTGAAGCACAAAAAGCGCAACTTAGACACGCAGGCTTCACTGAAGAAGAAATTATCGCACTCGAAGTTGAAGCGCAAACAGAAGGTGTTACTGCTGTCGAGGCGTTCATTACACAAAAGATTGTTGAACGCAATCAGCCAATTCAAACACGTAGTGCAGAAACAGAACCAGAGCTTGAACTAAGCGAAGAAGAGGAAAAAGAAGCTGTCGGAGCAGCTGCTAACAACGAAACTTACAAGGCTTCAGCTAGCAAGACAAGAGTTAACTACACAAAAGGTACTGTAGGAGATGCAAAAGAAGCTATCGATAAAGATAACTTAGCAAAACTACCAGAAGGTACTAAGTTTGAATGGGTAGACAATACAATTTTTGATGGCGTAGGAGATATCTTAGCAGAAATCAAAGTAACTTATCCAGATGGCACAACTGAAATTATTAAGGCGCCAATCAATGTATCAAATTCTTATGAAATTGATGGAGAGAGATATTCAGGCAACTTCTATTCTGATGAGAAAAAGGCTAAAACCACATCAAATGGTCAACTTAACGTTGGCTTTAAAATGGGTTCACTAGAATCTCAAGAATCTAGAGATCAAAATGAACTAGGAATGGAAATGTCTACTATATTTGGTGGAGGTATCACTGCATCAGGTAGAGATAAAATGGACGGATACCTAGAGCTTGATGACAGACTTGCTAAATATGTTGACAGGATTGAAGGAAGCCGTAATGGTAACGGTACATATAACTATGTATGGGAAAGAGTAAGAAATTCAAGAGGTGAATTAACTAACACTTGGAAGAGAAAAGCTTTCTCTATGCTCGCTGAGCCAGAAAATAAAGAACCAGGAAGAAAAACTATTTTCCGAGGTGATGCTCCAGAAGTTACACAAACTAATAATAGTAACAAGATTATCTTCAAGAAGTCATTAAAAGACATTATAGATAAAGAAGTTCCTAATGTAGAAAATGGGGACTTAATCTACAGATTCTTTATTGCTGATGAAAACATGGTGATTCAAAATCAATCGATTGCAGATGGAACAATAAAAGTAGGAAGAGATAAGTCAGAAGAACATCCTGAGGCAACAGCTACAAATAATAGAAACTGGTTCTCGGGTTCACACGGTACAACAACTTACCAACCTGATGCAGGTGAAAACGGTGGAATAGCTTTCGATCACTTCTTAAACAAAAACTCAGATGGTGGTACCCTAAATAGCTACAGAAATATGCAAAACAGAGAATTTGCATATAAGTTCCAAGTTGACCCAAGATTACTTCCTTATATCGACTCTGTTAAAGCATACTACATGGATGGAAGTCTAATCGGTGGTTACAATTCAAAAGAATTCAAGGCGGAAAATGAACACTCCCAATATTTTGCTAATTCTAAAAGCGGTCTAGCAGGATATCAACGTGAAGGTTGGGTAGAATATGAAATGCGATTCAATAATGGCGAAAATATCCAATCTCAATACACTGCAGGGCCAGATGGCAACCCTCAAACAGGTATAAGAGGAAGTAAGGGGCCAGCAGCATGGTTTGATACAACAAAGGGTGCAGCTGAGAAGTCATCTTATCTATATAAAGACTTAAAAGCAGGCGAAGGATATTTCACAATCAAAAACGCCCCTATAGATTTCGGTTCACAACAGCTCAATTTCGCAGATGGTACAACACAAGCAGGAGCAATTAGATTAGTTGCTAACTTTAAAAAAGGTGTTGATCTAAATAAAATATTAGGTGATAACGATGGTAAGGATTCAAACTACTATATTAGTGGATACATGGTAAACAGTAAGGAAGAACTAATCCCAGGTACTGTTTCAAGTGGGCACATTAGAGTAGTAGACGTTGATGCTGACGGCATTGCTGATGATATTGATGATGATGTTAATATTCCAGAAGTTCCATCAGACTCAGATAAGTATACTCCAGTAGCTAAGAATGTAACTACTCAAGTAGGTACAGTACCTGATGCTAAAGAAGGTATTGAAAAAGTAACAGACAGCCAAGATAATGATGCATCAGATAAGGTTAAATCATACCACTGGGAAAAAACTCCAGATGTAAGCAAAGAAGGTACTTTCGATAACGCTGTTATCGTAACTTATGAAGATGGCACAAGCGAACGTGTTGCTACAAAAATTATTGTTACTGATGACAGAAAAGATAATGAGAAATATGATCCAAAAGTAACTCCAATCGAAAAAGAAAAAGGAACAGCTACAACAGAAGATGAAGTAAAGGGTGCAGTAACAGTACCTGACTACCCAGCAGATGCTGAAAAGCAACCAGAAATCAAAGTAGATGATCCAACCCAACTACCAGATGGCAAGACTATAGGTGAATATGACGTCGATGTAACCGTAACTTATCCAGACGGATCAGAAGATAAAGTAAAGGTAAAAGTTACTGTAAAAGACACAACAGCACCAGTAATCACACCAATTGACGATACAACTGTTATAGAAAAACAACCAATAGAAGAAATCACTGTAGAAACTGACGATGAAAACGCAGTAGTAACAGTAGATGGACTACCAGACGGTGTAACTTATGATAAAGCGACAGGAAAAATCACAGGAACACCAACAGTAGACGATTGGGGTAAAGAAGAAGAAACAAGAGACTTTACCGTAACAGTAAAAGCAGAAGACGAAGCTGGAAACAAAGCTGAAGATGTGACATTCACAATCACAGTCCAAAGAGATACTGATGGTGATGGTGAACCAGACGTAACAGATCCAGACGATGATGGTGATGGCATTCCAGAT
>NZ_JH932301.1:599978-834429 GCF_000301055.1 Falseniella ignava CCUG 37419
AAATTGATCCAACTATTCCAGAAAAAACTGAAGTAGAGGACAAAGATAACTTAACTGACGATGAGAAGAAAGAAGTTAAGGACAAGATTGAAGAAGCAAACAAGGATAAATTCCCAGAAGGAACAGAAGTAGAAGTTGATGATAAGGGTAATGCAACAATCACATATCCAGACGACTCAACAGATACAATTCCATCTGAAGATCTTGTAAAAGAAAAAGAAAAAGAAGACAAGACGATTGCTGATCAAATTGATCCAACCATCCCAGAAAAAACTGGCGTGAAAGATTCTGATAACTTAACTGACAAAGAAAAAGAAGAAGTTAAGGATAAGATTACTGAAGCTAACAAGGACAAGTTCCCAGAAGGCACTGATGTATCAGTAGATGACAAAGGTAATGCAACAATTACTTACCCAGATGGATCAAAAGATACAATCCCAGCTGAAGATCTTGTATTCGAATACGCACATGGTGAGCCAGAAATCACTGACAAACCAGAACTTAAGATTGCGGATATTATCGATCCAATCATCCCTGATAAGACAGAAGTTGGTCGTCCAGGTCTAACGCAAAGCGAGAGAAACGAAGTTGAGCGTAAGATTATCGACGCTAACAAAGATAACTTCCCAGAAGGAACGAAAGTCGTTGTCGATGAGTCTGGTAATGCAACAATTATCTACCCAGACGGATCAATCGATACGATTCCATGGAACAAACTTGTCTACCATCGTGATGATGAAGGAGCAGCTGAAAGTGATAAACCAGCTGATGAAAGTTCTGATAAAGACTCTAAAGGAACTGAAGAAGCATCATCAACTGCGAAATCATCTTCAGGCTTACTACCTGAAACAGGTGAAACAGCTTCAACAGCAATCTTCGGTGCTGCAGCACTTTCAGTCTTAGCAGGTCTAGGCTTAGTTGCGAAACGCCGCGAAGACGAAGAAGCATAATTATTCATCACAAGATGATCTAGATTGATAGATTCCTAATAACTGGAATCGAATCGACAAAGACCCAAGCGTTTGCTCGGGTCTTTTGCTTTACAAAAATGATAGTATCTCAAAGGAAATTTTGTTATACTTACGGAGTATAATTTTGATTTTTTTAAAAGGAGGAACGAGTCGATGGATATACAATATTTTTTCCGAGTGGCGGAAGATAGTGCGGCACCGGAAGTACCGCTGCCATTCATCATTGGCTGTATTGCGATGATGTTTTATATTGTGCGTCGATTGGATCGGCCGAAGGTATTTGCTGGATTAGCGATTGCGATGCAAGTGATGATCTTAACGTGGTATCAGCTTACCGGGAATTTATTGGCAGACGGCTTACCACTCTATCATTGTCGGATTGCAATCTGGGTTTTAAGTATCGGGATTCTGCTAGATAAGCGAACCAAGCTGATGACTTGGTCAAGTCTGATTGGACTACCATTCTCTCTGATTGTGCTACTCATTCGTGATATGAATGAATACCAGTTTCCTCACATTACCAATATTTATTACTTTGCTGGCCACATCTTAATTTTCTTAATGTCCTATCATTACTTAACCGAACAACCGGTGAAGATTTCTAGTCAAGCACTTATCTTCTATACGCTTGTGATTCACTGTGGGGTTGAGTTAGTGAACTTATTCCTCGGAAGTAATTATAGTTATTTAAGACGACTTCCAATTCTCAGTTATGAGGATATCAATCGGTATGCCTTTCTCATTGTGACGGTCTGTGTGCTAGCGATGCTCTTCTTAATGCGTTGGGCAGTTCATCTTTATTGGCATTTCGTGAAGATTCCTGAGCCACAGCCCACAACCCATGATTAATTGATTTAAAAAGCTCGCAAGAGCTTTTTTATTATGCGATAGAATAGCACAACAAAAAAGCAAGAAGCCGTAATCGACTTCTTGCTGATGTAATGGTCCTTGTAGGACTTGAACCTACGACCCCTAGCTTGTCGAGCTAGTGCTCTCCCACTGAGCTAAAGAACCAGTAACATCTTCTATTAGACCATAAATTCTAATAAAAAGCAAATCATTTAGACTGTTTTGAATTATTTTGGCAAAGAAATAACCTCAACCTAATGTAGGTTGAGGTTATTGTTGTTAGTGTTCGATTAAGCTTCACAAGCTAAGCAGACGCTTGAACGGTAGAAGGCTTGCGCCGCAGAAGTTGAGTGTTGGTAGTAAAGGGATTTAATGCCGCTTTCCCAAGCGTAGAGATACAATTGATTCATCTCTTTAGCCGTTGTCGTCGCTGGGTTGATCATAATGTTCAAGGATTGAGACTGATCAATATAACGTTGACGTACCGCAGCTTGGTTAATGATTTCATATTGATTGATTTCTGCAAAAGTCTTGAAGACATTCTTCTCATGGTCACTTAAGAAGTCTAAGTGAAGTACTGAACCGTCATGATTCTTAATTGATTCCCACACATCAGGCGTGTTGCGACCTTTTTCTTCCAGTAACTCGACTAAGTAGCGGTTACGGATGGTTGTCTTAATCTTACTCATATCTTTTACGTAATAATTACTGAAGAGTGGCTCGATCGATTGTGAGACTTGTCCGATAATAAAGGCAGACGAAGTTGTCGGTGCAATCGCCATGGTGGTTGTATTGCGGCGTCCAGTTCCTTTAAGGATCAGAGGTTCACCGAATAATTCAGCTAACTCACAAGAGGCTTTCTCGGCACGTTCTTGAATCGTCCGATGAATCTCTTCGTTGAGGTAGCTTGCTTCTTCAGATTCAAAGGCAATGAGATTGGATTGTAGGAGTGAATGCCAACCTAAGACACCCAGACCAAGGGCGCGGTTCTCAACCGCAAAGTTATAAGCTCGCTCCATAAAGTGGAAGGCTTCGCGATATTCGAATTGGTCGGAGTCACGTAACTTTTCTAACTTCTCGATAAATTCGCTCATTACTGCATCTAAGAAGTAGATCATCGTTTCAACTGCATCAGTGTCTTTCCACTCGTTGTAGTGAAGCACGTTCATTGATGACAAGTTACATACGAAAGACCAATGGTCGTTATCCGGTAACATAATCTCGCTACATAAGTTCGAGTGGGTGATTGGGTAATCATGGTACCACTCGGGTTTATTATTATTGATAGTATCCGTGAAAAGGATATATGGGTAACCCATTTCGACACGACGTTGGATGACTTTAGCCCAAGTAGCGCGTTTCTCACGGTCGCCTTGAATCATTTCGCGCATCCAGTCATCTGGGACAGTAACAGCGTGGTTCAAGTCTTGAATATCGTTTCCTTCGACTCCAATCTCTAGGAATTCATCGATATCAGGGTGATCAATCGGTAAGTATGGAGCGAAACGTCCTCGGCGGCTCGAACCTTGGCTCACTGTATCTGTCATTTGCTCGAAGAGTTTCATAAAGTGAACGGCACCGCTTGAATAGCCGTTATTCGTAATGGCAGCGCCGCGTGGGCGTAGGTGACCGAAGAATCCTGAGGTCCCGCCGCCGTATTTCGACATCATGCCAATCTCTGCCGCTGTATATAAGATGGATGCCATATTATCGTCTGGTGTAGATCCAAAGCATGAGATTGGGAAGCCGCGGTTTGAGCCAAAGTTGGTCCAGACAGGGGTAGAGAGAGAATAATAGCCGCGGCCTAAGTAAGTATAGAACTTATCACTAAACCCATCGATGCCTAAGATTTCTTCGGCTCGGTCGGCAATTTCTCTCAAGCGACTGTGAGCGTCTTGTCCTTCTCTTAAGTAGCCACGCTCTAGGAACGTCTGGCTATCTTCTGTCAGCCAATAGAATGGCTCATATTCACGATTCTTTAATTGTGCGGTCATGTTTAAAAACTCCTTTAATCTATAATCATCATCGACAGCTCGAATTAGAATAGGTCGTCGGCTGTCATCGACTGTGAACGTTTCGTGTAGTTCACAGAACGTTTGGCGAAGAAGTCAACGTGTTTCGTTGAGACAATCTCTTCGTCAAACCATAAGGTTTTTTCAACTTCAGCTAAATCGGTCTCGAAGATGCGTTCAAGTCCGATTGCTTCGAGTGAGTTGTTCAGGCGATTCTTAATAAATTCAAGAACAGTCTGTGTCGGCATAAAGTCGATTTCGCCATCTTCATAGATCCAATCTAAGACATCTTTCTCAGATTCGTAGGCTTGTTTAACAAGCGTGTAGATTTCTTCTTTTAATTCATCATCGAACCAATCAGGATTTTCAGCTTTAATGGTATTAATTAAGTCAATACCGAATTCTCCGTGGAGCTGTTCTTCTTTAGAAGTGGCTTCGATAACGTTGGAAATTCCACTGAATAAGTTTTTTTGTTTATTGAACGCCATAATAATTAAGAATTGACTGAACAGTGAGATGTGTTCAATAAAGGCAGAGAATAATAAGATTGAGATCGTATAGTCACGGTTTGAACCAGTTTGCGAATACTTAATATGTGAGTTCAAGTAATCTACCCGTTGGTTCAATGCTGGAATTTGTTCGATTTCTTCGAAAATTTCGTTCAGTCCGAGTAATTCCAATAAATGTGAGTAGGCGTCTGAGTGACGAACTTCTGACTCGGCAAAAGTCATCCCAACGTTAGCCAGTTCTGGCTTTGGTAAACGGTCATATAATTTCGCCCAGAACGTCTTCACGCTAACTTCTACTTGCGAGATGGCGAGCATCGCATTACGAATGGCAGTTCTTTCGTGGGGTTCCACGTTGATTTTGTAGTCTTGAATATCGGACGTGTAGTTATACTCTGTATGTAGCCAGTATGAATGTTGGATGGCTTCTTTATATGATTCTAACTCAGGATATTCGTAAGGTTTCAAGTTCTTACGTGGCTTGAATATATCACGTTGACGCGCTTTAGTCTGTTCCGCACGGTAAAGGATGTAAGCTTTGGCCGTTCTTGGGAAGCTTTGTAACATCAGTTCGGTCTCAACTAAGTCTTGGATTTCCTCAACGTGAATCGGATCGATATCGATTTTTTCGACGACTTTTTGCGTTACGGTATTGATTTCCATATCGTTTAATTCATGTGTTTCATTATTAGCTTTTTGGATGGCAATCTCAATCTTCGTTGGGTCAAAATCAACACGGTCGCCGTTACGTTTGGTAACGTGTTGCGGGATTTTGCTGGTGCCATGAATGTAATGTAATAAGTTTGAATAAAGAGGCTCATGTGGACGATGGACCCCATCAATAAAGACTTGAGGTACCGTCTTTAATCCAAGTGAGTGGAGATATTCGCGTGCTTCAGGGTGCACTTCAATATCGATTTCTTCATAGTCGATATTATTTTTATCCATCCAATCTTTAAGACGAGTACACCATGGGCAGACTTTTTTACTATAAACTTGTACTTGAGTCATTTCGAACGCTCCTTTATGAATGATTTGATTTTGTAGTGTCGCTACTATAGTAATGTATCACAAATGGGGCGGTCTCTCTAGAGATACGCCTCTCGACTTTGATAAATTAAGCGACACAAAGTCAACCTATATTATACCATATTTTGTGATTTTGAGTTTGAAAAACACATAATATAAATCTGCACAACGTGGTATACTAGAAGGGCAAAGGAGTGAGAATATGATTGAAGATAAATTACTAACGATTAGCTACAAATTCCGACAGAGTAAACTATGGGAGTACTGGCAACCAGGACAAGTTTTTGTATTAGATTTGCCAGAGGGAGACTCTGCGGTCGTTCGTCTAGATGTGTTGATGAGTGATGATTATCGAGTGTTGATTTTTAAAGATATGGAAGCTTACCAAGCGTATTTGTTAGGTGAAGTGGCAGATGATGAGGCCAAGTCATTTCAATTTTTGGAGGTGGCTTTAGCGAACGATTATGTCGCTTTAACCTTCCAAAATAAAAGCGAATTGATGGCGGAAGAAGTGAGTCGCGTCCAGGAATATAAGCGCGAGCATGAACTGGTGCTCGGTGGGGCCCACTCATTTCCAAGGTGGCGACATTACGCGCCGTACCGCGAGCCGTGGAGTTTAGATGAAGCGGTGGATCAAGCTTGGCTGGTGGCTGTGATGGAAGCATTGCTTAAGGTGTCTGCATTGTTACAGAAGGCAGAGTCACTGGATTGGACAGAGCGACCTGCTCGGTCGGACCGTCTGGATTTTAAGACGATGACGAAGACGTTGGAAAATGCGGCGCCAGCTTTGCACGATATTTTACTCGGTGAGGTGTTGGCAGATGATGAAGCGGCGCAGGACTTGCGCAGTCGGATGGCAATCCGTGCCGGGTGGCAGTCGGGTGAAGGTGACTACGATATTTCGGTGATGTTGTTGGAAGAAACAGCGGAGATTGAAGAGAGTGGGTTGGCTGATTATGAAGATGCTGAAGCTCTGGAGCTGGAAATTGATCATGAGCGACTGCGAGCGTTGCGTGAGTGTCAAACTACCGTGCGTTTGGAGTGCGATGTGATCGTCCTACCACTTCTTGTTAAAGGGGCGGAAGATGCACCGGGTTACTACCCTTGGATGGTGGTCGCTGCAGATCAGCGGAGCGGTAACACTTTCGCAACAAGTCTGGTGGATTCGATGGAATCCGCTTTGGCTGCTTTTATTGATAAGTGCCAAGAGGAAGACTTGCGTCCGCTGAACTTGGTTGTGTGCAATCGTCGTGCGCAGTATGTGTTGCAACCATTGGCAGACGAGTTAAACATCTCAAACAAGATCAAAGCAACTCCGCTGCTCGATACGTTTGAACAGAGCTTATACGAGGAAATGGTATTGAACGAGAAATAATCGTTATGATAGATAGTGAGAGGCAGGCTTCGGCTTGCCTTTTTTGATTTGGGGGCAGGTTGGTCTGCTAGATTGAGTAGCTGAGGGGGAACTGTGTGGTGGGGAACTTCATCATAGTGAGGTTGAGGTGAAGTTGTTTGGTGCGGAACTCCATCTGGGTGATGCCGAGTTGGAGTTGTTGGATGCAGAACTCCAGCTGAGATGTGGTGAATTGGAGTTGTTGAGTGCGGAACTCTATTTGCGGTGTGTTGAGTTGGAGTTGTTGAGTGCGGAACTCCATCTGCAGTGTGTTGAGTTGGAGTTGTTGGGTGCAGAACGCCATCTGAGGTGTGTTGAGTTGGAGTTGTTGGGTTCGGAACTCCATCTCGGGTCGGTTGAGTTGGAGTTGTTGAGTGCGGAACTCCGTCTCGGGTCGGTTGAGTTGGAGTTGTTGAGTGCGGAACTCCGTCTGAGATGTGGTGAGTTGGAGTTGTTGAGTGCGGAACTCCATCTGAGGTGTGTTGAGTTGGAGTTGTTGAGTGCGGAACTCCGTCTCGGGTCGGTTGAGTTGGAGTTGTTGAGTGCGGAACTCCGTCTGAGATGTGGTGAGTTGGAGTTGTTGAGTGCGGAACTCCATCTGAGGTGTGTTGAGTTGGAGTTGTTGAGTGCGGAACTCCATCTGCGTCGGATTGAGGTGAAGTTGTTTTAGATTTTGCTCATCTGAGTCTGTTGAGTTGAACAAAGTAACTAAGTTTGCTCATCTGAGTCTGTTGAGTTGGACAAAGTAACTAAGTTTGTTCATCTGAGCCTGTTGAGTTGGACAAAGTAACGGGATTTGTTCAACTGAGGCTGTTGAGCTGAACAAACCAGCGAAGTCCGTTTTTCTGTTTGTGGGAACTCATAAACAGAAACTCCGTCCGTTTTTCTGTTTGTGGGAACTCATAAACAGAAACTCCGTCCGTTTTTCTGTTTGTGGCGACTCATAAACAGAAACTTCGCTTGCTTTTCTGTTAGTGGCGGCTCATAAACAGAAACTTTGCTTGTTTTTCGTGTAATGGAGTCCCATAAACAGAAAGTTCGCTGAGTTTTCGTTTAATGGAATTTCATAAACAGAAACAACAGGTCGACTGGGCAGGTTGACTGAGAGAGTGGAGTGCTGAGATAAAGGTTTCTCAGCACTCTCCAAGGCTGCATCAAAAAAAGCTACCGAAGGGCAGCTACAATCCTATTTTTGTCGTAAAAGTATGCGTGATAAGATGGGTTCGAGGACAAAGTAAAAGGTGATGTTGCCGCCAGCGTGCATCAGATCGAAGGGGATGCCGCGGAGGTAGTATGGCCAGAAGGCGACGACACCAAACATCTTGACCATAAAGATCGAAATAATAAAGCCGTAAAGCAAGCCAGTGAAGCCAGCGTATACGGCGATGGCAATGCGGTTCACCATGACGTTGGGTCTGTAAAAAGGGCGGACAAACCAGCCGGTCAACAGCGAGATGATTACATAGCTGGCAATTTGAGCGAGGGTCCACGGTCCCATGCCAAGCAAAATATTGGATAACAAAATTGAAAGAACGGCGACAAGCATGCCGTCGACGGTGCCCATTGTGAGAGTGATAATCAAGATGATGGCGCTGACCGGTTGTACGTTGGGGATTATGGCGAGCGCAAGGCGACCTACCACGGCGAGCGCACTTAAGATGCCTACCCGCGAGATGCGATAGGCGAGTGACAGCTCATTGTTTGGCTTAGAATGATGCGGGAAGCTCATAGAATCGCTCCTTTCGATATCTCATAGTGTACCACGAACACCATTAAAATAATACTCCTCAACCTTGCGAAAAAGTGCTATGATAAGAATGCAAAAAGCGTTTCCAACGCAAGTGTAAAATTTCAAAGGAGATGACGAGTTGGCGAAGCGAGTTCGTGGGATATTAGCGTTATTAGTGATGGCGACCATTTGGGGCGGCGCGTTTGTTGTGCAGAAAGTTGGGTCAGATTATTTACCGCCGTTTGCCTTTAATATGATGCGAGCGGGCATTGGGGCGGTGGCGCTTGGCTTAGTGATGTTGGTGATGCAGCGGAACAAAGACGCAGAGCGACCGGCTGGCGCTGACATAGGTCACGTTACACCCGAAACAACCATCATTCGCACACAAAACTCGACTTATTGGCGCGATGCATTGATGGGTGGACTTGTGGCCGGTACCGTGCTGACATGTGGGATGGCATTCCTCCAGATTGGGATTATGTATACGACAGCCGCCAAAGGCGGATTTATTACCGCGTTGTATATCGTCCTCGTGCCACTCGGTGGGCTACTACTGGGACGCCGCGTTACCCGGAATCAATGGTTGGCAGTGATTCTCGGGACAGTGGGACTTTATTTACTATCATTTCCAGGGAATGGCAACTTCCAAATCGGATATGGCGACTTTATTACTTTGCTCGGTGCATTAAGTTATGCCATCCATATTTATGTCATTGACTATTATAGCCAAAAAGTAGATTCGACATTGCTTTCCTGGATGCAAATTGCGGTGTCAGCGATACTTTCCGGAATTATTATGCTACTATTTGAAAATCCAGATTGGTCACTATTACCCTACGCAATTAAACCGCTACTTTACGTTGGGGTGATGTCAACGGCGCTTGGCTTTACATGTCAAGTTTACGGGCAAAAATATACGGACCCAACGACGGCGAGCTTGATTATGAGTTTGGAGTCGGTGTTCGCGTTACTCTTCGGAATATTATTCTTATCGGAGCTCCTGTCGGTGCGCGAATTTGTCGGAGCAGCCATTATGTTTACGGCAATTATTCTCTCGCAAGTTCGCATCAAACGGCGTGCTGCGAGTCGGGGTCAAGCGTCGCCCACAAAATCGTAACAAACACCACATAAAAAAACGCTCAATTTGAGGATCACCTCAATTTGAGCGCTTTTTGCATTTTGCCTTATTTAGCGTGAGTTTTTTGGTATTTGTCAGCAAGTCCAGTGACTCGGAAGATCCATTTGGCAATTTCAACAATGACGATGATTGAGGCAGATGCGACAATACAGATCATCCATTGACCAAAGTTCGGTGGCGTCACATCGAAGAATTGACTAATACCAGGAATTAAGATAACCCCTAGAAGTAAGGCACCTGATAGGATAAAGGCTCCGTTCAAGTAGCGGTTGTCGAATGGATTGCCACGGAAGAGTGATCCAAAGACAGACTTCACGTTAAATGAGTGGAATAATTGAATCAATCCTAAGGTAATGAAAGCCATTGATTCAGCTAAATTTGTTTCTAGTCCGGTATAGTATTTTGCATACCAGAAAACACCTAAGGTCAGGGCAGACTCAGCAACCCCTTGATATAAAATACTTGGTAACACGCCGAAGCTTAAGAAAGAATCTTTCTTCGTTCGTGGGGTATGCTTCATAGTATCCGGTTCGGCTTTTTCCATTCCGAGTGCAATCGCTGGGAAGACGTCGGTGACTAAGTTAATCCATAAAATATGCACCGGTTCTAAGATGGACCAACCAAATAGGGTGGCAAAGAATAGCGTTAAAACTTCTCCTAAGTTAGCAGAGAGTAAGAACTGAACGGCTTTTTGAATATTGGCAAAAACTTTACGACCTTCTTCTACCGCTACAACAATGGTCTCGAAGTTATCATCGGCTAGAACCATGTCGGAAGCTCCTTTGGAAACTTCGGTTCCGGTAATTCCCATTCCGACACCGATTGAAGCTTGCTTCAAGGAAGGTGCATCGTTGACGCCGTCCCCGGTCATTGAGATCGTCTTACCATTGGCTTGCCATGCACGAATGATACGAACTTTATGTTCCGGAGAAACGCGGGCATATACAGAAAGTTCTGGGACGCGCGCTTTTAATTCTTCATCACTAAGTTGATCGAGTTCAGCCCCGCTAATGACGTGGCGTTCGTTATTGCTGCTACCTTCGTTCGGGTCTAAAATTCCTAGACGTTCGGCAATCGCTTGAGCAGTGGTAGCATGGTCTCCAGTAATCATAATGGTTCGGATTCCAGCGCGTTTCGCAGTTTCAATCGCTGCGGCAGCTTCTTCACGCTCAGGGTCAATCATCCCCACTAATCCAGCAAAAATTAGATCTTGCTCAACGGCTTCGCTCGTTGCTTCAGGAAGTGTGTCAGTGTAGCGGTACGCACCTGCTAAGACACGCAAGGCAGCGCGAGCCATTTTTTGGTTTTCTTCAAGAATTGTTTGGCGGTCTTGTTCAGTTATTTCGCGAACACCGTCAGTAGTTAAGATATAGCGACAACGTTGAATCACTTGGTCAGGTGCACCCTTAACTGCAACGTAATATTGTCCTTCATCTTCGTTGACTTGATGGATGGTTGACATCATTTTACGGCTAGAGTCAAAGGGTACTTCTAAGACACGAGGTTGCGCTTCTAATAATGCTTTGATGTCGATCGAATGTTCTAAAGCCAGTTGGTACATGGCTGTTTCAGTCGGATCACCTAAGAGTTCCCCAGAAGCATCAATTTTCGAATCGTTCGCTAGTAAGATTGAACGCATCAATGGTTGTTCTGCAGTCAAGTCTTCATGAGCTGAACGAACTTTTCCTTCATAGTAGACTTGTTCAATCGTCATTTTGTTAACAGTTAATGTCCCAGTCTTATCTGACGCAATAATTTGTGTACTTCCTAAAGTTTCGACAGCTGGAAGTGTCCGGACCAGAGCGTTACGTTTCGCCATCGATGAGGTCCCTTGCGATAAGATAATCGTTGAAATGGCTGGCAGTCCTTCTGGAATTGCGGCGACAGCCAATGAAATTGAAATAAGTAACATATGGATAAAGCCGAAGTCTTGTACGGTCACTCCGACGATAAAGGTAACAATCGCGATAAGGATAATGGATAGGGTAAGCGTCTTACCTAATTTCTCTTGGTCGCGTTGGAGTGGTGTTAACTCGGTTTCCGTTGTTGACAACATCTTCGCAATGTAGCCAACTTCGGTATTCATTCCCGTACCGGTGACAATTCCGACACCACGACCGTAGGTCACGTTAGTACTTGAGAACGCCATATTCGAACGGTCACCAATTCCAACGTCTGGGTCGGTTAAGGTCTCAACATGCTTTTCAACGGGGACCGACTCACCGGTTAGAGAAGCTTCTTCAATCTTTAATGAGTTGGTTTCCACTAAACGTAAGTCTGCAGGAACGACGTCGCCCGCTTCGAGAATTATAATATCCCCTGGGACGAGTTCAGTGGATTTGACAGATGTGACATGGCCGTTACGCTTAACATTCGCGTTGGGTGAGGCCATCTCACGTAACGAATTAATAGCGTTTTCTGCTTGTTGCTCTTGGAAGACGCCCATCACCGCATTTAAGATTACGACAATTAAAATAATGACCGCATCGGCCACGCCTTCGCCTTCCATAATACCGACAACGGCTGAAAGTGCAGCGGCAATCAACAGGACAACGATCATAAAATCTTTAAATTGATCGATGAATTTTTGCCATAAAGTACGACTTTCCTCTTCGACAATTTCATTATGTCCGTAATGTTCGAGTCTTGACTGAGCTTGTTCGTTAGTCAAACCAGATTGAACATTCGTCTCGAATT
This sequence comes from Falseniella ignava CCUG 37419, assembly GCF_000301055.1. Taxonomy (GTDB): domain Bacteria; phylum Bacillota; class Bacilli; order Lactobacillales; family Aerococcaceae; genus Falseniella; species Falseniella ignava. The sequence continues at coordinate 612,303 of NZ_JH932301.1, forward strand.
GTTCAGTAATTTCCTCTATCGTTGAATGATAAGGTTGTTTAGTTTGTGCCATAATAGCTCCTTTTCTTTTTAGATATTATTTCAGTAAAAATATAAAAACTTATACTCTGACCGAAATTGCGTCAAAGCATAAGTCTCACTAATTAAGTCAGTACCAGCATATAGTTCTTCTATATACTTATCGTTGTTGATACAGACGAGGCAACCTCAAGTTACTCCCTTATGATATTAACTTGGCTACATTATAGCGTGATTCCGTGAAATGAGCAAGTTATTAAGTTTTTTTAAATTTATGAATTTTCTGTAAAGAAAGTTTGTAAAATGATTAAATAAATAGCGTAAAGATAGCACTTCTGGGGTTATCGTGATATGATAACATTCGAGTTAGTACATCTTGAAATGTTCGGTCATTAATTCATAATTGACTTACTCTAACAAAGTATCAAATTAATAAGGAGAGACGACATGAGTCAAAAATATAAAAGTCGTGCAGAAATTCATAATTCATCGAGACGTAGCCGCAAAAAACCACGTAAGAAAAGAGGGTTCCGTCGATTTTTAAATTTTGTAGGAATATTACTGATTTTAACTGGTGTTGGGCTATTGTTGCTGGATCCAATTAAGAATCATTTCATCCGCGAGCGGACCAATATGAACACGGTCGCGAACGTATCGCGTGATGATATCGTGCGAAATAACGGCGCGAACGTAAGTTTTGATTGGACCAATATTAGTGCGTTAGATGCCCGTCAAGTCTTGATGAGTAATGTGAACCCAGAAGATTTACCGGTCATTGGTGGAGTGGCAATGCCTGAGTTGGGCATGAACTTACCAATTTATAAAGGGGCTTCGCAAGAAGGGATGTTCTACGGTGCAGGCACTTTATATCCTGAACAAGAGATGGGTAAATCCAACTACTCGATTGCAAGTCACCATTCAATTCACAAGGACTTACTTTTCGCACCATTACTTCACGCAGAGTATGGACAGAAAATATATCTAACGGATCTTGAAAAAATATATGAGTACGAAGTGACAAATATTGAGACGGTCAGCCCTGATCGCGTCGACGTCACTTATCCAACCGAAGTGCCAACCATTACAATGATTACTTGTGATTCCGGACTAGTAAACCGCGTCATCGTCCAAGGAACGTTGAAAGAAACGTATACGATCAACGATGCTCCTAAAGAATCGTTGGATGCCTTCAAGATTAAGCAAACCGTCCCTGAATAAAATTAAATAGAGCTATTTGAGCCCGCCGGTGTGCAAACATCGACGGGTTTTTTTGTATGGTAATGGCAGTCCACAGCGGTCGGAACGTCATCCGGGATGGTTGAGGTGAAGTTGTTGCGATCGGAACTCCATCTGGGAGGGGCTGAGCTGGAGTTGTTGGGTGCAGAACTCCATCTGGGGGTTGTTGAGCTGGAGTTGTTGGGTTTAGAACTCCATCTGAGAGTGGTTGAGCTGGAGTTGTTTGAGCCGGAACTCCATCTGAGAGTAGTTGAGCTGGAGTTGTTGGGTGCAGAACTCCATCTGAGAGTGGTTGAGTTGGAGTTGTTGGGTTCAGAACTCCATCTGGGAGTTGTTGAGCTGGAGTTGTGTGGCGCGTGCGGGTAAGGATGGAGTGACGTTTGCACCGTTAACTCCATCTGAGAGTGGTTGAGCTGGAGTTGTTTGAGCCGGAACTCCACCTGGGCGTGGTTGAGCTGGAGTTGTTGGGTTTAGAACTCCATCTGAGAGTGGTTGAGTTGGAGTTGTTGAGTGCAGAACTTCATCTGAGAGCGGCTGAGCTGGAGTTGTTAAGCGCAGAACTCCATCTGAGAGCGGCTGAGCTGGAGTTGTTGGGTGCAGAACTCCATCTGAGAGTGGTTGAGCTGGAGTTGTTGGGTTCAGAACTTCATCTGGGGGTTGTTGAGCTGGAGTTGTTGGGTTTAGAACTCCATCTGAGAGTAGTTGAGCTGGAGTTGTTAAGCGCAGAACTCCAGCTGAGAGTGGTTGAGTTGGAGTTGTTTGAGCCGGAACTCCATCTGAGAGTAGTTGAGTCGGAGATGTTGGGTGCGGAACTCCGACTGAGAGTGACGGAGCTGGAGTTGTTAAGCGCAGAACTCCATCTGAGAGTGGTTGAGGTGAAGTTGTTGCGATCGGAACTCCATCTGAGAGTGGTTGAGCTGGAGTTGTTGGGTTCAGAACTCCATCTGGGGGTTGTTGAGCTGGAGTTGTTGGGTTCAGAACTTCATCTGGGGGTGGTTGAGCTGGAGTTGTTTGAGCCGGAACTCCACCTGGGCGTGGTTGAGCTGGAGTTGTTGGGTGCAGAACTCCATCTGAGAGTGGTTGAGTTGGAGTTGTTGAGACTGGAACTCCATCTGAGAGTGGTTGAGTTGGAGTTGTTGAGTGCAGAACTTCATCTGGGAGTGTTGAGCTGGAGTTGTTTGAGCCGGAACTCCGGCTGGGAGTGTTGAGGTGAAGTTTATGCAGACTTTGTCCACCTCCCGCCATTGAGCTGCACAATCCTTCCGACTTTGTCCACCTCCCGTCATCGAGCTGAACAATCCTTCCGACTTTGTCCATCTCCACCCCTTTATGCCAAACTTCCTGTCAAATCAAATTTCACTCCACCACCTCACCCAGCGAGAAATATGAATTTTCTATGAAAATAAGAACAAAAGATTGTATTCTTTGTGAGTTTATGCCCTGATCAGCGATTAGCAGGCAGGCCTGTGTTATAATAAAGTCAAATATAAGAAGGGGGTCGCAATGATGAATTTCAAGAAATGGATGCAAACTGCGATGGTGTGGATTTTAGGATTAAGTTGCAGCTTAAGTTGGATGTTGCCAACGGCTGACGCACAGGAATCCTTAATCCAATTAACGGTCAACTTATTCCAAGTTGAAAATGGAGATCAACTTCAGAAAATTTCAGATTTTAATTATGACTTAATTTACTATCCTGAAGGCGGCGAGGCTCAAGTCGCAGCGGAGCATCGTGTAGGACAAGAAAATACAGCCTACGCGCTCAATCCGGGGCAATACAAATTACGACTCTATGACGATACGAACTTTGTGCGTGGAGAGTCACGTTATCAACTTGGGCGATTAGAGATCACTAATCCGGAGCCAAATCAGCGAGAATATGTACGTGCTGAATCCGACCCAATATTAAATGATTTTGGAAATGGGACTCAAGTCTATGACCAAACCTTTGAATTAAAATTGGGTGACAATTTGTTTGATGCGGCGACAGGCCACTACAGAGCACGACTTAATGCGTTTATCACCGACGGACTTGGTGAATCGCAAGCGCTGTTAGATGGGTTCGAGCAAGATCGATCAGCATTCCAAGAAGTCGAACAATCCGAATCGACCGATTCAATTGAAGAAACAGAAACAGTGATTGAAGAAAACCCAACACCCGTGGAGTATTTAACACGGATCCAAGTGGTTGATGAGCAAGGTGTGCCACTTTCTAATTTATATTTATCCGTTCAAAATGAGGAGTTCTCTGAACGGTATGACTTAATTACGGACCAAAATGGGGAAGCTCAAATTGATGCACTCCCTGCAGGAACTTATCAATATCTTTTTGATTTGCCCGAAGAATTTAAGCAAGAAATGGCCAGCGGAACATTCACTATTGAAGACACTGAGTCCGGTGCGGGTGAAGTCATTGTTCCTATCCATTTAGAACGAAATGAAGCGGATCAAAATCTTAAGGGGCACTTAGTCTATCGTGTGGTAGATGCCGAAGGTCAACCATTAGCGGAAGTCCCAGTCCAAATTGGCGAAACAGACTACATAACAGATGGCAACGGTGAAATTGTGATCAATTTACTGCCAGTGGGCGATTATTCAGTGAGCGTAACTCCTCCAGCTGAATATCAAGTAGAACAACTCGATGAAACACTTCTTGTTGAAGCGGATATGACAGCGGAAGGGCAAGCTATTTTAACGCCTGTAGCGACAAGCGAAGAAACAACAGAAACAACCGAAACAACAGAAACAACAGAAACAACCGTAGAGACAACCACTGAAGAGAAACCTGTTGGAACCATTCGGGTAACGGTCTTATCGCCAGATCAAGCACCCGTTGAAGGGGCGATATTTGAACTGGGCGAAGGTGGACCGCAAGCGACGACGGATGCTGCAGGGCAACTCGTATTTGAACAAGTTACGCCAGGAGATTATGCGCTTCGAGCGGTTCAACTCCCAGAAGAATATCAGTTAACAACGGATATTATCGTTTCAGTTGCTGCGCAACAAGAGGCAGTGACGGAAGTCCAACTAACGAAAAAAATTGAACTTGCTACGGTGACAGTTCAAATTCGTGACCAAGATGGCAACCCAGTCACTCCATCAAGCCTCGTCTTCAATGATCGAGAATATCAATCGAATGTCAATGGGGATGTCATAATGTTAGAAATCGAAGCAGGTCGCAGCTACGCATACCATGTAGCATCTGCGCCTGAAGGGTATGATATCGCTGAAGCGAAAGGTGAACTTGAAGTTAAACCAGGTGAAAATGACCCAGTCGTAGCTACGATTCAACGTTTGGAACGACCTGGAGAAGTGAAACTTCGAGTAATGGATCAACATCAACAACCTGTTGAAGGTGTTACCGTGAAATTAGACGACGAGACTCAAACAACCGATAGCCAAGGCGAGGTCGTATTTAAAGATGTGAGTGTAGGTGACCATCAATTGTCTGTGGTAGAAGTGCCAGCAGGATATGAGAGTGTGTCTTCTGAGATTGAATTGATCAATATGCATGACCAAGAAGTTGTCGAGCGTGAACTGACGATCCAAGCTAAACCGAAAGTCGGATCGGCTCAGTGGCAATTCAGAAATAATGAAGGTACAGCGTTAGCCGATGTTGTTATCGAAGTGGCGGATAAACAGTATACGAGTGATGCTGCTGGAACAATTCAAGTGGAGCAACTCCCAGTTGGGGAAAATCCATACAAGATTGTTCAGTTACCGGAAGGCTATCAACTCGTTCAACGTGAAGGTAAAGTGACGGTACAAGCGGATCAAATGGCTCAAGTCGTGATTCAGCTCGATCGTGAAGCGACGACCACCACAACCGTCGAACCAACGACGACCACTACAACCACCACGACCGTCGAACCGACTACGACCACTACAACCACCACGGTTGAACCAACGACAACGACGACAACTGCAGAGCCAACAACAACTACAACCGCAGAACCAACGCCGACCACTACTCATGAGACAACCGTTCAAACAACCCAAGCCATCGGTTCTACTACAACGGTAGCGCCTGAGGAGCAGTCAAGTATTGAGCACCAAGTCTCATTAGCGACGAAGCAATTTGTCCATGATGGAACGGGTGTGACAGTAAAAGTTCATCCAGATGATGCGAAAAATATCGTTCGTCTCGATGTTCAAAAAGTTCAACCTGCAGGACCGTTTGCCGGTTATGATGCGGACGTCTATGAAATTAAATTGCTGAACCGCAATAATCAGGCCGTCAACTTAGAACATCTAGCACAAATTTGGCTGCCAACACGCTCTGTTCATCAACGTCTACAATTAGCGCGCAATGAGAATGGGCAATTAATGAGCTTAATGTTCAACTTAAATAACGGACGTGCTGTCGTTGCCACCCAAAAGATGGGTACTTACGGTATTATCTATGGAGCTCAAGCTGCGACGACCGCCGAAGAAACAACGAAAGGCAATGGCCTTCCAGGAACTGGTGAGTCTAGCGCACGCATTTGGATGATTCTCGGACTAGTGATTGTTGCTTTCGGTAGTAAAATCTTAATTAAACCAAATCGTTCTGAAGAATACGAAAGTATAGAAGAATAAAACAAAACAATGTAGTCAATAAAATAATGTTTTATCTCGCATTGAGCAACTGTTCAGTGCGAGATTTTTTTATTTCATCGAATCACTTATTCTTATCAAAATCAAAGCGATTTCAAATAGAACCTCCCTCAAAGATCCAAGAGCCTTCCGTGATTAAGAGTGGAGATTGTGGTAAAATAAGACCAGAATAGGAAGCAAAACGAGTGAACCCTAATCACTGGCTACAATTGCTTTAATATAGGGAATGGATTTATATTCAAACAATTCCACAAGATGATAAGGAGCAAATCATGAAGAAATTAATTGCGGTAGATTTAGATGAAACGTTGTTAAGGAGAGATAAGACATATGATCGCGAGCGATTCCTCCAAATTAACGAGCGGCTGAACGATCGTGGCGATATGTTATGTGTTGCGACAGGCAACAGTTATCACAAATTGTCGGATTATTTCAACCTCCATGATATTCATGACCTCTATCTTGCCTGTGATAACGGAACGATTTTATTAAAAGGGGACGAGGTCATCTATCAACATGGTCTTGACTATCCACTGGTGCGTCAACTCGTTGAAGACTTGAGTCAAAATCCGAAGTTGCATCCGGTCCTCAGCAATGGATTCCATTCGTACTTTACCTATACGACACAAGATGCACTCGATTATATCAAGCGCTACAATAATGACTTAACCGTCCTTGAACGCCACCATGAAATTCCGGACAAAAACTTTTTAAATGTTTCAATATATAGCGAGCTCTCATTTGAGGAGAATAAAGGTCTCATTCAACGAATTATGGACCAATACCCGAATGTGAGTGCAGTGACGAGTGGGGATGCTTGGATGGATATTTATGTGGCAGACGGTGGTAAAGGCACGGCGATTCGTTATTTACAAGATAAATACCAGATTAAAAAAGAAAATACGATGGCCTTTGGCGATAGTTTGAACGATATGAGTATGATGCAAGCGGTGGGTTACTCCATCGCCATGGAAAATGCGGACCCTGAATTAAAGCGTCACTGTCGTTATCAAGTCGGATCTAATGAAGAACAAAGTGTCCTTTCAACAATCGAACGGTACTTGTCTGAAGGAGACTTGGATTTTATGCAAGAATATAAACTCATTTCGGAGGTAACGCATGGCTAAATCATCAAAACGTCATTTACGCCGACCATCGAAGTCCACGGGGCATGATACTACGGATTACGAACGTATTGATATTTATTTGATTCCAAAGGAACAGGCTGGTTTGTACCGTGTCTTGCGCGAAGCGGTGATTCAAGAAGTGACGGAGTGGATGGAACAGGAGAGTCAACTAGCGCAAGTAGAGACGGGGCAAGATGAGATTGAAGGAGCCTATATTCAAGCGCTATACAATGGCGAAGTGCGCCGTTATTACTTTAGCCCAACCAATATTTCCCAAGCTCAAAAGGCTCGTGATAAGCACCAACTGTCTTTGTATTTGGAACGAGAAATTTTGGGGGCGAATACTTAGCAGTTAGCCTTAGAGAGAAGGTGTTACTATGAAATTAATAAACCGTCATACAACGAAGTGTTTTAAGCGATGGGGGACACTAATTTTACTCATAATAAGTCTTCTGAGTGGGCACTTTGTACAAAGTGTATCGGCCAATATGTATGAGCAAAACGTAACAACGACGCCACCATCTCATCTCACAGCTTGGGATCAAATGCTTGAGGTGATTGATCAGCTAGAACGTTATCAAATTCGTATTCGCATTGTGAATTTAGATCAGAGCGAAGAAGTGGCGAGTGGCAAAATTATCGGTGACCGTGAGACTGGGGATTTGCGTGTGCAGTTTAATGTGCATCCAACCGAAGCAGAAGAACACGGATTTCAATATGACCTAATTAGTTATCGTAACTTTGATATTGCTTATTCGAATTTAATTGAAGTCTTAGAGTCAACGGGATTTTTCGAGGCACCATATTATCAATCTTCAAAATACGAATTGTTATCGAATTATTTAAATCACTATGTTGAAGTGGATACGGAGACATTCTCAAAGCGCAATATGGCTCAAGACACGTTAACGTCATTTCTTTTCTTGCCAGAACGGGAGACCCTTCAAAATTTAACTGAAGAACAAATTTATGAGATTCATTCGGCCTATCAAGTTGCTTTAGAACGGACAGAAATTCCTAATAATTGGCAACGTTTCGATGATTATATGTATTTGAAACATGAATTTCATCTTGATGTCAATGAAAGTTTAAATCCTTATAAAAGTTATGACGCTTCGTTGACAAATCGATTGAACATTTCCACCAACAATAATCAACTGCAACTTTCCCTGGACTATTCAACCCGAGTTACACGTGATTTATTGAATTTAAGTCGAATTTATTCACCGAATGATTATCAGATGAACCGTGAGTTAAATACCCAAGAAGTGACTGGGCGTTTAACGGCAGTAAAAATCCGTTATAATCCAGCATCACCTTATTATGAAATTGAGTTGCACGGACTGAAGGATGACTACCAATTCAATATTTTTAATCAATCAACAGCTGATTATGTAGCAGAACGCTATATGTGGCAATTTACACTATTGCCGACGGAAGAGGAAATTCCGTCACTCCATCAGTTGAATCGTCTTTCTGAAGCTGAATTCAATTATTTAATTGCATCGATATTACCGATAAAGGAACGAGAATAACTATGAAAATCAAACTTAAGCGCGCTGCAGGACAACGGATTCGCCAAGGGGAATGCTTGATTCAAACACAAGATATTCAATCTCCTGAGGTGGAGTTACTTAAAGAAGGCGAAAGCTATCCTGTCTATCACGGGGACGGAGCATTTTTAGGGCATGTGTTAATTGGACGACAACATAAAGGCTTAGGTTGGCTGTATTCACGCCAGCCGCAGCAAGTATGGCGAGAGTCATACGTTAAAGATGCAATACAAGGTGCCTTAGAGCACCGCCAACCTTTAATGCACAGTGACTCGACCAATGCATTTCGTCTCTTTAATGCCATTGGTGATGGAATTGGTGGAATCACGGTTGATTGGTATAACGGATATGGCTTAATTAATTATTATGCCGAAGGATTGTATCAATACTGTGATTGGTTCCAAGCCGCTTTGATTGAAAGTATTCCGACCTTGCAAGGGTTATATGAGACTAGGCGTTTTAAGACGACGTCTGAAGGCATGGCTGAGAATAATCAACATGTCTATGGCCAAGTTGCGCCAAGTCCACACCCAATTAAAGAGAATCAAGTTAACTATGGAGTTTATCTCGGAGAAGATTGGATGACGGGCATCTTCTTAGACCAACGCCATGTTAGACAATTCGTTAAAGACCAAGCGGCTGGACGGCGTGTATTAAATCTATTCAGTTATACGGCGGCTTTTTCAGTCGCAGCGGCGGTAGGCGGTGCATCATCGACGGTGAGTGTCGATGTAGCAAAGCGAAGCATGGACCGATCGATGGAACAATTTGAACTTAATGGCATCGAAGTCGACTTCGATCAACACCAAATTCGTGTAATGGATGTCTTTGATTATGTAAAATACGCACTACGCCATCAACTTAAATTTGATTTGATTATTTGTGATCCACCAAGTTTTGCTCGGACCAAAAAGACGATGTGGCGTGTGGAAGAAGATTATGCTGCTTTGGCAGAAGATTTATTCAAATTACTAAATCCAGGTGGTATCTTAATCGCAGCAACCAATTCGGCACAATATTCGGCAGAAGATTTTAAAGCAATGTTACAGGAAGTGGTCGAAACGATTGATGGCGAAGCATACTTATTAACACAATTTGGTCTTGAAGCGGATTATCCAACGAGTCCAGACCCTGAAAGTCAGTATTTGAAAGTATTAGCGTATTACCGTGAGTGGTAATAGAGGAGGCAGTGTATGGCTTATATTCAACTAAATAATGTTGTCAAAGAATATCGTACGGGTGAAGTGGTGACTCGGGCGAATGATGGTGTTACGTTTGAGATTGAAGAGGGCGAGTTTGCGGTTATTTTAGGCCCTTCGGGTGCAGGGAAATCGACTACTTTGAATATTTTAGGTGGAATGGACAAGTCCACTTCAGGCGAAGTAATTGTGGCTGGAGAAGATATTAGTCATTATACGAATCGCGAGCTGACAAGGTTTCGTCGCAATCAGATTGGCTTTGTCTTTCAAAATTATAATTTAGTGCCGAATTTAACGGCCAAGGAAAATGTTGATTTGGCGATTCAAATCTCGAATAGTCATGCAAAGAGCTTAGAAGTACTCGATCAATGCGGTTTGTTAGATCGCAAAGATAACTTCCCAGCGCAATTATCTGGTGGGGAGCAACAACGAGTTTCCATTGCTCGCGCGATTGCCAGTCGTCCTCAATTGTTATTAGCCGATGAGCCGACCGGTGCTTTGGATGCTGAGACGGGACGGACGATTTTAAAATTATTAAAGCAAATCTGTCACGATAACCATACAACGGTGGTCGTCATTACGCACAATGCGACGATTGCCAAGATGGCCGACCGAGTCATTCATATTAAAAACGGAAAAGTCAGTGAAGAAACGATTAACGTGGATCCGCTTGATGTCGATGAAATCGAGTGGTAATCCGTGGGAATCATTGATGATTTTAACAGGTTGAAGGGAGTGAGAGGATGAATTCGACAGTATGGAAAGATAATTTGCGTGAGATTCGGCATTCATTCTCACGCTTCTTATCAATTTTTGCAATTATTACGTTAGGTGTCTCTTTCTTCGTCGGTGTGCGTGCAGCGGGACCGGCGATGATTAAGATTGCTCAAACAACTTATGAGCGTGGCAATCTTCCTGCAGGTTATGTTGTATCTACTTACGGTTTGAACGCAGATGACCGTGATCTATTGCGTCAAGTGGATGAATTAGAATGGGCATGGACGAAGACAACCCAAGCTAATCTAACGGAGACTCAACAACGAGCGGAGTTATTTACCCATCGACGGAATGAACCGCAGATGTTTGAAATTACTCAAGGACGGATGGTTGAAAATTCGGATGAAGTCGTCCTTGATCAGCGGATTGTTGATCATTTAATTGAAGAAGGGGTTCCAGCTGCTTTGGGTGATTGGTTGGAGTTCGATCCACCGCTTCAAGAACAGTTTGAATTAACCCAAAGACGCTACAAAATTGTAGGCTATGCGAATTCCTCCTTATATATGGAGCGGATTCGCCGGCGCAATAACACTTATGGTTTTGCGGTATTGATGGATGATGCGATTCAAAGCGATCTCTATACCGAAGGCTATTATTGGGTGAAGAATGCGGAGACATTGCCTTATACCGAAGAAGATGACCAATTGCAATCCACTATCAAAGCGCAATTAGAGTCCCTACTCAAAGACCAACCCGACAAACGTCACCAATCGCTAATTGATGAAGTAGAGTCTGAACTCCAGTCGGGTGAAGACGATTTAGAAGAAGGGCGAGAAACTTTACGTGATGCACAGCGCCAATTAGATGAAGCGGCGGATGAACTCGCATCAGGGCAAGCAAAACTTGATGAAGGAAAAGAACAGTTTGCTGCTAATTTAGAGAAATGGCGTAATTCTCAAGGGGAAATTGCATCCGGTGAATCAGCAATTCAAGAAGGATGGCAAGAACTAGCTGACGCGCGAAAACAGTTAGATGATTCACGGCGTCAATTGGATGAGGCACAAACAGCTTATGATCAAGGTAGTGAAGAATTATCAGACCGGATCGTTCAAGCACGTTCGGAAATTGCTGCCAAACAAGCTGAAATAGATCAAGGTCGTGATCAGTTAGCCCAAACCTACGAAACATTGAGCGAAGGGCAAGCAGAGCTCGATTCGGGTGAAGCGCAGTGGATAGAAGGTCGTAACCAACTGTATGGGGCAATTCAGCAGGCAGCCCAAGGTCAAATACCGGGCGAGATGATTGAAGGGTTGTTGGCAGGACAGATTGATATTTATCAGTTTGAACAACTTGACCCAGCAACCGCGAGTCAGTTAGATAGTGCCATTCAAACACTCTTGGCTCAGGGCCAAGAATTAGCAACCCAAAGGGCGCAACTTGAAGCAGGATGGCAACAATACCATGATGGACTCGAGCAACTTGAAGCAGGTCAAGCCGAACTCGATGCGGGTCAACGCCAACTTGAGGAAGAAGAGGCTGCTGGTTTAGCACAATTAGAGCAAGCTGCGCAAGAAATTCAAGACGGTGAAGCAAAGTTATCCCAAGGTGAACAAGAGTATCAAGCAGGGTTAAATACATTAAATCAACGCCAAGGTGAGTTAGAATCAGGGCGCCAGCAACTCAATGATGCCGAGGCTCAACTGGATGCAGCCCAGCAGACATTGAACGAAAAAGAAGCGACACTTCAAGAGGGTCAGCGCGAATTAGAAAGTAAGCGGCAAGAATATGAAGATTCGCTACCTGAAGCCGAAGCAGACTTAAAAGAAGCTGAAGAAAAGTTGGCGGAAGGTCGAGCTGACTTAAAGGATCTAATCGATTCAGATGGCCCGGCTTATCATATTGGTGGGCGCAATGACTTCCTATCGTATCGAACGATTGAAGATAATGCTCATCAATTACATGTGATTAGTAATATTTTCCCGCTTTTCTTCACATTAGTGGCGGTGTTAGTAACTTATACGACCATTAAACGAATGACCAATGAGCAGCGTAATTATATGGGAACCATGAAACAGTTAGGGTACCCTGATATGACCATTATTAATAAATTTACGACTTATTCAGGGTTAGCAGGTGTCCTAGCTGTTATAGCGGGGACGTTGATTGGCTATGCTGTGTTCCCACAAGTGATTTTAAGAGCCTACAATATTATGTATTATTTAGAACCACTCGTCGTTCCGGTTCAATGGAATTGGGTGTTGATTGCAGCGGTGGCCGCTTTATTAACGGCGCTACTGCCAGCGATTTTAAATGGCCGTAAAATGCTACAAGGTGCGCCATCGAACTTACTCATTCCAGAGGCACCCCCAGCGGGTAAACGTACTTTAATTGAACGGGTTGATTGGATTTGGTCGCGCTTTGGTTTCTATCAACAGATGACGATTCGTAATCTCTTACGTTATAAAGGGCGTAACTTAATGACGATTGTGGGGATTGCTGGCTGTACGATGTTAATTCTAACGGGTTATGGTATTAGTGATACGATTAATGGATTAGTCGTTGATCAATTTGATCGAGTTCAAAAATACGATGCGATTGTAGTGACCCCGGATTCAGACGATTCGTCCATCACTCAAGAACGTGCGGATAAATTCCGTGACATTTCGGGAGTGCAACAAGTCTTACCGATTTATCAAGAAGGGGTGGATGTGCAACTACCGAATGATCAAGTCGATAAAGCCAACTTAATGGTATTAGGCGGAACAGAGGAGGAAATCCAACCTTTTATCGCAACCGTAGACCGGCAAAGTCAACAATCCTTCTTAGCACGAGGACCGATGATTACGGAACGCTTAGCGGAAAGATTAGATTATCATGGCGATGGGGATGTTGAGTTTATCGATTCGGATTATCAACACTTTACATTGCATCATCCAACGATTGCGATGAACTATGCGCAACACTATCTCTACCTATTACCCGAGCAGTACCAACAATTGACGGGAAACACACCGCCGACGAATGCCTACTTACTGTTATATGAAGCAAACACCGATGGAACTGAGATTGAATCGATCCTTTCAGATGATTCAGATGTATTGAACTTTATCGATATGGGTCAGTCGATTCAAGGTGTTACGGATGCGATGTGGAGTTTAGATTTAATTACCATTGTCCTTATTGTTTCAGCAGCGAGCTTATCCTTTATCGTCTTATATAACTTGACTAACATCAATGTGAGTGAGCGGCTGCGTGAGTTATCTACCATCAAAGTGTTAGGTTTCTATGATTATGAAGTTAGCCGATATATTTTTAACGAGGTATTAATCCTCACATTGCTAGGAAGTCTGATTGGACTTGGATTAGGAACTCTCCTAACTCATTTTATTATGAAAACCATGCAAACGAACGACTTGCTGTTCTATCCACAAATTCATTGGACCAGTTATGTTTATTCTTTTGTTTTATCATTTATTTTTGCTACCATTGTGATGGTCGTAATGCACTTTAAGTTAAAACAAGTCGATATGGTCGAAGCGTTGAAAGCCGTTGATTAAGCACAAAATGAATAAATCATGACAGACGTATTTGAAATATGATATGATAAGTAAATAGAAGATATATCTGGAGGTATACATATGAAATGTCCTAATTGTGGCAGATTAATCCGAAGTAAAACTCAATGTGCCTTTTGCGGGTGCAAATTTGATTCAAAAGAACTTGAAGAATTTAACAAACGACCAGAGGAAGAAGAGACATACGTGCCACCGCATCGTTCGGTGACCGATGAGTATGGGCCTTCTGAAGATCAAGAAGAACTCGATGTTTATGAGGAAGAAGAATTTATTTATACGATGCCTCATTTAGAAAGTGATCGTCCAACTTCGACAGAAGATCATGATGCAACATTGGTTGGTTATGACTTAGGTCGTGAGAATACAACGTTTGATGAGGAACTATATGAAGATGAAGTTCCAATAGAAGATGATTTAGCAGGATTTGGCGACTCGCGTTATGACGAGGAAGCAGATTCGTCTACTTATACACCTTATCCAACGGAAGATGTCGCTTATTATGAAGAAAAACCGCGTCCACGTCGTGGCGGTTTCGGTTCGATTTTATGGAATTTGATTAAGTTAATTCTTGCGGTGGCAATTATTTTCTTATTATTCCTCTTTGGACCAGACATTTATGGTAAAGTAATGGAACTTTTCCGTCCGGAAACGAGTCAAGTCAGTGAGCCACCGGTAACCGATGATGCGGAAGTGACCGGTGAAGAATCAGAACAAAATTCCGTTGATGAAGCAACGACTTCGACAGATGAGTCCTCTACCGATGAATCGACGGAAGAAACGTCAGTCGCAGAAACAACCGTTGCTTCGAATGGCATTGGTTTAACAGACTCAGACGTTAATACCGATGCTTATCCGATGATTGAAGTTGCGATGACTGTAGACGGTGATTTATCTGAGTTGAACGGTGAAGACTTATCGGTCAGTTTAGACCGCGATGGGGAAGTAACCCAATTCAATGAAGGTTATTCATTGATTCGCGAAGGAGACCAATTAATTTTCCGATTTACCGATCCGCAAAGCAACTCCTTTGAACGTTCAGCGGTTCCATCAAAATTAATGGTTAAATCAGACCGTTATGATTTAGACGAGACAATTCCGTTCGAGATTCCAGCAAGTACGTTGGATCCACAGTTAGCTACTGATTTAGAAGATATTTTAAATGAAACTGTTGCTCGCGATGCAGATGTCTCAGCCGTTATTTACAAGCCAGGTGAACCAACACCATTTGTTTATCAAGATAAAGCTAAAGAAGCAGGCTCAATGATTAGCTGGTTTGTTCTAGCGCGTGTCTATGACCAAATTGATCAAGGTGAGATTCAGTTATCAGATGTTGTGACCATTGATGAGCAACTTGTAGGTCAAAATGATGGTGGCGAGCTCGCTGTAAATGGTGTGGGTCTTGAGTATACGGTAGAAGACTTAGTATATGAAGTGATTGCTAACCGTGATGTGACAGCGATGAATCATTTAATTGATTTAACGGGAGGTCCAGATGATTTCAGTTATTGGTTAAATGAATCAGGATACTTCAATACGCGTCTCGTTGAAATGATTAATCTAGATGAAGAAGGTCATACTCGTGGTGCAATGACGTCAGCACAAGATATTGCGACATTATTACATCGTTTAGCGAACAATGAACTTGTATCTGAAGAATTAGATCAGCAATTTAAAGAAGCATTATTAGATTCTCCAGTAACGGATAAATTCCCTTACGATACGTTAGCAGCGGCTTTACGTCGTTACGAATTATCAACGGGTGATGATAATGAGTTTGAACAACATTATGCGGGTATTATTGAGACTGAGTCGGGAAATTACATTGTATCGATTTTAGCAACAAACTACCAAGATGCTTATGAAACAGTTCAATCCATTGCTTTGGCGGTGAATGACCTAGTTGAAACAAGTCTGACAGGAACACGTCCAGAGGAACAAGAAGTTACGGAAGCAGAAGAAGTGGTTGAAGTCACAGAAGCGGAAGTGGCAGCCCCAGTCGAAACAACTGCTGAAACAGGTTCCCAATATATTTATGGACCTGATGAAGATGGCGATGGTCGTCCTGATTCTTATCAAAATGAATCCGGCGTCTACGTTCCAATCCGCTGGTTCCAAGGAGAAGATGGCAACTGGTATTTTATCGACTAATCAGTTAATTTAAATAACGCCGTTCTATTGGAAAATAGAACGGTGTTTTTTATCAGCTAGAACTAAAAAACTGCATTGTGAGCAATGCAGTTCGATAATGTTGGCTAGATTTTTTTAACCAGTTCAGACTTCAAATACATGCGACCGAATCCATCAATCGTACATTCAATATCATGTCCGTCCACTGGATGGTCGAGTAAGCGTATATTCGTTACCCGGGTTCCTTGCTTAATGCGGTTAGACCCTTTAAGTTTAATTTCTCGAATGACCGAGACGTTATCGCCATCTGCTAAGGCTGTACCATTCGCATCGCGGATGATTTCCGCCTCTAAAGCTGCAGCATGCTCTTCCTCAGTCCACTCGTGGCCACACATCGGACAAATCATTAAGTTCCCATCAGTGTAAGTAAGATCACTGTCGCATTTTGGGCAATGTGGCAATTGACTCATACTGTATCACCTCTTTCTGTAGGATAGACTCCCTGATGATGTTATTGTACTATGGATGATAGTAAGGAAGCAATCTGAACTCATAGCATTAAAGTTGACTTCATTAACAAATCACTGCATAATAGGATTTATCAAAAAATGGAGTATTTTTATGAACCAAATGAAAACAACGAACCCACAACCCTCTAACCCAAA
Source organism: Falseniella ignava CCUG 37419 (assembly GCF_000301055.1). Lineage (GTDB taxonomy): Bacteria > Bacillota > Bacilli > Lactobacillales > Aerococcaceae > Falseniella > Falseniella ignava. Next base: position 629,116 of record NZ_JH932301.1, read on the forward strand.
ACGAAAAACAATTCGAAGACTACGCCAATTGCTTTTTTTAACTTTATTGGGTGTCATTGGATTTATCGGGTATCGATATTACAATCTGAGCCAAGAACATAATGAGTTATTAGAAGCGGAGCAATCGTGGCAAGCGACGCAAGCATCGCTCGAAGCGATGATTCATGATCAACAAGAAGCTCTCGGTGAGCAAAGTAGTCAGCCGATTAATTTAGAGCAAGCCCTTGGGCAATTTGATTTTCAGACGCCTGAGACATTTGAAGCGGTCAAACGCTTTGCAGAATTACGATTTGGCCGCGATTGGCTGACAAATCAAACGACGATTGTTGAGTTGCTCGAAGATAAGAATTTAATTCAAGAGAATTTTGGTTATGCTTTTTTTACCGGATAATCCAGCTAAACACGCTAAAGTGAGTGAATCGGCCTATCAAATCGATGTGCCTTTATTATTACAATCAGATCCGCGCTGGTCACGGGTGCACTATGGTAGTGAAGAAGATGAAACGATCCGTATTGGTGGCTGCGCGATTGTCAGTCTAGCTATGGTAGAGGCTGCTTTTGGTGATGTTTCTACGACGCCAGATGATATTTTGAAATGGGCAAAAACGGACTACTGGGTAGATCATGACGGAACGTCATGGAAAATTTTTGAAGATTTTGCTAAAAAATATGGCTATGAAATGACAGATCACGGTGATGACTTAGATGCCGCCCTCTCCGCCTCAGAAGAAGGTGAGATTGTTGTGGCGTCAATTAGCCCAGGGTTCATGACCGAAGTAGGACATATCTTTGTCATTCGAGGTTATGACCCAGAAGATGAGGTTGTATTAGTGAACGATCCAAACGATAATCCGGTGAATATGTTCTCCTTACACGGCGTTGAAGCGCATCATTTACGCGAAGAAGGGCGTAATTATTGGTCCTATCGTAAAAAATAGTCATATCGTGACATTCAAAAACCACGGCGATAGATTTTGCATCCTTTGCCGTGGTTTTACTTATTTACCAATGTAAAATGATATCGCGATTTTTATCGGAGCTGACTAGATCGCCCAATGTATCTAATAAACTGAGGCCATAATCACCTAATGCTTCGATAAGGTGTCGTGCATGGTAAAGATGGATTACATAATCTGATTTCTCATCGAGTACATCCCATAGCGCATCCAAATTATGTCCGGTATAGCTTGGCAATTCAAGTTGTTCAATTAAGTAATGATATGTGGCATCGCGATCGGTACAATATTCTGCATTGAGATGGTAAATATTCATAATGTCACTCCTTAATACAGTTGTTCAAATGAGTCATAGTGATCCGGTGTATAGAAGATTAAGCCGTCATCGGAATAGACGAGGCGTTCGGGCCCCCGATGATGGGTGTAACCCGATTTAAGATCCGCTTCATAGTATTGTCGGCCGGACTTTTTCGGTAATAAGCCTTCACGATTTCCAAATCGATCGCCTCCAATTACATAGATAGGATCATCCGTCGTCCATTGCATGGCGTCGGCTTCTTTTTTAGTAATATAATTTGGGGGTAGGGTGCGATAGGTATTGAGATAAGCAGCGACATCATCTCGTTCATAATAATAAGCGTCTTGTTGTAGTGTTTGCTCTGATTGTGAATGAGATGGGCTTTGGCTAGGTGGAGGTGCGATTGGATTTAAATCAAGGGCCACACTCCCAATAATAAGACAGGCTATTAAGATGACCCATCGTTTGAGTTGTTTAAGTGATTTCATCGTCGGTTTCCTTTCAGAAGTAATTTCGTATTTCAAGTAACTAGGGTAGACAAGAATCAATCTGACTGTTTTAATCATAATCGATTTCGGCTGAAAAGTCATCGAAAATTCCACATAACGTAGTTTAAGTGTCGCAATATTGACATGCAAACTAAATTAGTTTATATGACAAAAAGAGGGGAAAATGCTATAATATAAGCAAAAGGAGGAATGTATACAATGACATCATTTGCTGAAAAATATCAAATTATGCCCGTTGCTAAAGCCATTGCTCGTTTTCAAAAGTTGTATCCCGAAGCTAAACTGACAAAGATTCAACTTGAATATGAAGGACCATTTCTAAAGTATGATTTAGAGGGAATGGATGCCTCAACCAAATATACGATTGATTTAAATGCTCAGACGGGTGAAACGCTAAAATCATCCGATAGACCATTGAAAGAAAAAGAAGTTGCGCGAAGAGATAGCTATGCATTAAATATTAACAATCTCCTTCCTTTAGAAGAAATTACGCAAACAGCGTTGGATGCTGTTCCAGTAGATCATCCGATTCAATGGGAATTAGATCGCAAAAGAGAGCGAACTTATTGGAAAGTTGAAGTTGTGAATCAACAAGGAGGCGAGCTTTACGAAGCAAAAGTGGATGCCCAAGAGGGAACGTTACTCGAAATGAAATTAAAACACTAATTATAAGCAAACCTGAATGAACAGCTTATTGTTGTCATTCAGGTTTTTTTGTTTAAATAGGTTTGAGACGAAATGGATGATATAATCGTAGTAAAGAAAAAGATGAATACAGAAAGTGGAAGTGCGATGATTGTTAATTATGAACAGAATGGCCAATTACAGCCTTTCAACCAAGTGGTATTGATGAGTGGTTCGAAGCGGCGCCATGAACTATTGGCGTTTATGGAACCCGTTATTCAGGTCGCTCAAATTGATGAACGACAGATTGAAGCAACTTATCTTACGCAATATCAGTCCGACGCGTTCTTACCGCGTGTGGCTAAGACGTGTTGTGAGATCAGTAAGGCAAAATTAAGCAAAGCAAGAGAATCGAACACCTTATATATTGCTGCGGATACGATGGTGGTGGCATGTGACCAGATTTATCATAAGCCGAAAGATTTAGAGGAAGCAGAGCAGATGTTACGGTCTTATTTTGGGCAAGTACATCATGTTGTTACATCCGTTTGCTTGAAAACGACAGATTATTTGGATGTATTTTATGCAGTAACTGAAGTTGAATTTGTCGATTATTATCCCGCATTAGAACCATTGATTCAATCCTATTTAGAGACCAAATCGTCCCTCGATAAAAGTGGAGGCTATGGTATTCAGGAAATAGATCCACGCTTTGTAGCACGGATTGACGGCGATATTTATACGGTGGTTGGACTGCCCGTCGCTGAAGTAAGTCGACGAATTAATACGGCAATAGTAAAATAATTATTAGAAAAGGAATGATTAAGATGAATACATCCAATACTACGACGCAAGATGATTCAGTAAAAGTTGAACAATTATTAGCTTATTTAACCGAAGAATTAAAGTATGAATCGGATCCCATTGCATTAATGGCAAATATTAGTGCTGCGATTATGGTCTATATCGACCGATTAAATTGGGCCGGTTTCTATCTTGTCAAAGGTGAGGAATTAGTGTTAGGTCCCTTCCATGGCTTACCAGCCTGCTCGCGCCTCCAAAAAAATAAAGGTGTTTGCGCTAGGGCATGGCAGACCGGTCAAGTTGTAAAAGTTGATGATGTTCACCAATTTCCAGGACATGTGGCGTGCGATAGCGCCTCTCAGTCAGAGTTAGTGATTCCATTGCGTTATCAAGGTGAGGTCTATGCGGTGTTAGATCTAGATTCACCTGAAACAAGTCGTTTTACGGATTTAGAAGCTGGTTTTATCCAAGTAGGCGAAATGATTGAGGCAGCACTTTATTTTGAACGATAAACATTTGTAAGATAGTTTGATGGATCTACAATTGAGAAAGGATGAATCAATCATGGAAACAATGCGCGTTTATTCCCGTCAACACGAGAACTCCATTTATGAATTAGCAAATCAAGGTGTGATTACGAATAAAGAAATTTACGTACGATTACATATGGCTCAAGATGCAGATTTTTTTATTCAACAATATCGTACCTTTGTCGAGATGGCAGAGAAACACTTGCCAAAACCTGAGGGCGTTGAATTTCCAATTTGGACGTCGATTGACTTAAAAGGAGCCCGTCACCCAGAGCCGAATTCGGTCCTGTATGCCATCGATGTTCCGAAAGATCAAATTATTATTTTTGATGGTATGAAGTGGGACTATGTCCTGAATTTGCTTTACTTGCCGCAAGATGACACTGATAAACAAGCTTATCTGAAAGAATTAAAGCGATTAGGAATCGAGAGTGAATATTTCTTATCAGATCCAAAAAATCGTGGTAGATACCCTGAGCTTGAGAATAAAATTAAAGAGAGTTGGATGCGAATTTTTGATATTGCTGATTCTCATCCGATGCATTTACAAGGAAATTTATGGCAAATTCAACGCGATTGGGTGAAAGGTGTGATCCATTTCGGTGAACCGGTCGTCGAACCGGATTCGGAGACATTCAATTTAGCACGAGAGGTGGAACGTGTCCAAGTGAATCAGGCAACGCGTCAAGGAGAAAGCCATTCATAAGAAGGGGTGGAAAGTTCAATGTCACTAACGAAAGAAATTCAAGATTATTTAGTTGAGCATCAAGACTTAGCTTATCGAGACTTTATCATTAAATTGAATCCAAGTATCGATTCGAGAGCAGTGATAGGCGTTCGAATGCCCATCCTGCGCCAGTATGTCAACAGGCTAGAATTAGACGCTGTTCTTCAATCTGATTGGTTTGGGGTCTTGCCGTATCAATATTACGAAGAATATTTAATCCACGCTTTAATTATCAATCGTTGGCAAGACGAAAATACTTTGATTGAACAGTTAAATCTGTTTTTACCACATCTCAATTCTTGGTCGCTAATTGATGTATTGAATCCACAATTATTTAAAAAGGACTTTCCTTCGTTACTAGCAACCATTGACCAGTGGCTTGCGTCTTCAGAACCCTATACGATTCGTTTTGGGATATTGATGTTGATGCATCATTACTTAGATGCGAAGTTTGAGCCGGAAATCATAGAACGGGTGGCCCAGATAGACCATTCCCATTATTACGTGATGATGATGCGAAGCTGGTTCTTTGCGACGGCTCTGGCGAAACAGTATGACGCCACGGTTTTGTTACTTGAAACACATCAACTGCCGACAGATGTTCACCGGATGACCATTCAAAAAGCGGTTGAAAGTCGTCGAATTCCAGCAGAACGGAAACAATATTTAAAGACCTTGCGTCGGAAAAATAAATAAAGGTTGCTTATTCTATGATAACCATGTAAAGTATAGGTTGTATTGATGGGGATATAGCTCAGTTGGGAGAGCGCTACAATGGCATTGTAGAGGTCGTCGGTTCGATCCCGATTGTCTCCATTTTATAACTTAACACTAGGTATCTAGACCAATCGATATTACGAAGTACCTCGAATGAGAGGTGCTTTTTTAGATGACAGACTCTCTGACTAGGAGATTACACTATTCCATGTTAAGCTGAAAGGAGCAGTCAAGGTTCGATAGGAAGGTGATTTAATGTGTACTGGATTGCAAATTAATTATCCGGGGGGATCTGTCTTAGGGCGTACGATGGATATCGAAATGTCCTTGGACTACCAGCTAAATTTTATTCCACGAAATTATCAATTTGCGAAAGATTTATTTAATCAACCGCTAGTCAGTCGTTATCGCATGATGGGGTTAGGATTCAATGACTATATTCCGTTGAAAGATGGTATCAATGAACATGGACTGGTCGGGATTACGAATGAATTTCCAGAATTTAATCTCTACGATAAGACAGTAAATCCAACAATCGACAGCAATGAGGTAACTTATTTACGTTCGCTCGACTTATTAAATTATTTATTAGGAATGTGTCGCGATGTTAGCGAAGTGATTGAACAAATTGCGACGATTCGAATTGCTCAAACAGATGCTAAAGGGCAGAGCATCATCTCTCCGCCATTCCACTATATGTTTACAGATCCATCTGGCTGTAATATTGTTTTAGAGCCAAAGAACGGTCAATTTGAAGTGAAGGAGAACCCTTATCAAGTGATGACCAATTCACCAAAATTAGAACGACAATATCATCGATTAGAACGCTATATGGATCCGGAAAAACCTGAAGAAGTGAACGCTGTTAAAGGTTTACCTGGTGGTTATGATCCGGTCTCCCGTTTTGTGCGGGCTTATTATTTCTCCCAATTGAGTCTTAAGCCTACAAATCAATCCGAAGCATGCGCCTATTTGTATCGGATTTTAAATGTATTATCACTACCGGTCGGCTTCTTGAAAAATCGCCAGCGAGAAGATTATACTGCCACACTTTATATTAGTGGCTATGATCCGAATACGAAGGAACTTTTCGTGCAAGACTATCAAAACCCTAAAGTATATCGGGTGAGTTTTGAGGACATTGTAGATTTAGATATTTACCAAACTATCCCCATACCAGAAAATTTTAAAACGGACTTATTAATTGATTAGAAGAAGGATAACTTATGAAAAATACCCTCGGACTCTATGTCCATATCCCTTTTTGTGAGAAAAAGTGTCATTACTGTGATTTTTTAACCTTTGCGAATTATGATGATCGGATTGATGACTATGTAGATTATTTAACAAAGGAAATGGCACTTTATCGCGATGAACAATATCAGCTCGATACGATTTATTTTGGGGGAGGTACGCCCTCTTATTTATCGTTGCCGTTGATGCGTCAAATTATTCAAGGCATCTATCAAAATTTTGAAGTATTACCCGATTGTGAGATTGCCATTGAAATGAATCCGGAATCAGTTACTGAAGAAAAAATCGCAGGTTATTTAGATTTAGGATTCAATCGTTTTTCGATGGGGGTTCAATCCTTTGACGATAATGTGTTGAAAGTGATGGGGCGATTACATCACGCTAAAGATGTTCAAGAAAAAGTAGCGATCTTAAGAGACCATCAAATTGATAATTTTAGTTTGGATATGATGTTTAATAATCCAAATCAATCTTTTGAGGTCTTGAAAGAAGATGTGTCAGCACTTCTGGAATTAAATCCGCCTCATATTTCATACTATTCACTTATGATTAAAGATAAAACGCCTTTTGCTCGTTGGCATCATACTGGGAAGATTCAACTATCTGACGATGATGAGGAACGGGATATGTATCATTATATTCAGCAAACATTGAAACAATCGGGCTATGAACAATATGAAATATCCAACTTCGCAAAAGCACCTCACTATCAAAGTCGACACAATAAAAAGTATTGGCAATTGAAAGATTATTTAGGAATCGGCTTGGGCGCAGCTTCAAATATTGGTTTACGAAGATTTTCAAATTCACGTCGGTTTGATCAATACTTTCAAATGATTGACCAAGGCCAACGTCCAATTGTTTACATGGAAGCGATGGATATGGAAGCGCGAGAGAAAGAATATATTATGTTGAATTTGCGATTGCGACAAGGCTTTGATATTCGTGAGATTAATCGTATCTATCAAATTGATTTCTGCCAAAAGTATCAGGATGCATTAATGAAACATCAGCGATATGGGGTGATTGAAATCGAAGATGATTGGATTCGATTTACCGATTACGGTTATGATATTGGGAATCAATTCTATTTGGACATTTTATAATAAAATTTTCGACGAATTATAAAATACCTATTGTAAAATGTCGCTAAGTATGAAATAGTTAAATTGAAAATAACTTGAGGAGTGGGAGCATGGAATTATTAGAACAAAAAATTCTTAAAGACGGTAAGATTTTTCAAGGTAATATTTTAAAGGTTGATAATTTCTTAAATCATCAAGTGGATGTCGAATTGATTGATGCGATGGGGAAAGATTTTGCAGAGCACTTTGCAGATGCAGGGATTACACGTGTAATTACGCTAGAAGTATCTGGGATTTCCATGGCATATACTGCCGCAAAATACTTAGGGGTACCAATGGTCTTTGCGAAAAAAATTGAATCTTTAACACTATCTGACGATGTTTACTCTAGTAAAGTAGTCTCTTATACTAAAAATAAAGAGTACAATATTCGAGTGGACCGTCGTTTCTTGCTTCCAACGGATCGCGTCCTCATTGTAGATGACTTTTTAGCCAAAGGAGAAGCCTTAGGTGGCTTGATTGATTTATGTGAGCAAGCGGGAGCTACGATTGCCGGTGTGGGAATTGCGATTGAGAAGGTCTTCCAAGGTGGCGGACCGAAATATCGTGAAAAAGGTTACCATATCTATAGCCAAGCGATGATTGATCACTTTACTGAAGATTCGGTTGTTTTCGTAGAACGTTAATCGATTGAAGATAGGAAATGAGGTTCTTCCTTAGCCGTATGGCTTAAACTGCTTTGAATGCTGATGACTTCTACCTGTTCAAGGGAGGAGTCTCAGTTTTTTTATCTTTTGAAGAATCTTAAAAGAAAGAGGGATGGTATGCTAATTAATTTTGGAATTATTTGTGCAGTGGGTGGCGTTTGTGCATATATCGCACGAAAGATTGGGCTGCCTAGTATAGTCGGAATGATTATTGCAGGTGTCTTAATTAGTCCTTATCAATGGGGCTGGGTGAGTGAAGATGTGTTTAATTATTCAGCGGATATCCGTCAAATTGCTTTAGTAATTATTTTGACACGCGCGGGTCTATCTTTAAATATTGATCATTTGAAACGGGTTGGACGACCCGCAATCTTATTAAGTTTCCTACCTGCAGCGATTGAGATGATTGGGATTACCCTAGCAGCGGTGCTCCTCTTAAATTGGTCGGCCATCGACGGCGCGTTGATGGCAAGTGTGCTGGCAGCTGTTTCTCCAGCGATTGTCGTACCTAGAATGATTCATTTAATCCAAACGAAACGTGGAACGAATCGACATATTCCAGAAATGATTTTGGCAGGCGCTTCACTGGATGATATTTTTGTGATTATTTTCTTTACGAGTATTTTAGCGTTGGCAACGACCGGTGTCTTTGAAGGAGGCGCATTTTTAGCCATTCCGTTGACGATTGGTCTTGGCATTGGCGTTGGGCTCTTGTGTGGTTATCTCTATTTAATGATGATTCATCACTTTGAAATGCGAGATAGTTATCAAATCGTAATGCTTCTTGCCTTATCGGGATTGCTGTTAGGGTTAGAGCAATGGGTTGCACCTTGGGTTTCATTTTCAGCGTTATTAGCGATAATGACTTTAGGGATGGTTGTTAAAGCCAAAGCCGAGCTATTAGCCCATCAATTAGAAGAGCACTATTACCGACTTTGGGGTGCATTTGAACTATTATTATTTGTTCTAGTAGGGATTAATGTTGATGCTCAATATCTATGGTTGGCAGGACCTCAAGCGCTACTCATTGTTGCGATTGGTTTGTTATTTAGAATGCTAGGTGTCTTATTTTCGATTGCTGGGACATCGCTTAATCGTCGTGAGAAATTATTTACAGCCGTAGCGTATTTGCCGAAGGCGACAGTGCAAGCAGCGATTGGTTCAATTCCTTTCAGTATGGGACTTGAGAGTGGTCAAATGATTTTGATTGTCTCAGTCATTGCGATTTTATTTACTGCTCCGCTCGGTGCATTTTTAACGGATTATACCGCACCCCGTTGGTTGAAATCTGAATAAGTCAAGAGCGCGTCAACCGATTTTATTTTGGCTGACGCGCTGTTTGTTTATTTGCAATATTTATTTATCAATTGTTGAGCAACCAATGAAGTATTATCGTGTTGAATTTCTAAGTCATATGGAACATGACGCATTTGATAACGTCGATCATAGTAATGGACCATCAAGGCTTCAATGACTTGTCGGTAATGGTCTTGAGCGAGTTGTTGTTCCATAACTTGAATCGCCTCATCGCTAACATATCGATGGAGTGCTTCTAATGCAGCCTGAACTTCTTGATTGAAGTGGGAATCGTGATGTTCGATATAGTCTTGGTAGATGCGATCGACTCGGTCTTCAATCGTTGAGTGCACTCGAACTTGATAGGGGGAGTGGGTATAGGCTTCTCTTAAACAATTTGGGACAAAGACTGTGCCAATCTTGCTACTTTCAGATTCAACGAATACAATCCCCGGCGAAAACGTTTCGAGTTGCTCATAAAGGGCGGATTCGAACATTTTTTGCGAAGGTTGTTTTCCCAAACCAATACTTCCAAAGTTAGACCCACGGTGATTGGCGAGTCCTTCTAGGTCCAATACTTGTGCGCCTTGGTTTTGTAATTCTTTTAAGATGGCCGTTTTTCCTACACCGGTGAAGCCATTCAATGTAACAAATTGAAACATTGGGACCTTGTTTTCAATTCCTTGAATAATGGTTTGTCGGTAACCTTGATAACCTCCCTCAAGCCGATTGACCTTTTCGCCAAGGCCATTCAGCCAACCCGTAACAGATTGACTACGGTAACCGCCTGATTTGCAATACACCACAACTTGTCGCTTGGGGAGATGGCGAGTAATTTCAGTAAATAATTCAGGCAAGCGTGTTGCAATGTACTGGACACCTAATTTTTTAGCGGCCTCAACCGATGTTTGTTTATAGAGTGTCCCAATCTGTTGATGTTCTTCATTCGTGAAGAGCGGGAGATTGATGGCACCAGGGATATGACCTTGTTCATATTCTTTAGGTGTTCTAAGGTCAATTAATTGAACTTGTGGGTTTGTTTTGATTGCTTGCCATTGTACAGTTGAATTCATAACTTGCCTACCTTCAGTCTATAGTGTATTTTATTTAGCGATTCTATGGATCTCGTCAAAGAAGACCATCATAATAAATACAGCCCGCTGTTAATAGAACAACGGGCTGTTAATCGCTTAATATATAAGTGAATTCTAAGCGTTGTGTCTTACAAATGTTCCGGATAAATATAGTAACTTGGTTGACGAATTACATCAGCTTTTACTTCTGGTTGAGGTACTTTGTCTTCAAGTTCACTTGTTGCGACTGAACTTTGAGGTTTTGACGTCTCGCTAACAGATGGAGCTGTTTCTTCCTCTGCTTCTAAAGTTGTTTGCTGTGTAAGTTGTGCATATTGTTCTTCAAGTGCTTGATCAGTATTATGGAGAGCATCTAATGATGCGTCGCTAGACGTTACCTCGGATTTAGCATTGTTTTTATGCTTCTTGAAGAAATACCGATAAGCAAGGTAGAGAACTAGTGCAACCGCTACTCCGATTAAGACAATGGTTAAGACTTGATTCCAATTAATATAGACCCATGAATTGAGAACTGCAACAGTGATAATGGCTGCTAGACTTCCAATAATATGAAGGGTCATTTGGGTGCCTCGGCTGAGTGAACGGATATCATAGATTAATACGAGTAACCCGAGGACAATTCCTAGAATCACGATGGAAGTGAAAGCGAAAATCTTACCCGTATTTAATGCATTAATAAACATTGTGACTAATAAGGTGATAAGCAAGGAATTACGAATTAAATTAAATACTTTTTGGGTTAAGTTCATAAAGATACCCCTTTCTAAAGGTAAGTGAAACATTATAAAGCGTTACTTCAAAGAAGCTGCTTTTTTCATAGCAATTTGGCCGTAACCAGTAATCACTTTGTAGTAGCCACTATAGGCTTGATCAATTTCGTCATCTAAAGTATACACTAAAAATGGATTGGATCCGATAGTTAATAGCTTATTCGGTGTTGCAATAATGATAACATCTTGTCGAGTCAGTCGACGTAAAACATTGGCGCTGAGTTGTTGGTTACCACGACCAAAGATATAGCCTTGACCACCCATTGGGGTAATAATGAGTTTGACCTTTGATTCGCCATCAATTGCTTCGATAATTTCTTTTTCAGCAGCATCTTTTACGAGTAATTGGCGATCTTTAATAATGTCGACCCCTAAAATCGTATGTTCGAGACCCAACTCTTGCATAATTTGAGCTGTTGTCGTTCCAGAACCTACAATATAAATGGTGTCATCTTCCATTTCATCAATAATATAGAGTGCTGCGGATTCCATAGCAGATGCGTCAGATTGAGGCGAAGGTGATTTTAATGGCTGCAGATAAGTAGGGTCTTGTGGCACTTTAAGGTAGCCATAAACTTCGATGACAATTTCATCTCGGCGAAATGCTTCTTCTTCAATATCCATTACTTCATCATCTTTGAGGGGCATGGTTGGATTTTTAACAAATTCGAGAGCTAATTTCCCAGCACTTTCAGGGGTCATGCCGTACACTGGAGAATGGATCTTAACACCTGCAGGAATACCAATCGCAGGTACTTTTGTTCCAATTGTACGTGATACATCTCGAGCGGTTCCGTCTCCTCCGACAAATAAAATTAAGTCGACTTGTTCTTCACTGAGAGCTTGGGCTAAGTTAAACGTATCATGTTGATCTGTATCGCCTGCTTCGGGATGATAAATAACTTGATAGTTGAAACCTAACTTTTCAGCGGAATCGGATCCCATCGCACCTTGTGCAACATAAAGAGTTAATTGATCTTTGACAGGAAGCAATTGTTCTAAAGCACGTTGAGCTTTGATTTCTGCTTCGGGGATAGATCCTAAGCGTCGTGCCTCTTCTAAGATATCGCGACCATCTGTCCCTTTAAGTCCCACACGTCCTCCCATCCCAGCGATTGGATTAATAATTAAACCTAACTTCATTTGATCCCTCCTTTATTTAGTAGATTCATTATAGCACATAACCTGTAAAACAAGGGGGAAATACTTTTGAATTCATCGTGTATGCGCTTGCCTTTTTTTAAGATACATCGTATAGTGAGAAAAGAGTTTTTTTATTTGGAGGAGAGATGGTGTTATTGCATAAAAAATTTGAGAAATTTTTAGGGAAAACAGCTTTTATGCTTGAATACATTATTGCCATATTCGTAATAATTGGTATTTTTATTGGTTTCACGCAATTTACTGATTTTATTCCGGGATTATATCACGCTTCATTGGATCAATCGTATCAAGTGTTTCAGAATTTTCTAGCTTACGCATTACTTCTGATTGTAGGTGTTGAGTTAATTTTAATGATTATGAATCACTCAGCTTATTCTATGTTAGAGTTAATACTATTTGTTATTGCCCGTAAAATGTTAATTTATGCTCATACGATGATGGATTTAGTACTTGGGACGGTTGCAATCTTAATTGTTTTTATCATTATGAGATTTTTAGCGAGTGAGGGGAACTATAACTTGCTTGATTAATGGATTCTTTCTCAATGACAATTTATTAGAAATCAAAAGACATCCAAACCGTCTATTTTGTAGACGGCGTCGGATGTCTTTATTTATTCTTTAAAAAGTGCACTGCCAATTCGAATAAAGTCAGCTCCTTCTTCGACAGCGATCGGATAATCACGACTCATTCCCATACTCAAATGTTGACAAGGAGCATAGGGTAAATCCATCGCGGCAACTTGGTCTCGTAGTTTACGTAAATGTGCAAAATAACGGTGTAATGCTTCTTCTGTTGCTTCATAAGGAGCCATCGTCATCAGACCGATAACGTGCACTTTTGGATATTGGGCTAATGAAATAATAAACTCTTCCAACTCATCGGGACTGAGTCCAGATTTAGAGTCCTCACCACTGACATTGACTTGAACAAAGCATTTTATGGGTTGATTCGCTCGCTTATTAATTTCTTTCGCAAGCGAAGGACGATCGAGGGAATGTACGTAGTCAAGCAGATTAATGATGTCACGAACTTGTCTTGTCTGAAGGTTGCCCACAAAATGCCAATGGATGTTTTCTTTTATATCTTCTAGAGCATTGTATTTCTCTAAAAACACTTGGGGACGGTTTTCTGCAAAGTGATGGTAGCCAAGTTGATATAATTCTCGCATTGTATCGATATCGGTAAATTTCGTGACAGCGACAATTTTTGGTGTTGGGTAGTTAGCAGGGAGTTTCGATTCGACTTGTTCTATATTGCATTTCAATATTTCGATAGACAATGAAGATGTTCCTCCTATTACTTAAATTTTGATGAGTATCTTTCTTACATTATATCAAATCACAAACCCGTTATGTCGCGAGTTTTCATAAAAATAATTAAAAATTATTGAAAAAACCTTAATTAATCCTTTTGTAACAGCTTTTATAAGAAAACGCTTTTAGGTTGAGAATTTATGAAAAATTCGCTATAATTTATTTATGAGGTTTGTGAAGTGTATGTGAAGTTATCACATTGAGATGGCTTCAAACCCTTAACAAACACGAATATCTTTAGAAGGAGTGATTGAATGGAGCCATTACGTAATGAAGATGGATTATTCCAGACCCCAATGTATGACTACTATGTGGAGGCTGGCTATGATGTTTCTGACTTTGGTGGTTGGGCTTTACCCATCCAATTCAGTCGTATTCAAGAAGAACATGACGCTGTCAGAAATGATGTAGGAATCTTCGATGCTTCTCATATGGGAGAAGTGTTCATTACAGGTAATAAAGAGCATGTCTTAGATTGGCTAAATGGTCTAATTACGAACGAGGCTCATGATTGTGCGATTAATCAAGCTCAATATACTGCAGTTGTTAAAGAAGACGGTGGTACATTGGATGACTTGATTTACTATCGCAATGGTGAGAACGAAATTATCGTAACACCGAACGCTAGCAATCGTATTAAGATTGTTGACTGGTTTAAAGCACACAATCAAGATGATCAAGTTACCATTGATGATCGTTCATTAGATTATGGATTGATTGCGGTTCAAGGACCTAAGTCTGAAGAATTACTTCAAAGTATGACGGATTGTGACTTATCACAAATTAAGTCATATCATTTCTTAATGGATCAAACGGTCGATGGGGTAGAGCATGTCATTGTATCACGTACAGGATATACGGGAGAAAATGGATTTGAGCTTTACATTCCTTGGAATGATGCAGAGAAGTTATGGAGACGATTCCTTGAATTAGGTGAGAAATATAATCTGAAAGAGTGTGGCCTAGGAGCGCGTGATACACTTCGTCTTGAAGGTGGTATGGCACTTTACGGCAATGATCTTTCTGAAGATATTAACCCTATTGAAGGTGGAATTGGTTTTGCTGTTAAGACAGATAAAGAAGCTGATTTCATTGGAAAAGAAGCACTCAAAGAAGTCAAAAAAGATCCGAACCGTTATATCTCACGCGGATTTGAGTTAACAGGTAAAGGAATTGCTCGTCATGGAGCTGAAATCTTTGAAAGTGAAGAAAGTGAAGAGCCTATTGGCTTTGTCACTTCTGGAACGAAATCTCCTACCTTTGGTAAAGCAATTGGTTATGCTTTAATTAGAAAACCACAAGCTGAATTTGGTAAAGAAATCTTCGTTCAAATCCGTAACAAGCGTATTCCAGCGGTTATTACGAAAAAAGACTGGTTACGCCATCGCTAATTTTGGTAACAAATAATAAAAAAATATTGGAGGAATTTATAATGGATAAAACAACATTATTTTACACAGAAGATCACGAATGGATTCAATTAGTAGATGAGCACACAGCACGCATTGGTATTTCTGATCATGCTGTTGAGCAATTAGGTGACATCGTATACGTTGAACTACCAGATGTTGACGATGAATTAGATGCAGAAGATGAAGCAGGAAATATCGAGTCTGTTAAATCAACTTCTGAAATCTTCACACCAGTTGCTGGTACTGTAACTGCAGTAAACGAAGACTTAGAAGATGAGCCAGAAAAAGTTAACGAAGACCCATACGCATTAGGATGGATTTTCGAAATTAAATCTGACGATGCAATCGATACATCTGCATTCTTAACTTACGAACAATATCAAGAACATATTGGTTAATTAATATAGTAACAACTCTTTTTAAGGCTCATAATTTATTTTATGAGCCTTAAAATATAAATGTATTGATCAAGGAAGGTGTAAAATGTCAAAATTCAGATATTTACCTCATACTGATGAAGACCGCCAAGCTATGTTAGACGTCATTGGTGCGAAATCTGTAGAGGACTTATTTAGTGATGTCCCTGAAGCAGTCCGAACTAAAGGTGTAATGGACTTACCACCTGCATTAAGTGAGATGGAACTCTTAAAAGAAGCAAATCGTCTGGCAAGTAAGAATACTTCTGCCACACAAATGCCATTCTTCTTAGGAGCAGGTACGTATGACCATCATATTCCAAGTGTTGTTAATGCTATTATTAGCCGTCAAGAATTCCTGACAGCTTACGTTCCGTATCAACCGGAAGTCAGCCAAGGTGAATTACAAGCGCTTTTTGAGTGGCAATCAATGGTTGCTGAGTTAACTCAAATGGATGTAGCGAACTGTGGACTTTATGATGGGTATAACGCATTAGCTGAAGCAACAAACTTAGCGTATGGCGCCGTTAAAAAATCAACGAAAGTTTTAGTTTCAAAAGGGGTTAACCCGCAAGGTCATGGCACGATTTCAAGTTATGCTTTCGGTAAAGGTTATGCTGTCGAAGATATTAACTTGAAGAATGATGTTACAGATATCGAAGACCTAAAAGCTAAACTTGATTCTGAAGTTGCGGCAGTGGTTATTCAATATCCTAACTTCTTCGGTTCAATTGAAGATATTAAAGCTATTAAAGAAGCTATGGAAGGTACAAAAGCCTTACTAATTGTTTCATCAAACCCATTAGCACTCGCTAAATTAGAAGCACCAGGTAACTTAGGTGCAGATATTGTTGTTGGAGACGTTCAACCATTTGGTATTGGTATGGCATTTGGTGGACCACACTGTGGTTACTTCGCTACAACTGAAAAGTTAATGCGTAAACTTCCAAGTCGTATTGTTGGTCAGACAACTGATGCGGAAGGCAAACGTGGTTTTGTTATGACATTATCAACACGTGAGCAACATATCCGTCGTGAAAGAGCAACAAGTAACTATTCTTCTAACCAAGCGTTATTTGCACTTGCATCTGCAGTCGCAATGACCGCTTACGGTAAAGAAGGTGTTAAAGAATTAGCGCAACACAATATTAACAATGCGCACTACTTACAAGCTCAGTTAAAAGAAAACGGATTTGAAGCATTAAATACACGTCCATTCTTCAACGAATTTGTGATCAAATTAAATAAACCTGTTCACGAAGTCAATTTAGCACTTCATGAAAAAGGCTACGTAGGTGGCTTTGATGCCTCAGCAGCATACGGTGAAGAGAATGCTTACTTATTATGTGCGACTGAAAAACGTACCAAAGAAGAAATTGACGGGTTTGTAAAAGCTTTAGTGGAGGTGGCTAAATAATGATTTTGAATGATTATGATCAATTAATTTTTGAAATTTCATCTCCAGGACATGTTGCTTATGACTTACCAACTCAAGATGTCCCAGAATATGATTTATCAAAAGATTTAGAGTCAGATTACCAACGAAAAGAAGATGCAGAATTACCTGAAGTTTCAGAACTTCAATTATTACGTCATTATACTGCATTATCAAATAAAAACTTTGGGGTAGAGTCAGGTCCATATCCACTTGGGTCATGTACAATGAAATATAATCCTAAAGTTAATGAGGTAGCTGCTTTCATGGATGGCTTCAATAATATCCATCCTAACCAAGAGCCAGAAACGGTTCAAGGTGCATTAGAATTACTCTATAACTTACAAGAGTACTTAACTGTGACTTCAGGAATGGACGCAATTTCACTTCAACCTGCGGCAGGAGCTCAAGGTGAATTAACTGCTATTCTAGTATTTAAAAAATATTTTGAGTCGATCGGTGAAGGTGAACAACGTAAATACATTATTATTCCTGACTCTGCTCATGGAACGAACCCAGCAACAGCAGTGGTAGCGGGCTATGATACGATTGAGATTCCGTCAACACCAGGCGGATTAGTAGACGTTGAAGCTTTACGCGAAGTCGTTAACGAAGAAACAGCTGGAATTATGTTAACCAACCCAAGTACTGTAGGACTCTACGAAAAAGATATCCAAGAAATCGTAAAAATTATGCACGATGCGGGAGCGTTAGCATTCTATGATGGTGCGAACTCAAACGCGATCTTGGGTATTTCTAGTCCAGGTCAAATGGGATTTGACGCAGTTCACTATAACTTACATAAGACCTTCTCTGGGCCGCACGGTGGGGGTGGACCTGGATCTGGTCCAATCGGTGTCGTTGAGAAATTGATTCCGTTCTTACCAGTGCCACGCATTGAAAAAGAAGGCGATCAATATGTTCTTAATTCAGATTATCCTGAATCGATCGGTCGCGTGAAAGGTGCCTTTGGTAACTTTGGCGTTAACGTACGTGTTTATACTTATATTCGCGCATATGGTGGCGAAGGACTACGTAAAGTATCCGAAAATGCGGTCTTAAACGCAAACTACTTGCTTGCACGTCTAAAAGGTGAATATGATGCACCGTATGGTGACTCATATTGCAAGCATGAGTTCGTTCTTGACTGCACACGTCAAAAACATGATTACGGTGTCAATGCAAAAGATATTGGTAAGCGTCTATTAGACTACGGTATCCACGCACCAACAACTTATTTCCCATTGATTGTTCCGGAGTGCTTAATGATTGAGCCAACTGAAACTGAATCAAAACGAGACTTAGACTATGTGGCAGATATCTTCTTGAAGATTGCAGAAGAAGCTAAAACAGAACCAACATTAGTTCAAGAGGCACCACATAACACACCGGTTAAACGTTTAGACGAAGCAACTGCTGCACGTAAGCCAATCTTAACTTACCGTGCCGCAAAAGCAGCCGATGTAGCAGAGTAATTTTTTCTTTAATTATCCTCTTATGCTATTTCACTGAATAAGTGATTTGCATAAGGGGATTTTTTTGATAGACTAAGAGAATCGGTTTGTCAAACTAATTTATGGTAATTTGGCCCTTTCTCTGCTATAGTTGATGGGAAGAAATTATTGATAGATTTATAAAGAGGTGAGAGTAGTTGAATAACATAAAACCAGCGTATAAATATGCTATGATGGTTGGTTTATTTATTTTAATGATTTATATTGGTGGTATTATTTATTTTAATAATTTTTTCTTACCAAATACTTATGCGGGGCCCGTTAATATTAGTCAGATGACCTTAGCCAAAGCGAAGGATAAAGTCATGACGGAGCTGCCTCAGTCAAAAATGTATTTTGAAGAAGGCGATCAAGGGATAGGCTCGTTGTCGCTCGATGATTTAGATATTCAAATTAAGGATTTGGCTTTATTAGATCAAGCCCTGAAGAATCAACCAACACTTGGTTGGCCTGTCTACTTAATTAATAAACAATCCATAGATTTAACGGAGTCTTTATCCGTATCGGATGAAATTATTGATCGTTTGCTAATTAGTCTTGGGGTCGATAATGAAAAGCGTGAACACACACGCGATATGTCCTATACCAAAGAAGAAGATGGTTCATTACGATTTAACCCAGAATTATATGGTGACTATGTCGATCCTGCGCGTTTTGAGGGTTATTTACTTGAACAAATCGGTCACGGCAAATTACAAACAAATTTGAAAGATCTTTACGATGTTCCAAAAAAAACCATGGAATCTGAAGGGTTTGAAGCGTACGCCGAAGAAGTGAATGGAATTGTCAATACTAAAATTACCCTGAAAATCGAAGATCATGAAATTACGATACCTCGTGAAGAAATTGAATCATGGTTAACGATTGATTCGGAGGGTAATGCCTATATTGATTCAGAGCTAATTGCTGATTATATTTATCGCTTAAATATGGAGTATGCCACCTTATATAATCCGTTTGCATTTAATAGTACCTATCAAGGTGAGGTTACGGTGCAGCCTGGTATTTTTGGTTGGTATATTGATAGTGAAAAAGAACAAGAATTGATTATTGAGACGTTACATAAGCATGAAGATCAAGTCCGAGAAGCGACCATTGAAGGGTCTGGTTACGGCGAAGTGAATTCAATTGGTAATTCTTATGTAGAAGTTGATTTGACCTACCAAATGATGTTCATTTATCATGAGGGACAATTGATGCTTGAGACACCGATTGTTTCCGGAAAGACGGGTGCTGAGACAGTTCCAGGAGCTTATCAAATCTGGAATATGCAAAGAGATGCTGTTTTATTTGGTAATAACAATCTAACAGGTCTTGATTATGAAACACCTGTTGATTATTGGATTGCCTTTGATTATAATGCGCAAGGAATTCATGATGCACCATGGCAAAGTGCGTTCGGTGGGAATATTTGGACGTATGCAGGCTCTCTTGGATGTATTAATACACCGCCAGCCGTGATGCCGACAGTCTTTGAGCTGTGCTATATTGGAATGCCGGTTATGATCTTTCATTAATTGATTTTCAGTAATCTCCCGACCTAAATGTAGGGAGTTTTTTTTAAAATGAGAATTGATTAATATGATCAAAATTGTTTTATTATCGCGGTTTTTAGTAGTATAATATAGTCGAAAGGAGTGGGATGTATGTATTCTTCGACAACAGAATTAGAAGCTATTTTAGAGAAATTACGTAATCAAGGCATGCGAATTACCGCACCGCGTCGCGCGATTATCGATTACTTAATCGAATCGAAGACTCATCCCACGATTGAAGAAATTTACAATGATTTAAAGGATGATCATCCAGGCATGAGTCTTGCAACAGTCTACAACAATGTGAATTTTTTAGTCGATCAAGGGCTTGTTTATGAGATGAAGTTTGGTCAAAACCATAGTCGCTATGACTATCTTGGTGACCGTCATTTTCATGTTATGTGTGAAGAGTGTGGTAAGATTATGGACTTTGAGTCGAGTGACTTATCGAATATTAACGCATCTTGTGAAGAACAGACTGGATTCTTATTGAAACAAACAAAGTTAGAAATGTATGGCATTTGTCCAGAATGTCAACGTAAGATGAAGCGTTAAACACAAAAAATACCCTCAAATGATAACAAAATGAATTATCATATGAGGGTATTATTATGTCTATAATGCAATGCGATTAAATTAACGATAGTTGAAACCAATCGCGTCTTCAATACGTGTTAAGGTTGCGTTCGCAATCTCGTTAGCTTGGATAGCGCCATGGGCTAAGATTTCATCCAGTTCATCACTTTGAAGCAATTGGTGATAACGATCTTGGATTGGTTCAAGTACTGAGACAATCGCCTCCGCCACATCCCCTTTAAAATCTCCATAACCTTTTCCTTGGTAATCCGCTACAATTTGCTCCGGAGTTAAGCCGCTAAAGCGAGCGTAGATATTAATTAAATTGGTAATCGCGGGTTGATTTTCAGGGTCATAATTGACGGCACCAATGGTATCTGTGACAGCACTTTTGACCTTTTTAATAATTTTCTTTGGCTCATCGAGTAAGAGAATATAACTTCTAGCGTTATCATCCGACTTACTCATCTTACGGGTTGGATCTTGCAAGCTCATAATGCGTGCGCCTGCCTTAGGAATCATTGGTTCCGGTTTAACGAGTAATTCACCGAAGCGATTGTTAAATCGATCGACAAAGTTCCGAGCTAATTCTAAGTGTTGTTTTTGGTCATCACCCACTGGAACATGAGCGGCATCGTAAAGAATAATATCTCCAACCATTAACGCAGGGTAGTTGAGTAGGCCCGCATTGACATTATCTTGCTTTGTTGCCTTATCTTTATATTGGGTCATTCGCTCTAACTCACCAAGGGGTGTTAAACATTGAATAATCCAAGCGACTTGTGCATGTGCTGGCACATCAGATTGAACAAACATAATTGATTGTTCAGGATTAATCCCAATCGCTAGATATAATGCTGCCAATTCTCGGGTACGTTGGCGTAATAATTTTGGATCTTGTGGAACTGTAATCGCATGTTGATTTGCGACACAGTAGATTGTATCGTAATCGGATTGAAGTTCAACAAATCCTTTCATCGCGCCGACATAATTCCCTATGGTTGGTGTTCCTGTCGGTTGGACACCTGAAAATACTCTTGGTTTCATTAAACAACCTCTTTCAATTGTAATAAAGATAACAAGTTCTTCCTTTATATTCTACCATACCCGGCTGGCGCTGTGTAATTTCTATCGCTTAAATTATATTTTAATCGCAATGAAAACAGAAATTTGGATAGTTTATTATGGATTTGTTAAAATAGTGAGTGAGAGGAAGTGACAAGATATGACTAAAATTAACCCTAAAGATATAAAAAAATCCGTTGCGGATTTTTATCAACAAGTTGCGACCGATACGAATTTAGTACAAGTTGATATTAATGAATTAAATCAAGCCCTTGGTTACCGAGAGGAAGATTTGGCGCTTGTTCCGGAAGAAGCAAATACCGGGTTAGGATGCGGTAATCCAATTGATGTGGCTGCAATGCAACCTGGAGAGACCGTATTAGACTTAGGCGCTGGTAAGGGCATGGATGCCTTTATCTCAGCCAAACGTGTAGGAGAAACGGGACGAGTTATTGGGGTTGATATGACCCGCGAGATGGTTGATAAAGCTCGAGAGATTGCGATAAAACGTAAATTTAATCAAGTCGAATTTCGCTTAGGCGAGATTGAACACTTGCCGGTTGCCGATCAAACAATTGATGTTGCGATTAGTAATTGTGTTATTAATTTATCTGTTGATAAATTGCAAGTTTACCGTGAAATATTCCGAGTGCTTAAACCAGGCGGTCGGATTGCGATTTCTGATATCTCTTTAAGTCAAGAGTTGCCTGACAGTGTTATCAATAATCCGAAAATGTACGGTACTTGAGTGGCTGGTGCTTTAACTTTGGATAAGTTAGCCGATATTGTTCGCAAAGCTGGATTTAATCAAGTTCAAATTCACTATCAGCCAGTAAGTGACCCTTATGCAAAAAAATGGGGGATTGAGGAAGTCAATTTAAAAGAATTTTTATACAATTCAATGATTACAGCGGTTAAGTCATAGGGTCAATGAAATAGGTTACCTTCGCTATTTTATGAATAGTCCAGCTCCAGGTTTTAAGGATAGTTATTCCACTTAGTGTAAAATAACTGTTGGTAAGCTAAAAGCAAAAAAGATAACCCTCTGCTATACTGTTAGTAACCAAAACACACAGAAAGTTAGAGGGTTATCCATGAATATTGTAACACAAGTTATGCAAGAAATTAGTAAAATGATGACAGATTTATATCATCAAGCGATTCAAGGTGAAGTAGACTTTTCAACGTGTATCAAAACCATTCGCGATAAGATGCGTCAACTCTCGGTCGATTTAGGAGAAGATCTCTGTGCAACGATTGAGGAGACACTCTTTGAAAGCCCTGGAAGAAAAGCAAGATATCGCGTTCATCGTAGCCATGATGAAAAAACAATCTCCACACTGATCGGTGATATCAAACTTTCAAGGCGTTATTACAAAGATAAGCAAACGGGTGAGTTCTGCTACTTATTGGATGATTACTTATCACTCACACCTCACCAGCGCGTGGATCTAGATTTAGAGGCAGCCATTTACGAGGAGGCCAGTAAGCATTCTTATCAAGCGACCCTGGATAGTTTCGAACATATCGGGATTCATAGTCGTCAGACCGTCAAGAATATTGTGCATAAGTATTGCCCGGATTCTGTTACGTTGCCGGTGGGAGAAAAACGTCAGGTAGACTGCCTATACATTGAAGCTGATGAAGACCATGTAGCCTATCAAGATGGGAAGAATCGGGAAATGCGCTTGGCGTATGTTCATGAAGGATACAAAGAAAATTTAGGATCAAGTGATCGAAAAGCATTAAATGTTCGTCGAATATTCACAGGCTTATACGAAGATAGCGAAGAATTGTGGGAAGACGTCTATTACTATCTCGACCAACAATACGATTTAGCGGCCTGTCCGGCTCTTTATTTAAGTGGTGACGGGGCTCACTGGATTAAGAAAGGGTTGGACTCTCTCCCGACTCAGACGCGCTTTGTTCTTGACCCTTATCATACGGTGAAATATCTTCGTCAGGCATGTGTTGGTATCAGTACTGAACATTTATACGCCACGTTACATCGCTGGCTTCATACAGGTGAAAAAGACTATCTACAGGACTACTTCAAAGTGCGACTCAGCGATCCGTCGCTACCCGAGTCCTCGAAACAAACGCTTCAAAAGGTTCGTCGCTATCTAATAGGCAATTGGGATGCGATCCAAAGACAAAGGGACCCTCAATATATCGGTTGTAGTGCCGAGGGTCACGTCAGCCATTGGTTAAGTGCTCGTTTAAGTTCGCGACCGCTAGGATGGAGTACAACAGGCGCAGAAAGCATCGCTAAAGCGCGTGCTTATGACCTAAATGGTGGCGATTTAAAAGCTTGGGTAAGAAATCAAACGAAAACAGCAGAAAGAGAACGAAGAGTCAATAAATTAGATGGCCGTGTGGGGCGAAAATACGCCCGCCAGTATGAATGGAGTGGTAAAGTAGCGATCTTACACTATTCTAATAACACACGAAGTCGACAGATTTTTGAGACCATCGCTGGTTATTGAAATCCAAAAGAGTGACCCCCGTCTTCATAACGAAAGCGAGCGGCGACGAACTGAATGCCGATGGAGGCACGGTGCCAAAGGCGCCGGTTAAAATATGGAATCCATGAAACTGGGTTCAGGGAAATGAAAAAGTATGGTAGAGGAAAACCAACAATAATTTGACACTATCGTTATTCCAATTAAGATTGATATGGATTAGGTTTCATGGTATAATTAGAAGACACAAGATAGGTAACTTTATTTTGTGTATTGTTGAAAGTCTCAATGTTTATATAAATCATTGAGTGTCAGTGCTGGATCTACATAGAGAGGAGAACAGCCATGGTTACATTATTCGTGACACCAAGTTGTACATCATGTCGCAAGGCGAAGGCATGGTTAGAGATGCATAATATTGAGTATCAAGAAAGAAATATTTTTACTGAGCCTTTATCGGAAGTAGAAATTAAATCGATTCTTAAAATGACTGAAAATGGGACAGAGGATATCGTTTCATTACGTTCTAAAGCTTATGCAGAACTAGAAATTGATATCTCGGAATTACCTATGAAAGATTTTTATCAGTTAGTTCAAGAGCAACCTGGATTATTAAGAAGACCGATTATTTTAGACGATAAACGTCTGCAAATTGGCTACAATGAGGATGAAATTCGTCGATTCTTACCAAGAGAAGTTCGCGCCATGGAATTGCAACGCGCTTGGGAAGATTTGTTAGTTAATGAATAATTTTAAGCTTTCCCTATCTGAGGTGACCCCCGAAAGTTAGAGTTAAAAACTAACTTTATGGGGGTCATTTTATGTCTAAAAAATATAGTTACGAATTTAAAATGCGTGTTGTTGAAGATTATTTTGAAGGAAAACTAGGTTATAGAGCATTAGCGAATAAATATCAAATTTCTGATAAAAGTCTGGCAAAACAATGGGTTAATAACTATAAGAATTATGGGAAGAATAGCCTGAAACCTCGCAAAGGAAAAACAAAGTATCCTTTAGATTTTAAACTTAATGTATTACACTATAAGCAAGAAACTGGGGCTTCCTACAGAGAAACCGCCAAAAAATTTGGTTTAAACAATCCATCTCTTATCGCCAACTGGCGGCGGGCTTATCTTGAAGGAGGGGCTAATCAGTTAAATAATCCAATCGGGAGGCCTTCCAACATGCATAAGAAGCCAAAACTAAGTAAAAAATCACAAAAAATGAATCTTAGCGAAAAAGAGGAACTTGAACATTTACGTCAGGAAGTAAACTATTTAAAAATAGAAAACTTATACCTAAAAAAGCTAAAGGAATTGGGTCTGAGAGACCATCGAGATCCCAACAAACCCAATTCGCTATAGAAATTTTTGAAAAGGGATTTCAGCTAAAGGACATCTTAACTGTTCTGGAGTTACCAGAAAGTAGCTATCATTATCACAAAAATCGTTTAGAGCAGCCGAATCCGGATGAAGTGTTAGAAAAAGAAATTCTAACTATTTTTAACGATTCACAGGAAACTTACGGTTATCGACGAATAACTGTTGAATTAAAGAAGCGATTGGATGAAAAAAAAAATCATAAGAAAGTTCAACGATTAATGAAAAAATTAGGCTTAAAATGCACGAAGTTCTGGAGAAAATCACGTAGGTATAATTCTTATAAAGGAAAGATTGGTAAGACCGCACCAAATCGTTTAAAACGTCGTTTTAATGCGAAATATCCGCTTCAAAAAATTGTTACTGATGTGACAGAATTTAATACAATCGATGGGAAGAAACTTTATTTAAGCCCGATGATGGATTTGTTTAATTCAGAGATCATTACTTGGAATATCAGCGCTCACCCGACCTTAGATTTTGTGATAAAACCTTTAAAGGAAACGATACGTATAATTGAAAGAGACGCTGTATATCGAACCACCATTCATAGCGATCAAGGTTGGCAGTATCAACACAGACAGTGGGTTAACACTTTGAAGGAAAACAAAATTTTTCAAAGTATGTCTCGAAAGGGAAATTGTCTGGATAACTCACCGATGGAAAACTTTTTTGGAATTTTAAAACAAGAAATGTATTATGGTGAACCTTTAATGACTTATGAACAATTAAAACAAAAGATAAATAAATATATTAACTATTATAATAACCAGCGAATAAAAGAAAAATTGAACGGTATGTCTCCAGTTGAATACCGAAAACATACCGCTCAATTAGCCGCTTAAATAAAACTCCAACTTTTGGGGTTCACATCAATCTGAGCAATGGATAGGGTTTTATTATTTTTAAATATTAAAGCAATTGAATTTATTTGATAATTCAAACGAAATCGGTATAATGTAGTTGATAAAGAGGAGGTGGCGAAATATGGAAATGGAACATATTAATGAAAATTTAATTAAAGTGATGATTGATGCTGCAGATTTGCAAGAACGTGGCATTGATTTTCTAGATTTAATTGGTGACCAAGCATCGATTGAACAATTTTTCTACTCAATTTTAGAAGAGGTCGATATTGATCAAGAATTCCAAGGTTCAGACGCCGTGACCTTCCAAGTGATGCCGAATCAAGATGGACTTGAACT
Source organism: Falseniella ignava CCUG 37419 (assembly GCF_000301055.1). Classification (GTDB taxonomy): domain Bacteria; phylum Bacillota; class Bacilli; order Lactobacillales; family Aerococcaceae; genus Falseniella; species Falseniella ignava. The sequence continues at coordinate 655,966 of NZ_JH932301.1, forward strand.
CTATATTAGTCGCTCCAACTTTGATGACATGGGAGATTTCTTACCCGAAGAGTTCAAACAACAACGTGCGCTGATGCATCAAAAGCGACATACCTCTAAAGATGACGCACAAGAGAAGCTTATTGAAGCGGCTAAAGAAGAAATAGAGGCAGAGTTGACAAATGAGCATCAATTAGATCAGAGCCTATTCTTATTTAAAGAACTCGATGATTTTATCGATTTAGCTCGAATTTTGCCTGACCCACTAATTAAAGCAGACTTATATGCTGCGGATCCTTATTATGTCCTCTATTTAGAAGATGCTGGATATAGCGATTCTGAGACATTGAATCACTTATACTTTACCTTGGTCGAATATAGTGAAGTAGCACGCATTCGTCCTGAAGTATTAAAAGAATATGGGCAATTAATTCGTTCTGAAGATGCGCTGGCTTATTTTGGCATGAATTTCTAATCAACCCGAAAATATACAATGAAAGTAACTGACTGAATCCACCTTCGGATGACGTCAGTTATTTTTTTATTTTAAAAGTCAAAAATTTCCCCTTTTTAGTGTATTTAATATTAAGGAGGAATTATGATGAAATATGCTGTAACTCGAAACCGAGAAATTATTTATGCCCATCAACTCAACCAGTCCCCTGAGCGGCATGGGAACTTATATTGTCCTATCTGTCATCAACGGGTGATTGTTAAATGTAGCAAGCGGCAAAAATATTTTTTCAGTCATTTAAAATCCTGTCAATCTTCAGAAAATCAGCCGGAGCGGCGAGTTGTTCAAGAAAGTGCCATGCATCATGCAGGTAAAGAAATTTTAAAGCGAGCCCTTGATTTAAAGAATTATAGTGTTAAATTAGAGTATTATTTTGCAGAAATTAACCAACGCGCGGATGTGTTTGTGATGGAACGGCAAACAGGTTGGTCGAGTGTTTTGGAATTTCAATATTCTAAAATTCCACCAGAGGAAATAAAACGCCGAACTGAACTATATCAAACATTGGTGGACCAGGTTGTATGGTTCTCTTGTTATGAAACATTAAAGCTAGATTCACAGCTCAATCATACATGGCATCATACGATGACAATGTATGATGCGAACTGGGGTTACTATATCCCTTATTTGGATTTGACGGATCAAACAATCGGTTTTATTCATTCTATTCCATTAATTTATCAAAGAAATCATTACCAACTCCCTAAGACTATCGTTAATTTAGCTACTGGGAATGGAAAAACTAAGGGACATCTTACTTCACAAGGAAGGCGTTCGAACAAAGGATATGCCACTGTTTTGATTAGAATAAAGCGTGATCCAACGTATCGCCGCTCGTTAGTTCAGCTCTATCAGCGTGGGATGAGCTTGGATCATTTACCACGTTGGGTTCTGACAGATTTATGGCAATGTTACTTTTGCTTGAATCCTTTTTGGGAATTAGTGGCTTGGATTCAAGTTTACCAATCAGAAGATTTATCGTTTGATGAGTTGGTGGACTGTTTACTTAATCATTCTGTTATTTCATGGGGAACAAGTGCCTTTATCGAACGCGAAAGGATTGTTAAGGAAACACTGCATGAGGTACTCGATTTGTTGTCTAAAAATCATCATTAAACTAATTTTCATATCGCGTGTCATCTGAAGTGAGTTTGTGTTAGACTAATGATAACGATTTTACAAGGAGATGATACTGTGAGTGAATCACAATTGAAAACACGTGAACAAAATGATCCGCGTTACCAATGGGATTTAACCCCAATGTTTAAGACGGATGAAGCCTTTGAGGAAAGTTATCAAGCTGCATTAAACGGCTTGGAAAAAGCTAAGGACTATGAAGGAAAGTTAGGGTCTTCAGCTGAAACGTTAGCAGAAGCTATCGATCTGCGTTTAGATCTCGGTCGTCAAGTGAGCAATTTAGGTGTTTATGCCCATTTGAAGTATGACCAAGATTCAACCAATAGTACTTATCAGCAGATGGATGCGAAGACTTCACAACTCTACTCAAAATATGCTCAAGCTTTTGCTTATTTTGATCCGGAATTAATGAGTATTGAAGCGAACCAACTCGAAGCGATGATTGATGAAAATTCTCGCTTACAAGCATTGCGCCAATACATCGATAATTTAACACGTTTCCGTGAGCATGTTTTACCACCAGAGCAAGAATTACTCCTAGCAAATGCGAGTGAGATCTTCAATAGTGCGTCCAAAACATTTGGCTTACTGAACAACTCTGACTTTGAATTTCCAACGATTAAAGATAGCGAAGGAAATGATATTAAATTAACCCATGCAACCTATGGGAAGTTACTTGAAAGTACTGACCGTGAAGTGCGTAAAAATACTTTTGAACAATTTTATTCTGTCTTTGTCCAATATGCGAATACTTTAGCTCATGTCCTTGGAACCGAAATCAAGACACATAACTTTGATGCGAAAATCCGCGGATTTTCATCGGCTCGAAGTGCTGCCTTATTCAATAACCACATTCCTGAAGCGGTTTATGATACTTTATTAGAAACTGTTGGTGAACGATTAAATTTATTACATCGATACGTGGAGCTGCGTAAACAGCTATTAGGCATTGAAGATCTTGAGATGTATGATATGTATACACCATTACTTGGCGAGCCAGCGATTGAATTCACTTATGAAGAAGCCAAAGAGATTACCTTAAAAGCATTGTCTCCGATGGGTGAGGACTATTTATCAATTATTCAAGAAGCCTTTGATAATTCATGGATTGATGTCTATGAGAATAAAGGAAAGCGCAGTGGGGCGTATTCATCAGGTTCTTACGACAGCTACCCATATATTTTATTAAACTGGCAAGATGGCTTGAACTCGCTCTATACGTTAGTGCATGAGTTAGGTCACTCAGTTCATAGTTACTATACCCGTAAAAATCAACCGCTTGAATATGGAGGTTACCCAATCTTCCTAGCGGAGATTGCTTCGACGATGAATGAGAATTTATTAACACAATACTTGCTTGATACGTACGATGATGTGGAAATTAAAAAATACATTATTAACCACTTCCTCGATGGTGTTAAAGGTACTATGTATCGCCAAACGCAATTTGCGGAGTTTGAACATTTTATTCACGAGCAAGATGCAGCGGGACAACCATTAACGAGTGAATTTATGCAAGAGCATTACCAACGTATTAATGAGAAATATTATGGTCCTGCTGTAAATTCAAATTCTGAAATTCGTTATGAATGGACACGGATTCCTCATTTCTACTACAACTATTATGTCTTCCAATACTCAACAGGTTTTGCGGCTGCAACTTACTTTGCGAAGAAAGTTCTTGAAGGTGATCAAGAGACACTTGAGAAGTACTTAAACTTCTTAAAATCAGGACGTAGCCACTATGCGATCGATACGATGAAGATGGCTGGTTTAGATATGACTCAAAAAGAGTATATCGATGAAGCTCTCGATGTCTTCGAGCAACGCTTAGGTGAACTTGAAGCTTTATTAGAAAAGTAATATATATCATTAAGAAACTCCGCTGCTCTCGGGCAACGGAGTTTTTTGATTAAATTAACTTAATGCGTATCGATCGGATAGTAAGCTTCCAATCGATAAATTGGATGACCTTTTTGGGAGAATTTTTCTTCATATTCAGTTATCACATTATTCGATAAACCATCTTCGTGTAAATCGAGCCAAACTTGTTTTAAAATCCAGCCGCACTGCGACAAATTTGCCAGTGAGTACTCGAATAATCCTCGGTTATCTGTTTTAAAGTGGATTTCGCCTTCAGGTTTTAAAACTTCACGGTATTGTTCTAAGAAGTTTTTAGAAGTTAGTCGGCGTTTCTCATGGCGTTTCTTCGGCCAAGGATCCGAAAAGTTCAAGTATACAAGATCTACTTCACCGGGTGCAAAGTACTGATTTAAGTGGCCACCATTTCCGTGAATAATTTGTAAGTTAGGCAGTTGTGCTTCAATTTGTTTGTCTAATATCATAACGGTGACACTGGTTTGAATTTCAAGCGCGATGTAATTAATCTCAGGGTTTTGTTTAGCTAAGTTGATAATAAATTGCCCCTTACCTGATCCAACTTCAATATGTAGGGGTTGTTGTTTTTCGAAACGCTCCTGCCAATGGCCTCGATGTGTCTCGGGGGCGGGCGATACGTACTGTGGATAGTCGTTGATACGGTCTTGTGCCCATGGTTTATGGCGCAGTCTCATCATAGTACCTCTTTCTAAGTTGTTGGTAGATTGGTTTTAATTGCATAATCGTTTGGTTTGCTTCATACAATCGACCTTCTTTATAAAACTGTTTGATTAATCGTAAACAGTTAATTACAGAATACCACTCAATTCTTTCCATATAGTTCGAATCTATTTTTACACCATAGTTTGCCAGCCACTGATCCCACTGTGAAGGAGGAAAATATTGGAGTAAGAACTGAGTAAGATCACTGACTGGATCTGCAATTTTTACTTCTTCCCAGTCCACAATATATAGCTTTCCATCGGTCTGCTCAATAAAATTATGGTGATTTAAATCTCCATGGCAAACAGAAAGGGGCACATCCATTAGCGATGAGTTAATATGATTCTGTAAGTCATGGATAATTGAATTAAAGTATTGGTGAGTTTGAAGCGAAGGGGGGAGATTTGTTTGGTATGCTTCAATAAAATCTTGCGGGGCGTAGATACGTCCTCCTACTCGCTTGAGCATAATCAGTAGATGCTCTGAGTGGTGAATATGATAAATCAAATCAACGATTCGTTGTTGATACATGTCCTCACGATTGAGAATTCTTCCATCGCTCCACTCCTGTGCTGTGAGTAAATCACCTGAGTACGTCCGTTCGGTCCATTTTAATTTAGGAACGAGGCCTGCCGCTGCAAGCGTCGCCACAAAAGGTGAGGTATTTCGTTTAAAAAATAATTTTTCGTCGTAGCGAACACCCATATATGCATCACCCGACTGACCGGGAATCGGATGGAGTTCCCATTCTTCTTGATTCATAAACGATTCTCACCTCTTTCTTGAACGATTTTGGATTCAATTAATTGGATAATTGCATGGGTGAATAATCAATCACATCTCCAGTGATTGCATCACTCGCAAACTGATAATAAACAAGTTGGTCATCTTTTGCAACAGTAACCCCACCGATATATACCATTGGGGCATTATCGAATAAATCATACTCGATTGTATCGTAATCAATCCAGGCTCCTTTAACTACACCTAAAGATCCAAAGTATTCTTTTGTTTGTTGTAAAACATGTGATGGATTTTGAGGACGGTTGCGTTGAACTAGCCATGCAATCCCAGCGCCCATGGCGGTTCCTGCGATAAAAGCGCCAGCAATTGTTAATTCTTTTTGATATCTCATAAGACACACTCCCTTAAGTTATAATTACTATTTTAACACGATAAAAGGCAAAGACCAAATATGTGTAAAGATTGAATTTAAGGTGTATTTGTGACACAATTATAATGATAGAATGCAATAAGAAAACGGAGGACGATAAGATGTCAGACAAATTATTTCAACGCATTAAAGAGCTTACGGAATTACAAGGAATCTCAGGATATGAGCGTAATGTACGTCAATATTTAGTAGAGCATATGACACCTTTGGTCGATGAGATTGAAGTGTCTGATCTAGGTAATGTTTACGGTATCATTAGATCAAAACAACAAAATGCGCCGAAAGTTATGATTGCAGCCCATATGGATGAAGTAGGCTTTATGGTAACAGAAATCCATAATAATGGAACCATGTCCGTAACGCCAATTGGGGGTTGGAACGTCTATGCCGTCTCAGCGCAACGTTACACCTTGCAAACTGCTAAAGGTGACTATCCTATAGTATCGAGTGCAGTCGCACCGCATTTATTGCGTGGCGGTGGGCAAGCAGCCAGTCTGAAGCCAGAAGATATTCGTTTTGATGCAGGCTTTGACTCTAAAGAAGAAGCGGAAAGTTACGGTGTTCGTCCAGGTAATGCAATTGTTCCTGAAGTGGAAACAATCTATGCAGCTAATGGGAAGAATTTAATCGGAAAATCTTGGGATAACCGCTATGGTTGTGTGGCAATTTTAGATTTATTAGAATACGTACAAGGAAAAGAATTAGATTGCGACTTAATTATTGGCGCGAACGTGCAAGAAGAAGTTGGGTTACGCGGCGTTCGTGGAGCGGTAACACGTTACCAACCGGACGTCTTTATTGCGGTAGATTGCTCACCAGCAGGTGATTCAGAAAGCTCTACCGGAGTTCAAGGGCGTCTTGGGGAAGGATTTTTATTACGAATGCAAGACCCAGGCATGTTGACCCATCGTGGTTTAATTGATTATTTCGTTGAAACAGCTGAACGCCATGAGATTGATTATCAATATTTCTTCTCAAAAGGCGGTACGGATGCAGGAGCTGCTCATACGATGAATGAAGGTATTATTAGTGGTGTAATTGGCGTTCCGGCACGTTATATTCACGGTCATCAATCAATTTATCGACTGTCAGATTACAAAGCAGCGATTGCTATGCTGCAACAAGTTGTCACGGAATTTAATGTAGAAACATTAAAAACAATCCGTGAAAATAATTAGGAGGGAAGCCTATGTGGTTAGCATTTTATAATCCAACAGCAACAGGAGATGTCCTGTTATTAACGCGAGATAGCAACTCAACAAGTGCAAAATCATTCGAACGAAAAGGTGATGTCGCGGTAGTTCGTCCGGCACACCAAGAGGAAATTGTCAGTGTCAATATATTCAACGCTTCTCAATACTTAGACTTAAGCGAAACGGGTCAAGTTTTGTTGTCTAATGAACAACTCAAAACAATCAATGAGTTGATCTCAAAAACCGATTATGAGGCAGAAGTGAAGGTTGATGCGACACCGAAATTTGTAGTGGGGTACGTTGAATCTTGCGATCCAGTCGAAGATAGTGATCATCTTTCGCTTACGCAGACGAATGTAGGTGATACAACCTTACAAATTGTATGTGGAGCGAAAAATATTCGCCAGGGACTGCATGTATTAGTAGCACGTCCAGGCGCAGTAATGCCAAGTGGTTTAATTATTTGGCCAAGTGAACTGCGTGGTGTTCCAAGCTATGGCATGGTCTGTTCAACTCGTGAGTTGCAACTCGAAGGAGTAGGCAATACTGAAGGAATATGGGAATTGCCAGATCATTTTGAACCAGGGACACCATTAGATGAAGTAATCGCACAATTGAATTAAGGAAAGAGTGGAGAGAATGTCTCAAGGACATGAGCAAAATAAAGAATTGAATCGAAAGTTTGATGCTCAGTCAGCTCGACGTCAAAGAGAACAAGATTTAGAGATGCCACCGATATTAAAAGATACCAATATACGTAAGACAACTCAGTCCTTTAGTTCATCATCCCAATTGCATCCCAAGTCATCATGGAAACAGCCTGCGTCGATGTCGACTGACTTAGCGAACCATTATGAAGTTCCATTTGAACGCCAACAGACTCGTTCACAAGTGTCGCATAAAGAGTGGCGGACTACAGATGATTCATTACTTCAACGTCAGTCCGTCCTGTCGGATACAGCGACACCGAAGACCGACTACCAACCTTCGTATCTAGCGACGAGGCCAGCAAAAAATAACCTAGGTGATTCAAACGAAAAACTTGATTCAGAGAGTATAAACAAGTATTATATAAAATCGGAACGTTCATCTTACTCTCCACCTCAACTTCCGCATGGAGAGCAAAATTTAGAGTCCTCAAACGACACGATGAACACACATCGAAAGTCATCAGCAAGCTCTAAGGATTCAATTGATCCATCGGCTATTCCTGAATTAGTTCAGCGATTGTCGAAATCATATGAAGACTTTCTATTGTTCGATCTTCAGGAGGAATAATTTTATGCACTTAGACAAAACTAAAACGTATCACTTTATTGGAATTAAAGGCTCAGGTATGAGTGCGCTAGCGCTGATATTACATGGAGAAGGCTATAAAGTCCAAGGTAGTGACGTTGGTAAGTATTTCTTCACACAACAAGAACTTGAAAATCATGAAATTCCAATTTTTACTTTTGATGCTGATAATATTCAATCAGATTACGTGGTAATTGGTGGTAATGCCTTTGGTGAGGATCATCCAGAGATTCAACAAGCACAAGCTTTAGATTGTGAGTTTTACCGGTATCATGATTTTCTAGGAAAAATGATTGAAGGGTACATTAGTATTGGGATTACAGGATCACACGGCAAGACTTCTACGACAGGTCTTTTAGCACATGTCTTGAGTCACTTAGCCCCAACCAGTTATTTGATTGGGGATGGTACAGGGTCAGGAGATGAGGAAGCTACTTACTTTGTATTAGAGGCCTGTGAATATCGTCGTCATTTTCTAGCGTATTCACCGGATTACGCCATTATAACAAATGTAGATTTTGACCATCCAGACTATTTCCGTTCGATTGATGATGTGTTTGATGCGATGACTACATTTGCCAATCAAGCTAAAAAGGCCATTATAGCGTGTGGTGAAGACCCATTATTACGACAAATTGAAGCATCAGTCCCAATCCATTACTATGGATTAACTGAGGAGTGCGATATTCAAGCGACACAAATTGAGCGAACCGTTGAAGGCTCAAATTTTGATGTAATTTATTATGGTCAGAATATGGGACATTTCTCAATTCCAGTTTATGGAGAACATAATATTTTGAATGCCTTGGCGGTGATCGGAGTATTGTTGGAGGAAGGGTTCGATTCAGTACAAATACAGAAATATTTAGCGAATTTCCCAGGCGTAAAACGTCGTTTTTCAAGTCGACAAGTTAATCAATTAACAATTATTGATGATTATGCGCACCATCCTTCAGAAATTGAAGCGACGATTGATGCAGCCAAACAACGCTATCCAGATCGAGAGATTGTAGCGATTTTCCAACCGCATACGTTCAGTCGGACGACAGCGCTCTTAAGTGAATTTGCTGAAGCATTAAAACAATCGGATGTCATCTATCTAGTTGATATCTTTACCTCGGCAAGAGAACAGTCAGGTCGGGTAAGGATTGAAGACTTAGCCAGTTTGATTGGTGATGAAGTCGAATTGATTTCGCAAGACCATCTTTCACCATTAATGGATTATGAAGACGCCGTTATATTATTTATGGGTGCGGGTGATATTGATGAATTATCTAAGCACTTCGAACAGTCTTACGCACAATTAAGACCAAACTTACTTTAAGATGCCAACCAATGAAAAATGCTTTTCATTGGTTTTTTGTTTATAATAAAGATGGAGGGGATAAGATGACAACTCGAAAAATAGTATTAATTGATGGAAGCAGCCTAGCTTATCGTGCGTTTTATTCGATTTTAGATTTAGAACGCTTTAAAAATCAAGCAGGATTGCATACCAACGCTTTGTATAGCTTCTATCGTATGTTAGATAATCTTATCAAACAATTTGATCCGACACATATTATGGTTGCATTTGACCAAGCGGGACCAACGTTTCGGACCGAGATGTATCAAGAATATAAAGGGGGGCGCCAAAGTACGCCGTCTGAATTAAAGGAACAAATGCCATATTTACGAGTCTTACTCGATGCTTTTGGCATTCAATATTATGATATGGCTGAATTTGAAGCGGATGATATTATTGGAACGTTGGCGTATCAAGCAGATTCGAATGACCAAGTCCATGTAATTTCTGGGGACCGAGATTTGATTCAATTGGCAAGCCCACAAACGACTGTCCATATTACGCGTCGTGGTGTCAGTGATTTAGTCGAATACACGCCAGAAACGATTGAAGAAGAATACGGGATTACACCTCGACAAATTATTGATTTGAAAGGTTTGGTTGGGGATAGCTCCGATAATTATCCTGGTGTAACGCGTATTGGTGAAAAGACTGGACTTAAATTGCTCTATGAATACCATTCGATTCCAGAGCTTTATGAACGAATTGATGAATTAAAACCATCAAAAATGAAAGAGAACCTGATTAACGAACGAGATATTGCCTTTATGTGTCGTGATTTAGCGGAGATTAAGCGCGATATTGATTTAAAATTTAAATTGGATGACTTTGCTTATCACGGGAGAGATATTGAAGCCTTAATCGAATTTAACCGTTCGATGAATTTTAATTCTTTTTTAAGTGATTTAATGCAGGATAATCCGGTAGATTTTTCTAATCAAGCTAACGAAGTTCCCGATGCACCTGACTATGAAATCAACTATTTAAAACAAATCGAATCGACCCATTTACCGGATGCAGCGACAATATACTTTGAAACATTAAGAAGTAATTATCATGAAGAACCGATTCAAGCGGTTGCATGGTATGATATTTCAACTCAAAACGCTTTTGTCACGGAAGCGAATATTGCTTTTGATAGCGAAGAGTTTAGAGCGTGGTTAGAAGATCCGATGATACCAAAGACTATGTTTGACTCTAAGCGGACGCAAGTTCTAGCTCACCGAAATGGTGTGGAATTAAAAGGTATTGACTTCGATTGTTTAATCGCGGCTTATTTAGTGATGAATGATCACCTTAAGGAAATTCCTGATATTTTACGGGAGTTTAATATCCCATTAGCGGTAGCTTATGATGAGGCTGTTTATGGCAAAGGTAAAAAGATTGCTTGGCCGTCAGAAGAAGTTTGGCAACCACACTTAGCAAGTAAAGTGGTCGCCTTATCCCAATTGGTAGAACCCTTAAAAGAACGTTTAAATACACTCGATATGATGGAATTATATACGGATATCGATATGCCGGTAGCCCGTATATTATCCGAAATGGAAATAACGGGAATTAAAGTTGATCCGGAGATACTCCAAGCTAAAAGTGAGGAAATCGAAGCTCGCCTGTTAGAGATTGAAAAGGATGTATTTCAGCTGGCGGGAGAATCCTTTAATTTGAATTCACCCAAGCAGTTAGGTGAAATTTTATTTGAAAAGTTAAACCTGCCAGTAATTAAGAAGACGAAGACCGGGTATAGTACGTCAGCGGATGTGCTAGAAAAGCTACAACATCAACACCCGATTATTGAATTAATTCTAGATTATCGTCAACTTAATAAGTTGCAAGGGACTTATTTAATTGGATTACAAGATTATATTCAAGCAGATGGGAAAATTCATACCCATTTTGTTCAAACACTGACCCAAACGGGGCGGTTATCTAGTACCGATCCGAATTTACAAAATATTCCAATTCGAATTGAGGAAGGACGTAAAATCCGTCAAGCCTTTGTACCAAGTGAGCCGGGCTGGCAATTATTTAGTGCAGACTACTCACAAATAGAATTGCGTGTCCTCGCTCATATCAGTGGGGATAAAGCCATGCAACAAGCCTTTATTGATGGAGAAGATATTCATTCGGCGACAGCTCGAGCGATATTTCATTTAGATGACGATCAAAAAGTTACCCCGAACGATCGACGTCAAGCTAAGGCGGTTAACTTTGGGATTGTCTATGGTATTAGTGATTATGGGTTGTCACAAAACTTGAATATTTCAAGAGCTGAAGCTAAACGCTTCATCGATCGCTATTTAGAGACCTATAGTGGAATTCATCAATTTATGGAAAAGATTGTCGAGCAAGCGAAGAAGGATGGGTATGTTAGTACGCTATTCCATCGTCGACGTTACTTGCCAGATATTCACTCAAGCAACTTTAATGTTCGTTCTTTTGCTGAGCGGACGGCTTTAAATTCACCGATTCAAGGTACAGCTGCAGATATTATTAAAATTGCGATGATTCGATTAGCAGAAAAACTAGAGGCAATGAATTTATCTTCTCGAATCCTTCTGCAAGTGCATGACGAATTGATCCTTGAAGGACCGAGTGAAGAGATGGAAATCTTAAGTGAGATTGTTCCAGCGATGATGGAACAAGCAGTTGAATTATCGATTCCGTTAATTGTCGATTATAATCAAGGCAATAATTGGTACGAGTTATAAGCATAAGAAAGTAGGGAAGCTATGCCTGAATTACCCGAGGTCGAAGTGAATCGCAGAGGACTGGAACGGTTAGTTCAAGACAAAGTCATCAAAAATGTTCAAGTATTTTGGCCAAAAATTGTTGCGGATATGGATGTAACAGCGTGGCAAGAACGGTTAATCGACCAACAAATTCTCTCTGTGAGTCGACGCGGAAAGTTTTTAATTTTTAATTTAACGGATGGGTATCTTATCTCCCACTTACGTATGGAAGGGAAATACTTCTTTTATTTACCCGAAGAGGTGCCGCTCGATAGAGATAAACACAGCCATATTATTTTTACGTTCGAGGATAACAGTCAACTTCATTATCATGATGTCCGTAAGTTTGGTCGGATGAATTGGGTTGAAGCTGGGGTGTTGGATTCATTCTTTGATGCGAGACAACTCGGACCTGAGCCGACAGAACGTGAGTTTGATCTAGAGGTTTTTACTCAACAATTGCACGAATGTCGTCAAATGATTAAACCTGCCCTTTTATCGCAGCGCTATGTAGCGGGTTTAGGTAATATTTATGTAGATGAAGCATTATATTTAGCACAAATTCATCCGATGACTCGAGCTAATACCCTGACAGAGTCCGAAATTTGTCGACTTCATTATCAAATTATCAATGTCCTACAGCGGGCTGTTGATGCAGGTGGGTCCACTATCCGAACTTATCGCAATATTATCGATGAAGCAGGCAGCTATCAAGATCAATTAATTGTGTATGGAAAACAAGGTGAGCTCTGTCCACGATGCCAGACCCCGATTGAAAAGATGAAAGTAGCTCAACGCGGGACGCACTGGTGCCCGACATGTCAAATATTAAAGGAGAGATAAAATGTATGTTGTGGCGATTACAGGCGGGATTGCGACAGGAAAATCAACTGTAACTCGTTTTATCTTGGAGCTAGGGTATCCGGTGATTGATTTAGACTATGTAGCTCGTCAAGTTGTTGAAGTAGGTCAACCTTGTTGGCAAGCAATTGTAGATCGGTTCGGAACAGACATTCTCCAACAAGATCAGACTTTGAATCGAAAAAAAATGGGTGAAATCGTCTTTAACGATTCGGACGCGTTGGAACAGTTAAATCAAATTATGCATCCAGCAATATATCAAGCGACTCTACAGCAACTTGCATATTACCGAGAGGAAGCGGAACCGCTTTGTTTTATCGATATTCCCTTGCTGTTTGAAACCGAAGAAAATTACCCTTATGATGAATCTTGGCTAATCTATGTGCCGGAAAATATACAATTAGAGCGCTTAATGGCACGTGATCATTTATCAAAAGAAGAAGCATTACAACGAATGAAACAACAACAATCGATAGAATGGAAAAAGACCGTTGCAGACCGGATTATTTATAATGATGGATCCTTTTCCCAAACCTATCAGCAAGTAAGAAATGAACTTGAAAGAATAGGTAAACTTATTACATTGTGATAAACTATATTTATTATTGATTAGAAGGAGGCGTCAATATGCGTTGCCCAAAGTGTCATCATACATCATCTAAAGTGATTGATTCTAGACCGAGTGAAGAGACCGATACGATTCGCCGTCGAAGAGAATGTCTAAGTTGTGGCTATCGTTTTAATACGTATGAGCGTATTGAAAAGCTTCCTTTACTCGTTATTAAGCGGGATAATGTTCGTGAAGAATTTAATCGCGATAAACTCTTGCGAGGTATTATTCGATCGGCTGAGAAGCGGCCGATTCAATTAGAAGCGATGAATAAATTAGTTGATTCTATTGAAGAGAAAATCCGTGAATCTGGTAAGCAAGAAATACCGAGCGAAGTGATTGGCGAAATGGTGATGGAGCGCCTTTTTGAATTGGACGAAGTCGCTTATATCCGTTTTGCGAGTGTCTATCGTGAATTTCAATCGCGTGAGATGTTTATGAAAGAATTAGAAACAATGGTCGATAAATATCGAGCCGAGACCGATTCGAATTCGAAAGGGGATCTTTCATGAAAATAAATGATTCGGCTTGGCGGATGCATTCTACTCAACCATTACAAGTGCAATCACTTTCGCAAATCAATCGACAAGAAATTCATCATCTTATTTCACTGTACCAGCCGCTAGTTGGGCCGTTGGGAGTTGCATTGTATTTAACACTCGAATCATTAGCTGATTCTCCACAAGAATCTCTACAACATCAAGATATTTTCAAAGTAATGAATATGGGAGCGGCAGATTTTCATTGGGCGCGTCAAAGACTTGAGGCGGTAGGATTGTTAAAGACATTCTTATATTCATCAAGTGATCAGCCAAGTAAGTATCAACTCGCTGTCTATCAAGTATTAAAGCCTAAAACTTTTGCAGCATTTAGTCAATCAAGCCAACTTAAAACCGCACTCCTACATTATATGGGGCCTGGGTACTTTGAACAGTTGATACAAGAAAATGAAGCCCCGTCAGTGGATTTGCAACAGTTTGAAGAAGTTACGCAACCATTCAAAGCGATTTATAGTGGGATTGCGGCAAATGTTAATGCGTCTGATCAAAATAGCGATAGTTCGATCGAAAATTTTAAAAGAACACCGGTCTCTCAAACAGTACATAAGGTAATTAACGCTTTGATTAAGCGTGGTGTCAATCATCAATTATTCACAGTTCGGTTTATGGACGAACTAAACGCTTTACAGACCTTATATCAATTCGATGAACAGACGTTATATCAGTTATTGAATCAAGTCATTCAATCTCAATCAGATTCGATTGATTATCAGCAATTGCATGCGGAAGCAAAAACCATCCGGACGAAGAAAGACACCCTTCATGAATCTGCTCAATCAAAGGAAATTGAAACGAAGATTGATAAGGGCGCGACAATGAAAGAGACATCTTTTCCAATTGAATATACGATGACGTCCTTAAGGGAACGTCAAACGCAATTAATGGAAGCCTATCCAGATTTGCGAGAACAAGATATCCAATTGATTTTGACCACCGAACAATTACCTCATGCAGTATTTTTGGAGCGAATTAAGCAAGGTAAAGGTGGTTTTGCTACGAATTACGAGCAGAAGAATTTAATTGAATTGACTAAGGTGGTTTCTTTGAACCCAGCGGTGATCAATTTCTTGATTTATTATATTTTAATTATTTTGAATAAATCAACACTGTATCAAGGGGATCTCGAACGTTATGCCAACGAATGGCAGCAAAATCATTTAGAACATGTTGTTGATGTGATGCACTATCTTCGTAAACAAGAAGTGATTCGAAAAAAACAAGTCAATCCGAAACGAAAATCAACGACTTATTCAAATTATAACGAGCCGATTCCTGAGTGGATGCAAATGGATAATGAAAGTAAAAGTGAAACAGCGGGTAGTGATTCAGTTGATCAAAAATTTGAGCAAACATTGAAAGCACGTCTTGAAAAATTAAAACGACAGGAGGATGAGCATGCATAGTCTATCGGATTATTTGAAAGTGGAACGGAACCCACAGCAAGAAGCAAAATTCAAGCAACGGATGCAAAAAATTTATCAAGATGAAGACATTAAAGCATTTCTTTCAAAACACCAATCAGAGATAACGGAAGACATGATTCAAAAGTCACTATCAAAATTAGATGAATTTCTGAAAGAAAAAGAATTGCATCAAGCAGGCTTACCTGGCGCTAATCCAGGATTTATTCCAAAATTATTCTTAAATGAAGGCTACATTGATGTGAATTACGAACCGAGTGCGGCTTATCTACATGCGCAAAAAGCGGCACGTCAACAACATAATCTTAAAAATTTAATGGTGCCTCAAGCTGCTCGTCACGCCCGTCTATCTGATATTTATCACCATACGGCAGTGCGGCAACAAGTTTTATCTGAATTGGTGCATTTTTTAGAACAAGTTCAGTCGCAAGGCATTCAAGATATTCGCGGTTTTTATTTAACAGGTACTTTTGGTGTCGGGAAAACTTATATGTTGTCCGCATTAGCCAATGAAATGATGGCAATGGATTATCAGGTTTTTATCGTTCATTTTCCAACATTTGTGAATGATTTAAAAGGGTCGTTTGCAGATAATACGATGACCCAACAAATTGATCAACTTAAGCAAGTGGATGTACTTATTATCGATGATATTGGTGCGCAGTTTAATTCTGCTTGGTCACGTGATGATATTTTAATGCCGATTTTAGAGTATCGGATGCGCGAAGGAAAACCTACTTGCTTTACTTCAAACTTTACAATGAAAGAGTTGGAGGAGCATCTAGCACATTCAAAAGACGGTCATGAACCGGTTAAAGCTCGTCGCATTTTAGAACGAATCAATTATTTAGCAAAAGAAATGATTCTAAGTGGTGAGAATTTAAGGGCAAAAGAAAGAGAAAGAGGTTAAAAAATGAATCCAAATAATTCAAACGAATATGAAAAACGACGTCGGTTACTAATGGTTTACTTGGTGATTTCATTAATTGTACAAATTATTATTTTAGGGTGCTATTATTTCCTAGAAAAGCAAGTTCTATTAACATTTCCGATGTTGCTAGGAATCTTTATTACAATTGCGACTTTCCCAGTTATAAAAAGTTTAAAATAATTGGATTGTAAATTTAATTTTACTTTATTAGCTGTTTTTGTTATAATCATTACTATAATATAGATATCAGCATAAACAAGGGGTGCCATATTGGCTGAGATTATACCCTTTATTGGATCAAGGTAATACTTGCGTCAAGATGTTTAACTCCTTTTTTGTGTTGGCCAAGAAAAGGAGTTTTTTTATGTCAAAAATTAAGACACAAACGTTGATTGAGATTACTATCTGTGCGGCTTTAGCACTACTTATTGATTTGTTGATTCCTTCGCCATCATGGAGTTTTAAGGTATCTGTTAAAATGATTCCGATTATTATTCTTGCCTTACGTCGTGGTACATTAGCAGGATGCTTGGGTGGATTTTTATGGGGATTACTCCAATACATTACAGGTAATGCGTATGTATTAACAATAGTACAATTTGTGATTGAATATTTTGTCGCTTTTTCAGTCATTGGTTTCGCTGGTTTCTTTGCACCTTATATGCAAAGAATATTACAAGAAGAGCCAACAAATCGTATGAAACAATGGGTGACAGCTTCCATGGCGACAATTGTAGGATCATTAGCTCGCTATATCGTCCACTTTATTGCGGGGGTATGGTTCTGGGGATCTTATGCGCCTGAAGGACAAAGTCCATTTGTATACTCATTCCTAGTCAATGGAGGAGCGTTTCTATCTGAAACACTATGCTGTATTATTGTATTAATTTTCTTAACACGTTCATTCCAACCTCTCTTACGCGTAAAAACATCAGGTTATTAATTGATTTTTATAACGCTTTTGCAAACTCTTGCATCTTTAATCGTTTAATGGTATAAATAAGGTATTATAAGTTATCTAATAATGAAGACAGCGTTACTTATTTGAGTTGTTTATAGAGAGAGATGGGTTGGTGTAACATCTTCGCTCACTAAGTAAAGACCCCTTCATTAGAATCTTGATGAACCACTATGCGAATTGCATAGAAGAGTAGTTAAGATCGTGATCACGCGTTAAGTGACTGAGGATAATCGTCAGATTATTAAAGTTTGGGTGGAACCACGTTATTAACGTCCCATTGATTGTTATGGCAATCAATGGGATTTTTTATTTTTAAAAAGGAGGAATTATGATGTCTCAAATAACACTAACATTTCCGGATGGAAATCAACGCACTTACGAACAAGGAATTACGGTAGAAGATGTGGCAGGATCGATTGCTAAATCGCTTCAAAAAGCGACGTTAGCAGCGAAGTTAGATGACGAATGGGTAGATTACCGTGAGCCGATCTTACGTGATGGTACGATTCGTTTGATTACTGAGAAAGATCCTGAAGCTTTGGAGTTACTTCGTCACTCCGGAGCGCATTTGCTAGCGCAAGCTTTGACTCGCTTGTATCCAGGAATTCATTTTGGAGTAGGACCATTTATTGATTCTGGATTTTACTACGATACCGATAGCCCGACGACGATTACTGAAGAAGATTTACCGCGAATCGAAGCTGAGATGAAAAAAATTGTTAAAGAAAATTATCAGATTGAAGGTCGTGAAGTATCGCGTGAAGAAGCGCTAGAAATTTTTGCTGAGGATCCATATAAGCAAGAGTTAGTTCGTGATTTACCTGAGGACGAAGTCATTACTGTTTACCAACAAGGAGAGTTCATTGACTTATGTCGTGGTGGCCATGTTCCATCTACTGGGAAAATAAAAGTCTTTAAATTATTATCACTGGCCGGAGCATATTGGCGAGGAAATTCAGACAATAAAATGATGCAACGCGTCTATGGGACAGCGTTCTTCTCCCAAGAGGAATTAGACGAATTTCTAAGATTAAGAGAAGAGGCTAAAGAGCGCGATCATCGTCGTTTAGGTAAAGAACTGGGAATCTTTATGATTAGCCAAGAAGCTGGCCAAGGGATTCCATTTTGGTTACCGAATGGCGCAACAGTTCGCCGAGTGATTGAACGCTATATTGTTGATAAAGAGACAGAGCTAGGGTATGACCATGTCTATACGCCAATTATGGCAAATGTTGATTTATACAAAACATCAGGGCACTGGGATCATTATCACGAAGATATGTATCCACCGATGGATTTAGGTGACGGCGAGATGTTAGTCTTACGTCCAATGAACTGCCCGCATCATATGTTGATTTATAAAGATGATATCCATTCCTATCGTGAATTGCCACTTCGAATTGCTGAGCTGGGTATGATGCACCGTTATGAAAAATCAGGTTCATTATCTGGTTTACAGCGTGTGCGTGAAATGACCTTAAACGATGCGCATATCTTTGTTAGACCGGATCAAATTAAAGAAGAATTTATTCGAGTATTACGTTTAATCCAAGAGGTTTATGAAGATTTCAACATTACCGATTATCGTTATCGCTTAAGTTACCGCGATCCACATGACACGAAAAAATACTTTGACGATGATGAAATGTGGGAAAAAGCACAAACGATGTTAAAAGAAGCAATGGATGAGCTTGACTTAGATTACTTCGAAGCAGAAGGGGAAGCGGCTTTCTATGGACCTAAATTAGATGTTCAAGTGAAGACGGCGATTGGAATGGAAGAAACTCTTTCAACTGTTCAATTAGACTTCCTCTTACCAGAGCGGTTTGACCTAACCTATGTAGGAGAAGATGGGCAAAATACGCATCGTCCAGTCGTTATCCACCGAGGCGTTGTGTCAACAATGGAACGATTTGTGGCATACTTAATTGAAGAATACAAAGGGGCGTTCCCTACATGGTTAGCTCCTACTCAAGTGAAGTTAATTCCAGTCAACGTAGAAGCGCATGGTAATCGAATTGAAGAAATCTATCATGATTTACGCAGTAAAGGATTTAGAGTTGAGATGGATTTACGTAATGAGAAACTGGGCTATAAGATCCGCGAAGCCCAAACATCTAAGATTCCATATCAACTAGTAATTGGAGATCAGGAAGTAGAGGACGGTACCGTAAATGTTCGCCAATATTCATCGAAAGACCAATTGAGTATGTCTTATGAAGAATTTATTCAATACTTAAGTGATGATGTTACTTCGAAGAGTCGAATTAATCAATAATTAAATAAATCAAAATAAAGAACCGCTGGTCACAAAACTTGTGACCAGCGGTATTTTGTTTGATTAAATTATAATTAATCGAATACAGTTTGACCTGAAACAGGAGTTGTTAAAGCGTTAAGTGCTTTGTCAACTAATCTCTCACGTAGTTTGTATTCTTCCTCTTTATCCAATGCTGGATTTCCAAGTGGGTGAGGAATAGCAATTGTAGGAACGATACGGTTCGCTCCAACTGTTTGAGAGATTGGAACAACAGTACACATGTGAACCACAGGAATACCAGTTGCTTCGATACCTTTTACCATCGTTGCTCCGCAACGTGTACAGGTCCCTCAAGTAGAGGTTAAGATAACAGCATCTACGCCATTTTCGTGAAGTTCTTTAGCGATATCTTCAGAGAATGCTTTTGCGTTTGCAACGGCAGTACCGTTACCAACAGTAGAGTAGAAGTAGTGGAATAATTCACCAATTTCACCGTTTTTCTCTTTGTTGCGTAAAACGTCAACAGGGATAACACGGTTCATATCTTCGTTAGCTACAACAGGGTCGAAACCACCGTGAGCTGTTTCCCATTCACCTTCTACTAAGTCATCAACAACCGCAATGTCATAACGACCAAATTTAGATGCTGATGAAGATTCGATACGGTCTGGGTTACCATGTGGAACAGGTCCACCAGAAGATACAATCGCAATCTTAGCTTTAGTAATATCTTTAATTGCTGCTGCTGGTTCAACGTTGTCGAATTCAGGCATTGGGAATTCAGTTTCGAATTCTTCGCCTTTCATTTTCTTAATTAACATTTCAACCGCACGTTGTCCACCAATCTTATCTGCATGGTAGTTTTTACGGTGACGAACGAAGTAACCGTCCTCTTCAGGATTTGGTTCCTCACCAGCGATTAATTTGTTAACAACTTTAGCGATAGCTGGAACAGCTTTACGCATTGCTGCTGCAGAGTTACCAGTTCCTACAATGTAAGGAACTTTCTTATACATTTCAACCCCAGGGTTTTCTTCGTACATACCTGTAACTGCAGGAATTTCTAAACGTTCCATCACTGCAGTTGCTACAGCACCTGCTGCAACCCCGTAACGACCCGCGTTAAATGCAGGACCTGCGATTACTAAGTCAGGGTTGAATGATTTAATCATTTCGATAACTTCGTCGATTGCTTCTGGATGCTCGTTAAAGTATGAGTCACCACAAGCTACTGTACCAACGATTTCAGCGTCTTCTAATACTTTACCAAACGCAAGACCAGGTCCGACAGGGCCATCTTCTTTGAATGGTTTTGTATCAGCTTTTTCTTCTCCACCAATACCAGCGTAGAACTGGTTGATGTAATGTACAATACGTTTTGTCATTCTATTACCTCCTTTTATATTCGTTTAGATTACACACCGCGCGCAGATTGAACGTTGAAGCCTAATTCGTTAGTAGCTCCAGTAATAGCTTGCAATTCAACAACAATTGAGCCGTCTTCTTGTAAGCTTCCGTCGAATCCACCTGCGATTGTATCAACGTAATCTAACATTCCAATGACTTTATCCATTGGAGGTAGAGTGATTAATTCGTTTGCGTTACCACCAGTAACTACAGCGTTAGCTGCTGGATCCGCATCCGCTAATGATTGAGAAGCTCCGTCACGACCAGCATACTCGTCAGTTACGATAACTGTGTCGATACCTTTAGCTTCAATTTTCTTACAGTTCATGATTAAGTCAGTATCTGGGTTACCAAAACCTTCTTGAGTTACGATAACACCGTCAAGACCTAGGTATTCAGCTAATTTAGAAGTCCAGTTAGATGAACGTTCTTTGTCAGCTAAGTATACGTTCTCGTTAGTGATGATAACGCCCATGAAGTTTAAGTCTTTACCATGGTGTTCGTATAAATGCTTGATAACTGGGTTGTTTAAGTGGTGGTAAGTTGTATTCTTATCACATGCAGACACACAGTTACCTGATACAATTGCGCCGTCCATAACTTCAGTAGGGTAAAGGATTGTTGGAACAATCTTCTTAGCATCCACACCGTAAACATAAGTGTCGTGTAATAACCCTTGTGTTTGAAGCATGTATACATAACCTACTTTAGGTAAGTCAGGGAATTCTGCCGCTTGTTCGAAAACAGGTTTTGTTTCAAAAGTATGGATTTCATCTGGTTCAACGTCATGACCTAGTTTACCTAAGTATTCTGCAACCTTGAATCCTGCGAAACGAACTGCTTCTTCGTATTGATGTTGTTTTAATCCTTCAACTGGATCAATTACAAGACAGATATTGATATTTTTAGAGAATGGAGTTTTTTCTGCTCCAGGTCCTTGCATATCAACAATACCTTCTTGGAAACCAACAATCTTACCAACAGTCATAACTTCACAGCCTTTAAGAACGTGAGTACGTCCTTCTCCAACTGTGTCAACTTTGTTGATTACACCTGGGAAGATTCCAGCTGTAGAATCAACTTTAACGCGTGGCTCGATAACGTCCTTAACTGGCGTAATACGCACGCTGTCACCTGGCTTCGCAATCTCAACGCGACACTCAGCTAAGTGCTCGTCTTCAAGAACAATATCAATGATTTCTTGCGTGTTAATGTAAAGAACGTTTTTTTCTACTTTAGATTCTTCACCTAACACGACATCGTTGATTAGGATGTTACCTAATTCTAACTTCATTCTATCACCTCAACTATATATTTCTCTTTAACCCGAGATAAGGTTTTACAAGTACCGAGGGGGGACTTGTATTTGACTTATAGCGCCTTGAATAATATGGAAGTCTACAACTGCAAAGTCCTCTAAGATTCGCTCATTCCAATCCGGAGTTTTACGCATTTCCTGGAAATGATCATAAACATCTATTGCCTTTTCCACAATGACTAAGCTCTCCATATCAACGGAGTGGCTTTTCTGGGGTGCCACGATGATTGACTTATAGACGGTCTCATTCGGTTTAATGCTGCCACTCAACGGGTGGGTAAGCAGTGCGTAAGAATTTTCGACGATATCACGGTGCGCCTTTAACAACACATCGCGATAAGATCCTTCAATAAAATCAATCGGGATATTATCGATTTCTTTCGCTACTAGGGGATTGTTCGTTATAATCTTCATAATACTCCTTAAATAACCAATAATTTTCAAACAACTTGTCAACTAAGTAAACAAACTTGTTTTACATCACCGGTCAACGCGCCCGATGATGGATACTCGCTTGGATCATCATCTGTCCTATCTCCTTATCATATGATTTAGTAAAGATTTGTATAAATAAGTGCATAACGAATAAGCGCACTTTCTTACTTAGATTGTACCACACAGAAATAGAAAGTGCAATCTTTCACTTAGCTTCGGTTTCATATATTATCTTTACATTTTGATTAAAATTCATCTTATATTATATAAGAAATTGATGGCATCTTGAAAATCATTTTGATGAGTGTATTTAATGTTGGATTTTATAAGCAAAACCATTAATTTTTTTAGAGTTTTATGATAACATAGTTTGTGAAATAGATAATATAAAGATGTATCCATAGGAGGAATATTATGTCAGAATATAAAGAGCTTGTTGCTTGTGGTGGATGAAGTGCCAAATTAGGACCTGATAGTTTATCAGGATTATTAGATCGCTTACCACGACAAGTGGACGAAAGGTTGATTGTTGGTTTTGACTCAGCGGATGATGCAGCTGTATTTAAAGTTTCAGATGATATTGCCTTGATTCAAACATTGGACTTTTTCCCAACGATGGTTCCAGATCCTTATATTTTTGGGAAAGTTGCTGCAGCGAATGCTTTAAGTGACGTATACGCGATGGGCGGCACTCCAATTACTGCGATGAATATCGTTGCTTTCCCTCAAGATGGGGATATGGAGATGCTCGCTGAAATTATGCGAGGTGGTGCGGAAGTTGTTGCGGATGCTAAATGTGTATTAGCAGGAGGTCATTCGATTAGTGATGCGACACCAAAATATGGATTATCTGTTACTGGTTTGGTGCATCCCGATAAAGTGATTATGAATAATTCGACCCAAGCAGGGGATGTTTTAATTACAACAAAACCACTCGGGAGTGGAATTGTAACGGGTGCTTACCGTAATGATAAAGCAAGTCACGAAGCTTATGAAGAAGCTATCAAATGGATGACTACCTTAAATCGTGATGCAGGGGAGGTAATGTTAGAATACCCTGTCTCAAGTGCAACGGACGTGACAGGTTTTGGTCTATTAGGTCATTTGCACGAAATGATGCGTCCAGATATTACTGCGATCATTTACGCTGACCAATTACCATATATTGAAGAAGCATTTACTCTCGGTGAACAGGGGATTGTAACAGGAGGCAGCAAACGAAACCGTAAGTTCTTAGCGAATGCGTTACGGTTTGATGATGTCGCAAAACCATACCAAGAACTATTGCTTGATCCACAGACATCCGGTGGATTATTAATGAGTGTCCCTAAATCTTATGCAGATGAAGTAACAGCCGCTTTGAAATCTCGCGGTGTTCCTGCAGCGGTGATTGGGGAAGTCATTGAGCGAAAAGACATTGAGATGATTGTCAAACCATCAAAATAATTAAATAAGATGGTTGATCGATCGCAAGATAATGATATTAATTATTATGTACAATTAGAGGGGGAAATATGGATAAACAACCTGATCGTTATTTAATTGCTTTCGATGATACTCATGTCGCCATTCATACTGAAAAACTTGTACAAGAGGCGGGCTGTAAAGCTCGCCTTGTTGGTACGCCGGAATCTATCTCTGCAAGTTGTGGGTTGGCGTTACTAGTAAAACGTGAAGAGATGGCGATAGTGTGGGATTTAGTTCAAGAGCACCAGTTAATTGAAGAAATCGCCCCGTATTGTGTCTATCGAACCGGAGCACATAAAACTTACGAACCTTATCAACCTAAAGAAGATTAATCCAAAGGAGGGAATGCATGAAGCGGGTAGTAATTGGTACTGCAGGTCATATTGACCACGGAAAAAGTACGTTAATTAAGACACTTACTGGAATTCAGACTGACTCGACTAAAGAAGAACAACAACGTGGTCTGACCATTAACTTAGGATTTGCCCATCTTGATTTACCAAGTGGTGAAAGTGTAGGGATTGTCGATGTCCCCGGGCATGAGAAATTTATTAAAAATATGGTGGCGGGCGCCATTGGGATTGACTTAGTGTTGTTAGTGATTGATGCGCATGAGGGAATTATGGCACAGACACGTGAGCATGTGGCGATTATGACCTTATTAGGTATTAAAAATTATGTCATTGCTTTAACAAAAGTTGCGGATGTTGATCCAGAATTAAAAGATTTGGTCTATCTCGATATCCACGAACAATTTCAAGGAACTCCATTAGAGAATGCTCCAATCGTTGAAACCGACGCGATTGCAGGAATTGGTTTGGATGAATTGAAACAAGTATTAGATGAAGTTTCCCAATCTGTTCGTAGTGAAGCGTTAAGTTTACCAGCCCGTATGAACATTGACCGAGCATTTTCGGTTAAAGGATTTGGAACGGTTGTGACGGGAACTTTGATTGAAGGTCAAATCAAAGTGGGGGATGAATTATTCGTATATCCCGCGGGAATCAAAACAAAAGTACGCTCAATTCAAATTCATGAAGAGGAGCAACCTGTAGCGGAAGCAGGAAATCGAACTGCTTTAAACTTAACAAAAGTAACGCTAGATGACATCGGTCGAGGCAACGTTTTGAGTCAAAATGAATTAGAACCTACTTATATGTTAGATGTTAAATTACACTGCTTAGAACATGCACATCAACCGATTGAGCTATGGGACCGCGTTCACTTACATATCGGAACGAGAGAAGTGTTAGCGCGAGTCGTTCCTTTAGGTCAAGAAATTATTATGCCAGGTTCAGATGGCTATGCACAATTAAGATTGGAAGAAGAAGTCGCCGTTAAACGGGACGACCACTTTATTATTCGTTCGTACTCGCCAGTTGACACCATTGGAGGAGGGATGGTCTTAGATACTCATCCGCAAAAACATAAGCGTTTCAATGAAGAAGTGATTGAAAGTCTGGAAATTAAAGAAGCGGGGGATTTGTCCGATATTATTTTAGACTTTATGAATCGTCGTACCTTTGCGACCATTAGCGCTAGCGAAATTGCGGATTACTTAAATGAAGAACCTGAACAAGTTGACGAAGCGCTGGACAAATTAGTTGCTCAAGAACAGTTGACCCTTTTTGGCCACCGATATAATTCCACGGAACGGATTGAAGATTTAATTGGTACGATGATGCAGTTGCTTAAGGATTATCATGAAAAATATCCTGTTCGTAATGGGATGCCTTTAGAAGAATTTCGTTCAAATTATAATAAGCTCGCACCGCGTGATTTAAGTGCGATTATGAAAGAGCTTGAAACACGAGGATTAATCGCTATAGAAGGAGAATTTATTCGTTCGGCTGATTTCGAACTTGAGTTAGACGAAGCGCAACAAGCGCTGAAAGATGCCATGCTCAATGAACTTAAAACAGCTCAATTACAACCTCCAACGTATGAGGAATTAGTTGGTAAGAGTGCTGAACGTAAAGAAATGTTGAATTCTTTATTAGATGAAGAAATTATTCAGTTAGACCGAATTACCTTTATTCACAAAGAAGTATATGAACAAGCGGTTGAAGCGGTCGTTCATCATATTCAGGAACATGGACAAATTACTTTAGCTGAGTTTAGAGATTTAATGGATACGAGCCGAAAATATTCGCTAATATTCCTAGATTATCTCGATGAACATGGCATTACCAAACGCATTGAAGATTACCGCGTGTTAGCTTAATAAGGAGAATAGAATGAAAGACATACTTAGACAACTCCCTTCAGTCAATGATTTATTGAAGGTACAATCGGTTGATGAATTGATTGGTTTGTACTCCTACGACCGAGTTAAGGAGGCTTTACAGCAAGCAATTGATCAAGTGCGTCAATCTATTTTATCAGGTGATAAGGTAGACATTCACGATGCTGCAATCATCGATGAAGCTTCGCAGCAATTAGAAACTTTGAAATCCTCTTCACTGAAAAGTGTTATCAATGCGACTGGAACCGTCTTACATACGAATCTAGGGAGAGCATTATTATCCGAAGGTGCGATTGATGCGATGGTTCAAGTTGCAAGAGGCTATAATAATTTAGAGTACTCGATTGAATCAGGCAGTCGTGGGACTCGATATGAGCATATCGAGCAAATTATTACAGAACTGACCGGAGCAGAATCAGCTCTATTAGTGAATAATAATGCTGCCGCTGTTATGTTAATGTTAACGACCTTTACTAAAGGTAAAGAAGTATTAATTTCGCGTGGCGAATTGGTTGAAATTGGAGGATCGTTCCGTGTTCCAGAAGTAATCTCGAGCGGGGGTGCGATTTTACATGAAGTGGGTTCCACTAATAAGACGCATTTGAAAGATTATCAAACGGGAATTAATGAAGAGACGGGTGCAATTTTACGAGTTCATACAAGTAACTACCGTGTGATTGGTTTCACAGAGACGGTTACAGACCGTGAACTGGTTGAATTAGCACATTCTCATGATTTACCAGCATTTAATGATTTAGGTAGTGGATTGCTTATTGACTTGCAACATTTGGGCTTATCATATGAACCCACCGTTAAAGAAATGATTGATGCGGGTTATGATTTAGTCTCTTTCAGCGGCGATAAGCTCCTCGGAGGACCTCAAGCTGGAATTATTGCAGGTAAAAAATCTTATATTGATCAATTGAAAAAGGCGCCGCTACTGCGAGCGCTCCGTTCTGATAAAGTGACGATTGCCGCCTTGGAGGCAACTTTACGCGCTTATCTCAATCCTTCAGAAGCCATTAAACAGATTCCTACATTACAGATGCTGGGCTATTCAATGGATGAATTAAATGAACGTGCACAATCGCTATCTCAAAAACTATCAGAAATTGATGGTATTGAAGCGAAAATTGTAGATGGCTTCTCTCAAGTGGGTGGGGGATCTTACCCAGGTGAGTATTTACCAACGAAGCTAGTTAACGTAACTACGCAAAAAATTGATGAAGCTACCTTTGAACGTGAGCTGCGTTTATCAGCTCATCATATTATTCCGCGAATTCATGATGGTAAGATTCAGTTTGATGTTCGTACCATTTCGTTAGCAGACTTTGATACCATCGTGGAAGAGGTACGCGTTATTCTTACCGAATATTAATAATTATCATCAAAATATTATGTAAGACAATAAAAACGATTACGTGATTGATATCACAAGGTTTTGGTTTCAAGCTTCTATTTCTTGTGAATTCAATCGCTTGACAATGTTTTGTTTCATGGTAAACTTAAAGCATATCAAGAATATAGGAGGAAATATTATGTCACTTGAAAACAAAAAAGTGCTTGTAATTGGTGACCGTGATGGTATCCCAGGACAAGCTATTGAAGAATGTCTTAAGGGCACTTCTGCTGAAGTAATTTTCTCTTCTACAGAGTGTTTCGTTTGAACGGCCGCGGGAGCCATGGATTTGGAAAATCAACGCCGTGTTAAAGAAGCAGCTGAAGAATTTGGTGCTGAGAACGTAGCAGTCGTCATCGGTGGTGGCGAAGCTGAATCAGCAGGACTTGCAGCAGAAACTGTTACATCTGGAGACCCAACATACGCAGGTCCACTTACAAACGTAGCATTAAACTTAGCGTTTGTTCACCCATTAGAGCCTGAGTTCAAAGAATTTGTTGATCCTGAAGTTTACGATGAACAAATCGGAATGATGGAAATGGTATTAGATGTTGATTCAATTATTGAAGAAATGGAATCAATCCGTAACGCGTAAGCGCCAAACTATGTTCAACATTTAAGAATTAAGCCCCACTCATAGAGTGGGGTTTTTGTTTTGTGTTAAAGAAAAGAGATTAAAACAAATCCCCCAATCTGAGGTGACCCCCGAAAGTTAGAGTTAAAAACTAACTTTATGGGGGTCATTTTATGTCTAAAAAATATAGTTACGAATTTAAAATGCGTGTTGTTGAAGAATATTTTGAAGGAAAACTAGGTTATAGAGCATTAGCGAATAAATATCAAATTTCTGATAAAAGTCTGGCAAAACAATGGGTTAATAACTATAAGAATTATGGGAAGAATAGCCTGAAACCTCGCAAAGGAAAAACAAAGTATCCTTTAGATTTTAAACTTAATGTATTACACTATAAGCAAGAAACTGGGGCTTCCTACAGAGAAACCGCCAAAAAATTTGGTTTAAACAATCCATCTCTTATCGCCAACTGGCGGCGGGCTTATCTTGAAGGAGGGGCTAATCAGTTAAATAATCCAATCGGGAGGCCTTCCAACATGCATAAGAAGCCAAAACTAAGTAAAAAATCACAAAAAATGAATCTTAGCGAAAAAGAGGAACTTGAACATTTACGTCAGGAAGTAAACTATTTAAAAATAGAAAACTTATACCTAAAAAAGCTAAAGGAATTGGGTCTGAGAGACCATCGAGATCCCAACAAACCCAATTCGCTATAGAAATTTTTGAAAAGGGATTTCAGCTAAAGGACATCTTAACTGTTCTGGAGTTACCAGAAAGTAGCTATCATTATCACAAAAATCGTTTAGAGCAGCCGAATCCGGATGAAGTGTTAGAAAAAGAAATTCTAACTATTTTTAACGATTCACAGGAAACTTACGGTTATCGACGAATAACTGTTGAATTAAAGAAGCGATTGGATGAAAAAATTAATCATAAGAAAGTTCAACGATTAATGAAAAAATTAGGCTTAAAATGCACGAAGTTCTGGAGAAAATCACGTAGGTATAATTCTTATAAAGGAAAGATTGGTAAGACCGCACCAAATCGTTTAAAACGTCGTTTTAATGCGAAATATCCGCTTCAAAAAATTGTTACTGATGTGACAGAATTTAATACAATCGATGGGAAGAAACTTTATTTAAGCCCGATGATGGATTTGTTTAATTCAGAGATCATTACTTGGAATATCAGCGCTCACCCGACCTTAGATTTTGTGATAAAACCTTTAAAGGAAACGATACGTATAATTGAAAGAGACGCTGTATATCGAACCACCATTCATAGCGATCAAGGTTGGCAGTATCAACACAGACAGTGGGTTAACACTTTGAAGGAAAACAAAATTTTTCAAAGTATGTCTCGAAAGGGAAATTGTCTGGATAACTCACCGATGGAAAACTTTTTTGGAATTTTAAAACAAGAAATGTATTATGGTGAACCTTTAATGACTTATGAACAATTAAAACAAAAGATAAATAAATATATTAACTATTATAATAACCAGCGAATAAAAGAAAAATTGAACGGTATGTCTCCAGTTGAATACCGAAAACATACCGCTCAATTAGCCGCTTAAATAAAACTCCAACTTTTGGGGTTCACATCAATCACAAAATGCGACTGGGGGATTCATTATTTATTGATTTAAAAATCGTTTTAAAAATTCTTTGGTTCGATCGTGTTTTGGATTTTCAAAGATGTCTTTGGCTGAGCGGTCCTCTATAATAATTCCTTTATCCATAAAAAGAACTCGGTCGGAAACATCCCTAGCAAAATCCATCTCATGGGTTACGATAATCATCGTCATCCCGCTTTGAGCTAGGGAAGTCATTACATCAAGCACTTCTCCAACAGTTTCAGGATCTAATGCGGAGGTGGGTTCATCAAATAGTAGAATTTCAGGATTCATGCAGAGTGCGCGCGCAATTGCGACACGTTGTTTTTGTCCACCTGAGATCTGACTCGGTTTGGCATTGATATACTGAGCCATTCCGACAGATTCTAAAGTTTCGATGGCAATTTTCTTTGCTGTATCCTTTGGAATTCCAAGAACTTTTTCTTGTCCAATCATGCAATTTTCTAAAATGTTTTTGTTGTTAAACAGATTGAAGTTTTGAAATACCATTCCAACTTGAGAGCGGTATTTTCTTAAATCAAAAGTATGATCTAAAATGTTCTGGCCATGATACTCGATGGATCCACTGGAAGGGACTTCAAGTAAATTGAGACAACGAAGTAGGGTAGATTTACCGGATCCTGAAGATCCGATAATGGTTACAACTTGCCCTTTTTCAACTTCCATATTGATATCCTTAAGTACTACGTTATCGCCATAGCTTTTTTCAAGGTTAGTTATTTTTAGTATTGACATTGTTAGCTCCTGTCGATGATTCTAGTATAAAGTCACGTTCATTGTATTTCTTTTCTAATAGTAAGAGAATTCGTGTAATCGTAAAGGTTAAAACTAAATAAATGAGTGCCGTAATAATGTACGTTGGGAAATATTGATAGGTTGAACCAGCAACCGATCGCGACATAAAGAATAATTCTGTAACAGAAATAACGTTAAGGACGGATGTATCCTTAATGTTAATGACGAACTCATTCCCTAATGAAGGGAGAATCGTTTTAATGGTTTGAGGTAGAATAATGTTGGTCATTGCCTGCCAGTTTGTCATTCCGATTGCCTTACAAGCTTCAAATTGTCCTTTATCGACCGAGTTAATACCACCTCGAACGACCTCTGATAAGTATGCGCCAGTATTTACGGATACAATTAATAAGGCTGCGAACATTGGCGATAAATCAATATCAAAGTACTGTTTCAAACCATAAAATATAATAACAGATTGGACCATCATCGGCGTTCCTCTAAAGAGTTCGATATAGATTGTTAAAAGCGTGTTTACAAATTTATGCATATAGTAGCCAAAAGGACGTGTTTGTTTATTCGTTTCCATCTGTCTAATAATTGCGACAATCAGACCGATAATAAATCCTACAATTGTTGAAACAATTGAAATAAATAAGGTATTTAAAATTCCTCTCAGAAACAGCTGGGAATATTGACTCCAAATTGTTTTAACTTCGGCAAAAAATGATAAATCATGTTCATCTTGGGTTGTAATATCGACCATTTCACTCATAATTTCATCTTGCACTTGATTGATATCTAATTCACTTAAATAGTCATTAATCATTTCTGTGAGGGGGGAGCCTTTTTTTAAACCAACGGCTATAGTTGTATCGCTATCACTTGTTTTAAAATTTTTTTCATCTTCAAATTTTAAATAAGTAAGATTCGGATTTGAAGCGATCGCAGCGAGTGCGCCGGCTTCTTCGGAGATATAGCCATCAAGATTGCCTGCATTTGTTGCTGCAATCATGGTTG
The DNA here is from genome assembly GCF_000301055.1 of Falseniella ignava CCUG 37419. Taxonomy (GTDB): domain Bacteria; phylum Bacillota; class Bacilli; order Lactobacillales; family Aerococcaceae; genus Falseniella; species Falseniella ignava. The sequence continues at coordinate 687,774 of NZ_JH932301.1, forward strand.
GGAAAGAATCCATCGGTTCTTGTTTAATGACACCATCCATTTGATTTACAACTTCAGCATGGAAAGTTCCTAATTGACCAGTGATTTTTGCGCCTTTAAAATCATCAATCGATCGAGCATTGATAAATGGGGAATCTTTTGGAATAACCACAACCATCTTTGCTTTATAATAAGGTTCTGTAAAATCAACTTGTTTAAGTCGTTCCGTAGTAGGGCTCATTCCAGCTAAAATAGCATCGATTTTACCGCTGGTTAAAGCAGGAATTAAGCCGTCCCAATCAATTTTGTATATTTCTAACTTTTTCCCGAGGTGATCCGCTATTTTTTGAGCGAATTGGACATCGTAGCCGTTAGCATATTCTCCTGCAGAATTCGCGATAGGATAGCCACCATTAGCGTCATCGGTTTGTGAAAAATTATATGGAGCATAATTTACCTCCATACCCACTTTTAACACATCTTCGCTGGCTTCTACGGGTCCGATTGGGATCAATAGATATAGGGCCAACAGCCAATAAATTATTTTTTTCATTGCAATCCTTTCCTTTACTTTTTTTACAAGATGATTAGCTAATAATCATTTTTATCTCAACAAAGTTTAAAAGCATCCTGCAATTTACTACATGGATGCGTTGTTTATGGTTGATATTAGAAATTTACCACAAATATCACAAAGTCTTTGGCAATGTTACCTGAAAATATGAATTATGTCAAATAACATCTAGTTATCTTTAGTTAAATATAATAATAATTTGACAGAATAAGCTGAACGAATGATATAAAAATATGTTACCTCATTCTAGGGGTGTCTTGAGGCAGATTGAGTAAGAAATGATGATGTATTTAAGAAGCTTGTATTCGTATTCAGTTTTAGAAGTGATATTATGTACAATCGTGAGTTTTATGCTATAATAAGAGTATAATATGATAGAGGAGGCTTAATTCTATATGAATTATTCAGTTCTTAAAGCAGCAAGTTACATTCTGGCACATACCCCAGATATGGTGGGTGAAGGTGGTACAACCATCTCAACTGAGAGAGTTACGGCACCTGATAGTGAGTATCTAAAAACTTACGAGAAATATTTAAGAAGAGATTTCAATGATATCGTAAATTATGCTCCAAACCAAACTTATATTGGTAATTACCATTACAAAGAGCTTAGTGAATTACCAGAGCCATGGCATGAAAACTTATTAGAAAATCAATCTCGTTTCAGTGATACGGGCGAGATTATGCCGCAAATGGAATTTTATGCATTATTATCTATCGTTGATGTTTTTGACTTAGTATTCCTAGAAGAAGAATTTGCAGAAAAAGCAAAAGCTGAGTTAGCAAAACATGAATTATTCAAAGACCGTGTAGACGAAGTTGACCAAGTTCACGATCTTGAATGGATTAAAAAACATATTGAAGAAGTGGAAGCAACGCCATTATATCACGAAGGTGAAGTAGTAGGTTGTGTGCTACGCGCTCACGAAGTTGACCCTAACTTAACTTCTCACATTATTATGGAGAACTTAGTATGTAAGGCTTCAGGTGTCTTAGCAGCACTTAACTTATTAAAACAAGAAGGAATTAACGCAGAAGATATCGACTATGTGATCGAATGTTCTGAAGAAGCGATTGGTGACATGAACCAACGTGGTGGTGGTAACATGGCGAAATCAATCGCAGAAATTTGCCACATCAAAAACGCAACAGGTTCTGACTTGCGTGGATTCTGTGCGGCACCTACGCATACATTATTAGCAGCAGCTTCTCACGTATCAGCTGGAACATTCAAGAACGTTCTAGTTGTATCAGGTGGTTCAACAGCTAAGTTAGGTATGAACGGTAAATCTCACGTTGGTAAAGATATGCCAATTCTTGAAGACTGTGTTGCAGGTCTTGCTTTCTTAGTAAGTGAAAATGATGGCGTACATCCTGTAATTCGTCACGACGTAACAGGTCGTCACGTTGTAAACTCAGGATCATCTCCACAACACGTTACACAAGCTTTAGTAGCAGACGCATTAGCGAAAGAAGACTTAAAAGTTCAAGATGTGGATGTTTATGCTTCTGAATTACAAAACCCTAATATTACGGTTCCAGCTGGTGCAGGTAACGTACCATTAGCGAACTTGAAGATTATTGGTGCGATTGGGGTAGTACGTAAAGACTTAGAACGTACTGAATTACCAGAATTTATTAATAGCAAATCCGTTCCAGGTTGGGCACCTACTCAAGGACATATCCCTTCAGGTGTTCCATACTTAGGCTATGCATTACATGACTTAGTTGAAGGTGACTTAAACCGTGCGATGATTATCGGTAAAGGATCATTATTCTTAGGTCGTATGACAAACTTATTCGATGGTGTCTCTGTAATGATTGAGCGTAATAGCGATAAGTTTGCTTCAACAGGCGTTGATTCAGACCTGAAAGAAACTGTTAAGACTGAAGTAGCAGCAGCTTTACGTGACTTCGCTGCGAACTTCTCAACAGAAGACTAATTGAATATAGGAGGAGATTTATTTGTCAAATCAAGTTAAAGAGACGATCAAAGAAGTCTTCAATGACTTGGCTAATGCGCTTGAAACAGGCGAATTAGGCGAGAAAATTAAGATTGGTCTTACTATTAATGGTAGTGAGCTTGGTTACGATGTAATGAAGCGAGCTGCTTATACAGTGAAAGATAAAGGACTATTTGATGTAGTCACAATTGGTACAGCACAAGACTGGACTGCTGATTTTGAACATTATGAAGCGACTACTGAAGAAGAAGTAGAAGCTAAGCTAGATGAGTTATTAGCAGATCAAACCATTCAAGGTAGTGTAACATTACACCACCCATTCCCAGTAGGCGTAGCAACCGTTGGACGAATTGTGACACCTGCTTTAGGTAAGCCGATGTATATCGCGACAACCACTGGTACGACAGCAACTGTACGTACCGAAGCAATGGTGCTTAACACAATTAACGGTATTGTTGCAGCTAAAGCTGCTGGCGTTGAAAACCCAACGGTGGGTATTTTAAATGTCGATGGCGCAAATACGGTTGAGCGTGCATTACGTAAATTAAACGAAAATGGTTACCCAATTAACTTTGGTGAATCTCAACGTAGCGATGGTGGTACCGTTCTTCGTGGTAATGACGTATTAATGGGTTCTGTTGATGTATTAGTCACAGACTCATTAACAGGTAATATCTTGATGAAATTATTCGGTGCTTATACTTCAGGTGGAAACTATGAAGTAAGTGGATCTGGTTATGGTCCTGGTATTGGTGATGGATTTAAAGAAAACATCTGTATCGTATCACGTGCGTCTGGAGCTCCTGTAATTGCGGGTGCTTTAGAGTACGCTTATGAAGTGGCTAAGGGTGGCTTAGCAGACGTAAGTAAACGTGAATATGACCTAGCTAAACATGCTGGCTTGAATGAAATTCGTGAATCACTTCAACCAAAAGCTCCAGCAGCCGAAGAAGAAGTGAAAATGCCTGAGAAAGAGATTGTCACAGCACAAATCAATGGTATTGATGTTCTTGACCTAGAAGAAGCAGTTAAAGCGCTTTGGAAAGAAGGCATCTATGCTGAAAGTGGTATGGGATGTGCAGGACCAATCGTTCTAGTTAGCGATGCTAACCTAGATAAATCGACAGACATTGTTAAAGAAAAAGGATTTCTGTAGTTAGATTCCTAGGGCAAGTGTGATAGAAGCACTTGCCTTTTTTATATTCTAAAAATGAAGGAGGGTTTTGATGATTTATTTAGATAATGCAGCAACCACCTTACGTAAACCACAAGTTGTCATCGATGCAGTAGTACATGCCTTAAGTACCTTAGGAAATGCGGGACGTGGAGCAACGGAAGAGTCGTTGAATTCTGCCAGAATGATTTACGAAGCACGTCATCAAATTAATCGGTTAATCAACGGAGTTTCGCCTCAGCACGTTGCATTTACATCGAATATTACGGAATCATTAAATATTGCGATTCAAGGTCTGTTCCTGCCAGGCGATCATGTTATTACTACGATGATGGAGCATAATTCTGTCTTACGTCCGCTTTATGCTCTTGAAGAACAGGGACTAGAATTAACTATTATCCCTGCTAATAAAAGTGGAAATATTGATCCGAAAGCCATCGAAGCGCAGTTGCAACCTAATACCAAGGGGATTGTCGTAACACATGCTTCAAACTTAACGGGTAATATCAATTCCTTAAATGAGATTGGTAAAATAGCACAAGCTCATGACCTATTATTGATTGTAGATGCGGCACAAACATTGGGCGCCTATCCCGTTGATGTTCAAGCGATGCAATGTGATGTTCTATGTTTTACTGGACATAAATCACTGCTTGGGCCTCAAGGGACTGGGGGGCTTTATGTTCGCCCCGGCTTAGAGATTAGACCACTTAAAAGCGGTGGTACAGGCGTTGAGACATATAATAAGCGACAACCTCAGCAAATGCCAACTCACTTAGAAGCTGGTACGATGAATGGTCATGGTATTGCGGGGCTATTAGCTGGAGTTAAATACGTGCAAGATTATGGCGTTGAAAAGATACATCAAGAGGAAATGCAATTATGGCAACAAATGTATCAAGGCATCAAAGATATTGATAATGTGAGCATTTACGGAGATGTCACAACGACCGAACGCTGCCCAGTATTGGCATTAAATATTGGTGATTTAGATTCATCAGAAGTAGCGGATATCTTATTAGAAGATTATGACATCGAGGTTCGCTCAGGCGGACATTGTGCACCGCTAATGCATGAAGCGTTAGGGACTGTTGAACAAGGAGCCGTGAGATTTAGTTTTGGTCACTTTACCACGCCCGAAGAAGTAACGATTGCTATTCGAGCAGTTCAAGAGATTGCTCAGCAAGTAGCGCAATAGTTGGTCAAATTTACTTTATTGTGTTATAATTCACATATCAATTAGAAAGGATGATTCGATGAAATTTATTCGAAAAATTGCCGTCGCTTTAGTTGCATTTACAATGTTAATGGGATCACTTATTCCATTCACTTCAGTGAAAGCAGAAGAAAAAGAGTTTGAAGGTCGCACATTGAATGTTGTTGCAACAAGTGAGGCTTATAAACCACTTTTTGACTTGTTTACAGAAAAAACAGGTGCGGAAGTTGAATTCTTATCAATGTCCAGTGGCGAAGTTTTAGCTCGAATTGAAGCAGAAGGAAAATCAATGGCCGATGTATGGTTTGGTGGTGGACTTGATGCATTCCAATCCGCTAAAGAAAAAGGATACCTTGAAAAGCACGAACTTGAAAATCCAGACGTAGTAGATTCTCGTTTCTACGACGAAGATGGTTTTTGGTTTGCGAAAGGTTTAACGGTTGTAGGATTTTTAATTAATAATGACAATATTGAAGAGTTAGGATTAGATGTTCCTACTTCATGGGCTGATTTAGCGGATCCACAATATAAAGATGAAGTCATTATGAGTGATCCATCCGTATCTGGAACAAACTATGCAGCTGTTAAAGGCTTATTAGACCTATTCGGTGAAGAAGAAGGTTGGGCATATCTTGAAAAATTAAATGAAAATATACCATTCTATGGTAAACGTGGTAAAGACCCAGAAGAGAAAACATTACAAGGTGAATTTACGATTGGTATTATTCCAGCAGATAAAAAATCATTTGATTTAGCTGAAGATAATAACTTAACAGTTGTTTACCCTGAAGATGGTATTCCATGGGTACCAGAAGGAGTAGCGATGTTTGCTAACTCTGAAAACACTGATGTTGCACATGCATTTATCGACTTTATGTTAACGGAAGAAGCACAAAAAATTATTGCTGAAGTTGACGGTAAAGATAGTGCACAATTGATTGTAGAAGGTGTTGAAGGTTTTGATTTAGGTCTTCCAGTTGATAAATTAGTTGAACAAGATTTATTAACATTTGGTTCTTCACGTGAGTCAATTCTTTCTCGCTTCACAGAGATTGCTGGATCTAAATTAGACGAACAATAAGATTGATTTATAGCCAATACAATAAAGCTTGAATCATTTAACCGAACTTTCCAAAGTTTGTATTATCATAAGTCATTATGGTAAATTTTAAGCAAGCTGTTTGGGGAGTTCGGTTTTTTATCAGGTCTAGAGCAAGCGATTTTATTATTAGCAGGAAGGAAGAGATCATTCGATGCATCGAGCTCAAAAAACGAGTCGTTTCAATCAATGGCTTGATCGTTTTATTTTATTGATGTTAGTTTCACTCGTACTTATTTTTATATTATATCCATTTATTCAAGTTATTATTCGGAGTTTTTATTCTGATCAGGTTTTTGATTTTACGTATTATCGACATCTTTTTGAGAATCCAACGTTGATTACCAACTCCTTAAAGCTTGCTTGCATCACGACCATCCTATCGCTTATTTCGAGTCTGGCGGTTGCACTCTATTACTATTTATCGCCTGAAAGTATCCGAAGAGTGGTCAGTATCATTTTAGGGGTTACGATGATTAGTCCGCCATTTGTCACGGCGTTAAGTTATATTACGTTATTTGGTCGTCGCGGTTGGATTACTTATGGAATATTCAAGTTGCGACTGATGCCTTATGGTATGTGGGGGGTCGCGTTGATGCAAATGCTTGGTTTTTTATCGATGAATAGTTTGATTTTGATTAGTTCGTTAAATCAATTTGACGAAGATATCATCAAAAGTGCACGTTCCTTACATGCATCGACAACTCGGACGATAATCGATATTATTCTGCCCAATATAAAACCAGCCGTGATGGTTGCGACATTTCTGACTTTTATTCGGACGTTAGCAGATTTTGGTACGCCAACCATTATCGGAGGTAATTTTACGACGTTGGCAACAGAAGGTTACCTCTCAGTTATTGCGCAAGGGAATTTTCAAAAGGCAGCTACGATAAACGTATTAATCTTAATTCCTGCGATTGTTATTTTCTTAATATATAATCGACAGCTGATGGGAAGTGTATCATCTAGTCAAAAAGTAGATCAATCCAATGGTAATTTACCGCGAAAAGGATGGCTATTTCAGATCTTGAGGTTCGTTGCTATTTTTATGCTAGTTTGGATTTCGCTTCAATATTTAACCATTTTACTTTCAGCATTTACAAAAATGCAACAAGGACAGCGCATCCTCACGTTGATTAATTTTAAAGAAGCGATGCCTTATATCGATTCCACGATTTGGCGTAGTGTTCGATTTAGTCTGATTGCAGCTTTCTTCGGTAGTATCTTTGGCTTACTGATTGGGTATTACGGTGTGATTCGAGAAGTTAAGATTATGAAATGGATTGATTTTATTGCGACATTACCTTATGTAATTCCGGGAACCTTTTTTGGGCTAGGTTATATTTTAGCGTTTAATCATCAGCCACTTTATTTAATCGGTACAGCAACGATCATTGTGACGAATGTATTGTTTAAGCAGTTGCCTTTCTCGAGTCAGATGGGGAAATCAACGATGCAAGCAATCGATCGTAATACGTTGCGAAGTATTCAGGACTTAGGAGGAGAGTTTAGTGATGTCATTCGCGATGGTATTTTGCCATTATCGATTCGTGGACTGATTTTATCATTTATGAATGCTTTTATTAGTACAATGACTACCTTAGGTTCAATTATATTCTTAATGTATCCACGTCACAAAGTATTAACCATTGTCATGTTTGATGTGATTGCGCGAGGTCGATATGATATTGGATCGGTCATCGCTTTCTATATTATGATTATTTGTATTTTAGTTTATTTAAGTATCAATCGATTAGCAAAGTGGGTGAAGTAAATGTTTCTAGAGGTTAATCAGCTTAATAAATTTTACGGCTCGAATCAAGTTTTGCATGATATTCACTTTGGCGTAGAAGAAGGGAAACTATTGTGTTTACTCGGACCTTCAGGATGTGGTAAGACTACGATTCTAAATGCAATTGGTGGTTTTTTGACAGATTATACGGGGGATATTATTATCGATGGGCAAAATATTTCATCACTGCCACCAGAGTCACGCCCTGTATCAACGGTCTTCCAGTCATATGGCTTGTTCCCGCATTTAACGGTCTTAAATAATGTTGCATATGGGTTAAAATTTCAAGGTTATTCGAAAGAAGAACGAATACAAAAAGCAGAAGCAATGCTTGAAATTGTGGGATTGTATAATCACCGACATAAACATATTCACCAATTATCAGGGGGGCAACAACAACGTGTTGCTTTGGCCCGTAGTTTAGTGGTCGAACCTAAGGTATTGTTACTGGATGAACCTTTAAGTAATTTGGATGCAAAAATGCGTTCGAATTTGAGATTGGAGATCAAATCGATTCAACAACGGTTGAACATTACAACCATTTTAGTGACCCATGATCAACAAGAAGCCTTCGAAATGGCAGATCAAATTGTACTGCTTAATCAAGGAAGAATCGTTCAAACAGGAGACCCACGGGAAATATACGATCAACCGGCAAATGATTTTGTCGCTAATTTTGTCGGGGAAATGAATAAAATTGATCACCATTTTATTCGGCCAGAAAGATTAGAAATTACTGATCAAGGCGTTCCGATGACGATTGATCAAATCATTTTTCAAGGTGAAACCCTGAAAATCTATGCATCGAATCAAACTTATCAGAATGTAGAGATCACAGTTTTGAATCAAAAGATGTATCAAGTAGGACAAAAAATTTATGTTCAAGGATTCGAGGAATTAATCGAGATAAAATCTTAGGAGGTTATAATGAAAGTATTACATGTTTTAGCGCAATTACCTGTACGCACAGGCAGTGGTGTTTACTACACGAATCTAATCGATGGTTTAAGTCATGATACTGATTTGATTCAAGGAGCAATCTATGGGATTCAATCTCCTTACCAGGTTGATTTGAATGTTGCTTATGAAAATCCGGTTGTGTTTAAAACTGAAACACTCCCTTTTCCAATTGCAGGGATGTCTGATGAGATGCCTTACGAGAATACAGTTTATAGTCAAATGACCGATGCGATGGTCGAACAATGGCAACAAGCATTTCTAGAACGATTGAATCATGCTAAAGAACATTTTCAACCAGATATTATCATTGCGCACCACTTGTGGTATTTGACTTCAATGATTGTCGAACTTTTCCCTAATATTCCGATAGTCGGTGTTTGCCACGTAACAGATATTCGTCAAACTTTGCAACATCCGATATTGGCTGAACGCTATGTGAAACATCTTGACCAATTAGCGTTAGTATTTGCGCTCTCTGATAAAGATAAAGCTCAAATTCATCAACTTTACCAAGTCCCCGAAGAGAAAATTTTTGTTTCTGCCGCTGGGTTTAATCAGCAATTATTCAATACCGAAGGCGTTCTTCGCTCTCATGATTCAATTGAAGTTGTCTATGCGGGTAAAATTGCTCATGCAAAAGGAGTCTATCAATTAGCGCAAGCTTATCCAGCATTGAAACAACGCTATCCGATGTTGAAGTTTTCTATAATCGGTAGTATCGATGACAAAAATCGAGATCTATTGTACAATTATGCCGAACATTTGGATGACTTTAATATCTTTGATGTGAAAAGCCAAGCGCATTTAGCAGAATATATGAAGCAAGCAGATATTTTTGTCTTACCAAGTTATTATGAAGGAATGGGATTGATTGCTATTGAAGCACTGGCCTGTCAGATGCGCGTTGTTGTGACGGAAATAGAAGGATTGATGGAATTATTAGGCCCTACAGTTAATCAATCGGATGTAATTGAATACGTAGGCTTACCTAGACTTAAAAATCAAGACGAACCTTATGAAGAAGATATTCCAGCTTATGTTGAACGTTTAGAAGCAGCGATTGCAAAACAAATTGACCGAACGCTCGAAGGGATACCATTTGATGATCGGATTTATCAACGTATTATAAGACATTCATGGGGAGAAGTTACTAAGCAACAGTTACAGCGCATTAAACAGTTAGTATAACCTCATTTTGAGAAGGGAAAATCGATATGAGTGATACAAAATATTATCAATTGCTGAAAGAAAAATTCAAGACAAAAGAAAATGTTCTAACTGAAATTATCAGTCTTGAAGCCATTATGGAATTGCCTAAAGGAACAGAACACTTTGTTAGTGATTTACATGGGGAGTTTCTGGCGTTTAATCATGTAATGCGCAACGGATCGGGGAGTATTAAAGAAAAAGTCAAAGGGGCTTTTGAAGCAGAGCCAACCGCGCAAGTAGATATTGATGATTTAGCAGTATTAATTTATTATCCAACAGATAAGCTTCATCTCGAACAAGAACGTCTAAGTGAAGAGGCATTGAAAGATTGGTATCGACAAAGTATTGAACATTTATTAAAAGTGGTCAAATATGCCAGTATAAAGTATACCCGAAAAAAAGTACGGAAAACATTCCCTAAACAGTATCGCTATATTATGGATGAATTGCTCTATGAGCTCAATCCGATACCCAATAAACAAGCTTATTATGAATCGATACTTCAAAATATTGTCGAACGTAATCAAGCGCCACAATTAATTCGACATCTTGCGATTGTGATCCAGCAACTTACCGTAGACCATTTGCATGTCGTAGGTGATATTTATGATCGCGGGCCAGCTCCAGATCAAATAATGGACCGATTAATGGAAGTTCCGTCCATCGATATTCAATGGGGAAATCATGATATGATTTGGTTAGGAATTCTAGCAGGAAGCTATCTCTGCATGATAAGTGTTCTTAGAATTAGTGCGCGTTATGGCAACTTAAGTGTGTTAGAAGAAAGATATGGCATTAATTTAAGACCTCTCTTTGAGTATGCAACGCGTTATTATACACCTAAGGCTGCATTTATTCCAAAGCAAGATGAAGGGCCTTCGTTAAGTCAAGCTGAGCTGGATGACTATAATTGCGTTCAGCAAGCGACGATGATTCTTCAAGCAAAACTTGAAACTCAACTCTATCGACGTCGTCCAGAATTTAAAATGGATGCACGTGATATGCTATCAAAAATTGATTTCGCACAGCAAACAATTAATTTGGCAGGAGAGACTTATACGCTCAAAGATTTCTCTGCGCCAACACTCGATCCATCGAATCCAAGTTTGTTAACAGATGAAGAACAAAAATTATTGGAACGATTACTCCATGCATTTCGAATTAGTGAACGGTTTGAACGGCATATGCGCTTTATGCTGGATATTGGCTCTCTCTATTTGATATACAATGGTAACTTGTTAATTCATGGATGCTTGCCGTTGGAAGAGGATGGCCATTTTCAAACCATCGAACTTCAAGGGAAAGCCTTACAAGGGCGGTCTCTTTATGACTTTTTCGAGCGTCAAGTCTATCAAAGTTTTCAATCCCCTACGATATCGGATAATTTTGCGACTGATTGTTTATGGTATTTGTGGTGTGGTCCTGCTTCACCGCTCTTTGGGAAGCACGCCATGAAAACTTTTGAACGCTATTATATTGATGCGCCGGAGACACATCGAGAAATTAAAAATCCTTATTATGCTTTGCGTGAGCAAGAAGCTGTTTGCGTCAATATATTGGAAGAGTTTGACTTAGCAACATCAGGTCACATTATTAACGGACACACACCCATTCGAGAAAAGGATGGTGAGAACCCAGTGAAAGGAAATGGTCGATTAATTTGTATCGATGGAGGCTATTCTAAGCCATATCACCGAACAACAGGAATCGCAGGTTATACGTTACTCTCCAACAGTTGGGGTATGCAGCTTGTTGCCCACCAGTCCTTTGTTTCTCCTAAAGAAGCGGTTGAACGTAAGCAAGACGTAATTTCATTAAAACGACTCGTTGAGCGCGTGCCAAAACGCACGTTAGTAAAAGATACAACCATCGGAAGTCAACTTAAGTTACAAATTGAAGATTTAAATTATCTCTATCAACATTATGAAAAGATTTAATAACACTGCATTATGCGTCGCTTATGCGACGCATAATTTTATGATGCACTATTTAGAAAAATAAGAATGAAAACACTTTTAAATAACTATTTACTTTTATTAAGATGCATTATATAATTTAAACAAACAATAATGCATCACATATATTTAGAATGGAGTGTTATAATGAAACGTGTGTATTCATTCAATGAAGGTAATGGCGAGATGTCTGATTTACTAGGAGGTAAGGGAAGTAATTTAGCACAATTAACACGGTTAAAGATGCCGGTACCGAGCGGGTTGACGATTACAACACAAGCTTGTTTAGAGTATTTAGATGAGGGGCAAGGTCAACTGAATGAATCACTTTTAGAAGAATTAAACCAACATCTGTTGGAGTTAGAAGAACGGACAGGGAAAAAGTTCAATGATCCCAACAACTTATTACTCGTATCAGTGCGAAGTGGGGCAAAGTTTTCGATGCCTGGAATGATGGATACAATCCTAAATATCGGATTAAATGATAAGAATGTTGAAGCGCTTGGTAAAGTAACAGGAGATGAACGCTTTGCTTACGATTGTTATCGCCGATTAATTCAAATGTATGGGAATGTTGTCTATGAAATTCCAATGCTTTATTTTGATGAAATTTTAAATGAAGTCAAAGAAGAAAACCACTATCGCTTTGATTATCAATTGACGGCAGCGGATTTGAAACAAATTATTACTCGCTATGAACAATTGTTTCAAAATCTTCTGAACCATCCGTTCCCTCAAGATGTTTATGAACAAATCTATGGTGCTGTAAAAGCTGTCTTTCAATCTTGGAATAATGATCGTGCTAGAACGTATCGCCGTTTAAATCATATTCCACATAATTTAGGAACTGCAGTCAATATTCAAGAGATGGTCTTTGGGAACTTAAATGAAGCGAGTGGAACCGGCGTATTATTTACGCGAAACCCAGCGACAGGTGAAGATGAATTATATGGTGAATATTTATTAAATGCGCAAGGCGAGGACGTGGTAGCGGGAATTCGAACTCCTGAACCGATTGCCAAATTAAAAGAACAACATCCAGCGATTTACGAAGAACTTTACACCAAAGTCAAAGAATTAGAGCGCTACTATCGTGATATGCAGGACATCGAGTTTACCGTTGAAGATGGGCGTCTTTATCTGCTTCAAACACGTAAAGGAAAACGTACCGCTAAAGCTGCTTGCCGTATTGCAGTTGAGATGGTTGAAGCAGGAATTGTGTCAAAAGATCAAGCCTTATTAACATTGGATGCGAATGCGATTTCGCAATTACTTCATCCAAGCTTCAATCCTGCAGCATTAGCAGAAGCACGAATTATTTCAGATCAAGGGTTACCAGCTAGTCCAGGAGCTGCCAGTGGTGCCGTAGTATTTACGTCCGAACAAGCAGTAGAATGGGCACAGCAAGGTAAACGTGTGATTTTAGTGAGACACGAGACATCTCCAGAAGACATTGAAGGGATGAATATGGCCGAGGCAATTGTCACTTGTCACGGTGGGATGACTTCTCATGCAGCTGTAGTTGCTCGAGGGATGGGTAAATGTTGCGTGACCGGTTGTGAATCGTTATCGGTCAATGAAACTAGTGAAGTAATTGATTATCCAGGGGGCCAATTGAAATTAGGTGACATGATTTCAGTTAATGGGGACACCGGAGAAATCTATCTTGGTGAAATTGAACGTTCGATTAATAATGAAAATCATTATTTTGATCAAATCCTTGAATGGGCACAATCTGCAGCAGGGTTAAAAATCTGTATGAATGCGGAAACGAAATTGGATATTGAACAAGGGCTTAAATTTGGCGCTGAAGGGATTGGATTAGTTCGAACCGAGCATATGTTTTTCCCACCAGCGGCCTTAAAATCCATTCGTCAATTTATCTTAGCCTCATCATCTGACGAACGACAAGCTGCTTTGGATCAAATTGTTCAAATTCAACAAGCTGATTTTGAATCAATTTATAGCGTGATTAAAGATCGTGGTGCGGTCATTCGCCTATTAGACTTACCACTGCACGAATTCTTACCTAAGACTGAGCAAGAAATTGCCAAAGTTGCAAATGAATTGTCGGTAGCTCCTGAAGAGATTGGTTCACGGATTAAGAATTTAGCCGAGCAGAATCCGATGTTAGGTCATCGTGGGTGTCGTCTAGCAATGACCTATCCGGAAATTTATTTAATGCAAGCAGAAGCCATTATTCGAGCAGCAGCGCGTATGAGTCAACCAGATTGTCAAATTGTGCCTGAAATTATGATTCCATTAGTTTGTAGTCAAGAAGAAATTACTTACTTGAAAAAACGTATGGAAGCCCATCTTGAATCGATTATCGAACAAGAAGGCTGGGAGATGACTTATCACATTGGCTCAATGATTGAAACACCAAGAGCTTGTTTAATAGCGGATCAAATTGCAGAAGTTTCGGACTTTATTAGTTATGGTACGAATGATTTAACGCAAATGACCTATGGATTTTCACGAGATGATGTAGCAAAATTCCTTCATCATTACCTCGACCAAGGCGTCTTAGAAGTTGACCCATTCCAACAAGTAGATACGGTAGCTGTTGCGGAGTTATTACAAATATCTGTTGAACGGGCTCGTAAAGTTAAACCAACTATTAAATTAGGTATTTGTGGCGAACATGGTGGAAACCCTGCATCTATCCAACTATTTAAGCAACTAGGCTTTACCTATGTTTCATGTTCACCATTTAGAATCCCAATCGCAATCATTGCAGCTGCTCAAGCGGAAATCGCACAGCACTAGATTCTGGAAGACCATTGTAATATAATAAAAAAGAAGTGAGGGGTGCGCTAATGCAATTAAGTCAACGCCAAGAACGTATTATCCAGATTGTTAAAGAACAAGAACCGATTACAGGTGACCTAATTGCGGAAGCGATTGGTTTGACCAAATCAACATTGCGTAGTGATTTTGCGATATTAACTAAAACAGGTATCTTAGATGCCAAACCAAAAGTAGGTTACATTTATCGCGGAATGAATACCCCATCCTTTTTAAAAGATACATTATCGCAAACTAAAGTACAGGAAATTATGTCACAACCTGTTGTAGTGCATCCCGATATGACGATACAAGATGCCGTGGTAGAGTTATTTATGCATGATTCCGGATCACTTTATGTTTGTGAGAATGGGGAAACTCGGTTAATGGGTGTAGTTTCTCGTAAAGACTTACTTCAAGGGTTGGCAATGGGTCAATCCCCTGATACGTTGATTGCATTAATTATGACACGAATGCCAAATATTGTAACGATTTTAGGGGACCAAACGGTCATGCAGGCAGCTCAATTAATTGTGAGACATGAAGTGGATTCGCTGCCGGTATTAGATGCTGATGAATCGGTACTTGGAAAAATTTCCAAGACCAATATCGTTAATTTGGTAGTTGAGATGACAGGAGAGGACTAGAGTATGGATAAAGCATTAGACTTCTATATTGTTTCGGATTCTGTAGGTGAGACTTCTTTGCGTGTCGTCAATGCCTCATTAGCGCAATTTCCAGCTTTAAGTCATTCAAAGTTGAGACGATTTCCTTTTATTGAGTCAGAAACGGAATTACTTCAAGTGTTAGATGAAGCGAAGCAGCAGCAAGCCGTTGTTGTCGCGACATTAGTGAATCCAAAGTTTGATGAAGTGGCACATAATTATGCTTTAACACATGACATCATCTATATTAATCCGATTAATGAATTAATTAATGCGATTTCGCAACGTACAGGTTATGCTCCTCTTGAAAGAAGTGGCACCTTACATACTTTAGATGATTTTTACTTTGACCGAATTCAAGCAATTGAGTTTGCGGTAAAGTATGACGATGGTAAAAACCGAAGTGGTTATCCGATTGCAGATATCGTTCTATTAGGTATTTCGCGTTCATCAAAAACACCACTCAGTATGTATTTAGCAAATCGTTCATATAAAGTAGCGAACTTACCACTTTTTCCAGAAAGTCCTGTTCCGGATATAGTGTATGATCTTCCTAAAGAAAAAGTGTTCGGATTGATTGCATCACCTCAATATACGGCTTCAATCCGCAAAGAACGAATCAAGCACTTAGGATTACCTGAAGATGCGAGTTATTCGAATATAGAGCGGATTAAAGAAGAGTATCGCTATGCATTAGATTTGTATCATCAACTTGGAATTCCAATTGTGAATATTGAAAACAAATCAATCGAAGAATTGGCTGAAGAAATCTTACAAATATACGAAGAACATTAATTAAAACCCCATTTACTGGTACTACAACATTCGTAGTCAGTAAATGGGGTTTTTATATATAAGATACTAGTGAGTTGATGTATAAGAACAATCAACTTGTACGCCATAGTGATCACTGACAATGGGGCCATGAGAACCATCTAATACAGATTGATAACGGCGAACGTCAAATTCATTACTGAGGAGCACTAAATCAATCCGCTGTTCACAAGTTGTATCTTTCCAACCATCAATGCCCGAAGGAACGGTAGCATTTCCCGAGACTTCCTTGGCTTGAAGATAAGCATCATTTAGGGAACGAGTCGCTAAATCATAAGATTGTTGGCGAATGTGTGCTGGGGCATTGAAGTCTCCCATTAAGATAATGCCTTTATCGGACAGTTTGTCGTTCAGTTGGAGTTGTTCCCATTCATATTTGAATCCACTCCCATCGGATTGCCACCAAGAGAAGTGACATGAACCAACGATAAGGTGTTCAGTGTTAGCAACTAAAGCAGCCCGCGTATGATAATCGGTTGGATCATCGGACTCAGAAAGCAAGACTCGCTGCGGATTGAAAGGTTGTTTAGCTAGTAAAGCGACCCCTTCTTCATATCGGTCATAACCGATATGATTGTATGCCCATGCCCAATAATAATTCAAACCGTGTGCTTCGAGCGCTTGAATTAACATCCAAGCATAATTATCTTTTAAGATGGGCTGTTGTTGGTCTGTTTTAAGGAAGCGTGATGGATTTGGGACGATGTCCCCTCCGATTGTTTGATTGACTTCTTGCAGAGCAATCCAGTCATAATCTTCATCTATTAAATGTTGAACCAACTGTTCGAATTTTTCTTCTGCCGCCGATTCAAGCCAGGCATGAGTGTTTAAAGTTAATAGTTTCATCTTTGCCTCCTAAAATGCGGAGTATGGATACTCCGCATTCTTTCAATCAATTTTAGATATCATTATTTGTTGAATGGATGCCAGGAATTTGAACGCCTCGATCTAACGCGTCATGAATATCATTTTTTAGGGCATCAGCTTTTGGACCGTAGACCGCTTGAATACCATGTTCGCGTATAATTAATCCCATGGCACCAGCTTGTTTCCATTGATCTTCATTGCCAACTAATTGGGGATCCTTGACTGAAACGCGAAGGCGGGTCATGCAAGCATCGACTTGTTCAATATTATCGGTTCCACCGAGGAGACGAATAATTTGATTGATTTGGTCGTTTCCACTGGCCGTTATTGAACTTTCATTACTACTTTCTTTCGCGGTATCTTGATCGCTGTCGTAATTACCCAATCGACCAGGTGTCGCATAATTAAAGCGTTGAATCATATAATTAGCGATGAAATAGGTGACGATTGCAAATACAATCGAGGCAATCACAAAGTTAAGTAAATCTTGCGTTAAACCTGCTTTGACAATGAGTGGGGTTCGACTTAATAACTCGATAATCCCAAAGGAATGAACTCGAAGTGAAATAATATCTGCTAAAGCAAAAGCTACACCTTGAATTAGTGCATAAACCACGTATAGTGGGATCGCCGCAAACATAAACATAAATTCTAAAGGCTCGGTAACTCCCGTTAAAAAGACCGCTATCGCCGCTGAAGTAAACATTGATTTGTAGCGATGTAACTTATCTTTATCAACATTACGATACATAGCGAATGCCATCCCCATTAAAATTCCTGTTGAACCAATCATTTGACCAACTTTGAAACGGGCTGGGACAAAGTTTGTTAATAAATACTCAAATTGTTGCGTATTCCCAGAAGCTTTGGAATTTAATAAGTCGGAAGCCCAAGCTAACCAGAGTGGGTCTTGTCCTAACACATGTTGACCGGCTTGTGCTCCAGTCAGAATTTCGTATGTACCACCTAATTGAGTATAGTTAATTGGAATTGTTAGCATATGATGCAGTCCAAAAGGTAACAGTAACCGCTCCAATGTTCCATATAAAAATGGCGCTAAGACAGGGGCTGAATCTTGTGACGTTGCGATCCATTGACCAAAGGCATTAATCCCCGTTTGTATACCAGGCCAAATGATTGCAAGAATTAAAGAAGCAACTAAACTCCAGGCAATGACAACAAAAGGTACAAATCGTTTTCCGTTGAAAAATGACAGAGCATCTGGTAGTTTGCGATAGTTATAATATTTATTGTATGCATTGGCACCGAGGAAACCAGCAATAATCCCAACGAAGACTCCGAGATTCAGTGCAGGTGCACCCAGTACATCAATAAAGTATCCATTTACCGGAATGGTGCGGTGAAAGAGCGTTTGAGTAACCGCTTCTGGATCCAATAGCATTTCGGATGTGACAGAAAATATGGCACCGGTAATTCGATTGATTAAGATAAATGAAGTAACGGCAGCAAATGCACCTCCAGCACGTTCTTTTGCCCAAGAACCTCCAATTGCGACGGCAAAGAGTAAATGAAGATTGACAATAATTCCCCAGCCGATATTTTCGATAACACCACTGGATTTAATGAGCCAACCCCACTCGGGATTGATCAGTGGTAATGATTTTCCCAAACTAATCATTAACCCAGCTGCAGGCATTACTGCAATGACAACCATTAAGGCTTTACCAAATTGTTGCAAAAACTCAAAATTGAAAATACGTTTAATTTTATTCATGTTTCCTCCTTTATAACCTATAAAAAGCCTTTACGAACGCAAACGTTTGCGTGGTGTCTATCATTATAGCATACATTGAAGTAATTTGCGAAAAGTTCAGTGAATAAAAAAACAGTGATCGATTAAAATCACTGAAAAAAATGTATGAATATGAATAATTAAGGAATAACTAAATCTCCTGCAATTAATTCATAGACAAAGCGTTCATGTTTAGAATCAGATTTGTTAGAAATAATTTCAATTAAAATTTCCATCGCACGATCAGCAAGTTGTTGTGAATGAAGGTTAAAGTATGGGTAATGAATATAATCTGAATTTTGATAAACTTCATAGGGTTTGAAAGTAATGAGTTGATATTCATTTAATAAGCCATATTCTAAAATGGCATGATAAACACCTTGGGCTACAAGTTGGTCTCCGATAACTAAACCATTGTATCGATTGGTTTTCATAATTTGTTTCATGATATGGTAGCCTTCATTTTCTAAGAATGGAAAACCATTATAAATATCGGCGTCACTTAATGGCTGATGGTGCACTTGTAACACTTGTTGAACACCTTTAATCCGCTGTTGAATAAATTGTTGTTTTTCATCACCGCCGATAAATGCAATACGTTGGTATCCTTGTTGCCATAGATATTCGGTTGCTTCTTTTGCAACCCGGATATTATCGTTATCAATGGAATTCATCGGAATGCCATCAATATTTCCGATAATAACAAATGGAAATTGTTCGTCGATGACAAAGGATAAAATGGGATCATTTTGTGTGGCATAAAGGAAAATTAAGCCATCAACTTGCTTGCCATAAATCATCTTCTTAATGTGGTCAAGTCGTGATATATCATCATCTCCTGTTGAAAGTAATAAAGAATATTGGTGACGGCTGGCCGCTTCATTAATGCCACGTAAAGCGGTTGGGAAGAAGGGGTTTTGATAGAAGGCATCATTCGCTTCAGGTAAGACGATGCCCACCGTTTTACTCCGTTGATTCACTAGCTGTCTGGCATTGTAGTTAGGGTAATAGTGGAGCTCATCCATAATGGCTCGTACGCGTTGTTTCGTTTTTTCACTGATGGATGGATGATCCGCTATAACCCGTGAAACCGTTGATGGAGCAACACCAGCAGCTTTTGCCACTTCTTTGATTGTAATTGTCATTTCATTCACCTCATTGCTATTATACTTGATAATTTTAAGAAAAGATACGCAAACGTTTGCGCTTCTTTAAAATTTAGTTTATAATGAGGTTGAAAAATAAAAGGAGGTTGTCTTATGCAGCGAACGAGCGGTGTATTAATGCATATTACGTCACTAGCGAATCAATTTGGCATTGGAAGTTTTGGTCAAGAAGCCTATCGATTTGTTGATTTCTTAGAGGAGACCGGTCAAACCTATTGGCAAATTTTGCCTTTAACAACCACCTCCTATGGAGATTCACCGTATCAATCATTTTCTGCTTTTGCTGGGAATACCCATTTAATTGATTTTGAACAATTGATTCAGTCAGGCTACTTAACTTCAGAAGACTTGAAGGGGATTATTTTTTATCAACGTCTAGATCAAGTGGATTATGCGATGATTTTCCATCAGAGAAGACCTATACTCGAACTCGCAGTACAACGATTTAAAGCATCCGCAAGTGAAGAAGAAAAAACAAAGTTAATTCATTTTATTGAAGCACAACAAGATTGGTTAATTCCATTTTGTGAATATATGACTGTAAAAGAATGCTTTGACTTAAAGAGCTGGACGGAATGGCCTGAACCCTATCGTAATTATCAGTCGAAAGAAGTCAAGTCACTTCTGGAACAAGAAACGGATAAAATCTATTACCATCAAGTCACCCAGTATTGGTTCTATCATCAATGGTTAGCATTAAAGACTTATGCGAACGAACATAATATTCAAATCATTGGAGACATGCCAATCTATGTGGCGATGGACAGTGTAGAAATGTGGCAAGATGGACAAATGTTCAAAACAGATGAAGCTGGACTGCCTACTGCACTCGCAGGTACACCTCCTGATCAATTTACATCGGATGGACAGTTTTGGGGGAATCCGATTTACGACTGGGATTTCATGGCTGAAGATGGCTATGCATGGTGGATTCGTCGTATTGAAGCGAGTTTCGAGCTGTATGATGTACTACGTATCGATCATTTTAGAGGCTTTGAATCTTACTGGGAAGTTCCAGCTGGAGCAAAAACAGCAGCAGAAGGACATTGGGTCAAGGGTCCCGGCATGAAATTATTTGACGCTTTGAATGAAGCGTTAGGAACTTTACCAATCATTGCTGAAGATTTAGGATTTATGACGCAAGGAGTGATTGATATGCGTCATGCTACGGGTTATCCAGGTATGAAAATCTTACAGTTTGGCTTCAACGGTCATGGAGATTCAACAGACTTACCGCATCATTATCCAGCTCACTCTGTCGCATATGTCGGAACACATGATAATGAAACAGCACGCGGTTGGTGGGAAGATTCGACGAATCAAGCACAACGTGATCAAGTTGATGCATATTTAAATCGCAAGCCAGGTCAATCGGCCAGTGCAGTCTTAAACCGTGGCCTTGCTGCTTCAGTAAGTAATACGGTAATTTATTCAATGCAAGATTTACTCGATTTAGATAATGATGCTCGGATGAATACACCTTCCACTATTGGATGCAATTGGAAATGGCGGATGGTGTCGGACGAAGTTCCAATGGATGTTAAGGAACAACTACTTGAATTAACCGAGACCTATTTCAGAATGAATCCACATAAAAAGAAATAAGAAGAAAAAGGAGATATCAATGCACAGAATAGAAGAATTAGCGTTGGCGAATTTTAATCAACCGCTAAAAGACTTAAATAATCAAGAAGTTTATAAAGTTATTTTAGATTTTGTTCAAGATTTAACGGCAGCTCAACCATTCAATGACTCAAAACGTAAATTGTATTATGTTTCAGCTGAGTTCTTAATTGGTAAATTATTATCGAATAATTTACTGAATCTAGGGTGTTACGAGGAAGTGGATCAAGTCTTACAATCCCATGGACACTCACTTCATGAAGTTGAAAAAGCTGAAGCTGAGCCGTCATTAGGGAACGGTGGATTAGGAAGATTAGCTGCGTGTTTCTTAGATTCTATTTCGAGTTTAGGCATTAATGGTGATGGTATAGGACTGAACTATCATTTTGGGTTATTCCGTCAAGTTTTCGAAAATAACCAACAAACTTGTGAACCGGATGTCTGGTTAGAGCAACCTACTTGGATCAAGCGAAGTGCTATTTCTTATCCAGTCCCATTTAAAGATTTCACTTTAAAGTCAACATTATACGATATTGATATACCAGGTTATCACCAAAAAACAAAAAATCGTTTGCGATTATTTGATTTAGATTCTGTGGACGAGGCGATTATTAAAGGGCAATCGATCAACTTTGATAAACAAAATATTAAAGAAAACCTCACGTTGTTCTTATATCCGGATGACTCTGATGAGGCAGGTGAATTATTACGTATTTACCAACAATATTTTATGGTATCGAATGCGGCACAATTAATTATCGATGAAGCCGTAGCCAAGGGAAGTGTCATTACGGATTTGGATGAGTATGCTGTTGTTCAAATTAATGATACGCATCCGGCGTTCATTATCCCAGAATTTATCCGTTTATTTACAACGCAACATGGCATTTCATTTGAAGAGGCGGTTCAAATTGTTTCACGTACAGTTGCTTTTACGAACCATACGATTTTAGCTGAAGCCTTAGAAAAATGGCCGATGGATTATATCGAAACAACGGTTCCTGAAATTGCGCAAATTATACGTCAACTTGATCAAGTTATTCGTGAGCAATTCCCTCAAAACGATGCGGTTCAAATTATCGATTCAATCGGTCGCGTTCATATGGCGCACATTGCCATTCATTTTTCAAAGAGTGTCAATGGGGTGGCACAACTTCATACCGATATTCTAAAAGAAACAGAATTGAATGCATTCTTCAAGTTGTATCCAGAACGATTTAATAATAAAACCAACGGGATTACATTCCGCCGATGGTTAATGGCTGCCAATCCTGCGCTATGCGAATTACTCGATGATAAATTAACCAATGACTGGCGCAATGATCATGATTTATCTGGTTTGTTGGAATTTGTAGAGGATTTAGACACATTGAACCGACTGCAAACGATTAAGCATGATAATAAATTGAACTTGAAAGAATTTTTAGAAGATAATCAAAGTGTGACTTTACATGACAGTGCGATTATCGATGTTCAAATTAAACGAATTCATGAATATAAACGTCAACAAATGTTAGCTCTCTATATTATTCATAAATATCTAGATATTAAAGCGGGTAATATTCCAGCGACGCCAATCAGTATTATTTTTGGAGGTAAAGCAGCACCAGCGTATATTATCGCTCAAGATATCATTCATTTAATCTTGAATTTATCAGAGATGATTGCCAATGATCCTGAGGTGAGTCCGCATCTCCAAGTCGTGATGGTAGAAAATTATAACGTTACGGCAGCTGAAAAACTGATTACAGCAGCAGATATTTCTGAACAAATTTCACTGGCCTCGAAAGAAGCGAGCGGAACAGGGAATATGAAATTTATGTTGAATGGCGCTTTAACCGTTTGTACCTTAGATGGGGCGAATGTTGAAATTGCTGAACAAGTTGGCCATGACAATATCTTTATTTTTGGGAAATCAAGTCAAGAAATCGTGAAGTTATATGAAGAAGAAAGTTACGATCCAGGCACTTACTATCAACGTCCAATTATTAAACCACTTGTGGACTTTATTGTAAGTGATGCCATGCTTGAGATGGGTAATCGTGAGCGTTTAGAGCGACTCCACCACGATATGAAGACAAAAGATTGGTTTATGGCATTGATTGACTTAGAGGAATTTATTGAATGTAAAGAAGTTTGCTATCAAGCTTACGAAGACCAAAAAACTTGGATGCAAAAATCATTAGTAAATATTGCTAAAGCGGGTTACTTCTCAAGTGATCGTACGATCCGTCAATATGAAGAAGAAATCTGGCAAACCCGTGACTAATCTTAGTTATAAAAAAACTCCTGATACAAAACCAGGAGTTTTTTGAATTTAAAACCCATGCCGCAAAAAGGCATGGGATAAGATTAAATTTTATTTCGTATGGGGATTAGAAGCTCTATAAAATATTGATTAAGCGCTCAATACTTTACGTGCTTGTTCTAAGACGTATTCTTTGAATTCGGTTCCTTCAATAAAGACATGGTCTAGGTCTGACCAATCCGCTTCAATTTTGAAGAAGTTAATTGTCAGCTCATTCGGTGAAGCAATCGAAGTCAAGTTATAAGCAGGAACAAAATTAACAACGAGTGTCTCTGGTGCATCCTCTTGGTTGAATTCTTCCTTCAACTCATCTAAATTTAATTGCTTGATTGGAGGTAGCATCATTTCTACGTTACCTGGGTCATCCGCATTGAATTTATTGTAGTGATAAAACTCAAGTTCTTTATCTGTTGCTTCGTTGACCGGTTCATGATTAATTACAGCAGACAGAACTTTGCGAGCTGATTGTTCATCGAAGCCATCGGTATAAATTGATTTCATCGAAGGATGATTTACAATTTCCATAATATAAGTATCATTTACTTTATTATTTTTTGCGGCGGTTTCCCAAAAGAACTGCAATAATTCGATCGTATCGTAATTAATTTTGATTGTTTTTAACATAACTCCATCTCCTCAAACTTACCTTATGATAAATCATGAATTGCTGAAAATTTGATATCTTCCATCATTTGATGTAGCTGTGACACACTATGTCTACGAGTACGCCAGGCATAGCCACAACCCGATGAAATTTCTCTTGGAACAGATACCAATTTACCAGATAATCCACGTTCTTTAGCTATTTTATCATATTCTATTGCTTCATATAAGTCCTCAAACGATACATATACATTTAATCTCATAAAATCTCCTATGGGTTACGCTTCAGCAACAATATCTGCGCGTTTATTAACGACATAATAGGCTAAAGCGAATAAAAATACAATCGATCCAATGACAAAAATTTGACCGTTCAATCCCGGACCTCCAGAGACTGCAGCTGCTTCAGCCGTTGCAGCCACCGATGGGGCGCTGGCTAAGCTAAAGTTATGGGCTAATGCAGCACCAAAAACCATCCCCATAAAGGTCATAATTGCATTACCATGTCCTGATCCAGCTAAGACAACTTGGCGCACTGGACATCCACCAAATAACACACCAGCAAAACCGACAGCAAACATCGATAATACATTCCATAGATGTTGGTTATGGGCAATCGGTCCGAAAGCTACAATATTAAAGTCACCTGTCATAATATTATAAATTAGCATCACAACAAACAATCCGATAATCGGTGTAATCAGTGTGAAGTCTCGGATTAAAATAATATCACGAACAGACCCTACGAAACATAAGCGAGTTGCAAATGCGATGGCTCCAAATACTAACCCTACAATTAAAGCAATGATAGGTGTAGCGTGGAAGCTACCTGGTCCTGCTTCTGACCAATTAAAGAGCTGAGGTGTAACCCATGATAACAATAAGAAAAGAACCGAAATCATTGGGATAACCCATATATTAATCTGTGCAGGTGCGACATTAGCTTGCCCTAAGGTGAACCCTTTTTTAATAAAATGCACACCGACAAAAACGCCTAGAACAAATCCAACTAGTCCAACAATAGCACTTAGGTCACCGCTCGCTAATCTAAGAACCATTCGCAATGTACAACCTAAAAAGACGAGGGAATTGACCATTAAAATAATTCCACCTAAAAATCTTAAACCAGGAGCGCTAGCCGCTCGAGCTTTGGTCCCAGTTGCTAAGCCTAGAGCTAGGGCACCTACTAGAATCCCAACAATTTCCGGTCTAAAATACATCGTTCCAGCACTTTGATGCATATTTAAGGCACCAACTTGATCACGAATAAAGCAAGCAGTACAAAGTGCCATATTTTTAGGATTCCCTAAGTATGCGAGCCAAATTAAGCCTAATCCCAATAAAATCCCAAGAAATAAAGCTTTACTTTTTGATATTTTTATTTCCATGATATGCTCCTTTATTAAAAGAGCACCTTCGCACTTTTATGATAGCATATCGTAATAGCGCAATCAATTTGACGAATGTCAGAATCATTTGAAAATGGAGGTAGATATAGTGTATAATAATAAATGTTAAGAAAACTATTTCTAGGAGGTAATCAAGTGAGTTTAGCATTACAACGTTTTGTTGATTCAGGATTATTTAATGAGAAAGTGGCTGAAGAACTTGAAGCAGCTGCAGTACGTGGTGAGTCAATTATCGTAGCGGGAGACCGTTCAACAGGTAGCCGTCCATTAACAGCGATGATTATGGGATTAGTTAAGAAAAATCATGATGCAGTACAAGTACGTAAAGTAGAAGATTTAGAAAAAGAAGGTACTCACTACATGATTTTAGGTATCGAAGGTGAAAAACTTGAAGATTTAGTAGCTAAAGCCTTAGAAAATCCTAATGCACAAGTCGTAACTGTTAAAGAAGCAGAAAACCCAATTTCAGTTAATAAAGTTTTAAAACAAAACTTCAAAAAACATGGTCATTCAGACCGCACTTTCTTACAAATCGAGTTGGATAAATTCCCTCGTAATGAAGATGGTGTACCATTCACAGATAAATTAACTCGTCTATCGGTTGATGAAAAAGGTAAAATCCAAAAAGAAAATATTGAATTCAAATAATTCATTCAAGGACCTCCCAATCTCGTATGGGAGGTTCTTTGTTTATTAATTTGTTCACGAAATAGGATTGGTTACCTTTTCACAGTGTGATATAATTATCGTATAAAAGAGAAGGAGGGGTGGTAGTGAAATCAATATTCAAACAAAGGTTATCACATTGATGTCCAAGAGTGTCGTTAGTTAACGATTATGTTGTTGGGTTTCAATGAGATAATAACTAAATATTATTTGATTGAAGCCCAATAACATCAAAGAAAAAGGGCACCTTCGCAGGTAAAACGGACCATGTGATGGTAACGAGTATTGATATACAATTAATTTCTTGTTGTAGTGTCGTTGATAAGTTTTTAAGGAGGATAAAAAATGTCATATATTGTTGTATTAACGAGTGATGAAATGGGTCATAATAACCAAAGTAGTGAAATCGGTGCAAAATTAATGAATGCTTTCTTACATAAATTAACAGAACAACCAGAAATGCCAACGCATGTTTTATTATATAACTCAGCAGTATGGTTGAATAAACCTGATGCTCCAACTGTAGAGGATTTAAAAATTTTAGCCGATAAAGGTGTTAAGTTATTAACATGCGGTACTTGTATGAACTATTTTGAACAAGACCAAGAACAACTGCCAGTGGGTGAAGTTGGAAATATGGGGCAATTTATTGAAATTATGCGTGAAGCAGAAAGAATCGTTCAACCTTAATGAAATCAAAAACTCTCCTGATTTTTCAGGAGAGTTTTTGTTTGAATAAGATTTGATTTAACAATATTTATGGCGTAGTTTTTCTTGGGCTTCGACCATGGCTTCCATTTTGCGTTCAACAATTTGCATTGGATTCATTGGACGATTTTGGAACGTTGCAAATCCACAGTCAGGGTTCAACCAAATTCGTTGTGGGTCATCAATATATTTCATGGCCTGTTCTACAGAACCTATAATCTCATCTGCTGTTTCGATATGATCAATTCTTGGGTTGACGACACCAACGCCAAGGGCAACTTTATCTTTAAGTTGTGGGTTTTTGAATAGGGCATCAACTGAACCTGCACGAGGTGTTGACATCTCTAATGTTAGCATATCTGCATCAATTGAAGCAAAAAAGTCTGATAACTTCTCATAGTTACCTTCGAGAAGGGATGATTCTTGACGGGTAAAGTTACCACGACAGACATGCAATTGGCTCACGACATTTGCATTTTTCATATCACTTAAGACTGGTTCAATTAAGTCATAAGCGAATTCTAGTTCTTTGCTCTCCAGAGCTCTCTCAGATAAGACACCTCAGTAAAAGGAACGCGCTGCGTCATTACTTGCAAAGCATACTTCTGCTAGAATTGGCTCATCTAATTGAATGACTTCAACACCAAAGTCAATTAAGCGTTGGATTTCATTACGAACAAGTTGTAAAATATCTTTAGCCAAATCACGTCGTCCGCTATAATATTTTCCAGACAATTCTTTCACCCATAAGTTGCGGACTAGGAGGTATGGGCTAGGAACTGTTGCCTTCAATGGTTTTTTAGTCATTTCACGCAGTTCCTTCATCTCTGGAAGAACAAATTCTGCGTTAACATCTAATTTACCAGTAGCGGCAGGACTGTTCATAGAATGGTCATCTGCATCACGCTCCGCTAAGCTCTCAGCAAAATCTTCTTGATGCTCTCCAGTCGTAATTTGTGTTAATTCCTCCGTACTGAACATGGATACGCCTGGGACATTTTGCGCAACAAATGAGATAAAGTTATCGCGGTGGTATTCACCTCCGGTAATCACATCGATGCCTACTTTTTCTTGCAACTGAACTACTTTCATCGTTTCGTCATGAATAACTTGATTGTATTGACGCTGATCAATGCGACCTGACTTCAAGTCATCCTGTGCTTGGAATACTTCTTGAGTTCGTGGCATTGATCCCATCAAATTCGTTGTAAACGGCTTAAAATCTTTTAACATATCACTTTCTCCTTTCTATAAACTCGCTTTTATCATACCATGGTATTATTAGCTAATCAATTCACAAGATGTATTGATTAGCTAAACGCTACGGTTTTTATCATCTATGTTTGATAAAGGATTAAATTTTGGGTCTTCGGAATATATAGTGGAATTACTTTCTTAATAGTTTAAAAACAACTGGTGTTTAAATCGGATTTTCTGGTGGGATGTTAGGACAATCAATAGTATTATATAAAAGCATCAATCACATACGAGTGATACGTTTGGGAAAAATAAAATAGTCCAATTTACTTGACCGCGTACTATGGTACACGGTTTATAATATTCATGGGGTGAAATAAGATGATTTATCGCATTAGTGAGTTTGCAGATAAATGTGGAGTTAATAAAGAAACGATTAGATATTACGAGAGAAAAAATTTATTACAAGAACCTCACCGAACGGAAGCTGGTTATCGGATATATTCATATGATGACGTTAAGCGTGTTGGGTTTATTAAACGAATACAGGAACTTGGTTTTTCTTTAAGCGAGATTTATAAAATACTTGGTGTTGTAGATAAAGATGAAGTTTGTTGTCAAGACATGTTCGAATTTGTTTCTAAAAAACAAAAGGAAGTGCAAAAACAAATAGAGGATTTAAAACGAATTGAAACTATGTTAGACGACTTAAAACAACGATGTCCAGATGAAAAGCAATTACATTCGTGTCCAATAATAGAAACATTAACATGAGACATTAACGAAAGGGGATTTTTTATGAATAAATTTAAGGTAAATATTCAAGGAATGACTTGTACGGGTTGTGAAAAACACGTAGAATCAGCACTTGAAAAGATAGGTGCTAAAAATATTGAGTCTAATTTTCGTCGTGGTGAAGCAGTATTTGAACTGCCCGATGATATTGAGGTTGAAAGTGCAATAAAGGCGATTGATGAAGCAAATTACCAAGCCAGAGAAATTGAAGAAGTATCAACACTAGAAAACGTGGCGTTAATTAATGAAGACGATTATGACCTTCTTATTATTGGTTCTGGTGCTGCTGCCTTTTCTTCGGCAATTAAAGCTATAGAATACGGTGCAAAAGTTGGAATGATTGAGCGTGGAACGGTTGGGGGAACCTGTGTGAATATTGGCTGTGTTCCGTCAAAAACTCTTCTTAGGGCAGGGGAAATCAATCATTTATCAAAAGACAATCCGTTTAAAGGTTTACAAACATCCGCTGGAGAAGTGGATTTAGCTAGTTTAATCACGCAAAAGGATAAATTGGTGAGCGAACTTCGGAATCAAAAATATGTGGATTTAATTGATGAATATAATTTTGATTTAATTAAAGGTGAAGCAAAATTCGTTGATGCTAGTACGGTTGAGGTCAATGGGGCAAAGTTATCTGCAAAACGCTTTTTAATTGCAACAGGTGCATCGCCTTCGTTGCCCCAAATTTCAGGACTTGAAAAAATGGACTATTTAACTAGTACAACACTTCTTGAGTTAAAGAAAATACCAAAACGATTAACTGTAATTGGCTCAGGATACATTGGAATGGAGCTTGGACAACTATTTCATCATTTAGGTTCAGAAATAACGCTTATGCAAAGAAGTGAGCGACTTTTAAAGGAGTATGATCCTGAGATTTCAGAGTCAGTTGAAAAAGCGTTAATTGAACAGGGTATAAACCTTGTCAAAGGGGCAACTTTTGAGCGTGTTGAACAAAGTGGAGAGATAAAAAAAGTTTACATAACAGTAAATGGCAGTAAAGAAGTCATTGAATCAGATCAGTTACTTGTTGCCACTGGAAGAAAACCAAATACGGATTCTTTAAATTTAAGTGCAGCAGGTGTTGAAACTGGAAAAAATAATGAAATCCTGATCAATGATTTTGGTCAAACAAGTAATGAAAAGATTTATGCAGCAGGAGATGTGACGTTAGGACCGCAATTTGTATATGTAGCAGCCTATGAAGGTGGAATTATTACTGATAATGCTATCGGTGGATTAAACAAAAAAATAGATTTATCGGTAGTTCCTGCTGTTACGTTTACGAATCCGACGGTTGCAACGGTTGGTTTAACAGAAGAACAAGCAAAAGAGAAAGGGTATGATGTGAAGACATCTGTATTACCTTTAGATGCTGTTCCAAGAGCAATTGTAAACCGTGAAACAACCGGTGTATTTAAACTAGTAGCAGATGCAGAAACACTAAAAGTATTAGGGGTTCACATTATATCTGAGAATGCAGGAGATGTCATCTATGCAGCATCATTAGCTGTTAAATTTGGCTTAACGATAGAAGATTTAACAGAAACCCTAGCACCATATTTAACAATGGCTGAAGGGCTAAAATTAGCTGCACTTACGTTCGATAAAGATGTTTCGAAATTATCTTGTTGTGCAGGCTAAGGGAACTTTTTTTACAACTCCCTATTCAAGTGAACCAGCTAATACTGTACTAAAGGTGTGCAGTAGTTTAGCAAAGTCTACAAAAGATTTCATACACTATTTTGCGATCACCCATTATATAAATGCTTTAAGGGATTTTCTAAGTGCATTTGTGGTCACAAAAATAATTTAACACTGATGATTTCGACATCAAATCTATAATTGATACCTTAACACCGCAGAGTAATAAAGGATGAACAATATGTCAGACTTATTATCCCTACCAGACATTAAAACAATAGAACCACCGCAAGAAAATGAAACCGATATGATGTTTAAAGTTGAAGCAGTCGGACCACCTGAACGTTGTCCTGAATGTGGTTTTGACAAGTTGTACAAACACAGTTCAAGAAATCAACTAATTATGGATTTGCCCATTCGTTTAAAGCGAGTGGGCTTACAATTGAACCGTAGACGATACAAGTGTCGTGAATGCGGATCTACCTTCTGGGAACGCCTAATATCTGTAGATGAAAAGCGTAGTATGACCAAAAGGCTTTTAAAGTCCATTCAAGAGCAATCCATGTCTAAGACCTTTGTAGAAGTCGCAGAAAGCGTTGGTGTTGACGAGAAAACTATTAGGAACGTTTTTAAGGACTATGTGACACTCAAAGAACGTGAATACCAGTTTGAAACTCCTAAGTGGCTTGGGATAGACGAGATACATATTATCCATAGACCTCGGCTTGTATTGACTAATATTGAACGCAGGACTATTTATGACATCAAGCCAAACCGTGACAAGGAAACAGTCATCCAACGTCTTTCAGAAATCAGTGACAGGACTTATATTGAGTACGTCACAATGGATATGTGGAAGCCTTACAAAGACGCAGTGAACACTATCCTTCCACACGCTAAAGTTGTCGTAGATAAGTTTCATGTAGTTAGAATGGCTAATCAAGCCTTAGATAACGTCAGAAAGTCTTTGAAAGCCCATATGAGCCAAAAAGAAAGACGTACCCTTATGCGTGAAAGGTTTATCCTTCTAAAGCGTAAACACGATCTAAATGAACGTGAATCATTCCTCTTAGATACTTGGTTAGGTAATCTTCCTGCTTTAAAAGAAGCCTATGAACTCAAAGAAGAGTTTTACTGGATATGGGATACTCCTGATCCAGATGAAGGTCGTCTTCGTTATAGTCAATGGAGACACCGTTGTATGTCCAGTAACTCTAAAGACGCATATAAAGACCTCGTGAGAGCCGTAGACAACTGGCATGTCGAAATATTCAACTACTTTGATAAAAAAAGGCTCACTAACGCTTATACGGAGTCAATTAACAGCATTATTAGGCAGGTAGAGCGAATGGGTAGAGGTTACTCGTTTGATGCCTTACGAGCCAAAATCCTTTTCAATGAGAAGCTCCATAAAAAGCGTAAGCCACGATTTAATTCAAGTGCTTTCAATAAAGCTATGTTATACGATACTTTCAATTGGTATGAAGTGAATGATCACGACATTACAGACAACTTTGGTGTCGATTTTTCCACACTTATTAAGAATTTGGAGAAGGGTGATTTATAAGCCCTTTTCCACCATGAAATCCGAATACCCTAAATTTTTAGGTTATTACGGTTGAATTTTAATATAATATTCAGTATAATCAATATTGTTCGTTAAATTTACGGGAGCGGATGGGTTCTGGTGTGCCCTCTGGTCTTCAAAACCAGTATGAGGGGTTAAGAGCTTCTCGGGTGAGTTCGATTCTCACACGTTCCCGCCATGAATATAAACAGCCACTTGCTTTTTGCAAGTGGCTGGTTTTTTTATTATCTACGAACCATATCAGTTTTATTTTCATAGGCCGTGGTAAAGAATGAGATGGCGATGGCAAGAATCGCTGCACTGAAAAATCCGTCGATATACACACCATTAATCATTTTTGCGGCCAGTAAAACCATAAACACATTAATCACTGCATTAAATAGCCCTAAAGTAATGAGATTGACTAAACATCCTACTAATTTCAAGATGTTACCTAAAAAGAAATTAAAAATTCCAAGTACTAAAGCAAACAATAATGCACTAAAAAATCCTGAGACAACAATTCCGGGTAAATAATGGCTTAATATTAAAGTAACAATGGCAGTAATAATTAAGTTCATATTTTCTCCTCCTATCTAAATATAATTATAGCAGAAAAAAGGAAACATAGGATAGGTCTAGAGACCTATTTCGAAAATGATGGCATTATGACTGATACAGCTAATGTAACAGAGCAACCTTGAAAAACGATAACTGTTATAATACAGGAAACAAATGTTGTTATAAAAGGGATTATCTGTATTAAAAATCTATATTTTATATTGACAAATATGCAATTGTCGGTTATGATAAGATTGTTAAAAAAATCACAATTAAAAATCAGGAGGAAAGAGAGATGGAAAAAGCTCAAGATACTTCGATGGTGCACGCTTGGGACGAGTTCAAAGGACATGTATGGCAAGAAGAAATTAACGTTCGAGATTTTATCCAACAAAATTACTCTTTATATGAAGGGGATGACAGTTTCTTAGAAGGAGCTACGGCAGCAACGTTTGAGCTGTGGGATCAAGTCATGGACTTGACCAAACAAGAACGTGATGCTGGTGGAGTCCTTGATATGGATACTAAAGTCGTATCGACGATTACTTCCCATGATGCAGGTTATTTAAATAAAGATTTAGAGAAAGTTGTCGGATTCCAAACTGATAAGCCATTTAAACGTAGCTTACAGCCTTTTGGTGGAATTCGTATGTCAGTAAATTCAGCTGAAGCTTATGGCTATCATATTGACGATGAGGTTCAACATATTTTTACCGAATATCGTAAAACACATAACCAAGGTGTTTTTGATGTATATACGCCTGAAATGCGCGCAGCGCGTCGTTCTGGTGTTATTACAGGTTTACCGGATGCATACGGACGTGGACGGATTATCGGCGATTACCGCCGGGTAGCATTATATGGTGTAAATCGTCTTAAAGAAGAAAAACAAAAAGATTTCGCCAATATTGGCTATGGCACTATGACGAACGATGTGATTCAACTACGTGAAGAAGTCTCTGAACAATATCGTGCATTGGATGAACTCATCGAACTAGGTAATATTTATGGATTTGATTTATCACGTCCAGCAGAAACAGCGCAAGAAGCATTCCAATGGTTATATTTAGGATATCTTGCAGCAATCAAACAACAAAATGGGGCAGCAATGTCACTTGGTCGTGTCTCAACATTCTTAGATATTTATATTGAGCGTGATTTACGTAATGGTATTTTAACGGAAAAAGAAGCTCAAGAATTGGTCGATCACTTTGTCATGAAATTACGTTTGGTGAAGTTTGCCCGAACACCTGAATATAATGAATTATTCTCTGGGGACCCAACTTGGGTAACTGAATCAATTGCAGGTGTGGGTGTGGATGGACGTCCACTTGTTACGAAAAACTCATTCCGCTTCTTACATACTTTATCAAACTTAGGACCTGCTCCAGAACCAAACTTAACTGTTTTATGGTCACCAAAATTACCAGAAAACTTTAAGAAATTTGCAGCGAAGATGTCGATTGAAACATCTGCGATTCAATATGAAAATGATGAAGCAATGCGTCCAATTTATGGCGATGATTACGGTATTGCATGCTGTGTGTCTGCAATGGAAATTGGTAAACAAATGCAATTCTTTGGAGCGCGTGCAAACTTAGCGAAAGCTTTACTTTATGCAATTAATGGTGGGGTTGATGAAATCTCTAAAGTACAAGTCGGACCAGCTTACCAACCGATTACTTCTGAAATTTTAGACTATGACGAAGTAATGGAAAAATATGATGATATGATGGAGTGGCTTGCAGGATTATACTTAAATTCATTAAATGTGATTCATTATATGCATGATAAATATAGTTATGAAAGTCTGGAGATGGCTTTACATGATACTGAGGTATTACGTACAATGGCTACCGGTATTGCAGGCTTCTCAGTTGCCATCGACTCTTTAGCGGCGATTAAATATGGTACGGTTCGTACGATTCGTGATGAATCAGGTCTAGTTGTTGACTTTGAAGTTGAAGGTGACACACCGAAATACGGTAACAATGATGATCGTGCAGACCAAATTGGAGTAGAATTACTGAAATCATTTATGTCTAAAGTGAAAAAACATCCAACTTACCGCGATGCTAAACATACGACTTCAATTCTAACGATTACTTCGAACGTTGTATATGGTAAAAAGACAGGAAATACTCCAGACGGACGTCGTGCCGGTGAACCATTTGCACCTGGCGCCAACCCAATGCACGGACGCGATACGCATGGAGCACTTGCGAGCTTACTATCGGTCGCAAAAATACCTTATGAATATGCTTTAGATGGTATTTCAAATACGTTCTCAATCATTCCTAAAGCTTTAGGGAAAGAAGAAGACATTCAACAAATGAATTTAGTTTCCTTATTGGATGGTTATTCTGTTGAGGGTGGACATCATCTTAACGTCAACGTATTTAACCGAGATACCTTGCTTGATGCAAT
Organism: Falseniella ignava CCUG 37419; assembly: GCF_000301055.1. GTDB lineage: Bacteria > Bacillota > Bacilli > Lactobacillales > Aerococcaceae > Falseniella > Falseniella ignava. The sequence continues at coordinate 723,279 of NZ_JH932301.1, forward strand.
GGAGCATCCTGAAGACTATCCACAATTAACAATTCGTGTTTCAGGTTATGCTGTTAACTTCATTAAATTAACTCGTGAGCAACAACTCGATGTAATTAATCGAACCATGCATGAGTCAATGTAAATTTAGATTTTTAATAAGATTTGTATAGGAGGAACTGAATGATGGTGACATCTGTGAATCGTCAAAAGGATCAGATTAAAGGGTATATCCATTCGACCGAGAGCTTTGCCTCAGTGGATGGTCCAGGAATTCGGTTCCTTGCTTTTATGCAAGGGTGTCGGATGCGCTGTCAATTCTGCCATAATCCGGATACTTGGAAGTTGACGGGTGGCAAAGAATATACGCCCCAACAGTTATTTGATGAAGCAATTAAATATCGATCTTTTTGGGGTAATAATGGAGGGGTAACTGTTAGCGGGGGTGAGCCGCTCCTTCAGCCAGAGTTTATTTTAGAATACTTTAAGTTATGTAAGGCGCAAGGAATTCATACAACGATTGATACTTGTGGAGCACCGTTTACACATGAAGAACCTTTCTTTAGTGTATTTGAAGAATTAATGGAGTATACGGACCTCTTGTTATATGATATTAAACATATTGACCCCAAGGGACATCTTAAGCTAACAGGACATTCGAATCAACCGATTCTTGAAATGGCACGTTATCTCTCAAATATTAAGAAACCGATTTGGGTTCGGCACGTACTCGTCCCTTATCGGACGGACTATGATGAATATTTGCAACGTCTGTCTGATTTTATTCAAACATTAGACAATGTTCATAAGGTAGAAATCTTACCTTATCATAAGTTAGGTGTTTATAAATATGAAGCCTTAGGTATTCGCTATCCTTTAGAAGGGATTGAGCCGCCTACAGCAGATCGCGTTGAAAATGCACGTCGCATTTTACGTTGTGATCAATATACGAAGTATTTAACGGATTAATCCGATCATAAAATACGTCAATAGTCGCCAATCTATCTTAGTAGATTGGCGATATTCTTTTGAGGGAGGGTTCTCTTTACATTTCTTGACATTCAAGCATGTTATGTTAAGCTATAAGTGTATCTTTGCGGGGGCGTTCCGGTTTCGACAGGTATTCTTCGTGCAGGTGATGCGTCAAGGAGGTTGCGACTCCTTAATAACGCTACAGTTAAATATAACTGCAAACAATACAAACAACAATTTAGCTTTCGCAGCGTAAAAAACTGCTAGCTAAGATCAGTCTAACTTCTCCCATGAGTTAGTAACTGGTCTCAAATGAAGTGGGATACGTGTATATTCTCCGTCTGTGAATGTACAAAGAGATAATCAGACTCGCTAATACTGATGCTTGTTTATCGGCTAGGTTGCAGCTAACTCTAAATAGATAAACTATTGACGTAGATTCATCTGATACGTGATATTTGGACAGGAGTTCGATTCTCCTCGCCTCCATAATACACTATATATTGATTTTAAAATGTTTCATTTAGGCTTGATATGACAATGTTTTTCAGAAACAAAACTTCAATCAATTTCAATCAATTTCAAAAAAACCTTGTAACTTTCCTTGTAACTTTTGAGGATTTAAAAAAATAACCGCCCTATCAAAACAATAGAAAAGAAATAAGCGCATCGATTTTCGGTGCGTTTTTTAATTGCATGAGAATAGACAAACCTCTTAAATGGCTTAAATTAGCCCGTTTTAGGCGTTTGATATTACCTAATACAACCCCTTTGGGTCTTCGTTCAAAAGGGAATTTTGTGTGTGATTGATGGACAGGGCGGTCTTTAAGAGGCTATTCTTCATGATTTCGGGCGGGGGGATACATGTGAAGTTGCACTAAACAATCTGATCGTGTATATGTGGTTGTTCGCTCGTGTTGATTTTTGCTGTTTGTTTTCGCGTTGATTTCTTCGTTTTTCGTCAGTTTTCTTGCAAAGTTTATTATTTATTTTATCGATTGATTTTATTTGTCTTATTTGCTCATCAACTTAAGAAGATTCTTTATTAATGAATAAAATTTTTTTCTATAAAACTTTTCAAATGAACATAAAAAATAAGGGCAAAGGTTAGCGTTAGCATTCGCGCTCCTTTGTACCCTCAGTACGTGATTGCACTGTGGATACAACATCGCGTATCAAGCAATCACTTTAATTGCATTGGTGACTTCGGTTGTCGTCTATTACAATAAATCTTTTGAATTAACTGTTACCGTTTCAATAATCGGTAGGCACTCATAACGGTTAGTGCAATTTACTGGCATCGTATTGCCAATGAAGTCGTACCTTAAACGCAATGTACAACCCCTCTGGCCATATCTTATCTAGTATCTTTACGGCTCCTTTTCTCATGGCATTGACGTCTTCGATGCTAACGTTCAACTTTTCGGCTATCTCTCTACGCTTTAGGTTGCCAATGCATTTTAAAGCTAAATAGGTTCCTGATACTTCATCTTTAGCGTGAACAGATTTAATGATTTCCCTAATCTGTTTCAGTTCGCTTTCGTACTCGTCAACGATTCTTTGTTCTACAATCACGCTGTCATTGAATCCTGAAATATTCGTACTTCGATATGATTCTTTAGACGATTCTAGGTCGTGTTCATGGAGTTCCTTATACCTTTTGATTCGGGTATAATTTTCAAGTTGTTGAATCTTTGTCTTTTTCTCTCGGTCTTTCAACCGTTCCACTCCTCGTATTCGGGTGTTGTTTTCAATCTTCATATAATTCACCTAATATATCATTTATTGTTAATTCGTCTTCGTCTTCTTCTGTCTTGTCTTCAACTTGCCTAATGGATTGTTCAATTTGAGATATGCGGGTATATTGTTCAACCTCTTCATAAGATAAGGGCGCATCAATGGGTAGCACCTTTATATGTGGGATATCCTTAAATTGCACGTATCTATCTGTTAAACGATCGATTCGCTTTTGCATCGTGTTTTCAGCGGTTAAGATTGCAACGGTGCCATAGTACGGACTAATGCCACCTTGGTAGTTCTCATCGCTTAATAGCATGGTGCCTGTGAACGAATGGTTTTGATAAAATCTTGGGGATATTAATTCCTTTTCGTTTTTAAGGAAATCTATTTTCGCCTCAATAGTTTGATAAAAACTAATAGTGCGCCTTATCTCCGTGGTACTGGCATCAAATACGCTCATACACTATCATGGCACTGTATTTAGTCGGTGCGCCGTTGGTGGGTGACGTTTGAAATTGCACGTCAGTAATGGCATAGCCGTCAGCGAATAACCTTTGAGATTTACAATTCAAGATGTCGGTTAGGTCTTCTGAATCGATGGCACTAACAACGGCAAAATGTTTTTGGGTCATGGGTTCGGGTCTCCTTTCACGTTGTAGGTGATAAATTGATGAGTTGTTACAGTTCAAGTTACACATTGGATTTTTGAAAAAGTGGCTACAAACCTTGTCGCATCAACGATTCTGAAAACTGCTAGGGTTGTTACACATTAATCGTCATACTCTATATTTATATCTATATACTATATATATTATTAATTTTAATTTTGATAAAAGAAATAATGCATTACAACTGTAACAGGTCTTCTAATCGTTGATGTATCAAGGTTAAATTGATACACATTGATTTGTATCATCAATAACAATGTGTACCAAGTGGGGGCTATGCGCTTTGGTCTTTCGGCTCGGTCAGTCTAACTAGGGAACGTATCTGTTTCTGAGGTGCAATTACTTTGGGAAACAACATGCTTGGTATTGTTTGAATGTAGTCGCTCGCGTATCGCGCGTTCTTGCTCTCGTATACTTCGCCCGTTAAATCGTTTAAGGCTTTAATCAGTGGGTTGACAAAATGGTAAGGTAGCTTTTGCCTTATACCTGTTTCGTCCATGTATTCCCTCAACAAGTCTTTGATATGAGAAAGGGGCAATTTTTCAAAACGGGTTAGGTTCTCGTGAATGAACACTTCTTCGACAAATGCGCGGTAGAAATCATTTTCAAACTTGTACTTATCGATTTCAGCCTTAACAGATTTAGGTACGATGAATGTTTCAAATTGCAATTCAAGGGCGGTCTTAAGTACATATTCTAAAATGGCCTTGTTATTTAGAAATGTATTCTTGATGCGTGGGTCGTTATATAAACCGTTAAAATCAGCATTGAATGGGATTAATAGCATTCGACGATGCCAACCTTGGGATTTGTTCCGTACATTCGGCATGCTATTGCCACTGAACAAACAGAACAGTTTTAGGTTTACCGCGTAGACGGGTTTGCCTTTGGGTTCGATGGTCACGACGTCACCCGTTGCAATACTCATCAAGTCACTTACCTCATCTAGGTAGGCATTTGAAATATCATCACCTATGTTGCATACCTTACCAACTAACATTTCTTTACTGAATCGGTCAGCAAACTGTGGTGGTTTGAGTGATGCAATATTCTCGGTGCCAATTAGATTTTGAAGAAGTGTTTGAAATGTTCCTTTTCCGCTGTTCCCGTCACCAATAAGAAAGCCTATCTTGTTGCGCGTATGATTCGGGTTAATAGCTTCATTGATCACTTGCCATAATAGGGTGACAATCTCATCATCATTGCACGCTATGGATTGTAGCCATTCGTTAAAGTCAAAATCACCAATACATGGATTTGTCGCGTCAACATTGTAGGCTGTTTTTATCTTACTCGTGAAAATGTATTTAGGACTGAATGGCAATAGTTGCTGTTCGTTTGTATTGAAGATGCCATTCGCCACGGGGATCAGATAAGGTTTGTCAGATTCTTGTTTTAGCTTGACCTCGGTTCTCAATACTTCAATGACGTTTTTCCAATCACTCGGCTTATATCGATAGTCTACCGCCTTGATAAGTTTATTCATCATGGTTTCGGACGATACATAATGGCCTTTGTCATAATCAAAGTATGCTAACCGTGCCTTGTCGTGTTCTGTTCCAATCAGAATTACCTTAGCATATCGTTTTAGGATTCTAGCGCATTTTAGATAGGGCATTAAAGGTGCTTTGTCGCTGTCTCCGTCTTTATTCGCGCGTTCCTTTCGCCATATCTCACCAATGTCGTGCAATAACTCGTATTGCTCTTTCATGCTCTTCGGCAATTCATCTTCTTTAAGAATAAAATAATCTGTTTGACCGTCTACCATTTGCACGATCGTAGTGAAATCATATTCGGTACGTATATTGCTATTGCCTTTCTCGGCATGGAATTCTTTTAAATTTCCCTGTCTCCATTTTTCATCCCCCATTGCCAATATTTCCATGGCTTTAATTGCACCTGATTCATCAATCACGTTATTTTGGAATGATTTAATGATTTGCATCTTGACGGCAACATAATAAGGGCGCTCTTTCAGTTGTTCAGCAAATTTATTGACGTACTCGGTCATATAATGTTCGACAACTTCAATGGGATAAGCCCCGCCCTCGTGTTTAGAAAGAGTGAGGGGGAGGCTGTTATCGTCTATTTTAATTTCTTTGACGGGTACTTTTTCACCTCGATTCACGATGATTCGACAATCTTCATACAGTCCATTGTCAACGGGTAGCCCGTGAATGCGTGTAAAATCTTTACTTGATGGGTCAGTAGGGATACTTAACGCGTTCATGAATTCTTCGGTAATTGCAATGGATTCTGGTTCGTTCATCGGTCTTTCGGGTTCGATAATTAATCGATACCGTGCGTGATTTGGTCTACTGTTAATTGTGGGGTACAGCAAGTATTGGTATTGCTGGCATACTTCGTGTACTTCTTCGATTACGTCTTCATCAGTGAGTGGGGTAGAGTCGCCTTTTTCTCGTTCAATGTCAAGAATGATGAGGCCTTTGCTCTTGGTTGAAATTTTAGTACGTCTACTGCCCACTAAATGGCCACTAAAAAAATAGGGCTGTTGGTGCTTAACTCTGTCGGGTACTGGTTTATCTGAATTCGCATCAATTGTGTAATCTATTTTTTGCGGTGGGTAGTCGGCTATTGCGTCAAAATCGCTCTTATCATTGTCTACCATAACGCCTACGGATTCATAGATTCGCTTGAACAGATATATCAATCATTTACACCTCTTTCTTTTTCGGCGTGAACAATCTGTAGATATCAACGCTAAGTTCAAGATAATAACTATTGATAAAGTAATCTAATACTCTCTCATTATCAAAATCAAGGGCGGTTTGGGCGTTATTAAGTATTAGGTCGGTTATATATTTTGCGAAAAGGGTGTTTAGGTTATCAAAAAGAAGTTTGTCAAATTCTTGTCTTAGTATTTCATAGGATTTAATAATCTTTTCGATAAAATATTGCTTTTCGCTTAGTGATACTTTTTTATCGTGTCCTGAACAATTGATTATTTTTTCCATTTCTGTAAAGCTTACTTCTAAACTATCATCGATCATACTAAATAATTCGCTTAAAGCGCTTGGGAATACAGTTCTTTTCGTCTCCATAAATGAAATCTTCTGTCAAGCACAAATGAATATGTCCCGATTTTTGGGTTTTTAGCGTGTAACGAAAGAGGGTTAAAAACTACCGCGCTTCGCTTGGTTGCCTCGTGATGATGGACGATACAAAAAGCGCATCGTCCTTCATCACGAGGGATTATCACTACACTTCAATTAGCTCTTTTTTCTTTATGTATTCTTGCTTCTTTAGGTAACGTTGATAAGATTGTCCTTTCCACGGATGCGACATCGGTGGAATGTGTGGTTTCGGTTTAGACTTAGCTTCTTGAATATCTAGTATTTTAGATATGGCTTGGTGTGACGGCATTTCAATTAGTTTAAAGAGTTGATTTTTATGAGAGACAAAGAGTTGTAAATCACGCGTACTAATGACCATAACTTTAGTTTTTCTTGGCAAATGGACTTGCCTCCCATGCTGGTCGTAAAGATGATAGACATGGTTGTTGTATCGAACAGTATGACCAGAGTGAATGACACGCAGGGCAAATCTAGCGAGGATGTAATCGAGATTTGTGTCTGCTGATAGTTTTTCAAAGGCATTTATGCTATCTTTAATGGGATGGGCGAATTTTTGATTAAACTGTGGGAGGTAGTCCCTTAGAAACTGATTCGCTTCATCCATATTACGGATACCATTTAACCGCATTTCTTGAAGTAAGCGGTTTTGAAACGTACCGAAAAGACGTTCAATACGTCCTTTAGCTTGGGGTACTGAGGTCGCTTCCAGTTCAATTCCAAGTGTCTGGCAAGCATATCCGTATTGAGTGAGGGCCTGTTCTTCAAGAGCAGCGCCCTTTTTTGGGGTGTTGACGCCTGAGAAAATGGATCGATAATCTGTCAAAATGCGATGAGGAATACCGTAGTGGGTCAGGAATTGATGTGAGACTTGATAATAGCCTTCAAGTGTCTCCTGTGCTGCGAAATAAGCACCAACGACTGTACCAGTGGCATCATCAATCGCGGCATGGAGATAGTAATAGTTCTCGTCAGCCTCGAACCATTGATGTTCTGAAGCATCCATCTGAAGCAGTTCCCCAGCATATTTGCATCGTGGGCGACTCGGGTGTGCTTTTGAGGCTTCAACGACTTGAACCTCCTGTAAGGTTTCTTTTTCGTGAGGGGTCAGGCCTTTCTTGTCTGCTTTGTCTTCGAGCTCTTTAGCGACACGCCGTTTAGTTCGACGGGTAGCTAGAGGCGAGACAATGTGTGCTTCCTTCAAGATATTTCTTAGCGAGCTTTCAGAGAGAAGGATTTCCTCAACTTCTTGAAGTTTTTCATGGAAGTGTGTGAAGTTAAAGTCATAGTATTTCGAGCGATAGAGCTGAACGATTCGCTTTCGAGTATGACGGTCAATGGTTTTAGAAGGTTTGCGATTGGCATTCTTATGTCTGAAGCCTTTTCGCCCCTCTTGTTTGTATTTAAGAATCAATCGATTGATCTGTCGTCTGGATAAGTTTAATTCCACTTCAGCACGAGCTTTGGATTTCCGTCCATTGACGACAGCCTTGATGATATTATATTTATGTGTCTCATTCATGTTAAGATAATCCTCCATTGAGATCCCTCCTTAGATTTAATATACACTAAAGTGGGACATTTTCATTTACGGTTACTTGAGACATTATCATTTGTGGATGAGATCTTTTCGTCTCCATAAATGAAATCTTCCTTTCAATTAAGGTATTTTTAAGGTATAATAATAATGATACACAAATGATTGCAACTTTCGCTTTGGTGGGGCGTTTGTTCTGTTGTTTGTGTTTTTTTAATTTATGACGTGATTATCCATAAACATATGTAGGTCGGTTCGCTTGATATAGCGTTTGTCGCCTATTTTAATAATCGGGATTCCTTTATTCTCGACTTGATTCTTGAACGTGTTGTGTACCATTCCTAACATCGATCTAACTTCAGGTACGGTCAAATAATCTTTGGTAATCGTTGCATCTGCTCGGGCTTGTTCCATGGCCTCACGGTAGATGCTTTTTAGTGATTCGTTTAATTCTTCATAAAACTCTTGTGGCAATTCTAACTGTAGTGCCATCTTATTCACCCCCCGCCAATGTAAAGTGTACGTTGTCTATCTTTTCAATTAATTGTTGGTGTAGGGCGAATGAAGCACTTAAAAAGTCCTTTGATGTTTTAGTGTATGCGAAAGGGTCTTCAATTGATCCAACCGCATTCATTGCAATCAGTTGTAGCTCTAACATGGTCATGCATTCGTATAATTCATCAGTAAGTTTTTCAACATCTATTTCTCTCATGATAGGGTCTCTCCTTTTCTTCAATCTTTGATAAGCGTTCGGTCATTGATGCGCCGTGTCTACTGGTCAATATGGCATGGGGTCACCTCTCTTTTTTGATATTCTTTATTAACATTCTACATGTTTCTGTAGGGGTTACTTTTTAATAGACTTAATATTAGGTAATTCAGTTTCAAAATCGAAAGATTATATGCGGTCGGTAAGTTAATAAAAATACATTTGAATACCATCTGCTTAAAAAAATAATCTGTCAATCGTTAATGATGGGTCAGCTTGCTTGAATATATTTAGCAAAATGATTTTTTCCTTGTCATTAAATGGTCTTCTGCCTAATTCTTTAGGATTGTATTGCTGTTTTGTCATACCTAATACATCAGCTACATCTTCTTGTGTTAGATTCATCATATTACGATAACCTTTGACTAAATTTAGTGATTCTTTCATAAAACAACTCCTTCCGATTTACTTTTGCATACTTAAATATTACCTTATTTTTAATACTGTGTCAATACTTATATTTACTTTTTCTTTTTAAAATGATATTATTAAGTTAAAGGGGGGGTGAATTAATGAATCTTAAACAATTAGGAAAGAAAATTGAATCAATTAGGATAAATAAAGGACTCACGATGGAAGAGTTTGGTAAGCTATTCAATACAAGTAAAGGAACAGTCAACAACTGGGAGAAAGGCAGAAATTCACCCAATAAGACTAATTTAAAAGCCATCGCGGACTTGGCGGGAATTACGGTTAATGAGTTATTAGGCGTTGAAAGATATGATAAGCAAGAAATAATAGATGCTATTCATGATGATGATACAATGGAACTTATTATTAAAGCAAAAACCATAGGGGAAGATGAACCTGAATATATAAAAAAAATTAATGAACAAGCATTAGATAATATCATTAATGCAATAGAGTCATCTAGAATACATTTTCAAAATTATGAAATAATATCTATGTATATAGATGTTTGTAAAGGGGCAAAAGTTTATGACTTGGTCACCCTTTGCAATTATCTGATAGATTTGCGGGATAAAAGAATTCGTTATATGGAAATGTTCAAGGATACCGATTTTATTGCACCGATGTATGCTAGTGAGATTAGTAGGTTAAATGGATATATAGATTCGATAAAAAGACAACTAGAATCAGAAAAATAACGCGTTCGTACGTATTATGAATTATGTGACACACAATACAATCTATCTGATTGGCTTTCTTTTTTATTGCTTTGGTGGGGCGGTAGAAAGGAAGATGCCACGATGGCAAAGTATAAACAGTATCAGAACAAAAACGGTGATGTCCTATGGCAAGTTAGGGGATATCTGGGCGTTGATGCGCTAACGGGCAAGGAGAAAACAATTTCTCGTCAAGGCTTCAAGACAAAAAAAGAAGCCCGTCAAGCTTACAATAAAGCGGTGACGGACTTTGAAAATGGCTCTTTTAAAGCCAAAAATAAAAGAATTACCCTAACTGAATTATACCACGAATGGCTAGATAACGTCTACAAAGATTCGGTGAAAGAATCAACACTAAACAAGACAAAACAGTATTTTAGATTACATATATTGCCCGCATTCGGTGATATGTATGTGGATAAGATAACGGCGAACATCGTTCAAAAGCAAATAAACAAATGGCACAAAGAATTCAAACAATGGAAGATGCTCTACAATTACTTAATTCGCTTATTAGATTATGCCGTGATTCATGGCTATATGAAAGAAAACATCAAGCCTAAATTATCGATTCGTAAGAACAAAATAAAATACGATACTGAACACGATGGCATAAAGTATTACAGTAGAAGCCAATTAAAAAGGCTATTAGACTATATCAAGTCCACGAACAACACAAGATGGTATTGTTATTTTAGGGTACTGGCCTTTACTGGAATGCGAAAAGGTGAGGCGCTCGCTCTTACATGGAATGATGTCAACTTTCAAGATGGCACAATCAACATCGATAAGACAATCACTTTAGGTGACAAAAATAGGGTGATGGTTAATTCTACTAAAACAGAAGCGGGCATTAGAACGATCTCAATTGATAAGGTCACGCTTAAGATTTTAGATGAATGGAAGAAAGAACAAGCTGTTGAAATGCTAAAATACGGATTCAATACCATCAAGCCTAATCAATTAATCTTTAGCAAGTATTCCACTAATGAACCTTTGAATCTATCAGCCCCGTATAATCGACTGCTTAATTACACAAAAAATTGCAATTTGCCTATGATACCAATCCACGGCTTTAGGCATACACATTGTTCATTGCTATTCGATGCGGGGGTAAGTATTAAAGATGTGATGAATCGGTTAGGGCATTCAGATATTCAAACGACAATGAATATCTATGCGCACGTAACAGATGAACAAGAAAAAGAATCGGCGGAAATGTTCGCGCGTTTTGTCGGTTTTTAAGTAAACCTTGTAACTTTCCTTGTAACTTTGGTAAAACAAGGCATTTAATAGGACGGAAACGTTGATATATCAAGTTTCTTCAGGGACAGGAGTTCGATTCTCCTCGCCTCCATAATACACTATATATTGATCTTAATACATTTCATTTAAGGTTGATATGACAGTGTTTTTCAGAAAGGAAACTTCAGTCAATTTCAAAAAAGTCATGTAAAAAATCATGTAATTTTCAAGGATAAAAGGTTTATTGTCAAATAGGGTTGATATAATATTTTTTTGGAATTAAGCTACTTTTTGTAGCTTAGTTCTTTTTTTGTGTTTCCCTATTGATGAAATAGACTATAAAGCATTACATATCTTCTACGAACAAGATGGAAAGGTAAAACTATTGACGAATGACTATGCAAGACGATAATCGTGTTTAAGTAGAGCGTATCTTAATGATTGATTACGGTAGTGGCTTAAGTGAAAAAACATTAAATAATGCGATTAAATTGATTCGAAAAAAGTTTGATGCAGATAAAATTTATTTAAAAACGCAATATCATGCGAATGATTATTATAAACGCGAAGGTTTACTGAGCAATCAGAGGGATTTATGCAAAGAGATATTGCTTATGTTGAAATGGAGTTAGAACTTCAACCTATATTCTAGTATAATGAATACGATGAAAATATAAACTAGAGGATGTAGAGTAGATGGAACAATTTTTTATCTTTAGTGAGCACACGCTAGCACCACTTGTTATTCATATGTTGGAATTGATTGGAATCTTTCTGATTGCAATGGGATCATTGCGGGCGTTTTGGCGCCTTCTTTGTTCGGGATTTAATTTCTCAGATCGCAGCACTCAAATTATGTTAGGTGAATCATTGGCGATGGCTTTAGAGTTCAAATTGGGTGCCGAAATAATTAAGTCGGTAATCGTACGTGACTTGTCCGAATTAATTATTTTAGGATTTGTTGTCGTATTGCGAATTGTCCTGACATTTGTGATACATTGGGAATTGAAACAAATGGATGAAGATAATTATCATGACACGATCGCTGAGGAGCAGCAAAATGCGGCAGCCTTCAAAGAGAAAATATAAAAAATAACCTTACTAAATTGGTTTGGTTAAACCAAAATAGCGGGTCTTTGTCAAAAAGGTTTGATAAAATACTTTATGGGAATTAAGCTACCTTTTGTAGCTTAGTTCTTTTTTTGTGTTTCTCTGAAATATACAGTCAAGATATTAAAGGAATTCGGTTTATCGAGGGAAAGAATTTCTGGATTTTCAGCTATAGCTATCGCAAAACTTAATCGTCCTTGTTGTCCACTCAATAATTTGGACATATGTAAGTTGATTAAATTATGTAGCTGTGTAATATTAACTAATTTGTCAAAAGATTTGAGTTGAGGATAATAAGAACGGGATAAAATAATTTTTTGTGCACTTTCAAATTTTTAAGCACAAATATTATTTTGCAACATAATTCCTGTCTTCTCTTTGACTTCTTGATGAGAGATTTAAGCCCTAAAGAACGTGACTTTACCATGATTAGTAGTAATTAAATGCTTCATAATACTAACTAAAGTTGATTTTTCAAGCTATTTTCCCCTGCCTTTAATCCTATTATATAAAAAGTTACAGAATCATTAGTGATTTTTTTGTAAATATGTATGGCAATTATCATTGAATCCTATGAAATATAATTACTCGAAGAACATATAAATTCTCTAATGGTTCACGCCACTAAAAACGTTTTCTATGATATTATGAATAAAATAGCAAATTATATATTTATTTAACAAATAGGACGGTAAATTATGGAAATAAAAAAGTCTCAGGCAAAAGAAGAGATAAAAAAATTAAGACAATTAAAAAATCGAATCAATGATCAAATAAATAAAGAAATATCTTCTGATATTATTAAAAATATTAGCGCGTCATTGGACCAAACGTTACAGCAACGGGTGGATGAATTACCAAAGTCTATCTTAAATAAATTAGTTATTAATATAGGCGAAAAGGATGAAGTTCAAAAGGCTGAGTTAAAGAATTCGATTAAACCTTATTCCTTTCCTTATTTGAACAGCGAGACTCCCAGCTCAGAGGAAATAGAATTGCTCAATGAATATGTTAATCAATCGAATGTCAAAAAGAAGTATCAAGATCTGAAGAATAAAACACATAAAGATTTAGAAGAATTCAATCAAGCTTTAGAAGATATTATTCGCTTAGATAAAAATTTCTTTTTTAAATTATTTCAAAGCAAATCGGATAAATACTACTTAAGAGATGCACAGCGTATTGCAAATGAAAAAATGATTATTGTTCAAAATATCGAAGAAAAAATGAGTCAATATGAGCGTATGACCTCTTCTAATCATAATTTTATTACTGATTATCGGGAGAATTTTGGGACTTTTCAAGATATTATTGCGAGGATTCTAGATTATAATCCATTAATGATCGATGAATTATGGGGGCGTTTGTCTGATCTAACTTTGTATTATGTTGAGCAAATTGAGAAAAAAGATCTAAAATCGGTCGAACAACATATTGTTAATAATTGGCTAAATGTTGTTGATGAAAAATCTACTGAAAATTTTGATGTTATTTCGATTGATGCGATATCAAGGCGAATTCATAATTCAGAGATGATCACCTATTTAAAAGATAAGGGAATTAAAACCTTAGGGGATGTGCGAAATTGGCAAGGAATCATTCCGTCTGAATTTGGTGATGATAAAAATATGCAGCAGGTAGTTGATGCTGTTAATGGCTTTTATCTGGATAGAGCAAAACAATATTATCCAAAATTCAATTTAAGGGAACTGGGCGGTAACGAAAAAGAGTTACTATTATGGTTATATATTTATAGACGATACACTCCTAAAGAAAAAGAGCTAATCAGTAAATTATCCAAACATTCTCATTTGCTAAGTCAATTGAGTAAAATCTTATCAGAGCCCGTTATCAATATCTATCAATATAACCTTTTAAGTGATAAAGATAAGGAATATGTTGGCCAGAAGTACCATCTTTTTTTAGATGAACTCGCAGATTTTATTGAAAAATATAATAAAATTTCAATTCCTAAATCCAGCAGTGTAACTACAGATCAAGTATTGTCTGACTTTGAAGAAAATAGTGCGTCATATTATTCATTATTCGAGAAGAGTACAGGAGCTGGATCAGGCGACAATGTAAATGATCTACCAACTTATATTATTGACGAAGTGAATTGCTTTGAACTAAATGAGACTGAGTTAAAAGCAACATTAAGACCATATCAAACCTTTGGCACCAAATATATTTTGACCTATACGAAGACGTTACTTGGAGATGAGATGGGTTTAGGTAAGACAATTCAAGCAATTGCTGCAATGAATCATCTCTATCAGGGAGGATCAAAACACTCGATGGTCCTATGTCCTTTAAGTGTGTTACCGAATTGGTCCCATGAAATACGACAATGGTCATCACTTCCAGTACATATATATCGTGGATACAGTCGCGAAAGAGAATTGGAAAATTGGCTCGTTAAGGGAGGTGTTCTCTTAACGAACTTTGAGCAAACTAAACATTTATTAAAGCGTTCAAGACTTCAAAAAATTGATTGCTTAGTTGTTGATGAAGCCCATAATTTAAAAAATCCTAAGGCTCAAAGAACAAGAGATGTTGAAAAATTAAGTGAGTATTGCGAATTTATCTTACTTATGACAGGTACCCCGATTGAGAACCGTTTAGATGAAATGAAACACTTGTTGAATATGTTAAATGAACCAGTGATATCACGCATTAATTCTAAAAATATTGAAAATAATCCTGAATATTTTAAAGAAATTATCGCACCGGTTTATTTACGACGCAAACGCCTAGATGTACTTAACGAACTTCCTGAGATTGAACACATTCAAAAATGGAGTGAATTCCATGAAATTGAAAGAGACTATTATAATAAGGCCTTAGAAGAAGGGTTGGCTGGTCTAAATAAAATGAGGAGAGCTGGTTATCAAGGAAGAACAAAAAAAGAGTCGCCAAAAATAAAACAGTTGTTGGAAATATGTGAAGAAGCGGCGCAAAATGATGATAAAATAATTATTTTTTCTTTTTTCAAACTTGTTTTAGACATTTTAGAACCACTCCTTAAAAATCGAGTTGTAGGTAGAATACAAGGAGGTGTCCCGCCTAAACAGCGGCAAAAATACATAGATAAGTTAGGAAGTGCTCCTAGTGGTTCTATTCTTCTTGCTCAAATAGATTCTGGTGGAACAGGATTAAATATCCAGGCTGCAAATATTGTAATATTATGTGAGCCGCAGTGGAAACCATCTACTATTAATCAAGCTGTGAGTCGTGTATATCGAATGGGACAAACAAAAAATGTCCAAGTATTCCATATGTTATCTGAAGAAAGTTTGGATGAAACGATACTGGAAATGTTAGACTATAAACAATCAATATTCAATACATATGCTGATGAATCGTTTGTCGCTGAAAGCTTTGAAGCTAAAGAAAATGAAGTAAATGAAAAGGTGCTGGGTAATCAGATTATAAAACGTGAGCGAGAACGATTAGATCGTCACAAAAAAGACTTAAAATCTAAGAACATCTCGAATGAAAAGGTAAATAGTCAATCTAAGTCGATATTTACCCCTATCCCGAATCGTGAAAGAAAGACGATTAAACCCAAACGAATTATAAGTTATGATGAGGTTGATTACTTGCTTAGACCACGAGGACAAGACTTGAGAAAGTATGTGGCGGTTGATGTGGAGACAACAGGACGTTATTTAACTGATGAAATTATTGAAGTGTCTGCTGTAAAATTTGTTGATGGCTATCCTAAAGAATCGTTTAATCAATTGGTAAAACCATCCGAATTAATTCCGGCTGAAGCAACTGAAATAAATAATATAACAAATGAAATGGTGAGAAATGCGCCAAAAATTTCAGAAGTAGTCAAACTTTTTGATGAGTTTATCGGGGATTGGCCGATTGTAGGACATAATTTAAGATTTGACTTAAGATTTCTTTATCGAGGTGGGTCACAAATTCTCCGAACACCGCGTAATTATTATTGCACGCATATGATAGGTAAAGATCGAATCGATCGTGGCCAAGTTGAGAATTATAAGTTGGTAACGTTATGTGGTTATTTTGGTATACAGCTTAATCGAGCCCATCGAGCCTCGACTGATGCTGTTGCAACAGGAAAATTACTTTATGCGCTTTTTGCCAGCCAAAAAGATAGATATTGGTAAACAGACTAATTAATTAAGTTAATGAAATGCCCCTCGAAAGTTAGAGTTAAAACTAACTTTCGGGGGGCATATCAAACATTGATACGGTTGCTCTTATTTTTTAAAGAAATTGAAGATGCCACGCATAAAGTTCGTAATCGGATTATCACGATGATTGGTTAGTGTTTGTTCTTCTATTTCAGACTCTTCAGTCGCTTCAATACTGGTTTCTTCTTGAACGACAACTTCTTTTGTAATTGTCGGTAAATCTTTTTGGTATAAATCCGGATAATCTAGCAAGCCGTCTAATAAAATTTCAATTTCCCAGTAAGATGAGTAAGCTTCTTCAAATACTCCCATAGCGATTGCGATATAATTGCGACCGTCTTGAGAACCAGTTGCGACAAAACATTTACCAGCGGAGTTTGTGAAGCCAGACTTCAATCCAGTAACACCTTGACGCGCATAAGTACCGCCTTCAAGTAGTTGGTTCATATTATAGAGTGGTCGCTCTTGCGCGGTGCCTTCCATAAAGATATAGTCTTTGGTTTGGGCAATATCTAAGATAAAAGGTTTTTCTTCAATAATATGTTTAGTCACTAGTGCAAGGTCGGCAGCAGACATCATATTTTGGTGTGTATCATTTGACCCTGGCATCCAGAAAGATTCAGGGACATCAAGGTTTGGAGCGCCGGAAGTTGAGTAAAGGGCAACATCAGTGATATTCCACTCAGCTAATTTATTAATCATCGCCTCGACTCCTGCTTGCTCACTGCCGTATAATTTCCACATCAGAGCAGAAGTAGCATCATTAGCTGATTCAATCATAACAGCGTAAATTAAATCTTTGACAGGGTATTCTACATCTTCCTCTAAGCCCACATTGCTTAGTTCAGGATTGTGAGAAATACCATCGACAATTTCTTTAGGAATGGTAATTTTATCATCCATTTTAAGCTGGCCTTGGTCGATCGCATCTAGAATTAAATAGGTAGAAATAACTTTGGTCATTGAAGCGATTGGATAAGGTGTGGTCGCAGATCCCTGTGCTAAGATTTTTTCCGTTTCTTGATCCACAACGATATAAGACCGTGAGTCGATATTTTTATTATAAAATTCGAGTAACTCAGTTGGGTAATCAGCAGGCATTTCTACAGGTTCAATTTCGCTAAAGTCAAGATTGCTTTCTAAGTCTGGGGTTTTACTCATACTATATACTGTCGGTGAAGAAAGATTCAAAGTAAGAATCAATCCTATGACTAGTGAAAGTATATTTCGAGTGAGTGATTGCATTTAAGGTCCTCCTAATTTCAAGATTCTTAAATATTATAACGAATTATGAAAAGAAATAAAAGGTTAATCGCCGCTTAAATAATTAGCAATTAACATTTATTAAGATGATAGGTATCAACAAATCATTAGGTTTTGGTATAATATGAAATGACTGGGAGGTGAGTCCGCCATGAAGCAGGTACAAAGTATGCTTCGAGATTATGAAGCGTTCAGTTTTTTTGTACTAACCGGAATTATGTTCTTACCGGTATATTTCCATTTACCTTTGGCGCTAATGGTTATTTTCTATCTATTTTATGAACAACGCAAATCGTTAGTTGATATGATTACGGCTCAACCGGTATTGATGATTGGACTCATTTATGCCATGTTGAATGCTTTAATTAATCAAAACTTTTTAGGGACCATGGTTCCAGTGGGCTATTTAATCTTATACTTGCTTTCTCATATTTATTTAAAATGGATTACACCGTATCGCTATGAGAAGTTAATGGCATTAGTAATGGTTGGGAGTGGCGCAGTGGCTGTGTTATCTTTAATTAAGTATTTGATTTATTCGCTTCAACATGGTTATGGGATTTTTTATATTTTCAAATACTCTAATATTCAGACTCGAGCAGAGGGTACATTTTTTAATGCGAATTACTATGGTATGTTTTGCCTCTTTGCGTTAGCGGTCGGTTTGTATTTATTTAAAAAAGAAACTAAGGTTTTACGACCCCGTTTGCTTTATTTACTAATTGGTTTAAATTTAATGGCGATTGTTTTAACAGCTTCACGCATCGTATTGCCGTTGGCAATTTTCGTTTTTGTAGTATTTTATAGTGTGCTCCAGCCCAAACGATTGATACCACTCGGGGGAGTACTTGGTCTTAGTGTAATTCTTTTGATTGCTTTCCCGAATATTTTTCCGAGATTTACTTCCTTAGTTTATGCTTTTGAAGATCGCTTTAGTATTTGGCATGTTGGCTGGGAAATATTTATGCGCAATCCTTTATTTGGTTATGGGCCGATGAGTTATTCGCATTTATTCCATCTGTATACAGATAAAGCAGATATTCATTCCCATCAATTGTATATCAACTTATTAGCGAATTATGGAATCATTGGGATGGTGCTATTACTTTACATAGCAAAAAATATTATTTGTAGATTTTTTAAAGCGTTATGGACTGAACGGACGCCGGAAGCAGCGCTATTTGTGACAGTCGTAATGGTAATCCTTACCCATGGTCTCGTCGATGTGGCAATTTTGTGGACACAATCGTTCTATTTTGCACTCATTATTACGATTCCACTTATTTATCAAAAAATATAAGAGAAAGGCTTGTTTCTAATAAATAACTGTGGTATTATATAGCAGTTGACAAAAACAAGTAGAAACTGGCCGTTTCTCGCCGCGTACGTTTAGGTATTGTGGCAAATATTAAGTAATCCTTCTTCATCGGAAGAACTATAGGGTTTATTTAGTGCGGCGAGTTTGTAATCAAACTTGCTTTTTATTTTGTCGAAAAAAATATGGAGGTGTCGGAGTATCGTTAAAGACTTACCAATTAATGAGAATATCCGGGCGCGCGAGTTAAGAGTCATTGGAGATAATGGTGAACAAATCGGTGTCAAATCATTAGACGATGCATTAACCATTGCTGAATCTTTTGAGTTGGATTTAGTATTAGTATCACCAAATGCAAAGCCGCCGGTTGCCAGAATTATGGATTATGGCAAATACCGTTATGAGTTGCAAAAGAAAGAAAAAGAACAGCGTAAAAATCAACGCGTGATTGCTGTTAAAGAGATTCGCTTAAGTCCATCGATTGAAGAGCATGATTATCAGACAAAATTGAGACAAGCTATTCGTTTCTTGGAAAAAGGCGACAAAGTTAAAGTATCGATTCGTTTCCGTGGCCGTGAGATTACCCATAAAGATATCGGTAAGGATGTAATTGAAGATTTTATCGATGATACTTCAGAAATCTCAGTGGTAGAATCTCGGCCTAAAATGGAAGGCCGCAGTATGTTTGCAATTATTGCGCCAAGTACTGACAAGTAATGTCAATGATATTAAGGAGGACTTATTATGCCTAAAATGAAAACACACCGCGGTTTAGCCAAGCGTGTTAAAAGAACTGGATCTGGAAAATTAAAACGTTCACGTGCGTTTACTTCTCACCGTTTCCACGGTAAGACGAAAAAACAACGTCGTCAATTGAGAAAAGCGGAATTAGTTAGCCAATCAGACTACAAACGTATTAAGGATCAAATTTACAACTTATAATTCGGTACTAAGGAGGAATAAATATGGCACGTGTTAAAGGTGGATACGTTACGCGTCAACGTCGTAAGCGTACAATTAAACTTGCAAAAGGATATTATGGAGCAAAGAGCTTAAACTACAAGATGGCTAAGCAACAAGTGATGAAATCTCACATGTATGCTTTCCGTGACCGTAAACAAACAAAACGTAATTTCCGTCGTTTATGGATTACACGTATTAACGCTGCAGCTCGTCAAAACGATATTAGCTACAGCCGTTTAATGAATGGTCTTAAAAAAGCTGGAATTGAAATGAACCGTAAGATGTTAGCAGAAGTAGCGGTTCATGATGCAGATGCATTTGCTCAACTATGCGAGCAAGCAAAAGCAGCGTTAGCATAATTAATTTTGATGAACCTTCACTCTAATATGGGTAGAAGGTTTTTTTGATAAGGAGGAGCAGATGTCATTGCATATTTTATTTGATTTAGATGGAACTTTGCTTAATTTTAGAGAAGCGGAATATGATGCGCTCGCATCATTGTTTAATCATTTCTCGATGGATTCAGCTGAAGAAAATTTCCAACTGTTTTCTCAAATTAATCAGTCACAGTGGGACTTATTTGAAGATAATCTCGTAACATTGACTCAGTTACGGTTCAATCGATTCAAGCAATTTTTAGAAGTCTTAGGTAGCGATTTAGACCCCTCTTTGGTGGCTACTTATTATGAAAATCAACTCGCCCAAGGAGCCCATTTGATTACGGAAGCTCACGAATTAATGGGACAACTGCATGGGAAGTATCCATTATATGCTGCCACTAATGGCATCGAACATATCCAAACGCAACGTCTCGCTAAGAGTGGATTAGATCATTATTTTGAGAAGGTATTTATTAGTGAAGCAATGGGCGTCTCTAAACCGGATACGGCTTATTTTAATCATGTGTTATCAGCTATTGAAGCGGAGCCGAGTGACGTTATAATGGTTGGCGATAGCCTCAACTCAGATATCTATGGTGGAAACCAATCGAATCTGACAACGGTTTGGTACAACCCCCATAACTATGAATTACCTATTGATATTGATCGTAGACCTAATTATCAAATTCAACATTTGATGCAATTGATTTCTATATTGCCATAAAATAAAACCCGTCCTTATTTTTGGACGGGTTTGTTTTTAACTAGTTTTAAAAGTCGTTTCGATTGCCGTTTTTGATGATGGATAATATTTTCTTCGACAATGGAATCAATTTCTTCTAACGCTTGTTTGCAAGTGATCGGCCGGTTTGTTAAAACTCGTCCTTCGTGATGATTAAATTCAAAAATCACTAATGAAGGTGACTGTGTTACTTGCAGTTCCTGTGCAATGCGTTGATCTTTGATAAATAATTGTCGTACAAAGTCACTTCGATAATCTGACATAAAAGTTTCCACGTCGCATTGGAGGTCTTTTGCAATTGAGATAAAATGATCTTCGTCGAGCGTGAAAATATCTGATTTTGCCAATTCTTGTATGCGAAGTAAGAATAAGCGCCCAATCTTTTTGCCTTGAATGCATGCCGCCTTATAAGCGATGGCAGCTTGATAGACCGCACGGTATACTTGATTACGTAATTGTAGATTGCTGGCGTCCATTTGGTGACGTCGCATGTAATCTTGAATTAAATTTTGGTTTAATAAAGGTAAAATATGGAAATCTATTTTAGAGGTAATTAAATGTGGTAATTTAAGTATTTCCTTTTCTGAAATATAACAAGATTGGCCAAGTGGGTTCACGAATAAATATAATTCAAGATAACTCGCTATGCCATTGTGTCGATATTCAATGCGATATTGATTCATGATTCTCCTCCTATCAACCATTCTTATACTTGTATACTAACAAACTCTTATCATAAATCCTAATGATTCGCTTAAACGGATAGATAGGTGAAAGATAATTCAACTAACGTAGGTCATTCTATGGTAAAATAGACAAGGTATAAAGTAAATGACAAGTTGATTAATGTTTTAAAAGGAATGAAAAAGTATGATTGAGGATAATTTTATAGATAATTGGGATATTTTCCTAGCGCCATATGCCCAGGCTGTCGCAGAACTGAAGCTAAAATTGAAAAATATCCGTAATGAATATCGTACCCATCAAAAGCATGCACCAATAGAATTTGTTACGGGTCGGGTTAAGACGCGTGAAAGTATTTTAGAAAAAATGGAAGTTCGACAAATCGCACCGCAAGATATGTTAATTGGAGTGCAAGATATTGCAGGTATACGTATTATGTGCCAGTTCGTTGAAGATATTTATGAAGTGGCTAATTTATTGATTGAGCGGACGGATTTTAAAGTGATTTTAATCCGCGATTATATTCGAAATCACAAGCCGAGTGGTTATCGTTCATACCATATGGTAGTCGAGTATCCTGTTCATGGTGCCAGAGGGATTGAACCTGTTATCGTTGAAATTCAAATTCGTACCTTAGCAATGAATTTCTGGGCTACAATTGAGCATTCATTAAACTACAAATATCAAGGTGAGTATCCTGAACATATTTTAAAGAGATTAGAGCGTGCTTCGGAAGCGGCTTTTCAACTAGATCAAGAAATGTCTGAGATTCGTGAAGAAATTCGTGAGGCGACTCATTTCTTTGAACAGCGAAAAATTAAAAATATTCCGAATTATGTCGTTCAACAGGAAGGGGAACGTCGTGAATAAAGTACTGGTCTATTCCAATGCCCATAAAGAATCTCTTAAAGTCAAAGAAGTTTTAATTGATCTGTTAGATAAAGCTTCTGTGAGAGTTATTACCGATAAAGAAGTTCCGGATTACATTATCACCATTGGAGGAGACGGAACCTTTCTCCAAGCATTTCACCGCTATTACCAATTTTTAAACACAAGTCATTTTATCGGTATTCATACGGGGCATCTGGGATTTTATACCGACTGGTTAGCAGATGATTTAGAGCAAGTGGTCACTTGTGTGACACAATCTTCGACGCAGACGCATTCTTATCCGTTGCTTGAAACATTAATAACCTATAACAATGGTACGCAACGAAAGATGCTCGCTTTAAATGAAATGACGGTGCGTTCTAATTCGGGGACGATGGTATGTGATGTAATCATCAAAGATTATTTATTCGAAACCTTTCGAGGTGACGGACTATGCGTTGCAACACCAACGGGTTCAACTGGGCTCAGTAAATCTTTGGGAGGGGCCGTCTTATCACCACAACTGAATGCCTTGCAGCTGACAGAGATGGCTTCGATAAATAATCGAGTATATCGGACTCTTGGTTCACCTTTAATTATTACTGAAGATGAATGGATTGAATTGGTTCCACAAAATAAACTATGGATTGATTTAACCATCGATAATATTAGCTGGCAAGATGTAGAATTAGCGAAAATTCAATGTCGAATTGCTGACGAACGATTGCACTTAGCTAATTTTAAACAAATTGAATTTTGGGACCGAGTTGAAAATTCATTTATCGGTGTCAATCGAAATGAATTAAGATAAATGAGAGAGGAAATAGGATGAAAAAAATTAAAGGGATTATTATACTCTGCTTAGGACTATTTGTTGTAGGATGTGAAGCATCAAACACTAACGGTAATATTCCAACGGCAGCACAACTAGAGAAGCAATATGAGCATCGGATTGATGCGCCAATTACCTTTGCGGACGATGAAAAACTATTAGAATTAGATGCAAAGGACAAAGAAGCTCGCTATCAAGCGCTTGATGAAATTGTGACAAATTATCAAAGTAATCAAGCTGCCCAAGACTACTCACAAATAGAGCTCATTGATTCTGAAATGGCATTAACAGAAATCCTTGATGCATCCTCAACGTCGCCACAAGTCATTTATTTTGGGTTTGACGAATGTCATTATTGCAAAGCGTTTGCGCCTAAGATTAATCAAATTGCGAAAGAATTAGATGTTACCATTCATTACTACAATACTGACGCACATCAAGAAGATGTTACTTTCCAAAATATTATTGAGACTTATGAAATCACGACTGTTCCACGCATATACATTGTTAAAGATGGACTGCCAACGCAAAGTTTAAACCATCATTCATCAATGACGGATATTGAAGCTTTTTTTAAGGCTGCTACACAAGACTAGAGGACTTTCTATGGAATTCAAGTATCAATACCAAGGCGAGCGACCGTTAATTTTACGAGAATTCTTAGTTCAAAAGCAATTACCGAGTAACTTTATAAAAAGTGTGAAATATCAAGGCGGTCAGATGTTGGTGAATCAACAGCCCGTTACTGTTCGTTATATGTTGCAACCGAATGATTTAGTTACCATTATTGCGCCAGTAGAAGTAGGACATGAGACTGTGATTGCTTCGAACGAACCTTTGGATATTCACTATGAGGATCGAGATTTTTTGATTGTGAATAAACCAGCAGGCCTCCTTTCGATTCCATCGATGTTAAATCCAGATGATTCGGTCGCCAATCGGTTGAAAGGATATTATCAACAGAAAGCATATCCAGACCAAGTAATCCATGTGGTTACCCGATTAGACAAGGATACTACAGGATTAATGTTAATTGCTAAACATCGTCTCGCACACGCTTTTTTTGATCGACAATTGAGAGAGGGAAAATTAACGCGGCAATATTTAGCGATCAGTCATCGATCTATTTGGCCAGACCATGGTTTTATCGACTCACCCATTGCTAGAAGCGATGATTCCATTATTACTCGTACGGTTTCTCCAACAGGTCAGGCTGCGTTAACCGAGTTTTGGCTTCAAAATCAATATTCTCAAGGGGCACTTTTAAAGTTACAACTCTACACAGGTAGAACACACCAGATTCGGGTTCATCTAAGTCATCTTGAGGGCGCATTAATTGGCGATACGCTTTATGGTGGAGTTTACCATTATAATATGCAAAGACCTGCGCTTCATTGCCATTTACTAGCGTTTCATCACCCTTTTACTGAACAGCCGATGCTTTTTAGACAGGAATTACCTGATGATATGCAGCAATGGATCAATAATAATTAATTAAAAACCGTATGGACGGCTTCAAATTAGCCGATAAATAAGGTAAACTATAGGTGTATGCGAAAGAATAGAAAGAGAGTGATATAAAATGACCGAATTATCCACTGAATCAAGAAAAAGACTAGAAGCTGTGGTTGAATTAACTTCCATTCCATCACCAACAGGACACACAGCTCGAATTATCGATTTTATTAGTAAGAAATTATCTGCCTTAAATGTTGACTATCAAGTGACCCATAAAGGAGCTATTTTAGTTACCATGAAAGGGAAAAATGATGAGCAACATCGTTTTGTCACAGCCCATGTGGATACGTTGGGCGCTATCGTTCGTAGCGTAAAACCAGATGGTCGTTTGAAGATTGATCGTATTGGTGGGTTCCCATACAATATGATTGAAGGAGAATACTGTACCGTTCATTCAAGTTTAACAGATCGAGAATATACGGGAACAATTTTATTACATCAGACAAGTACACACGTATACCGCGAAGCTGGAACGCTAGAGCGCAACCAAAGTAATATTGAAGTGCGTCTAGATTATGAGGTGAAATCACCAAAAGACGTTGAAGAGTTAGGGATTCAAGTTGGGGACTTTATTTCATTTGACGCACGTCCAGTTATTACAGAAGAAGGCTTTATTAAATCACGTCACCTAGATGATAAAGTAAGTGTTGCAATTTTACTTGAAATTATTGAAAAAGTAAGTAAGGGACAGCTAGATCTAGCGCACACTACACATTTCTTTATTTCAAATAATGAAGAGATTGGCTATGGTGGTAATTCTAATATTTGTGATAAGACGGTTGAATATCTTGCAGTAGATATGGGAGCAATTGGTGATGACCAAGCCACCGATGAGTATACTGTTTCGATTTGTGTGAAAGATGCTTCGGGTCCATATCACTTAGGTTTACGCAACCATTTTGTGAAACTTTGCCAAGCAAATGAGATTGGCTATAAATTAGATATCTATCCATTCTATATGAGTGATGCTTCTGCTGCAATGTCAGCGGGAGTCGATGTTCGCCATGGACTGATCGGAGCAGGAATCGATGCGAGCCATGCTTATGAACGAACTCATTCAAAATCTGTCGATGCGACGTATCAATTAGTTGAGGCGTACTTACAATCTGAATGTATCGGCGAATAAATGATATCGTAACGAATTAAAGGAGTTAAATGATGAATCAATTATCGCGGAGTATATTCGGCTATAATCCAACCCAAACGGACCAATTATTAAAAGAGCAGCAAGAAAAAATTAACCGCCTAGAACAACAAATCACAGAATTGGAAGAGCAACTGGCTTCGTATGTTGAGATGGAAGATTTATTAAAAGAAAGTATCGTTGACGCAAGAATGCGTGGCAATGAAATTCTCGATGAATCACACGTAAAAGCTAACCAACTTATTGACCGAACGAACCACCAAGTGTACGAATATAAATCAGATATTGCTAACCAAGGAACGGGATTAGTCGAAGCAGGTCAAAATCTACAAGACCAATTAATCCAAATGAAACAAAATATGAAAGATGTTTTGGCTAAATTTCAAAGCGAGCTTGATAGTACTGATTTTAAAGCGTATTTTCCAAAAGATTCTGTTGCGACTTTTAAGTTGCATATCGATGAACTCGAAGGTGTACACGAGATGGAGCCTACGGTGAATCAATCGAAAGACACAATCAATAATCAAAATCCATTAACACGTGAAGAAAAAGCAAACTTGAAAAGCATTATTCACGAAGTCATGGCCAATGAGTTAAATGATCAAACGGAAACAGTGACTTCGAATTTAAAAGTAGTTAAGTAATTTATAACACTTCGTTTGAAATCCGATCATCTATAGGGTTCACTCTTAAGATGTTCGGGTTTCTTGTTGAGAAGATTATTAAGGAGAAATGCATGAATATTAATATTGTCGAAGAAGTGAATAAGCGTCGAACTTTTGCGATTATTAGTCACCCTGACGCGGGTAAAACGACGATAACAGAAGCTTTGCTATTATTTAGTGGCGCGATTCGTGAAAAAGGGACGGTCAAAGCTAAGGGGAAGAAATCGAATAAATTTGCAAAATCAGACTGGATGGAGATTGAAAAGCAACGGGGTATTTCAGTCACCAGTTCGGTTTTGCAAGTGCACTACGATAATCATCAAATCAACATTGTTGATACACCCGGGCATGAGGATTTCTCCGAGGATACATACCGTACCTTAATGGCCGTTGACGCCGCTGTGATGGTAGTCGATTCGGGGAAAGGGATTGAGCCTCAAACAAAACGATTATTTGAGGTTGTAAGTCATCGAGGGATTCCGGTCTTTACTTTTATGAACAAATTAGACCGCGACGGCCGTGAACCGTTAGAATTAGTTGCGGAACTCGAAGAAGTCCTAGGTATTAACGCCCATATTATGAACTGGCCAATGGGAATGGGTAAAAGTTTGATTGGTTTATATGATTTATACAATCAACGCTTAGAATTGAGAAATCCCCAAGACGATGAAGATGATTTATATTTACCTTTGAATGATCAAGGAGATGTGGATGGCGATTATGACTTTAAGGAATCTTCTGTCTATCAACAAGCGATGGAAGATGCCATGCTGTTATCGGAGGCGGGTAACCCCTTTGACTTAGAGCAAATTCAACAAGGAAAACTTACACCTGTCTTTTTCGGATCAGCTTTAACAGGATTTGGCGTTCAAACATTTTTTGATGCTTATGTGGATTTAGCGCCACATCCTAGCGCGATTGAAACAGAAGATGGTCAAGAAGTCGAACCTTATTCAGAGGACTTTTCAGGTTTTATTTTTAAAATTCAAGCAAATATGAACCCTGCTCACCGAGATCGTATTGCTTTTATTAGAATCGTATCTGGTGTTTTTGAACCTGGAATTAATGTTACCCTTGAACGAACAAATAAGAAGTTGCGTATGGCGCATACGACACAATTTTTAGCGGACGCCCGAGAAGAAGTACAGTTGGCTGTTGCAGGAGATATTATCGGCCTATATGATACGGGGAATTTCCAAATTGGAGATACCATTTATAATGGAAAAAAAGTGAAGTTTAAACCACTCCCTCAATTTACGCCAGAACTTTTTATGCGAGTAACACCTAAAAATGTGATGAAGCAAAAATCTTTCCACAAAGGAATGGAACAATTGGTTCAAGAAGGAGCAATCCAACTTTATAAGACGTATCATACGGAAGAATATATTATTGGAGCAGTAGGTCAACTGCAATTTGAAGTATTCCAACACCGATTACTCCATGAATATAATGCCGAAATTGTGATGACGCCGATAGGTCATAAAGTAGCCCGTTGGATAGATCCAGCGGATTTAGATCCGAATATGTCTTCGAGTCGTAATTTGTTAGTGAAAGACCGATTCGATCAACCTCTCTTCTTATTTGATAACCAATTTGCTGAAAATTGGTTTAAGGATAAGTATCCTGAGATTGAATTAAAGTCATTGTTATAATGGAATAGATGGCAAAAGTAAATTTTGATTGTTGAAAACGCCTTTTAATGATATGCTACTAGTATATCGAAATAAAATAATGAGTAATTTTGGAGGAATCATATGGAGAAGAAAGAATTTACAATTATTGCTGAGACTGGGATTCATGCACGTCCTGCAACATTATTAGTTCAGGCTGCAAGTCGTTTTGCTTCAGAAATTAACCTTGAATACAAAGGCAAATCTGTTAATTTGAAATCAATTATGGGAGTCATGTCACTTGGTGTAGGACAAGGTGCTGAAGTTACGATTACGACCGAAGGTGAAGACGAAGTTGAAGCAATGGAAAGCATTGTAGAAACAATGAAGAACGAAGGTTTATCAGAATAATTTAAAACAATTTTTTCTAGCCATGCGACTTATATCGCATGGCTATTTTTAATATTGGAAAGCTGTTTTTATTGTGCTGCTTGCTGTGTTATAATAAAGCATATTATACGATGAGTCTGGAGGGATTATGTGCGAATTGGGATGTTTACAGATACATATTTTCCGCAAGTTAGCGGTGTATCGACTTCCATTGAGTTACTGAAGGATCAGTTGATTCAATTAGGGCATGAAGTTGTTATTTTTACAACAACCGATCCGAATGCACAAGAAACTCCTGGAATTGTTCGTTTACCGAGTATTCCATTTGCAAGTTTTGAAGATCGACGAATTGCGTATCGAGGATTTGATGATTGTCTAGCGATTGCGAAAGAATATAACTTAGATATTATCCATACTCATACAGAGTTTAGTTTAGGTTTGGCAGGTAAGTATGTTGCAAGTAAAATGAATATTCCTACGGTGCATACTTACCATACGATGTATGAGAATTATACGCATTATATATGGAATGGCATGTTGATCAAAAGACAACATGTAAAATGGTATTCAAAGCTATTTTGTAGTCAAACGCAAGGCGTCATTGCGCCAAGTCGGATGACTTATCAAACTTTGCTCGATTATGGCGTCAAAGTTCCGATTCAAATAATTCCAACGGGAGTTAAACTACCAAAATTTGATCCGAATATTCGTCATGAACTTCGACAACAAATGGGCTTGAGAGAGGATGACTTAGTGCTCCTCTCGTTGAGCCGTATTTCCAAGGAGAAGTCGATTGATGAAATTATTGAGGCATTTCCTAAAATTAAACAATCCTATTCAAATGCCCATTTGCTCATTGTCGGAGATGGCCCACAGCGCGCTTCGCTTGAAGCACTTGTACGTGGTTACGGATTAGAAGATGTGTATTTTATTGGTGAAATTGATCACAAAGAGGTATTTCGCTATTATCAGATGGCTGACATTTATGTTAATGCGAGTGAATCTGAATCACAAGGGTTAACTTATTTAGAAGCTTTAGCGAATCGATTGCCAATGATAGCGAAGCACAACGAGTATCTCGACATGTTAGTTAGCAAACCTAGCTATGGGAGACTCTATACTGCATCAGATCAACTAGCTAATACCGTGATTGCTTTCCTCAATCATCGAGGGCATGGTATGATTCAAGAAATCAATCAAGAGGATTTAAAACAAATTTCGGTTGAGCTTTTTGCAGATCGTATATTAGCTTGCTATGAAGAGGCGCTACAAGGAAATTCAAAAGGGACGACAACGTTTTTTAAATATATTGCAGGCGCAGCTCGCAATCTCTTTAGCTTTCGATAAATAGAATAAACGTTACTATTGCATTTATTTCTAACTTTGTTAACATAATTTAGATGTTGTACATAACAGAAGTTTTGAAGTGATGAAAGGAATAAAAATATGAAACCATCAGTACTCACAGGAATTATCCAACGACTAGAAGCTATGATCAAATCGCAACACGAAGAGAATGAAGTGCGTCGATTTGAAGTGGATGGAATCGAAAAGTGCCAAGTAACTTATCATAATGATAACGATACTTTTACGCTTTACGATAGCTTGAATAAAACTGAATATCAATTCGACAATCTAGATTTAGTAGCGATTGAAATTTATGAGCTTCTAAACTAATTTAGACTCCCGGAAAATGGTAAATAAGTGGACGTGCTTATTTACTATCATCTGGGAATTTTTTATTTGTGTTAAAAATGGTACAATAGGAGTAATTTATAAGATAGTAGGAGTAGACATTGATGAGAAGATTAATTACGCCAACATGGCATGTGAATTCGCTATATTCTTTAACAGCGAGTGATTTATCAAATCACCAAATTGAAGGAGTGATATGTGATTTAGACAATACTTTGATTGACTGGAATGAAGTTGATGCCACTGAGCGAATGATAAATTGGATTCATCAATTAGAAGGAGCTGGAATCCAGGTCTACTTGTTGAGTAATAATACGAATGAACGGCTTGAACAGGCAATTGGAGAGCATCAGTTCAGCTATCATGCAAATGCGATTAAACCACTCCCTCATGGGTATCACCGAGTTCTAAAAGAGATGAAAATTGATAAAGAAAAAGTCGTCGCGATTGGAGACCAAGTCATGACGGATATTATTGGTGCAAACCTTCAAGGAATACGCAGTATTTTAGTGAAGCCAACGGCGCCCAATGACAATATTTATACTTGGTTGAATCGACGGATTGAACGATTGGCTTTAAAATGGGTTGGAATTGAGCGAAATACAGATTGGGGGGATCAACTTGACTAATGAAGTATACCAATGCATTGGTTGTGGCGCGACAATACAAACTGAAGACCCTGAAGGGTTAGGTTATTTACCTGCCTCAGCATTAGCCAAAGGATTGGTCCAAGAATCTTTCTACTGCCAACGTTGTTATCGCTTGAGACACTATAATGAGCTAATTGATTTAGCATTAGACGAAGATCTATTTCTTCAACGATTATCAAGTATTGCTTCAGACGATGCTTTTGTGATATTAGTAGTTGATGTTTTTGACGTTGAAGGAAGTATTATAAGTGGGATTCAACGCTTGATTGGCGAGCAGCCATTTGCGGTTGCTGTAAATAAGTTTGATTTATTGCCTAAAGTAACGCGCCAGAGCAAAGTTAAAGAATGGGTTCGCCAAATTATGAATTCAAACCATCTGTATCCTGAGTCTGTTATTATTACAAATGGTATGAAGCGTTCTGGCATTGAAGCATTAGTTGAACTGATTGAACAATATATCCATTCTAAAAATATTTATATTGTAGGAATTACAAATGTTGGTAAATCAACACTAATTAATCAACTAATACAGCACTACGGCGGTGAACGTGAGATTATTACCACCTCAAATCATCCTGGAACAACACTTGATATGATTCAGATTCCTTTGACTGATGAGCATAGCCTCATTGATACACCGGGTATTATTAAGAAGTCACAATATGCGCATTATCTATCCCGTGATGAATTGAAGGAAGTTTTGCCAAGCAAACCGCTTAAACCTAAAACATATCAGCTGAAAAGTGAACAGACTTTATTTTTAGGGGGATTAGCTAGAATCGATGTTAAAACACAAGCAGACAAAGCGGCAGTTACTTTGTATGTAAATTCATCCCTATACATTCACCGTACAAAAACAGAAAAAGCTAGCGATTTTTACGAAAAGCATCTCGGAGAGTTGTTAAATCCTCCACATCAAAAAGAGGATTTTCCAGAGCTGAAAGCTCAGTCCTATCGTTTATCAGGGAAGGAAGACTTAAATATATCAGGTTTAGGATGGATAACATCTAATGCTCCGGTTAATTTAACAGTTTGGGTACCAAGAGGTATTGCTGTCACTAAGCGACCATCAATTATTTAAGGAGGTAACAATGAATAAAAAACAATTGAAGTTTTTAAGAAGTGAATCACACCAAATTAAACCGCTTTTTCAATTAGGGAAGAACGGTCTGACGGAAGAATTCATTCATCAAATTGATTTAGCATTAGAAAAACGTGAGTTGATAAAGTTTCATATTTTACAAAATTCAGATGAGGAATTAAAGGATGTTACTTCGGAGATTGCGAATCAATTGGGAGCAGAAATTATTCAAGTTATCGGAAGTACAGCGATTCTCTATCGTCCTGCCAGACAAACAAAAAATCAAAAGTTGAGTTTGCGTGTTAACGCACTAAGATAACGAGGAGACGAGTATGAAAAAGGAGTCAACGCTTTACGAAGTAAATGTTGATATCGAAGATTTTTTGCGACCGGTCTACTTGTCGAATACTCAGCTTGAAACTTCTGAATTTCGTCCTAAACGAATTGGTATTTTAGGTGGAACCTTTAACCCTCCGCACTTGGGGCACTTAATGATGGCAGAGCAAGCAGGAACTCAACTTGAGTTAGATCAAGTATGGCTGATGCCAACAGCGAAGCCACCACATGCTCCAGGAAAGCAAACGATTGCGGCATCACACCGTTTAGAGATGGTACGATTGGCGATTCAATCAAATCCTTTATTAGAGGTACAGCCATATGAGGTTCATCGTGGAGGTAAAAATTACACGGTGGATACGATGGAATATTTTAAAGAGGCCTACCCAGATTATGAGTTTTATTTTATTATGGGAAGCGATAGTGCTAACGACTTACCATTATGGCGTAATGTGGATCGGTTAGTTGAATTGGTTCAATTTGTTGGCATCCGCCGGCCAGGACAGCCCGCTTATACGGGGAAATATCCCATTATATGGATCGATTCTCCAATGATTGATTTGAGCTCAACCGAAGTGCGTTTGAGAGTGTTTCTTGAACAGTCGATACGTTATCAAGTGCCAAATGAAGTGATGGACTATATATATAAACATCAATTGTATTGTGATCAAGCATAGGAGGGTATAATGAGAGCGTGGGATACCTTTATTTCTATTTCACGAGATGAATTGATTGATTTGTTAAAAGACCAATTGTCAGCTCAACGCTTTGAACATGTATTAAGTGTCGAAAGCACAGCGCTCAACTTAGCTAAACAAATCGGTTTCGAAGAATATAATCAGGTGAGTATCTGTGCTTTATTACATGATCTATGTAAAGAAATGCCAGAACAGGAAATGTATCAATTAGCAATTCAATACCAACCGGCGCTAGCAGATTACGATGGAAATGGTGCCATTTGGCATGGAGCGGCTGCTGCTCAATATGCTAAAAACCATCTTGGCGTTAAAGATCAAGAGATTTTGCAGGCCGTCTCGGACCATACAATTGGGTCTGTTGAAATGTCATGTTTAAGTCAGCTGCTATTTGTAGCAGATTATATTGAACCGGGAAGAACATTTGAAGAGGCAAAAAAGGCTAGGGAAGTAGCGAATCATTCATTAAAAATGGCTACCCGTCAAATTATGCAACAGACGCTACTTCATCTTGTTAAGTTAGAAAAAAATGTTTATCCTCCAAGTGTTGTAATCTACAATCATTGGATGGAAGAAAGGAATGACTAAAAATCGAAGAAACAATAAACAAAATTAAATTAATCGTACAACATGCACATGACCGCTTGGCGCAAGAAATTACGGTACTTGATGTGCGTGAGTTAACACCTGTAACAGATTACTTTATTATTATGCACGGTCGGAATGGACGACAAGTTAAAGCGATTGTTGATGAGATTGTCGAATGTGTTCATCAAGCGGGTTATGAATTGTTGAGTGTTGAAGGGAAACAAGATGGGCAATGGACGTTGATTGACTTAAATGACGTCGTCGTGCATGTTTTCTTAAATACTGAGCGAGAATTATATGGTTTAGAACGAATTTGGATAGATGCTCCTGAACTAAATATTGAAGAATGGATTGATTAACCATGGGCTTTTCAAAATTAGCCCAAGTATACTCACGTTTTAATGATGAATCAGCTTACTTTGACTGGATTACTTTTGTCGAGCAGTCTTTGGATAAACGTCCACATACACTTCTTGATTTAGCTTGTGGCACAGGCGTTTTAACGGAAATGATGGGGGCATTAGCGGATGAAATTATTGGGATTGATTTGAGTCCCGAAATGATCTTCCAAGCTCAGGAGACATTGGTTCACCCCTACTCTAATGTGTCCTTTAGAGTAGCGGATATGACGCAATCGAGTGCTTATCAATGGGTAGAGGGATACGATGTCATTACTTGTTTCTTAGATTCCCTTTGTTTTTTAGAGGATGAGACGCAGTTGAACCAAACTTTTCATCAAGTCTATCAACATTTAAATGAGGGAGGACAATTTTTGTTTGATGTTTGGACACCGTATCATATCCGCTATGGTTTCAATGGCTTTGAATATTTTGACTATGATGAATCTACCGCACTACATTGGGAGAGTTATCCAACAGAAGCCCTAGAAGAAATTGAAGTGGAACATGATTTAACACTTTTTATCCAAAAGAACGGTAATCTATATGAACGAACGAATATCACGCTCGTCGAGCGGAGTCACCCGTTAGAAGCATTTATGCATCATCTTAAAGAAGCTGGCTTTACACCGGATAATATTCAAGTGTATGTAAATCATGGACGAGAAATATATGATCCAAGTCGACATCACGAGACACCCCGTTGGTTTTTCCGTTGTTATAAATAATGAGGTATGCCATGAAAAAAGTGGGAATTCTTGCAGAGTATAATCCATTTCACCGAGGTCATCAGTATCAATTACAAGTCATTCGCCAACAATTCCCAGAAGCTACAATTATTGTGGCAATGTCAGGAAATCAATCACAGCGTGGAGAATTTACATTGATGGACAAATGGACTCGAAGTCGATATGCGATTGAAGCTGGAGCTGATATCGTCGTGGAGTTGCCAGTCATCGCTTCGCTCCAATCTGCTGATTATTTTGCGGATTGGGGAATGCGAATTTTATCAGGCATGGGAATCGATACTTTAGCATTTGGGGTAGAAACCTTGGATCTTAATTCTTTAATTAAGATTGTTGAAGAGATTGAGACCAATCAATCAATGATTGATTCGACGCTACAGAAGGAAATGAGATCAGGCGTCAGCTATCCGGAAGCTTATTCGAGAAGTATTGAAGCTCATCTTGGAGAAGTGGCGGCTGAACATTTAAATGCCCCTAACCATATGTTAGCAGTACGTTATATTCAATCAATGAAACGATGGAATCCAGACGTAAAATTTATGGCAATCCCTCGAAGTCTAACAACGTTTGATGGGAAAACGATTCTGTCTGGAACGCAAATTCGTAAACACTATTTAACAACAGAAGAATTAATCGCAGTTCCCTATTCAATTCAAGTTGATCAAGGGGTGGTGCTAGAGGATTATTATCCTTACTTGAAATATCGGATTATGAGTGATCAACCAAGTGGTTTGGAACAAATATTCGATGTGAAGAACGGTTTAGGTCAGTATATATATGAAACAAATCAAAAAGCGAATTCTTACGATGAATTAGTAGAATTGTTAACAAGTCGGCGATTTACACGATCGTCAATCCAGCGTAAATTGTTACGGATTATGTTGAATTTTACTGATGAGAAATGGCAGCAATCGATTGAACTCCAACAAGAGATGCCAACAGTGCGTCTATTAGGAATTTCATCACGAGGTAGGGTACATCTTCGAATGGAATCATTGAAAACAACCATTTTTACGCGGTTAAATCGTGAAGTTAATCCTTATTATCAACTAAATTTAACACTAGATCAAATCTATCAAAATAATATGAAGCGCATGATTAATGAACAAAATATCGATAAAATTCCATTTTTAGGTAAATAGACAGGAATTAAATCGAAAAAACTTACTCTGTATCTTGACTTTAAAGCTTGAATTCCATATAATAAAGCTTGTTGCTTTAGAGGTGATATTATGAAGTACACAATTCGTGAAATAAGAAATAGTTCCGAAGCGATTGTTGAAGTGGATCAAATTATTTCGATCCAAGATGAGTTAATCGACCGTCAAATTAATCTCGAAATTCAAAAAGAACCACGCTTAAAAGGATATTTTACCTATGACGATCACGAAGTTGCTTTGCATGGGCAAATTGATGTTACATTAATTCTCCCATCAAGTCTATCTTTGAAACCTGTCGTGTATGACTTAACGATTCCAGTGAGTGAACGGTATGTTGAAGCTCAGTATGACGGGAATATTGAAGACTATGCAGAAACAACGGTTGTGATTACAGATGATACAATTGATTTAGTTGATTTAGTTACGGATTTAATATTGATTAATATACCTACCAAAGTCTATGGTCCAGACGAAGATGAAGCACATCTTCCCCATGGAAAAGATTGGGAAGTTATAACAGAGGCCAACTATATTGAGCAGCAAAGTGAACGTCGCCTACAATCTGAGGATTCGCCGTTTGCCGCTTTGCAACAATTATTAAATGACCAAGAAAGAAGCGATTCTTAAATTGTAGGAGGTGGATAAAATGGCAGTACCTAAGCGTAAAACTTCAAAAGCTAGCAAGAGAAAACGTCGTACACACTTTAAACTTCAAGTTCCAGGGATGAACGTTTGTCCTGAATGTGGTGAATTAAAAATGAGTCACCGTGTATGCGCGAATTGTGGCTACTATGACGGTAAAGAAGTAATTTAATGTAATTTCACGGCTAAGTCGAAAGATTTAGTCGTTTTATTTTTAAAACAAAAAATTTGTCTTTCTTTGACCATTAAGGTAAAATAATAATTGTTGACAAAGATAGGAGGTTTTTATATGAATTTAATTCCAACAGTAATCGAACAAACTTCACGGGGAGAACGTGCGTATGATATTTATTCACGCTTATTAAAAGACCGTATTATTATGTTAAGCGGAGGAATTGATGATCAATTAGCAAACTCCGTTATCGCTCAATTATTATTTTTAGATGCCCAAGATCCTGAGAAAGATATCTATTTATATATAAATTCACCTGGGGGTAGTGTAACAGCTGGTATGGCTATTTATGACACAATGCGCTTTATTAATGCCGATGTACAAACGATTGTAATTGGTATGGCAGCATCAATGGCCTCAGTATTGCTTGCAGCAGGGGAAAAAGGCAAGCGTTGGGCATTACCAAACTCTGAAGTGATGATTCACCAACCACTCGGTGGTGC
The DNA here is from genome assembly GCF_000301055.1 of Falseniella ignava CCUG 37419. Taxonomy (GTDB): domain Bacteria; phylum Bacillota; class Bacilli; order Lactobacillales; family Aerococcaceae; genus Falseniella; species Falseniella ignava. The sequence continues at coordinate 760,729 of NZ_JH932301.1, forward strand.
TCAAGGTCAAGCAACAGAAATTGAAATTGCAGCTCGCCATATTTTAAAAACGAAAGAACGTTTAAATCAAATTTTAAGTGACTTGACAGGTCAACCTTTAGAAGTAATCGAACAAGATACTGACCGTGATAATTTTAAAGATGCGGATGAAGCGCTTGAGTACGGTCTAATAGATGGTATTATGAAAAATAGTAAAGAATTGAATAAATCAAAGAAATAAATAATAGACTCCTTTGATTCCAAAATTGAATGAAAGGAGTCTTTTTTGTACACATTCACTCATTGGACAGTTAATGTCCACTATATTATAAAACGATTCACCTTTTCACTTGTCTTTAATCAGAATCAATGGTACTATGTTACTGTAACCGTGAGAAATAAATGTTTATGGCTATGTTAATTTGTGATTACGCATTGGACTTAATTTGACCAACTATTTATAGGGAGTGAAGGTCGATGAATTATTATAAAGAAATTCAAGCACTTGCTCCAGAGATTGCCTCATTAGTTGATATGCGTTTAAGTATATTGCAAGTGATTGATCGAGAACAGCTTATTGGACGTAAATCTTTAGCTCAAAAAATTAATTTGAGCGAGCGTGTGACGCGTTCTCAAGTCGAAGTTTTACGAAATCAACACCTAGTTAATGTTAGCCCGTCGGGTATTGAACTTACCGATGAAGGACGAAGGATTTACCAAATACTAAATCCTTTACTAAGTATTACATACAATTCTCAATGTTATCAGCTACAAGAACAACTTAAAGCTAAACTCGGAATTGCTCATTGTGTCGTTGTTCCGGGAGATGCTGGAGAAAATCCGGCGATATTTGATGAGCTGGGGAAAGCTGTTGTCCAAGTACTTGGAGATTATTTGCCAGTAGGTGATAATACAATTGCTGTAACAGGTGGCACAACTTTGTCGAAAGTAGCTCATCAGTTTGATCTATCTTTAGCTAAAAATCGTCAGTTAACATTTGTTCCTTCACGAGGAGGGTTAGGTCAAGAAATTGACATTCAATCGAACTCAGTTGGAAATGTGATGGCACAGCGGACTTCGGGAAGTTATATTCCACTATTTATTCCTGAAAATATCACGCTTGAAACATCAAAGATATTAATGAACGATGAAGAAGTTGCTTCAATTGTCGCTAAAAGTAAAAATGCAGATTGTTTGATTCTCAGTGTCGGAACAGCTAAAGTTATGGCTGAGAGAAGAAAAATTAATTCCGATAAGCTAAATCAAATTAATGATTATCATGCGGTTGGTGAAGCGTTTGGTGCCTTCTACAATCGCCAAGGAGAAATTGTCGCTAGTTACCCTCGAATAGGCCTAAAGTTTAAAGATTTAGAGCAAATTCCTTTAGTGATTACCGTCGTAGCTGGTGAAGAAAAAGCTGACGCAGTGGAGGGATTCTTCCATTTGGCACCACGTCACAGTTGGTTAATTTGTGACGAAGCGATTGCATTAAAGATTTTAAACGGGGAAACCCTTTGAAATAAATATCCTTAAGGAGGAAATGGAATGACAGTAAAATTAGCAATTAATGGTTTTGGACGTATTGGACGTTTAGCATTAAGACGTATTTATGAGGTAGGTGCAGATGTTGAGATTGTTGCAATCAACGACTTAACTGATAACGATAACTTAGCTTATCTTTTAAAATATGATACAGCACTTGGACGTTTACCTTACGACGTTGAAGTAAAAGGTGATTCAATTGTTGTTGACGGTCATGAAATTAAAGCATTTGAAGAAAAAGATGCAAGTAAATTACCTTGGGGTGAATTAGGAGTAGATATTGTCCTTGAATGTACAGGTCACTACAACTCAAAAGAAAAAGCACAAGCACATATTGATGCTGGGGCAAAACGTGTATTAATTTCAGCACCCGCAAAAGATAAAGAAACAAAAATGGTTGTATTCGGTGTTAACGAAGACATTCTTGAACCAACGGATACAATTATCTCAGCTGCGTCATGTACAACAAACTCACTTGCACCTGTCGTTAAAGTATTAAACGATAAATTCGGATTGAAAACAGGTAACATGGTGACAGTTCACGCTTATACAGCAACTCAAGCATTACAAGACTCACCAAACGCTAAGAGCGCTCGTTCTGGACGTGCAGGAGCTCAAAACATTATCCCTGCATCAACCGGTGCTGCGAAAGCGATTGGTCGCGTAATTCCAGAAGTTAATGGATTACTTGATGGATCTGCATTACGTGTCCCAACGATTACAGGTTCACACACAATCCTTTACTCATTATTAGGTAAAAATACAACGGTAGAAGAAATTAACGCAGCGATGAAAGAAGCAGAAACAGACTCATTCGCATACAACGAAGATGAAATTGTTTCAGCCGATACCATTGGATACCCAGCAGGAGCAATTTTTGATGCTACTTTAACTTCTATTCAAGAAGCTGAAGATGGATCTCAATTAGTTAAAACAGTATCTTGGTACGATAACGAATCTGGATTTACAGGTAATATGATTCGCTTACTTGAATATTTCGCTAAATTGTAGTCCTTAGAATTTTACAATTCTAGACGTCAAACCAAACGGCGGGGAGGCGTAATGCTTTCCTGCCCTTTTTAGATATTCGCTATATTAGGAGGAATAGAATGGCTAAAAAAACGATTAAAGATTTACAACTCGATGGCAAAACGGTCTTAGTCCGGGTTGATTATAATGTTCCGATGAAAGACGGTCAGATTACAGATGATAACCGAATCGTTGCCTCACTTGAAACATTAAACTACTTATTGAAACATGATTGTAAAATTGTACTATTTTCTCACTTAGGTAAAGTAAAAGAAGAGGCAGATAAAGCCAAAAATAATTTAGCTCCCGTTGCGAAACGCTTAGGCGAGTTATTAAACCAAGAAGTACAGTTTGTTCCAGTTACTCGCGGTGAAGAGCTTGAACAAGCAGTTGCTAATTTACAATCTGGTCAAGTTCTATTGGTTCAAAACACACGTTATGAAGATTTAGATGGTAAGAAAGAATCTAAAAATGATCCAGAACTTGGAAAATATTGGGCATCATTAGGAGATGTATTTATTAATGATGCGTTTGGTACAGCACACCGTGCTCATGCCTCAAACGTTGGTATTGCTTCACATTTACCTAATGGTATTGGCTATTTAGTAGCGAAAGAGGTTAAATATTTAGGTGAAGCCGTTGACCATCCAGTGCGCCCATTTGTAGCCATTTTAGGCGGTGCCAAAGTTGAGGACAAGATTAAAGTCATCGAGTCTTTACTGACTAAAGCAGATAAAGTGATTATTGGTGGAGGGATGGCTTACACTTTCTTGAAAGCTCAAGGAAAAGAAATCGGAAAATCTTTATTAGATGAAACGAGCTTAGATTTTGCTAAAGATATGTTAGCAAAAGCGGGTGATAAGTTAGTCTTACCGGTTGATATTGTGGTAGCAGATGAGTTTTCTAACGATGCTAACCATCAAGTCGTTAGTGCTGACGAAATTCCAGCAGACTGGGAAGGGTTAGATATTGGACCGAAATCGGTTGAATTATTCAAAGATATCCTTTCAGAAGCGAAAACCGTTGTTTGGAATGGACCGATGGGCGTCTTTGAATTTGAACAATTTGCGCATGGTACCAAAGCGATTGCTGAAACATTAGCAAACTTAGATGGAGCTAATACGATTATCGGTGGAGGAGATTCTGCTGCAGCGGTAATTCAAATGGGATTTGAAGATAAATTATCACACATCTCAACGGGTGGCGGAGCTTCATTAACTTATTTAGAAGGTTCTGAATTACCTGGAATTGCTTCGATCGACGACAAATAATAAAGGAGAGATGATATGTCACGCAAACCGATTATTGCCGGAAATTGGAAGATGAATAAATCATTGGAGGAAGCTGTTGAATTTGTTAAAGAAGTTCAAGACAAATTACCGGATGCTTCAGTAGTAGAATCTGTTATCGGAGCCCCTGCATTATTCTTACCAACAATGATTCAAACACGTACGAATGATCAACTAGTGATTGCAGCCCAAAATTGCTATACTGAAGATGCTGGTGCTTTTACGGGTGAAATAAGCCCTAAATTATTAGCAGAAGTGGGTGTTCAATATGTAATCATTGGACATTCTGAACGCCGGGAATATTTTAATGAAAGCAACCAATTTATTAATGAAAAAGCGAAAGCCATTTTCCGAAATGGAATGCTTCCGATTATCTGCTGTGGTGAATCACTTGAACAACGTGAATCGGGTGAGACAGAACCATGGATTAAAGAGCAGATTACTGAAGCGTTGGCTGGACTTAATGCAGATCAGGTCAAACAATTAGTGATTGCGTACGAACCTATTTGGGCAATTGGTACAGGGAAATCTTCTTCTGCGGAACTTGCGAATGAAACTTGTGGTTTTATCCGTTCAGTGGTTGAAGAGTTGTATTCTCAAGACGTTGCCAATGCAGTTCGTATTCAATATGGTGGTTCTGTTAAGCCCGATAATATTGCACAATATTTAGCCGAAGAACATATTGATGGCGCATTAGTGGGTGGAGCAAGTCTAGAACCAACTTCATTCATTCAATTATTGGAGGTGACTTGTTAATGGAACATAAGCCAGTTGCTTTAATTATCTTGGATGGATTTGGATTACGGGATGAAGTTATTGGGAACGCCGTAAAAGCGGCAAATAAGCCGAATTTCGACCGATACTGGAATCAATATCCACATAATCAACTCAAAGCTTGTGGCAATGATGTTGGTTTACCCGAGGGTCAAATGGGGAACTCTGAAGTAGGGCACTTAAATATCGGAGCTGGGCGCATTGTTTATCAATCATTAACGCGGATTGATCGTTCGATTGAAGAAGGAGATTTTTTTGAGCGTGAAGCGCTAGTTGAGGCGATGACCCACGCGAAAGAGAATGATAAAGCATTGCATTTGCTTGGATTATTATCCGATGGGGGAGTGCATTCGCATATCAATCATCTTTATGCATTGCTTAAAATGGCTAAACAATTTGGTCTGGAACGTGTCTACGTTCATGGTTTTCTAGATGGTCGTGACGTGGCACCTGACACTGGATTGAAATTTGTCCAAGAGACTGAAGAGAAGTTCAAAGAGATTGGCGTGGGACAATTTGCTTCAATCTCAGGTCGTTATTATGCAATGGATCGTGATAAGCGTTGGGAACGAGAAGAACTTGCATATCGCGCCATGGTAGATGGCGTTGGCCCATCTTACCAAAGTGCGGCAGCGGGAATCGAAGCTTCTTATCAAAATGAAGTGTTTGATGAATTTGTCGTTCCATTTTATATTTCATCGCAAGGTCAACCGGTAGCAACAATTAATGATGAAGACTCCGTCGTATTCTTTAACTTTAGACCCGACCGTGCGATTCAAATGTCCACAATCTTAACCAATCCTGGATTTGATAAGTTCGACCTAGGAGAACATGCACCTAAAAATATTCAGTTTGTTTCATTTACAGAATATAGTGCAGATGTGTTAGGTTCAATTGTTTTTGAACCGTTAGATTTAAAAAATACGATTGGTGAAGTATTACAAGATGCTGGTAAAACACAGCTTCGTATCGCAGAAACCGAAAAATACCCTCACGTAACTTTCTTTATGAGTGGCGGTCGCCATAAAGAATTTACTGGAGAGAAACGCATTTTAATTCCGTCACCAAAGGTGGCAACGTATGACTTAAAACCAGAAATGTCTGCGTATGAAGTGAAAGATGCTTTAATTAATGCGATTAATCAAGATAATCTTGATGCAATTATATTAAACTTTGCTAATCCAGATATGGTAGGACACAGTGGAATGTTAGAGCCAACGGTTAAAGCGATTGAAGCCGTCGATGAGTGTCTAGGTGAGATTGTTGATCTAATCTTATCAAAAGGTGGTTATGCGATTATTACTGCAGACCATGGTAATTCGGATGAAGTTGTGACCCTTGAGGGCGAGCCAATGACGGCACACACGACGAATCCTGTTCCGGTGATTGTCACAAAAGAGGGAATTGAACTCCGATCTGGAGGACGCTTGGCAGACTTAGCGCCAACACTACTTGATCTACTTGATATTGAAAAACCTGCTGAAATGACGGGTGAATCATTAATTGTTAAAAAATAATTTTAAGAAATTAAAAAGGAGAAAATAACTATGTCATATATTACAGATGTCTATGCTCGTGAAGTTCTAGATTCTCGTGGTAATCCAACAATTGAAGTTGAGGTTTATACTGAAAGTGGTGCTTTTGGTCGTGGAATGGTTCCTTCGGGAGCTTCTACAGGTGAGCATGAAGCCGTTGAGTTACGTGATGGTGATAAGAGCCGTTATTTAGGTAAAGGTGTTACAAAAGCTGTGGATAATGTGAATGAAATTATTGCACCAGCTTTGTTAGGTTTTGATGTTCTTGAACAACAAGCGATTGACCAATTCATGATTGAATTAGATGGTACGCCAAATAAAGGTAAATTAGGCGCTAACGCAATTCTTGGTGTTTCAATTGCCGTAGCACGTGCTGCTGCAGACTACTTAGGAATTCCGTTATATCATTATCTAGGTGGATTTAATACGAAATTATTACCAACACCGATGATGAATATCGTCAATGGTGGTTCTCACTCTGATGCACCGATTGCTTTCCAAGAGTTTATGATTATTCCAACAGGTGCACCTACTTTCTCAGAAGCATTACGTTGGGGTACTGAAGTTTTCCATGCATTAAAAGATATTCTTAAATCTCGTGGATTAGAAACTTCTGTAGGTGATGAAGGTGGATTTGCACCACGCTTTGAAAATACTGAAGATGGTGTTGAAACAATTATAGAAGCTATTAAAAAAGCAGGTCTTAAACCAGGTGAAGATGTCTTCTTAGGTTTCGACTGTGCTGCTTCAGAATTCTTTGAGAATGGTGTTTATGATTATGCTAAATTCGAAGGAGAAGGTGGCGCAAAACGTTCGATTGAAGAACAAGTTGACTACCTTGAAGAATTAGTTAATAAATATCCGATTATCTCAATTGAAGATGGTATGGATGAAAATGATTGGGAAGGTTGGAAGCTATTAACAGATCGCATTGGAGATCGTGTTCAATTAGTAGGTGATGATTTATTTGTAACAAACACTGAAATTCTTGAACGTGGTATTCGTGAAGGAGTAAGTAATTCAATCCTAATTAAAGTTAACCAAATCGGTACATTAACGGAAACATTTGATGCTATCGAAATGGCTAAAAAAGCAGGATTTACGGCTGTAGTATCTCACCGTTCAGGTGAAACTGAAGATTCAACAATCGCTGATATTGCAGTAGCTACGAATGCAGGTCAAATTAAGACAGGTTCATTATCTCGTACTGACCGTATTGCAAAATACAATCAATTATTACGCATCGAAGACCAACTGGGTGATGTTGCGCGTTACGATGGTGAGAAAGTATTTTACAATATTAAGTAATTAAAGAGTGAATAAAAGTTGGAGTTTGGCTTCAGACTCCAACTTTTTGTATCAAAAGGCATATAAGGAGTGATTTTATGATTATTGGAGTTCCTAAAGAACGAAAAACGAGAGAAAATCGAGTTGGATTGACCCCTGATAATGTTCGAGAAATTATAGATTCAGGCCATGAAGTTTGGATAGAGACGAAAGCAGGAACACAATCGCGCTTTGAAGATCAAGATTATGTAAACGCAGGTGCGAAAGTAGTACCAACTGCAGAAGAGGTTTGGCAAGCTGATATGGTGGTTAAAGTTAAAGAGCCTCAGCCATCTGAATACCAATATTTTAGAGAAGGACAAATTCTTTTCTGTTATCTACATTTAGCAAGTGAAAGAGAGCTTGCGGAAGCGTTGGTAGAGAAAAAGGTGACGGGGATTGCTTATGAAACCATGACACGTAATGGCCGGAAAACCCCATTACTGATGCCGATGAGTGAAGTAGCAGGTCGGATGGCTGTTCAAACAGCAGCTCATCTACTCGAACAGTCACAAGGTGGTCGAGGTATTCTACTCGGAGGTATCCCAGGTGTAGGTAAAGCGAATGTTACCATTATTGGTGGCGGGGTCGTTGGCGAGAATGCGGCTAAAATTGCGCAAGGTATGGGTGCATCAGTTACCATTATTGATATTAATCCAAATCGATTAGCGGAGCTTGAAAATACGTTGGGTCAAGGATTGCACACGCTAATGAGTAATGAACAAAATATCCATGATGCAGTGATTCAATCGGATGTTGTCATTGGATCGGTTCTAATTCCAGGTCGAGAAGCGCCAGTCCTTGTTAAAGAAGAGACTGTGAAGCAAATGAAACCAGGTGCAGTTATGATTGATATCGCAGTCGATCAAGGCGGAAACTTTGAGACTACAACGCATTCAACAACCTTTGAAGATCCAACTTACATTGTTCATGATGTCGTTCATTATGCGGTTGCGAACGTCCCTGGAGCCGTTCCAAGAACGTCTACTATCGGATTAACAAACGTTAGTTTACCATACGTAAAATGGATTGCAAGCGCAGGACTCATTGAAGCAGTCAAACAAGACATTATGGTTGAAACAGGAATTAATACTTATCAAGGTCATATTACGCATTATGAAGTTGCAACGTCACTTGATATGCATCATGAACCTTTAAGCAACTTAATTCCAGCTAAATAATATGCACGCAAAAAGCCAGACGGAGTCTGGCTTTTTTAGATGGTTTAATTACTTTGGTAAAGACCTTTTGCGCCTAAGATTGGCATGGTGAAGTACACACCTTGGTGAGGAGCCATCATTATAGGGTGATCTAGTAAGTGGCGATATGCTTCGTTGATTTTATCCGTCTTATCGATTGTAAAGATGATTTCTTTCCGAGGTGACATAGGAATTGAGAAATATTGTTCAATAATTTCGGAACTCAACGTACCAAAAGCACTAATACTAGTTCCGCCATTCATATTCAATTCTCTCATGATATCAACATAAGTTTCTTTCAAATCATCATTGACAATTGAGAATAAGGCAGAAAACTCTGCATTTGAAGGCTCAATTTTTAGTGGGTCCGCAGCTTGACTAAAGGCGTCGACTGCCATGGATAATAATTTTAGCCCTTTGGTTTTCTCAATTTGATATCGATTTTCTAAGTGATCGAATACATCTTTTATATGTTCTTTTGATACAACACTTAGCATCGTCTCTCTTTGAGGAGCAACCTTGATGCCTAGGAAAGATTTCTTTTCGCTAATAAATTCACCACGACCTGTGAAAAAAGTAGCGCCAGTTAGGCCAGACTCACGAATATTATTCATCATTTCTTTATGCATTCCATGTTTAAATGACAACCAAATTAATTGTTGCAAATGGTCTAATTTACTGAAATCATTTTCTGAGTAGTCATAAAAACGAGAAATTGCATTCTTAACTTCCATGTAGAACATAATTCCATGATTTGGCAAATGCATTTGATAGCATTGAGCAAGTTTCTCAATAGCTGGTAGCATAATACTTTCACGGTCAAATAATACTACGACATCTTTCTTTTGTGAGCGAATGGATAATAAATTTAAAATTTCTGAATTGATTAACCCACTTCCAGGACTGATGAATCCACCTCTTAAATCATATTCAATCGCATGATTTACAAAAGGTAAACCTTTCCCATCTTCTAAGATAGCGATCGCTAATATTAGTGGGTCATGTTTCATTGGATTAGGCATGTTTAAAAAGTTCCTTTCTAATCTTCTAGGCGCTTCGTCGCCATGTGGTAGATAAATCCTAAAATTTCGATAAATAGAATGGGTGTCATTGCAACGACAGCAATCATTCCAAAGCCATCCACGATAACATCGGCATGGGGGTTGCTAAGCGCGATTCCTTGTACAAAGGCAAAGATAAAGGTTCCCGTCATCGGACCACTTGCGACACCACCGGAGTCAAAAGCTAAGCCGACAAATAATTTTGGAATCACCCATGATAATGCAATCGAAATTAAAAATCCAGGCAGTAAAATATGCCATAATCGTAGACCCGGAATCATAATCCGAACGATGGTTAAGGCAATTGCTAATCCTACGCCGAGACAGATAGTAATCAGCACCATTTTTTTACTGATTGTCCCACCTGTAATTTCTTCGACTTGATCAATTAGAACATAAATAGCAGGTTCTGCTAAGATAGCTAAAATACCAAGAATAAACCCAATAGCAATAGGCCAAAATGCGGAATAGTTGTCGTAAAGGTCTGCGCCTAAAGTTTGAGTCACGGGCATAAATCCAGAAGAAACACCAGTTAGAAACATGGTGAGACCGATTAAGATGTAAACTAAACCAACATTAATATCTTGGATTGTTTGTCTAGATTGTCGTTCAATAAAAAAGTTAAATAATATGAAAATTATTAATACAGGTAAAATTCCAAGGATGACTTCAAACAAACTACGTGAGGTATCTTGAAGTATAATTTGGAAAATTCCATCCGAGGCGACTTCTTGCACAACTTCAAATTCACCTTGAGTCAAATCTGCATCAAAAAATAATCCCATCACCATCATTGCAACGATTGGACCGACTGAAGCAATCCCAACCATCCCGAAGTTAAATTGATCGTCATCACCTGAACCGAGCGCTGCCATACCGGCACTCATTGCAAGAATAAAAGGAACCGTGATGGCACCTGTTGTTGCACCACTCGAATCAAAAGCAAATGTAAAGAATGCTTCTTCAGCAATAAAACTTAGTAAAAAGACGATGCCGTAACATATCGTCATTACGAGGGCTATATCCCAACGAAATGCAATCCGTAACATCCCAATACTTAGGAAAAATCCGACCCCCAATGATACTACGATCACAACGAGTGTTCCGTTGAGTAGACCATTTGACATTTGATCGATTTGACTTCCTAGGATGGTTAAAGCAGGTTCAGCTACTGAAACGGTAAAACCAATAATGGCTCCACCTGCTAAAAGCAAGGCTAGGTTATTTTTCTTTGTAATCCCTTGACCTAATATTTGTCCCATTTTATTAATTGAGACATCGACACCTAATAGGAAAACAGCGAGTCCTACAAGAACTAGAACAGCTCCTGTAAAGAATAATACTAATTCATGATTTGAGAGTGGGACAAAAAAGAAATGCAAAATCAAAACAATGATAGACAGCGGGATGACTGCCGTAGATACTTCTTTAAGTTTACTTAATAACATTCGCTTCCTCCCTTTAAAAAATAGATTTTTATTTTACGGTTCAGTGGTTGTTGTAGTCATTGCAGTGTTTACTTCATCACGATAAGCAATCCATGCTAAATACTCTTCTAAAACCAAATTATACTTTTCCATATATGCGGCGTGTTCTAAGCCTACATAACGAAAATGCCAAGGTTCAAATTCGATTTGAGTGATTTCTTGCTTGGAGTCAGGGTATCGTAGTACAAAGCCAAACTCCGAGGCATTATCAGCCATCCATATTGCAGAAGCATCATATTGATAATTTTGATGGAGTCCTTGCCCCGTATTTAGCCAATCTGTTGATAATAAATCAACTGCAAGACCGGTCAAATGTTCTGAAGCCTCTGGTAATGCATAGAACAAGTTCACTAAATATAAAGCGTCGGCTTCGCTATATCCTTCTGCTAAATATTCATTTAGCGCGTTTGCTCGGTTATTTTGTTGGTATTCAATGGTACGGAAACCTGATATTACTTTGAGATAATAACCTTGATTTGCGGCTGCAGCAATAAAGTCACTTAAAGGTTGATAGATATCAACACTAAAGTATTTATCACCATCGAATGTTGTCAGCTCAGGTTGGGGTTGTTGTTCGACTTGATTATCGATATTAACGAGTTGCAACAAAGGATTGTCTAAGCTAGCAGACGGCGGCATTGAATTCAACCGTTCTTCAATCTCAGTTGGATTAAGTGCGTCAATCATCGGTTTAATATCCGGTAATTGATAGGTAGCAGCTTGTGCTGTAATGGGTAGTATATGAAGGATAATCAAAAAACTTAATAATATTTTTCGCATCAGGTTGCTCCTTTGCTAAATCTATTGTCTGTAAAAATTCTAATAACTCCATTGTAACGAATTTAAAAAATAAAAGACAGTAAAGGAAGTAAAAAATATCGAAGGAATGTAGTACATTTGAGTTGATGATTGAATTTATCTATTTATTCCATTATAATAGAGAGCGTTGATAACATTTAGATTTAAAGGAGGTAAATGAATGTATAATTTTTTATTAACAGCATTCATTGTTGTATGTGTGCTTTTAATTATTATGGTCGTAATGCAACCCTCTAAAAGCAATGCGGCAAGTATGTTAAGTGGAAGTGACGATGGTCAACCGAAAGCAAAAGCAAGAGGTTTCGAAGCGTTTCTAATTAAAGCTACAACCGTTTTAGGAATTCTATTCTTTGTATTAGCGCTAGCGTTAGCGTATTTATCAGCAAAATAATAGTGATTACGACAATGTCTCTTCGGTGTACATTGTCTTTTTCTTTATTATCGTGGCACACTACGGTATACTTTGACAGTGTAAGGATGGTAGAGTAAAGGAGGGATAGTATGAGTTTAACTAAAAAAGAACAGCGGATTTTAAAATTTTTACAAGATCATCAAGAACATAGTTATTCAGTTCAAGAACTCGCGGGAATTTTTAATTATCAAGGGAATAAAACATATAAAAAACTTGTTAAAGCTCTCGCATATTTAGAGCGAATTGGGGAGATTGAATTTCTTGCCAATGGCCGTGTCCGTGCCTTTGGTCAACTTCAAACAACATTGACAGGTATTTATCGTGCGAATGATAAAGGGTATGGCTTTGTTGATTACGAAGGAGACAGTGATTTATTTATACCACCTGGCTATGCATTGAATGCAATGGATCAAGATAAGGTCGAGGTCACGGTTCTAAAACAAGTCAATCCGATGACTGGTAAGGGTTCGGAAGCCCGGGTAGAGCGAATCATTGAACGGCACTATCAGCAACTGGTAGGTGAGTTTTATGCTTATTCGAATGAAGAACAAGTTGAGACAGGCTATCTGGGTTATGTGATTCCCCAAGGGACAAGTGGCCAAGCATATACAGTATTTATCTTGCCCGAAGGAATTGAACCAGTTGACCATTCCATTGTGATTGTAAAAATCCGTGATTATCCAACAAACGAAAATCCAAGTACATTAACCGGCTATGTGGCCAAGGAAATTGGGCATCGTGATGAGCCTGGTGTGGATATCTTAGCGATTCTTTACCAGTTGAATATTCCCCATGAATTTCCACAAAATGTATTGGAAGAAGCTGAGAAGTTTGGGTTAGAGATTAATCCGGAGGATGTCAACGGCCGAGTTGATCATCGAAACCAATTGGTGATGACTATCGATGGTGCTGATGCAAAAGATTTAGACGATGCGATTGCCTTAGACCAATTAGCCAATGGAAATTACCGGTTATACGTTCATATTGCAGATGTATCGCATTATGTGAGAGAAGGCTCACCAATTGATCGTGAGGCATTTGAACGCGGGACATCGGTCTATCTTACAGATCGAGTGGTTCCGATGTTACCTCAGCGACTATCGAATGGGATTTGTTCGTTACATCCAGGAGTGGATCGGTTAACCTTAACTTGCGCGATGGAAATTGATGCGCAAGGCAGTGTTGTGGATTATCAAATCTATCCCGCGGTCATTAATTCATCTTATCGTATGACTTATGAAGCGATAAACGCGATCTATAACGGTGACAAAGCATTGATTGAAGAATATGATCCAATTATATCGACACTCTATTCAATGCGAGATTTACATCACATTTTAGAAGCAAAACGTCATCGTCGAGGAGCAATCAATTTTGATACTACAGAGGCTATCATAGAAGTAGACGATCAAGGTCATCCAATTTCGATTAAGGCCCGTGAACGGGGCGTAGGCGAGCGTTTAATTGAAAGTTTTATGTTAGTAGCGAATGAGACGGTAGCCCAATCGTATCATGAGAAAGAGTTACCGATGATTTATCGTGTGCATGAACAACCGGATGCAGATCGAATGTTAAAATTTGCTGAATTATTAACCGGATTTGGAATTATATTACAAGGGCATGTTGAAAGTATTCAACCGAAACAACTGCAACGCGTGATGCAAAAGTTAAAAGATTCCCCATACGAAGAAGTCGTCTCAATGATGCTACTTCGGAGCATGCAACAAGCGCATTATAGCGAAGAATCATTAGGACACTATGGGCTTGCTGCTAAATATTATACTCATTTTACTTCGCCGATTCGACGTTATCCAGATTTGATCGTTCATCGATTAGTACACCAATATTTAATTAAACGGCCAAATCAAGCAGAAATAGATCGTTTAGAACAGCGTCTGCCAGAAATCGCAGTGCAATCCTCGAAAAGAGAGCGACGCTCTGTTGAAGCTGAACGTGAGACGGATGCTTTGAAAAAAGCAGAGTATATGCAAGACAAAATTGGTGAAGAATTTGAAGGGATGATTAGTTCGATTACTTCTTTTGGTATCTTTGTCCAATTGCCTAATACCGTTGAAGGACTTGTTCATTTGAACAAGTTAAATGATGATTATTATCAATATTACCCAGAGCAATGGGTACTGATCGGTAAAGAACGAGGTAAAGTCTATCGAATTGGACAATCCGTACGCATAGTGGTCGATCAAGTTAATATTGAAGAGCGAGAGATTGATTTTAATATTATCGATGCAGAAAATGCGGAGACAGATGATTTGTCGCACTTGATTAAACGAGAGTCATCTTCAAAAAAGAAACGTAAATCACGTAACCAATCCCATCCCGTTCGACAACGCAAGAATACGAAAGCAAAAAAACATTCACCTAAGAGAAGACGCCGTAAGTAAGGTGATTGTGAAATAGATTGAGGTGCATTATGGCCAAACAACATGATAAACCACTGGCTCAAAATCGCAAAGCAAGACATGATTATGATATTTTAGAGACGCTGGAAGCTGGACTTGTTTTAAAAGGAACGGAAATAAAATCCATTCGTGCAGGCAAAATAAGTCTAGTGGACAGTTATGTTTCATTTCGTAATGGAGAAGCCTGGTTAAAAAATTGTCATATTAGTCATTATGAACAAGGAAATATCTTTAATCATGATCCCCTAAGAGATCGAAAATTACTCTTACATCGAAGAGAAATTTTTCAATGGGAAACTCGTGTCAAACAAGAGCAATTAACGGTCATCCCATTAAAAGTTTATTTAGTACGTGGAAGAGCGAAAGTATTGATTGGCTTAGCACGTGGTAAGCGTAATTATGATAAACGTCATGCCTTAAAAGAGCAACAAATGAAACGTGAAATTGATCGTGTTATGAAAGAAAGATATTAGTTAGTGGATTAATTATTATGGAATAAGCTAAAGCGCCCCCTAAATATAAAATTGGGGGGCGCTTTATATTGTATAAATATATTTTTAATTATCTAACTTAGTATGATAGCCAGTATTATTATCAGGACGATAAGCGTTAGGATATTGCTGGTCAGTTGTAACATCTAGCGCATTTTTCTTAATCATATTATATATTTCATAAGGATTTTCAATACCAATTAATTTAATACCACTTATGGTATAGCTGCCATCACCATCTGAATAACTGCGATCAGGAGTTAAAGATACAGTTCCTCTATGGAGTAATTTACCTAACAAGTTGACATTAACATTTAATTTACTGATTTCTTTATATTCTAAACTTTGAATATCCGTTCCAATAATTCCTGACTCGATATAAACGCGTAAATCTGTTACATAATATTTGACCTTAAAAGATTCAATGATACGTTTAATTGGAAAAATAACGAAAATGGTGAAAATTATAAAAAAGAAAATTAAGGGAACCAGCGAAAAGATAGAGAATGGTGTTTTAAAGAAATTATCGACAGGAAAATCCAACTTTCTAAATTCATTCGAGATTGAAAAAAATGACCTCCGATGGTGATTACAATGGAAGACCAAACAATTAAGAATAAAAAAACAAAGAGATTAAAACCATTAAATAAATACATTAATTTACTTGGTTTACTTTGCCAAAGGATCTTTTCATGTTCATCTAAAAAATATGGTTTCATAATGCCTCCTAAGTTTGTTTATTTGTGTTGCTTATCTTTATCATACACCAATTTAATAAAAGCTAATAATTTATTGCTTTTAGATTTGTTCAACATAAAAACGCTAGGACTTTGAGGTGACCCTCAAAGTCCTAGCGTTTTTTGTGAAAAATTAAATGGTAACGGAACAGATATCGGTATGAAGAAGGCCTACTTCTTCAAGCGAGTTTGCTATTTGTAAGAGACGATACTCCTCTCCAATCGCAGCGGCAAAATGAACGCCCATTGCTAGACCTTTATCTGTTTCATGGACAGGCAAGGAGATTCCTGGTTGTCCTGTAATATTTAGCAGTGGACAATAAGACGTGCGTAAATAGGTAAAATCAAAAGCTTTCTTCGTAACATCCCACTGTGCCTCATAGTTTAGCTGTTCCATTTGATGAATTTCGCTTAAAAGTTCCTCAGGATAGACTAAGTCTGTATTATTAACTGCTGGACTTGAGCAAGTTGGGGTCAAATATAGATCATATGTTTGATGCAAAGTTTGCATTGTTTCAACCCAAAGATCTTGTTGGGCTGAAAACTTTATATAAGCACTCGCAGGGACATTCGGTGCAAATTGGTACGTTACCCAAGTGAGAGGATCGAGTTGATCAAATTCAATGGTTGTTTGATTTTGTTCAATTTGCCGAACGAGTTGGCCCGTTTCCGTAGCCATTATCGTATAATAAGCTTCCATCACCGCTTCGTAATCCACTGGCAAGTCAATTTCGATGACTTCATGACCGAGATTCTTAAGTGTATTCAGTGTCTTCTTCATGGCAATAATTGCTTCTGGATCCGTATCTAAGCCACGAGGGTGTTGATAAGAATAGGCAATCTTTAATGGCTTTTCAAGCGATTCAAGGGTGGGAGCCTCAATTAAAGGTAGATGATGGATGGCTGTTTTTTGATTTGCTTGGAAAGTTTTCAAAGAATGAAATACATCACGTACTGAACGAGATACGACGAGGCTTGTAGCTAAACCATTGACTGGACGGTAACGATTTGGTCCTTGGGCAATTCGTCCACGACTCGGTTTTAATCCAATCAATCCAGTGTCAGAAGCAGGGACCCGAATTGATCCTCCAGCATCAGATGCTGCAGCAATTGGAGCAATCCCTGCTTTGACAGCAGCAGCTGCTCCTCCTGAGGATCCACCGGGATTATAAGATAAGTTCATCGGATTATTTACTTTGCCAAAGTATTTTGAGTCCGATACGGTTTTTAGACCAAATTCAGGGACATTGGATCTCCCCCAGTAGATTAACCCCGCATCCAGTCCTTGTTGCAATGAACGGTCGGTATGTTGTGAGATAGACTTAAGTAATAAGCTAGAGCCTGCGGTAGTAGGATGGCCTTGATAAAATTGGCCTAAATCTTTTAAAAGATAAGGAACCCCATAAAAAGGGGAGAGTGTTTGACGGGTTTTTGCGTCCATTTGAGCTAAGCATTGATCCATTTTTTTTGCTTGTTGAAGTGCTGAGTCAGGATAAGTTTCCGTAATGGCATTTAGCTTAGAGTTAAAATGTTTGGTATTCTCCAAAACGGCCTCGACTAAATCCGTGCAACGATAATCGCCATTTTTAATGGCTTGGCCATAGTAACTAGCATCTTGGTTAAAAATCATAAAGTTCATCTCCTAAATAGTTTTGTCCAGTATGAATAAGAAAACGCGTTAGCGGATATAAGATAATTTCATAACATGTCTCAAAGAGCGTGCCGCCGATTATCATTGAAAGCAATGCATTATTAGGTAACACACCCCAAAAAGCTAGTGCTGCAAACACAAGGTTATCAAGTAACTGACCAAAAATCGTTGAGGTAATCGCTCTGAAAAAGAGCGTGTCAGGATATTTGGTTTTAAGTTGCGCCATGACTTTTGCATTTACGAGAGATCCGATCAAATAAGCAAGTAGCGAAGCTGCTGTAATCCGGAAGGTTGTTTTAAGAATGGTGACAAAAGCTTCTTGATGGGGCCAAAAAGTCGATGGTGTAATCATCATTGCGAGCTGATAGATCATTGTGGCAACCACTAAAATGGTAAAGCCAGTATAAATCATTCGTTTTGATTGTTGGTAACCAAATAATTCAGTTGTGACATCTTGAATTATAAAGGCAATCGGGGAAACTAAAATTCCCGTAGTGACTGTAAAATGCCACAAATCAAATTGTTTTGTGGCCAATAGATTCATTGCGAGTAATGAACTAGCATACGCCGCATAGAGAATAGGTAATAAGTTCAAAGTTTTTAATTTTTTCATCGATGATATGTCCTTTTCTTTATAGGTTTATTTCACCATATAAAAAAGCCTCTAAAGACTAGAGGCTTTCCCTAGTTTTGTTTATAGACAGGATGGTGTTAATGAACTGTCTGTTACTTAAATCGTAAGTAAATTTTGATTAGTTATTAACTTTTTGTCGTGGACGAACGCCTTTGTTGATATCTAAAAGTACCGGAAGAATCATCGGTGAACGTTGCGTTCGGTCGTATAAGAAGGGCTTAATCGTTTCAAAAATAATATCTCGAATTAATTTTTCATTAATATGATTTCCATTTTCATTAAGTCCTCGATTGATTGCGGCTTTTAATTCAACTTGCATATCATGAATTAAATCACCTGATTCTTTCATATAAATGAAACCTCGAGACATAATATCAGGTCCACTGACTAGTTGTTTGCGTTCATAATCAATGGTTGCAGTAATGATAACTAAACCATCTTCAGATAGCATTTTTCGGTCACGCAAAACAATATTTCCTACGTCCCCGATTCCACTACCATCGACATAAACATCATCTGCTTCGAATTGTCCAGCTCGGCGGGCACTATTACGTGTTAATGCAAGCATTTCGCCGTTACGCATGATGAAACAATTTTCCTTAGCAATGCCAACTTCTTGGGCTAATTGACTTTGGATACTTAACATTCGATACTCGCCGTGTACTGGCATAAAGAATTTTGGTTTTAATAAGCGCATCATTAACAGTTGTTCAACTTGTGATCCGTGCCCTGAAGTATGGATATTATTAACTTTACCGTGGATAACATGAGCGCCTGTCTCGAGTAGTTGATTAATTACTCGGTTAACACTGGTTGTATTTCCCGGAATGGGGCTACTTGAAAAGATTACCGTATCATGCGGTTGAATTGAGATTTGATTATGGGTTCCATTAGCAATTCGACTCAAAGCGGCCATCGGTTCACCTTGCGAACCGGTACATAAAATAATGAGCGATTCAGGATTGTATTGGGCTAAGTTGCGATTATCAACAAATATATCCAATCCGTAGTCTTCAATATAGCCTAGCTCCAATCCATTCGTAATGGAATTTTCCATACTGCGACCAAACACTGCAATCTTTCGATTTGTTTGGATGGCAGCTTCCACAACTTGTTGAAGTCGTGAAACGTTGGAAGCGAATGTTGCAAAGATAACCCGACCTTTAACACTTTGAATAATATTGTGAATCGATTGACCGACAATTTTTTCTGACATCGTAAAGACAGGGATCTCTGCATTGGTACTATCGCCCATCATCAGCAATACTCCATCGTGGCCAAGCTTTGCCATTCGGTAGAGGTCAGCAGGTTCACCAACTGGGGTGAAGTCAAATTTATAGTCTCCAGTAAAAATAATATTCCCTTCAGGGGAGTGAACTACAATTCCGTGAGCTTCAGGAATAGAGTGGGTGACTCTAAAGAAGCTAACTGATAATTTTCGGAAGTTAATCACCGTGTCATCATTATATTCATGGATTACAGCGTCACGTAATAAACCACGTTCTTGTAGTTTATTCCGGATTAATGACGCTGCTAATGGATCGGCATAGATTGGGAGATTAATTTGTTGAAGTAAGTAAGGTAACCCACCAATATGGTCTTCATGTCCATGGCTAATAACAACGGCCTTGACTTTATCTCGGTTTTGTAAAATATAACTGTAATCGTTAATAACGTAGTCGATTCCAAGTAGCTCATCTTCTGGGAAGAGGACGCCACAGTCTAAAATAATAATCTCATCTTGAAATTGGACGCCATACATATTTTTGCCAATTTCATTCAGTCCTCCAATGGCGAAGACACCAACTTCATTATTTTTTAAATTTACTGACATTATATTTTCTCAATCTTGAACTCAGGATGGTGTTCTTTTTCATATTCTAAGTGCTCCTGAGAAATTTCACTAACACTTTCAATCATGTATGGCGTATTTTCGGCTAAATAATGAATCACTTCACGACGTGAAGACGCATCAATAAATAATGATTGTGTTGTTTCACGACGCGGTGCTTTGACCGCATTATCTTGGTATAAAACTTTATATATCATTTAAATTCTCCTTTTTTTATTTACTGAAATATAACTACCTTATTTTAACATAGATATGCTCGGCTGTCATGCAGCCGCTTTTTAATTATTAAGAAATTATTAAGATTGATGCTTCATGCAAGATTTTCTCAATTTTTTCGTATCTATTATTAGGCTAGGACAAAAGGAGGTGAGGGAATAATTGAAACAATTGCTCAGACCGTTTTAAATCAAGCGGTTCGCTTTGGGACATCAGATATTCATTTTTTACCCAATAAAGATGACTATCATATCTTTTTTCGGATGAATGGTCAGCTTGAATTTATTCAAAGTCTGTCCATTGATGAGGGGAAGCGTTTAATTAGTTATTTCAAATACTTAGCCAATATGGATACAGGGGAGAAGCGTAAGCCTCAATCTGGAGCTAGTGATTATATATTAAGAGATGGTCAACGGATTGAGTTGAGGTTTTCAACCTTACCGAGCGTATTATTATTAGAATCGCTCGTAATTCGTATTCTTAAACAACAGTTTAAAGAAAATCAAACACTCGCTACTTATTTTCCGAATATGGTGGCCGTGTTACGCCATCTTGTGGGGAGAAAAAGCGGTTTATTATTATTTTCGGGTCCGGTCGGCTCAGGCAAGACGACAACGATATATCAATTGTTGCGAGAAAGATTGCACGATGAATCGCTCCAAATTATTACAATGGAAGATCCGGTTGAAATGTATGAGCCGAAATTTCTACAAGTTGAAGTGAATGAACGTGCGGGTATTGGATATGACACGATCATTCGCGCTTCACTCCGACATCATCCCGATGTATTGATGATTGGAGAGATTCGCGATGAAGATACAGCACGAATGGCAATTCGGGGTGCGCTAACGGGGCATTTAATGATTGCGACCATTCACGCAAAAAATACACTCGGAGTTGTTGGGCGATTGCAAGAATTACAAATTACTGACGAACAACTTAGACAAACGTTAATTGGAATTAGCACCCAAAGGTTAATTCCACGTTATTGTCCACGTTGTAATGGGGCATGTCATTTTGATTGTCAATATTATGCAGGACATCAGAAGCGAATGGCCCTGTATGAAATTTTGACAGGAAAGGAGTTAAAAGCAGTACTGGATGGCAATATGTTGACGAATATGAAGACGCTCAATCATCACCTTAGAAAGGCTTATGCTTTAGGATATATTGATGAAAAAACATACGATAAATTTGAAATGGTTTAAAGGGAAGACTATCCCTCAATCTGTAGCAAAAAAAGATCAGAGTTATCTAATGAAAGTGTTGGGGGAACTTCTACAGGAAGGCTTTTCCATGAATCAGTCGATTCAATTTACAGTAATTTTATTACCTAAGTATCAAAGTATTTTCAACCAATTTGATCAACTACATGAGCGTGGTGAATCCATTGAACGCGGCTTAAGAATGCTAGGTTTTTCTTTACCAATTTGTGCCCAACTCTTTTATGCTCAGCGGCAAGGGCGGTTTATTGAATCATTGATGGAAGTGAGTGAACAACTCGCCCAAGAAGCAACGTATCGGGAAAAATTAATTAAAATCCTTGTCTATCCATGTTTTTTAATGATTTTCCTAGGTGGGATGTTATTTGGAATGCGGAATTTTGTACTCCCTCATATTTTAAGTTTTATTTCAATGGAAACCTATGAAAATCAGTATCTTATTAAAATATTAGTCAATTTCTTTGGTTATCTGCCTCAAATTACATTGACCTTGTTAGGGGTTATCATATTAATTTATGGGTTAGTCGATTATTTTTTCTTAAAAAAGAGTGCTATTGAACGATATCTTTTCTTGAATCGTTGGCCGCTAATTGGGCGATGGTCAAGGCAATATGCAACTTACAAACTTACGCATCAATTAGGCCATTTTATGAGAGGAGGTTATTCAATTCAACAAATTATTCAATTGATTCAAGATTACCCGATTGATCCATTTTTAACTGAAGTAGCTATGATGATACGTCAAGGAATGTATGAAGGGCGAGAGTTAACAGAGATACTCGATCGGATGAATTTGTTTACCGAAGAATTAGGTTTAGTCATTTATCAGGGCGAACTAACGAGTCAAACAGCTCAAAAGTGCAAATTATATTCACAAAAAGTTTATCAAGATTTATTGAATGATATTGAGAAAAAGATGGCATTCGTACAACCCATTTTGTTTATTTTTGTTGCGTTATTAGTCTTAAGTATGTATTTAATGATGATGCTACCAATGCTTATGATGAGTGAATTTAATTAGAAGGAGTGGAAAATATGAAGAAAATTATCAGAAAACTAAATTCAAAAAAACATAAAAAAGGTTTTACATTAATTGAAATGTTGATTGTATTAGTCGTAGTTGGATTATTAATGGCAATTATTATTCCGAATGTATCTGGTCAGCGTAAACGAATTAACCAACAAGCTGCTGAAAATATTGCAGAGATTTTGACAACGCAATATAATACTTATGTCATAGCGGAAAGTCCGCAGGGTTCAGTTACACTAGCGGAATTAGAAACTAAAGGTTATATTACTTCAAAACAAAAAGATCAAGCTGTGAAGTTATTAAATATTGAAGATACTTCAGAAATAAAACCTCCGATTGTGGTACCAGAAGTAGATTAATGAATCGAGGTGGTTACACTTTAGTTGAAAGTCTACTTGTCTTGGCTATATTGAGTCTATTGCTCATTTTATGGCCCCGACCGGATCAAAGTGTTGCTAATCAAATAGAAGAAAGATTATTCTTTTCAACCTTAAGTAGTTCAATACAATATTGTCAGCAACTTGCTTTGACGAGTCAATATCAAACAAAAGTAAGGTTTGATGCTCAAGAACAACAAATTTTATTCTATTTATATGGGAATTACTGTTATGAAATATTAACTTTGCCGGAGGATTTGTTTTTATTAAATCAACTGCAAATTCAATATAATCAATACGGTCATGTGTCTTATTTTGGGACGGTCCGTTTCCAAAATAATCAAAATCGACGTTATAATTTAGTTTTTCAATTAGGGAATGGTCAATTTGAAATACGATAAATTACATCAAAATGGGTTTACAATTGTAGAATCTATCGCAGCATTACTGTTATTTAGCGTGATGTTAATGTTATACTTGCCTGCCTTTATGACCGAAATGCATCGTCAACATGCCCTGTCACATCAGACAGCAAATTACCGAATCTTTTATGAATTAGCAGCGATGTATTATGCGCAACCAATTTCGCTTATAGAAACTGGAGTTGAATATCATAACTTTTCGATGCATTCAAAGTCAATTGCAACTTTTAGAGCTTCAAAAGAAGGATGTCAAATTGAATTTATGGATGGAGAGTATATTGATGTCTCACAACAATAAATATCTACGAGGCTTCACTTTTATTGAGTTAATCGTCTCAATGTTTGTGATGAGTCTCATACTTTATAGTTTGTCAGCTGTCTATCAAAATTATCAACGAATTGATCATAAAATTGAAGGAGACAATCAAATTCATTTTTTACATTTTATCACCATGCTTGAGAACGAATTGGTCTATTATCGATATCAGTCGATTCAACAAAATCAGTTATGGTTGCAGCGACGAGATGATGCTTCTCAAAAACAAATTATCGCAATAGATCGCCTACGAATCGTAAAACGACCAGGAACTCAAATTATGCTTTATAACGTAAGGGCATGGCAAATTGAAGAAATAGGTCAAAAAATTTTCATTAAGGTGACATTTAATAATGGGCAAGTTTATGAAGCGATTATTCCAATTTTTAAGCTCTAGGTATCGTAACCATCAGGCGGGCTTTGCATTAAATATTGTGATAATATTTATGTTACTATCACAATTGTTATATTGGTCTTTAATCGTAAAAAATCAATATGCAACTCGGCAATATAAGCAATATCAACGACACTATTTGAATCAAATTCAACTTTTAGTCAGTGAGAAGTTATTTGAAGGCGTGATTTTAGATCAACTTGGTGACTTTCAATCGGAGGTGGAGCGAAAACTTTCAGAACGCATCCGTGATTTTTTAACGGAACCCATTGACGAGTGGCTCATCCAAACCCCTCAAATGGGTTTAGCAAAACTAAAGATGAATATCGAGGATACGTTACTATGTCTCTATTATTTTGAAATTGATTGTGATGAATTGTTACGCGAATATATGCTGTCTCATCCACCACAATCTTGGCAGGTGAACCAGTGGCTTGTAGTAGAGCGAAATCAAAATATTGAATCTCGACTACAAGAAGACATGCGAGGGGTTGAGGAAGTAACACAAAATTCTTCTGAGATAGAATATCAAGCAATGATTCAAACGCTCACTCAAATGGGATATACACCGGCCAAATTACCCGTACAACGAGAATATTTGTATCAATATCAATTCAGCTCTTTACCGAATCAGTGGAATTATGATGATGGTCTAGTTCAATTAAAGACGGATACATCAACAGGTCAGACTTTGTACTATTTAGTTTCTCAACGCATTCAAGATGAAAGTGGTCGAATATCTCAATTGATCTTTCGTGATCCGTATTATCGCATTAAAATGGAGCTACGGTGGTTTATTAAAACGTCATCTGTTGATTTCGAAAATACCTAATTATATGATTAAACCAGCGTCCGCTAAATACATATTTAAGCGGACGTTGAATTTTGTTATAATAAAATAAAAGAATTCAAGAAAGAAGGGGCAGCATGTCTAGAGTTGAAAAGCTAAGAAATTGTATGAAAGAATTGGAAGTTGATGGTTATTTTGTCACGACCCTTCAAAATGTCCGATATTTAACAGGATTTACAGGAACAACGGGAGTAGCATTTGTTACGGCAAACGAGCAATTTTTCATTACAGATTTTCGCTATCGTGAGCAAGCGACAGAACAATGTAAAAATTTTGATGTGATTATTCATCAAGCAGGCGTCTTCCAAGAATTAGCTTGTATTATTGATGATCTCGGCTTGCAACGTATAGCTATAGAAGCGGATGAAATGAATGTTGCAACTTATCAACAATTGCAATCGATTCTAAATATCGAAATAGTTCCAACTTCAGGAGTGATTGAAAAGATTCGAGAAGTTAAAGATGCATCAGAAATTAAGATCATCCGCCAAGCAATTGAGATTGCTGATCAAGCTTTTGAGCATATTTTAACATTTATAAAGCCAGGTATAACTGAAATCCAAGTTGCGAATGAACTAGATTTCTATATGCGCAGTTTAGGAGCAAGTGGTGTTTCATTTGATACGATTGTTGCCAGTGGGGTTCGTTCTTCGATGCCACATGGTGTCGCTAGCCAAAAAGTGATTGAATCTGGCGATTTGATTACACTCGATTTTGGTTGTTATTACGAAGGCTATGTGTCTGATATGACTCGCACTATTGCTTTAGGCACCATTGATCCAAAGTTAAAAGAAATCTATGAAATAGTACTTCGAGCCAATGAAATTGTTAATGAAAATACAAAAGCTGGGATAACCGGTAAACAAATGGATGCCCTAGCTCGAGATTACATTACACAAAAAGGATACGGAGATGATTTTGGTCATTCTACAGGACATGGTATTGGTTTAGATATTCATGAGGGACCATCGATTTCGTTTCGTAATGAAGAACCACTCGTAGTTAACAATATTGTAACGAATGAACCGGGTATTTATCTTGCTGGGTTAGGTGGTGTCCGAATTGAAGATGATCTGTTAATTCAAGAGGGCGGCGTAGAAATTTTAAATCACAGTCCAAAAGAATTAATTATTTTATAAATATGGTATACTAATGGAGACAAAGATGTATAGGAGGAATTACCATGTCGAAACCAACCGAAGTACCCTTCCAATCTGAACCTAATCATTTAGGAGAAATTAAAGTTACGACGGCAGCGTTAGAATCAATCGCAGTCAAAGCAGCGAGTGAAGTGCCAGGTGTTGTCGTCTATCAAGAAAGTACTCAACGTCAAATTGGCAATTTATTAGGAATCTACAATGACGTTCTAGAAGCGAAAGTTAAATATGAAGCACCGCATATTAATATTGCTGTGAAAATTGGTGTTCAATTTGGGTATTCTGTACCCGAAGTAGCTTTCCAAGTGCAAGAACGAGTTAAAGAGCAAATTTTATTTATGACGGATATCTCAATTTATCAAGTGGATGTTCACGTAGTTTCAGTTGAAACAGAGCCTGCTTATGATGAAGCGCCGTATGAATATGAATACGAAGACGGTGAGGCTTAGCCAGTGAAAGGGATTAAGCGACGTCAAGCAGCAAGAAGAGTGGCGGTTCAAGCATTATATCTTCTTAACGAAACAGATCAAGTCACAGTCGATCAAGCGATTGAGTTTGCGCTAGAGTCAGGAAATTTTCCTGAAGAAGGATATGGTCAGCTAGAAGAACCTTATTTGCATGAATTGGTTCAAGGTGTTCAAAATCATACGGAGGATCTCGATTCAAAAATTACGCCGTATTTAATTAATTGGACGCTCGATCGGATTGCTAAAATCGATTTAATTATTTTACGCTTAGCTTTTTATGAGATATTCTACCAAAGCGATGAGAAAGTTCCACCAGCGGTTGCAGTGAATGAGGCCATTGAGTTAACGAAAGTATTTAGCGATGATCGTTCACGACAGTTTGTAAGTGGGGTACTGGCTCAAGCAATGGATGCTTTAAAAGACGAAAAAAACAATGACGAATGATTTTTTAAATCATTCGTTTTTTTGTGAAAAATGTATGAAGAAAATATGTAAAAGTAGCTATTAGACCATCAATAATTTTCATTATGGTATAATTAACTTAATGAATGGAGGTAGTTATCAATGAAAAAAAGAATGATATTTACAGCATTAGCAGCTGCCATTGTGATAAATCCAATCGCTTTAAATCCAATGCCACTTAATCAGGTGATGGCGGTTCAACAAAATGAACAACAAGAACTGGTTGCTTTAGGAGCATCTCTTGACCCAGCCAGTGCTCAACAAACCTTAGCCTTATTAGGCGCACAACAAGTTCCTCAAAGTAATATTTTATATGTGAATGGCGATATGATTAACCGTTATTTACAAGATGGATCGAATGCATCGACACAAGTATTATCAAGTGCATATATCCAACAAATGCCAGAAGGTTATGGAGTTCAAGTTCAAATTGTTACCCCGCAAAATATCACAGTCGTTCGACCTTTAACCTATCAAAATGCGGCAATTACAGCAGGAGCTCGTAACGTAAATATTCGTATTGCTACGGTAGCTCCAGTAACTGGTGAAGGCGCATTAACAGGTGTCTATGCGTTACTTGAGCAACAAGGTCAAGCGGTCAATACGCATGACGTTCAGGTTGCTCAAAGTGAAATTAATTTAGTTAATCAAATCGAACAAGAAGCGACGGTAAGTAATGAAGTAGCTAATAACGCGGTTGCAGATATTAAAACGCAAATTGTTCAAGCGACACAAGAACAACAAATGTCTGGGAACCAAATTAATGCGGAAGGTGACGTGACACTTACGCAAGAACAAATTACAAACATTGTTAATAATATTATTAATGAATATCAAATTACGAACCAAGTGGTTATCGAACAACTAAATGTCTATGCACAAGATTTTTCTAAGACAGAAGCAGCTCAAAATGCTGACACCATCCAACAACTTGAAATGAGTATGACCGAAGATTGGAAGGATATTTTGCCAAATCTAAACAAAGGATTGACTGCGGATGAAATTTTATCTGAGGAACGTTTAGACTTTAACGATAAAACGCAATATCATCCAATACTTCAAAAATTTGCCGAAGCATTTTACGATAGAGTCGGCCAAGGCGAATTGATTAATGATATTTATAGTGACACCTTTATCTATGAGTTGATTGTTGATGCGGTTCCTACACAAGAGAAAGAAGCTCTTAACCAATTGAGAACTAAGATGTATCAATATCAAGCGGGGCAACTCGATGAAGTTATGGCAGAAAATGAAATGACTACCGGATATGGTTCGGTAAAAGAAGCTTGGGAAGCACAACTGCAAACGGTTGAAGATTTAAATATGATGGATCCAGTCCAATCTGAAATCATTCGCCGTTTAGCGATTGCAACAGGTAGAGCACCACAAGTCTATGATTTTATGAATCCAACACAGTCTGATTCCGTTATTACTTATGAAAGTAGCCAGTCCGTAACGGGTGAATTCAACGCTGATTTTACGATGCTTACTTATGATTTGATGAGTAGCGAGATTACACAACTCAATGCTGTTTCAGGTGTATTTGAAGCTGTGACACCGAATTATTTAGCTGAAAAATATCAAGTAGCAATGAATGAAACTTATCAACCACACATTGATATTCCGCAAGATTATTTAATTCCAGGATATATGCCAGTGACGGAAGAATCTAATGAAATGACTGAACAAGAAATTGTGGACGAAAATCCAGATGCAGCTACTGAATCGGCAGAACAGAGCGAAGCAGAAATGTCAGAAGAATCACAAGCTGATGAAGATATTGAATAAGCCAATTACGCCCAGTAAAATATACTGGGCTTTTTTGAATACGTTTTTTATTGAGACATTACGCGCTTTCATGTATACTTATTATGTAACAAAAAAATATGTTGATTAGGAAAGGATGTTTTTGATTGGTAGCACAAATTATCGATGGAAGATCTTATTCTAAGGAGCTTACGGCACAGTATGCAGATGCCGTTGAGAAATTAAAGGCAAAAGGGATTACCCCTAAGTTGGTTGTCGTTACGGTAGGGAACGATGAAGCCAGCATTATTTATGACGAGCAAAAGAGAAAACGTTGTAACAAGATCGGGATGGATTTTGAAGCGTTCTACTTAGATAAAGATATTACCCAAGAAGAGCTAAACGCAAAAATTCGTGAGTTAAACGAGGATGACTCTGTATCAGGTATTTTCGTTTCTGCTCCACTTCCTGGCGACTTAAGCCACCAAGAAGTAAGTCGTGTTATCGATCCTGATAAAGATGTGGATGGATTCTCACCTGTTAACCTAGGTAAAATCGTAGCAGGATCAGGACAATTATTCCCATGTACTCCACGTGGTGTAATGAAGTTATTGAAACACTATAATGTTGAACTCAAAGGTAAAGATATTGCGGTAATCGGTAAGAGTCCAGTAGTTGGATTACCTTTATCTATCTTATTGATGAACGAAGATGCAACCGTGACACCATGTCATTTATCAACAAAAGACACCAATTCATATGTTCGTAATGCAGATATTGTAATTTCTGCTGCGGGTGTGCCAGACTTAGTTCATGGCGACAACCTTAAAGAAGGTGTTGTGGTAGTTGACGTAGGTATTAATCGTCTTGAAGATGGTTCAATTGTTGGAGACGTTAACTATGATTCTGCTGCAGAGAAAGCATCATTAATTACACCGGTTCCTGGTGGAGTAGGCCCAATGACGGTTGCAATGTTATTAGAGCAAACGATCGAGTGTGCATGTATTCATAATGGTCTTAAATTAGAGGACGTTCTTGAAGACGCATAATCCAAATGCTCACGCGCAACCTTATTTAACACCAGGTGCCCTAACTGAATATATCAAACGCAAGTTTGACAATGATCCCCATCTACAGCAAGTGCACGTAGTTGGGGAAATTTCAAATTATAGACCTCGAGCTACCCATCAATACTTTTCTTTAAAAGATGAACGAGCTGTTATTAATGTTGTAATGTTTAAGTCGGCGTTTTCTAAAGTTAAGTTTAAGCTTGAAGATGGCATGAAAGTGCGAGCCATTGGTCGCGTGAGTGTTTTTGAAAAAAGTGGACAATATCAACTGTATATCGATCATTTAGAACCAGATGGCATTGGCTCTTTATACCTAGCTTTTGAGCAAATTAAAGAAAAATTTCTTAAAGCAGGTTTATTTGATTTACCTAAAAAGCCCATTCCTAAATATCCTCAAAATATTGCCGTAATTACGAGTGAAAGTGGTTCAGTAATTCATGATATTCGAACGACTCTATATCGGCGCAATCCATTGGTTCAGTATCATTTATTCCCTACAAAAGTTCAAGGCGATGATGCGCCAGATCTAATTATTGAACAATTTAAGAATATTGAAAAGCAAACCGAACGTTATGACTTAGTCATTTTAGCGAGAGGAGGCGGCTCAATTGAAGATTTGTGGGCTTTTAATAATGAGAGCTTGGCCATGGCAATTATCAATTGTTCATTGCCAGTCATTACGTCGATTGGTCATGAAACTGACACGACACTAGCGGATTTAGTTTCGGATTGTCGTGCAGCGACACCAACTGCTGCGGCTGAAATAGCGACAACGCCATTAAACGATATCCTTCTACAATTAAGCAATGCAGCGTATCATTTAACATCAACTTTACATCATCAAATTAGTCAGTATAATCAAAAACTTCAACATATCCAGCAACACCCATTATTTACTCAACGCGATCAGCTGCTTGCACCCTATTTACAGCGTCTTGATATGGCGAATGAGCGGTTATCTATTTCAAGCCAACTGCGGTATCAAAATGAAGTCACTAAATTAGAGCAATATCGTTATCGTCTTCAAAGTCAAAGCATGCAACAAATGATGCAACAGAGTGGAATACGACTCAAACAATATTGCCAGTTGATGGATACGACCTTCAATAATATTATCAAGTTAAAGACTCAGAAAATGACTGGTTTAAAACAAATTATTACAGCGTATGATCCAAATCAATATTTGCAAAGAGGCTATGCGATGGTGTTATCTGAAGGACAGGTTGTTACCAGCATTCAGCAAGTAGCTCAAGAACAACGTCTAAATATCCAACTAAAAGATGGTTATTTAGATGTAGAAGTAAAATCGATTTTAAGTCAAGATGAAAAATAAAAGGAGAATCGTATGAGTGAATTAGAAAAAACTCCCGCATCATTTGAGGAGGCAATGCAAGAATTAGAACAAATTGTACAAGCCATGCAAAGTGGGAATTTACCGCTCGAAGCAGCCATTGATTATTATGAACGCGGTATGAAATTACAAAAATATTGTGAAAATCAGTTAGAAGAAGTCAAAAAACGGATGGATAAATTACAAGAAGAACAGACACAGGTAGAAGAATAAGGGATAATGTAGTATGACGGAGTTAACTTTAGTTAAATATAAATCAATTTTCGAACAAGCATTAAGCCAGTGGTTTACTCAACAGACCACTCCTAATTTAATATTTGAGCCAATGCGCTATTCGTTAAATAACGGTGGTAAAAGATTACGACCGGTCATGCTTCTCGCAGCGTTAGAACTCGGTGGACATGATGAATTGGAAGATGGGTTTAAAACGGCTATTGCGTTGGAATATATTCATACTTACTCTTTGATTCACGATGATCTTCCAGCGATGGATAATGATGTATTGCGACGAGGCCAACCAACGAATCATGTTAAATTTGGAGAGGCTCCTGCTATTTTAGCTGGAGATGGGTTATTAACCGATGCCTTTGGCTTAATTGCGGATGATATATGTTTAACAGCGTCTCAAAAAGTAGCTTTAATTGCCTCCTTAAGCAAATCAGCAGGAGCTTCAGGAATGGTCTATGGTCAAATGCTTGATATGCAAGCAGAGGATTATCCCGTAACCATTGAACAACTTAAGACAATTCATGAACATAAAACAGGTCGACTCTTTTTGTTTGCGCTGGAAGCAGCGGGAATTATTGGAGATTTTAGTCCGAAA
The DNA here is from genome assembly GCF_000301055.1 of Falseniella ignava CCUG 37419. Classification (GTDB taxonomy): domain Bacteria; phylum Bacillota; class Bacilli; order Lactobacillales; family Aerococcaceae; genus Falseniella; species Falseniella ignava. The sequence continues at coordinate 792,870 of NZ_JH932301.1, forward strand.
CTAAAACAACTGTTGAAACAATTCGGGACCCATTTTGGCGTTGCCTACCAAATCCACAATGATTTGATTGATACGCAAAATGATGCGTTGAATCCAGATGCTGGGCAAGCAAGTGATGCTAAAAATCATAAAATGACCTATCCGGTTTTGTTAGGATATAACGAAGCGATTGATGCGTTAAATCTTGAAAAACAATTAGCTAAAGAAACACTCCAAACCATCACAGAATATACAAAGCGGGATACCCAGCCATTTAATGAGCTAATCGATGTGATACATTTTGAAAAATAGGGGGACGTATGGCCAAAGAAAGAATTGATAAATTAGTCGTACAGCAAGGTTTGACAGAAAGTCGTGAACAAGCGAAACGCTTAATTATGGCGGGACAGGTATATGATGAGAATAATCAACGTTATGATAAACCTGGAGAAAAAGTAAGTACTACTAAGTCGTTACATATCAAAGGGAAAACCATGCCATATGTGAGTCGCGGTGGTTTGAAACTTGAGAAAGCTATTGAATCATTTGGTATTGATTTAACTGACCAATGTCTGCTTGATATTGGTGCATCAACCGGCGGCTTTACAGACTGCGCCCTACAAAATGGCGCGAAGCAATCGTATGCATTAGATGTTGGATATAATCAGTTGGATTATCGACTCCGCCAAGATCCACGAGTTGTGGTGATGGAGCGTCAAAACTTTAGATACTCTAAGCCAGAAGATTTCAAAGACGGGCAACCTACTATAGCAAGTATCGATGTCTCATTTATATCTTTGCAATTAATATTGCCGCCATTAGTTCCGATTTTAGAAATCAATGGATCTGTCCTTGCCTTGATAAAACCCCAATTTGAAGCAGGAAAAGAACGAGTAGGTAAAAAAGGAATTGTAAAAGATCCACAAGTACACCGGGATGTGTTAAAAGAGGCACTTACATTTGCACAACAGACAGGATATCAAGTGAAAGGATTAACTTTTTCGCCCATTACGGGTGGTGAAGGAAATATTGAGTTTTTAGTGCACCTAATCAATACCAATACACCCTCGCAACCGATACAAGACTGGGATGACATGATTGATGAAGTGGTACAGCAGGCTCATTCTCAATTTAATTCGTAGCCAAGGAGTGAAAGATTGTGTTAACAAATCTATCCATTAAAAATTTTGCGATTATTGACCAAATTGAGTTAGATTTCTCATCCGGGATGACTGTTTTGTCTGGTGAGACGGGTGCTGGAAAATCCATTATTATTGATGCGCTCGGCATTTTATGTGGTGGTAGGGGCTCAACGGATTATATTCGCCAAGGCACAGAACGACTTGCGATTGAAGGGCAATTTATCATTCAACCTGAGCATCATACATTGTTAACCGTGCTTCATGAATATGGGATTGAACTTGATTCGGAAGATTTATCACTCATTATCCGACGTGAGATTTCTCAAAGCGGAAATAATACCATCCGATTGAATGGTCAACTAGCCAATGTTTCAACTTTAAAGAAAATTGGGACTTACTTAGTTGATATTCATGGACAGTACGAGCATCAGACATTATTAGACCAAAATCGTCATGGCGATTTGCTAGATGTCTATGGTCAACATGAACTTCAACAATGTTTAGATGATTATAACCACGCATATTCAACTTATCGAAGTCATTATCAACAGTGGGTTGAAGTCTATAATCAGACAGCGCAGCAAGATCAGCGTATTGAATTTCTACAGTTTCAATTGGAAGAAATTGAGCGTTATCATTTAGTGCCTGGAGAATATGAAGAATTAGAGCAAATGAGTCAGCAACTTCAAAATAGTCAACGATTTTATGAAGTGCATCAATTACTCATTCATTATTTGAGTGAAGGTGAACACAATATGATCGATTTAATGAATAAAGTCGAAGTCTCGCTGCAAGAAATTACCGAAGTCTATCCTAAAGATCGAGAGTTACTCTCATTAGCTTCTGGAATTACTTATGACTTAGAAGAGTTAATCCACCGAATTAATCAGCTACAATTTGATCAAGCGGATAATCAATCGATCGACGATATCGAGAATCGTTTGGGTGAGTTGAGTGCTTTGAAAAGAAAGTATAAGATGGATATTCCAGATTTGATTAATTATTATCAACAAATTAGTGAAGAAGTCTATCAATTGACGCATCGCGAACGATTTTTAGAAGAATTGGCTCAAAAAGTTCAAGATGCTTATTATCAAGCGCTTCAACTGGCGGAGGAAATACACCGTATTCGTCAACAAATCGCTGAAAGATTGGAGCAAGCGATACATCATGAATTAGCCGATCTCCATATGAAATCAACGCGTTTTAAAGTTCGGCTACAAGGCGTTGAACGCATTCAACCTCCAAGTCAATTATTTGACCAATCGATCTATCGACTAAATTCACGAGGAATGGATCAAATATCTTTCGATGTCTCAACGAATATTGGAGAAGATTTTAAACCTTTGATTGCGATTGCAAGTGGAGGAGAATTATCGAGATTAATGCTAGCGCTCAAGAGTGTCTTAGCAAAGACACAACCTGCAATGACCATGATATTTGATGAGATAGATACCGGTGTTTCTGGGGAAGTAACCTATGCAATCGCACAGAAAATGTACCAAATCGCACAGGCTCATCAAGTCATATGCATTACACATCACCCACAAGTCGCTGCGATCGCTGATCATCAAGTCTTTATTCGGAAAGTCATCCAGCAGGAACGTACTTCGACAGTCGTTCAAACCTTAACAATGGAAGAACGGATTGATCATATTGCGTCGATGATATCTGGCGAAAATATTACCAAAGCTTCACTCACGATGGCTAAAGAGTTGATGAAGCAACTGAGTGAATATAAAGGAGAATTACATTCATGACAAAACTTCATCCAACCCTTCCAGTTGTAGTCATCGGAGGTCCCACTGGCGTGGGAAAGACCGCGTTAAGTATCGAAATTGCACATTTATTTAATGGAGAAGTAGTTAATGCGGATAGTATGCAAATGTATGAACACCTTGATATTGGAACGGGTAAAATTACTTCAGAGGAAAAGGAAGGTATTCCGCACCACTTACTGAGCGTATTAACGGTGGATCGTCCCTATTCGGTGGATCAATTTAAGCAAGATGCAACGCAAGCTGTCTTAGATATTGCAGACCGTGGGAAGCTTCCAATTATTGTTGGCGGCTCTGGGCTATATTTAGAGGGGTTGTTATATGATTTAGAATTTGGGTATGCTAATAGTCATGATGCTTCTCTTCGTCAGTCACTCCAAGAAAAAGCAGATGAGATTGGAAATTATGCACTTTGGTGTGAATTAAAACAACTAGATCCCGTCGCCGCCGAGAAGATTCCTTATCAAAATGTTCGCCGAACCATCCGCGCTTTAGAAATGATTCAATTGACGGGAGAATTATTCTCTAATCAAATGAATCATCAATCCAAACCTTCTGTATTTAATGAACGACTTTTTATTTTGAATCGCGAACGCTCAAAATTATACGACCGTATTAATCAACGTGTACATATGATGGATGAAATGGGACTAGAAGCAGAAGTAAGTTGGCTCTATGAACAAGCAAAAGGTCAGGATTGGCAGAGTCTTAAGGGTATTGGTTATAAAGAATGGATTCCTTATTTTGAAGATCAAATAACAAAGGCTGAAGTGATTGAACAAATTCAACAAAATTCTAGACGCTACGCGAAACGACAACTCACGTGGTTTAGAAATCGGATGAAAGCACCTTATTGGATTGATCTTGATAAACCGGATGCAACAGAATATGTTATATCGGAAATTAGACAACTCCGATCATAGAAAGGGTATTATGATTGAAAATCAAATTCGCCCAGAGCGAGTCTTAATTGTGGGGATTCAGACAGAAGAGATGTCTGACCAAAAGTTTCAAATGAACTTCGATGAAATGCTGGATTTAACTAGAACTGCTCAAGGGAATCCAGTCGCGCAAATTACGCAAAAATTAGATCGATTGCATCCTAAATCAGCGGTCGGGCAAGGAAAACTTTATGAAATTAAGGCGTTAATTGAAGTCGAAGAGATTGATTTAGTGATTTTCTTAAATCGATTGAGTCCTTCAATCAATCAATATTTAGAAAAAGAATTACAAATCAAAGTCATTGATCGGGTTCAATTAATTTTAGATATCTTTGCACAACGTGCTCGCACCCAAGCTGGGCAATTGCAAGTAAAGTTAGCCCAATACGAATATTTACTCCCTCGTATTGTTGGACAAGGATTGAGTCTCTCGAGATTAGGGGCTGGAATTGGAACGCGTGGGCCGGGGGAAACGAAATTAGAAACTGATCGTCGCGTTATTCGTAAACAAATTAGCCAAATCAAAGCGCAACTAAAGGACTTAGCGAATCATCGAGAACGAGCACGGGAACGCAGGCTCAATAGTCACGCCTTTAATATTGGTTTAGTTGGGTATACTAATGCTGGAAAATCAACTTTATTGAATCAATTAACGCAAAGCGGTGCGTATGTACAAGATCAGTTGTTTGCGACACTCGACCCGCTCACTCGTCAATTTAGTATCAACAGTCATGATTTATTTACAATTACCGATACGGTTGGCTTTATTGATGAGTTACCTACCGAACTAATTTATGCATTTAGATCAACCTTAGAAGAAATTCGTGATGTTGATTTGTTGATTCATGTGGTTGACAGTTCGAGTGAATCTCGATTAATGCATGAAGATACGGTAGATTCGTTACTAAAAACTTTAAATATGAGAAATATCCCCATGTTAACCGTCTATAATAAAGGGGATTTATTAAAAACACCTAATCAGCTTGTTTCACTTCGCCAACCGAGCCTAATCATGTCAGCTTACCAGAGTCAAGATATTGAGAAGTTAAAGCAAATGATTTGGCAAGAAGCGATTGAACAATTTAAGCGATATGAAGCAGTCGTCGAAAGCAATGATGGCCAAAGACTTGCTAAATTAAGACGGACAACGCTCGTTGAATCCATCGATTTCGATGAAAAAAGACAACACTATATTGTCACAGGTTATGAAAGACAAGGAGATAATGAATAATGATTACGATGAAAGACTTTGTCCCAGAAAAGGATCCTATCTTACGAGAACACGCTCAAGAAGTTAGCTTTCCTTTATCAAAAGAGGACTATGAACTTGCAACCAAGATGCGTGATTTTTTAATCAATAGTCAAGACGAAGCCATGGCAGAAAAGTACCAACTCCGACCCGGTGTGGGTGTTGCTGCACCGCAAATTGGTCAAAGTAAACAAATTTTTGCAATTTATATTATGGACTATGACGAAGAAGGAAATCCAACCGAACCTAAGGTTGACCAAATTGTTATTAATCCCAAATTAATTAGTCATTCCATCGAAGAAGTAGCTTTAAAAGATGGTGAGGGATGTTTATCTGTCCGTCGCGCCGTTCCAGGCTATGTACCTAGACCGAAACGCGCGAAAATTAAATTTTACGATTTAGAAGGCAAGGAGCATGTTGTTAAATTACGTAATTATGAAGCGATTGTCTTCCAACATGAACTTGACCATCTGAAAGGGATTATGTTTTATGATCATATTAACCCAGATGCCCCATGGACGCATGCAGAAAATGTTACGATTATATAGGAGTTGATACGAGATGAAACAATATCAACAATGTCTACAACATATTATCGACCATGGTCAAATTGTCAACGACCGAACTGGCGTTGGGACGTTAAGCACCTTTGGTTATCAAATGCGTTATGACTTAACTGAAGGCTTTCCCATTGTTACAACGAAACGTGTTCCGATGCGGTTAGTCGTTTCAGAATTGTTATGGTTTTTAAAAGGCGATACGAATATTCGCTATTTGCTGGAACACGATAATCATATTTGGGATGAATGGGCATTTGAGCGATATGTCAACTCAAGTGAATACGAAGGACCGGATATGAAAGATTTTGGATTAAGAGCTTTAGAAGATGGCGCGTTTCACGAAGTGTACCAAGCTGAAATGAATAAGTTCCAACAATTAATCTTAAATGAAGATGCATTTGCTCAAAAATGGGGAGGTCTTGGGCCGGTTTATGGAAAGCAGTGGCGAGCATTTGAAGGAATTGATGCGCAAGGGCATCGCAGTGTAGTTGATCAAATCGAACAATTATTGATTCGACTTAGAAAGCAACCTCATTCCAGACGACATATTATTAGCGCATGGAATCCAAATCAAGTTGATTCAATGGCTTTACCTCCATGTCATACACTCTTTCAGTTTTATGTTTGCGACAACAAATTAAGTTGTCAATTGTACCAGCGAAGTGTGGACTCTTTCCTTGGCTTACCATTTAATATTGCGAGTTATGCTTTACTGACTCATTTGATTGCGCGTGAAGTAGGGTTAGAAGTAGGTGAATTTATTCATACATCAGGTGATTTGCACTTATACCGTAATCATTTAGAACAAGCTCAACAATTATTAGAACGTGAGCCGCGTTCACTTCCAACATTAGAAATCAAGGGTAACCGAACAATATTTGAGCTGGAACCTGAAGATATCCAATTGATAGGGTATGACCCGCATCCAACGATTAAAGCACCGATTGCTGTTTGATAGGATATTTGTTAAACATAAAGATATTGGTCTTGACAATTTCTGAATTCATAGTATGATAAAGTAGTTGTCAGATTGGTCCAGTAGCTCAGCTGGATAGAGCACTCGCCTTCTAAGCGAGCGGTCGCAGGTTCGAATCCTGCCTGGATCGTAAAAGATTAGATGAGTATATTAATTAATCTAACATGCAAAAAGACGCCATGAACAGTTAGTCGTTCATGGCGTCTTTTGATGTATTAAATGTTATCAAATGCTTGAGCCAAAGATTTTAATCCGGCTTTTCGGTTTTCAATACCCGGCATCAGTGGGATAACTAGAATTTCATCGGCTTGTGTAAGTTGCGCTCGATCGAGTAACTGATCACGGACTTGTTCAGCTGTCCCGACTACCATCCTTGACCGATTATTTTCAATCCGCTGTTTTTCTTTATCAGAGTATGAATATTGATTAGCCGTATCAATACTTGGATACGTTAGATGCTCGCTAAAATTATTCGTCCCTAATAACCATAAATCTAGTGCACGGCCAAACGCTTCTGCTTCTTCAGGAGTGTCGCCAATACAGGCAAAGACAGCAATGCTTACTTGAGCTTGTTCCATAAAGCCAGATGGTTTGAAATTTGAACGGTATACCTGACTGGCTTCTTGTGCTGTTTTAAGCGCATCTCGGTTTGCATAAGGGAAAAAGCCATAACAATAGCCGATACCTAATTCCGCTGCCATGATAGCTGAATCCACCGAGGTTGATAGAACCCACATGCTAGGAAGTTGATCAATTGCAGGATTGGCTTTAACTTCATGATGCCGGTGTTCTTCTGGAAGGTCATCAGCAATAAATCCTTGTAAATCTTGAATAGCCTCCTTATAATCTAAAAATCGTTTTTTAGTTTCATTAAGAGCATGATTTACAATACGTGTCCCTTTAGTATTGCCAATCCCTAGATCAACGCGTCCTGGGAATAAGCGCAAGAGAATTTTAAAATTCTCAGCAACTTTTAAAGGGGCATAATGGGGGAGCATGACACCTCCTGAACCAATGGAGATTGTTGAAGTGTGATTTAATAAATGCATCATAAGGACCTCAGGTGAGGAAGATAAAAAAGCTGGAACATTATGATGCTCTGCAACCCAAAAACGATGATAGCCTAGTTGTTCTGCGCATTGCGCCAAGGATACGGTATTATTGAGTGCTTGGGTTGGCGTTTCGTGTTCATCGATTTGAGCATAATCAAGTACACTTAATTTAATCACAGTTTTCCTCCTTTGGAATGTTGAGCAATAGATTGATAAAAGTCTCATTATCTAAGCGGCTAATATAACTTGATAAGTCGATGTTCTCTAACACAGCTAGAAGATCTGATTGCTTCAGGCGCGTATCTCTAAGCAGTTCTTCAAGCTCTTGAATCGATTTGATTGAGAAGAAATCTCCGCTTATCTGAACATCATAGATTTTTGCATTTTGAATAGAAAGACCAATATGTAGTGTACCGACACCTTCAATTCTTTCATTAACTTGATAGTCAAAGTTTTTGAATCGACCATAATTCCAGTCCCAATTATTATAGGTTTTTGCTGCAATTTCATCGATTGCTTTCCAGTCTTTTTCACTTAGAACATAGCGTTTAGCTTGTTCTAAATCATCTACTTGCAATAATTCCCTTAACAAGTAGTCCGTAAGCTCCCAAACGTCGATATTTTGATCTTCCTCGCGTAAGGCTTGTCGAAGTGACCCAACCCGAGCTCGAACGGACTTTATACCGTGAGATGATATTTTTTTGTAATTTGGTGTGAGCACGGCTTCCATTGTCTCAAAGTCAGGGTCTAGTAGTAAAGAGTATCCAGCGTAAATTCGACCGTGGACAATGGTCATCGCCGCACCTGAAATCTTTTGACCATTTAAAGTTAGGTCATTTCGGCCTTTTTGTTCAATATTTTTGACTCCGAGTTTTTCGAGGGCTCGAATCACTGGTTCATAGAGTTTGGCATAATTACCAAAAACATCGGAGTGGTTTTCACTATCAAGTAAAAAACAAAAACTCATATTTTTATCATCGAGGTAGATCGCGCCACCACCCGTCTCACGTCTTACTAAATCCATTTTATGTTCTTCTAGATAAGGAAGGTTAACTTCTTCATAAGCGTTTTGAAACAGTCCAATTTGGACAGAGGGTTTAGGCATATATGGAAATACAATATCGTCATCTAAAAATAAATGATCACGTGCGTATGATTGGATCGCCATCAATAAACCTTGATTATAGATCCATTCGCCGTTTCGAATAGGTTCAATTAAATACATTACGCTCTCCGTTCTTTAGCTATTTGATTAAATAAAGTGTAAATATCTTCGGTAATGCGGACAGATTGAGGTAGAACTTCAGGAGGGATACGATAGCGTTTTTGATTCATGGTAACATATAGCGCATTTGGATTATTCGCCGTCATCTCTTGGAACGGTTCGCGAATAAACTGAGGTGTGGTATGCCCGACCCCTATTTCTAAAAATAGAATCTTTTTACCATCGTGTTGTTGCAAGAAATCTGTATAAGCCGCCTCTTGCTCATGCCAATAATCGTCTTCTACCATCCCTCGAACGGCATCTCGTTTATTAACTTCTAATGGTGCGTGACAGTGAGGGCAATAAGGAATTAATTCTGTCGGTATTTTCATATTTTGTTGTTCTTCAACCATCCTGCGAATAAGCGCTTCATCTTGATAGGTGATTTGTTGACAAAAATCGGAGCATTGCCACAAGCCGTATTCTCCTTGAATATAAAAAACTTTATCACGATCATAATTTGCAGCATAGAAGGCATTGTCTGCATTGGTCGTAATAATATGATACGTTTTTCCTTCGAGAATATCTTTTAAATCAACGTAAGATTGGCCGACAGGTTGATCAAAATAATTGAGCAGGGCGAAACGAGATTGAAAGGCCCAATATTCTTCCCAATCTTCAAAATCTGCTAAAAAAGCTTGTAACATATCAAAAAAATTATACTTTTCAATGAAATCAGGGAACGCTTCTTCAAAGCGAGGTCCAACGTAGGTAAAGCCTGTAGCAGCAGACATTCCAGCACCAATTCCCGGTACAACAACTTCCGCTTCTTCAATCAATCCTTTAAGTAAATCTTTTTGTGATAAATCTTTATTAAGGTGTTTCCAAGTTGAGGGGTGTGTCATAATCTCTCCTCCCTTTTATGACTCTTTGAGTATTGTTTGATATAAATTATGATCGATATCTAAATAAGTATTAAAAATAACTTTAATTGCCGATTGGCTTTCTTTTAAATAATCCTTAACAGTCTGATAAGCAATCCGAGCCGCAGGTTCATTAGGGAAATTAAATTCTCCAGTCGAAATACAGCAAAATGCGATTGATTGTAAATGATATGCATCTGCAAGTTTTAAACAATTGAGATAACTTGATTTTAATAACTCTTCCTTCATTGGAGTCAGCGCTTGGCCTGGAACAATAAAAGGGCCAACGGTATGAATCACGTATTGGCTTGGCAGATTATAAGCTGGCGTGATTTTTGCTTTTCCAATGGGCTCGCGTCTCCCTTGTTCATCCATAATTTGTTGACAAGCGAATCGCAATTGAACACCTGATCGAGTGTGAATGGTATTATCAATACAATTATGATTTGCTTGAGTACATCCTAAAAGATCCGAGTTCGCGGCATTGACAATGGCATCCACTTCAAGCGTAGTAATATCACCTTGCCATTCGTAAAGCTGAGGTTGGATTGGGGTTAAATCATCTATCGAGGTAATACCATCTTGGACAATCAAAGCTTTAAGTACTTCATCTTGTAATTGAAGAAATTCCTCAGAAGCTTTCATAGCAGGGCGTAGATTAACATATCCACGATAAATTTCATATTTATCGTGGATAGTTTCGTTTGGATAATCTTTGAAAAGCTCGCTTAAATAAGGCTGTTCCTCAGATAAATAAGCAATCAAAGTGTCTAATTTATCGATTAAATTCATTAGGCATCAGCTAAACTATCAAAATCTTCTGAAGATACGTCCGTTAATTTAACTAACCAATTTTCTGCTGTGTCAGCAGAGTTTAGCATTTTCGGATTATCAATCGCAGCCTCGTTGATTTCAACGACAGTCCCAGTGACAGGGCTAATAATTTCTAAAACTGTTTTTGAAGCTTCGATATGCGCTATAGCATCTTCTTTTTTAAGTTGTTTCTCTTCTGTAAATTCAACAAAGCCAACAGTTCCAATGTCATCTTGAAGTTCTGGTGTCATCGAAATTGTTACGATGTTGTCACCTTTTTCTAAAAATAAATAATTTCCAGTTTTAAGCATAAAATCGCCTCTTTCAAAATATTCTAAGCCAATTTTATCATAGGGGTGTGGAAATTTAAAGCATATTATGAGATTATATGATTATACTTACGTTTTAGGTAAAAGTAGGTAATTGTTCAAAAAAATATACGAGGTGATAATAGGTGACCCAGTCTGAATTATACGCACCACTATTTAATCCCATAACATTATCTAACGGTATTGTATTGGCCAATCGATTTTCATTAAATCCAATTACGACTAACGCGTCGAGTTTGGAAGGATTTGTAACGGAGGAAGAAGTAGCTTATGCAATCCGTCGAGCTTCGTCAGCACCACTCCAAGTTACGACTGCAGCTTATATTGAAGACTATGCACAGTTATTTGAATATGGACCTTCCATCCGAGATGATCGATTTATATATGGTTTAAGCAAATTAGCAGCAGCGATGAAGTCTCAAGGGGCAAAAGCGATAATTCAATTAACACATGCAGGGCGATTTGCTAAAGTCAGCTTGAGAGATTATGGCGTGGTTTACGGACCATCCCGAATGCATTTGATGACACCGATTGAACACGATGTGATTGAGATGTCTCACCGAAAAATTCAACATGTCATTGAACAATATGCACAGGCTACGCGCCGTGCCATTCAAGCTGGTTTTGATGGCGTTGAAATTTCTAATGCTCAAAGGTTATTACCCCAACAATTTTTTTCGCCTTTTTCAAACCAACGAACGGATCAATACGGACCTCAATCTGTTGAAAATCGTTCACGATTTGGGGTGGAGATTATGGGCGCAGTGCAGAAAGTTATTGATGAAGAAGGGCCGGATGATTTTATTTTAGGTTTTCGTGGAACACCTGAAGAAACACGCGGAGAGCAAGTGGGTTATACCGTTGATGAATTCAATGAATATTTTGATCGAATGATGGAGGTATCGAATATTCATTATTATGCTATCGCATCTTGGGGACATGATATCTATTTAGATCGTGCTCGAGCAGGTTCTCGTCCTGGAGATTATGTGAATGAGATTGTTCGGGATCACTTAAAAGGACGTGTCCCAATTATTGCAACAGGGGGTATTAATTCGCCAGAAAAAGCACTTGAAGCACTGAGATATGCAGATATGGTAGGAATGTCTTCTGTATTCGTAACAGAACCAGATTTTGTAGCTAAGTTAGAAACAGGTAGACAGGATGAGATTGATTTAAGTATTCGTCCAGAAGAGATCGAAGATTTAGCCATTCCTCACCGAGCTTTTAAAGATTTGGTTGAATTTATGGATTTTGGTGGTTCTCTACCTGAGGAAACGCGTGAAGCATTTAGACAGATGAGTGAACAAAGTGCAGTTTCTTATTTCAAAGAGTATAAATAAGAGAATGATAGTGTAGGGGGAGATTGGATATTAGATAATTAAAGCGTTTTATTCATTTCTTGCCTTAAACATGCTATACTTGAGAAAGAGTACATTATAGGAGGTTATACAATGACGTATTACGATTTATCGGTTAAAGAATTCGTTGAGAAATTAGGATCTGGAGACCCAACACCTGGTGGCGGAGGTTCTTCGGCATTAAATGCAGCTTTAGGGATCGCTTTAACTAAAATGGTTACGGAATTTACCGTTGGTAAAAAACGTTATGCGGAACATAATGAGTTAAACGAACGTGTTCTAAAAGAAGCTGAGGATTTAATGAATAAATTCTTGCAAGGGATTGAAGATGACCGACAAGCCTTTGATGAGGTTGGGAAAGTCTATGCAATGCCACGCGGTACTGAAGAAGAAAAAGAAGCACGCCGTGTTGCAATGCAAGAAGCGACGCTCGTGGCTTTAAAACCTCCATTTGATTTAATGGAACTATGTGTAGAAGCTTTAAAAGTCACTGAAGAAATCGTTGGGAAATCCAATCCGAATGTTGCTAGTGACGTAGGTGTTGCGGCTGTTCAACTTAAAGGAGCTCTTCAAAGTAGCTGGGTAAGTGTCGTTGTTAACCTAGGTATTTTAAAAGATGAAGACTTGAAAGCTCAATACCAAGAACGTGGAGAAGCACTATTAGCTGAAGGTTCAGAAATTGCTGACCGTGTCTACGAAGCGATTATCGAACAAGTAAAATAATTAAAATAATAACCCCAAGCCATTTTGAGGCGGGTTACGATACCCATATTCAGGATTATCGTAGTTTCTGCCATTTCGAAATGACTGGGGTTATTTTATTAATCCATAGTTAAGTTACGAACCCATTTTCCGGATTGGATTCGAATAATACCAAGTAGAACTTTGCAGATGTTCTCAGCACAGGCTAGACCTACCACTAAGTGAATAGGTAATTTGAGAATGGCAGCACCAAAGAATGATAGTGGAACTCCCACAACCCATAGTGAGAATAATTCAGCCTTCATGGAGAACCCGGTATCTCCACCTCCACGCAATATTCCAACGATTATAATATTGGATAGAGCAATAAATACAATCATAATTCCGATCATATTGAGTGACTTATGTGCTAAGATGTAAACATTTTGAGAGATGGACTTGAATAGCATTAGGGTATACGGTGCTGAAATAATAATTAAAGCTCCCATTACGACACCTGTGATAATTGAAATTAACAAGAAGCGTTTGGCGTAGAGTTGCGCTTCTTCAAATTTATCTTGTCCAACTTTTTCACCTACCATCACAGAGCAACTGCTAGATAACCCGCGCACGATAACGAGTGCTAAGTTTTGAACCGCAATCACAATCTGAACAGCAGCAGTGGCTTCAGTTCCAATCAATGCGTATGCCACGCTATACATAATTTGACCTAAAGACCAAAAAGTTTCATTAATCATCACCGGTAAAATGGTTGGCGAGTAACGTTTAATTTTATGCCATTGTGGATGGATCAATTCTTTCAGTGAATAATTTAAAGGCCCATTATAACTACGAGAAATAAAGTAGAGAGTAGATAATTCGGCAAAGCGCGCGATGATTGTCCCAATCGCGGCCCCTGCAATACCTAGACGTGGGAAACCCCACACTCCAAAGATAAATACATAGTTAAAGAATACGTTGAAAAAGACACTGACAATGGTTGCAAATAGTGGTGTCTTAGGGTTTCCCGTTGTACGGAATGTCATAGAGTAAACAAAGCTAATCGCGCTTGGAATGTATGATAGTGATACGACCCGTAAGTAGATCGCACCTTCTTCAATGACATTAGGGTCTTGAATAATTAATCCAATAATTTGTTTTGGGAAAATGAGTGCAATGATTGTAAAGAGGATTCCAATTATCGTCGCAATGACAACTGTTAGTTGTGTAATCGTTCGAACCTCTTCCCAATTTCGTCGTCCCCAATATTGAGCAATAAGAATGGCTGCTCCCGTAACTAAACCGAAACAAATCATAAAATAAAAAAAGAAGAACTGGTTAGCAATACCAACACCCGCAACCGCTACATCCCCTAAGGAAGAAATCATCAGCGTATCAATTGTATTAATTGAAGATGTAATCAGATTTTGTAGCGCAACGGGAATCGCAATGGCTAACATTGTTTTATAAAAAAGTTTTTTATTTTCCATTATTATCACCTCATTCATTATCATTGCTATTGTATCTTAAAGGGTTAGTGAAGTCATCATTAAAATAGTAAGTTATTAATGATTGTTAAATAATAAAGAAAGAGTATGATAGAATCAAGCAAATCATTGAGGAGATGATAAAATGAAAACCATTTATAAGGCGGATTATATTCTATACGAAGATGAGATGAAAGAGGGAGGTTATTTAATTTGTGAAGATCAACGTGTTGTTGATTATGTTGATCATCTCCCAGTAACAAATGAAGTAACGATGATTGATTACAGCGGTTATATAATTGCACCTGGGTTGGTCGATACGCATATTCATGGTTATGGTGGATATGATGTGATGGATTGCAGCCCTGAGGGAATGGAACAAATTTCTAAAGGGTTGTTAGAGTGTGGCGTGACCAGCTGGCTAGCAACGACCTTAACAGATTCACCAGAGCATTTGATGAAAGCTTGCCAAGTTGTTGGAGAGAGTGCAAGCCAAGTAACAGGGGCACGAATTCAAGGGATTTTTCTAGAGGGCCCATTTTTTACCGAAAAGTATAAAGGGGCTCAAAATGCAAAATATATGCAAGATCCTTCGATCGACTTATTGAATCAATGGAATCATGCTTCGGATGGAATGGTTCGAAAAATTGCGATTGCACCAGAACGAAAAGGTGTACAAGATTTTATTAAAAAAGCAGTTGAACAGGGGATTTACGTTGCTTTAGGACACTCTGATGCAACTTATAATCAAGCCTATGAAGCCGTTGAAGCGGGTGCGAATATTTTTGTCCATCTTTACAATGGAATGCGCGGATTGCATCATCGTGAGCCAGGGATGGTTGGAGCAGGATTAACGCTTGATGAAGCTTATGCAGAGATTATTGCTGACGGGCATCACGTTCATCCAAAAGCGATTCAAGTTGTAACCCAAGCAAAACCACAGGATAAAGTCATCTTAATATCTGATTGTATGCGCGCTGGGGGGTTAGATGAAGGTGAGTCTAGACTAGGAGAGTTTGAAGTAATTGTTAAAGATGGTCAAGCGCGTCTGAAAGATAGCGGTAATTTGGCCGGATCAGTTCTAAAACTAATTCAGGCTGTACACAACTTGGTAGATTGGGATATCGTCAATTTGACGACAGCTTTAAAAATGGGTTCACTTTATCCAGCTCAATCGGTTGGCCTTGATAAGCATTGTGGAAGACTGAGTGCAAATTATCCAGCGGATTTTATTGTAATTGAACCCCAAGGAAAACTATATGCAACCTATTTAGCAAATCAACGTGTATATTGTCGCCAAGACGCATAAACTAATATAAAATTAACAATAAGAAAGCCAATAATTTTATCCTTGTTATACAACAGTATAACCTTGATGTAACACATAATAAATTAAAAATATAACAGAAAGGAGTACGAGATTTACATAAGTAGTGCATTAATTCACAAAGTAAAACGTTGCTATTAAAGGAAAAATAGCGACTAAATGCTTGCTAAAAGTCGTTTTGAATGATAAATTATTAATAACGTACTGGTACAGTTTGTACCTGGTGTTAAAAATATTGGAGAGGAATGTAAAATACATGGCTACAAAGAAAAAACAAACTTTTGAACAATTGTTAGACCCTCAAAATTTTGACTTTAGTACAGTTCAAATTTTGGATGAGAAAGGCAAAATCGTTAATGAAGATTTAATGCCAGAATTATCAGATGAAGAACTTGTTAAATTTATGGAGGATATGGTCTTCTACCGTGAATGGTATGCAAGAACTAAAGCGTTTAGTCGTCAAGGACGTCTAGGTTTCGTGGCACCCACTACAGGTCAAGAAGCTTCACAGTTGGGTACAATAGCTGCGACAACTGCAGATGATATTATCTTCCCAGGATATCGTGATATTCCACAATTAATTCAACATGGTTTGCCACATTACAAAGCTTACCTATGGTCTAAAGGCCATGTTTTAGGAAATGAATACCCAGAAGATTTCCGTGCGTATCCACCGCAAATTATTATCGGTGCTCAATACATTCAAACAGCGGGTGCCGCTTTAGGTATTAAGAAAAATGGTCGTAAAGCAATCGCTATGACTTGGACAGGAGACGGTGGTTCTTCTCAAGGTGATATGTATGAAGGAATCAACTTTGCTGGAGCATATAAAGCCCCTGCAGTTTTTGTAATTCAAAATAACGGCTGGGCAATTTCCACACCGCGCGAACTACAAACTGCAGCACCTACTTTAGCTCAAAAAGCTGTTGCAGCAGGAATTCCGGGAATTCAAGTAGATGGAATGGATATTTTAGCGGTGTATGCTGTAACAAAAGCAGCTCGTGAATATGCGATTGCAGGTAATGGTCCAGTTCTAATTGAAACATTATGCTACCGTTACGAACCTCACTCATTATCAGGAGATGATCCTAAACGCTACCAACCTGAAGGTGTTCAAGAACACTGGCAAGGTCTAGACCCATTAAACCGTTACCGTACATTCTTAACTGAAAAAGGACTTTGGTCTGAAGAGAAAGAACAAGAAGTTATCGAACGTACAAAAGAAGTAGCTCGTGAAGCAATTAAACAAGCAGAAGAAGTTCCACAACAAAAAATTTCTGATTTCTTGAAGAATATGTTCGAAACACCAGATCAAATTACGCAAGAGCAAATTGCATATTACGAAGCAAAGGAGACTAAATAATCATGGCGAATTTAACACTCATTGAAGCAATTAGAGATGCATTAGATATTGCCCTTACTCAAGACAAGAAAACGTTAATCTTTGGTGAGGACGTTGGTAAAAACGGTGGTGTTTTCCGTGCGACAGAAGGATTATTTGATAAGCATGGTGAAGAACGCATCTTCAACACACCACTTGCTGAATCCGGTATTGGTGGTTTAGCTATTGGTCTTGCACTTGAAGGATTCCGTCCAATTATGGAAATTCAATTCTTCGGATTTGTTTTCGAAGTTATGGACTCTGTTGTAGGCCAAGCAGCACGTACACGTTACCGTTTAGGAAATACACGTAATCTACCCATTACAATTCGTTCACCATTTGGTGGTGGTGTAGCAACCCCTGAACTTCACGCAGACTCACTTGAAGGATTAATGGCACAATCACCAGGTGTTAAAGTGGTTATCCCATCAAATCCATATGATGCAAAAGGTCTATTATTAGCTTCAATTGAAGATAATGACCCAGTTGTATTTTTAGAACATATGAAACTTTACCGTTCATTCCGTGAAGAAGTTCCTGAAGGTCACTATACTGTGCCATTAGGTGAAGCTAATGTTGTTCAAGAAGGAACGGATGCAACGATTATTGCCTATGGTGCGATGGTTCGTGAAGCTATTGCTGCAGCAGAAGAATTGAAAAAAGAAAATATTTCTGTTGAAATTGTAGACTTAAGAACTGTCTATCCACTTGATATTAAGACTATTACAGCATCAGTGGAAAAAACTGGAAAAGTCGTTATGGTTCAAGAAGCACAACGTCAAGCAGGTGTAGGTGAGAAAGTTATTTCTGAAATTTCTCAACGTTCAATTCTATCACTTGAAGCGCCAATTAAATTTGTGGCTGCGCCAAACACAGTTTATACTTTTGGTATGGCTGAAAAAGATTGGCTTCCAAATGCTGCTGATATCGTTGCCGCAGTGAAAGAATTACAAGAATTCTAATTGATTCCACGTCTATAAGTTAGCAAAACATAAAAAAGGAGTGTCACTGAATGGCAGTATTTAAATTTAAATTACCTGAACTAGGTGAAGGTATTCATGAAGGTGAAGTTGTTAATTGGCTCGTTCAAGAAGGCGACACCATTGAAGAAGATCAAATTATCGTTGAAATTCAAAATGATAAAGCAGTTGAAGAACTTCCAACACCATACGCTGGAACGGTTAAATCAATCAATGCGACAGTAGGTACAGTCGCAAAAGTTGGCGACGTACTCGTTGAAATCGATGCCCCGGACTATGAAGGTGGAGAAGAAGCTGCTGAGGAACCTGCAGCAGAGGCAGCGCCTGTTGAAGCTGCACCAACAGCTCAAAGTGGATCTAACAGTTTTATTTTCCGTCTTCCAGAGCTAGGTGAAGGAATTCATGAAGGTGAGATTGTTGCATGGGACGTAAAAGAAGGCGACCAAGTCACTGAAGACCAAATTTTAGTAGAAATTCAAAATGATAAAGCGGTTGAAGAGTTACCAAGCCCATATGCAGGTAAGATTATTAAAATCCATGCAGAAGTTGGAACGGTAGCTACTGTTGGCCAAGCATTAGTTGAAATTGATGCGCCTGACTATGATGGTCCAGCGGATGAAGTGGTATCAACCCCTGCATCTCCAACAGGAGCCGTTGGCGAAGACCCAGCGCAAGCAGAAGTTCCGGCAGAAACAGCTGCCCCAGCACAACCTGCAGCGGTAAGTACCGCAAACCCAGCGCAACGCGTACTAGCAATGCCATCGGTTCGTAAATTAGCTCGTGAATTAGGTGTAGATATTACACTCGTTCCAGCTACAGGACGCGGTGGACGTGTAACAGCAGATGATGTTCGTAACTTTACTCCTGGACAAGCAACTGCAGCACCAGAAGTTGAAACAGAACAAACAGCAGCATCCGCACAAGATAACGCTGCTCAAGCTGAAACAACAACTGCTAAGCCAGCTTATGTTCCAGTTTCAGGTGAACGTGAAGTACGTGAATCAATGTCTAAGACACGTCGCTTAATCGCTGAAGCAATGGTAAATTCAAAACATACAGCACCACACGTAACTCATTTTGATGAAGTTGAAGTGACTGCTTTATGGAATCACCGTAAGAAATTCAAAGATATCGCTGCAGAACAAGATATTAAATTAACATTCTTACCATATGTTGTTCGCGCATTAATTGCTGCAGTTAAGAAATATCCAATTCTCAATGCTTCTGTTGACGATGCAACACAAGAAATTGTGTACAAAAACTACTACAACATTGGTATTGCAACCGATACAGATCGTGGATTATTAGTTCCTGTTATCCATGATGCTAACATGAAGAGCATGTTTGAAGTAGCGGATGAAATTTCTCAATTAGCTCAAAAGGCACATGCAGGTAAATTATCATTGGATGAAATGTCAGGTGGATCGATTACGATTTCTAATATTGGTTCAGCAGGTGGATTATGGTTTACTCCAGTTATTAACCATCCTGAAGTAGCAATCTTAGGATTTGGTTCAATTGTTGAACAACCTGTTATTAAAGATGGTCAAGTTGTTCCAGGTCGTGTTGTGAAGTTATCATTAAGCTATGATCACCGTGTCATTGATGGTGTAACTGCACAATCTGCGATGAATGAAATCAAGAAATATTTAAGTAATCCAGAATTATTATTAATGGAAGGATAGTGAAATAAATGGTAGTTGGAGATTTTGCAATCGAACTCGATACAGTGGTTATCGGTTCTGGTCCTGGTGGCTATGTTGCTGCTATCCGTGCAGCTCAACTCGGACAAAAAGTAGCAGTCATTGAACGCGAATTTATTGGCGGCGTATGTCTGAATGTGGGCTGTATTCCATCAAAAGCTTTAATTAATGCAGGACATATTTATCGTAACGCTTTAAATAGCGAAGATATGGGAATCGAATCCGAAGTTAAATTAGACTTTACTAAAACACAAGATTGGAAAGATAACAAAGTTGTTAAACAGTTAACTTCTGGTGTTGAAATGCTACTTAAAAAGAACAAAGTAGAAATTATTCGTGGTGATGCTTATATCGTTGACCATGAAACACTTCGAGTGACGAATGATGCTGAAGATACTTCCCAAACTTATAGCTATAAAAATTTAATCGTTGCTACAGGATCTCGACCAATTGAAATTCCTGGATTCAAATTTGGTGAACGTATTGTGGATTCAACCGGTGCATTGAACTTTAAAGAAGTACCAAAACGTCTTGTTGTTATTGGTGCGGGCATTGTCGGATCAGAATTAGGAACTGCTTATGCTAACCTAGGTTCGGAAGTGACTTTAATTGATGCTGCAGACCATATTTTACCTTCATTTGAAAAAGATATGGTTAAAGTTGTTGAGAAAGCAATGAAAAAACGCAAAATTAAAATTCATGCAAAAGCGAAAGCTAAAGAAGTAATCGTGAACGAAGATTCAGTTACTGTGAAGTTCGAAGTTAAAGGTAAAGAAAAAGAAATTGAAGCAGACTACGTATTAGTATCAGTAGGTCGTCGTCCAAATACGGATGATATTGGTCTTGAGCATGCAGGCGTTAAAATTTTAGACAATGGTCTAATTGAAGTTGATGCACAAGGTCGCACCTCAGTACCAAATATTTATGCGATCGGTGATATCGTCCCAGGACTCGCACTAGCTCATAAAGCATCTTTTGAAGGTAAAGTTGCAGCTGCTGCAATTTCAGGTGGAAAAGATGAAGTGGACTACCATTCAATGCCTTCTATAGCCTATACAGATCCTGAACTTGCATCAACTGGATTAACCGAAGCTGAAGCCAAAGAACAAGGCCTAGAAGTTAAAGCATCTAAATTCCCATTCGGTGGTAATGGCCGTGCACTATCTTTAAATGATACCGATGGTTTCGTACGTTTAGTTACAACCAAAGAAGATAATATTATTGTTGGAGCGCAAGTCGTTGGACCGAACGCCTCAGAAGTTATTACTGAGTTAGGTTTAGCGATTGAATCAGGTATGAATGCTGAAGATATTACGCTGACCGTTCATGCTCATCCAACATTAAGTGAAGCAGTAATGGATGCCGCAGAATTAGCTTTAGATCAACCGATTCATATGTAATTAAACGATTATTCGTTGATTAAGAGAGGCGATGATTGCCTCTCTTTTTCATTATAAATTTATCTCTTTAAATCAGTGTGTTATAATTTTTACGGTATCTTAGCGAGGTGATAAAATGAACTACAGTTATCCGATTCAACCTGATTGGAGTACTGAGGAGATTATAATGGTTGTAAATTTTTTAGATAAAGTAGAGCGTGTTTATCAAGAGGGTGTCAATTGTCAGGAACTAATGGATAGTTATCAGCAATATAAACAAATAGTTCAAAGTAAAATGGAAGAAAAACAAATTGATAAAGAATTTGAAAAAATAACTGGATACTCAACCTATCAAGCAGTAAAATTAGCTAGGACATTGAGACAAGAAGGGAAGCAACGATCGAAGGTGCAAATAAGAAAGGGTTCATGACCATGGATAAACAAATGCATCAACGTGCGATTGATTGGTTAAATCAAGCAGCGGATTTACTTAGAGCGACATTAGATTCGCCGCTTCAAGTTAAACAAAAGCAAAATGCACATGACTTAGTTACCGAAATGGATTGTCGTATCGAAGACTATTTGATACAACAAATCCGTCATTACTATCCAAATCATCAGATTCTTTCTGAGGAAGGTCAAGGAGATGTATTCCCTAACACAGAAGGTTATTTATGGATTATTGATCCGATTGATGGGACTTTAAATTATGTTAAAGAAAAGAATCATTTTGCGATTTTATTAGGGATTTATTATAATGGAAAACCTGTTGCCGGATATATTGTGGATGTAATGAATGAGCAACTCTATTACGGGATTGTCGGGGACGGTGTTTATTTAAATCACCAACCGCTATTACCCATCCAGATTGCTTCGTTGGAAACGTCCTTAATTCACGGTAATGTGCATTTGTTTATTCATAATCGTTACCAAGCAAGGGAAATTTTAAATCATAGTTTAGGAATGAGGCATTACGGAGCAGCAGGTTTAGATATGATTAGTGTGATTCGCGGAGAAGCGGCACTCTATTTGTCACCGCGACTGCAACCTTGGGACTTTGCAGCCGGTCTGGCCATTTTCACAGCGATGAACTACAAAATGACGACTCCTACTGGACAACCACTCGACCTTCTTAAACGACAAGCGGTTTTGGCTTGTCACCCTGCAGTCCATTCACAAGTATTAGATATTATTCAATCTACAGATAGCGAGGCAAACAATAATGATAATTAGAGAAAATATTCGAAATATTGCAATCATTGCGCACGTTGACCATGGTAAAACAACTTTGGTGAATGAATTATTGAAACAATCGGACACATTGGATGCGAGAGCACAACTCGATGATCGTGCGATGGATAGTAATGATATTGAACGCGAACGAGGCATTACAATTTTAGCTAAAAATACCGCGATTAACTATCATGGCGTTCATATTAATATCCTTGATACACCAGGGCATGCGGACTTCGGTGGAGAAGTGGAACGTATTATGAAAATGGTTGATGGGGTTATCCTTGTTGTAGATGCAGCTGAAGGAACGATGCCCCAGACACGATTTGTTTTAAAGAAAGCGTTAGAAGAAGGCTTGAGTCCAGTCGTTGTGGTGAATAAAATTGATAAATCAGGTGCCCGTCCTGTGGAAGTGATTGATGAAGTCCTTGAATTATTTATCGAGTTAGGTGCTAATGACGATCAATTAGAGTTCCCAGTTGCGTACGCATCTGCCGTAAATGGCACTTCCAGCACTTCAGACCAAATTGAAGATCAAATGCCAACCATGGATCCAATCTTGGATATGGTACTAGAACATGTTCCTGCACCAGTTGATAATCGTGATGACCCTTTACAATATCAAGTGTCGATGTTAGATTACAATGATTATGTAGGGCGTATTGGGATTGGACGCGTCTTTCGCGGGACAATCCGAATTGGTGATACTGTCACATTAATAAAACGAGATGGTCAACATAAAAATTTCCGAGTTACAAAAATGTTTGGATTTTTAGGATTAAATCGAATTGAAATAACAGAAGCTTATGGAGGAGATATTATCGCTCTGTCTGGAATGGACGATATCGATGTCGGGGAGTCGGTAGTGGATCCAAATCATCTTGAACCACTTCCAGCGATGCATATTGATGCTCCTACTTTACAGATGACCTTCTTAACCAATACATCACCATTTGCGGGAAAAGAAGGGAAATACGTAACTTCTAGTAAATTATCAGAACGATTACAGCGAGAATTACAAGTGGATGTGTCGCTCAATGTTGAACCCACAGAAACACCCGATGCTTTCTTAGTGTCAGGGCGTGGGGAGCTTCATTTATCAATTCTGATTGAAAACATGCGTCGAGAAGGTTATGAATTCCAAGTATCACGACCTAAAGTGATTATTCGTGAAATCGATGGTGTAAAGTGCGAGCCGTTTGAAAGTGTTCAAATCGACACACCCGAAGCGTATATGGGTGCTGTAATTGAAGCGCTTGGAAAACGTAAAGCGGAAATGGCGGATATGATTAATACAGGAACCGGACAAGTCCGTATGGTCTTTTCAATTCCATCACGTGCATTAATTGGCTTTTCAACAGAGTTTATGTCAATTACAAGTGGTTATGGCATCTTAAATCATAGTTTTGATGAATATCGTCCTGTTGTGTCAGGGGTGATTGGAGGACGTCGTAACGGTGCATTGGTAGCAGCGGAATCAGGAAGTGCAACGGCTTATAGCATTCAAAACATTGAAGAGCGTGGAACAGTATTTGTTGAACCAGGTACGGAAGTTTACGAAGGAATGATTGTCGGAGAAAATCATCGAGAAAATGACTTAACGGTTAATATTGTTAAAGGTAAACAACTCACGAACGTACGCTCTGCAACCAAAGATCAAACGAGTGTCCTAAAACAGCCACGTAAAATGACATTGGAAGAATCTTTACAATATATGAATGATGATGAATATTGCGAGATTACACCAGCCAATATCCGCTTGCGTAAGAAAATTTTAAATAAAGCAGATCGTGAACGCGCTACAAAACGCGAAAAGAAAGCTCAAAATAAAGGGTAATACTGAGCATATCAATTGTGATTGCCGACAGACATGTTATGATATACATAACAAATTTAAGGAGGTAGATTTGATTATGGCTTTTGAATTACCTAAATTACCCTATGAATATGATGCATTAGAACCAGTGATTGACAAACAAACAATGGAAATTCATCATACAAAGCACCATCAAGCTTACGTTACAAATTTAAACAAAGTGATTGAAGGAACAGAGTATGAGTCATTGGAGCTTGAAGAATTAGTAAAGAAAATTGACACATTACCAGAATCAATTCAAACGGCTGTCAGAAATAATGGGGGAGGTCATTTGAACCACTCTCTATTCTGGAATTTATTACAATCACCTAATGAAGAGACAACAATTCCATCCGAATTATCTGATAAACTGATTGAAGATTTTGGATCGATTGAATCATTTAAAGAAAAATTTGAAGCCAGCGCAAAAGGACGTTTTGGTTCTGGTTGGGCATGGTTAGTTGATAATCAAGGCACACTCGAAGTGATTGATTTACCAAATCAAGATAATCCTTTAATGATCGGTAAAACACCACTTTTTGGGTTAGATGTTTGGGAACATGCTTATTACTTGAACTATCAAAACCGTCGTCCAGAATACGTATCAAACTTCTGGAAGGTTGTTAACTGGGAACAAGTTAACAAGTTATGGAAAGAAATCTAATTAATTGAAGTTAAAACCGTGAATATATTTCACGGCTTTTTTATTTTGGATGGCTGGTAATGGATACATGACTCGATTGTTTAGCTCTCCTAAGCTTTGTGGTATAATGGACCTTGAATTACTATAAGGAGGTGCAGTATGAATGAAAATAATTTTTCAGATCATACAAGCCAATCCACGCTTAAGAGTACAACGATATTAATGAGAATGAAGCAAAATTTAGCGCAAACTTTCTCTCGACTCGATTGGAAAATTATCAGTTTAACAAGCATTTTAATAATTATCGGATTAGTCTCAGTATTTAGCGCAACGATGCCGAATGATCCTGTTGGAACGTTACGTACCCAAATTTTTGCCATTACTTTAGGGGTGATTGCAGGGTTGGTTATTTTATCTGTTCCCTCAAAATGGCTAACAGATTACCGTCTAATTTTTCTAAGTAATTTTGTTATTTTAGCTTTAATGTTTGTTACGCTTTTGATTGGGAAAATTGGAGGTGGAGCTCGAAGCTGGCTGATGATTGTCAATCGCTCGTTCCAGCCAAGCGAGTTCTTTAAATTAACTTCCGTATGGTTAATAGCTTGGGCGATTAACTATTCAGATCGTGAAGAGATTCTTTCCCAGAAAAAAATCCGCATGTCGGTAGATAAGCTAGCGTTACTTACGATTTTAGGAGGTTGTTTTTTAATTATTTTACAGCCAGACATGGGAATGTTGATGATTATCGCTATCAGCTTATTTTTGGTTAAACTTTATATAGATGGAAGTACCAAATGGGTTTCGAGATTCTATGGTGGAATGATTGCAGTATATATCGGTCTGCATCTCGTTTCTAATCTTTTTGATGAAGCGTTAGTAAGTTATCAAGGGATGATGGAACATTTTTTTGAACGGGTCGCTGTTTTTACCAACCCTTTTAAATACCCATTAGCAGGAGGATACCAATTAATTGAGGGGTATAAAGCCCTTGCGGATGGTGGATTACTTGGAGTGGGCCTCTTTAATGGTCAAGCTAAGCAAGGACGTTTACCAGAAATACATACTGACTTTATTTTCGCTAATATTGGAGAAGAATTAGGATTGGTAGGATGTTTAGTGATTATTATTTTATACACTATATTATTTTTGATTTTATATCAACGCGCTGCTCGCTCAAGGGATGTTTTTCGTCGTTCAATGATTGTAGGGATTGCTAATATGTTGGCCGTTCAGACCTTTACAAATATAGCCGGCTTGGCAAGTTTAATTCCATTAACTGGCGTAACATTACCATTTATTAGTGTGGGCGGAACGAGTCTGTTGGTTTCCATTATAATGATAGCAATGGTACTACGGATGATTGTTGAAGAAGAAAATAGTAAAGAGTTAAGATTAATTTCGAATAAGAAGGGGTGACTAACTTGAAGTTTATACAGCGACAATCGATTATTGTTTGGTTATATTCGACAAAAAATATTCGACAACTTAGGAAGTATGGCTTTGTTCATTATGTAAGCCAACGTATGAAGTATGCAATATTATATGTTAATAAAGAAGAGACCGCTAAAATCCTTCAGGAATTGCAAGGCTTGTTTTTTGTTAGAGAAGTAGAATTGTCTCATCGTGATGAAATTGATATGACTTTTGAAGGTGCGATTGAACCATTCGATATTAATATGGTTCAGGACGATTTTATAATCGAGGAAACGGATGAATCATTCTTCGAGATGATGCGCCAATCATTCAAAATAGAAGATTCAAAGAAAAGTGCAGCATCGGATCGGTCGGAGGAAGAGTCATCATGCGAGTGATTGCAGGGGAGTATGGCAGTCGAAAGCTCCAAGCAGTACCTGGTAATAATACGCGACCTACTACAGATAAAATTAAAGAAAATATTTTTAATATGTTAGGCGGTTTTTTTGACGGAGGGGTTGTATTAGATTTCTATGGTGGTAGCGGTGCTTTAGCGATTGAAGCGGTCTCGAGAGGGTTTAATAAAGCCATTATATGCGAACGCTATCGTCCTGCCATTCAGACAATTGAAAAGAATATTGAGGTGACCCGATCACCTGAAAAATTCAAAATTCTTTCGGGTGAAAATCGAAAGGGACTATTAAAATACACTGATACCTTATCGATGGACTTGAAATTTAATTTAGTATTTATTGATCCCCCCTATGCTAAAGAACGAATTGTTGAAGATATCGAATGGTTGGTCGCACATGAGTTGCTAGATACAAACTGTCAAATTGTTTGTGAATATGACGCAACACATTCATTGCCCGATTCAATCCTTCATTATCGTGAGAATAAGACCAAACGGTATGGTCAATCGATGATTCGAATCTATGAAGAAATGAGGTAAACAATGGACCATCAACCTAAAATAGCTTTATTTCCCGGGACATTTGACCCATTAACCCTAGGTCATTTAAACATAATTGATCGTGTAAGTCGGTTGTTTGATGAAGTGATTGTTCTTGTAGCAGTCAATACGTCGAAGAAACATTTATTTAGTGTAGATGAGCGAATCCGTCTCATCTATGAAAATATCAAAGAATATAATAATGTCCGCATTGATACATTAACAGATGGACTTGTTGCGACTTATTATCAACAACATCACGCTAGTACCATTGTAAGAGGTGTACGCAACTCAACGGATTTTGACTATGAATTTACCATTGCATCTGGGAATGCTCGACAAGGAAAAAATATCGAGACGATGATTTTATACGCAGCCGATGAATATCGCTTCTTAAGTTCATCATTAATTAAAGAGATTGCGTATTTTAAAGGAGATATTCATGATATGGTACCTGAAAATGTTCGAATCGCCATGGAAGCGAAATTCAAGTAATTATTACAAATATATTAAAGAGGCAAATCTGATAAAGATTTGCCTCTTTTTTGCGTATCTATTGATAGAAAGGAGGAAATATTGTGCAATACCAAAATTATCTTAGAAAATATATGTTGTGGATTGTTGGAGGGATTGTATTGTTTATCATCTCACTGGGGGTTCAATATTATAACATAAGACAAACCCCACTTTATTTTACTGAAGAAACTTCAGAAGAACACCTGTCCTCGGAAAATACGTCTCAATCCGAAGAAACAATAATCTATATTGATATTAAAGGGGCGGTAAATCGCCCTGGATTATATCAATTAAGTGAAGGAAGCCGAATGATTGATGCGATTGAAGCTGCGGGTGGCTTAACTATAGAGGCAGATGATCGTACGATTAACCTAGCAGAAAAGTTATTCGACCAGCAAAAAATAATAGTTTACACGGAAAGTGAAGTAGAAGAACAATTAACGCAAGGAGATAGGGATAATTTGCTGGACCGAGATTATCATCTATCCAGTCCGTCCGTTGCTTCTCAAAAAATTAATATTAATATAGCGACTGTCGAGGAGCTACAAACATTACCGAATATTGGACCGAAAAAAGCACAAGCGATTATTGAATATCGTCAAACGAATGGTTCATTCCAGTCAACTGATCAAATTAAAGAAATTAAAGGGATTGGTGAGAAGACCTATGAGGAACTCGCTCACCTAATTTCGGTAAGTCCATGAGTAAGTTAAAATATCATTGGTTTTTTATTTTTTGTGCGATATTCGCGTTTATATATTCTTGGCTTCAACCTAGCTATTTATCAATAGGGATATGTATTTTAATTTTTATTCGTTTAATTACGTTAAAGAACAAACTTCTTTTAGTAATGAGTTTGGTCATTAGTTTACTCATTGTAGGGCGGGTGCGTATAATGGATTATGAAATGAAGGAACATTTACAAATCAATTATCAATCCGTTGAACAAACACAAGTAAAGGTGGACCCTTATCAATTAGAATTTCGAGATGGCTATGCTAGAGGTTATGGCTATCTCTTTGATCGGCAACAAGAGCGTTGGTTCAAAGTATATTTAACGTTCAAAAATCCAGAAGGAACGCTGTATCAACAATTCGAAGGCACTCCTTCGATCGTTCAAGTTAAAGGTGTTTTAAAAAGACCTGCTTCGAATCGTAATTTTTATTTATTTAATTTTCAAAAATATTTAAAAACAAAACAGATTATTTGGCATTACGATGTTTTGCATGTTGAAGCGATTCGTTCAAACCCATCGATAGCATCCCGCTTCTATAAATTGCGTAATCAAATTGTCGGACAATATAATCGGTATCAAACTCATCCTTGGTTTGCATTATTTCATAAACTGTTATTAAATAAATCTACTGAATTTTACCGAGACCAACGTGATACTTTTCAAATTATGGGCGTAATGCATTTATTTGCGATTTCTGGTTTTCATATTGTGATGTTGCATTCTTACTTTAGTTATTTTCTAAAAAGAATGAGTATCTTAAATGATTATGCATATTATATCGTGTTTGCTATTTTAATTTGTTATGCGAGTCTGATTGATTGGCCGATTGGCGTAACGCGTTCGATGTTTATGTTATATGTCACCCCCCATATCATGCGTCGAACTCAATGCGTGTCACGAGTTGATTTATTATCAATTCTTAGTATCACTTTGTTAATCATTAATCCTTATGAAGTTTGGTCCATAGGATATATCCTAAGTTTTTTAATATCCTATGTTTTAATCTTTAGCCCGAATTCATCGGTGATGCTATCAATACGAGATACCTTTAAAGTGAGTATGACTATCATCCTATTTACTTGGCCGATTATGCTTCAGAGTCAATATACGTTGCATCTCGTTCAAATTATTACGATGACTTTAATAGGGATTTTATTTGAGAAAATTATTTTGCCTTTCATGTTGCTGTCGGGATGGATCATTTTTCTTCCTGAACCCTTTCATCGTATTTTCATCCGCGGGTTCGATGCGATTGCAGAAATAATGATTAATTTTTTTGAGATTTTATCATCAATCTCTCCATCGATTATTCTAGGTTATTTGCCGCATGGACTGTTTATCGGATTAATGATCGTAGCATTGTATCAATTATATTCAAAAGAAAAGAAACGTCGATTGCTCGTTGTTACGATTACCTATCTCTTATTAATATGCGTTTATCCTTATTGTAATTTTACAACGAAAATAACGATCATTGATGTTGGTCAAGGGATGGCAGTGTTGTACCAGTTGCCATTTAATCAAGGGACTTGGTTGATTGATACCGGAGGTAAATACGCCTACGATACAAAACAAATCGATCGTCGATATGCTCATTACAATATCATTCCTGCTATGAAAGCACTCGGTGTCCAGTCATTGTCTGGGATTATTTTAACTCATTTAGATTTAGATCATGTTGGAAATTTACCAGCAATTTTAGAAACTTTTCCAGTAGAATCAGTATTGTTGTTGGATAACCTAATGGCTGATGATTTTATTGTTGAACAAAAAAATACATTTCAAAATGTAAGTTTTCAAGGCATTCCAGAAGGTCGTCTGTATAAAGTTTGGAATGAATCAATCCAGTTAGCTAGTTTAACTTCCGATGAATTGACAACGAGCACCAGTCTTAGTAACGATCATAGTATTGGGGTACGATTAAAAATAGGCAACCTTTCATTTCTAACTTTAGGCGATATGTCAACTCCTTTCGAAGAACGTTTTATACAACAATTTCCAAGTTTTTCACCGGATATTCTACATTTAAGCCACCATGGAAGTCGACATAGTTCGTCGGAGACTTTTCTGTCAATTATTGAGGCAAAACTTTTATTAAATTCAGCTGGTGAAAATAATCACTATCACCACCCACATTCAGAGGTAATTGAACGGGTAGAAGCATTAGGTAAGCCATATTTTTCAACTCATTCTGGTGGTGCGATACAATTAATCTACTTTCCTTATATTGGACTCCAAGTACGTCAAGTTTTTTCTGAAAAGCCATCCTTTACTAGTAAAGATTATTAATTAATGTATAATGAATTTTATAGTAGAAGATATCCTATGAAAGAATCTAATCTAATTTTATACATTAAATACAATAACTGAAAAGGAGCATAAAACGATGCAAGCTTTGAAAATATGTAGCCTAACTATGCTAACGTTAAGTGTTTTAGCAGGTTGCGTCAATAGTCAAGCCAATCAATATTCATCACAACAGGAAGAAATAACATCCCAAGAAGTTGAAACGGCAGAAGAAATGGCTGATTCTGTTGAGACAATAGAGGAATCGAGTGCAACGACTGAAGGCACTGCTGTAACACACCGTGTATGGACAGATTATCAACATTATGCGACGCCAAATGAGTCTGGATATGCTTACACCATCTACGATGACCCGGATATTTCGTCGGAGATTTTTCCAATGGATGAGCGAAGTTCTGAAAATGTGTTGCTCTTTACCTTTGACGATGGTCCGGCAGAGCCTGATAGCTATATGCTTGAGATGGCGAAATTGATGAAATCAAAAAATGTTAATGCGATTTTCTTAGTAAACGGCATGTTTTTAGAGGGTGAACGTGGTCGCTCGATTCTTAAAGAAGTCTATGATATGGGATTTGAGATTGGGAACCATACAACTTACCATCAAAACTTAAAAGAGTTGACTTATGAAGAACAATATGAAGAAATCGCCCGTACAAGTGAGTTGATTGAAGAAATTACCGGCGAATCTGCCCGTTGGTTCAGACCTCCTTTTGGATTATATAACTTAGATACTTTGAAGATTTGTAATGAATTAGGTATGCAATTGTTTACCTGGAACTTTGGTTATGACTGGCAAGATGAATATTTAGATGGTGATGCGCTGGCGGAAATTTCTTTAACAACAGATTACTTACGCAAAGGAGCTAATATATTAATGCATGACCGTAAGTGGACCTATGAAGCATTAGAGCGAATGATTGATGGGTATAGAGAAATGGGATATGAAATTGTTGATCCACTTCTAATTCAATCACGGCCTAATAATTTAGAAGTGGGTACAAATAGTCAACAAGAATAGGAGTGTTAATTGATGGGTCAAATAGATAAATGGGGACAGCGACTGACCTATGGGGTAGGAGGATACTTAGCCTATAAGTTGTTTTATGATTTAAAAAACCAAAAAGATAATCAGCCCTCACATACGTTCAAACTTGACGAGTCTCAAGATGGTTTCCCAAATGATTTTGATTGGGTAAGTGAGAAAAATTATCAAACAAAGATGGATCAGCAAGTATTACCTTATGTGCAAAACTATTTAATTTCGAACCAAATTCCTATCTCAAATTTCAATTTACATTATGATTTCTATTTAAAAAAAGAGGAATTCCCAACAATTATCTTTACACATGGGTTTATTGAAAATAAAGAAAAGTACTTTGAAATTATTTATTACTTACTTCAACTTAATTGCAATCTATTGCTTTATGATGTACGCGGTCATGGAGATTCAAAAGTTAATGCGAAAGATACACGCGTTGATATTGATTTCTTTGATCAGTTTGTTAATGATCTGTATCGTCTTATCGATCATGCAAAACAAACATATCATTTTACTGGACCATGTTATTTAATGGGACACTCAATGGGTGGCATGATTTCGATGCGCTATGCTAAGCAATATCCTGAGACGATACAAGGTGTTATCTTATCTTCACCTATGCTCGCAATTAACACGCGACCTTTCTCGGCGGCATTTGCTTCATTATTAAGTAAGACACTTAAGCTTTCAGGGCAAGGGCATCGAGCCATTCCATTTCAAGATATGATTGTACCGGCTGTGTTTTCAAAAGATCAAAGTGATGAATTAACATTGATGCCTAAAATGTCATACAGTCAAGCACGTATAAATTACATGCAGAAGATATCACGTAAGTTTGAAGTCAATCCTACCATCGGAGGAACATTATCTTGGTTGGCATCTTCGATGGCAGCAAGTGAGCAGATGCTTCAATTAAATTATTATGATTCAATCCATATTCCTGTTTTAATTTTTATGAGTCAAGGTGATGACTTAGTCGATATTCGAGCTATAGATCATGCCTTAAATCACTTATACCTTGGATACGGATATGAGTACGAACACACAGGTCACAACTTGCTCCATGAAAAAGATGCTGTAATTCAAGATATAATTCGAAAAGTTAATTGTTTTATTGATTCTCACTCGTAATTAAAGACAAATTAAAAAAACCACTTAACGTATTTTTAAAACACCCTCAGTGGAGTAGGCATATAAATAATGAGTCTACTTTACAGAGTGTAATAATATTCGTCAAAGTGGTTTTTTTATCTATTATATTGTTTCATAGCCGATAATAATGCCGTTAGTTTCAGCGTAAAATGAGCATAAAGCGCTCCCGCAGTTGATATGAATATCGGCTTCAGGAAATAGTTTAGTTATTTCATCAGATACTTCTTGGGCTAAAGATTCACACAGTATATGGTTCAGATAAATTCTTCCGCCTCGGTAGCCGTTCTTAACCATATCATCAACCATCGCACGGATACCTCGTGCTTGACCTCGAACTTTGTGATTCAACTCAATGGTTCCCTCGTTAGTACGTGTTCCAATTAAACGAATGCCCATCATTCCTATAACAGCGCTAATTAACTTTGATACACGACCGTTATTGGCTAAGTTTTTAACAGATTCAAGCATAATTGCTACATGAGTGTTTTCATGATAGGCTTGAATCTTTTGCGCAAGTTCTTCAATAGATTGATTTGGATTTTCCTCAATCAATTCTACCGCTTTATGAATTAATAAATCCATTTCACCTCCAGCAGAGCGACTATCATGGATATAAATGTCCAAAGAATTATTTTTTTCCTGGGCGAGGGTGGCACCGATTCTCGCACTATTAAAACTACCAGAAAGCTGACCTGTAATAGTAAAACAAATAATTTTATTGGCCCCTTCAAAATGTTGGGCATAAACATCCGGTGATGGACAGGCGCTCGATGACTTCTCTTTTGCTTCATGCATTGTTTGAACAAAATTTTCTAAGTCTAACTGAGCATCATCAACAAATTCTTGTTCTCCGAGTCGAATCGTTAATGGAGCAACATCGAATTTTATATTTTTATTCGTAGGTAACGTTCGGATGGCAGAACCTGAGTCTGTCACGATTTTCCATTCAGTCATTATAAATCTCCTTTCAGGTGAATAATGATAACATCATTATACCTTGAATTCTTTTCGAACGTCAAACAATTGCTAAGTTGTCATAGGTTTGTAGTTTATGGGTAAGATTTTGAATAGGGAAAATGGGGATTTTATCCATTGTAATAATTGCCTTAACCATGTAAAATAATAGATAAGAATAATTGATAGAAGGAGGTTGGAAACAAATGTTCCATTTATTAAATCAAAAAAATGCATTTTCATTATTTAGTTTATTTTTTGGAACGGTAGGAATCGGCTTTGCATTAATTGCTCAGTCACACTACGTTTTGATTTCGTTAATGATTGCATCGGTTGCGTTTGTTTTGTCACAATGGTTCATTCAAGACGAAACGTCGACAAATCCAGTGTTTGACCAACAAATATTAGCACTTTCCTATGTAGTCGTTTATGGAGTACTTCCAGTTGTTCTTTTGAATAGTATTTCCTATGGATCAATCATTGCAGTGATTGTTGGAGCAATATTTTTATTAGCTGTAGTATTGAGGATAGCATATTATGGTGTTGAATCACCTATTATTTTTTCGCAGTCTTCAACTGGTTTGCCATTAGAAGCGATTGCAATCTTAATACCTTTAATTTGTTTATTGGCTTATATTATTCCAAGTACAGTGTTTTATGTTATTTTATGCGTTGTTATGGCGATATTAGCAGTCGGTTTTGTGCTTGAAATAAAAATACCGATGATTCCACGCGAGTGGTTACTCTATGTATTAGGCTATATGGTACTCATGGTTATTGCGTATATCTTTTTGGGAAGTTTTACTCCTGTTATAGCCGCTTAGTAGCTTTAAAAGATTCATTGTTAAACTTCCAAATAATGCCTAAATTATTTGGTAGTTTTTATTTTTGATTTAAAGGTACAAAATTAAGAGATAGGTAAAATTTAAAAGAAAGGGGGATGGGAATGAGTCATAAAGAAACAAGTTTAACTGATCAAATTGGTGAGATTTTGGTAGATGTACTACACCAAGAGTTAGAAGAAGTTTCAATTACGATGTTAGATGAAGGAATCTATCAAATTAACGATACTACTTATAAGTTAGCCATGGATTTTCGAGAAGGATTTGATATTGAAGCCCTAAAGAAGCTCTACGATCCTTTTTTTGAAAAATATGATTTTATTGTAGGAGACTGGGGCCATGAAAAACTTCGTTTGAGAGGATTTTATCAACTAAATACTCCGAAAGTTCCTAAAGATCAGCAAATAGATTTTTTAGACGACTATTTAAAAGAATATTGTAATTTTGGTTGTGCTTATTTTGTATTGGCGAAAGAATCCGCTGAGTTGGAATACAATAAATTGAAAGAAAATTATTCAACCATCTATAAGGGGAGACCTAAAAAAGGAAAGTCACAAAAACATCAAGTTTCAACACGAAATAAAAATGAACAACATAAGAAAAAGGATAGTCAATTTAAAAAGACAGCGCAGGAAAAACCTTTTAAACGCCGAAGGAAGAATAAGCAATTTGAGAAAAAAACGTCTAAAAATAAAGTGACTTCGAATAAAACATTAAGCAACAATAAAGATTTTGTGATTAAACAGCGTAAGGTCTAATAAGAGGTATATACGTATGGATGTTTTCAAACGTTATGGATTGGTAATATATGATGTAACTTTTATTTTTTGCCTAGCTATTTTAGGCGCGACATTACTGACGATTCCGATTTATCGCGTATTGCTCTGGCTATTTCCTCTGGGAGAGGTCGTGCATTTGACTACGGCTGAAACGATGACAACATATTTAGAACTTGTCCGCTTTATTTTAATTCCTTTTTATCCTTTTAAAATGACATATCTTTCAAGTAGTTCGGCTGCTGTAAGTCATTTCTATGAAGTGAAAATTATCTTCCAAATTGTATTAGGTCTCTTTATTTTATTGCTCGCGAGTTATCCTAAAATTATAAAAAAATCCAATGCATGGGAAGATTTAATGGGAAGCATTCGTTTGCTCACCTATTTGAAGTATGGTTTGATTATGGTCGTGGGGTTAGTTGGATTGTTTTTTGATCAATTTTTTATTCTTTTTCATCAAATATTATTCCGTAATGATAACTGGCTATTCAACCCACAAACAGACCCAGTAATTTATATCTTACCCCCAGAATTATTTCTGATTGCGTTTATGATAGGTTTTGCGCTATTGTTACTTGTACTACAATATCGAATTTCAATGTATCGATATGAATTATCCAATGAATAACATGCGAATTAAAAAGGCTATTGCCTTTCCAACTACACACTTCCAGTAGAAGTTGAGTTAGTGAAAGGTAATAGCCTTATTTTTTATGTTTTTAGGATTATGGGTGACGGCCAAGTTTTTCTTGGACTTTCATCTCGAATTGAGAAGGTTGAGCGTGAGCAATGCGGCTCGCAGCAGCAGCGGCTAATGCGCCTACAATATCATCGATGAATGTGTTGCATGAAGTGCGTTTTTCACTATTTAATACCCCAATAATTCCTGGTTTGAGTTTATCAACGTAACCAAAGTTTGTTAAGCCAATTGAACCGTAGACATTTACGATAGACAAAACTAATATTTCATCGATACCGTACAACCCTTCATCGTTAAGAAGCATTTGAGTTAAAATAGGTGAGAATTGCTCTTTTTCTGCGGCAATGTCGATTTCAATCCCTGTGATAACTGCATTTTGGACTTCTCGTTTACGCATCACAGCAATTACATTCTCTAAACATTGATCTATCGTTAAATCATCGACATATTCTTTTTGTAATTCATAGACAATAAAAGCAATATCCTCTAACTTAACGCCACGCTGCTCTAATAAATTATGGGCATGTTGTTCAAGTTGATTGTTCGTTACAAAATTATTATTCATTAAAATTCCTCCATTATTTATTGATGTGTAATATGAATTGAATGACTTTGATCGTTTGGATACAGTTGAGTGACAACGTGATTTATCGCTTTAATTCCTTCACTAAAGCTAATGGCAATTAACTTAATTTTTTCGGAATAAGTTGCAATATCTCCTACAGCATAAATTCCAGGTAAATTAGTTTCAAGGAAAGGGCTAACTTCAATAGCATTACGTTTAAAATCAAATCCCCATTTTTTAATTGGGCCTAAATTCATTGAATAACCGTAAGCAACTACAATTTCATCAATCGGTAATGTCAGTACTTCTTTAGATTGAATTTGATCAAGTGTGAGTGATTCAATTCTCTCTGTTCCTTGAATAGATTTGAGTTGACTAGATGTGTGGATTTGAACGCCTCGTTTTTCCATTGCATTTACATTGCTTTCAAGAGCTCGAAACTGATCTCTTCGATGAACAATTGCAACGGACTTTGCGACTTTGCTAAGTTCAAGCGCCCAATCAACTGCTGAGTCGCCACCACCGAATATCGCAACATTCTTTCCGGAGAAGTGTTGTAAATCTTTTATAAAATAATGGATATGGGATTCAAACTCAGGGGTTAATGATTGGGTTGTAAGTTTTCTGGGTGTAAATGCACCATTTCCAGCAGCGACAATGACAGTTCGAGAATAGTAAGTATTTTTTTGTGTTTCGATCTCGTAATAAGATAGTTGATTATCTTGCAAGATAGGGGTCACAGTTAATACTTGTTCGCCAAGTGTAATTTTAGGCTGATAGCGTTGCATTTGTTCTGTCAGTTGATTAATCAATTCAGATCCTTTAATTGCCGGGTGTCCCGGAATATCATAAATATTTTTTTCTGGATAGAGATGATTTGGCTGTCCGCCTAATTCATCTAAACTTTCTATGAGATGAACATCTAATGAACGCAAACCTGCGTAAAAAGTTGTAAAAAGACCTGCCGGACCAGCGCCGACAATTGTAACTTCGTGAATATGCATAATAACCTCGTTTCTTATGTAACTTTTACCCGATAAAAATCCATAATATGATTGCGACCATTGCGCCAGTGAACGTTCCGACAATCACTTCGCTCGGTTTGTGGCCGAGGTAGCGTCGAATAATCATAGATTCGTACTCTTCGATATTTGAAAGTTTGTATTCTAGAGTAAATGGATTGAAATCATCTTTGCTTTCGTCATAATCTTGAGTTGGATGGTGAAACTTCTCAGATTCTAATTCTTTCATATATTTTCGTGCTAAAATATCTAAAATAATACCTTGTTCACCACTTTGTCGCCGGACCCCCATTGAATCAAACATCACAATGACTCCGAATACCGAAGCAATAGCTACCAATGGAGAGCTAAAACCATTTTGCAAAATTAAAGCAGTCGTTAAACTGGCTACAGCAGCAGAGTGTGAACTTGGCATCCCACCAGTTGATGTCATGATACTTAAGGTAGGACTAGATTTTTTTGCGAGTAATGCAATTGGATATTTAATAAATTGGGCAAATAAAATTGCTGAAAAAGCAGCTATTAATGGATAGTTCATTGTCTCATTCCCTTGAATAATTATTATGATGTAGGTCTATCATATCAAATATTCTAAATGATAACTATAAAATGTTTGTAGAATAAGGTAAAGTGATTTAAGATAAAAGAGATGAATAATTTAGGAAGGATGAATTTTTAAAATGTCAGAGTATCCACAAACACAACCAGAAAAATTATCAACGGATGTTACCATCCATACCAACATGGGAGATATTGAAATAGCGTTGTTCGAAGACGCAGCGCCCAAAGCGGTAAACAATTTTAAATCTTTAGCTAAAGAAGGTTACTATGACGGCGTCATTTTTCACCGTATTATTAAGGACTTTATGATACAAGGAGGAGACCCAACAGGGACAGGCGCAGGTGGAGAAAGTATTTATGGTAATAAATTTGAAGATGAGTTTTCAGAAAATTATTATCACCTACGTGGAGCTTTATCAATGGCTAATGCTGGACCAAATACGAATGGCAGTCAATTCTTTATTGTAACAGCATCTCAAGTGCCATTGTCTATGTTAGGGCAATTAGAAGCATTAAACCTACCACAAGTGGTGGTTGAGGCATACGGAGAAGTCGGAGGTACACCGTGGCTAGATTCTCGCCATACTGTATTTGGTCATGTGACAAAAGGAATGGATATTGTTGAAAAAATTGAATCTGTGCCAACAAATCCTGCAGACCGCCCAATTGAAGATGTGATAATTGAGTCAATTGATATTCTTGAATAGGAAGGTGTCTAGATGACACGAGAATATAAAATCGGGGATGTCATCGAGGGAGTAGTTTCAGGTATTCAAAACTACGGTGTCTTTGTCAAACTCGATGATCAAACTCAAGGGCTCGTCCATATTTCAGAATGCCATCACGGTTATATTGAAGATTTGAGTAGTTTTGTAAAAATAGGTCAACAAGTTCGAGTGATTATTATTGATATTGATGAATATTCACATAAAATCAGTTTATCAATGCGTGCACTAGAAAAGACGAATGTCCCGACATATCCTGCACGGAATAAGAAAATTCCAAGACGTCATACTCCTAAAATTGGTTTTAAAACACTAAAACAACAAATGCCTAGTATTATTGAAGAGGCATTAAAGAATATCCAAAATAAAAATATCCAAAATCAATAAGAAAGAAGTGTAAATATGAGTCAACTAAAATTCAGTCATGCCATCGACAAAACTTATTTGAGAGCGCATGAAATTGATCAAATCCAACCATTTGTCGAACTTGCTTATGATACGTTATTAAATAAAACCGGTGCAGGTAGCGAATATACGGATTGGGTCAACTGGCCAGATCATATGGATATTCAAGAATTTGAACGGATCCAAAAAGCAGCTGAGAAAATCAATGAAACATCCGATGTCCTTATTGTGATTGGTATAGGGGGATCCTATTTAGGAGCTCGGGCTGCGATTGAATTTTTAAATGGAACTTTTTACAATCTTACGTTCCAAAAAGAAAAGAAAACACAAGTGTTTTTTGCAGGAAATAACATCAGTGCGACTTATCATCAAGAATTACTTCATTTAATAGAAGGAAAAGATTTTTCGATTAATGTTATCTCTAAATCAGGAACAACTACAGAACCTTCGATTGCCTTTAGATTATTTAAAGAAAAGTTAATCGAAAAATATGGTCATGAAGAGGCAAATCGCCGTATTTACGCGACAACTGACGCAGAAAAAGGTGCTTTGAAGTCTGTAGCGGACCAAGAAGGCTATGAAACGTTTGTAATCCCAGATGGAATTGGAGGCCGATTTACAGTATTAACAGCAGTAGGGCTATTACCCATTGCAGTCGCAGGTGGAGATATCAAACAATTGATGATAAGTGCTAAAGAAGCATTCGATGAATATATCAATACGGATTACACTGAAAATGATATGTTGCAATATGTAGCCATTCGTAATATTTTACATCGTAAAGGTAAAAACATTGAGATTCTTGCTAATTATGAACCTTCTTTACAATATTTTGCAGAATGGTGGAAACAATTGTTTGGTGAATCAGAAGGTAAGGATATGAAAGGCATCTTCCCGATGAGTGCCAATTTTTCAACAGATCTACACTCAATTGGCCAAATCATCCAAGATGGAATTCGCAATATTTTCGAGACTGTGATTACAATTGCTAACCCAACAGTAAAATTAACAATTCCAGCCGAAGAGGATGATTTGGACCAGTTAGGTTATATTGAAGGAAAAGACATAAATGAGATTAATCATAAAGCTTTCTTAGGAACACAGATGGCACACGCACAAGGTGGCGTACCTAATTTACATATCGAGTTAGAAGATATGACTGAGGCATCCTTAGCTTATCTAATTGTCTTCTTTGAACTCGCAGTGGGTGTGAGTGGGTACTTAACAGGTATCAACCCATTCAATCAACCAGGTGTAGAAGATTATAAGCGGAATATGTTTGCTTTGCTTGAAAAACCAGGTTATGAAGATGTTTTAAAATAAAAGTAAAAAATAGATTGACAACCAAGACGAAGACATGGTATATTATCTCTTGTCGTCACGAAGACGAACGTCAATGTTAAAAAGATTAAATTCTTGTAAAAAACAGTTGACGAATAACTTCAAAGATGATAATATAATTCATGTCTTCTTCGTTTGAAACGAACGAAGAAAAAAATAATAAAATAATTTGAAAAAAGTGTTGACTTCTCAAATTAACCTTGTTATTATATAGAAGTTGCTTCTTGGAGGCAACGAAGCTCATTGAAAACTGAACAAAGACAAACACACCAAATGTGAAAGGGTCCAACGCAAGTTGGAACAACGATAAATTCGAAACATAGTTGGAGGCAACCAATTAAAAAAACAAAAGCTAGTAAAAATTTTAGAGTCAATCGAGACTCATGATCTTTCATGAGAGTTTGATCCTGGCTCAGGATGAACGCTGGCGGCGTGCCTAATACATGCAAGTCGAACGCGCCGAGAAGGGAACTTGTTCCTTTCAACGCGAGTGGCGAACGGGTGAGTAACACGTGGGAAACCTACCCTTCAGCGGGGGATAACCATCGGAAACGATGACTAATACCGCATAGTTGTTC
>NZ_JH932302.1 GCF_000301055.1 Falseniella ignava CCUG 37419
GCACGATTCACGCACGATTCACGCACGATTTATTCATAATTATTCGCTTTATTCTCCTAATCTATCAAAAAAAACTACCTTACGTGCGAAATAATTCTTCTAATAATTTTGCGAGTTTTAGGTTTCGAACCTATTATAGCAAAAAGAGAGACACAGAACTATGCAGCATCACTGCATAGCCCAATGTCTCTCTTATTTGTCAATATTAATTATGTCCCTAGTCTTCAACTCGACTTCAATACATTCATCCTTAATGACCACTCCCTCGACCAATCGATTCGTCAAACCCTCACCATACTCCTCCAGACGAGTGTGCTGAGTTTTCAAAAAAGCTTTGATGTCTGACCAGCGTCTCCGCTTCTCTTCATTGGTTGCATTCTCAATTAAAAGTTGCTGTTTCCTTTCTCGAAGTTTAAATATTCGCTCTGCTATGCGTTCATAGTCTTCTTTCTGATTTGCAAATTGATATAATTGTTTTTGTAAATCGTGTAACTGATTATCAACATCTTCCGCTGTTTCATCGTATTTGTTATTAAGAACTTGGGTAATATTTTTCTCCAAAACTTTCAAGTAGTTACCTTTATCTCCTATGAACTCATTAATCGCCTCTAATACTGCTTCATGAAGGAGATCTTCCTTAACCGTTCTCGCCTGACATTGCGTATGGTCAGTAAGGCGAGTCACACACCGCCAGACAGTCGCTTTACTTCCTCGACTGTTCCATTTTACTCGTCTAAAAATATCCCCACAGTGTTCACAAATTACTTTGCCTGATAAGGCATACTTTCCTTGGTACACTCGCTTCTGTTTTCGTTTGCCTGAATATAAGTTGCTTCTCCTAGCCTTTTCTTGTTGAGCCAGATTGAATACTTCTTTTGATACAATGGGTTCATGGTTATCTTCAATATAGTATTGAGGCACTGTCCCGTCATTCTTCACCCTCTCTTTAGTTAAGCAATCCACCGTGTAGGTCTTTTGCAACAAAGCGTCGCCCATATACTTCTCGTTACTGATGATTCGATTAATATCGTTACCGCTCCATATCAATCGACCAGAACCTGTTAATATCCCATCCTCCATCAACCCTCTAGCAATAATTCCTGTTCCCTTACCTTCCAAATATTCTTTGAATATTCGTTTGACCACTTTGGCTTGTTTCTCATTGATAATCAGATGCCCCGTCTCATCTGTATCATAGCCTAGAAAGTTCGTTGTGTTGAATCGAACCTGTCCCGCCTGATAACGATATTGCAGTCCTAACTTAATATTTTTACTGATTGATTCACTTTCTTGTTGAGCCAAGGATGCCATGATGGTAATGAGTATCTCACCAGTGGAGTCTAAAGTATTGATATTTTCCTTCTCAAAAAATACAGCGACTCTTTTCTCCTTCAACTGTCTAATATAATTTAAGCAGTCAACAGTGTTTCTCGCAAACCGGCTGATGGACTTTGTAATAATCAAATCGATTTCTCCAGCCATACACTCATCAATCATCCGATTAAACTCTTTTCGGTTCTTTGTATTTGTCCCGGTTATCCCTTCATCTGCAAATATATCAACCAACTGCCATTCAGGATTC
Source organism: Falseniella ignava CCUG 37419 (assembly GCF_000301055.1). Taxonomy (GTDB): domain Bacteria; phylum Bacillota; class Bacilli; order Lactobacillales; family Aerococcaceae; genus Falseniella; species Falseniella ignava. The sequence goes on from NZ_JH932302.1 coordinate 1,583, forward strand.
TTACTAATATAATTCGTATAGTGATTTACTTGGGTGGTAAAGCTCCCGGCTTGTTCTTCACTTTCAGTCGACACTCGGCAATATGCGGCAACTCTTAACTTCCCTCTATTTGAGTCTTCTGAATCTGTTTTTATCCTTCTTCTGGCAGGGATATAAATGATATTACTTTGTTTCTCCTTCATTCAATCACCTCGATTAACTGATAATACTGTTCTGCTTCTTCTATCGGATTTGACTTTTTAACTGTTCCTTTTTTCCATTGGAAATTTTGAGATATTATTATTTTATGTGTTTTAGGTTCAAAGTTCCTACCTAACTGATTACAACGCTTTTGTCTTTCAACTTGTACTTGATCAAAAAGCTCTTGGTTAATTAGTTGAGGATAAACCTCTGTTCCTAAATACACTTCATGTCTTAGAAGTCTTCCTAAAGCACCATGGTACTTATCAATCCCTGCTTTGTTCCCAGCAGTTTTAATTGCATCACCTTCTATATAGTATTGAAATAATTCTAGCAGTTGCTTTGCTTCTACCTCATCAACCGCAATATTCCCATCAACCATTTTATAACCAAAGTAAAGTCGTGCCATTACACCATCACCCTTTCTGCTAGTTTCAATCCAGAAGTCAATTCAAAAACAACCTGATCTCGACTAACTACATGAATTTTTTTGACATATCGTTCCATCAAATCATCTTCATATCGAGTAAAGTATTCCCTTCGGTCCAGTGCATAATATAATTCTTTTAATTCTTGTAACTGATAGCTATATTGATGCTCTTTTGAATCGATACGACGTAACTTTGCATAGATGCGCTTTTTTTCTTTTAACAAATGATTCTCTTCTTCATAAAAGAAAGCCTGATAAATAATGTCAGCTTCAACTAACTTGGTAAGTTCATATAATTTATCTTGAACCTCTTTTAGTTCATCAGACAAATTATCTCTTTTTGAAGCCGCCTTAGGATCTAATTGACTTAACTTTCGGATAGTTTGTTCAAGAATTTCTTTTCTTCCAAAAATCAACTTGTTAAGCATAGTGATAAAAGCCACTCTGAGATGAGACTCCTTAATGAACTTTATTCCACAAAGTTCAGGGTTTTTTAATTGATTAGAACAAGCCCAAGCAATATAGCTCCTTTCCCCAGAAATATAGTGGGTACGTCTGACAAAATTTGCGCCGCATTGATTACATTGAATTTTCCCAGATAAAGAATACCTATTGTTATATACTTTGGTATCCTTATTCAAAATTTGTTCACGACGCTCTTCAATGAGTATCTGTACTTGATCAAATATCTCTCTCGATATAAGTGGGGCATGCATTCCTTCGACATACATCATCTCTACTTCAAAATCATTCCAATGTCTCTTAAAATTATCATCCGTATAAGTCTTTTGAAACAATGCGTCTCCGATATACCTCTCATTTTTTAGGATATACATCACTGAATTATCACGCCACTCCTTACCTCTATCTGGCTTAATTCCTAAATCATTCAAACGCTTCGCAATAACATAGGTTCCATCACCAGATAAGTACCAAGTGAAAATAGATTTAACAATAGATGCCTTTTCTTCATTTACAACCAACTGTCCATCAGATATATCATATCCAAATGGTGCTACCGAGTGCTTATAACTCCCGTTCTCAATTCTCTTTTTAAAGGACCATTTATTATTTTCAGATATTGATTTTGACTCACTTTCAGTTAATGCGCTAAGCATAGACAGTAATAACTCACTATCCATTTGTTGAGTGTTCAAACCTTCTTTATCAAAGTGAATTGCCACATCCAATGAACTTAATTCTCGAACAGTTTCTAGGCATTCAGTCAAATTTCTCGCAAAACGAGAGATAGATTTCGTAATGATTAAGTCGATCATTCCCTGTCGACAATCGTCCAATAACCTTTGAAGTCCGTCTCGATTAACCATAGAAGTACCAGATATTCCCTCGTCAGCGTAAATACCAACAGAGGTCCATTCCTTATGATCCTGAAATAGTTTCTGATAATGAGCTTCCTGTGCCTCAAAAGACTCCATTTGTGCATCGGTTGATGTTGATACTCTGATGTAAGCCGCAACTCTTATTTTCCTGACTTTTTTAACTACTGTACCTTTAATTTTAGTGACTTTTTTCATGAGACACCTCCTTTCGTATGTGACATGTTACCTCTAAAACAGCTATACATCAACGTTTTTTACATCAATTCCCCTAGGTACGGCTGATACTTTTCTATCAGTTTTGCTTTAACGATTTTAAATTCTGACTGGCTAATAACTTCAGCATCCAACATACTTTGGATAATTTTCATACTTTGAATAAAATAGATTTCATTCATCGCTTCAATTTTAGTTATCGCTTGTTGCATTTAACCACCTCCACCTCTCCTAGGACATTCAGAGTGGTTTTGAGTAATTCCCTCTACTATTAGCCAGGAGAAGTGACAAAAAACTGGGCCAAAAAAAGCCTACACGATCCAAATGATCATGTAGGCAAAAAATCTATTACTTATTAAATTGTCCGTAGGCAACTGTTGGCGTTCCAGCACTTACATATTGAGTTGTCCCCTCATAAGATTCATATTTCAACCAAATAAAGCCGCCTGCTTCAACAACCTCATCAAAACTTACTTTTTCACCTGGTTGATACTTTGCCGGTACTTTACCATAGGCACCCGGTTGATTTCTAACATTTACGGTTTCAGAAAAAGTAAATTCACCTTTAGAGGGTACAACTTGCCCTAACTGCTTCACTTGGTTATTAATTTTTTGTACCTTATCAGGTGCTTGTACATATAGCTTAGTCTCTGGAAAAATTAAATTCTTGTTCTCTATATTATTCCAGAGAACTAAATCATCAACGCTTACTTTGTGATTTTTCGCAATTTTAGAAAGTGTATCTCCTACTTGTACCGTATAAGTATTACTAACTAACACCGCACCATCATCAATTTTTGAATTTGACATGGCCTTGCTGTCTTTAACAGATTTTCCGAGGTTTGCCAAATCTCGTTTAAACTGATGCCATTTTGCCCAATTGTTCCACTGCCAATTCCCTGGACACATTTTTCCCGACGCATCATAATGTCGGATCACTCGACTGTCTGGAATATTATATTTCTCTTGTAAGTGCTTAGTTAATAACAACATCTGCTCATATGTTTTAGGATGGAAATCCCAAAACCACACATTCTTTCCTGTCGTTGTATCCTGGCACCCTTCAATCCCAATGGAATTATTATTCGTTGCTCCTACACGATGATAACCATTATATTGGCCTAAGCCCGATGAATATCCATCACCAATATGCCAAGCAGGAGTATCATCTTCAACCACTTGAATAATCTGTTTAGGGTCGACAAAATAATGAGCAGATGCTGACCGATAAGTATATCTAAAATAATCAGCATTAGCTTGTGCTTGACCACTTGCCCCCACAAAATGAATAACAATCCATTGAGGTCGGTTAGCTCCTTTGGCACCTCGATTCACTTTGGTTAAATCTTTTTTAATCAGATACAATTTTGCCATTATATTCCCTCCTTATCTTGTTCATTTATTTCTTCTCTATGCAATTGTTTCAGCGATGTTGTCAGCTTCGTTGGTATAGGTAAACCTAGTGCGGCTGAATTTTCAATAATAGATAGGCCCTCGTTTGCTATATAAAAGAAAATTACTGCTGTTCGAATAACATCATTGGCGTCAGGTACCACAAAAGTATCAATCAAATGTGCTACACCTACCAAGATAAAAATCATAATTTTGCGAGCGATCCCTCGAAATCCAATAGTGCTCGATAGTTTTCGCTCTACTCCTGCCCGTAGCAGACCTGTCACATAATCTGCCACCACAAATGCCACTAAAGCATAAAGAAAGCCATCGGGTGAGCCTAGATACCAGCCTAATACTGCTCCTAAACTCATCGCGATGACTTCAAAATATTTTATACATGCTCTCATACACTTTCCTCCACTTCAGTTAAGGTATAGGTAATTTTCATCGTCTTATCCGCAGTCTTTAAGACTGGAGTCGATAAATTATTAATCGTTCCTAAATAAGGCGTATGAAGATATAAAGTTTTATAAAAAAGTGAACTGCTATAAGAAGTTGACAAATAATAGCCTAATCGATAAGGACCTATTTCAATTAGTGGTGTTGAAATGTGTGACAATCCCTCCCCCTTAATTGGGATCACACGATCATTTTCATCGAGCATGAAATCATAACAACGAATATAATTTCCCCACTTATATATATGATTTCGTGCGTCTGCTCCGGATGTAAACCTTGATTTAAAACCTAAGTCTATACTTGATATATCCACAGGGTTATTTATATTTATTTTATATATCCGAGTAAAATCAGAACTTGGTACAAATAAATAGCCTCGTTCAATTAGACTGCAGATGGATCGATTTAAATGACCGGTATTTGAACGACTGTAGGTTCCTGGAGAATATATTGATACTCCTTCCAACAGCCAAGTATCAATCGATGATGTATAGTCCTGCTTATTAACTTTTAATCGATTCATCGTTGTTCTATTATTTTTTGAGTCATTTTGAACAGCAAAACCATAATAGAAACCATCTTTCCCATCAAGAAAACCAGGATAAGTGGAATGAGCGATACCGTTATAAAATGCCGTTAAATCAATCGTTTTTCGCTCAATTATCTGGGGAGAGAGAGCAGTAACTGTGTCATTAAGACCTATACTCAACATAGGTTCATAAACCTTCATAATATCAATCGTTTTATCAGCTTTGTGAACGAAAGAAACAAAAGTATTAGTAGCAGGGTCTGCTTCAACCATTCCAATGAATAGTTCTGCATCTTCAACTGATAAATTTTTTGAATGACGGCTCAATTGTATGAAAGAATTGCCAGAAGCTTCCGCATCTCCGTAATAGGATTTACCTCCTTGATAATGAGTTAATGCTAAAGAGGAAATTCTTCCATTTCCTTGGGAAGTAGAAAAGTCCCAAACAAATTTATAACCATTATCCAAGATTATTGATTCAGTTTGATTTAAGCTTCCTCTTTTTGGATTTTCAGTTGCACTCACATCATTCGAAGCATAGCCTATAATCTGATTAAGCGTTGAAGCGTAATACTCATTAGGGTTCTCCACTAAAGCTTCTTCAAATAATAAAATGCCTCCAAAGCAATTGTTTGCTATGGGAAAAATCTCCTGATCAAATCGACCCGACGAAGATTGCCCCATAGGATACAAGAGCCCTGAAGGGTTAAAACGAAAAATATCCGCAACGGCATTCGTTACAAGATTTTCTTCTTTAATAATTTCTTTTTCTTGAGTATGAATATTCTCCAACTCAATCACTGTTTGTCCTTTATACATTTTCCACCTCCACAGATACTACTTCTTGCCAACCTTTTAATGCAAGACTGTTTGGAACGTAACGATTCACAGATTCATCAAACACATTGGATTGAGGTTGATGTAGACCAATTTGATAGTCTTCAAATAATTTCCTTTGATACAACATACCTTGACTTAATGACACTTTATTCCACCATTCAGTCACTTCCAATTTCCCATCCCAAACCTCAGTAGTTCCTAACGACTGACCACTGATAGCCGCAATCGCATAATCTTTTTCAATACGTACATTCCCACTATCCAAGCGCATCATGACTGAAAAACTATTCATTGTTTTCTCCTGCAGATTGGATAATGGATAAAATAAATTGAGTACATGTTGACCATTTGAGTATGTTTCAATTGGTACGTGATAATCTATTCGCTCATGATTCAAAATATAAGTCACAATAACATTAGTCGGCACTTCTTTTTCCTCAACCATTTCATACACCACTGATTCAATAGGTGGATCTGATCCTGTTGTTACTGGAGACAAACTCACTTGTTTCTTCTCCTCAACAGCAGTGGTTGTCACATCCAACAATATGGAAGCATTAAACAAAGCTTCTGTTTCTTTATCTGAAGCAAAATCAATCCTGATGACAGGCATTTCTTCAGTAGTTAAGTCGAATGCTTTGGAATTGCTGTAAGAATGAACAATCATATGTTCCGACTCAATTCGATTTAAGATACCAACAAGATTCTTATCATGCTTACTTTTACTTTGAGAATAATAGGGGTTCTTACCAACACCTGAAATTCGATGTTTACCGTTAATTTTATATTCAATACTGGTTATAAGACATCTAACAACCTCTCCCTCATATAAATGCTCAATCATATCCGCAGGGTCTAAGCTTGGATTGCCTATTGTTGTTGCATCAAAAGGTGTATAAGAGATCTGGCTAACAGCTTCTAATAACCTCTGACACATCCGTTCTCTTTTTTCAGGTAGTCCTAACTGCATAAATGGATTGACCCCTAAATTCATAGTCAAACCTGTATCTTGTTTTAAGGCATAATATTCTGCCCATTTGGTTTTCATATTGGTTGAGTTAATAGCTGTGTAATAAGTTTTAAAATCTGAAACACTCGAATCAAATCGATGTTTAGCTTCAATTTGTGTTACTGGTGTCGTTCCATACTGTTTAAGAACTAAGCGTCCATAACGGTCAATCAAAGCTATGCTTCCTAGAGTAGATGCTAAATAATGAAGTAAATCTCGATAGGTTTCAATATCATGTTCTGGATAAATAGACAGCATTTCAGTCCCATTAGGTAAAATCAGTACTTGTGCTTCAGTCATACCAAGCTGCACTCGGCATCTTTCACAAATAAATGTTAATAATTCAAAGGCAGTACCAAAAGTCTCTTTGACAGTAAAGCGTCGATCAAATCGCAACATGAAATCAAATCCTTTGAGTTCTAATCGCTTCTTCGACCGATTCGCTTCACTCACTTCAAAGATCCCCGTAGGAATAGACTCCTGAGTCCCATCATCAAAGTGCAAATGATACCTTAACGAAATTTGTGCTCCCTCTAATCGATAACGGTCCACATTAGTAAATAAACTCAAACCAAACTCTGAAGCATAAACAGATCCTAATTCTAATTCTGAAGAACCTGAGCAAGATCGCTGAATATACCCTGTACCTTTTAATATCTCTTTGTCGGTAAAGTCTATCGTCTCACCGTCACGAAGGTAGAGTTTACCTGACCAAGAAAACTTTCTGGATGGCTGATTAATTACTTCTTGAAATCGTTTCGTAGTCAGCTGCATCTTCTACCTCCTTAATATTCAGACAAAGTAAAAGACACTTCCCATAAACCTTTATAGGAAGTATCTTTAATTAGCTTGACTGAAAAACCCTCAATATACATATTACTTGTTTTAAGTTCCAAGGATTCTGTATCCAAATACCTAACTTGAAGCATCGAATTCTGCTTCAAACCTGAAAAAGTCTTTACCCACTGGGGACTACAATTAAAAGTGACACCAATCGATACTACTCCATGACGAACAATATCTCGTTGAATAGTACCTGCTTCAGTTTCTCCTCCGGTTTCTGCTTCAATATCTCGGTATTCCAACACATAAGAAGTTGGCAAAGGTAAAGTAATACTATTAATGATCAAATAGACTTGATGACTCACTATCTACCACCACTCCTTATATTTTGTCGCATCTGTGCATTGACAATCACCTCATCGAGTAAAGTTCCACCTAGATAAACCGGAATAATCAAATCGCCTTGATTTTGGTTAGAAGTTGTTAGTTTATTAACTAATGATTCGATATCGCTATTAGCGCCTGATGTTGATGGTGAGATTCTAGCATGACTTAGAGCTGGTACTTGAGGGGTTAGTATCATATCTTGGGCTACTCTTTCCATAGACCCCTTAACTAAATTACGAGACTTATCAATCCCTTTCGATAAACCTTCCATAAAGTCAGGCATCCATGATTCATAGTCCGTCAAAGGACCAATTTCTGGAACTGAGAAGTGAAGATAGGACCAAATGATTTCAGCAATATTTTTCACTGAATTGATAAGGTGACCAATTGCATTATTGATTCCATTTACAATCCCAATGATCAAATCCCATCCCCAAGTTCCTGCTTGAGAAACTATATCTCTTATGAAATTCACTGCCCCCATAAATCCTTGGTAAATAATATCTTGTAAACTACTCATCGCATTCACACTATTATTTAAAATAGAGTTAAATGCATCAACAACATAGGAAATCGCTGTCCCCAATACATTACCAATAAATGAAACAATATTATTCCAAGCACTTGATATAAACTGACCAATTCCATTCATGACAGTGCTAATAGTAGAACTGATTCCCTGCCATATATTTTGAATTAGGTTAAACAAACTATTTAGAATATTGCGAGTCGTTTGAGTAATACTATTCCACGTATTTACAATAAATTGACCAATTCCATTTAATATTTGCACCGTCACTTGCTGGATAGATTGCCAGGTAGAAGTTAAGAACTTGATCAATCCATTCCATATTGTTTGAGTTGTAGCAAGAATATTTTGCCAAGACGATTGAATGAATTGACCAAGATTTGAAAGGAAATCAGACATGAAATTAGAGAAATCATTCCATAATGCTTTTCCACCTTCAAGAGTATTAGTCCAAAGCTGAGATAAAAAGTCACTTATCGCATTCCATGCAACAATCGTAGCTTCTTTTATCGTCTTCCAAATTGCTGTGACACCTTCCCGAAAAGCTTCAGAATTATTCCATAACAGAACAATCGCTGTGATAATGGCTCCAATAGCTAAAGGTATAGGACCAATTGCAGCAATTACCGCACCAATCGCTGGCACTAGGCTTCCAGTTATAAATGACGCAATCCCACTAAACATTCCAATGAGTTTAGGCCCATATATCATAATGGAACCCAGTCCAGTCATCATCTGGCCTACAATGATCAGTAAGGGACCAATTGCTGCTACTAACACTAGAATTACTGCCACTACTCCTTTAATGGGTCCTGGTAAAGCATTAATAGCATTCACAAAACCATTTAATCCACGAACGATGGCTCGGACTGCTGGCATCAAAATATCCCCAAAAGAAATAGCTAATTCTTCTAATGCAGACATTAATTCTTCCAATTCTCCCTCAAGATTATCTTGCATTGTTTTCGCCATCGACTCAGCGGCACCATCAGCATTGATGATCGAATTCGTCAACTTATCTACATCCGCAGGCGCCGCATTCATAATCGCAAGAAAACCAGACATCGCTTGCTTACCTACCAATAATTCAGCATTAGCAACTTGCTCAGCTTCGGTCATATCAGAAAATGCAACTCGTAAATCTGTCATAATTTCAGTAAGGCCACGCATACTACCATCCATATTGGTGGTTTGTACCATCACCTCTCCAAAGGATGAACTTGTTAATACCAAGTCACCTTGAAGTTCAGTCATAATGGTTCGAAGCGAGGTCCCTGCTTGAGAAGACTTGATCCCTGCGTTAGCCATCAATCCGATAGCCAAAGCAGTATCCTCAATGGTATATCCAAGTGCTCCTGCAATCGGAGCCGCATATTTAAATGTCTCCCCCATCATGGAAACATTGGTGTTGGCATTTGAAGATGCAGCTGCAAGTACGTCTGCAAAACGAGCAGAGTCAGATGCTTGTAAACCAAAAGCAGTCAAGGCATCGGTAATAATATCTGAGGTTGAAGCTAAATCTTCTCCCGAAGCAGCGGCTAAGTTCATGACCCCATCAATACCACTAATCATGTCTGACGTTTTCCAACCTGCCATAGCCATATAATTCATCGCTTCAGCTGCATCCGTTGCAGAAAACTTCGTCTTAGCACCCATTTCACGCGCTTTATCTCGGAGTTGATCAAATTCCTCACCAGTTGCACCTGAAATAGCCAACACTTTACTCATCGCAGAGTCAAAGTCAGAAGATGTCTTCACTGCAGCTATTCCCATTCCTGTTATAGCCGCAGTCACTGGCATCATTTTCTGACCAGCTGATTTCATTTTTTCTCCGGTAGCTTGAATTTTTTCTCCAGCAATTGATATATTTGCCAAAGTGTTATTTGAACTATGTGCTTGTTTCTCTAAAGACTTTAATGCTTCTTCTGTTTCAATAATTTCACGTTGGAGTGCATCATATTGCTCTTGAGAGATGGTTCCTTGAGCTAGTGCCTGATTAGCACTTTGCTGAGCTTCTTTGAGAGTAGATAGTTTATTCTTTGTTTCATCGACCGCTTGTCCTAGTAATTTATGTTTTTGGACAAGTAATTCAGTATTTCCTGGGTCCAACTTCAAAAGTTTGTTAACATCCCTTAGTTGAGACTCTGTATTTTTAATTTGTTTGTTAACATCTTTTAAGGCATCTTGGAGTTTGGTTGTATCCCCACCAATCTCAACAGTAATACCTTTAATTCGTTTAGACATACAACCACCTCCCTAAAATCGATCAAAATCATCTTGAGTGGCTACTTGTTGATATGAAAACTCATCATTGCTATTCTCAATAAACAAATCATTCACCAAGCCAATCGACAACATCTCTAAGTCAGCCATTGAGAGACCGAGTTGCACTGCTCTTAAGATAAAGAGCGGGGTACTCATTTCCCTTTCGGTGGCTTGTACTTTTTTCGCTGTTGTGCTTCACTTTGTACATTCAATCCCCATAGCTCGATTAACTGCGGTAATACTTGATAAATGGAAAAGGTATTAAATTGTTCTAGCCACTCAGACGTATCTTCACAGATTTTAGGATCTGCATGCTTGGCCATCACAAAAGCAATATTTTCAAAAATTTCTAAAGAGTCGATGTCCAACTTAGATTGTTCTTCATCATTTTCTTTAACACCTTTCTCTAATTGAGATAAATCCTTGAATATATCACGCCCATACTTTAATCGATAAATTCTTGGAATCGCAGCCGATGCTTTAAACGCAACCTCTTTTCCATCTATTTCAATTATTCGTTTGATCGCCATAATTAAACACCGGTCCCTTCAGGTGGTGTAACTACAGTTGACTCAACCGGTAAATATACATTCTTGTACCAAGTATCATAAGTTTCTTGAGTCGTTTCATTACCCGTTCTAGCTTTCACAAATCCATTCGCTAACGGTCGTGCTGAAATAGTCAATGTTTCTGGTTGAACTTCACGAGATTCCTCATTAGTTTTACCTTCAATCCCTGGTCTAGCTGCTGAACAGTTATACATAACATGACGAATTTTATGCTTATCTCCATCGAATTCGAATAGTAAAGCAAAGTTAGCAGTTTCTGAATTAGCATTTTCTACTAAGACTTGATTTGCATCGACACTTTCTTTCAAAACATCGATACGAAATGATTCTGGAATTAAAGCCACTTCAAAATCGCCATCGTATCCCATATTGTTAGAGATGGTATAATACTCAATCCCATCTGCATAAAAAGATTCTGGTTCACCATTTGGATTTAATGAAATAGATACTGCCCCAGGCATCGGAACAGGAATGCCAAAATTATAGCCTTCATCTGTTTTAGTAATGAGCGAATAATGCACATTACAAACGTTAAATTTTACTTTATTTTTCATAATCTACCTCCAAAGTAAATTGATATAAGACTTCATAAAGCTTCTCGGACTCTATGTAAACCTCAGACTTGTTATAAAAAATGCCATAACGATCCAGAACATCTTCGACAGTTTGTTCTAGCGTTACGGCTTTTTTATCGGTATATAATTCAATGTTGACTTGATTCTTTTTCAAGTAGACCCTTCCATCTGCAGAGAAATTATCTGACCCAGTATAGAGATAGCAGATAAAGGGCGGATTAGGTGCATTCCCTTCCCCAAAATGATCATAAGCATAAGGTAAGTTTATCTCTTTTAGCATATTCACAACTTTTTTCATTCACTCACCCTTTCAGAGCTTTTTCAATATTTTCTTGAAGTTGCTTAACTCCCAATTCCTCAGCTGGAAGAATATGCGGGATGGCTTTAGTTCTACCTCCACCTCTTTTAGCATGTCCATGTTCTAATAAATGTGCAAGCTGATATCGGTTCTTTGAGTGAACAACTAAGGATAATTGTGTTGCTGTTTCTCGCTCAGTTTTGACAGACCATGATTTTTGATAATCACCAGACTTTTTGGGTGCATTGGCTTTTATTTCTTTACGTACGGTCTGTCCTGACTTTTTAACTGCATCTTTCATCGAATCCGTCGCTAAGTCCGCATACTCTGTTAGACCTTTCATAATTTCATCTGCGAGTTGATCAATTTTTACTCTACTCATCGTTCTGCCTTCTTTGCATAAAGTTTCAATGTCTTATTCTGATAATTCATAAAATCAACTCGCTTAATATCATAGAGTTCGTCCTCAAATAAGATCCGACAATCCGTTGTAGCAATATCTTTCAGTTTTGGTGCATAACGAACGGTGAAGATTAAATCACTGCGGTCCACTACCATCCCTGCGACAGTAACCTCCCCACCTGATTGTCCCCTTGAATCCACCCGCGCATAACAACAATAATAATCTTCCCACTGGTTTTCCCAGTTACCAATCTCATCTTGAATGGAGACGGATTTTTGGATTGTCAGTCTCACATTTAACTTTGAGATTTCCATCAGAATCCCTCCTGACGTACTCCAAATAAAAGTGCCCGCAAAGTTAGTATCAACTCATGGTAGTCGGCTTCTTCACGGTGTTCATAAAAATAGGCGATGACATATAATATAGCTAAGCGGGCATGGGGATTCGTTTCCAATTTCTCAACGGAATCACTGCGAATCACATCTAAGCAGAGAGCCAAGGCCGAGTCAATTAAACTCTGAATTAATTGATCTTCATGATCATCATCCACTCTTAAATACACTTTAACCTCATTCAGAGACAGCATTAGCCTGCCCCACCAATGGATAAGATTTGAACCGCTTCAGGTAAGACCAGCTTTCCATCCACACGTTCTTTCGCAACAAACCCAACCATACCATTACCCGCAAATAACTCTTTTAACTCTTGGAATGAACGAATACCTCGGTCTCCAATGTTATAGTAAGAGAAATCACCAAACGCAATGGCAGGTTTTCCTTTTTCTACTTCAGGAGCAAAAGCAGACGTATAGACCGGATAACCCAAGAGACGATCTGGTTCACCTTGTTGGTAAGATGGTTGCCAGATATAAGCACCATTGTTATCTTTCAATTTGCGCAATACCGCTAAAGTAGAGTCATTTAGGATAAAAACTGCATTTTTACGATATGGACGTTTTAAGGCATAAACTAAACTTAGAATATCATCTGAAGTGATCTTTTCATTAGTCGTCGTAACTGCAACTTCTCCTCCACCTGTCGGGGCAAAAATCCCTAATGGTTTATTAACCCCATCACCATTTAAGAAAGATTGTTCTTCAGCATTAGCTAATGCTTTGGAGAATGAATCCATCAAATAATTTTCTAAATTAAACGCATTGTCATACAGCAATTCCTCAGTAACTTTGATAGCTACATGTAGCTTATGTGCATCTAAAACCACTTGATCAAAGGTTGCATCACCAAAAGTTAATGCTTCTCCTTCTTCAATCCAAGCAGCTGCAGGTTTCGTTCCAGCGATATTAATCTTATGCTCACCAGAAGTTTGGATTACAGTACCTAACTTACGAAGAATATTTTCTTGTTCTAAGCCTTGAATCAAGCGTTCATCGTATTCTTCTGGTACTAAATACCCACCTTGAGTATCAATCCCTTCTTGAAGTACATTTGAAATATTACGGAAGTTTGAACGGAAAGCTTTCAGCATCGCTTGTTTATATTCATCACGTGCACGACCTGTCTTTTCCGGTTCATTTGAATTACCAGGCATTGACGTGAGTGGTTTTGAAGTCGGTTGTGCTAAAGTTTGATCCATTTGTTTTTCACGCTCCATTCGCTTAATTTCACGAGTATAATTTTCAATTTCTGCTTCCATCTGCGCATAGACTTGGTGGTCTTCTTCAGACATTAAGCCCTTCTCATCACGATGGTTTTCGACAAATTCCTTAGCTTTATTCCAAGCCTCACTACGTTTCTCAATTAACTGTTGCATCATTTGTTTTACCCCCATTGATTTTTCATTAACTCTAATCGACTCACTAATTCATTGGCAGAAACTGAACGACTCTCTTTTACTTTAGTTAGAAGTGAATTCGTAACTGCCTTTCTTGAAAATAACATCTTAGGCTGAGTTTCTTCAAATTCTAATCTTGGTGAAGCTGTCAGAACCGAATCACAAAAACCTAACTCCATAGCTTTTCCAACATCCATCCAAGTCTCCGCATCCATCAATTCAGACAAGCGTTGTCTTGATAAACCTGTCTTTTTCTCATAAGCATTAATAATTGATTCTTTAAAGGAAGCTAACATCTCCTTAGCTTTCTCCATCTCAACATGGTCCCCTATCGCAACCGTCATGGGGTTATGAATCATCATCATAGATACTGGACTCATATAAATCGTATCCCCAGCCATCGCAATTACTGAAGCGGCTGATGCAGCAATTCCATCAATCTTTACAGTTACATGATCTGGGTACTCCAATAACATGTTATAAATTTGAGCTCCTGCAATTACATCCCCTCCAGGCGAGTTGATCCAAACTACAATATCCCGATCACTTGCGAACAATTCTTCGCGAAACATTTCAGGTGTCACATCATCCTCAAACCAAGATTCCTCAGCAATTGTCCCGTTTAAATATAGGATTCTTTCTTCTAAGTCTTCCGGTTCTTTAAAGTTCCAAAACTTCTTATTCTTCACTCTTTAAGTCACGCTCCTTACTTTGATAAAACGATCCCGCCTTATCTAAAGGCAACATATTCCCATTCACCAGGTATAAGTCCCCTCCATCCTCTTTAGAGATAAGATCTAAATTCTCTAAGGTACGAATATCGTTTGCCGACATCCAACCGTTTTGACGGGCCGTGGCATAACCATTCATTCGACTTTCATAATCACCTCGTAGTAAACCATCCACATTGAACTTGATAAAATACTTCTTCTTATCCTTATTAGGAATTAAAGAACGGTTCAATGCTTGTTCCCATCTTAAAACCCAAGGATCTAAGGTATACTTCACAAATTCTAAGGACTGTTGTTCTATATTAGAAAAGCTCGATTTCTCCAAGTCACCAACCATGTGTGGTGGCACTCGGAAAATTCGAGCAATCTCGTTAATTTGAAATTTTCTTGTTTCTAAAAACTGTGCTTGTTCCGGAGATATTGAAATCGGAGTGTACTTCATTCCTTCCTCTAACACAGCAATCTTGTTAGAGTTACTTGAACCTCCAAAGGACTGTGACCATGAATTACGAACTCTTTCTGGATCTTTGATGATGCCTGGATGTTCTAAGACCCCTCCAGGTTGAGCACCATTAGCAAAAAACTTAGCCCCATATTCCTCGGTGGCCATCGCCATCCCAATCGCATTTTTAGCCATCGCTATTGGAGAATAACCAATTAAACCATCAAATCCTAATCCTGGAATATGTAAGACATCAAAAGAGAATAACTGAACTTTTCCATCCTCATGGAAATATTCGTAAATAATCTCTTTGGTTTCTTTGTCTCTAGCCACTCGCATCTTATTTGGCATCAAAGGATAAATCGAAATGACTTCTCCTTTTCCATTCCGGATAATTTGAGCATAGGCATTCCCCCATAAAAGTAAGTGGGTCATCAAAGTTTCCCTCAAAATAAAGGAGGTCATTTCAGAATTAGGCTCATCGTGTAGAATGAAGTAAAGTGGATGGTTCTTGGCCTTTTCCTTATTTCCATTCTCATTCGTCAAATATAAATGTAGCGGAAGTCCTGCAACTGATTCCGCCAAAATTCTCACACAAGCGTAGACTGCTGTCATTTGCATAGCTGATCGTTCATTAACATTTTTCCCAGCAGAACTATTTCCAAAATAGAAACGGTTATTAGGAATTGTACTATTCTCAACCGGACTTCTAATTAATTTAGACCACAACTGTCTTAATGGATTCATAGGTCACCTCCTCATCAAATTAAAAATAAACCTCGCTCATCGTAGACAGACTCCACTTGATTCACTCCGTATCTCAATGCTCGATCAAGTGCCATCACTGTCGCAACTACACCATCAATTTTTTCTGTAGATTTTTCCTTATCTGGCTTAATATTTCCAGCTGGGTCAGTTCGAATGTAAATGTTATCCATCATCCATCGAAGAACTGGATGCCCAGCATGAGCAAATCGCTTCTCTAGTGCAATCTTCATTAACTCTTTTGTTGGTGGACTCATATCTTTAAAGCCTTGACCAAAAGGCACAACTGTAAAGCCCATACCTTCTAAATTTTGGACCATTTGAACAGCACCCCAACGGTCAAAAGCTATCTCACGAATATTATATTTAGTACCTAGTTCTTCGATGAATTGTTCGATAAAACCATAGTGCACCACATTTCCCTCTGTGGTTAGTAGATGTCCTTCTTTTTGCCATAAGTCATAATTGACATGATCCCGGGCCACTCGTAATTCTAAATTATCTTCAGGCAACCAAAAGTATGGGAGGATATAGTATTTATCGTCTTCATCTTCTGGTGGAAAGACTAAAACAAATGCCGTTATATCAGATGTACTAGACAAATCTAACCCTCCATAACAAAGACGACCTTCTAAATCTTTCGGATCAAAAGCAAAATCACAGGCATCCCAAACATCCATTGGCATCCAGCGAACAGTTTGTTTCACCCATTGATTTAAACGTAGTTGTCTAAACGCATTTTCTTCAGCTGGATTTTGCTTAGCGGACTCGCAAGCTGCATGAACTTTATCCATTTGAACAGTAATGCCTAAAGAAGGATTGGCTTTCTTCCAAACTTCCGGATCTGTCCAATCATCTTCTTTTTCTGCACCATAAATAACTGGATAAAATGTTGGGTCAGTTTTACGACCTTCTAAAATATCCTCTGCTTTTGAATGAGTTTCATAACAAATTGACTGAGTATCTGTACCAGCAGTCGTAATCAAAAAGTACAAAGGCTGTGTTCTCGCATCTCCTGAACCCTTTGTCATAACATCAAATAATTTTCTGTTTGGCTGCGTATGTAACTCATCAAATACGACTCCATGGATATTAAAACCATGTTTTGAATAAGCTTCAGCTGATAAGACTTGATAGAATGAGTTTGTCGGCTGATAAATAATTCGTTTCTGAGAAGTAAGTATCTTAACGCGCTTACTTAAGGCGGGACACATGCGAACCATATCGGCAGCCACATCAAAAACAATCATGGCTTGTTGACGGTCAGCAGCACACCCATAAACCTCAGCACGTTCCTCACCATCACCACAGGTTAGAAGTAGGGCTATCGCAGCAGCCAACTCACTCTTACCTTGTTTCTTTGGTATTTCAATGTAAGCCGTATTAAACTGGCGATGCCCATCTGCTTTAAGAATGCCAAATAAGTCTCGAATAATTCTTTCTTGCCAATCAATCAACTCGAATGGTTTCCCAGCCCAACGACCTTTAGTGTGTGTCAAAGCTTCAATAAAACTCACAGCAAAGTCAGCACTATCATGGTCGTAGTAAGAATCTTCTGCCATAAACTCTGACGGTTCATAGTTCTTTAACTTTCGAATGATTCTCAACTCCTTAATTTTGAGTAAAAAAATAACCACTTGGTCAGTGGTATACGAGAAAAAGAGCTGACGCTCCTTTTTGTATAATTTATTTTGCGATTTTAACTTCTACTTTCTTGAGAAGGATTGCCGCCTTAATTCCTGGTAATTCTCCTCGAGAATTGTAGTCACAAATCATGTTTCTAGTTTCAAGTTCTAGCATGCCTTCAACTTCATATCCTCTTTGGTTAAATCCCCATAAATTCTTCATTAAGGCGGTTGAGTGGTCTGTTATCGTAAATTCTCCAACCCCAAATTCTTCAAGGCAATGTACAATTTCCTTAATCGAACCTTCTCTTAATATGTCGCTTAAGTTTAATTTCTAAAAATTTGCCCTTTTTTGTGTGCATATAGGCACTTAAAAAGTCAATTGGGTATCTTTGGTTTCTCCAGTCGAGTAATTCAATGATAGCATCTAATTTTTCATGGTTAATTTCCTCCATTTTTATTGTGTCCATATTCCCGTACAAACACATCAATAGCAAGGAATACCAATCTTTTAGATGCATCAATCGTTGATTAACTCTACTTCATCCACCCTATCAATCACATTCAGGGAAGAACCATTATCCCATTGGACTAGCAAAGACCCAATATCGTCAACCCCAATTACCGTTCCTGTCGTTCCAATAGGCGGGGCTTGTGTGTCGTCCATTTTAATCAAACGAACTCGATTCCCCACCGGATACTTCTTTTTTAATTGAGCAACACGTCCCTTTAGTATTTTAATCACCTCCAGGTCTATATATCACTCAAGAGTGACTATAAATCAAGTCATAAGAGCTATTGATTGACTAATTGGTACATTGAGTTTCCAATAGACAAAACTCTGGCATAATAATGAGTTGGATACCATATTTAAAATTTCATTGTTCATTCACTTATCCCCCAAGTTTTATCGTTAATCACATATTAGATTTGTAAGTCCTCTATATCAAGTGTCTTCAACGATTCCTCGTAAGATAAATATCACGCAAGGTAAAGCTACCCCATTACCCCATAATTTATACTCCGCAGAATCTGTGTGGGGATTGGCTAACCATTTCCGAATTTGTTTTTCTGTCTTCGATCGTTTGAGTTTTCTTACTCGTTTATCCATTTCAAAGACTTGTTGCCAAAAAATAAGTTCTTCATAACTAGGATTTATTTCTTCCAAACCATCACACCAACCATCCGGAAATCCCTGTAATCTTCCACACTCTTGCGGTGTAAGCCGCCTAACTTGAGGTTGATTGACTACCGGGGGATCCTTATAATTACAAGCGACTAAGGGGTCAGTAATGCCTTGCCTGGCTCTAGTAAAATGTGAGTTTTTACTTAATATAAATATTTCCTCAACTATTGCTAACCCACCTTGATTTTGCGCAGGATGATTTCCTGATGTATCAATCGTTCGACTGACATCACATGGATAAATATTGTGTCTTGCATTGCGTGTATTTTCGGAAGTTTGTCGAACGTCATAAACAACAAAAGGTTGATTATTTCCGCCTGTCCCAAGTTTTCTTGATAAAGTGGGCACTTGGTTCAAAGGACCTTTATAACGACTATCTTGGCTATGATTTTCAAAAATATAAGGTGGTGAACCGCCACTTGCTTTTAATGTTCCTGATTTTTCTTTATAGATATCCATCAGTTTGCCACCTTGGTCGTTTAAGCAGATTGTTTCTCCAGTGCTTGTTTCAAGACCTCGGGGATTTCCTTGCCCTTCAGTTTCGCTCGTCTTAAAATCCCTTGACAGGCTTGCGGACTCAAATAATATGTCTCTTGCACGTTCTCCATCAAAATCTGCGACAAGGAAGACTCGACGACGACGTTGGGGCACTCCGAAGTATTGAGCGTCAAGAACTCGGTAAGCAATGGACCATCCGTCTCCCATAAGGTAGTCGCTGTAGGGCCACTTTCCGTTTTCAGGCATAGGCACCGTGGGATACGATCCTTTGACTTGGATAACTGCATCCAAAACGGATTGGAAGTCGACTCCTTTATTTGATGAGAATGCGCCATAGACATTCTCCCATATGATATACCTTGGTTTTGTGTCATTGGTAGCTGCCCTCATTTCTTTAATGATACGTACTGCTTCATAGAATAAATTCGATTGGCTCCCTTGAAGTCCTTGTCGACCTCCTGCAATTGATAAGTCCTGACAAGGACTTCCAAAGGAAATGATGTCAACTGCAGGAATACTAGCACCATTCAGTTGTGTTATATCACCTAAATGTTGGACTTCCGGTAATCGTTTAGTAGTAACACGAATTGCAAATGGTTCAATTTCTGAAGCCCATATTGGTTTGACTCCTACGAATTTAGCGGCTAAGGGAAAACCACCGGAACCATCAAATAATGAACCTAAAGTAAGGCTAGTCATCTTGCAACTCCTCAATTTCTGTAAATAAAAAGCTGACTCCATCCCTTTCTACAGAGACTTCATCAGATTTACCAATTAATTCTATATATCGTTTTATAATGACATCCGCAAACTTTTCATCCAGTTCAATCGTGTAACAAATACGATTCGTTTGTTCACAGGCCATTAAAGTCGAGCCACTTCCGCCAAATGGATCTAGAACAATGGCATTTGAAGTAGACGAATTCATTATGGGATAAGATAACAGAGGAATCGGCTTCATCGTTGGATGGTCAGTATTACGCTTAGGTTTATCATATTCCCAGATGGTTGTTTCTTTACGACCGGAATACCATAAATGTTTCCCTTTCTTCTTCCAACCAAAGAGAATCGGTTCATGTTGCCATTGGTATGGCGAGCGTCCTAATACGAGTGATTCTTTCTTCCAAATACAAGTACCCGATAGATAAAACCCAGCTTCTTGAAAAGCTCGTCTAAAGTTAAACCCTTCAGTATCCGCATGAAATACATAAATCGATGCTTCATTAGTCATTACCTTTTCCATTTGAGTGAAAGCAACTAACAAGAATTCATAAAAGGCTTGATTCTCCATTTTATCGTTCTTTATCTTGCCAGCGGCTCCCTCGTAATCGACATTATAGGGCGGGTCAGTGACAACCAGATTTGCTTGTTTATCTTTCATCAATCTTTCATATGACTCTATTTTTGTAGAATCGCCTACCAGTAATCGGTGCTTTCCTAACGTCCATACGTCACCTAGTTTAGACATCGCGGGCTTTTTTAGTTCTTCTTCCACATCGAAGTTGTCGTCTTCAATACCATCTGTAAGAGAATCTTTAAAGAGTTCATCCAATTCAGCGATATCAAATCCTGTGAGCGAGACATCAAAATAAGAGGCCTCTAAATCGGTAATCAAGCTCATGAGTTTATCTTCGTCCCAAGATCCAGATATCTTATTCAAAGCAACGTTCAGTGCTTTCTCCTTGGATTCATCGATATCAATAATCACACACTCAATCTCTTGATAACCTAAGTCTTGCATCACTTTTAAGCGTTGATGCCCACCCACAATTCGACCTGTCTGTTTATTCCAAATAATCGGTTCGACATAACCAAATGTTTCAATGGATCGCTTTAACTTTTCATATTCAGCATCACCAGGTTGGAGGTCTTTTCTTGGATTGTAGTCCGCTGGAATTAAATCGGTAAGTTTTTTCTTTTTAACCTGCATATTCTTCCAGAGCCTCCTTTATTTTGTATGACTCGAAGGTTCTTTCCCACAGATAAATGAACGAAGAAAAATGACCGTAACGAGCTGTTCTACGGTATTTTGGTTTACGCAAATCTAGGAAGTCAATAATCGCTCCTGGTTTCAAATTAAAATATCGTTGCGTAAAATCCGTTAGCACTTCATCACTATATTCAGCCGTGCCGTGTGACGAAACTTGTACCATCACAGGTCTTGCTTTACCAATCACATAGGACAGTGAAACAGAGCATTCTGAACATATGTCTGCTTTTACAAAATTCTTCGCAATATAACGTGCCATATAAGCCGCAGAACGGTCTACTTTACTTGGATCTTTCCCAGAAAAAGCACCACCACCATGAGCGACAAATCCTCCATAAGTATCTACCATAATTTTTCGACCTGTTAAACCAGTATCTGCAGTAGGTCCTCCTGTTATAAATCGACCAGAGGGATTGATTAGAATAGCCGTATCTTCATCAATCGGGTATCCATCAAATATTGGTAAAATCACTTCAGAAATTAGTTCGCTTCTTAATTGATGCAAATCTTTATCCTCATCATGTTGAACAGAAATTAGTATGGTATGCACATGTTTAAGTCTATTTCCATCATATTCTAGTGTCACTTGAGATTTCCCATCAGAATGAATGCCACCAATCACACCATCCACCCGCAAAGTATCAAGTCGCTTACATAATTTATGCGCCAACTCTAATGCTAACGGTAAGTATGAATTTGTTTCATTGGTCGCGTAACCATACACCGTTCCTTGGTCGCCAGCACCAAGTAAATTATATGAGGTCTTTTCGCCTTGTCTAGCTTCTAATGATTGATTAACGGCAGATGCGATATCAGCACTTTGCTTATTGATTAAGTTATAAACCTCAAAGTCATTAGGGTTATACCCACTCTCCCAAAGAGCTACCTCGACCACATCGAATACATTTACTTCTTCACTGGTTGAAATCTCACCGGCTAGAATGATTTTTCCGTCGGTTGCTAAAACTTCACAGGCGACTCTAGCATTGGGATCATATAATAAGCATCTATCTAAGACTGAATCTGCAATGTAATCACACAACTTATCAGGATGCCCCATACACACACTTTCTGCAGTTTTGAACATTATCCATTTCCTTTCTTTCTTAACAATCGCTCCATGGTATCTTCCATTGGGTTACCCACATAAGCTGTTGTTGAATTTTGTTTTACGATTTCAAAAATCTCATACCAAATGAGACTCGCTTGTTTTTGATAGTTTTGACTCATCCCAACAAAAGGACTTGCGATAGCTCCACCTGTTGTCGGGTGTTTTCCTAACAAACCAAAGGTTGAGATAGCTTCTTCACATTGAATGTAACGTGCCATGGCTTGTGAGTATGTTTCAATAAGTCGCTTATTAACCAAGCGTTCACACCCTCTGTCCCGTAACCATTCCCAAGTTTCAATATATATTTCATCGGCACCTAGATCTGTGCCATCACGTTGTTTGGCTGAAAGGTACTCTGAAGGGTTCGGCATTTCAATCCCTTGATGGTTACCTCCCACTTCTAAATCATCTACAGACAAAGGATTAGGTTGAAAGTCAGGTAGATCGATTACATGCGCTTCCTTGCCTTTGGATAGTTTATCCACTAGAGCTTCTGGTTTTTCACCTGAACGTGGGCGCCTTCCACCACGTCGAGTTCCATCCCGCGCCATAAATATTACCTCCTTTGACAGCTAATCCTTTATACCCCCCTTTGAACTGATTTTTTTGTGCGCGAAGGGGCGGCACCGTTATCCGTTGGGGCAAGGTACAGAGATTTGACCTCCCCCTCCCCTCCACACTATTTCTTACCAAAGCGGTCACCATCCAAGACAGAGATTCTTGAGTGGCATGATTTACACAAAGCCATCAAATTATTTTCATCATGAGTCCCTCCACGTTTAAGAGGTAAGATATGATGGACTTCTTCAGCTGTTTTTAATCTATTTTCTTTTAAACATTGTTGGCATAGAGGATGTTCCTTAATAAACTGATTGCGAATCTTTCGCCACTTTCGTCCGTAACGTTTAGCTGTCTCAGGATCACGTTGATACTTCTCGTAGTTCTTGTTGCTTTCCTTTTGATGTTTTTTACAAAACCGTCCCTCAACTAATTCCGGACAAAAAGGATGGGCACATGGTTTCAAAGGTTTCTTCGGCATTCGATTCACTCCATAAAAAGAGCCCTGAGATTATCCCAAGGCTTCTGTCGCTATTATTTTACATCTTAACTATATCAAAGTACCCTACTCTCATTCTCTCTCATTTACTCTCATCTTTTATCTTGGTGGTTTAATTAAGATAGCTTCTGTACTACAAAGCGCTTGCTTATGAATGCGAAAGACATGTTGAATACTAAAGTTCAAGTCTACTGCTATCTGTTCAAAGGATAAGAAGTTCAAGTAACGCTTCTCAAGAACCATCTGTTGTTCCTTATCTGGCACCTCATTAATCACTTCAGTAATTTTGACTTTTAAGTCAACTAGCTCATCGATGTCCTTATTAATTTCTTCTTCCAGCATAACCACCTTAACAATGATTTCTTCTAAACGAGAAGTATTACGTCCGGGTGCTTTTGGCATATCGGACAAGGTACTGGTTGCTTTTTGAGCTAATGAGTTAAGAGAGTCAATCTGTTCAATCTTGCTATTAATGCGATGATCTAAATAAAAAGCTTGTTGTAAAAATTCTTTAGGAGTCAATTCTACCTACCTCCTCGTTTAATTTTTTGAGTAGATGCTCCCCATCTGTGTCGGTTATTTCTTTAAACCACTCGGATAAGAAAAACTTCTGGCATGAGATGAAATATCGATGAGCTGCCTCACTCTGTGGATTGCACTTCAATCTTTTACATGCTTTCCGGTAATCTTTGACGGCTTGCAAAATGATCGCATGGGCTAATCGTTCGTATGGATTATCCATCAACTCACCTCCAGGTCTGCTTTTACAGCATTAATCAAAGCATTTTGACTTTGGCTCTTATTTTCTAAAGCTTTCAAGACATATTCATCTAAAGTGTTTTTGGTCACGATGTGATGAACGACTACACTCTCACTTTGTCCTTGTCGGTAAAGTCTAGCATTGGTTTGTTCATATAGTTCTAGAGACCAAGTTAAAGTAAACCAAACAATCGTAGAACCACCACTTTGAAGATTCAATCCATGACCTGCACTTGCAGGGTGGATAACTGCTACTGGAATCTCACCTTGATTCCAATCTCGAAAGTCTTGTCTGCTTTTAAGTTCTCGCACCTCAAAGCGTTCTTTAATCCTTTCAAGATCATGTTTAAACCAGTACACTACCAAAAGTGGTTTACCATTTGCTCCCTCAATTAAATCCTCCAGAGCATCTAACTTCCTGTCGTGAAGATGTATTGATTGTTGCTCTTCCCCATATACATTACCGCTCGCCATCTGAAGTAATTTTCCAGATAGAACTGCTGCATTCACTGCATCAATTTCTTTATCACCTAATGTTACCAACATATCTTTTTTGAGTTGATCATAAATTGCTTGTTCCTTAGCTGAAAGTTCAACCGGTACTTTATTCATAATTAGTTCTGGCATTTCTAGGTAATCTTCTGCTTTCATGGAAACGGTGATGTCACTAATCTTGTCGTAGATGGCTTCTTCTCCTCCCGGTTTTAACTTGTAAGAATAAATGATCATCCCATTTCGCTTATCGGGATTAAAGTATGTTTGTCGGTAATGACTGATAAAACGTCCCAGTCGCTCACCTTTATCTAAGATACGAAACGGTGCCCATAAATCCATCAAACCATTACTTGAAGGAGTTCCTGTTAGACCAACGATTCGTTTAATATAAGGTCTAACTTGGATGAGAGCTTTAAACCGTTTAGCCGTATGAGATTTGAAACTAGATAACTCATCAATCACAACCATGTCAAAATCAAAAGGTATATTCGATTTATTCACTAACCAATCAATATTCTCCCGGTTAATAAAATATATATCAGCTTTTTCTTTTAATGCTTGGGTGCGTTCTTTGACACTCCCGATGACGGTTGAATATCGGAGTAATTTTAGATGTTCCCATTTGTCACACTCATCTGGCCAAGTATCTCTTGCTACTCGAATAGGGGCAATGATTAAGACCTTCTTCACTTCAAATGAATTAAACATCAAGTTATGAATAGCTGATAAGGTAATCACCGTCTTACCTAAACCCATCTGAAGAAATAGCGCACTTACCTCATGGACTTCAATGTAATCAATCATGGTTGCTTGATAAGGATAAGGTTTAAACTCCACTTGATGTCACCTCCTCAATAATAGGTACAATTTGAGTGAGGTCGTCTAGCATATAGCACAAGAAACCTAACTGCATTAATTGCTTGATTCGCTTCACTTGAATGGGACGAAGTTTTTCACCTGGGCGCTTTACTTCTACAAAGGCACACTTGCCTCCCGGTAATAAGACTAAACGATCCGGTAAACCTGTTAGGCTGATAGAATTAAGTTTTAGGCATAAACCTTGATGTGCTTTGACTGTTTTGACTAATTGTTCCTCAATGTATCTTTCTGTAATTTTTTGCATTTTATCTCCTCAATGATAAATGTTGATTTAATCGCATTTGTGTAGGTCTAGGAGGTCATATATATAACTTTTATATATGTGTTTTTATTTTTAATCTATATAGAAAAGTTTAGTATATAGCATACATAACCTACACAAACCTTGATATTATGCGAATTCTGATTTAAGTTTCAATCCTTGAATGTAATTGCCATCTGAATGACGTCGACGAACAAACCCTTCGGAAGAAAGTGCAGCATAAAAATCAGTTGTACTACGAGTGTATTCTCCTGTTCTAAAGCAAAAGGCTCGATATTCTTCATACAATTGACCCGATCTTTCTTCATACGAATTATCTAATTCACAACATTCCGCGAAGAATTGGCCCAACCAATCGTTACTTTCTTTATATTCTTCAATGGCATCCTTCACCTTTTGAGGTAATGGAATTTTGAAGTCAGAAGCAATTACTTTTTGTGCTCCTTCAATCATCCAAGACAAAATTGCACCACCTGCTTCTTGATAGAGATGGTCGGAATAGTTTTTCACATCACCTTGGCCTTCAATTTTCGCTTCAAAAGGAATGACAATTAATCGTCTCCAGGTCCCTCGATCAATGGCTCCCACCTTTGGTAGATGGTTTGTATAGAGCACTAAAGTATGACTCGGGATAAAACTAAAAGGCGACTTATATTTCTTCTCAGCAAAGATTTCATCTGTCGAACAAAGTTGCTTAACAATGGAAGTATTAAGTCGCATCCCCTCTTGAAGTTCTGCAGAGATTAAAAGTCGTTTCCCCTTAGCTTCTGCAAGCTCTGGTTTGACGTTGCGACGGTTATTAACGGTTAGAACATCCGCAGATAAATTACCGCCATAGCTACCCAGGATACGTGAAATGGTATTCCAAAAGGTAGATTTCCCATTACGACCATCACCATAGGCGATAATTAAAGCTTCAACATAGACTTTTCCAATAATAGACAAACCAACAATTTGTTGGACATAATCAATCAGTTCTTGGTCATTCACAAAAAAGGTATTTAATGCGTCCAACCACATATCCATATTCTCTTGACTCACATCCACAGTTGTTTGCTTAGTAATATAATCTTCAAAATCATGTTCATGAACTTCTCCAGTCTTTAAATTAATCGTGTGACTCGGAGTATTTAATAGGAATTCATCAATATCTAAATCCGAATGACTAATTTCTAACATCGATTGAGCCTGACGTAACGACGCATTAATGGCACGATCATCGCGACGTTTAATGGCATACTTTTGATAAATTTGAGCGGCTAATAAATTCTGATAAGAGATTCGTTGCGGCTTTGAAAAGACATCTAGGGCTTTCTTCTCACCTACACTTTCAATCAGAGCTAACCCACCATTTTGTTCAAGTTGATTAGTAAAGACCATAATCTGTTCTTCAGCTTCCTCCAATTGACGAAAAGTAAGTTCTTGGGCTACACCAAGCGACTTTGGTTTTGATTCTTCCCAATAACTACCGTTATAAGTAAGGTAGTCAGTAGCCGGTGAATAACGTAATTTACCTTGATACTCTTCAGCCAGAACTGTTGCTTGACCAACATCTGAAAAATCAGTTGGTTTCAGTGTTAAATCTGGTTTAAATTGTTCCGGTGGAATATAGTCCGGTGATTGAGACACACGCTTCCCGAACTTTAAAGCAGACTGCCAAATTTTCTCTAATTCCTCATCTGGTAAAGGTGGTGAACATAATTCCGCTTTTTGGTTAAACAAGTCACGAGCTTCCTCGGTATTCCCTAAACGAATGAGAATCCTACCTGCATACTGACTCATCGTGTTATTACGTCCACCTTCTAAAATTAAATCCTGTTCGCTATCCCAAGCTTCAAATGAATCCATAAGAATATCTGTGATATATTTATCTCCACGCATAAACTCAACTTGAGGATTTTCTACTCCAAAAATCAATCGTGCACTATCCATCGCATTGACATCAAAATAAGGAAAGTAGTTCCGAATCGCTTCTTTGGTCTGACGGTAGGCATCCGCATCATGAATTTTAGCTATTGGAAAATAAACATGAAGCCTTGGCCTTGGTGACTTACTTTCTTTTTGTTTCCAATGATTTCGACTGGATACCATGGCACATTTGACTCCTTGAAAGACTAACTTCACATCCTCAACATCCATCCAATCAGCCGCATCATCCGAATGATCATTATCTAAGTCCATAACAATCACATCCGAAGACATGAAGTTTGCATTAGCTCGGTGATTATTTTCGTATTGTGCAGTGACATGATCGTACTGCATAGCTTCAATAAAACTAGCCTCATTATTAGCTTCTACTCGATTGGGGAAGATGAAACTATTGGCCTTTTCTCTAGTATTACTGGTATATAAAATCATTGTTAACCTCCTAATCTTTTTGATAAAAGAAACACTCAAATCCATCAGCATCTAAGGGGAGTCCCTGAGCCCATTGAGGTTGTTTGCTTAAAATAGTATTGACTTCTTCGACACTGGATTGACCGATGGGCACTTCTAGAACGACTTCATCGTGAACATGCATGACGATTCGAAACCCTTTTTGAGTGAGTCGTTGCATAGCTTCGGCTAAGATATCTCTAGCAATCGCTTGAACCACATTCTCAACAAACTTCCCTCCATAGCTTTCAATTCGTTCCCACTTATTCCCCAGCACAATTCTTTCATAAGTGATAGACTCTCCTCCAAAACGGTTAGTACCTATCTTGGGTTTTGGGTAGGCTAATCGTCTACCACTAGGCAACTTGATAAAAAGCATCCCTTTCTCATAAGACAAAACAAGGGATTTTAAGTAATGAGTTTGCCTAGATTTAATGACTTGTTTAACCGATGCATCCATATCCCACCAAAATTGTACGATACGAGAATTAGCATTGCGCCAGGAGTCCACAATACCTTGGAGTTCCTGTTCTTCAATCCCCATCTCTAAGGCACCCATGGCTTTTAAAGCTCCTACTGAGCCTTGATAGCCACAAGCTAATTCAGATATCTTTCCTTTTTGTCTTAGATGACCATTGAGCCCATTCTTCTCCACAGGAATACCAAACATCTGGGAGGCAGACTGGCAATAAATATCCGCTCCCACTTTAAAAGCTTTGAGTCGCCAAGTCTCATGTGCTAACCAAGCTAAAACTCGAGCTTCAATCGCAGAAAAGTCGGATACAATAAAACGATGGTCTTTTTTGGGTATAAAAGCCGTTCGGATTAACTGGGATAACACATCTGAGGGACTATCATAAACTAACTCTAAATCTTCAAAACGACCCTCTTTGACCAGATCTCGGGCCAATTCCAGATTAGGTAGATTATTCCTTCTCAGGTTTTGAACTTGAATCAATCGTCCAGAATATCTTCCAGTCCGATTAGCGCCATAGAATTGAAGTAACCCTCTGGCTCTTTGATCTTTACCCATGACACTTTCCATCGCATGATATTTCTTCACACTGGACTTTGAAAGTTCCTGGCGTAATTCCAATACTTCTTTTATGATGCCTTTCGCTTCTATTAAAGCTTGTTCAACTTCTTGTTTTGCGAGTGACTCAATATGTAGTCCTTGATTGTTAAGCCACTCTTTGAGTTGAGTGGGTGAGTTTGGATTATCTAGCCCGGTTAGATTAATTGAGCGTTCCATATTTTCATGACGTAACTGTTCATCAAATTGAATAGCTTGCTGTACTAAGATAGGGTCTAATTCAATTCCAGTATCATTAATCTGCTGATCAATGTGATAGTGTTCCCACTCAAATTCAGGCATTGGAAAATGGGATAATCTTTTTTGAATCGCCATTTCCGTTTCAACGTCCTGTTTGTTATACTCAATAAATTCTCGCCATTTGATTCGATCATGTTGGGGTAAGTTACGAGTACATTGACCGTTAGCCTGGGTTGGTTTACAAGGAACTGAAAAATAACGAATCAAAGCCTTTCCTTCTGACTTCTTTTGTTGGTCAGTTCCTAATACCTGAGCAACTTTCTCAAGAGACAAGGGTAAACCTAAATAAGCCGACCACACCATCGTGCAATACCAAGACTCAGGCGATAGAACTTCACCTAAATAACGCGACAAACACACCCGTTCAAAATTGGCATTAAAAGCCCATTTCTTCACTTGGTCATTCAAAAGTGCTTGAATAATTTCGTTAGGTATGGACTCTCCTTGAGCTATATCCACTACATGAACTGGACCCTTATTCACTGAATAAGCGAAAAGGAGGACTTCAAAGTCCCCACTCTCCGCATACTTATAAACACCTGCTTTGGATAAATCCACCGAGGAATAGGTTTCAATATCAATATTTAAGTTGATGATGTCCATCCTTATCTAACTCCCTCAACTTAATCTTTACATGTACGTAAGTAGCAACTCCTTCTCGGATGAGCCAATTAAGGCCCAATCCGATGAAGAAGATATCAAATAATATTTCCATTTACTTATCCCTTCGCATTTTGTGATGTAACCAATAGAATAGTTGACCTAACCAAGAACCAATTTGCCAGGATCCGGCCATACATAGAAACATATTGAACACGATATCAATATTTTCCATACTGTTCCCTCCTAAGCTAAGAAGTCATCATCAACAGCATCAAAGTCTGAAGCTGCAGAAGTACGACCACCTAAAGGATCTCCATCACGCAGTTTTTGGATATTTCCCAAACCGACAGCCACTCCTCGATTACCATTAACGTTATAGGCATAGAAATTAAGCGATACGCGGGCATAAACACCTGAATAAACTTCTGAGCGATCTAAAATCGGTTGAACTGATTGATCAACAATCTGTGGTGGTTGAACTGAATTCGCATTAACAAAGTAAGCATCTTTATATGCATCATCATCACGCTCCACATCACCGTCACGTAATGGTAACTTCAGTGCTGCTTTATTTGGCTTCTTACCTCCAAACTTGCCTAGCCCTGCTTCAATGGCCGCATCAATTGCAGCTTCAATCTTTTCAATCGTTTCTGTATCTGACTTGGGAATAATTAGTGATACAGAATACTTATCCTTACCACCGTTCATTCCCGGACGGGGTTCCCATACATTTGCATAAGATAAACGAACTTCACCGGTTACTACTTTTGTTGAATTAATCATTGCCATAATTTTTTTCTCCTTTTTCTACATTAAAATCTTCATTAACATCATGTTTTACAATTTCTGGACGACCATCTGACTCAGGTACTAAAGTTGGCTGCCCAGATGGCTTGGTGATCAAATCACCGAATACTTCTTTAAACTGTTCTTTACCTAATTTTGACTCTAACTTTGTGAGTGGAAGTAAAGTCTCTTGATAGATTCCTTCAATACCTTTTTCCTCTGCACGTTGTTCGATAAGTGCTGGATTGACATACTTGCGACTAGAGCGCCCTTCAACCAACTTGAAGCCAGGATAATCTTTTCCATATTCTACTGCTTGCTTTTGAGCGTACTCTTTCACATCTTTGACCCACTTCAGAAGGTCATCGACGTGAGATAATACTTCAGCCATTTCTTCATCATTTAGCAAGTGAGCTTCTTTTAACTCATACTTACGTAATTCCAAATGATGCTTCGCTCGGTCTTTTGAAATGGCCTTGATTTTCGTCATCGCTAACCAATCACCATACTCAAGCGACCCTTCACCTTTTGCGGCTTGCATCGCTTTAACCTTCAATTCACCGTTTGCCCATTCTAAAATGGGATCAACATCCATGGTCCAAGTAGACACATTTCCAATACGCGGTTGGTAGATAGTCATACGAACTTCTTCGATGTCATAGATGCTTTCTACTAACTCGAGAGCACCGAGGGCATATAACAATAGTTGTGTGTTATTCTCAGGATTGACGTAGTACTTACCGTACTTGAAGTCAATAATATGAAGGATGTTATTAGAAATGAGGACCGCATCCCCAGTTCCAAACCCTTCTGGCACATAACGTGAGAAGTCTAAACGTTGTTCGATAAACAACAGTGTATTCTCTCCTAAAGATTCTTTATGCTCGACCACAAAGTTGGCGTAGTCCTGACAATATCGTTCCATTTCATCGTCATGGTAGATGGAACCTTCTAGTGATGAATCTTGGCCAAGTTTCAATTTTAGGAAATGCTCTGCCATCGCATGGGCAGCGGTTCCTTGCTCAGCCGCTTCCGATGATTCTTCTGTCACCATCGCTTCGAGAAGAGCAATCGGAGCATGCTTTAGCCACCGATGAGAGCTTGATGCAGATAGCAACGCATGTTTCTTATTGGTCATCTGCTAATTCCTCCACTGCTTTCCACAAATCTGGATAGACCTTAGGATCCAGCTCACTTAATTTACTGCTACCAAATTGTTGAATGAGCGAGCGGATTTCAGAAGTAAATCCATCTCTTGACTTCTCTGCTAAGAACATTTGAATCGCTTCAAAGGAAACTGGATGAATTTCTTCTTCGACATCTTCAACGGGGTCATCATTATTCATAGAACTTAATAGTACGTTGAGACTGTCTACTAAATTCTGTGCATCTTCTTGAACCTGTAGGTACATTTTCATTCTCGACATATTTATCTCCTTTACTGTTTGACATGACTTGACGGGCGAGCTTCTTCGTTACAATTGAAATAGCCATCAAGCTGTTTGCTATTTCTTCATTGGTCGTTTGTTCCAATCCAATTTCCTCCTTCCAAACCTCTTAGGACATCTGCATCCACTTTGAGTAACTTTTTGGAAAGATATTTTAATTAAGTGTCTCCAAGAAAGATGGGGACATTGATTTTTCCTTCCATCTCTCTTAGGACAATTAGGGTTAACTTGAGTAATCAATTAGAATAATTATTTCCAATCTTTCATTGTTTCTTGGATAATTGGCAGTAATTTCCTTTTGGTATTATTAACCGTTTTTTGTGAACAGCCAACAATCAGAGCTACTTCTCGTTCAGTCATCTCGTCAATCAATAATAGAGACATAATCATTTTGTTACGCTCAGAAAAATCATTCAGTACTTCCTCGAAAGCTTCAGATAGTAGGAGGGCTTCGGCTGCTGCTTCGACATTCTCTCGTGCCGACGCTTCAAAGTTCGTATCTTCAGCAATCCGATCCAAGGACAGTGGCAATCCCATCTTCAATTGACTGATTGGTTCACCAGTACCACCCATAGCGGTAAATTGGTCTGGTGTACCCGGCATCCAGTCAGATTTTTCTTCTTCATAATTTGACCAAGCAACATTGATATCTTCATAGGCACGTTGAGTCTGTTTCTGTTCGCGCCATACAGGACGCATCATTTCTAAGTAGATTTCTTCTGTGACTTCAACTTCTTGATTAACAAGGACATTTTTACCATTAATCTGTTTTACTGTTTTTACTGTTACGACACGTTTTTTCATATTTGTCTCCTTATTGCCTAAGGAGCACTCGAACAAAAGGAGACAAAAAATAGGCCTGTGACCTTGGAAGTGCACAGACCTACTCCACCTGATGAAAATGGGCGCATTAAGGTAAGGCTACTTCCATCATTCTTGATATTGGTCTTGCGACCTAACAAAAATGACCATGTATCCTTCTGCCCTAATGCATATCAGGCGTTGTGATATTTAATTTGATGATGATTAATGGCTCACCATCAAAGCCATGAATTTATGCGATTAACTACTTACGACCTCGACGTGTCTGAGATAATGCGGAACCTGCAACTGACTTACTTGTTTTGCTATACCGACCATCCTTTAGGATTTTCGAAGCTTTGCATGCAACTTTCTTGCTGGTTTGCTTGTTGTTACGTGCCATGGGATCACCTCCTTTAAAAAAAAGATAGCTTTCGTTAATTTCAAATTTCTCCTATTAATAAATAGACCAAAATCTTGAAAAGTGGCAATTTTAAAAACGTAATCATAAAAATTAACTATTGGTTAAACATTGAATTCTTAAATTTAAAGAATAATGTACGTCAAATTCCTTTCATTTATGTCTGAGAATAAATTGACTACTAGTAACGTCCTCTAAGTATCCGTGTTAATCTTGATCCAGATACTGATTTGCTATTTGTTTAGAAGCATGTAGTCACCCCTTTATCGTAAATATACGATGTTGTAAAAATTTCATATTTAACTTAGAATTATGTATATAGTTCAAATGACTACACACTTATTCTAAAAAAAACAAGCCCACTTGTATTTAGTGGACTTTTACTGGGGTTTTATTGGACTTTTACTGAGAGGAGGTATGCAATGAATCAAATATGTTTGTCAAGTTTCTTGAAAATATCACAAAAAGCATTACAAGCACCTAATTTAAACCAAGATGTTGTTAATTTATTAATAGGTGCTCTAATAGATAGAGAAAATATAATAGATCGAAACGGAAGCCCTGTTGATATCACTCCAGCGAAGGTTAGTGGTTGGTTTAACAAAACTAAAGATGTAGAGCAGTCTATCCGTGATGCAGTCTCATTTGATGACAGTGTTGTTGAGCGATGCAAAAACTGGTTTGGTGAAATTTTCATCCCAACTCTTAATATTAATCTGACTGAGGATTTTTATTCTGAAATGAAATCATTGGTCGAGCAAGATGAACAAATCTCTGAACAAAAGCGAGATCAACTATTAGAAAAGCTCAACAGTGAACACTATTCTAGTTTTTTAGCTGAATTGTTTTTGTATTGTTTATCACGGTCGAATACTGAGAATAGAGAGACGGTCCCAACATCAGATTATTATCTTCTATCAGAATGTGATTCAAGTTGCCCCACTTGCGGAAAAAGATTAACTGAAAATATCAGAAATAACTCGATTAAAAAATATGACGTAATTCAGTTTGATTTTTTAGATCCCCAAAATGACAAACTTTGTCTATGCAGAGATTGTGCAGATATTTATGTTGGAGAACTCTCAGAAGAAGAACAACAGGAAATTATAGATATTAAGGAAGAACTAATAAAAAATAAGCAAATAAAAGAAGTTTCAAACTCAGTGAAGCTTGAAAAAGATATTTTAGAGGTAATAAACAATCTTTCTTCTATTGATTTATCAAGCATACATACGGACTTGACTTTAAATGCTGTAGAACTTAAAAAGAAAATACATCCTGAAAATTATATGTTGATTTTTGATATAAACACAAAAGTAACTTCTTACTACAATACCGTCAGAAATATTTTTTCGAATTTAGAAGGGGAAGGAATAATAGTTTTCGAAAAAATTGCTTCTCAAGTAAAACTTTATTATTTGAATTTAGAAGAAGAAAATATAGATCAGAGTCAAATTTATGAAGAAGTTACAGATTGGATACATAATTCATCTGGTGGTAATTCAAATAGATTAGCATGTCAAATAATTGCTGCCTTTTTTGTTCAGAATTGTGAGGTGTTTAATGAAATTTCCGAGTAAAGTAACAAGCTATCAAGATAGTGTTTTCCCAAAAATTACTGCTATCTTAGATACCGTTCACAATGAACCAATGGAAGTAATCGAATTGTTCAATCAAACGAAGAAAAAATTTGACAACATAAATGATTTTATAGAAGTGCTGGTTATTTTGTTTGCAATAAAGAAAATTAATCTTAATAAGGAAGGAGTGATTTACTATGTTAGTTGAAATTCAATGTGATGCTTTCAAACACAAAGAGCCAATCAAATTCAAAGATGGATTAAATGTTGTTTTAGGGGCAAATGATGGTGCAAATTCCATCGGTAAATCGACTCTACTTATGGTCATTGATTTCGTATTTGGTGGGTCTGACTATACAGATAAATCTCTTGATACAATCAAAAACGTTGGCGAACACCAAATCAACTTTGCATTTCAATTTGAAGGCACAATGTATTATTTTTCAAGAGATACAAGCTCTCCTACCGAAGTCTCAATTTGTGACAATAATTATTCGAAGATCAAAATCATAAATTTGAATGATTATACTAATCTGTTAAAAGAAAAATACAAAATAAACTCAAGTTACATTAGTTTTAGAGAGACGGTAAGTAATTTTATCCGAGTCTATCATAGAGATAATTACGATGAGACTGCTCCCCTTCGTTCGTTTAAACAAGATACACAAAACAAAGGTTTGAAGAGATTATTTAAGTTGTTAAATGAATATGAAGAAATAGATTTAGCTGATAAACGCTATCAAGAATACAAAGAAAAAAAGGAAACCTTTAATAAGTCTTTAAAATATAATTATATATACGCCACTCCAAATAAAACTGAATATAAAAAGAATGAAATTGAAATTAATAATTTGCGTAAACAAAAAGAGAATCTGGTATTAGATTTAGGAGAAACATTCGCTGGTCTCGATGAATACCAAAGAAATAAACTAGCTGAACTTAGAGAACAGCAAAGATTATTTAGCAATAAAATTCTAACTTATCAGCTTCAATTAAATTCAATGAAATATGATCAAAAATTTTCTAGTTCTAAATTAAAAAGTGATCTATTAGAATTAGAAAAATTCTTCCCTAATTTGAACGTCGCTGAGATTGTGGAGATCGAACAATTTCATGATGATTTGAATAGTATTTTGAAGAAACAAGTAGCAGACAATACGAAAAAAATAGATAGAGAATTGAAAAAATACAATGAATTGTATTTTGAAGTGGATCGACAAATTGAAGAAATTAAGGATTCTGAAAAAATTCCACAAGATAAATTACAAAACTATACTGAAGTGGACAGAAAGATTATTAAGCTCGAGAAAGCCAATGAAGCTTATGATAATAAGGAGCTTATTGCAGAAGAAACAAAGAAAAGAAAAGAACACTTAGATCATACGGTTGATTTAGCTATTAATTCAATTGAATCGACTTTAAATCAGACAATGCATGAAATTAATGAAAAGGTTACTAATGGGCAAAAAATGGCCCCTCTTATTAATATAAATTCGATTACTAGTTACCATTTCGAAATCCCAAATGACACAGGAACAGGTACAAATTTTCGCGGTCTAGTTGTCTTCGATTTAGCGATATTAACGCTATCCTTTCTACCATTGTTAGTTCATGATTCATTAATCTTTAAGCAAGTAGAAGACAACGCTATTGAGAATATTCTCAAAATATATTCCACATTTGACAAGCAAATATTCATTTCATTTGATAAACAAAGCGCATATTCAGATGAAGTAAAATCACTCCTTTATGACAATCATGTAATTGAACTTGGGCCAAATGGCAACGAACTATTTGGAAAATCATGGAGTAGTGTCGAAAATAACCAACTAGATGAAAAGAAGGAGTAAATTATGAAATTATATACAAAATCTGAATTACTTAATCAGCTTAGAACTGAAAGCGAGAAAGCATACCAAAACCTTATAAACAAGAATAGTGCAAAATCATCCCACAAAAGCAATGCACAATTTATGAATAATTTTATTACAAAACAAAGAAACAAGTTTATTACTAATAATATAGATAATATTGATAACCCGGATGATACAGTCCTAAATAATCTTATGTTAATTTATTATGTATCTTACATTGTAATGCTCGAATATCGTCATAAATGTTGGCCATATGAATACATGGCATTTTCTCGGAGAATTGGTGAATTATGGGAGCCTTTCTGTAAACTTCCTTTTCAATATTCAAAAAAAGACTTGGAAGAATATAAACCAAAAACATTTGCGTACGTAAAAAATGAAATCAACGAAAATTTTTTAGAATATATTGATAAGTTAAATATCTCAGAAGATGTAGAGAAGTCAAACATTTATGACACAGCCTTTGATAAATAGATTGTGCTAAAGAAGCTAATCAGTAAAACTATTTTTGAAAAATTTAGTCAAGGCCTTTAGAG
>NZ_JH932303.1 GCF_000301055.1 Falseniella ignava CCUG 37419
CTCTTTTTTTGTTTGTTTTATGTCACAAATGTATTATCTCCTAACATTGATAAGTTAAATATCTCAGAAGAAGAACACTCTACACTGAAAAGCATGTTTGAATCTATTTGGGGATATGTTGATAGTGGTGCCATTAACTTAAATTTAGATTTACATTTCAAACAAAATGATATTTACTACGATATTGATTATAAAAGTGGTTTCAGTAGTAATGAAAAAGGAAATACTAATAGACTTTTAATGGTAGCTAGTGTTTACAATCAGCTAGAGAGCGAACATAAGACTTTAATTTTTGTTAGACAAGAAGAAGCGGATAATAATCACTATTTACAAACATTAAAAAACTCTGGTCTTTGGGAAGTTTATTGTGCCGGAGAAGTATATAAAAAAACGGAAGAATTTACTGGATTTAATATAGCTAAATGGATGATAGAAAATATGGATTGGGAATCGGATATAACTCCAGAATTTAGAGATTACTTACAAACATATGACCTCCTAAAATACTTGACTTGGTAACATTAAAGAGGTAAGTTGTTCATGAAAAAATTTATTCTAGGAGGAACATAATGTGGAGAAAGTATTCCAATCGTATTACACAAATAGCTTAGATATTACGTCTTACATGGTAAATAAACTTGAATTGAATTCAAATGATAATGTATTGGAACCTAGTGGTGGTGAAGGTGCTTTTATTGATGAACTTATATCTAGTGGATTTCAAGGACCTATCGATACTTTTGATATCGATGAAGAAGCTATTGAAGTATTAAATAATAAATATAAGAACTTTGCTAATATATCTATCTATCATGCTAATACTTTGACTAGTAACTTATTAAATAGCTACTCAGAAAAGGGAGGGTACTATACAAAAATAATAGGAAATCCTCCCTACGGAGGCTGGCTTGAATATGATGAAAGAGAATTTTACAAAAATAAGTTTCAAGGATTATATGCAAAGGAAACTTATACTCTATTTTTATATAGATGCCTTACACTCCTTAATAATCACGGAAAATTATCATTTATAATTCCTGATACCTTTCTTTTTCTTAATAATCATAAACAAATTAGAAAAAAAATATTATCCGAAACCATTATAGAAGAGATATTAATTTTTCCAAGTAAATTTTTCCCTGGAGTTTCTTTTGGGTATAGTAATTTATGCATCATAACGTTAAAAAATCCTCCTCTTTAAATGAATGTTTAGGTAACAAAATAAAGTTAGTCAAAAATTTTACTGATGTGAACCAAATAAACTTACCCGATAATACCCTGGAAAAAATTTATCTAACGCAATCAGAGATCCTTAGCAATCATAATCATAGATTTATTTTAAATAATGATTTAATGGAACTAATGAAATATTGTGATTTTTCTCTTGGTGATTTTTGTGATTGTGTTACCGGAATTTATACAGGGAACAATAAGAGATTTATGGCAGTTACAAAGGAAAATGTACGAAACGCTAAAGGATATCCAATAATTTCTAGCGAAGATATCGATCAGAACCATATGTCACTCGATCCTCTTAAAAATGGGAAACGCTATATCCCAATTGTAAAAAGCAGTTCTGATGTAAAATATAAAAGAAACAATAACCCATGGTTAATAGATTGGACAACTGAAGCTATCGATTATTATCATAACGATAAAAAAGCCCGTTTTCAAAATTCTCAATATTACTTCAAACACGGTATTGCAGTCCCAATGGTCAAAAGCAGTGTAATAAAAGCAACAGAAATGAACAAGATGGTATTTGATCAAAGTATTGTTGGAGTTTTTCCAAGAAAAGAAAAATACTTCAATTACGTCCTAGGACTAATTAATTCAGATATTGGTAATAAAATAATTCATCTGATTAATCCTACTGCAAATAATTCTGCGAACTATTTAAAGAAAATTCCATTTATTTTACCGAATGAAAGCCAATTAGATAAGATTAATCAAATAGTTAAAAAACTTAAATTAAATCCGATAGATGCTGACTTACAACAAAGATTAGATGATACCTTTGATGAAATCTATTACTCATATACTCCTTCAAAAACCGAATATCTATTTTAAATATCTATAAACCGAAGCATACACAGAATGATGTTTGCTTCGGTTTTTTGATTTGTTTCCCCAAACTACCAAGAAATTTTCATTGAAAACTCGTAAACTTTAACGATTTCACCTTCATTATACTAAAAAAACAGCCTTCTGAATATGACTCACACATTCAAAAAGCTGATATAACAACATTTTACTCTTTTACTTTTTCCATCAATACCACACACTCAACATGTGTTGGGGGTAAGGGATAGATTGATTTTAGTATGTTGGAAGTGTGGTTTGGATGGTAATTAGATTACATGCTCAGATGCCAAAATTGCATAGACGTAACTATCCGTCCATTCGCCTTTACTCCAATAATCTTGGATAAAGTGTGCCTCTTGTCGCATACCTACTCTTTGACATAATTTCGCTGAGGCAAAATTTCTTGCATCTAGCACCGCCTGGATACGATGAACATTATGTTCTGAAAATAAATAGCCAATCACTCTCGTTACCGCTTCACTTGCATATCCACGTCCAGAATACTTAGGATTAAAAACATAGCCAATTTCTACCGTTTCTTTCATATCGGTGTACCAAACAGAAATATCCCCGATAACTTTCTCCTCTAACACACAAGCTATGTTCAACAACTTCGCTTCAGAAAGCTCATTATTATTTATTTTCTCATTTAATAACTCAGTAGAAGTACTATCATCCCATGGCTCATGTAACAAGTATTTACAAACCTCTTCATCTTGATAAAAATCTAATAGATCTCTTAAATCTTGTGATTTAAAAGTTCTCAAGGTCATTCTTTCTGTTGTTAAATTCATGCTTTTTCTCCTCCATATCGACTAGACAGAACCTTACAAGAAATTACTTCTTCTGGTAAGTCATCTGCACAAAGTTTTCTTGTTATCACTCAAATTTTATTGAAAAGTGCCTTCAAAGTAAATATTTATATACGACACATGACACAAATTTTCTTTAAAATAATACTAAAGAGGGACAAAGGCTATGCATAATCACTGCATAGCTCCATGTCTCTCCTATTTTTCGTTAAGATTAATGTTTAACTAATTCTTCAATCAATCTTTCAAAAAGATTATATCCAGCTCATATTAGTATTAGTAGAGCTTTTCAAATATACATCACTCTTTTCATCAATATGTCTTAAAAATTGCTCATTGTGCAATCCGCCTGAATTTATGTTTGTCTACATATCAATAGTCTAGCCAACATTAGGAATAAAACTTAAGAATCATAATCTATAAATTTAATTAAACAATTGATAACTCTCAAATATACTATCAAATTGTTCCAATGTGACCTGACTAAAATCATTAATCTTTACATTTTGTTTAACTCTTCGAATTTGGTTTTTAGTAAATAATTTTCGATAATCTTTATTCACCCAGCTATACACAAAATCCTCATAGATTTGTCTATCTCTTGATGTCATATAATTATTGAGTCTTTTCATTCTAATTAGTGAAGAGTCAACACTAGGTCTAGGATGAAATATTGTTCTCGGAATATTTTTTACGATTGATATTTCTAAATCTTTTCTAAGGATTAATGCCAAAGCTCGATTCATATCTAATAATCTTTTTGCAAAGCCTTCTTCTACAATTAAAAAACTGTCGCTTGCCGAGGTTTCGTAAGCAATCTTTTTTACAAGATCGGTACTGATGTTGTAAGGTATATTTCCATATATTTTATAATCCTTGTCATGAGGGAAATTATAGGACAAAACATTCTCATTAATAATGTTAAGATTATTTTGATTTCCAACTCTTTTTCTAGTTGCCTCACACATCTTTGTATCAATTTCAATGGCAGTTACTTCCTTACAAATTTTGCATAATTCTTTTGTAAAATGTCCTTTACCAGATCCTATCTCATATAATAAATCATTCTGTGAGATATTAGTTAAGGATAATATGCCTTCAATGTCTTCTTTAGCAGTAATAAAATTTTGTGTGTATTTAATTTGTTGTCTTTTCATTATAAGCCCTTTCTATAGGCTATAATGAATGATATTCATTATAGCCGCAGATTAGAGACAAACCCCGTTTGAGTTAACCTCAAAATAAGGGTTTGTCTTTTGTTTTAGTGAAATATCCTCT
>NZ_JH932304.1 GCF_000301055.1 Falseniella ignava CCUG 37419
AATCGTGCGTGAATCGTGCGTGAATCGTGCAAAAAAATCAAGAAATAAATAAAGAATCCCTTTACAAAGGGCTCTTTTTAGAAAATAATCGTGCGTGAATCGTGCTAAAATAGAAAAAATAGAGGTATATAGATGGATAAAGAAAAATTATTAGAGTTAACCGAGGGAAAGAACGTTGAACTAAAAAAAGCAAAAAATAATGTTCCAGACTCATTCTGGGATACTTATTCTGCTTTCGCCAATACTGATGGTGGTCTTGTGGTATTTGGAGTGGATGAGAAAAATAATGAAGTGACTGGAGTAGATGATCCTTATAAACTAAGAGATGATTTGTTTAACTTGCTTAATAACACTCAAAAAGTTAGCGCAAATATTATTGAAGATGAAGATGTTCGAATTATAAATCTAGAGGATGGCACAAATGTCATTTTCGTTCATATCCCAGAAGCACCATATAATTTAAAACCAATTTATCTAAAGAATAACCCCCGGTTAGCATATGAGCGATTGGGTGAAGGCGATAGAAAGCTCTCAACAGAAAAATACAAAGCACTGGTAGTAGGCTCTCATGAA
Organism: Falseniella ignava CCUG 37419; assembly: GCF_000301055.1. GTDB lineage: Bacteria > Bacillota > Bacilli > Lactobacillales > Aerococcaceae > Falseniella > Falseniella ignava. Next base: position 574 of record NZ_JH932304.1, read on the forward strand.
GTAACAGATAATGAGTTACTTAAAAATTATGATATAGGAGATTTAAATGAGGATGATTTAGAAGTTTATAAAAAATTGCTTTTTGATCAAACTAAAAATGAAAAATATCTTGAAATGAGTCATGAAGCAATGTTAATTGAAATTGGAGCTTTACGGAAAGATAGACAAGGCGATGGAAAATATTATATCACTACAGGGGGCCTGTTGTTTTTCGGTAAATTTCATGCGATAACTGATAGATACCCTGGTTTTCAACTTGATTATTTTGAAAAAGAGTCTTCTTTAGTGACAGACTGGGTTGATCGAATCTCTACAGGAGATGCAGCCTTCCCTGAATTAAATGTTTTTAGCTTTCTGAGATTGGCTATAGACAAATTAAAATTATCAATAAAGGATGAGTTTGTGCTGGATGAAAGCACGAAAATGCGATTGCCGTTCAAATCGGATTTGCTGACATCGGTGAGGGAGGCTCTGGTCAATTCATTAATGCATGCTTATTACGATTCCGATACTCCAATTAGAATTAATGCTTATCCGGATTATTATGAATTTATAAATCCCGGAAAGATGAGAATAACTGTTGATGAATTCATTCATGGAGGAAACTCGAATATTAGAAACCATACCATGTCATCTATCATGCGCAGGATTGGAATTTCAGAAAAAGCAGGTAGTGGAGGTCCGCGTATTTTTGATGTTGCATCGAAATATAGATTAAAATTACCAGAAGTAATTAGAGAACAAAATCGAACAGTAGTAAGAATTTGGAAAGTCGATTTGGAAAAAACCTTTGAAACATACCCTGAAGAGCAGCAGAGAATACTGTATTATTTAGTCGAACACCAATCAATTAGTAGAAGTGAGGCTAATGAAAAATTGTCAATGGAAAATCATATGTTTAGAACTACCATTAACGATTTGTTAGAAAAAAATATGATTGATGTTATAGGTAAAGGTCGTTCAACAAGATATGTTTTTAAATTATCATCCCCTGAACAATCTTATGGTATGAAAAGATTATTAAGATTAATAGAAGATAATATAGTGCGCCGAGATTCTGAATAAGTGTTAACCAAACCAAACTCTCATAGCACCTAAATTAATCTATACCTGTACTCGAACGCACTCGGCTGGAAGAGTATGATGAGGCTTTGACGAATCGGTTGGTCAAGGAAGTTGTTATCAATGATAAATGTATTGAAATTGGTCTTTCCAGTATGGAAATAATTAGGATAGAAAAATAACAAAGCGGGAGTATAAATAATTAATTTAAAGGAGGCAAGATATGTCTTTATAGGATTTTATGAATCTAGTTAATAACATAGTTTTTTGGTAAAATGGTTTTAGAATTTATTCAGATTGGAGTGAAAACTTTTGAGTAATTTAAGTATAGCTGTAGTAAAAGCAAACTTCTCATAAAATAAACTATGAGGAGGAATTAATTTGAATTGTACAAGTATGTTTGTTGTAAAAATTATTCATTGTAGACCTGTTATTTAGTTAACGGCTATAATGAATATCATTCATTATAGCCTCAGACTGTAGACAAAGCTTGTTAAATCACTTTTTTCGAGTGATTTCATGAGCTTATTTCGATATAATAAAAAGAAAACGGGTGATTTCTATGATGTCCATTAATGC
>NZ_JH932305.1:0-742 GCF_000301055.1 Falseniella ignava CCUG 37419
AACCAGGTGAAGAAGATCCAAAAGATCCGGAAAACCCAGGTGAAGAAGATCCAAAAGATCCAAGTAAACCAGGTGAAGAGGATTCAAAAGATCCAGAAACACCAGGTGAAGAAGATTCGAAAGATCCAGAAAAACCAGGCGAACAAGATCCAGAAGATCCAACTAAACCAGGTACTGATCAACAAGGCTCAAATAACTCAACAGAAAAACCAGATACTCCAAGCACTGATTCAGCAACTCAAGTAAATAAAGCAGGTGCGCTACCTGAAACAGGTGAAGAGATGGCAGCTCATATCTTTGGTGCTGCAGCAGTTTCAATCCTATCAGGATTAGGACTAGTTGCTACAAAAGGTCGCAAAGAAGAAGAGTAATAGATTAGGTATTTAATGAGTTATTCAGGATACACTTATAAGCTAAGCAACGATGTTGCTTAGCTTTTTTGCTATGTTTTCTTTTCTGATAACTAGGATTATTAAATTTGAGAGTAGATTGGTCTAGCACAGTATTCACCAAACCAAAACAAGTGGTTTATTAGTCTGACTCAGCGTCTACCAAACCAAAGTGAGTGGATTATTAGTCTGGCTCGTTGTTCGCCAAACCAATCGGAGTAGTTTATTGGTCTGGCTCGGTGTTCACCAAACCAATCAGAGTAGTTTATTGGTCTGGCTTGGGTTCCACCTAACCAATTTGAGTGGGCGATTAGTCTGGCTCGGTGTTCACCAAACCAATCGGAGTAGTTTAT
>NZ_JH932305.1:842-1201 GCF_000301055.1 Falseniella ignava CCUG 37419
ATTTGAGTGGGCGATTAGTCTGGCTCGGTGTTCACCAAACCAATCGGAGTAGTTTATTGGTCTGGCTTGGGTTCCACCTAACCAATTTGAGTGGGTGATTAGTCTGGTTCGGTGTTCGCCAAATCAAAACAAGCGGATTATTGGTCTAGATTATAGTCCACCAAACCAAAGTAGTGGTTAATTGGTCTGGCTGGGTGTTCACCAAACCAATCCAAGCGGATTATTGGTCTGGCTTGGGTTACACCTAACCAATTTGAGTGGGTGATTAGTCTGGCTCGGTGTTCGCCAAACCAATCGGAGTAGTTTATTGGTCTGGCTCCTGATCCACTAAACCAAAACAAGCAGTTTATTAGTCTGGC